>OZ255824.1:465000-1387500 GCA_965277495.1 Acetobacteraceae bacterium | reverse complement strand
CGCTGTTCTCGTATTGAGGGCGGTGTGGCTTGGATCGGCAGGGGATGTCCGTGGCGGTTTGGCATGGGTTGTCTGGCCTGGGTGCCGGGTGCGGCGTGAGCCGTGCGTGGCCCCAAGTGGCAGGCTGCCATAGTGTTCAGGGATGTGAATGAGAGTGTGTGCTGAGTGAGTTGGCTTTGCTGTGGGAGTGGGAACGGGTTCACGCTGCGGGGTATTTGTGGTGTGGATGGTTCCTGTGCATGGCGGGGCGTAGCATGAGAATGAGAAGGGCATCGGGTGGATGCCTTGGCGCCAGGAGGCGATGAAGGACGTGGCACGCTGCGAAAATCTGGGGGGAGCCGCGAGCGGGCTTTGATCCCCAGGCATCCGAATGGGGCAACCCACCCTTATGGGGTATCATGGGCTGAATACATAGGCTTATGAGGCGAACCCGGGGAACTGAAACATCTCAGTACCTGGAGGAACAGACATCAACGGAGATTCCGCGAGTAGTGGCGAGCGAAAGCGGATCAGGCCAGTGGTTTTTATCAGTGAAGCGGAACGGCATGGAAAGGCCGGCCAAAGCGGGTGATAGCCCCGTATGCGTAGGCGGATAGAGATCCTTGAGTAGGGCGGGGCACGTGAAACCCTGTCTGAACATGGGGGGACCACCCTCCAAGCCTAAATACTCCCTGGCGACCGATAGTGAACCAGTACCGTGAGGGAAAGGTGAAAAGCACCCCGATGAGGGGAGTGAAACAGACCTGAAACCCGGTGCCTACAAGCAGTCGGAGCCGCGTCATTTCGGTGGCATGCGGTGACGGCGTACCTTTTGTATAATGGGTCAGCGAGTTTCTGTTGGCAGCGAGCTTAAGCCGTTAGGCGTAGGCGCAGCGAAAGCGAGTCTGAACAGGGCGTTCAGTTGCCGGCAGAAGACCCGAAACCGAGTGATCTAGCCATGGCCAGGCTGAAGGTGGGGTAACACCCACTGGAGGGCCGGACCCACGCCTGTTGAAAAAGTCGGGGATGAGCTGTGGCTAGGGGTGAAAGGCCAATCAAACTCGGAGATAGCTGGTTCTCCGCGAAATCTATTGAGGTAGATCGTCGTGTGTTCGCCCCGGGGGGTAGAGCACTGGATGGGCTAGGGGGCCCCAAAGGCTTACCAAACCCAACCAAACTCCGAATACCCGGGAGCGCAGCGCGGCAGACAGACGGTGGGTGCTAAGGTCCATTGTCGAGAGGGAAACAGCCCAGACCGCCAGCTAAGGCCCCCAAATCGTGGTTAAGTGGGAAAGGATGTGGGATTTCCAAAACAACCAGGAGGTTGGCTTAGAAGCAGCCATCCTTTAAAGAAAGCGTAATAGCTCACTGGTCTAATAGAGATCCTGCGCCGAAGATGTAACGGGGCTCAAACCACGTGCCGAAGCTGCGGGTTCAGTTGCCAGCGGCCAGTGACCAGTGGCCAGGAGGACGCAAGTTGGGTGATCATGGGCGGATCGAGGGTCTTCGGGTCTTTCGGTTGGCGTATGATCTGTCGCTCGATGTGCATCGAGCGAGTTTGTCGTGGCCGAAGGTTGAGCAATATGGCGGCGTGGCGGACCAGGTCCGCCGTGCGTCCAAGGCGGTCTGTGCCCTGCTGATCGAGGGTGCGGGCCGGCAGCCGTGGTCGCAGCCGGAGTTTCGGCGCTATCTGGTGATGGCGCTGGGTTCGGCCGACGAGGCGGGGCTGTGGTGCCGGTATGCCGAGGATCTCGGCTATGCGGTGCCGGAGCTTACGGCGGCGTGGCGGTCCTCGTTTGAAGAGGTCGCGCGGATGCTGCAAGGCCTGATTGCCAAGCAAGGGTCGTGACAAGCCTGACGCGTTGTTTCCTGGCCACTGGCCACTGGCCTCTGGCCACTGTTCGGTAGCGGAGCGTTCCATAGGCCTGTGAAGGGATATCGGGTGACCGGTCCT
Source organism: Acetobacteraceae bacterium (assembly GCA_965277495.1). Taxonomy (GTDB): domain Bacteria; phylum Pseudomonadota; class Alphaproteobacteria; order Acetobacterales; family Acetobacteraceae; genus CAHJXG01. The sequence goes on along the minus strand of OZ255824.1, from coordinate 1,385,567 downwards.
GGAGGTATTGGAAGTGCGAATGCTGACATGAGTAGCGACAAACAGGGTGAGAAACCCTGTCGCCGAAAGTCCAAGGGTTCCTGCGCAAGGTTAATCCGCGCAGGGTGAGCCGGCCCCTAAGGCGAGGGCGAGAGCCGTAGCTGATGGGAACCAGGTGAATAGTCCTGGGCCTGCTGGAAGTGACGAATGCAAGATGTTGTCGGGCCTTATTGGATTGGCTCGGCTTTTGGCGCATTCCGGGAAATAGCTCCAGCGTAGAGACCGTACCCGAAACCGACACAGGTGGACTGGTAGAGCATACCAAGGCGCTTGAGAGAACGATGCCGAAGGAACTAGGCAAATTGCTCGCGTAACTTCGGGATAAGCGAGACCCATCCTTGGGCAACCAGGGTTGGGTGGCACAAAGCAGGGGGTAGCGACTGTTTAGTAAAAACACAGGGCTGTGCGAAGTCGAGAGACGACGTATACGGTCTGACGCCTGCCCGGTGCCGGAAGGTTAAGAGGAGGGGTGCGAGCTCTGAATTGAAGCCCCGGTAAACGGCGGCCGTAACTATAACGGTCCTAAGGTAGCGAAATTCCTTGTCGGGTAAGTTCCGACCTGCACGAATGGCGTAACGACTTCCCCACTGTCTCCGGCATCGGCTCAGCGAAATTGAATTCCCCGTGAAGATGCGGGGTACCCGCGGTCAGACGGAAAGACCCTATGAACCTTTACTGCAGCTTTGCAGTGGCATTAGGAGAGCGCTGTGTAGGATAGGCGGGAGGCTATGAAGCATGGGCGCTAGCTCGTGTGGAGCCACCCTTGAAATACCGCCCTGCGCGCTTCTGGTGTCTAACCGCGTCCGGTCATCCCGGGCCGGGACCCTGCATGGTGGGCAGTTTGACTGGGGCGGTCGCCTCCCAAAGTGTAACGGAGGCGCGCGATGGTGGGCTCAGGCCGGTCGGACATCGGCTGCTGAGTGCAATGGCATAAGCCCGCCTGACTGCGAGAGCGACAGTTCGAGCAGAGACGAAAGTCGGCCATAGTGATCCGGTGGTCCCGCGTGGAAGGGCCATCGCTCAACGGATAAAAGGTACTCTAGGGATAACAGGCTGATCTCCCCCAAGAGTCCACATCGACGGGGAGGTTTGGCACCTCGATGTCGGCTCATCACATCCTGGGGCTGGAGCAGGTCCCAAGGGTTCGGCTGTTCGCCGATTAAAGTGGTACGTGAGCTGGGTTTAGAACGTCGTGAGACAGTTCGGTCCCTATCTGCCGTGGGTGAAGGAGACTTGAGAGGAGCTGTCCCTAGTACGAGAGGACCGGGATGGACGCACCTCTGGTGCACCGGTTGTCGCGCCAGCGGCACCGCCGGGTAGCTATGTGCGGACCGGATAACCGCTGAAAGCATCTAAGCGGGAAACCGACCTCAAAACCAGGTCTCCCCGAGGGCCGTGATAGACCATCACGTCAATAGGCCAGGTGTATACGCGCAGCAATGCGCTCAGCTAACTGGTCCTAATCGCCCAAAAGGCTCATGCCCGCATCCACCATGCACAGCAATCATCCACACCAAACACAGCCAACACACACAGCACACACTCGCGCACACGCACCAGAACCTGCATAACCCGACGACGAAGGGCGACATCAAAGACGATGCGCCGACGTCGCGGGGAACCCGACATCATAGACGATGCGGGGAACCCGACATCATAGACGATGCGGGGGCTTAGACGACCTGGTGGCCATGGCGGAGGGACCGCACCCGATCCCATCCCGAACTCGGACGTGAAAACCACCAGCGCCCATGATACTGCACCCCAAGGTGCGGGAAAGTCGGTCGCCGCCAGGTCTTCCAAACCCCCGCACCCAACACACAAACGCAAAATACCCACGCGGGGTGGAGCAGCCCGGTAGCTCGTCAGGCTCATAACCTGAAGGTCACAGGTTCAAATCCTGTCCCCGCAACCAACACAAGCCAATCGGCCTAAAAACAACAGGGCCTCAGGCCCCAGGCATCGCCGTCCCACATCGACCCAAGGGCTGCCTAGCTCACGATCTTTAGCTGACATACAGTTAACCGGATAAGGTATGTGACTTTATGCCAGGCGATTTGCCGGGCATCCAGGCATTTCCAAACCAATCCGGAGACGTCGTCATGGCCGCGACGCTGACTGTGCAGTTTACTAACCCAGCCGAGGCCGGCGCATCGATGGATGCGGTTCGTGCCGTCGTGCAACAAGCGTTTGCCGAGTGGGTCCGGCACTTCGACTACACGACGGGCAACTACTCCATCAACGTCTCGTTCCGGGCGGAATCGCAGGCGGCAGACGCGTCGCTGCAGTATCCCGCCCCCGCGGTATTTGGCGGCTTCTACGTTTCAACCAACGAAGTTGTCGTCGGCACGGTCGGTCAATACCACGCCGCGCTATATGGCCAGCGGCTCGGCTTTGCGTTGACGGGGCGCGGCATCGGCCCAGCCGATACGGGCACGCTCTACCTCAACCCCGGCTATCTCGACGCATCCCGGTCCCTTGCGAATGCACGGGCGCCCATTGAGCGGGAGCTGGGCCACCAGTTCGGCATCCGGGCCCTGCATCCCAACAACTTCTTGAACTTCAGCGGTGGCGCGGCCGTGCAGACCGGCGCGCGTTTTTCGGTGTACGACAGCAACGTCAATTTCATCACTTATCCGCCCGACTTTCTGACGACGTTCAACGGCCCGAACGCCGAAGCCGCCTATGGCAGTCCGGTGCCGGTGCTCGGTGCCGACCCCGGCACCACCGAGGTCGGCGGCGGACAGGCCGTGGACACGACTACCCAGGGCGCGGCCACCCTGCAGCCCCTGGACATCGCCCTGCTGCGAGACGCCGGAGTGGCGGCGCTCACTGACCAGGAACTGGGCGAGCATCAGGTTGCCCGACTGTATGTCGCCGCCTTCGACCGCAACGCCGACAGCGCCGGGCTGATCCAGCAGTATGCGGGGCTGCGCGCCGGGGAAACCTTGGCCCAGCTCGCGGACGGAATTGTGGGGTCGGCCGAGTTCACCAACCGCTGCGGTGCGCTGTCCAACACGGATTACGTCAGCGCGCTTTATCAGAACGTGCTCGGCCGCGCCGGCGACGCATCGGGGGTGGCGTTCTACAACGGCGCACTGGCTCGCGGCGCCAGTCGCGGCACCATCCTGGCCGCTTTCGCCGACAGCGACGAGGAGCGGGGCCGGTTGAACGGCAACCCGAATGTCGCCTACGCCGCCACTGCCGAAGCGCAGGTGGCCCGGTTGTATGACACTGCCTTTGGCAGGGATGCCGACCCAACCGGCTTCAGCGCCTACGCCCCGGCGGTCATCAACGGCGCCACGCTGCAGCAGGTGGCGCTGTCCTTCCTGGCTTCCCCCGAGTTCGCCAACCGCTATGGCGCCTCCCCTTCGGACCAGACGCTGGTGGACGGGTTATATCGGAACACCCTGCAACGCGCGCCGGACACGGCCGGGGAGGCGTTGTATGTCCGTGCCCTTGCCGGCGGCCTAAGCCGGGCGGACCTGTTGGTGTCGTTCTCCGAAAGCCAGGAGCACATCCGCCTCGTCGCCCAGCAGACAGCCGCACGGGATGCGGCAGGTTTCAACGTCGACTTATCGCCGCATCTTGGGCTTATTCCGGTGATCAGCGGGCCACTTACCGCCGCATGAGAGGCAATGACGGCCTGGAAGCCGGCGCGAAGACCAACCGGCTCGCTTGCTTGTCCGGCTTCGGCCATACATCTCGCGACCGTGCTTGGCAGCGTCAAGAATTTTGCCCGGAAGTTGGCCATCACCCATGGCGCGGTCAGCCGGCATGTCAGATTGCTGGAGGATTATTTAGGACCACCCACGCTTTTCCGTCGGCTGAACCGGTGCGTCGTGCAGAAATACTGCGGCGCCGCCCTGCTCGAAGGAACAGCACTGCCACAAGCCTGCCAGATCTCCTAGGCCAGCGATCCTTACGCGAATGCCGTCTCAAGTCCGTTCCCCAACCATTCAGCGCCAAACGGGGGCGTGTCACCCCCGCAAACAACCATACCGCGCGCTCACGCCTTGCCCTGCACGCCTTCGACAAACCAGTTCATCGTCAGGATGTCCTTGTCCGCCAGCGCCGCCCCCGCCGCCACGCGCACCTGCCCGGCCTGGTCCTTGATCGGCCCGGTGAACACCTGCCGCCCCGCCGCGATCTCATCCTGCCGGGCCTCCATCGCCGCCCGTGCGGCTGCCGGCACCGCTGGCCCCAGCGGCGCCATCTTGACCATCCCGGCGCCGATCCCGCCCCAAATGTCGGTGGGCTGCCAACTGCCATCCAGCGCCGCCTTCACCCGGGCAATGTAGTAGGCGTTCCAATCCATCGTCACCGAGGTGGCGCAGGTCTTGGGTCCGAAGCGCTGCAGGTCGGAGTTGTAGCCGATGGTCGTGACGCCCTTTTCCTCGCCGGCCTGCACCACGGCGGTGCTGTCGGTATGCTGGGTCACCACGTCCGCCCCCTGCGCCATCAGCGTGTCGGCGGCGGCGCGCTCCTTGCCGGGATCGAACCAGGACGAGGTGAACACCACCTTGGTCACGATGCCGGGATCCACCGACCGCGCCGCCAGGGTGAAGGCGTTGATGCCCTGCAGCACCTCGGGGATCGGGAATGCGGCGACATAGCCGAGCACCTTGCTTTTGGTCATGCTGCCCGCGACCAGGCCCGCCAGGCTGCGGCCCTCGTAGAACCGGGCCGAATAGGTCGCCACGTTGGCGGCGCGCTTGTAGCCGGTGCAATGCTCGAACCGGGTTTTCGCAAAGCCGGGCGCGACCTTGAGCGTAGGGTTCATGAAGCCGAACGATGTCGTGAAAATCAGCTTGTTGCCGTCCGTCGCCAGCTTGCGGATCACCCGCTCGGAATCCGCGCCCTCGCTCACGTTCTCGACGAAACTGGTCTTCACCGCGTCGCCCAGCGCCTGGTCCACCGCCCGGCGGCCGAGCTCGTGCTGGAACGCCCAGCCCGCGTCGCCCACCGGCGAGGGATAGACGAAGGCGACCGGCATCGGCTCCGCGGCCATCGCCCGGCGGCCCGCCATCAGCAAAGCGGGCATCGCAAGCGACGTTCCAAGCAGGGTGCGGCGTGTCGTGTCCATGGGGGTGCTCCGGTTCAGGTGGCGGCGTGGAATGGCTTGCCGAGTGCCGCGGGGGCGTTGAGCTTCAATCGGGCGGCATCGCGCGAGATCAGCACGAGCACGACGACCGTGGCGAGATAGGGCAGCATGGCGAGCAGATGCGGCGACACGTCGAGGCCCAGCGCCCCGGCCTGGAACTGCGCGATGGTGACGAACCCGAACAGCAGCGCGCCCGCCAGCAGCGGCAGCGGCTTCCAGGTGGAGAACACCACGAGCGCCAGGGCGATCCAGCCGCGCCCAGCCACCATGTTCTCCGTCCACATCGGCGTGTATGCCAATGAGAGCGACGCCCCTGCCAGCCCGCTCATTGCGCCGCCGAACAGCACGGCGAACAGCCGGATGCGGCGCACGGGATAGCCGAGCGCGAACGCCGCGTCGTGCGATTCGCCCACCGCCCGCAGCACCAGGCCCGGACGGGTGCGGTTGAGGAACCAGGCAGCCGCCACCGGCAACACGGCCGCGAGCCAGACCAAGGGATCGAGCAGCAGCATCTGCTGCACCATGGGGGAGCGGGTGGCGAGGTCCGGGAACAGCGTGGTGGCGAGGCCCGGGATCGGCTGGCCCTGGTAGCCTACGCCGATCAGCGCCGAGAAGCCGATGCCGAAGATGGTCAGCGCCAGCCCGGCCGCAACCTGGTTGGCCAGCAGATACAGCGTGAGGACGGCGAACAGCAGGCTCATGGCCGCGCCCGCCGCCGCCGCGCACAGCAGGCCGGCGGCCGGGCCAAACGTGACCGTGCCGATGAAGCCGCACGCCGCGCCGACCAGCATCGTGCCCTCGACCCCGAGGTTCAGCACGCCTGATCGCTCGGTCACCAGCTCGCCGATGCCCGCCAGCACCAGCGGCGCCGCCGCGCGCGCGGTGGCGACCAGGATGCTGATGATGAGCGCCAGCGCCGGGCCGGTCTCAAGCATGGACCAGGACGCGGACCCGGTAGATCACCAGCACGTCGACCCCGATCAGGAAGAACAGCAGCATGCCCTGCATCATGCCGGTGGCGGCCAGCGGCAGTTGCAGGGTGATCTGCAACTGCTCCCCGCCCAGGTACAGCAACGCCATCAACAGGCTGGCGAACAGGATGCCGACCGGATTGAGCCGTCCGAGGAACGCGACGATGATGGCGGCGAACCCATAGCCCGGCGAGATCACCGGCGTGAGCTGCCCGATCGGCCCCGAAACCTCGCATACCCCCGCCAGCCCGGCGAGCCCGCCGCTGACCAGCAGGCCGAGCCAAACCGCGCCGGTGCCGCTGAACCCGGCATAGCGCGCGGCGCCCGGCGCCAGGCCCACGACGCGCAACCGGTAGCCGGCCAACGTGCGGCCCAGCAGCACGGACGCGCACCCCACGGACGCCAATGCGAATAGCGCGCCGATGTTCAGCCGGGTCCCGGGCACGAGGATGGGCAGCAGCGCGTCCGGTTCGAACTGGCGGGTCTGCGGGAAGCTGAACCCGTCCGGGTCCTGCCAGGGTCCGTGCACCAAATAGCCCAGGAGCTGGATGGCGACGTAGCTGAGCATCAGCGTGGTCAGGATTTCGTGGGCGTTGAATCGGGTGCGGAGAAATGCGGGGATCGCTGCCCAGGCCATGCCGCCCGCGACGCCCGCCAGCAGCATCAGCGGCAGCACGATGACGCCGCCTTCCTCGCCCATCGCCAGCGCGACCCCGCCGCCGGCGATTGCGCCGATGGTGAACTGGCCCTCGGCGCCGATGTTCCACACGTTCGCCCGGCAGGCGACGGCGATGCCGATGGCGCACAGCAGCAGCGGCGTGGCCTTCAGCCCGAGTTCGGCGAGGTTGTCGAGGCTCTGCAGCGGGCTGAGGAACAGGATGCGCAGCGCCACGCCGGGATTCTGCCCGAGCAAGGCGAACAGCGCCGCTCCCGCCGCCATGGACAGCGCGACCGCCAGCAGCGGCGATGCATACAGCATGGCGCGCGACGCCTCGGCCCGGCGCTCGAGCCTAAGCAGCATCGGCGCGCATCGGGGCCACGCCCGCCATCGCCTGGCCGACCCTGGCGGGCGACATTTCATAAACCGGGCGCGGCGGCGTCAGGCGGCCCTGGCACAGCACCGCGATGCGTCCGCAGATCTCGAACAGCTCGGCCAGATCCTCCGACACCACGACGACCGCTGCGCCCGATCCCGCGAGATCGGCCAGCTCCTGCCGGATCGCCAGCGCCGCGCCGATGTCGACGCCCCAGGTGGGATGGGACGCCAGCAGCACGCCGGGGCCGAACGCGATCTCGCGTCCGACAATAAACTTCTGCATGTTGCCGCCGGACAGGCTGCCGGCCGCTGCGTCGATGCCGCTGGCGCGGACGCCGAAGCGCTGCGACACCATGCCGGCCTCGTCCCGCGCCCGTGCCCGCTGCAGGAAGCCGCGGCGGGACAGCCCCTCGGTATACCGCGTCAACGGCATGTTGTCGGCGAGCGACAGTTCGGCCACTGCGCCGCGGCCCAGTCTTTCCTCGGGGATGAAGGCGAGGCCGCGCCGCCGCCGGGCTGCCGGGCCGAGGGCACCGATGTCCTGGTTGTCCAGCCGGATCATGCCGGGTCCGCTCCGCCGCTCGCCGGCCAGGGCCGCCAGCAGCTCCTTCTGCCCGTTGCCGGCCACCCCGGCGATGCCCACGATCTCGCCGGCCCGTAGGTCGAAGCTCACGCCGTCGAGCGTGACGCCAAACGGCTCATCGGCCGGCAGGCACAGGCCGTAGACGGCGAGGCGCACCGCCCCTGGCACAGCCGGGCGGCGGCGTGTTTCCGGCAAGGCGCGTCCCACCATCAGCTCCGCCATGTCAGCCGTGCTGGTGCGCGCCGGGTCGCACTGCGCCACCACCCGGCCCGCGCGCAGCACGGTGGCGGCGTTGCACAGGGCCGCGACCTCCTCGAGCTTGTGGCTGATATACAGGATGCTGCACCCCTCCTCCGCCAGGCGGCGCAGCGTGGCGAACAGGCCCTCGGCCTCCTGCGGCGTGAGCACGGAGGTCGGCTCGTCGAGGATCAGCAGCTTCGGGTCTTGCAGCAGGCAGCGGATGATCTCCACCCGTTGCCGTTCGCCGACCGAAAGGCTGTGCACGTGCCGCCCCGGCGCCGCCTGCAGGCCGTAGCGCGCCGCCACGGCCTCGATGCGGCGGGACAGGGCCGGCAGCTTCTCCTTGGTGCGCAGACCGAGCGCAACGTTCTCGGCGACCGTCAGCGTGTCGAACAGCGAGAAATGCTGGAACACCATGGCGATGCCCAGGCGCCGCGCGGTGTCTGGGTCCATGGCCGGCACGTCGCTGCCGTCCCAGGCGATCCGCCCGGCGTCCGGCTTCACCAGGCCGCAGACGATCTTCATCAGCGTGCTCTTGCCCGCGCCGTTCTCGCCCACCAGCGCGTGCAGCTCGCCCGCCGCGACCAGCAGGCCGATCCCGGCGTTCGCCTGCGTCGCGCCATAGGTCTTGCTGATGCCGGTGAGGCGCAGGCGTGGCGGCGTCACGCCCGCCTCGTTCACGAACTCATCGGTCACAATCACTCCGCAACGTCCACGGGCCGGTATGCGCGCTTCATCGCGGCATAACAGGGTTCATGGGGGAACCGTGCAATGCTTATGCCAGAGCCGGGCGCGCTCGCCATTTTGGTAAACTTCCCGCGTTTGCTGGCACGCATGTTCCTCCGGATCCTAGTGCGCGCCGCCGTTGAGCTGGGCCGCGGCGGCGTGCCCGGCCGTGACCGCGGCCAGGCACAACAGGACGGAGAACGCCACGTTGGCCATCGCCCGGCCCCATGCATCGCCGCGCAACAGGTCGAGCGTTTGCAGGCTGAACGACGAAAAGGTGGTGAAGCCGCCGCAGATGCCGACCATGACAAACAGCCGCGCCCATTCGGGAGCAGGATGCCGCCCGCCTTCAAGCGTGAGCGTGCCGAAGAAGCCGATGATGAACGAGCCTGCGATGTTGATGCCGATGGTGCCCCAGGGCAGGCTGCGGCTGATGGGAAGCGCCCATGCGGCAATCCAGTAGCGGGCCACGCTGCCCAGCGCGCCGCCGAGGGCGACCCAAAAGGTTTGCTGCATGGCTAGGGGCGCTGGCGGGCGCGGCGCAATGCGCTCTCGATCAGGATCAAGGCAAACCCGGCGAAAAGCAGCAGCGGCGGCAGCGCTGGCGGCAGCGGCAGGTGCGGCAGCAGCAGCCAGGCCGCCCCCAGCCAGGCGAGCACGGCGACAGCGAGGCTGCCGTCGTCGACGAACAGGCCGATGAACTCGGACCAGATTGCCTTGAGAAACGGCATCGCAGCCTCCTATCGGCCTACAAGGGAAGGGCGGGCCCGGGCGGCACGCGCCTGGCACAGCGGGACGGCCAAGGCCGCCACGGCCAGGAAGCCGGCGATTAGCGCCGGAATCGACAGGTCGCCGCCGGGCCAGGCAAGGCCCATGCCCTCGCCCACCCAGAAGGCGCCGAACGAGCACAGCAGCACGCCCACCGCGAACTTGAGCGCATTTTCCGGGATCATCGCCACCGGGCGGTGCAGCACGAGGCCCAGGGCGGCCACCAGCAGCAAGGCGGCCACGGCGCCCAGGCTCGCTGGGACCAGCAGGCCGCCGCCGGCCGAGCCCATGGCGACGACGATGAACACTACCTCGATCCCTTCGACCATCGTGATCTTGAACGCGGTGCCGACGGCCACGCGGTCCCAGCCGGCGCCCAGTCTGCCCAATCCGCGCAAGGATGCGGTCTCCTTGGCAAAGGCGGCCTCCTCGTCATGCAGCGGGATGATGCCGGCCGAGCGCAGGATCGCCTTGCGCAGCCAGCGCATGCCGAACAGCAGCAGCAATGCGCCAAGGCCCAGTTGCATCATGTCGAGCGGGATACGCGTGAGCGCCGGACCGAGGGCGGCGACCATGGCGAGCAGCACCAACAGCGCCAGCCCGGTGCCGCCCAGGGCGCCGCGCCAGCCGCGCACCGCGCCGACGGCGAGCACGACCGTCAACGCCTCCACGAACTCTACGAGCGAAGCCAGGAACGCCGCCAGGACGGTCGGTCCCGCATGTGTCCAGTTGAAATCCATATCTTGTCCCCGGCAGAGGTTTTACGGCGTGCGAGGCTGGCGCAGCGCCAGGCCGGCACTCCACACCGGCGCGGAACTTGGTTATCCTAACTGGCTAATTGGGCTAAGACGCACCGGATTGAGGGAGAAGGCTATTGGACGCGATCGACGCATATTGGTCGGATGGCTTCCCCCATGTCGAGGGCTGGGTACTCGACCCCCAGCGCATCTACCTGAAGCTGATCGACGCGTTGCAGCGCGAGGCCGGCATCACCGGGCATGTCGCGGAGATCGGCGTCTTCCACGGCAAGTTCCTGTTGGCGCTCGCCAGCCTGTTGGCGCCCGGCGGCAAGGTGACGGCGCTCGACGTGTTCGACGACCAGGCCAAGAACATCGACGGTGCCGGCGTGGGCAGCCTCGAGAAGCTGATGCAGAACGTCGCGGCGTATGGGCGCACCGACCTCGACTACCACTACGTCAAGGCCGACAGCAGCGCGTTGACCCTGCTGGCGAAGATGGAGCTGACGCGCGGCCGCGGTCCGTTCCGGCTGTTTTCGGTCGACGGCTGCCACACGGCCGAGCACACGCTGGCAGATTTATACACTGCGCAGGACTGCCTGGCGCCGGGCGGCGTCATTATCCTCGACGACTATATGCAGCCGCATTGGCCCGGCGTCACCCAGGCCGTCAGCCTGTTCTGCGGCAGCGTGCCGCGGGTGGCGCCGTTCCTGTATGCGCACCACAAGCTGTGGTTTGTTGGCCTGGGCTGGCACGCCCACTTCCTGCGCGCCTGCACCGAGGCGTATGGCGCGCAGGAGTCGGCCAAGGTCACAAGCATGTTCGGCAGCGGCGTGCTGACGATTTTTCCGTGACGGGCGTCAGATCAGCACCAGCAGCGCGAGCGCGTAGATCGCGCCGGTGACGACGAACGTCACCACCGTGTAGCCCATCACGCGCTGGATGCCGATCCCGGCCATCGCCACCACCGGCAGCGCCCAGAACGGCTGCAGCATGTTGGCGACCTGCTCGCCCATCGCCACCGCCATGGAGGATCCGGCCATCGAGGCGTGCAGCGTGGCCGCCGCGGGCACCACGAACGGCCCCTGCACCGCCCAATGCCCGCCGCCGCTCGGCACGAAGAAGGTGATGATCAGCGAGCAGATATAGCTCCAGAACGGCAGGGTATGGGCGCTGGAGATGGCCACGAACGCCTTGGAGATCGTGTCGGCCAGGCCGGTGCCGGACATGATGCCCATGATGCCGCCGTAGAACGGGTATTGCAGCATCATGCCGCCGGTCTGCTTGGCGGCGTTGCGCATCGCGGCGCCATAGGCCACCGGCGTGCCGTGCAGGGCGATGCCGCCGATCAGGAAAATGAGGATGATCATGTTGACGTCGAAGGCGAGCGTGCCCTGCAGCCAGAGCACCAGCACGACGGCAAGCCCGGCTGCCAGCAGGAATAGGCTGCCGATGGGCGAGCGGTCCATGCGCCGGGCGATGGAGTTGGAGAGGTCGGGTGGCGGCGGGGGCGCCTCAGGCTCCGGCACGAACACGGCCATGTCGGCATCGGCCGGGCGGATGGCGATGAACACGGCCGGCATGATCAGCACGATCAGCAGGGTCGGCAGCCAGTTGAAGGTTGCGAACACGGTGTCGGACATCGGCAGCAACTGGCCGGTGATCTTTTCCACGATGTTGAGCGCGTTGCCGTGGGACGCCTGGGTGAGCGCGATGGAGCTGGAGATGCCGCTGGCCCAGACGGCGAAGCCGGAATAGGCGGCGGCGACCAGCCAGCCGAAGTCGACGCGGACCTGACGCGCGACCTCACGGGCCAGGATGGCGCCGATGACGAGGCCAAAGCCCCAGTTCAACAGCGACGCGGCGGCGGCGACCAGGAAGGTGAGCACCACGGCCTGGTTGGGGGTGCGCGCCAGCGACACGAGACGGCGCAGCAAGCGCGCGATCACCGGGGCGTGGGCGAGCGCGTGGCCGGTTGCCAGGATCAGGATCATCTGGAACGCGAAGCCGAGGATTGCGAAAATACCGGCATACCACGAGGTGACGATCAGCGCCGGCGAGCCCTTGGGCGCGATCACCAGCGCCAGGACGGCGGTCAGCGCCGTGAGCCCGATCGCCAGTACGAAGGGGTCGGGCATGTAGCGCTCGAACAGGCCGACGAACATCGGCGCAAGCGACTGCAGGCCGCGGCGGCGCTGTTGTGGGAGGGCGACGCTCAATTGTTTGATCCTTTCTGCTTTCGCCTTTTAGCGACGGTTTCCAATCCCGGGTGCGTTCGGCCGACGGCGGATGCGCCAGCGCGGGCGCATCCTATGCAACCGGCATTATGCTGAAAAGCTGGGAGCAGGCTCGACGGGGCGGCCGAACGGGTATTTTACCCGCCCGGCCCCGCGCTCAGGCGCTAAGGCTGCTGGCTGCGGCGGCCGAGTTGTCGTTGGACGACGCAGCGTAGGCTTTCAGCGCCCCGACGAGCTGGTCCAATAGGCCGCCCGCGGGCTTTGAAGCAGGCTGGCCGGCCGGAGTGCTGCCGGCCGCAAGGCTAGTTGTGGCGTCGGCCGTGGGGTCTGTGCTGGACGCGTCCGTCGGCGGTGCGTGGTGCGAGTGATGGCCGCCGTGGTGGCCGCCCACCTTGCCCAGGTCGCCAGCGAGCGTTTTCAGGTCGGACTGCACCGACGTCGCGTTGTTCGTCCCGGCGGCCGTGGCCGAGGCAACCGACGCAACCGGCGTGCCCGATTGCAGGTCGATGAACAACGCCTTTAGGTCGGTGATCACCTTGGCGGACGCGCTGCTGATGCTGCTCGCCGCAGCCGGGTTGCCGCTCGGGTCGGCAGAGCCAGCGGCCGGCGGCCCGCGCAACGGGCGGGGACGGTTCGCAGCGCCACTGTCGGCGGTCTGGTTGGCCCGGCTCTCCTTCAGGGCCTGCCAGCGTTGGGCGGTATCGCCGCCAAGCGAGCTTACGGATGACATGCGGCATTCTCCTGCGCGGAACTGCGCATCCATGCCATCTGCAACATGCATTCCACCGCAAAATGCCGGTTTGCGCTGGGTCCGTTGGCGCCGAGCGATAGGCATTAGCTGCCGGGCGGCAGTTTCGTCCCTGCATTCAAAGCGGTTTGGTCACCGGTGCGTAGTCCAGCGCGTCATGCCATACTGCTTGCATGGCTAAGAATCAGACGCTATGCCCTGCAAACCCGCCCAACTTGGTAAGATGGCATGACGAGAGCGCCATAGCCTTAGGCATCGCGCCGGGCGATAGCGAATTGAGCGCTGTGAGACAGAATATCAACGACGCCACGCCTGACGGCCTCGCCCAACTCAGGCGCCTGAACTCCGAATATCGGAAAGCCGAATGGCCGGCCCCTTTCAATCAGACTAGCCATCGTCTGCATAAAGGGGACGCTCGCGACCTTTCTTGGCTGCCAAACGAATCTGTCCATCTCGTCGTGACATCGCCGCCCTATTGGACGCTGAAGACCTATGCCGCAAATCACAGCCAGATGGGCGCCATCGAAGACTATGGCCGGTTCCTGGACGAGCTCGATAGGGTTTGGGCCGAATGCTGCCGCGTGTTAGCGCCAGGCGGGCGGATCTGCTGTGTTGTGGGCGACGTATGCGTCTCTCGGAAGGGCGTTGGCCGGCATCACGTCATTCCTCTGCACGCAGACATCCAGGTTCGGTCGCGGATGATCGGCCTAGACTGCCTCACTCCCATTTTACGGCATAAGATCGCCAATGGCGTGACTGAGGCCGAAGGCAACGGCGCCGGCTTTTACGGCAGGTGCCGTCGCGACTTGTGTGGAAATGGGCTGAGCGGCGTGTCTCCAGCGAGCTGATAGTTGGGTGGCTTAGGCGGCGAGGTCAACGGGGACGGGAGCGGCGAGCTTCTCGCCCAAGGTCTGCCATCCATTCACCTTGCGCATGGTGATCTGGCCTGACGCGAGCAACGCCCAGAACAGCATGGCGGCGGTCTCGGCCGAGGGCAGCACGGTCTGCGTTTTGATGCGGCGCTTGAACTCCTCATGCAAGCGCTCGATAGCATTGGTGGTCCGTGCCGACTTCCATTGGCTTGGGGGCAGGCGGAGGAAGGCGAACAGCCGGTCGCCGGCCTCCTCGAGGCTGGTGGCCACTGCGGGGCAGCGCAGCCGCCACTTGCGCAGGAAGGCTTTGCGCCGGGTCTCCGCCTCCTTTGCGGTCTCGGCGTAGATCATGTCGGTGTAGTCGGCCGAGATCTCCTCGTGCAGCGCTTCGGGTGCGTGGGCCAGGAGGTTCCTATGTTTATGGACTGTACACCGCTGAGCGGGCACATCGGGCCACAACGCCGCCAGCGCCCGATCCAGTCCGGCTCCGCCGTCGGTGATCAGGAACTCCGGTGTGCGCAGGCCGTGGGCAATCAGGTCGTCAAGGATGCTGCGCCACGCCGCCTCGCTCTCGCCGCCCATGTTCTTGACGGCCAAGAGCACCTTCTGCCCGTCCCGGCGCACCCCGAGCACGACCAGCAACGAGATGTTCGTCGCCTTACGGTCCAGCCGGACCCGCACCACCGTGCCGTCCAGGATCAGGCGCACCACGTCCTCACCGGCCCAGGCGCTTTCGTTGCACGAAACGCCGAGATCGCGCCTGTTCCACGCGTCCCAGTCCGTGCGCACCTTCCTCCACGTGCGGCTGACGACGTCTTTGCCCACCGCACCGCCGAACAAGGCGGCCAGCGCGCGCTTGACGCGGCGCGTGTTGGTCCCGGACAGGTAGGCGCCGGCGATCAGCGCCTCGACCTGCCGCGTCATCCGGGCATACCGGGGCAGCGACGCGCTGCGCCATTCCTGCGTGCCCCCGCCTTCGGCCGTCATGCGCGCTCGCGGCACGCTGATCTCTACTGGGCCGAACGAGCCGAGCAGCTGGCGCTCCCGCGTCCCGTTCCGGTAACCCGAGGGCTTGCCTTCCGCGCGCTCGTGCCGCGTGCGGCCCAACGCCGCCGTCAGCTCCTGCTCCAGCAGTTCCTCTATAAAGCCACGCACCCGGTCCCGGATGCCCGCCTCGATCTCGCCGAAACGCGAAGCGTTTGCGGCTGGGTCAAACCAGGCCTTACCCGCAAACAGCGTCGTGCCGTCCGCATCCGTCTTCGTGCTAGTCTCTTCCATGGCGTGGTCTCCGCCGGCGCTCGAACGCCGGAAATGGTTCGTTGAACAAACCAGAGACTACGCCACCAACCTATTTCCACCACATCCACTACGGCACCTTACGGCAAGCCTTATCAGCCAGGCGCCGTGGTCAAGAACGACATCGAGTATATCCTCTTTCTGCGGAAGGGCGAGGGCTACCGGACACCCACGCCTATGCAGAAGGCGCTCTCGATGCTTACCACGGAGGAGATGCAGGCATGGTGGCGCTCGATATGGAGCGACATCAGGGGCGCATCGACCCGCTCGGGACATCCTGCACCGTTCCCTGTCGAAATTGCCGAGCGCCTAGTTCGGATGTTTTCTTTCGCGGGAGATACGATCCTTGATCCTTTCGCGGGCATCGGCAGCACAAATTTGGCGGCGCTCGCGTCCGGAAGAAACTCGATTGGCAATGAGATCGAAGCGTCTTATCTCAAGCTAGCTCACTCACGCCTGATAGAGTCCTCTAAGCTGTCGAGAACGAATGGCGCGGTCGTATCGAACATCGTTTTCGACGAGATCGCATCACAGGCATCATTGAAGGTGAACAATATTGGCGTACCGGCTGCTGGAACGCTTTCGTAGCATCTTCGACGGAACACGTTATTTGCACCGAGATTCCAGCTTGGGCGACTCAATCGCCTGGTGCTTGCCGGAAAATTTGTACTCGCTTCAGCGGTCGCTCAAGTTCAACGCCCGTATCGACAACAAGGACCGCGTGCTCAATATTGCCAACAGGCTGCGCGGCGTTCAAGCGAGACGCGGCGATGGGACATTCGGCGAGTTGATCCCGCAAGCGCTCGCCGTGGATGTGCCCGGCTTCATCGTCGCACGAGGCCCCGTTGCCACTGTCGAGATTGGCAGTGAAGTTAAAATTTTAGCCAAAGCCATGATCAAGCAAATCGACCGCGTGATTACCGACCTGCAGAATCAGCGGCGCGAGTTCCTAACGGCTGGAGGGACTCCGATCACAGTCGGGATAGTTGGCATCAATCAAGCTGATCGAGTGGTCTCCTATGAAGGTGCGACAACTTGGCCGACTGACGGGATAAAGCATAAGCATCCTATCCAGGAGGCGGCGGAGGCAGAGCGCCGATTGCTGAACCGCGTCGCCAACGATTTCGACGAATTTATCATCTTGCGTTTTCGGGCAACAAACGATCCGCCATACCCGTTCGAGTGGGTCGATGAGCGCCAGGTTGGAATGGATTATGGCGCGGTGCTGACACGAATTCTGCGCAAATAAAAAGTCAGATTTTAATTGCAGAGGCAGAAAGTTTGCCCTTCGTACACTTGGCCGTGAGCCCGCCGGTCCGCGCCGCCAACCGATGACGAGCGGCTATCCTTGTTCAGCCAGGACCCGGCCTCAACCCAGCGCCTGCTGCCAATAGCCCAGGCTGGCGCGGTTGACCGGAGCGCCGGTGGCGGCATTCCGCGTCATGATCCCCGCATGGAACGCCGCCGCCGGCACTGGGCCAAGCAAGTCCCGGGTCGCGGTGATGATCCGGGTGATCCGCAAATGGTTGTGGTCGAAGCCAACGAGCCAGCCATCGGTATCGGCATAGAACCGGGCCATGCGCTCCAGTCCCGCCTGGACGCCGGCACGCGCCTGCGGGTCGTCGCGGATCGCGGACGCCTCGGCGGGCGTCAGCACGGGTGCGCCCGGCACCGCGCGGCTGGGTTCCGCCAAGGGGAACAGCCATTGGATGAAGTCGTGCACCGCCTCGATCCGCGCGTCGCCGAAGGCGAGCACGTCGGCCAGCAGGCGCCCGCGCCCATCGCGTCCGGACCCGCGCAGGAAGGCGTGGATGTGGCCGTATGCCGTCATCGCGGCAGCAGCCCCTCACGCCCGGGTCCATAGGCGTGGCACGGGAGCGCGGGGGCGAGGGCCGGCGCCGCCAGGAACAACAGGCAAGGGTGGGTCACTGGAGCCGTCACCCGGAAGCGGAGGCGTCCAAGCGCCGCAGCCCGGCGTTGAACCGCCGCCAGTTGGCGACATAGCTCGCCGCCGAGGCGCGGAGATTTTCGACCGCGGCCGGGTCGAGCGTCCGCACCGCCTTGGCCGGCGAGCCGACGATCAGCGAGAAATCCGGGAACACCTTGCCCTCCGTCACCAGCGCATTGGCGCCGACCAAGCAGCCATTGCCCACCCGCGTGCCATTGAGCAGCGCAGCACCCATGCCGATCAGCGACCCGTCGCCCACCGTGCAGCCATGCAGGATGGCGTGATGGCCGACCGTCACGTCGACCCCGACCGTGAGCGGGAAGCCCACGTCGGTGTGCAGCATCGCGCCCTCCTGGATGTTGCTGCGCTCGCCCACGTCGATCGGCTCGTTGTCGCCGCGCAGCACCGCGCCGAACCATATGCCCACGTCCAGCGCCAGCCGCACGCGGCCAATGACATGGGCGTCGGGGGCGACCCAATAGCGCCCGGCCTTTGGCAGCTCCGGCACACGGCCATCGAGGGCGTAGATTGGCATGGCGCGGCTCCTTAATTCAGGGATTGCACGGCCATCGGCAGGCCGACGTAGTTCTCCGCCAGCACCTTTGCCGCCGTGCGGGACTGCAGGATCATGTCGAGTTCCGCCCGTTGCCGGCGCGCGTCGAACTCGCTCGTGCCATCCTGGCGGTGCATCATCGAGGTGAACCACCAGGAAAAGTGCTGCGCCCGCCAGACCCGGCGCATCGCGGTGCCCGAATACGCCTCCAGCCCGTCCGCGACGTTGTGGTGGAAATGGTCCGCCATGGCGCGCGCCAGCACCGCCACGTCGGCCACCGCGAGGTTCAGCCCCTTGGCCCCGGTCGGCGGCACGGTGTGGGCGGCGTCGCCGGCGATGAACATCTTGCCGTGCTGCATCGGCTCGCACACGAACGAGCGCATCGGCACGATGTTCTTCTGGAAGATCGCGCCTTCGTTCAGCCGGAAGCCGTCGCCGGCAACGCGGCTCTGCAGCTCGTTCCAGACGCGGTCGTCGGACCAGTTGTCGACGCGGTCGCCCGGGTCGCATTGGAAGTACATGCGCTGCACGGTTTGGGACCGCGTGCTGATGAGCGCGAAGCCGCGGTCGTGCCGGGCGTAGATCAACTCGTCCGACGAGGGCGGCGCGTTGGCCAGGATGCCGAACCAGCCGAACGGGTAGATGCGCAGGTATTCCTTGCGCACCGCCTCGGGGATCGCCTGACGGCAGACGCCATACGAGCCGTCACAGCCGGCGATCATGTCGCAGTGCAGCTCCTGCGCCTGGCCGTCCTTATCGGTGAAGCGGATCAGCGGATCGCCGCCGACGTCGTGCACGCCGGTGTTGCGGGTCTCGAACATGATCTGGCCGCCGTCGGCGAGGCGGGCGGCGATCAGGTCCTTCAGCACCTCGTGCTGGGGATAGACCATGACGCTCTTGCCGTCGGTAAGCCCGTGCAGGTCGATGCGGTGGCCGTGGCCGTCGACGCGCAATTCGAAGCCCTGGTGCCGGAAGCCCTCGTGCATCAGCCGGCCGCCCACGCCGGTTTCGACCATCAGGTCGACGGTGCCCTGCTCGAGCACGCCGGCGCGTATGGTGGCCTCGATCGCCTCGCGGGAACGGCTTTCGACGACGACGCTGTCGATGCCGGCGCGGTGCAGCAGGTGCGACAGCATAAGCCCGGCCGGCCCGGCGCCGACGATGCCAACCTGGGTGCGCATCGCTTCCTCCGTCGTCCGCTCAGTGGGTCCAGCCCTGGTAGCTCGCCACGTTGTCGCGGGTAATGAGCTTGGAGGGCATCAGGATCATCGGGTTCTCCGGCTTCTTGCCGTTCATGATCTCGACGCCCGTTTGCACCGCCAGCTTGCCCATCGCATAGGGGTCCTGGCTCGCCGAGGCCTGGATTTGGGTGTTGCCCTTCAACGCGCCCACGATGTCCGGCGCGCCGTCCACCGACACGATGACGATGCCGGTGCGGTTGAGCTGCTTGGCCGCCAAATCGCTGCCGATCGCCTGGGGGTCGTTGATGGTGAACACGCCCTGGATGCTGGGGAAGCGGGTCAGATAGCCCTGCATCACATTCAGCCCGCCGTCGCGCGAGCCTTTGCCGTCCTGGTCGGAGGACAGCAGCTTGATGTCGGAATATTTGCCCAGGACGCCTTTGCAGCCGTTCACCCGGTCGATCACCGCCGACACCTGGGGCCCGTTCTCGATCACCACATTGCCCTTGTGGTCGATCTTGTCGGCCATGAACTGGCAGGAGATCTCGCCGGCCTGGGTGTTGTTGGTCTGCACCGTGGCGTCTGCGCCGGCCGCCGCCACGTCCACGCCGATCACGGTGATGCCCGCCGCCTGCGCCCGCTTGATCGCCGGCGCGATGGCCCGCGGGTCGGCGGCGTTGACCAGGATCATGTCGACCCCGGCGGCAATGAAGTTGTCGATCTGGGTGAACTGCTTGTTCAGGTCGTAATCCGCTGAGGCGAGCGTGACCTTGACCTGCGGGTTCACTTGCTGCGCCGCCTCGGTGGCCCCCTTGCCGATGGCGCCGAAGAACGGATTGCCGAGCGAGCCGACGGTGATGCCGATCGCCTTGAGGTCGCGGGCGGTGGCCGAGCCAGCCGCGAGCGCGAGCGCCACGCCGGCCAGCAAAATGGTCTTCAACATCGATTGTTTCCTCCAAGCCCAGTTATTTCGCCGCGGCGGTTGGGCCGCAACCCGCCGGCGGCGTTAACCCCTGATCAGGTCCGGCTGCTGCCCTGCAGGCGGACGCGGTCGAGCGCCACGGCGCCGATGATCACCAACCCCTTGACGATGAACTGCCAGATATCCGAAACGCCGACCAGCGTCAGCCCGTTCGACAGCACCGCGATAATCAAAGCCCCGATCAGCGTGCCCCAAATCGAGCCGATGCCGCCGACGAAGCTGGTGCCGCCCAGGATGACCGCGGCGATGGCGTCCAGTTCATAGCTCTGGCCGAGCTGCAAGCCGTTGGCGGCGAACAGGCGCGCCGCCGACATGACGCCGCCGAGGCCCGCGAGCAACCCGGAGGCAGCATAGACGAACAGCAGGATGCGCCAGACCTTGATGCCCGACAGCCGCGCCGCCGCCGGGTTGCCGCCGACCGCGTAGATCCACACGCCCAGCACGGTGCGGCGAAGGATATACCAGGAAATCAGGATGACGATCAGGGCGATGATCGCCAGCACGGGGATGCCGACGCCCGACGCGATGGGAATGGTCGCGTTGCCGATGGCGGCGAAGGGCAAATCGGGATTGAATATCGTGGTGTCGTTGCCCATCAGCCGGGCGAGGCCGCGCACCGCGGTCAACGAACCCAAGGTGACGATGAACGGCGGCAGCTTGCCGAAGGCGATCAGGCTGCCGTTCACCAGGCCGAAGAACAGCCCGGTCAGCAACGCCGCCGGGATGCCGAGCAGGCCCCAGCCCTCCACGAGCGAGGCGATCAGCGCCGCCATCGCCGAGGCGGCGAGGATGCTGCCGACCGAGAGGTCAATGCCGCCGGTGAGGATGACGAAGGTCATGCCGGCGCCGAGCACGCAGTTGATCGCCGCCTGCTGCGCCACGATGGACAGGTTCTGCGCGCTCAGGAACCGCCCTTCGCCCAGATAGTGGAAGGCGATGGCCAGGATGATCAGCACCGGCAGCATCCCGATCGCCTGGATGACGCTGCGGATTTGCACCTGCCGCGCCGACAGCCCGGCGCCGCCCGTGGGCGCGGCGGTTGCAACGGCCGCCTGGTTGCCTGTTTCAGCCATTCTGGTTTCCCCCCGTGTTCTCGTCAGGCCGCCGCTCCGGCGCCGTAGGCCATGATGTTCTCCTGGGTAATCGGGCCGCCGCCGGGGCCGCCGACCTCGCCGGCGATGCGGCCCTCGCGCATCACCAGAACGCGGTCGCAGACGCCGATGATCTCGGGCAGCTCGCTTGAGATGACGATGACGCCGATGTCGCGCCGGGCCAGCTCGTCGATGATGCGGTAGATTTCGGACTTGGCTCCGATGTCGACGCCGCGGGTAGGCTCGTCGAGGATCAGCACCTTCGGCCCGATCTCGAGCCAGCGCGACAGCAGCACCTTTTGCTGGTTGCCGCCGGACAGGCTGCCGACGCTGACCTGCGGGCTGGCGGCGCGCACCCGGAGCGCCTCGAACGCCTTCGTCGCCCGCCGCCGTCCGGCCGCGAGGTTCAGGATGCCGCCGCGCCCGGCGTCCCGCCCGATCACGCCGAGGTTGATGTTGGTGCCGCAGGATAAATCGAGGAACAGCCCCAGCCCCTTGCGATCCTCGGTGAGGTAGGCGATGCCGGCGGCCAGCGCGTCCTCCGGCGCCTTGATGTCCAGCGTCTTGCCGTCAAGCATCGTCTCGCCGCCGGATTTCGGGTCGGCGCCGAAGATCAGCCGCGCCAGCTCGGTGCGGCCGGAGCCGACGAGGCCGGCGATGCCCAGCACCTCGCCCCGGTGCAGGTCGAGGCTGCACGGACGCACGCGCCGTCCGCCATCGGTCATCTCGCGAACTTGCAACACCACGGGGCCGCGGCTGCCGTGCGGGTCGTGCGTCTTGGTGTAGAAGCTCGACAGGTCGCGTCCGACCATCATCTTCACCAATGCCTCGGCGCTGAGCTTGTCGCGCGTCAGGGTGCCGACATAGCCGCCGTCGCGCAGCACGGCGACCCGGTCGGCGAGTTCGTAAACTTCGGCCATGCGGTGGCTGATGTAGATCAGCGCGATGCCGTCGGCGCGAAGCTGGCGCACCAGGGCGAACAGGCGGTCGGTCTCACGCGAGGACAGCGCCGTCGTCGGCTCGTCCAGCACAAGGATTTTCGATTGCGCGTGCAGGGCGCGGGCGATCTCCACGAGCTGCTGTTCTGCGATGGACAGGGAGCCGACGGGGGTGTCCGGGGTGAACGGCGCGCCGAGCCGGTCGAGCACCGGGCGGCAGCCTTCGCGCATGGCCCGGCGGTCGATGCCGCCGCCGCGGGACGGCTCGGTGCCGAGATAGATGTTCTCGGCGACGGTGAGGTTGGGGGCGAGGGCGAGTTCCTGGTAGATGATGGCGATGCCGTGGCGCTTGGCCGCGATCGGGTCGGCGATGGCGACGCGCTTGCCGTCGATCAGCAGCTCGCCGCCGGGGTCGGCCTGGTATGCGCCCGAGAGGATTTTCATCAGCGTGGACTTGCCGGCGCCGTTCTCGCCCATGAGCGCCAGGACCTCGCCGCCCCAGGCCTGGAGCTGGACGTTGTTGAGCGCCTTCACGCCGGGGAAGGTTTTCGAGATGCCGCGCATTTCCAGCCGGGGCGCGGCGCCGTTGGCTGCGGCCATTATTGGTTCCTCCCATAGCGTTGCACTCACGCTGTTGGCTTTCGGGCGGAAGATCAACTGCTAATTCGGTTTTATCGGCTACCCTGCCAGCCAAGCCCGCACGGCGTCGCGCAGGAACGCCTGGTCGGGCGGATGCTGCACCGGGTTGCCGGCGCGGTGGCCCCAAATGCTCGGGATCGGGCGCAGCTCGGCATGCGCCAGATGCGGCAGCTCCGCCACGTTGTCGGCGACGCGGAAATACAGGTCGGTTTCGCCCGGCATCAGCAGCACCCGCGCGCGGATCGCCGCCAAGGCGCGCGGCAAGTCGCCGCCATACAGCGCATTGCCGCTGATGTCGGCGGCGCTCCAGGTCTGGAGCTGCGCATAAAGGTTGGCCGCGTGCTTGTTGTCATACCGGCGCTCCCAGCCCTCGACCAGGAACGTCTCCAGGTCGGGCGCGCCCAGCGCCGACAGATGCAGGCCGGTGCGGTAAAAGTCCTGGCTCAGCGCCCAGCCGGCGTAGATGCGGGCAAATGCGCGCATCGCCGCCCGCGGCTCGGCGCTGAAACGCCCGCCGCCACGGTGTTCGGGCGCCGCCTCCAGCACCGCCATCAGCCCGGCGAGGAACACCTTGTTGTGCACCGCCGTCCGCGCGCTGCCGCAGTTCACCACGATGCGGTCGACGCGGTCCGGGAATGCCGCCGCCCAATGGTAGGCCTGGATCGCCCCCATCGACCAGCCATACGCGCAGGCCAGCCGCTCGATGCCCCACAACTCCTGCAGCAAGCGGGATTGCGCCTGCACGTTGTCCCATGCCGTCACCAGCGCCGGGTAATCGGGCGTGTTGGACGGCGAGGACGACAGCCCGCCGCCGAACTGGTCGGGGATGACGATGAACCATTGGGCAGGGTCCAGCACGCCGTCGGGGCCGATCAGCCATTCGATTTCCGGGTGCTGCGCGCCATAACTCGTGGGATAGACCACCACATTGTCCCGCGCCGGCGACAGCGTGCCATGCGCCTTCCAACTCAGCCGCGCGCCCGGCAGCGTCTCGCCGGATTGCAGCGCCAGGTCGCCCAGATCGAAAATGCCGCTCGCTTGGGGCCAATCCATGCCGGCCACGCTATGCGGCGCCCATCGGCCTAGCAACCCCGGCGAACCGCGCGATATCCCGGGCTGACCGCAAGGAGCCAACCGTTGCAGCGCATCAAGGAAGCCGTCGCCGAGTATCCCCGCCCGCCACGGCTCGAGCCCGCGCGCCGCCGGGTGCGGATCGTGTTCGCCGGCCAGGCCATCCTCGATACCGACGCCGCCTGGCGCGTGCTGGAAACCTTCCATCCCCCCAGCTTCTATCTGCCGGTCGCCGCCTTCACCCCCGGCGCTCTCGTTCCAACCGCGCGCACCAGCTTTTGCGAGTGGAAAGGGTCGGCCCGCTACTACAGCGTCCACGCGGGCGCCCGGGTCGCCGCCGATGCTGCCTGGGGCTACCCCGACCCTTCACCGGCCTTCGCTGCCATCCGCGGCCACGTGGCCGTCTATGCCGGCGCGATGGACGCCTGCTTCGTCGATGACGAGCGGGTCGTGCCGCAGGACGGCGGCTTCTATGGCGGCTGGATCACCTCGGAGCTGATCGGCCCGTTCAAAGGCGGACCCGGCACCTTATTCTGGTAGTATATCCGGCGCGCTCCTATAAGGCGCGAAACCGCCCGCATCAGGGCAACCCTGCAAGGAAACCTCGTTTTGGACGGCACCGGCCGCCTGCCTCCCGCGCGCGCCCAGGGCGTCGCCCGTCACGCCATCGAGACGATGCGCCTGGCCGGCCCGTTGGCAGTCGCGCAACTGGCGCAGATGGCGATGGGCGTCACCGACACCGTGTTGCTCGGCACCCTGGGCGGCGACGCGCTGGCGGCGGGCGGGCTGGCGAACAGCCTGTTCATCACCGTGGCCGTCGTCATGCAGGGCGTGCTGACGTCCGTCAGCGTCCTGGTCTCGCAGGCTCGCGGAGTCCGGCGCGACACCCAGGTGCCGGGCCTGTACTGGACCGGCACGCTGCTTACCCTGCTTCTGGTCATCCCGGCCTTCGCGCTGTTCAGCGCCACCGAGCCGTTGCTGCTGGCCGCTGGCGAGCCTCTGGCGGTGGCGCGCGACGCCGGCATCTACATGGACGCGCTGCGCTGGGGCACGCCCGGGGCACTGCTGGCGATTGGCCTGATGCGCGCTTTCCTCCCGGCCATCGGGCAGGGCGGCATGATCCTCTGGGTCTCGCTCGCAACCAGCCTGGCCAACGGGCTGCTGTGCTACGGCCTGATCCATGGCGCATGGGGCTTGCCAGCATTGGGCCTGCGCGGCCCGGCGCTGGCCGAGGTCGCCGCAGTCTCGGCCGCGGCAGCGATCCTGCTGATACTGGTGCATGGACGTCCGGCGCTGCGGCGCTACGTGGCATGGCGCCGTCCGCGCCTCGGCGTGATCGGCGCCATGCTGCGGCTGGGCGCGCCGGTCGGGGCCACCTTCGCGGTGGAGGCCGGGCTGTTCCTCGCCATCGGGCTGCTGATCGGCCTGCAGGGTCCCGTCCCGCTGGCGGCGCAGCAGGTGGCGCTGAGCATCGTGTCGGTGTCGTTCATGGTCCCGCTGGCCATCGCCCAGGCCGCCAACGTCCGGGTTGGCCATCGGATCGGCGCGGGCGACGCAGCGGGCGCGCGCCGAGCCGGGCTGGTGGCGATCGGCCTGGGCGCGGCGTTCGAGGGCGCGTCGGCGCTGCTGTTGCTGCTGGCGCCGGGCGCGGTCGTGGGCCTGTATCTCGACCCGGCGCTGCCGGCCAACGGCCCGACGATCGCCATTGCCCTCGGCCTGGTCAGCGTCGCCGTCGTGTTCCAGGTCGCGGACGGCGTGCAATCCGTGGCGAGCGGAGCGCTGCGCGGGCTGGGCGACACCCGCGCGCCATTCGTGTTGGCGGCCGTGGGCTACTGGGGCGTGGGCTTCCCCGCTGCCTGGCTGTTGACGACGCGGGCCGGCTGGGGCGCTGCCGGCGCGTGGTGGGGCCTGGCCGCCAGCCTGATGGTCGTGGCCGTCCTGCTGACACTGCGGTTCATGCAGCGCAGCCGCCTCAAGCCGGCGTGCGCTCTCCCGCCCTGATCGCCGCCGGCAACCGGTTCGCGGACGGCGCCAGCGGGCAGACATAGCGCGCCGAGTAGGCGCAGGACGGGTTGTAGGAGAAGTTGAAATCCAGCACCACCCGCCCATCCGCAGCCGTCCCGAGGTCGGCGCTTTTTATGGTGTCCAGCAGGTAACGCCCGGCGCCGTAGGTCTCGCGTCCGCTGGTGGCGTCTGCGAACGGCAGGAACACGCCGCCGCCATAGCCCAACAGCCAATAGAGCGTCAGCTCGCCGCCCAACGCATCCTGCAGCCCGCCGCTGCGCGCGAACGCCCGCATGCGCAGCTCGCCGTCGGCGCCCGCCATGAACGTTTCCTCACGGGTATCGGCAAGGGGCCGGAGGTCGACGTGAAACCGCAACGCGGGATCGTAGGGGAAAAATCCGAGCCCGGCGAACCCAGCGTCCGGTTCGATGGGGGTCTGCGCATGATCGCGGAACAGCCCATCCCGCCCGCGCCGCCAATGCAGCCAGGCGCGCTGTGGATCAGGCTCCCGCCGCACGTCGGCATAAAGCTCGGCAACCTGCCGCCGCCAGTCCCATAGCGACGCCAGGCCCGGACTCATGCCTGCTTCAAGTCGATCAGCCCTTGGCGGATCTTGCGGCCGCGGCCGATGCGGTCCTCGATATAGGCCGCGTCGCCCCAGCGCACCGCCCGCGCCATCGCCTGCGCGTCCTCGGTGAACCGGGCCAGCATCTCCAGCAGCGCGTCCCGGTTGTTCAGGAACACGTCGCGCCACATCACCGGGTCGCTGGCGGCGATGCGGGTGAAGTCGCGGAATCCGGTCGCGGCGAATTTCAGCACCTCCGACCGGCTCGCCTCGAGCGCGCCGCTTTCGGTCGCCAGATCGTCCGCGGTGCCGCAGATGGTGAACGCGATCAAGTGCGGTAGGTGGCTCACGATCGCCAGCACGCGGTCGTGGTGCGCGGCGTCCATCGTCTCGACCATGCTGCCAGCGCGCCGCCAAAGCTCCGCCACGCGTTCGGACGCGGCAGGGGCGGTGCCCTCCGGCGGGGTCAGCAGGCACCAGCGCCCCTGGAACAGCGTGGTGAACCCGGCATCGGGGCCGGAATACTCGGTGCCGGCCAACGGATGCGCCGGGACGAACTGCACATTGGCCGGCAACAGCGGCCCGACATCGCGGATGACCGAGACCTTGGTGCTGCCCACGTCCGTCACGATGGCGCCGGGTGCCAAATGCGGCGCAATGGCGGCGGCGATGGCGGCATAGGCGCCGACGGGGGCGCACAGCATCACGCAATCGGCCCCAACCACGGCGCGAGCCGCATCCGCTTCGATCCGGTCGGCAAAGCCCAGCGCCGCGACCCGCTCCAGCACCGCGGGGCTGCTGTCGGTCACGACGACTTCGGCCGCCAGGTCGCCGCGCTCCCGGGCAATGCGCGCGATGGAGCTGCCGATCAGGCCGATGCCGATCAGCGTGAGCCGCTGGAACACCGGGCCGGGCGGCGGCGTTGCGAAATCAGGCATGCGCCGGATGGTGCGCCATGAATTCCGCCAGGATGTCGGCCACCAGGGCGCATTCCTCGGCGGTGCCGATGGTGATGCGCAGGCAATGCGGCAGGCCGTAGCCGCCCACCGCCCGCACGATCACGCCGCGCCGTTTCAACGCCGCATTGGCCGCGTCCGCCTGCTCCGGCATGGCGAAATCGGCCAGGATGAAATTGGCTTCGCTGAGCCAGGCGCGGATGCCGGCGCGCTCCAGCTCGGCCGCAAGCCAGGCGCGGTATTTCGTGTTGTGCGCCCGCCCGGCCTCGATCCAGCCGGGCTCGGCCAGTGCGGCGATCCCCGCCGCCTGCGCCGCCAGGCTGACGTTGAACGGGCTGCGCACCCGGTTCAGCACGTCGACGACCGCCGGCGGCGCATAGCACCAGCCCAGCCGCAGGCCGCCCATGCCGAAGATCTTGCTGAAGGTGCGCGTCATCACCGTGTTGTCGCCGGCGTCCACCAGCCGCATGCCGGGGTCGAAGTCCGGGCGGTCGACATATTCGGCATAGGCAGCGTCCAGCACCAGCAGCACGTCGGGCGGCAGGCCGGCCCGCAGCCGCTCGACCTCCGGCTGCGGCAGCATGCTGCCGGTCGGGTTGTTCGGGTTGGCCAGGAACACGAGCCGGGTGGCGGGCGACACCGCCGCAAGCATCGCGTCGACGTCGGCGGTCAACTGCCGCTCCGGTGTTTTCACGATACGGCAGCCGGCATACGCCCCGGCGATCTCGTAGATGCTGAAGCCGTGGCGGCTCATGATCAGCTCGGCGCCGGGGCCGCCATAGGCGAGGCATAGCTGATAGATCAGGTCGTCCGACCCGGCGCCGCAAACGATCTGCGCGGGATCGAGCCCAAAGCGCGCGCCGATGGCACAGCGCAGCTCCTGCGCGGCGCCATCGGGATAGCGGTGCAGCTCATGCTCCATTTTGGCATAGGCCGCGCGGGCGCCGGGCGGCACGCCGAACGCGCCCTCGTTCGACGACAGCTTCACCGTCCGGTTCTGCCCGGCCACCTTGCTCTCGCCGCCGACATAGGGGGCGATGCCCAAAATTCCCGGGCGTGGTTGCGGGCCCATCATCCTTCTCCGCTCAGCGGCACAGCGTAGGCGCCCAACACCACAGGCGGGCGCAACACCGGACGCAACGCCGCCAGCCGTCCATCGTCGTCGCCAACGAAGCCATCGACATCCACCAGCGCATGCGCCACCGGAGCGCCAGCGTCCCGCCGCAGGATCGTCATCCCAACCTGGAACCCAGCCGCGCCCACGGCGGTGGCAAGCCGCGCGCGATCGACCTCCGATGGCAGTTCCAAGCCCAACAGGGATCGGTCCCGCCCGCTCGGATCCGGAGCGGCGCCGCTTAGGAACAGCGCCTGCACCTTGGGCGAGCCCTCGGGCCGGGGCGCCCAGAACGGCAGCCGGCCCACGATATGGATGCGCGGGTCGCCGGTATGCAGCAGCGCGGTCCACCATGCCGCGGCCCGCGCCTCGTCCTCGGCCGGCATCGGCAACACTGCGACGGCCGCGACCCCGGCGCTTACCTCGCCGATCGCCTGCGCTGGGCTGGAATGCGCCCGCAGCGGCGTCAATGCGCCGAAATGCTCGCGCGCGACGGCAACATAGGCGGCGTCGCCATCGGCCTGGCATACCGAGACCAGCACGGGCCGCTGCTGCGCCGTGGTCGCCGCCAGCAACTCCCGCCAGATACGCACGATGCCCAAGGCCGGCATTGCGCCGCTATGCCCGGCGAGCAGGCGGCGGATGATCGCAGCCTCCCGCCCGGGCCGCAGCGGCACGGCGCCCTTCACCCGCAGCGCCGCGACCTGCTGCACCACCGCGGCCCGGCGCATCAGCGCGTCGTGCAGCGTGTCGTCCACCCGGTCCAGCTCTGCCCGCAGCGACAGCAGGTCGGGCGCAGCGTCCGGCGTAGGCGGATGCAGGATCGGGGACGGACTGGACATCGCAGTCGTGGGTCTCATGCGGGTTGGAGGTTGGGGCGGGAGCACGTCGCGGGAGTGTTACAGCCTGCAAACCCGATGATTGCAAGGTTGGGGCAAGCGCGGCTGTCGAAAGCTCGATGGGCGATGTTGCCCAGCGGGGCCGCGCGGCCTATGCAGCGCACATCATGGATCATCCGGAGATCACGTCCCGCGACGCCCACCAATCCCTGACGTTCGACGGCGGCTTCATGCTCGACTGCGGGGTGGCGCTGCCCTCCGTCACCGTCGCCTACCGCACCTATGGCGCGCTGAACGCCGCGCGGTCGAATGCCATCTTGGTCTGCCACGCGCTGACCGGCGATCAATACGTTGCGGAGCCGCATCCGGGAACCGGCAAGCCCGGATGGTGGAACCAAGTCGTCGGACCCGGCGGCTCCGTCGACACCGACCGCTTCTTCATCATCTGCGCCAACGTGCTGGGCGGCTGCATGGGCAGCACCGGGCCGCGCAGCCCGCGCGGCGATGCGCAGGGGGCGGCGCCCTGGGGCACGGATTTCCCGCCCGTCACCATCCGCGACATGGTCCGCGCCCAGCGCCTGCTGATCGACCATCTGGGCATCCCGCGGCTGTTCGCGGCCGTCGGCGGGTCCATGGGCGGCATGCAGGTGCTGGAATGGGCCGCGACGTTCCCCGGCATGGTGTTCGCCGCCGTGCCGGTCGCCACCGCCGCGTTCCATTCGGCACAGAACATCGCCTTCCACGAGGTCGGGCGCCAGGCCATCTTCGCCGACCCCAATTGGGCCGGCGGGGAGTATTGGCGCCACGGCCAAATCCCCGCACGTGGCTTGGCGGTGGCGCGCATGGCGGCGCACATCACCTACATGAGCGAGCAGGCGCTGACCCGCAAGTTCGGACGCCGGCTGCAGACTCCGGCCAGCGGTTCCTCCACGCTGTTCGGCGACATGTTCGAGGTCGAGAGCTACCTGCGCCACCAGGGCAGCACCTTCGTCGACCGCTTCGATGCCAACAGCTACCTGACCATCACCCGCGCCATGGACTATTTCGACCTTGCCGCCGATCACGACGGCGACCTCGCTGCGGCGTTCCGCGGCATCGCCACCCGGTTTTGCATTGTCAGCTTCGACAGCGACTGGCTGTTCCCCACGGCCCAGTCCCGCGCCATCGCCCGGGCATTGAACCGCGCCGGCGCCAACGTCAGCTTCGTCGAGATCGGCAGCGACAAGGGCCACGACGCGTTCCTGCTCGACGAGCCTGACTTCCATCGCACCCTGTCCGGCTTCCTGTCCGGCTGCGCGGAGCACGCTGGGATTTGAGCCCGCTCGCAAGACTTCGCGCGAGCCCGCATCCGCCACCTTCGGGCCGGCCGAACCCGCCCAACATGCGGTTCGACCTGCGTTTGATGTCGGAGATGATCGACCCCGGCTCCCGCGTGTTGGATATCGGCAGCGGCGACGGCACGTTGATCGAATACCTGTTCCGCACCCGGCGCTGCGATGCGCGCGGCATCGAGATCGACATGGCCGAGGTCACCCGCGCCGTGGCGCACGGCCTGCCGGTGATGCATGGCGACGCCGACAGCGACCTGAGGCATTATCCAGACGCGCTGTTCGACTACGTCGTCTTGTCCCGCACCCTGCAGGCGGTGGAGCGCCCGCAGGAGGTGCTGCGCCAAATGCTGCGCATCGGCACCCGCGCGCTGGTCAGCTTTCCGAACTTCGGCCACTGGCAGGTGCGCTGGCAGCTCCTGCGGTCCGGGCGCATGCCGATGACCGCCACCTGGGACCGGCCCTGGTATGAGACGCCGAACATCCATCCCTGCACGATCCGCGACTTTTTCGCGCTGTGCGCGCAGGAGGGCTACGTGGTGGAGCGCTGGCTGGCGGTGGACGACGAGGGCCGCCAAGCGCCGTGGCGGCGGTTTCCGGGATTGGCGAACCTGTTTGGCGAGCAGGCGCTGTTCATGCTGCGCCGGGCTTAAGCGGGCCGGGCTTGAGTCGCTGGACGGTCAGGCGGCTGCGGTTGCCCTTCGCCGCATCCAGACGGACAGAGCGATGATCCCGATCCTGGCCGGCTGCTCGATCCATCGCCGCGACAAGGCGGCGACGCCGATGAGTAGGCAGAGCACCAGGCCCACGGCCGCCGGGGTGTTGATGACGGCCCCGAAGTCTTTCAGGCGGTCGATCAAGACGTGGTGCCATAGATACAGCGAGTAGGAGACCTCGCCGAGCCAGACGACCGGCTGGGCTCCGAGGGCCGCGCGCAACGGGCCGGCGGCAAGGGCGATGCAGAGCACAAGCGGGCCAAAGAGGCCGGCGATGAGGAGGTCTGGCGCGCCGGCCATCGCCAGCCCGGCGGCCGCCGCGATGATGAGGATGCCGCAGCCGTCGAACGCGAGATGCGGTTGCGTATTGGCGAAGCCCCGGCACAGCGCGGCGCCGACCGTGAAGCCGCAGGCGGCGCGCGCGAGGCCAAGGTTAAACGTCATGTTGAGCGTATGGTCCATGTTCAGCCAGGCCAGCACACCCAACCCGCCCAGGCCCAGCGCGGCCATTCCGAGCGCAGCCCAACGCCGTTCCGATCGCAGCAGTATCCAGGCCAGGCACGGGAACGCGAGATAGGCGAACCATTCGCAACTGATTGACCAGGACGGCGCGTTGCAGGTCACGTGGTCGATGAACCCCCAGGCTTGGACCATCAGCAGGTTCCCCGCGAGGTCGACCGGCCCGCGGCAGGCAGGTTCACCGACGTACAGCAGCAGCGTGGCCACATGCAGCGGCCATATGCGTGCAAAGCGCCGGACCATGAATTGCGTGTAGGCGCCGCGGGTGGGTCGCCGGAACGTCTCCAAGTATGCGCTCGCGATCACGTAGCCGCTGAGCGCGAAGAACAGGTCGACACCGAGATAGCCGACCCGGAACACCGTCGCCAGCGCGATCCCAGGCCCATACGGATCCCAGCCGCCGGCGTAGAACCAGTAATTCATGTGGAAGATTGCGACGATGCAGGCCGCCACTCCACGAAGCCCGGTCAGGGCGGGAAGGAAGGCGTCCTGGCGGCGTGGCGAAACCGATGGTGGATTGGCCGCACCCGCCGCGATGCCGCCCGGCCGCGGCTCGCGTGCAACCTTCGCTGCGGCGGCGTCGTTGCGGATCGGCCCACCCCTTCGGATCAAACCGCCATGACGCTCGCCGCCCTCAGCCAAGCCTCCGAGCAAATCCCTGAATCCCTGCTAGTGTTCCTGCATGGCCGCGGAGAGATCGGCGGCGATATAAATCGGCAAGTCCGCAAATCTGGACCATGGACGGACGTTCTATACAATCCGAAATATACTTACGGTCCCGATACTATAGCGGAAATACGGCAGTATTATGTGCTTGGCTTTCATTTGTCGGCCGAGGACTGGGACGGCGAGGTTTTGAGCGAGGCAGTGGACCGGCATCTCGCTGCGCATCCGGCAATCGATCCGGCGCGGCTCTATCTTACCGGCCTCAGCCTTGGCGGACGCGGGGTGCTGCGGCTCGCCCTGCACCGTCTTCGCACTGGCCGCCCGGTCACCGCTGTCGCCTGCTTCTGCCCGGCTGGCGGCGCCGGGGGGTATTCGGACGCGGACATCGGTTTGCTGCGCACGGCGCCGATCTACTTGTTCCATTGCCCGGAGGACGAGGTGGTGCCCTTCGAAGGCAGCGCTGCGCTGCATCAGCGGCTCGGCAGCGACGTGTCGCGCCTGCGCATCGTGCATAAGTCCGAGCTGGCCGATGAACAATCTGCCCATAATTGCTGGACGCAGTTCTATGGAACGCCGGGGCTGTATCGTTGGCTATCGGCGCCAGGGGGCGATCCCGCGGAATGGCCGCATCTGGACCTGCCGCGCGCCGCGCCCAGGGCCGATGCCTGAGCGGGCGAAGTTATCCCGCCCGCAGCACCGCCCGCAGATTCAGCGCCGCAGCGTCCAGCACTCCGGCATCCCCGCTGACCATCAGCGCCGCGATCGCGCCGTCCAGCACCAGCAGCACCTGCCGTCCCATCATGCGCGGGTCCGCGTAGCCGGCCGCTGCCGCCAACCCCGCCAGGAAGGCGATGATCGCAGCGTGGTGCTGCGCCGTCATCTCGCGTAGCCAGGGTTCGCCTCCGAGGGCGCCCTTTGCCTGTTCCGCGGCGGCGTTCATGAAGGCGCAGCCGTAGAACCGCCCTTCGAACCAACTGCGCAAGGCGGGGATGGTGGCCTGCAGGCGCTCGTCCGGGCCGGGACCGGCGGCCTCGACCGCGGCGAAGAACGTTTGACGCCACTCTGCGCCCTCGCGCGCCAGCACCTCGCGCACCAGGGCCTCCTTGGAGCCGAAGCGGCCATACAGCGTCATCTTGGACGCGCCGGCCTCGGTGAGGATGCGGTCGATGCCGGTCGCATGGATGCCGTCGCGGCAAAACAACTCGCGCGCCACCTCGATGATCCGCTCATGCGGCGGCGCCCGGCGCGGCGCGGGCATATCGGTCGTGCTTGTGTCGGGTGCAGCCAACGCGTTCGGCATCCGTGCCTTCCAAAATCGCCCATAAACTGGGCGTTCCCTGCTTCTTTTCGAGCCATGTCCGCCCGGCAATCTGGGCCATCCCGCCGTCCAGAGTGTTAGCGCAAAGGCCATGCCGGTCAAATGCGGGCCTGGCACACATCCTGCTTATCCTTTGGTAAGACTGACCGGTCTGTTCGGACAGCATAAAAGGAGATCAGGGATGAGTGCCACCACTAAAGCCCCGCCTACAGCCATGACCGGATGCCTTGCTCCCATCGACAAGGGCGGCCTCGACGAACTGATCGCCAAGGGCCGCGCCAACCCGGCCGCCATCAAGACCCTGAAATGCCGCACCGTCGCCGAGGGCCGGTTCCGCCACCTCAACATGATCCGCGACCTGCCGCCCTATATCGTGGACGAGCCGCCGGGCCTGCTGGGCGACGACACCGCGCCGAACCCGTCGGAGGCGTCGCTCGCCGCCCTTGGCTCATGCCTTGCGGTCGGCATCCACGCCAACGCCGTCGCCCAGGGCATCACCGTCCGCAAGCTCGAGATCGAGCTCGAGGCCGACATCAACATCACCGCTGTCTGGGGCACCGGCGACACTTCGCCAAAGCCGGTCGGCTTCGACGCCGTCCGCGCCAAGGTCCATTTGGAAGCCGACGCGCCAAAGGCCGACCTCGACGCGCTGATTGCCCACGCGACCCAGTGGTCCCCGGTGGCCAACACCTTCACCAAGCCGGTCGCCGTCGACGTCAAGGCCGCCTGATCCGCAACCGAGGGGAGCGCTGCCATGAGCGAGACCGCAATCCGTGACGACGCCCATGCCGCGCCCCCCGCCGACGCCGCCTTGCAGGCCGTCATCGACACCGAACTGACGCCGTTGGTAAGGCAGATCGACCATGACGGCCTGTATCCGGCCCAGGCCATGCGGGCGTTGGGCGCCGCCGGGCTGTTTTCCCGCCACCTCGCGGCCCACTCGCCGCAGCCCAGCATCGCCGCGGCCATCGACGCCATGGCTGCGGTCGGCGAGACCTGCATGTCGACCGCGTTCTGCACCTGGTGCCAGGACGCGAGCGGCTGGTATCTCGAGCAATCCGACAACGCCGCCCTGCGCGACGAACTGCAAGCCGGCCTGGCGCAAGGCGCCGTCATGGGCGGCACCGGCCTGTCGAACGCGATGAAATCCTTGTCGGACATCGAGCGCTTTAAGCTGCGCGGACGGCGCGTGCCCGGCGGCTACGAGGTCTCCGGCGTGTTGCCATGGGTCAGCAATCTCGGGCCCGGCCATCTGTTCGGCACCGTGTTCGAGGACGCGGACCATCCCGACCACCGCATCATGGCGATGGTCCGCTGCGGCCAGCCCGGCGTCGACATCAAGATGAACGCGCATTTCGTGGCGTTGGAGGGCACCGGCACCTATAGCGTGCTGTTCCGCCGCGCCTTCATCGCCGACGAGACGCTGCTGGCCGACCCGCTGGGCGACATGGTCCGCCGCATCAAGGCCGGTTTTATCCTGCTGCAAACCGGCATGGGCATCGGCGTCACCCAGGCCTGCATTGCCCTGATGCGGGAGGCCGACGTGACCCATGGCCACACCAACCAGTATTTGCCCCGCCGCGCCGACGATTTCGCCGGCGACCTCGACGCGGTGCACGAGGAGATAACCCGGCTCGCCGCGACCCCGTTGGAGCAGGCGCCGGAGTACCTGCGCGCTGTGCTGACCGCGCGCCTGCGCATCAGCGAGCTGACTCTGGAGGCCGGCCAGGCGGCGCTGCTGCACAGCGGCGCCCGTGGCTACATCGAGGGTTCCGCCGTCAACCGCCGCATCCGCGAGGGCCACTTCGTCGCGATCATCACCCCCTCGATCCGGCATCTGCGCCAGGAGCTGAGCCGCCCGGAGCTGCGCATGACGCCGGGGACCCGGCATTGATGCCGCACGCCATCATCCTCGGCCCCGGCGGCGAGACCGTGCTGCAGGGTGGGCCCGGCGACAGCGTGATGCAGCTCGCGCGTGCCGCCGGGTTGCCGGTGCTGGGCGAGTGCAACGGCTCGCTCGCCTGCGCCACCTGCCACGTGATCGTGGACGACGCCTGGACCGCCCGCCTGCCGCCCATAACGGAGGCGGAGGACGAGATGCTCGACACCGTGTTCGACCTCACGCCGACCTCGCGGCTGAGCTGCCAAATCCGCCTGACCGACGCGTTGGATGGCCTGCGCGTCCGCCTGCCCTAATGGAAAGGAGACCGAGCATGACCGACAAAGTGTTGCTGACCCCGGCCGAACTGCGGGGGATGATGGGTCCCGATGTCGTCGTCATCGACACCAGGTCGCCGGATGCCTACGCGGGCGGGCACATCCCCGGCGCCGTTAATGTGCACGAAATCTTCACTTTCCTCGCGATGTCCACCCCCGAGGGCATGACCGAGCTGCGGCAGAAGTTCGCCGACGCGTTCGGCGCCGCTGGCCTGTCCGGCGCCGAGACGGCGGTGTGCTATGAGGAAAGCATGAACTCCGGCTTCGGCCAGTCCTGCCGGGGCTATTTCCTGTTGAGCTGGCTCGGCTACGAAAAGGCCAAGGTGCTGCATGGCGGCTTCCACGCCTGGAAGGCGGCGGGCCTGCCGGTCAGCACCGACCCGGCCACCCCCGCCGCCAAGCCGTTCCCGCTTTCCAACGCCGGCGCCGATATGATGATCGACCGCGACGCCATGCTGGCGGCCGTCGGCAACGACGCCGTCGTGAAACTCGATGTGCGCGACGTCGACGAGTGGATCGGCGCCAGCTCTTCGCCGTACGGCCCCGATTTCTGCCCGCGCAAGGGCCGCATCCCCGGTGCGCGCTGGCTGGAGTGGTATCGCCTGATGAAGCCGACCGGCGCCGGGCCGATGTTCAAGACGCCGGACGAGATCATGGCGGAGGCCCATACCGTCGGGATCAAGCCGTCCACGCCGGTTTACCTTTATTGCTTCAAGGGCGCCCGCGCCTCCAATACCCTGGTGGCGTTGCGCGAGGCTGGCGTGCGCGACGTGCGGATGTATTTCGGTTCATGGAACGAGTGGAGCCGCGACGAAAGCCTGCCGATCGAGACCGGCATGCCGTTCGCCCAAGCGGCCGAATAGTCCAAGCCGCGACATGAGCGAAGGCTGCGGGACGGTGTTGCCCGCAGCCTTTCCGGTTTCTTAGCCCTTACGTTCGATCGCCAGCGCGATGCCCTGGCCGCCGCCGATGCACATCGTCACCAGCGCATGGCGCCCGCCGATCCGGGCCAACTCATGGGCGGCCTTGACTACCAGGATCGCTCCGGTCGCACCTACGGGGTGGCCCAGCGCGATGCCGCCGCCCTCCGGGTTCGTCTTGGCCGGATCGAAACCCAGCTCGCGCGACACGGCGCAGGCCTGGGGGGCAAAGGCCTCGTTGCTCTCGATCACGTCGAAGTCCGCGACGCGCAGCCCTCGACCCCGGCGACGCGGGCGAGCTAGACGTCCTTTGGCTCGGTGACGATGACGTTGCCGAACACGACATTCCGCACGTTCATGCGACGCAGCCCGCGGCCATGGCGTGCGCAGGGATCAGCATGTCTCCTCGCATTTCATCGTCCTCCCGTGCGGCAATTTCACCCGTGACTGACCGGGGCGGCAAGGCCGCCGCTGGCAGGCAGCATCTCACGCGGACAATATTGATGCGCCGCAAAAGATGAGAATGCTAATCATTTACATCATTGCGCCGGCGTCTTGACTGCCCGCGCCCAGGCGCTATCTGCGGACCCATGCGCAACTTCTCAGAACTGACGGAACGCGACCTGCTCGCCTTGGCGATTTCCAGCGAGGAGGAGGATGGCCGCGTGTATGCCGATTTCGCCCATGACCTGCGCGGGGATTATCCCAGCAGCGCCCAGATGTTCGCCGACATGGCGGCCGAGGAGAACGAGCACCGCCGCAAGCTGATCGACGTGTTCGCCGAGCGGTTCGGCCCGCATATCCCGCTGGTGCAGCG
The DNA here is from genome assembly GCA_965277495.1 of Acetobacteraceae bacterium. Taxonomy (GTDB): domain Bacteria; phylum Pseudomonadota; class Alphaproteobacteria; order Acetobacterales; family Acetobacteraceae; genus CAHJXG01. The sequence goes on along the minus strand of OZ255824.1, from coordinate 1,347,828 downwards.
GCAGGACGTGCGCGGCTGGGTGCAGCGCAAGCCCGGCTGGCAGGTGCGCGCCATGGGCATCGAAGCCGTGCGCCGGCATGTGCAGCAGATGGAGCAGGACGCCGGGCGCTTCTATCAGCAGGCGGCGACCCGGACCTCGGACGCTGCGGTCCGCAAGCTGCTGGGCGACCTGGCCGAGGCCGAGCTCGCGCACGAGCACACCGCCGGCGAGATCGAGCTGAAGCGCCTGCCCGGCGAGACGCGCGCGACCGAGGACGGCGACGCCCGCAAGCGGTTCGTGCTGCAAATCATCCAGCCCGGTCTGGTTGGATTGATGGACGGGTCGGTGTCCACGCTCGCCCCGGTGTTCGCAGCCGCGTTCGCCACGCATAATTCCTGGAATGCGTTCCTGGTGGGGATGGCGGCCTCGCTCGGCGCCGGCATCTCGATGGGGTTCGCCGAGGCGCTCGCCGACGATGGCAAGCTGTCGGGCCGCGGCACGCCGTTCCTGCGCGGACTGGTGTGCGGGTTGATGACCATCGCCGGCGGCATCGGCCACACGATACCGTATTTGATCCCCGACTTCATCACCGCGACGGTGGTGTCGGTCGTCGTAGTGGTGATCGAACTGATGGTGATCGCCTGGATACAGTGGAAGTACATGGATACGTCGCCGCTGTCTGCCGCCGCGAAGGTCATGCTCGGGGGCGCGCTGGTGCTCGCGACCGGCATCCTCATCGGCAGCGCTTGAGGCGGGCGGCCTCGAAAGCCTTTTCCCGCGCGGCGCGGCGGTCGTATAACTCGGCGAACCCCGCGCAGGAGACCCGCATGAAACCCGGACGCGTCGTGTTCAGCCAAATGGACGAGGTGCTGTTCGGCCAACCAGCCGCCGCCGCGGTCGCCGAACTGGTCGACCGGTTTGAGGCGCGCCGGGTGTTCCTGATGGTAAGCGGCACGCTCAACCGTGCAACGGACGAAATCGAAAGGCTGCGTGGCGCGCTGGGCAGCCGCTGCGCCGGCTTGTTCGACCAAATGCCGCCGCACACCCCGCGGCACGCCGTCATCGCAGCGGCCGAAGCCGCGCGGAACGCCGATGCCGACCTGATCGTCACGGCCGGCGGCGGCTCGGTCACCGACGGCGCCAAGGCGGTGCAGCTCTGCCTCGCCAACGACATCCGTACGCCCGAAGCCATGGACGCGCTGCGGCCGGTCAAGGCAACCGACGGGACGCTCGGTCCGCCCCGCTGCGCGCCTCCGTCGGTGCGGCAGATCAGCGTGCCGACGACGCTTTCCGCCGGCGAGTTCAGCGCCATCGCGGGCGTCACCGACGAACGCACTCAGGAAAAAGAGCTGTTCCGCCATCCGCAGGTCATCCCGCGCGCGGTCGTCCTCGACCCGGCGATCACCGTCCACACCCCCGAGTGGCTGTGGCTGTCGACCGGCATCCGCGCGGTCGACCATTGCGTGGAAGGCATCTGCTCCAACGAGGCCAATGCGTTCGCCGATGCCCAGGCGCTGCACGGGCTGGCGCTGCTGCACCGTGGTCTATTGCGGACGAAGGCCGATCCCACGGACCTGCAGGCCCGCCTCGATTGCCAGATGGGCGCGTGGCTCTCCATGGGGCCGCTGGCCACCGGGGTCCCTATGGGCGCGAGCCACGGGATCGGCTACGTGCTCGGGGCCGTGTTCGGCATCCCGCACGGGCATACCTCGTGCATCATGCTGCCGGCGGTGATGCGCTGGAACGAACCGGTGAACGCCGCTCGGCAGATGCTGGTCTCTGCCGCGATGGGTCATCCCGGGCAGCCTGCCGGCAGTGCGCTGGACGAGTTCATCGCCAGCCTCGGCATGCCGCGCAGCCTGGGCGCCGTCAAGATCGGGCCGGAAAGCTTCGGCCGCATCGCCGAGCAGGCGATGGGAACGCCCTGGGTGCCGCGCAACCCGCGGCGCATCGACGGGCCGGCGCACGTCCGGGAGATTCTTGAACTGGCGGCATGAGCCGGGCGGATGCAGCCCGCCGCTTGTGCACGCTGGGCGGCGGCCCGGCAAATATGGGCGGCGGTGCTGGGTGACCGTTAGCGTCTTGGCCATAGACCTGGGCAAGACCGGCTGCCGGGCGGCGCTTTGGGTTGGCGCCTGCCGCACCGACGCGCAGGGCGCCGGGTCGCCGGGCCTTGCGGCCACCGAGGGCGCGGGCCTTGCCGAGGCGGCCATCCTCGCGGTGGTCGCCCCCTTATTGTGCGCTGCCGGGTTGTCGCGGCTGCAGGCGGTGGGCGTCGGCGCCGCCGGAGCGCTTGCCGCGCCTCATGCTGCGCGCGCCTTGGCGGCACGCCTTTGCATCGGCTTGCCCGCGCGCACGGCCGCTGTCGCCAGCGACGCTTCCACCTCTCATGCCGGCGCGCTGGACGGCGAGCCCGGCGTGGTGCTCGCCGCTGGCACCGGCGCCGTTGCCGTCGCGGTCGGTCCGGACGGGATATTGCACCGGGCGGACGGGTGGGGACCATGGCTCGGCGACGAGGGCGGCGGCGCGTGGCTCGGGCTGCAAGGCCTGCGGGCGGCCCTGCGCGGAGCCGATGGTCGCGGCCCGGCGACCGCGCTGCAGGCCACCGCGGCAGCGCGCTTCGGTCCCCTGGCGGGGCTCGCGGCCCAAGTGGAAGGGCACGAGAACCCGCCGCGCTTGGCCGCGAGCTTTGCGGGCGACGTGGCACAGGCGGCCCAGGCCGGTGACGCGGTTGCTGCTGCGCTCATCCGGCAGGCGGCTGCGCTGCTGGCCGGCGCCGTGCAGGCCGCAGCATCCCGCCTGACCGGCAACGGGCCGATCCGCGCTGCCGTCACCGGCGGGTTGCTGGGCCTGGGTCCGATCCTGACCGACCCGCTGTTTGCGGCGCTGGATGGCAGCACGCCGCCGCTTGACCGGGTTCCCGCGCGCGGAACCTCGCTGGACGGCGCCCGGCTGTTGGCGCTCCGCACGGACACGGTGCATGAGGGATGGGTCGTGCGCGAGGCGGCGTGAGCCTGCCGCCGGTTCGCTGATCCGGGCATTATCAAGGCGCATATCGAGGAGCCAGGACATTGGATGCACTACCTGATCGCGCCGACGCAGCCGCCCCGGTGCTCGACGGCCTGCTGCGCCAGCGATGGAGTTGCCGCGGCTTCTTCGGCACGCCGGTTCCGCGTCCGACGATCGAGCGCCTGCTGGAGATGGCGCAACGCACGCCGTCCTGGTGCAACACGCAGCCATGGCAGGTGACGATCACCTCCGGCGACGCGACCCGGCGCCTGGCCGACGCGCTCGGCGCGCACCAGCGGTCGGGCGCTGCGGACGCTCCGGACCTTGCCTTCCCCGAAGCCTACCGCGGCGCCTATCTGGAGCGGCGGCGGGAGTGCGGGTTCCAGCTCTATGGCGCGGTCGGCATCGAACGTGGGGACCGGGCGCGCTCGTTGGCGCAAATGCAGGAGAATTTCCGGTTCTTCGGCGCGCCGCACTTCGCCCTGATCACCACGGAGCGCGACTTGGGGACATACGGCGCCATCGATTGCGGCGGTTACGTTTCGATGTTTCTGCTGGCGGCCCAGTCGCTCGGCCTCGCCGCAGTCCCGCAGGCGGCGGTCGCGGCCTACGCTCCTTGGCTGCGGGAGCATCTCGGCCTGGCCGATGCACGCCTGGTCGTCTGCGGCATTTCGTTCGGCTATGCGGACGCGGGCCATGCGGCGAACGGATTCCGCACCAACCGTGCGGCGATCCAGCAGGCGGTCGAATGGCGGGAATGAGGCCGGCGGCCATAGCGGTTGATTGCTTTCGATCCAAGGCACGAGGAAGAATTATGGCCAATTCGCTTACAATTCGACCCGTGATGCGCGAGGACTATCCGCGATGGCTGCCGTTGTGGGACGGATACAATGCCTTCTACGGCCGCGCAGGGGCGACGGCGTTGCCGGATGCAGTGACGCAGGCGACGTGGGGGCGTTTCTTTGATGCCTACGAACCAATGCATGCTTTGGTCGCGGAAGAGGGCAAGGTTTTGCTGGGCCTGGTCCACTACCTCTTTCACCGCTCGACGATCATGGTGGAGGCCAGTTGCTATTTGCATGATCTGTTCACGACCGAGGCGGCTCGCGGCAAAGGCGTAGGGCGCGCCTTGATCGAGGCTGTCGCCGACCGCGCTGGGATTGCCGGCCTCACGCGTGTCTATTGGCACACGGACGAGACCAATCTGCGGTCGATGGCACTTTACGATAAGCTGGCGGACAAACCGGGTTTCGTCATGTATCGGTATCGCCAGGCAATTCGGTCCGCATGAGACCCGGTCGCTAGCGGCGAGGCCTATTTGTGGGCCAGCTCGGCGAAACCGACGTTCACCCGCTCAATCGGATCTTCAATCGGCAGCGGGGAGGAGGCAATGCTGTCCATGGTCGCGCAATTCCTGCTCGGGCGGAAAGTCGTCCAGCGGGTAGAGCGGCCGGGTGACACGGCGCAGCACGAGGCGGCGCATGTTGCCGCAGGCCGCGCCGGGCGTGTCGGCGATCAGGATGCGGGCGGCATGCGGCGCGTAGGCGACGCGGAATTGCGACGGCGATTTCACGAAGATCATCCCGGCGTCCCGCAGGTCCAATCCGACCGAGGTGTAGACGCCGGTGTCCCACTCCAAGCCCGGCAGCGACCGCAGCGCCAGCCGCAGGCTGCCGATCGCCAGCACTGCGACGGGCCCCATTTTCGCGGCGCTGCCCGGTGCGCCGGCGCCGTGCATGACAAAATCGCCGTCGGTCAGCGCCTGGACCCTGCCGGTGATTTCCAAGGGTTCGGCATCGCACGCTTGATCTGGATTGGCCTCGATGTTGCCGACCCGCAGCGTCAGCTTGGCGCCAATCCCAGCGGCGGTGGCGGCGCGCACGGCAGCCGGGTCGACCAGCGTCAAATAGCTCATTCGCGGAAGGTAATGCGCGCCGGACGCGAGCAGGGCGCGCAGCACTCCGGTATGGCCTGCCGCCGCCCCGCTGCTCGGCGCGTCGCCGCCATCCCCGATTACGGTGAGCCCGCATGCCGCCATGCCGAGCCGAATAGCCTCATCGAGCGGCAGCAGCTCCGGCTCGAACCGGTCCCGCACCGCCCAGGCGCGGACGGCCAGGCCGCGCGCCGCCTGGTCCGCGGCGGCCTGGGTTGCGGCGCAGACCAGGACCGCGAACCCCAGCCCCGGCACGTCGAGCCACGGCTGCACCGGAAACAGCGAGGCGTGCAGCACCGTGCCAGCCGCTTCAAGCCGCCGCGCTTCGGACAGCAGGCCCTGCAATGCGCCACTGTCGCTACGGGCCGCGACCGGGCTGAGCAGCATGGGGCATTTTGCCAGCGCCATTGCCGGACGCAGGCCGCCTTGCAGCGTGTCCAGCAGCAAATGCGCCACGCGCTGCCCGGTCTCGAACATGTCGGCGTACGGGTATTCGCGGTATCCAGCCAGCAGCGTGTCCGGCTGGAGCATCGCCGCGGTCACATGCGCATGCAGGTCCAATGAAACACCCACCGGAGTGCCCGGCGGCAAGGCGGCGCGCAGGCGGGCGATGATCTCGGCCTCGGCGTCCGGCTGATCCTCCACGGCCATGGCGCCATGCAGCGCCAGCAACAGGCCGTCAACCGGGCCGGCCTGGCGCAACCGGGCCAGCATCTCGTCCATCAACTGGTCGAAGTCGGGTCTTGCCACCGGCCCGCCCGAGCCGGCGTGGGCCGCCAGCAACGGCACCGGCTCGGCACCCCTGGCGCGCAATGCGTCGAAGAAACCGGGCACCTCCACCCGCGCCGCGCCGTAGCCGGTCAGCATCGTCTCGCCGCGGTGGACGTACGTGGCGGCAAACGCCTCCATCGTGGTGCAAACCGGGTTGAATGTGTTGGTCTCCTGCATCAGCGACCCGACCGCAATCCGCAGCACGCCTGGCCTCCCGGGCCCTGCCGGCCTCGTGCGCTCCCCAACTTCAGCCATAGGTCAGCCTCCGTTGCTGATGGGAGAATGGCTGGCCGACAGATCAACCGTCAAGCCGCGTTCCATTAAGCGCCAGGTTCGTTCCATGCGGTGAACTGCCGCCCGTTCGGCACGTAGGATCGGGATGCCGCACGATGCAAGCGCCACGCACCATTGGACCCCAGGGCCGAAGTCGTCCCTTCCTGCCTTATCACGAGTCTGGCCGTATGATATGCGTGCCGCCACCCCGGAACCTGACAGAACCCACTGTGCAACCAACACGGCCGAGTTTTCCTGAGCTATGCCGATCCTGACGCAATCAGGCCTGGCCAATGGCGCGTTCTGACGCCGAGGGCGGCCGGGCGCGGCCCATTGTCGGCTGGCCGCTCGCGATCGGCGCCGTCGCAGCTATCGGCGTCGTCCTCGGCATAGCGTCGAACTGGGCCGTTTTCATCAAGGAAAGCGCCGACGTGATGCGGGCGCTCTGGGTCGTCCCCGGCCTGGTCGGGCTGCACCTTGGGCAATTGCTGCTGTCCGGGGTGGCCTGGCGCTGCCTGTTCGCCGGGTCGGGGCCGGGCGTCGGCGTGTTTTATCGTTTGCGCATCATCCGCGAAGGCATCGACTCCTTGCTGCCGGTGGCGCAGGTCGGCGGCGAGATCGTGGGCGCCCAACTATTGTCCCGCCACGGCATCGCTCCGAGCCGGACCGGCGCCAGCGTCATCGTGGACGTCACGGTCGAATTCCTCACGCAGGTCGTCTTTTTGCTGGCGGGCCTGTGCGCATTGGCGTGGCTGTCGCAAGGCGCGGCGGGGTGGGGCGCCTGGCTCGGTGCAGCGCTCGCCGGCATCGGTGCGACGGCGGCGCTCATCCTGGCGCAGCGTTTCGGCCTGCTGCGCGCGATCGAGGCGTTGATGCGCGGGATCGCCCGGCGCTGGCCGGCCCTGGCTGGCACGTCGCTCGATGGGCTGCACACGGCGGCGCTCGGCTTCTATCGCCGGCCCGCGGCTTTGATGCGATGCATCTTGCTGCACCTGCTCGCCTGGGTGTTGGGCAGCATCGAGACCTGGGTCGTCCTGAACGTGCTTGGCGTGCCCGCGACGCCGCTGCAGGCCTTCACCGTCGAAAGCCTCGGCATGGCCGCCCGCAGCGCCGGGTTCGCCATCCCTGCGGCGCTGGGCGCGCAAGAGGGCGGTTTCGTGCTCGCCGCCGCAGCCGTCGGCCTGCCGATGGGCCCTGCCTTCGCGCTGTCGTTGGTCAAGCGTGTGCGCGAGATCCTGGTCGGCCTGGTCGGCCTCATGCTTTGGCGGTCAATCGCCCGCCGGCCTGCATCGCCCCAGCCTGCTTTACCCAACCGGCCTGCACTGCGTTGACAGGCGAGTTGTTGACCGCAATTCGCCTCCTTGCCGGCCTAGCCGCATTGCTGGCCGCCTGCGGCCTGGTCGCAGTGACGGTTGGCGCCATCGCGGTGCATTGCTTCGCGCATCGGATCGCCGGCACGGCTCGGCATCGTCCCGCGGTCACGGTGCTGAAACCGCTTTGCGGCGACGAGCCCATGCTGGAGACGGCGCTGGCGTCCATCTGCGGCCAGGCCTACCCGGCATTCCAGATCGTGTTCGGCGTGCAGGACCCGAGCGACCCGGCGCTGCCGATAGCGCGGCGGATGCAGGAGCGCTTCCCCGCCTGCGACATCGCGGTGGTGGTCGACGGCACCTCCCATGGGCCGAACCGCAAGATCAGCAACCTGATGAACATGCTGCCGATGGCGCGGCATGAGGTGCTGGTGTTCTCCGACAGCGACCTGCACGTGTCGCCCTCCTACCTCGAACACGTCGTCGCTGCCTTGGAGGCGCCAGGGGTCGGGCTGGTGACGACCTTATGCACGGGCCTGCCGACGGCGGCGGGGTTGGCCGGCCGGCTCGGAGCGACCGGGATCAGCCACTCTTTCCTGCCGGGCGTCCTGTTGTCCCGGGCGCTGGGGCGGCAGGATTGCCTCGGCACCACTATGGCGCTGCGGCGCGATACATTGGAAACCATCGGCGGGCTGGACTCGCTGGTCCGCCACCTGGCCGATGACAATGTCCTGGCGCAACGGGTGCAGCAGCTCGGCCTGGGCGTCGGACTCGCGGGCGCCGTGCCGATGACGGCGGTGCCGGAGCAGTCGCTGCGCGCGCTGTGGCAGCATGAACTGCGCTGGGCACGCACCATCCGGGCGCTCGAGCCCATGCTGTTCGGGGCCTCCACGCTGCAGTTCCCGCTGTTCTGGGCCATGATCGCCCTGGTTTTAAGCGGCGGGTCCGCTTGGTCCGTGGGATTATTCGCAGTCGCCTGGGCAGTGCGCGCCGCTGCGGCAAGGTGGACCGACCGTGCGCTGTTTCAGGAATGGCGGCCGGCCGTCGCGGTTCCGGTATGGCTGCTGCCGGTCCGCGACGTCATGTCGGTCAGCCAAGTCGCCGTGAGCTACCTCGGCGCGCGCGTCGTCTGGCGCGGCCATGTCATGCACGCCGACAATGGCAGGGCCACGGGGCTGACGCACCACTAGCACAAGGCCTCGGGTATGCAGCCGGCGACGTTCTGCCGGGCGCAGTCGATCGGCCCGGCGCCTACATCATCGTCCGGACCTTGGCGGTCAAGACGTCCATGGCGAAGGGCTTCGTTATCACTTGCATGCCCGGGTCCAGCACGCCGCCGCCCAACACGGCATTCTCGGCATAGCCGGTGATGAACAGCACTTTCAGCTCGGGCCGTTGAACCCGCGCGGCATCGGCAAGCTGCCTCCCATTCAGGCCGCCGGGCAGCCCGATGTCGCTCACCAGCAGGTTGACCACGTGGCCGGAGCGTAGGACGCGGAGGCCTTCGGCGCCGTTGGCCGCCTCGATCACGCTGTAGCCGCGGTCGCGCAGCACGTCGCCGATCAACATGCGCACGACCGGCTCGTCGTCGACCACCAGCACTGTTCCGCCGGTTTGGCCGCCGATTTCTGGGGACGAAACAGAGTTGTCCGCCTCGGTCTCGGTGCTGCCGAGATGGCGCGGCAGATACAGGCGCACGGTCGTTCCGCGTCCCAATTCACTGTAGATGCGGGCGTGGCCGTTCGACTGCTTGGCGAAGCCGTAAACCATGGACAGCCCGAGGCCGGTGCCCTGGCCGATCGGCTTGGTGGTGAAGAACGGCTCGAACACGCGCGCGACCACGTCCGGCGCCATGCCCGACCCGGTGTCGGTGACCGACACCGCCACGTATTGCCCGGCCTCCATGTCGTGGTGGCGGTTGGCGTAGGCGTCGTCCAGGCGGACGTTCGCCGCCTCGATGGTCAGGCGCCCGCCTTCCGGCATGGCGTCGCGGGCGTTGATCGCCAGGTTCAGCAGCGCGTTCTCAAGCTGGTTCCCGTCGCACAGCGTGGTCCACAGGCCGCCGGAAATGACGGTTTCCACATGGATCGACGGGCCGACGGTGCGGCGGATCAGCTCTTCCATCGAGGCCGTGAGCCGGTTCACGTCGACGATTTTCGGATTGAGCGTCTGCCGCCGTGAGAACGCCAGCAAACGATGCACCAGCGAAGCCGCGCGATTGGCGGACGCCTTGGCCGTGCCGATATAGCGGTCCACCTCGCCAAATCGGCCTTGGGCCAAGCGGGCTTGCGTCAGTTCCAGGCTGCCGAGGATGCCGGCCAGCAGGTTGTTGAAGTCGTGCGCGATGCCGCCCGTGAGTTGGCCGACCGCCTCCATCTTCTGGCTTTGGCGCAGCTTGTCGTGCAGTTCGGCGATTCGGCGCAGGCCACGCACCATGACCTCGGTGATGCCGTGCCGGAGGGTTTCGGCCATCTCAAGCTCCCACTCGGCCCAGGGCTTGGCGAAGCCGTGCCGGGTCTCGACCCATCGCTCGAACGACAGCCGGGGCAGGGGGGAAGACCCGTCCGCCGCGTCCTTGTGCGGGCTGCCGCCCCAGTTCACCAGTTGCGGCTCCTCTGGCCGGAACCAAAGCAGCATGTCGGACCGGTCGGCCGACAAGAACACCGCGAGCAGGCCGCTGGCGATGGCGCGGTGCTTCCAGCGCGGGTAGGCGCCAGCAAGGTTGTCGGTTTGGAACGACGTGCCTGGGCCGTCCTGCGTGCGCAGCCAAGCCGCGAGGTCCCGCACGTCGGCCTCGGGCGGCGCATGGCCGACGAGGGAAAGGACGCCGTCGTAAGCGACAGCGGCGCCGGTGGAGGCGAACAGGCTGCCGACGGTGACGCTGCCCGTCGTGAGTGCGGCGGTGACCATTTCGGCCCCCGCCATGTGGGCCAGCAACGCGGAAAGGCGCGCCAAGCCTTCGCGCCGGGCCTGCTCGGTGTCGGTGCGCTCGGCGGACGCGATGCGCAGCGCGAAGGCGTCGGTCAGCGCCGCGGCCGCGGTACGCTGGCCCGGCGACGGGTGGTATGGCCCGCGGTGATGACACACCATCAAGCCCCAGAGCCGGTCATCGAGCAGGATCGACAGCGACATGGAGCCGTTGACGCCCATGTTGCGATGGAACTGCAGGTGCACCGGCGACATGCTGCGCAGCAGCGCGAACGACAGGTCGATTGCGCCCGGCGGCGACAGGCCGTTCGAGGCCGGGTCCCAGGGTGGATCCCAGGCTGGATCGATATCGAAGGGCACCGGAACGGCGTCGCGATCGGGAATCCAGCGCATCGGGCTGCGCCGGTACAGCTCCCGCGCCTGCGCCGGGATGTCGCTGGCCGGGAAGTGCAGCCCTTCCAAGGATTGCTCCCAATCGGCTGCTTTGTCCTCGGTGATCGCCTGCCCGTTCCAGGCGGCGTCGAACCGGTAGATCAGTACCCGTTCGTAGCCGGTCAGCAGCCTGACGCCCCGGGCTGCAGCACGCGCCAGCGCTTCGAGCTCGCTCCTGGTTCCCCGCAGGTCGGCGATGGCTTCCCGGAGCTGGCGGACAGATTTCAACGCGGCTGCGTCCTCTTGCACGCTGGCGTGTTCCAGTTCGACGAGCACCAGTCCGCCGTGGGCATGCACGGCCACGTCGAATGATTGCGACGCCCCGGCCAGCACCAGAGTGGATTGCCATGGCGCGTCGCCCCGCAGCCTGCCGTCTTGGAAGCGATGATGCGCCGCCTCGGCGAAATCCGTCCCTAAAACGCTGCTTAGGCTGTGCCCGACCGTTCCGCCGGCGCTCGATGCGGCGCCGAGCAGTTCCGCCACATTGCGGCTTGCGGCAACCACGGTCCAGTCGCCGGATGGCGTGACCGCCAGCACCGCGCCATGCGGCTGGATGAAGCCTGGGGTGTGGATCGGCTCCTGTGCGCAAGCCAGATCCGCGCCCGTCGGGGCGGACATTCCAGAGCGGGAGGTTTTGCCATGATATTGTAGAATTCCATTCTCCCCCGAAGTTGGATTACGTTATCGTCTAGATGTAATGTAGTGCACGAAACGACACTTTAAGTAGCTTAAACGTTTGTGAACCGCATCGGAATGCTCAATCGCCTGAAGTGCGCCTGGGACGTTGCCGTGCCGCGTTATAATCTGAGGTGGATTATCGCGCAGTTGTCATGTATATTCCTGGTCCAGAATGGCGGGCCATGGTGGCCGGCTTCGGGTGGACAGAGCCATGCAATCGTCAATCCTATCGCTGCGCATCGCCGCCAGTAATCCGGCTTGCGGTTCCGACGGGCAACGTTTCGCCCAGCTCGCCGATCAGGCGCTTGTTGCCGGCTGTCCGGATCAGGCGGTTCGTTTCATTCGGCTGGCCTACGCGACCTTCGACGCTGCGCCGTGCGCGGCCACAAACGCGCTGTTTGAATATAACCTGCCCGCCGGAGCTTGACCGCTTTTTCCATTGCCGTCGCCAGATGCGGCTGCGCGGCGGCGGCGCGCTGATGTAACGATTACCGTGCCGCCATATCGTTCATGCTGTGGCATGAGGCGACGAATGGTTGCACGGACGTGGCGTGAACCTCGGGCCGGGCTAACGTCGCGAGGAGCTGGATCAAGGTCTTGCTTGAAAAAGGCTTACGCAGATACCGGTTGCCAGGATCAAGCATGGGATCGGCGACATCGGCGCCGCTGATCAGCACGGCACGCATGAGCGGCCAACGGCGCCGCGCGGCAGCGACCAGAGCCAAGCCGTTCATGCCGCGGCCAAGCAACAGGTCAGCGATCAAGATATCCTGCGGTCCCATCGCATCGGCGATCCGTAGCGCATCCTCGGCGCTGGCGAAGGCAGCAACACGCCATCCGGCGTCCATGAGCAGTTCAGCCAGACACTCCCGTATCAGCTCGTCATCATCGACGAGCAGCACACGCATCCCGGCACGCAGCAGATCGCTTTGCATATCGTTGCCCCAGCGCCATCACGAGGACGCAGGCGCATATTTGAGACATCTTAACAGAGAAGTAAAGAAAAAACGAATGTTTCTGGCAACAATCTTCGCAGGCTCAAACTCGGCCCGATCCCAGCGACTTTTTCGGGCAACATCTCATAACTTGTCCTGACTTTGGATGGCGGTCGCCTGGCGCCGCTCAAGGAACGACGCGTTGCCCCGGCTCCATCGTGCTCAATGCATCGAGCGGCAGCGCGCGGCTGTATCGTGGCAAGCATAGCCGCACCGTGGTGCCAAATCCCACCGCGCTCTCCAGTCGCATGACGCCATCCGCTTGCCGCACGAAGCCATGCAACTGCGACAGGCCCAACCCGGTGCCGTAGCCGACCGCCTTGGTCGTGAAAAACGGCTCGAACGCGCGGGCCAGCACCTCGGGCGTCATGCCGGCGCCGGTATCGGCAGCGGCGATCTCGACATAGTCGCCCGGCGCCGCGCCACCCTGGCCAGCCACGTCCGCGGCTGATAGCCGGACGTTCCGGGCGCCGACCGTCAGCCGCCCACCCTCGGGCATCGCGTCGCGCGCGTTGATGGCGAGGTTCAGCAACCCGCTTTCCAGCCGGCTCGGGTCGCATAGCACAGGCCAGCCGCCGTCCTCCAGACGCCAGGCGAGCTCGATCCTTGGTCCCATCGTGCGCTCTATCAGCTCCGCCAAGCCCAGGATCAGCGCCGCCGGGTCAACCGGGCAGGATTGCATCTGCTGCCGGCGCGCGAAAGCCAACAGTCGGACCGTCAGCGCCGCCGCTCGCTCCACCCCCTTGTGCGCCGCCTCCACATAGCGGCCTGCCTCCGCCGGACGGCCTTGCTCGATACGGTGCAGCACCATGTCGAGGTTATTGCCGATGCCCTGGAGCAAGTTATTGAAGTCGTGCGCAATGCCGCCGGTGAGCTGCCCCATCGTCTCCATCTTCTGCGACTGGTGCAACTGCTCCTCCGCCACATGCAGCGCCCCGCTCGCCGCACGCTCGGCAGTGACGTCGCGCCCGGCCGCATAGATCAGCCCGGCGTCTGGCAGCGCCGTCCAAGCGAACCAGCGCCACGAGCCGTCGCGGTGCCGGTAACGGTTCAGGAAACCCCGCGTCGGCAGCCTCGCCGCAAGGCGGCCCACTTCGGCAAGGGTCGCATCGTGGTCGTCAGGATGGACCAGGTCCAAGGCGAACCGTCCGACCAGCTCGGCCTCGGTCCACCCCAGGCTGGCGGACCAGGCCGGGTTGACCGCTACCAAGGTGGCGTCGAGGCGGGCGATCATCAGCAGGTCCTGGCTGAGTTGCCAGGTGCGGTCACGCTCCTTGGTGCGCTGGGTAACCTCGGCCTCGAGCGTTTCGTTCACTTGCCGCAGCCGCGCCTCGCTCTGCGCCAAGGCCGTTTCGGCGAGGTGCCGTTCAGTGCGGTCGCGCACGATCTTGAGGAAGCCGCGCTCCTCGCCGGCCTTTCCGCGCAACGGCGTCAGCGTCTGCGTCGCCCAGAATCGGGTGCCATCGCGGCGCAGCATCCAGCGCTCGGTATTGATATTGCCCTTGGCTGCGGCTTCCTGCATCTCGGCCGCGGGCTCGCCGGCTTCGCGCTCCGCCGGCGTGAACAGCACGGCGCTATCGAGGCCGAGTATGTTGGCCTCGGTCCAGCCCAGGATGCGCTCGGCCCCGGGGTTCCAGCTTGTCACCTGCCCTTGGCTATCGAGGGTGAGGATCGCCTCGTTTACGGCGCTTCCCAAGACGGCGTGTATCTGGTCTTCGCACTCGGCCCGTGCGGCGCGCCTGGCTTCCTGTTCTTTATTCAGCGCCGGGGATGCGGCGCTCAGGTCCGCCACCCTGTAGCGCAGGTGCTTTAGTCTTCGTTCAGCGTCGCTGGGCGTTAACTGAGGCACGACCGTTGCATATATTGAGAGTAAGTTGGTTGCAATCGCAAAATGTTGACAACACGGTTTCGTGTGGTCGCATCCGGAACATTAATATGGTGCATCCGCTAGCAAAATTGGCAGGTATGAACAGCTATGAGTTTGTGCGGATAGTGTAACATGCAACTGATCTTTGTCGAAGATGATGCGATCATCCGCGACGTGGCCGTCGAATACCTGCAGGAACATGGATACGACGTGGTCGAAGCCGCGACTGCGGAGGACGCGATGCAACGCCTGGCCGGCGCCCCGGCTCCGCATCTTGTGGTGACGGATATCGATCTTGGGGAAGGGCGGAGCGGGCTCGACCTGGCCGACTGGCTGCATGCGCGTTGGCCGGACCTGAACGTCATCTTCGCCAGCGGACGGCTTGACCGGTTAAAGGGCCGGGCGCCAGACCCGCGTGAAACGTCGCTCGCCAAGCCATTCAGGCTGAGGAATTTGATCGAACTCGTACGCAGTTCGGCGCCACCTTCGACGGCGCACAACTCGTAATCCTGGCTCGTTGCGGCCGAACTCGCCACCGGCAGCAGTTACAGCCGATCGGCATCTTGCAACTTTCACGCGCGCATATACGCGGCATCCACCCCGCTTAGCTTTATCCCATGTGCGCCCGCCAACCACTGGCTGCTGAAGAAGCGGTTCGGTTGAAACCAGCGAATGTTAGTTGCCGCGTCCGCACTATTTTCTTGTAAAAACTCGCGGGATCGTGATCAATGGGTTAACATGTCGGAGACCCGCGACCATGGCCATCACCAGCCGATCCGAAGCCACCTTCTTCTCCCAGTCGCAACTCGAGACCATCATGGCGTGGAGCGCGGCCCGGCCCAAAGGGTTCGGCATCTCAATTATGACAGACCATGAGGACTATCCCGAACTGGCCGAACTCTACAAACATGACCGTATGAGCCCGCTCTGGTTTCTCAGCGCCACCCAGGCCGGCACCGCGGTGATCATCAAGGCTTCCGGCGTCGACCAGGAATTGGCCAGCGTCGAGGAAGCGCTGGCGCGGGTGCTCGAACTGGAGCGTTAGTGCCGAACCCAACCCGGCGCATACACCCGACGCCGCCGTAGTAAGTTACGGTATTGTAATAAATCTTTAATCACGCAATTGCATGACGCACCTGGAGGGCACAGCAATGCTGACTGAGATCGGCAGCGCCTCAAACGCTAGCTTCGCCACCTTGCTGCTTTCGCGGGACGAAGCCAGCCTTTTTGACGGATTGCGCGGCAACCTGCCCCGCGGCTGGGTCGTGGAACTGAAGCCCGACACCGGCATGGCCTGGGTCGCATTCATCTTCTGCGAGGACGAACCCAGAAGCAGGCCGCTCTTCACCGTGTGCCGCTGGACCGATCGTGTGGGCCTGTTCGTGCAGTGGATGGACGGGACCGCCTCTTCCGCCGTCGCCTTCACGGAGTTGGAGCCGATCATGGACCTTATTCCAAACGGCATCTTCGCGTCTGCGGAGACCCGCCTCGCAACCGTGCCGGCCGAAAGCTGGACCGACACCAAGCATTGATGCGGACGGGCCGGCGCGATTTGGCCTGATTAAGGCCGCCCAACGCCAAAGCCCGCGTTAAGGCGCCGCTTCCTCACGCTTCAGCAGCGCATCGTCGATCTGCGTCAGCAGGTTGGGGAAATTCACCGGTTTCGCATGATAGTCGTCGCACCCGGCCGCCAACGCCTTGGCACGGTCGCCGGCCATGGCGTGCGCCGTTAACGCAATGATCGGGATCGACGCCCGGGCCGGGTCGCCGTGCAGGGTGCGGGCGACGGTCCAGCCGTCCATGATCGGCAGGTCCATATCCAGCAGGATGATGTCCGGCTGCTCCGCGCTCACCTGGTCGAGCGCGTGCTGGCCGTCATGGGCGAGCACGACGTCGAAGCCGTGGCGGCGCAGCCGGCGCGACAGGAAATCCCAAAGCGCCTCATGATCCTCAACCAACAATATCTTGGTCACGTGACTCGACTCCCGCTTTGCCGATTTCGCCGCCCGATGTAGTAGCCGCGCGAGCGTGGCGCCACCTCCGGTGATCCACATGGAATCGCTGGCCTCGCCTGTCCAGCCAGGAAACCTCGATGTCAGCGTCTGGTCCAAGTCACCCCGAAGCGGTTGGGCAGCCCGCGGCACTTGCGCCGGGCCGCACCGGATTGTCGGCCCTGAATGCCGGGGCGGTCATCGTCGCCGCATTGTATTTCGGGCGCGAGCTGTTCGTGCCGCTCGTGCTCGCGGTCCTGTTGGCTTTCGTGCTGGCGCCGGCAGTGACGCTGCTGCAGCGCGCCCGCGTCGGCAAGGCGCCTGCGGTCCTGATCGCCGTAGCACTCGCCTTCATCGTCATCAGCGGCATCGGCCTGGTGGTCGGCCGCCAGGCGACGACGCTGGCGGCCAGCCTGCCGAGCTACAGCGCGACCATCCAGCAGAAGATGAAGTCGCTGGCCATCGGCGGCGAATTCCTCGAGCGCATCAATGGATCGATCCGATCGATGATCGAGGGCGTCGCCGGCGGCGGGAGCGCCGGACCCGGCAGCACGCCGGCCAGCGTGGTGGTCCCCGCTCCCGCTGCGCCAGGGTTGGCGGGCGGGCTGGATGCGTCGTCGGCCTTCCTGATCGTCCGCACGGTCGTCGCGCCGATTTTCGGCCCGCTGGCCACGCTTGGCATCGTGGTGGTGTTCGTCATCTTCGTGCTGCTCTCGCGGGAGGACCTGCGCGACCGCCTGGTCCGCCTGGTCGGACGGCAGGACCTGCACCGGACCATCCTGGCGATGAACGACGCGGCCCGGCGCCTGTCGCGCTTCTTCCTGTTCCAACTGGCCCTGAACACGAGCTTCGGCATCTTCATCGCTGCCGGGCTGTGGCTTGCCGGCCTGCCGAACCCGGTGCTGTGGGGCATCCTGGCGGCGCTGATGCGCTTCGTGCCGTTCATCGGCACCTTCATCGCCGTGGCGCCGCCGCTGTTGCTGGCGCTGGCGGTGGCGCCGGGCTGGTCGCTGGCGGTTATCGTGCTCGGGCTGTTCGTCTTGGCGGACGTGATCGTGGCCCAGGTGATCGAGCCGCTGCTATACGGCCACAGCACCGGGCTTTCGCCGATTGCGATCATCCTTTCGGCGGCGTTCTGGGCGTTCCTGTGGGGGCCGGTCGGGCTGCTGCTCTCAACCCCGCTGACGGTTTGCCTGGTCGTGATCGGGCGTCACGTCGAGCCGCTGGCGTTCCTCGAGGTGATGCTTGGCGACCGCCCGCCGCTCGACCCACCGGAAACCTTTTATCAGCGTGCGCTCGAGGGCAACGCCAAGGAACTGGCGGCGCAGGCCCGCAGGGTGGTCGGCGAGACTTCCCTGGCCGACTACTACGACCTTGTCGCCATGCAGGGCTTGGCGCTGGCCCAGGCCGACCTGTCGCGCGACGCCCTGGCGTTCGAGCGGCTCGAAGCGATCCATCGGCAGATCGAGGCCTTGCTCGCCGGCCTGGCGCGGACCGGGCCCGAGCACGGGCCGGACCATCAGGCGCCGGCACCGGAGTGGCAGGCGGACGGCGCCGTCGTCTGCATCCCTGGACGCGGGCAGCTCGACGACCTCGCCGCCGCGATGGCGATGCAGGTGCTGCGCGGCGCCGGGTTCGGTGCGGGCAGTGAGTCGAATGCCATGCTCGGCGCCGGGCGTGCGAACCAGGCGAACCTCGCCAGCGCCCGTCTGTGCTGCCTATCGGTGCTGGAACAGGGCAGCAGCCCTTCCGGCATCCGCTATTTGCTGCGGCGGATCGAGCGGCAGATGCCGAATGCCGCGATCGTCGTCTGCTTATGGCACGCGGCAGGCGCCAGCCCCATGCTCGCCGCGCTGCGGTCGGAAGGACACGAGGAAACCATCGTCCTGTCCTTGGGCGAACTGGTCGCGCTGGCGCGGGCAATTGCGACGCGGGCGCCGCGGCCAGCGGCCGAGCCGGTGCAATCGGACACGGCTCTGTGACCGTTTTGGGGCGCACGCGGGCCAAGCACGCGATGTTGCAGTGCAACCGTTCTGCCCGGCGTGCGCTTGAAGCTGGCTTCAAACCTTTTCCATCCAAGGTGGACGAATGACCCAATCCAACGGCTTACGCATCGAGGAAGGCCGCCCGTTCCCGCAAGGCGCGACCTGGACCGGCCTCGGCGTGAATTTCGCCATCTTCTCGGCGAACGCCACCAAGGTGGAATTGTGCCTGTTCGACGACCGTGGCGAGACCGAGATCGGCCGCGTTGCCCTGCCTGAGTACACCAACGAGACCTGGCACGGCTTCCTGCCGGACGCCCGGCCCGGCACGGTCTACGGCTACCGGGTGCATGGCCCCTACGACCCCGAGAACGGCCATCGGTTCAATCCCAACAAGCTCGTGCTGGACCCCTACGCCAAGGCGGCTGTCGGCCACATCAAGTGGGTGCCCGAGCTGTTCGGCTACAAGATGGGCGAGGAGGACACCACCTTCGACGACCGCGACAGCGCCCCGTTCATGCCGAAAGGCCGCGTGATCGACCCGGCATTCACCTGGGGCGAGGACCGCGCCCCGCGCGTGCCGTACGAGCGGACCGTCCTTTACGAGACCCACGTCAAGGGCTTCACCAAGCTGCACCCGGCCGTCCCGGAGGAACTGCGCGGCACCTACCGCGGCCTGGCGACGCCGGAGGTGGTGCGCTACATCCGCGACCTCGGCGTCACCAGCGTCGAGCTGCTGCCGATCCATATGTTCGCCGATGACAGCTACCTCGTGGAGAAGGGGCTGGTGAACTACTGGGGCTATTCGACCCTATCGTTCTTCGCCCCGAGCCGCCGCTATGCCGCGGTGCCGGATTTCGCCTTTTCCGAGTTCAAGGAGATGGTCAGCCGGTTCCATGCCGCCGGGATCGAGGTCATCCTGGACGTGGTCTACAACCACACCTGTGAGGGCAACGAGAAGGGGCCGACGCTGTCGTTCAAGGGCATCGACAACGCGAGCTACTACCGGTTGTTGCCCGACCAAAAGCGCTATTACATCAACGACACCGGCACCGGGAACACGGTCAACCTGTCGAACGCCCGCGTGATCCAGATGGTGATGGACAGCCTGCGCTATTGGGTCACGGAGATGCACGTGGACGGGTTCCGCTTCGACCTCGGCACGATCCTGGCCCGCGAGAGCCATGGCTTCGACCAGGAAAGCGGGTTCCTGCGCGCCGTGGCGCAGGATCCGGTGCTGAGCCAGGTCAAGATGATCACCGAGCCCTGGGACTGCGGTCCCGGCGGCTACCAGGTGGGCGGTTTCCCGCCGGGCTGGGCGGAGTGGAACGACCGCTACCGCGACAACGTGCGGGCGTACTGGAAGGGCGACGCCGGCAAGATCAAGGACTTGGCGACGCGGTTCACCGGCAGCAGCGACTTCTTCAACCATCGTGGGCGGCCCGCCTGGTCGTCCGTCAATTTCCTGACGGCGCATGACGGGTTCACCCTGAACGACTGGGCCTCGTATAACGAGAAGCACAACGAGGCGAACGGCGAAGACAACAACGACGGCAACAGCAACAACGAGAGCTGGAACTGCGGCGCCGAGGGGCCGACCGACGATCCCGCCATCAACGACCTCCGCACCCGGCAGATCAAGAACATGCTGGCGACGCTGTTGCTGTCGCGCGGCACGCCGATGCTGCTGGCGGGGGACGAGTTCGGCCGCACCCAGGGCGGCAACAACAATGCGTATTGCCAGGACAACGAGATAAGCTGGTTGGATTGGGACCTCGGAAAGAAGGGCAAGGACCTTGTCCACTTCGTATCGCAACTGACGGCGCTCCGGCGGCGGCTGCCGATCCTCTACCGGTCCCGGTTCCTGACCGCGGAGTGGAACGACGAGCTTGGCATCAAGGATGTCACGTGGCTGAAGCCGGCCGGCGAGGAGATGGACCAGGCGGCGTGGGACGATGAGAACACGCGCTGCATCGGCATCCTGCTGGATGGCCGCGCGCAGGCATCCGGCATCCGGCGCCGCGGCGCGGACGCGACGGTGCTGGTCATCCTGAACTCGTACCATGACGGCGTGCCGTTCGCGCTACCTGTGGTGCCCGGCGGCTTGGCGTGGAAGTGCTTCATCGACACCAACCAGGACGGCGACCCCGACGCGAAGCAGTTCGAGTTCGAGACCGACTATGTCGTGACCGGACGCTCGTTGCTGCTGTTGGAGCTGGTGCTGGATAGCGCCTACACCGAGGTCCGGGGCATCCAGTCGTATTCCCATGCGGCCGCAACGCATGAGGATCACGAGGACTGACCGGGGCGGCCGCGGCGGCGATCGCGTCGCCGCATTGCTCCTCCGTTGCCAACGGGGTCGACGCCGCACTACGTTCCGGACGCGGGAACATCCCTGGGGCAGGCGCGTAGTGTTCGTTCTGTTGCAAGGTCCCAAACGATGAACGAACCTCAGCCGCAGCAGGGCAAGGCCCGCGGCCCCGCAGGTTTCGTGCGGGACCATGGCCTGCTCAATATGCTGGCGGGCATCCTGCTGGTCATCGGCCTCGGCGCAGCGGCATGGTCGCTGGCCGACGCCTATCACGCCCGCGTCTTGGTGGCCGAGGAGAACCGGGTGCTGGTGGCGGGCGAGCGGCTGCTGTCCACCCTCAAGGACCTCGAGACCGGGGAGCGCGGCTATGCGCTGACCGGCGAGCCAAACTACCTCGAACCCTATGAGAACGCTCGCGCCACGCTGGACAGCGCCCTCGCGGCGGTGGGTCCGCAGGGGCAGCCGGACGGCAAGCTCGCCGCGCTCGTCAACGGCAAACGAGAGTTCGCAGGCCGGGTCGTCGCGGCGCGGCGCGACTCGGGCCTCGATGCCGCGACCGCGCTGGTACGGTCCGGCGAGGACAAGGCGTCGATGGACGACGTGCGGTCGGCCGTCGCCGCCTTGCAGGACGAAGCCCGCGCCCGGATCGCCAGCCTCGACCGCCAGGAGGCGTTTCGCGGGCCTTTGCTGGTGACGATCGCGGCCCTGTGCATCTTGGCGGCGTTCGGCGCGGTTGCATTGCTGGCCCTGCGCCGTCGCCGGGCGGAGCGCGCCAGCGCGGCGCTGCTGGAAGGCGTGCTGGAAAACGCTCCGATCGGTCTCGGCTTCCTCGATCTGGGCCTGCGCGTGCGGCATATGAACCGCCGGCTCTCGGCCATGAGCGAACGGGCGCTCGACGCCGATGTGGGCAACAGCCTATGGGATATCCTGCCCGACATGCGCGAGGCATTGGAGCCGCGGCTGCAGGAGGTGCTCGAGGCTGGCAGCACGGTGGCCAATGTCGACGTGGGGGTGCCCAGCCGGATCAATCCCAGGCAGTTGCGTGAGTTCCAGTTTGGTTTTTTCCCGTTGCCGGCGTTGACCGGCGCCGGGACCGCCGGCGCCGGGTTGGTGGTGACCGACGTCACCATCCGCAAGCGGGCCGAACGCCGGCTGCGCGAAAGCGAGGAGCGGTTCCGCACCTTGATCGAAACGAGCGCCGCGATCGTCTGGACCGCGACCCCGGCGGGTGAGCTGACCGGGGCGCAGTCGAGCTGGGGCGCCTTCACCGGGCAAACCCCGGAGGAGATCGAGGGTGTGGGTTGGCTGCAGGCCGTCCATCCCGAGGACCGGGACGCCACTCTCGAAGCCTGGAACCGGGCGGTGGCGGGCCATGCGCTGTATGCGATCGACCACCGCCTGCGCCGGGCCGATGGGGAGTGGCGCACGATGGCGGTGCGCGGCGTCCCGATCCTGGACGACGGCGAGACCCGCGAGTGGGTGGGCACCCATACCGACATCACCGAGCGGAAACGCGCGGAGGAGGAACTGAACGCGGCCAAGGCTGCGGCCGAGTCGGCCAACCGGGCGAAGAGCCAGTTCCTCGCCAACATGAGCCACGAACTGCGCACCCCGCTGTCGGCCGTCATCGGCTACAGCGAGATGCTCGAGGAGGAGATGGAGGAGGCCGGCGACGAGGCCCTGCTGGGCGATGTCCGCAAGATACAGTCCAACGCGCGCCATTTGCTCAGCCTCATCAACGACGTGCTGGACCTGTCGAAGATCGAGGCGGAGCGGATGACCACCTTCGCCGAAACCTTCGCCGTCGAGGAGCTCGTGCGCGGCGTCGCTTCCACGGTGGAGACCCTGGTGCAGCAGAAGGGCAACGAGGTCGTGCTCGACCTGGCGCCGGACCTGGGCGAGATGCACACCGACCAGGTCAAGCTGCGGCAATGCCTGTTCAACCTGGTCAGCAACGCCGCCAAATTCACCGAAGGCGGACGGATCGCGCTGCAGGTCGCCCGCGTCGGAGACGATGTCGTCTTCAAGGTCGCCGACAGCGGCATCGGCATGACCCCGGAGCAGTTGGAGCGGCTGTTCGAGCGGTTCAGCCAAGCCGACGCCTCGACGACCCGGCGGTTCGGCGGCACCGGGCTGGGGCTGGCGATCACGCGCGCATTCTGCCACCTGCTGGGGGGCGACGTGGAGGTCGCCAGCACCTACGGCAAGGGTTCGACGTTCACCATCCGCCTGCCGTCCGTCATGCCGGAACAGCCCGCCGAAGAGGCCGAAGCGTCGGCGCCGGCCAGCTCCGGGCAGCACATAGTCCTGGTGGTCGACGACGACCCGGCCCAGCGCGACTTGCTGAGCCGGTTCCTGGAGCGCGAGGGGTTCGCGGTGCTGACGGCGGCCGACGGCCGGGCCGGGATCGAGCTCGCCCGCACCCAGCACCCCCGCGCGATCCTGTTGGACGTGATGATGCCGCAGATGGACGGCTGGTCGGTGCTGGGCGCGCTCAAGGCCGACCCGAACCTGGCGACGATCCCGGTCGTGATGGTGACGTTCGTCAACGAACCCGGACTGGGCGAGTCGCTCGGCGCCGCCGACACCGTGCTCAAGCCGGTCGAATGGGATCGCCTCA
This sequence comes from Acetobacteraceae bacterium, assembly GCA_965277495.1. GTDB lineage: Bacteria > Pseudomonadota > Alphaproteobacteria > Acetobacterales > Acetobacteraceae > CAHJXG01. The sequence continues at coordinate 1,324,748 of OZ255824.1, read as the reverse complement.
AAAGCGTCATGGAGCGGTTCCGCGGCGATGCGGGCGACATCCTGGTGGTGGACGATGACCCCGACGCCCGGGCGCGGCTGCGCAGCGTGCTGGAACGGAACGGCTGGACCGTTTCGGAAGCGGGCAACGGACGCGAGGCGCTGGATGTCGTCGCGCACGCGCCGCCGCAGCTCATCCTGCTCGACCTCACGATGCCGGTGATGGACGGTTTCGCCTTCCTGCATGAACTGCGTCAGCGGCCCGGCTGCAGCGAGATCCCCGTCGTGGTGCTGACGGCGCGGGACCTGGACGCGGACGAGCGCCGGCGTCTTGGCGGCGCGGACCGGGTGTTGAGCAAGGGGCAGACGAACCTCCGCCAGCTTGCCGGGGAGCTTCGCGCGCTTACGCCGTCCCATGCCGAGGCGGCAGCGGGCGGCGCGGTCCCGTCCGGACACCCCTGAACGCCGTTGCGGAGAGCCATCCATGCGCCTGCTCCTGGTCGAAGATCATGAGGAAATCTGGGATTTTCTGTCCCGCCGGCTCAAGCGCCGCGGCTACGAGGTGACGGTCGCCACCGATGGCCAGGCCGGGGTTGACCAGGTCCGGGCGGACCTGCCCGACATCGTGCTGCTGGACATGAACCTGCCGATCCTCGACGGCTGGTCGGCCGCCCGCACGCTCAAGGCCGATCCCGCCACCGCCGGCATTCCCATCATCGCGCTGACGGCGCACGCCATGTCAGGCGACCGGGAAAAGGCGCTTGCGGCGGGGTGCAACGACTACCATCCCAAGCCGATCGACTTCTCCCGGCTGCTGACCCAGATCGAGGCCTTGGCGCCGGGGGGCTAGGCCGGTGGCGGCATAGCGGCGGCGCATGACGCCTGCACCACACCCCGACGAGGCAGCCATGCCGCCGCCTGGCGAGCCAGGCGTGCCTGCCGATGCCATCGACCCCGGCGCGACGGACGCCCTCCTGCATTTCGCCGGGCAACAGGGCGGCGAGCCGCTGACGCCATTCGACGGGGCGGACGTTTCGGCCGCCGGGCTGGGCGCACGCATACGGGGTGCGTCGTGGTGGGATGCGGCGCTCGGCGGCATTAGGCTTGGCGGGCGCGGCCTGGCGGGGGCCAGCCTGCGCCGCGCCAACCTTTCCGGCGCAGACCTGGCGGGCGCCGACCTCAGCGGGGCCTCGTGCAGCGGCGTCATCCTGCACCGGGGACGGCTGGAGGAGGCGAATTTCTGCGGCGCGGACCTGATTGGCGGCGTGCTGAGCGGCGTGAACGCCGGCCAGGCGGATTTCAGCAAGGCCCTACTGGAAGACGCCAACCTGTCCGGCGCCCGGCTCCGCTTCGCCAACTTCGCCAACGCGGTCATGGACGGGGCCGACCTGTCCGGCGCAGACCTTTGGGGCGCCAAGCTGCCCGGCATCGCGGCCGAGCGGGCCAACTTCCGCGGGTCGCGCCTGGACGAGGCGCAGCTCGCAAACGCGGACCTGGTGGGCGCCGAACTGGTGGGGGCGACCCTGCGGCGCGCCAACCTCGTCGGGGCGCTGCTGCGCGGCGCGAACCTGCGCGAGGCCGTGCTGGACAACGCCAACCTAGAGGGCGCCGACCTGAGCGACGCCGTGCTGCCCCACGTGTCGCTCATGAGCTGCAACCTGCGCCATATTCGCGTTGCAGGCGCGTGGATGGAACGCACCCGCATGCGCGCGCAACAGCTTGGCGGCGCGATCGGCGAGGAAACGGCCGGCGAGTTCGACGCCGCGCGCGAGGGTTACATCGTGCTGGAGCAGAACTTCCGCACGCTCGGCAGCGCCGACGACGCAAGCTGGGCCTTCCGCCGCCGCCGCCGGATGGGTAAGCGGCTGCACGCCCAGGCCGCCCGTGCCGCGCTGCAGCGGCGCGACATCCGCGCGGTCATGCCCGGCCTCCGATGGCTCGGCGACGTGGCGGCGGAATGGCTGTGCGACTACGGCGAGAGCGTCACGCGGGTGCTGCGCGCCTTCCTCGTCGTGCTATTCTGTTTCGCGGCGATCTACTGGCTGACCGGCTGCCTGGAACCGCGGGCAGGGGTCGCCACGGGAACGGGGTTCCGGCTGATCGACTATGTCCTGTTCAGCCTCGACTCCATGACCACCGTCGGCACGTCCGAGGTCGGGGTCAGGCCGAGCGGGCAGCTTGCGGTCCTGCTGTCCAGCGTGCAGACCGTGATCGGAACGGTCCTGCTCGGCCTGTTCGGCTTCGTGCTCGGCGTGCGCATGCGGAACTGAGCGGCGGGCCTTCACAGCAATCCCCGAGCGGGTCAATCTCCATGCCGGAGGAACCAACGCATGGACACCGGAATCAGCATCGCAGCCGACCAACTGCAAACCCTGCACGAGGTCGTGGCGGCGGCCCGCGCACGGCTCGGCCGCAACATGTGGGACTATCTCGCCGGTGGCGCCGGGACCGAGACCACGCAGGCGCGCAACCGCCTGGCGCTCGACCGCATCGCGTTCCGCCCGCGCGTGCTGCGTAACGTTTCATCCATCGACACCTCCGGCCGGTTCTTCGGCCAGCGCATCCGGCTGCCGGCCTGCCTCGCCCCGGTGGGCGGCCTGGACTACATGGGCGAGGGTGGCGGCGTGGGCGTGGCCCAGGGCGCCGCGTTGTCCGGCGTGCCGTTCATGCTGAGTTCGGTGTCGGAACGCAGCATGGAGGAGGTGGCGGCGGCTTCATCCGGCCCGCGCATCTTCCAGCTTTATGTCCGCGGCGACGGCGCCTGGGTGGACGATCACGTGCGCCGCGCCGTGGACGCCGGGTATGACGCATTCTGCATCACGGTCGACAGCGCGCTGTATAGCCGGCGGGAGCGGGACATCGCCAACCGTTTCGCCAAGCCGTGGCGGGCCGAGGCTGGCGGCATGGACTTCCAGGCTGCGCTGAGCTGGGACGACATCCGGCGGTTCAAGGACAAGCACGCCATCCCGTTGATCCTCAAGGGCATCGCCACCGGCGAGGACGCCGCCGCCGCCTGCGAAATCGGGGTCGAGGCCGTCTATGTCTCGAACCATGGCGGGCGGCAACTGGACCATGGCGCCGGGGCGATCGAGGTGCTGCCTGAGGTCGTGGCCGCCGTCGCCGGACGGGCGCAGGTGATGGTCGACGGCGGGTTCAGCCGCGGCACCGACATCGTGAAAGCGATGGCGCTCGGCGCGGACCTGGTCGGCATCGGCCGGCTCTATTGCTATGGCTTCGCCGCCGCCGGGGCCGCCGGGATCGCGCGGGTGGTCGAACTGCTCGACATCGAGGTCGCGGAGTGCCTGGGCCTGCTGGGCCTGACCGGTTTCGCCGGGCTCGACGCCTCCTATCTGCGCCCGGCGGAGTCGGTCACGGCCCCGCACGCCCACAGCGCCTTTCCATTATTGACGCCGCGGTGACGGCACACGCTGGCGAAGCTGCGCCGCCGGTGTTAACGTTGCATCAAACGCCGGGCCTCAAAAGCTAGCCGGACGGGAGGGACGGATGGACACGCAGGTTGGCGTGACTGCGGCGCCGCCGGCGCTGGCCATGCCGCGTGCGTCGCGCGGGCTGGCGGGTTACGCCTGGTCTGCAGGCCTGTTGCTGATCCTGCTGTTCCTGGTGCTGTATCCCATCGCCACGCTGTTGCTCGGCGCGCTGACCAATGCCGACCCGGTGGTGGACGGCATACGCTTGGCGAACCTCTCGCTGGCCAATTTCATCCAGGTGCTCGGCAACCCCAACGTCCATCTGGCCCTGGCCGATTCCATGGTCGCCTGCGCCGGCGGCACGGCGATGGCGGTGGCGATCGGGCTGTCGTTCGCATGGATCGTGGTGCGGACTGACACGCCGTGCAAAGGGCTGATCGCCGCCGCCGGCATGCTGCCGCTGTTCGTGCCGCCGCTGGTCGGCGGCGTCGCCTGGGCCATCCTCGGCTCGCCGAAGACCGGGCTGCTGAACATCTTCCTGGCCCGCGCCGGCGTCGATGTCCGCTTCAACCTGTATTCGATGTCCGGCATCATCTTCGTGTTCGGCATGTACTACGCGCCCTACGTCTACATGTTCACCTCCGCCGCGCTGAAGAACATGGACCCGTCCCTCGAGGAAGCGGCGGAGATGTCGGGCGCCAGCGCGCTGCGCACCATCCTGACCGTCACCTTCCCGCTGATCGCGCCGGCGATCGTCTCCGGGATGCTGCTGTCCTTCGTCGTCATGCTGGGCATCTACGGCATCCCGGCCGTGCTGGGCGCCCCGGCCAACATCCCGGTGCTCACGACCTATATCTACACCCTGACCGCCTGGTCGCCGCCGCTTTACAGCTCCGCCGCCTCGGTCGCGGTCATCCTGATGGCCGTCACCGGCGTGCTCGTTCTGCTGCAAAACAAGGCGCTGTCCGGGCGCAGCTACACGACCGTGGCCGGCAAGGCGTTCCGCCCGCGCGCGCTCCGGCTGGGGCCGTGGCGCTTCCTGACGCTCGGGATCGCGTCCGCCTACCTGCTGATCGTCGTCGCGCTGCCAAGCCTCGCGCTGATCGTGGCGGCGTTCCGCAAGTTCCTGTTCGTGCGCGACCTCGCAAGCCTCGTCGATCCCAAGCAATACAGCCTGCTGCACTTCGAGCGGCTGTTCGCCAATCCGCTGACCATCGACGCAATCGTGAATACGGTGAAGGTCGGCATCCTCACCGCGGCCATCGGCGGCGTGCTGGCCTTCGCCATCGGCTACACCGTGGTGCGCAGCCGGGCGCCGTTCCGCCGCAGCATCGACATCATCGCCACCGTCCCGGTCGCCATCCCCGGCCTGGTGATCGGCGTCGCCTACCTTTGGGCCTGGATCGGCCTGCCTGGCGGGCTCTATGGCACGCTCTGGATCCTGGCGCTGGCCTTCGTCGCCCGCTTCATCCCCGACACGGTGAAGGCACTCAGCACGTCGCTCATGCAAATCCATCGGGAACTTGAGGAGGCCGCCTGGGTCTGCGGACGCAGCGTTGCCAGCACCATCGTCACCGTCGTCCTGCCGCTCGCCCGGCCCGGCGTCATCGCCGCCATGACCCTGCTGTTCATTCTGTCCACCCGGGAACTCGGGTCCTCGCTGTTCCTCTACACCAGCGGTTCGATGGTCATGTCGGTGCAGTTGCTGGGCTATTACGAGGGCGGCAACATGAGCGTCACCGCGGCCTATAGCCTGGTGCAGATGGCGCTGCTGGGCGTGCTGATCGGCATTGCCGGACGGCTGTCCCGGGGTGCGGCGGCCGGAAGCGCCGGGCGCGCCGGCTGAACTTTGCCTGAAAAAATGAGCTGAACAAATGAAAGGGAGCGCCATGCTGACCAGACGCCAGGCCATGCTCGCGGCGGCGGCCACCGCTGCTGCCGGCTCCGCCCGCGCGGAAGCGTACACCCCTCCTGCCGACCTGGTTGCGGCGGCGCGCAAGGAAGGGCGGGTCGTGTTCTACAGCGCAAGCTTCAGCGAGGCGGAGCAGGAAACCATCGGCGCATTCAACAAGCGCTTCCCGTTCGTCCGCGTCGAGATGCTGCGCGCGTCAGGCGGCCAACTGATCACCCGCGTCAAGACCGAGGCCGCCGCCGGCAAGCTGCTGGCCGACGTCGTCGACCACTCCGACCGCGCGCTGATGCAGGAGATCGAGGACCTGTTCCTTGATTACGCCCCGCCGAACGCCGCCGCCTATTTGGAGGCGTCCCGCGTTTCCCCGAAGCTGTGGCCGCGCATCACCCCGGTCTGGTGCATCGCCTATCATGCCGAGCTCGCCAAGGTTCCGCCCAAAAGCTGGATGGATCTGACCAACCCGATCTATAACGGCGGCCAGATCGGCCAGGTGATCGCGCCCTCCGGCGGCACGACATGGACCCGGATCATGTTCGAGCGCCAGGTTCTGGGCGAGGATTATTGGGCGAAACAGGCCGCGACCAAGCCCGCGCTGTATCCGTCCGGCGCCCCGGCGTCCGACGCGCTGATCCGCGGGGAGGTCACGATAGCGCCGCTGATCCGCAACGCGGTCTTCTCCAAGAAACGCGACGGCGCCCCGGTCGAGCTGGTGTTCCCGCCCGAAGGCCTGCCCTTGGTGCCCTATGCGTCGGGCATTCCCAAGTCCGCCGCCAACCCGAACGCCGCCCGGCTGTTCCTGAACTGGTGCCTCTCCGAGGAGGGCCAGGCGTTCACCATGGCCGAACAGGGCAACTTCACGTCGCTCAAGGTCCCACCCGTCACGCTCGAGGGCTTCGACCCCAAGGTGAACAAGGTCTGGGTGCCCAACGGCGCGCAGTTCGCCTCGCTCCGCAACGGCTGGATCGAGGAGTGGAACAAGATCTACGGCTACCGCCAGTGAGCGGCGTCCGGACGTGAGCCCCGCCTGAATGTCCGCCGAACTCCACGTCGACCATCTGGAGAAACGCTTCGGCGCCGGGCACGCAGCGGTGGACGACGTGAGCTTCACCATCGCCGCCGGCGAGATCGTCGTGCTGCTGGGTCCGTCCGGTTGCGGCAAGACCACGACGTTGCGCTGCGTGGCCGGGCTCGAGCGTCCGACCGGCGGCGTCATCCGGAGCGGCGGCGACGTGATCTCGGACCCGCGGGCCGGCGTGCTGCTGCCGCCGCGCGACCGCAATTTCGGCATGGTGTTCCAGTCCTACGCCGTCTGGCCGCACATGACGGTGCGGCAGAACGTGGCCTATCCGCTGAAGACCCGCCGCCTCGGGCGCGCGGAGATCGGGCGGCGCGTGGCCGAGGTGCTGGAACTCGTCGACCTCGCCGCCTACGTCGACCGCCCGGTCACGGCGCTGTCGGGCGGGCAGATGCAGCGCGTGGCGCTGGCCCGCAGCATGGTTTACCAGCCGCGCCTGCTGCTGCTCGACGAGCCGCTGAGCAACCTCGACGCCCAGTTGCGGCTGCGCCTGCGCGACGACCTGCGCCGGATCATAAAGCGGTCGGGCGTGACGGCGCTGTATGTGACGCACGACCAGTCGGAGGCGGTGGTGATCGGCGACCGCATCGGCGTCATGCGGGCCGGCCGCCTGCTGCAACTCGACACCGCGGCCGAGGTTTACAACAGCCCTGCCGACCTGTTCGTCGCCGGGTTCACCGGGTCCTCCAACCTGATATCGGGCCGGCTGCTGGCGCGCGACGGCGGGTTCGGCGCCATCGAGGCCGGGTCCGGCCGGACCCTGCGCGCCAAGCTGCCGGCCGGCGTCGCGGTGGGCGCGGCGGTGCAGGTCGCCATCCGCCCGGAGAACATCACGCTCGGCGGGCCCGAGGGCGCGAACCAGGTGCCGGGCCGCGTGCTGGCGGTGCATTATCAAGGCGTGCAGACGGTCTATGATCTGTCGGCGCTGGACGCTGCCATCGCGGCGGTCGAGCTGGGCACGGCGCCCCGCTTTGCCGTGGGCGACACGGTGGCGGTCACGCTGCCGCCCGCGCTTTGCCTGGCCTATGCCGCAGCCGCGGACGTCCCGGCGTAATCTTCGTGGAGACGTAGCCACTCGGCGCCTTGCGGGGAGCGCAGGCGAAGGACCAAGATCATGGAGGAAGCGATGCACGGACCGCACGGCCATCGTTCGCCGACTGAACCCGCTTCAGCAGGCGGGCCAGCTAACGCCGGACCGCTGCACGGGATCACTGTGCTCGACCTGTCGGCGGTCATCCTGGGGCCGATGGCCGGGCAATACCTCGGCGACATGGGCGCCGACGTCATCAAGGTCGAGGGTCCCGAGGGCGACGTCACCCGCGCCATCGGACCGCGGCGGTCGGAGGGCATGGGGTCGCTGTTCCTCGCCAACAACCGCAACAAGCGCGGCATCGTCCTCGACCTCAAGACCGCCGAGGGGCAGGCGGCGCTGCAGCGGCTCGCCGCGGGCAGCGACGTGCTGCTGCACTCGATCCGCGCCAGCGCCGCCGCGCGCATCGGCCTCGGCTACCCGGCGCTGGCGTCCGCGAACCCGCGTTTGGTGTACTGCCACGTCCGCGGCTTCCAGGACGAAGGCCCCTATGGCGGACGCCCGGCCTACGACGACATCATCCAGGCGCTGTCCGGCCTGGCGATGCTGCAAAAAATTGCCGCGGGCGAGCCCCGCTACATGCCATCGCTGATCGCCGACAAGGTCAGCGCCGTGCACGCGGCCTACGCCATCGCACTCGCGCTGTTCCACCGCGAGCGCACTGGCCAGGGCCAGAAGGTCGGCGTGCCCATGCTGGAAACCATGGTCGCCTTCAACATGCACGAGCACCTCGGCGGCTCGGTGTTCGAGCCGACGATCGGACGCATGGGCTACCAGCCGGTCCGCGAGGGCATGCGGCGTCCGTTCCGCACCCGGGATGGCCACCTTTGCTTCCTGCCGTACACCAATCCGCATTGGCGCCGTTTCTTCGAGTTGATCGCCCGCCCGGACCTCGCGGCCGACCCGGCGTTCGCGACCCAGCACGGGCGCCAAGCCAACGTGGGCCGCGTCTGGGAGCAGGTGGGCCAGATCGTTGCGCTCCGCACCAGCGCGGAATGGGCGGCGTTGCTGGACGGGACCGACATCCCGCATGCCGTGCTGAACGACCTCGAGGACCTGCTGGACGACCCGCATCTGGCCGCCACCGGGTTCTGGCAGACGATGGAGCATCCGACCGAAGGCACGCTGCGCCTGCCTGCGAACCCGATCCAGATGCCGGCCTGTCCGCCCAGCATACGGCGTCCGCCGCCCCGCCTGGGCGAGCATACCGCGGAGGTGCTGCACGAGCATGGGTTCGATGCGGCCACGATCGAACGGTTGGCGGCGGGGTCATGATCGGGCAAGGCTTGGCAGGATTTGAATGAGGACGCCGCCCATGACCGAGACCAGCTACCGCCACACGGACCTGCTCGGCTTCGCGCAACGGTTGCTGGAGGCCGTGGGCCTCGATGCCGGCCGTGCGGCGGTGGTGGCGGAGGTCCTGTCGGAGGCGGACCTGTTGGGCCATACGACGCACGGATTGGCGCTGCTGCCGGGCTATTTGAATGCGATCGCCACCGGCAGCATGGCGGTGACGGGCACGTGGGAGACGGTCAGCGACCGCGGCGGCAGCGTGCTGTGGGACGGGCGGCGGCTGCCGGGCCCATGGCTGGTCGTGCAGGCGATCGGCCTGGCGCTGGAGCGGGCGGCGGTGCACGGGACGGCGACCGTCGTGATCCGCCGCAGCCACCATATCGCCTGCCTCGCGGCATACTTGGCCCGCGTCACGCAACGGGGGATGGTGGCGATCCTGCAGAGCTCCGACCCATCGGTCGCCAGCGTGGCCCCGTTCGGCGGCACCCGCGCGTTCATCACGCCTAACCCGATCGCGGCCGGGTTCCCGACGGATGGCGACCCGGTGCTGATGGACATCAGCACGAGCACCACGACCAACGGCCTGACGGGGAGGCTGCGGACCGAGGGCAGGAGCCTCGACCATCCATGGCTGCTGGACGCCGACGGCAACCCCACGCCGGACCCGGCCGTGCTGTTCGCCGATCCCGCGGGCAGCATCTTGCCGCTGGGCGGCTGGGATCACGGGCATAAGGGCTATGCGCTGGGCTTGCTGGTGGAGGCGCTGACGGCGGCGCTGGGCGGGTTCGGCCGGGCGGATGCGTCGGAGGGCTGGGGGGCGGCGGTGTTCCTGCAGGTGATCGACCCGGCTGCGTTCGGCGGGCTCGACGCCTTCTTGCGTCAGGCGACGTGGCTTGCGGACGCGGCGCGCAATACGCCGCCGGCGCCGGGCATGGACGCGGTCCGGCTGCCGGGCGCACGCGGGCTGGCGCTGCGGCGGCGGCAGATGGCGAATGGGGTGCGGCTGTATCCCTCCATCATGCCCGCGCTGGCGCCGTGGGCGGAGCGGCTGGCGGTCCCTATGCCGGCCGTGGCTACTTAGCGGGCGGGGCGTCCTGACGGGCCGGCGCCGGACGCTGGTCCTCGTCGAGCTGCCCCTTGTTCAGGCGTTCGACCTGATCGTTGCCCGTGGCGCCTCCGGCATCGTTGCGCTTGTCCACGTTCTTGTCCGGCGCATCGGCGTTGGCGGCCAAGGCGGGCGCCGCGGCCATCAGGCATAGGGCGATAAGAACAGCTTTCATCGGCAGGCTCCTGTGCAAAAGCCGTTTGTATGCCGAATCGTTGCGCCAGCGATAGTCACGATGGCGGCGGGGACGGCTGCATCGTGACGGCAAACGTCACCCCCAAGTCATTCGGTTCGAACGTGATGCTGAAATGGTCTGGCCCGGTGTAGCCAGGCGCCGGGGTGTAGGACACCGCTGCCTGCCGCCCGGCGGTTATCAACGCCGCCGTCGCGCGGCCATGCGCGGGCTGGTCCGTCACCAAAGCCGCGTTGAGCACAATCTGCAGGTCGGCGTTGAACAGCGTGAAGCTGCAGGCTTGCCCGGCGTTGCCGACGGTGATGTCGCTATGGACCGAAGTTTGGCTCAGGATGAAGAACTTCTTCACGTTGCACGGCCCGCTTACGGTCTGCGGCTGCAGCGGGCCTTGGTCGTTCCTGGCCAGGCCGGCGCAAGATGCGGCAAGCAGCGGAACCAGCAGCAAAACACGGCGAAACGGCTTCAGCCGGCCCGCACTATGCCCTTGACTACCGATTCTGCATCCATCCATGCTGTTTCCCCACGCTTGCCGTTATTGAGATTGGAGCCAAGCCACAACGATGTAACCTGGCTCGCGCCGGTCTGGTTCCCGGCGAAAGCGGCTCATGCGCTGGGCCGTCAGTCTTTTGCGTAAAGCCGTGCAATCCACGACGGCGACACGCCCGCCCGCCATAATGCCAAGCAGCCGAGGTTGCGGGCCGAGCGGCGATGCCAGCCGTCGCGCTCCCATCGTCCGGCAGAGGTCAGGGCGTCGATCGGCAGCGGCGTCAAACGGCCGCGGCCCAGCCGGCGGATGAGGTCGACATCCTCCATCAGCGGCAACGGACGCACGCCGCCTGCGCCATCCAGGACATCCCGGGCGATCAGCAATCCCTGGTCGCCATAGGGCATCGCCAGCACCCGGCAGCGCCAGGCGACCAGGCGCTCCAATCGGCGGGCACGCGGGTCGGGGCTGTCGAGGGCAAAGCGGAAATAGCCGGCGCGGTCCGGCGCCGTCCGCATGTGCAGCGCCGCAGCGTCCGCCCAGCCCGGCGCGAGGCGCGTGTCGGCGTGCAGCAGCAGCAGCCAAGGCGAACGCGCCGCCGCAATCCCCGCCGAAATCTGGGCGCCCCGCCCGCGCGGACCCGTCACGACGGCCGCGCCCGCCGCCCGCGCAATCTCCGCCGTGCCGTCCGTGCTGCCGCCGTCGGACACCACCACGGCGGCATTCCCGCCCAACGCCATGAGCGTCCCCGGCAACACGGATGCGGCGTTCAGCGTCGGAATAACCGCCGTCACGGTTCCCGCCGGCCAGGGCCGCACCTAGATACCCATCATGCTGTTGCACGCCCCCACCCTGAACCCGGCCAAGTTCCGTGACCCTCGCACCACCGCCAAGGGCGAGGCCCGCGCCCATGTGGCGCTGCAGGCCCTCGATACCCTGTGGTTCAACACCGGCACGATGTGCAACCTCACCTGCCGCAACTGCTACATCGAGAGCTCGCCGCGCAACGACCGCCTGGCCTACCTGACCGGGGCCGACGTGCGCGCCTACCTCGACGAGATCGCCCGGGACGGGTTGCCGGTCCGCACCGCCGGGTTCACCGGGGGCGAGCCGTTCATGTGCCCGGACCTGCTGCCCATGCTGGACGACGCATTGTCCCGCGGGCTCGAAGCCCTGGTGCTGACCAACGCCATGCGCCCCATGATGAAGGTGGCGGACGGGCTCGATGCGTTGCGCGTGCGCTACGGCGCCCGGCTGCGGCTGCGCGTCTCGGTCGACCACTACGGCCCCCTCCAGCACGAGGCCGAACGCGGCCCGCGCACCTGGGAGCCGACGCTCGACGGCCTCCGCTGGCTTGCCGCCCGCGGATTTGCGCTGGACGTCGCCGGACGGCTGTTCTCCGGCGAGCCCGAACCCGCCATCCGCGCCGGCTTCGCCCGGCTGTTCGCCGCCCACGCCATCCCCATCGACGCCGCCGACCCGGTGCGCCTGATGCTGTTCCCCGAGATGGACGCGGGCGTCGACGTGCCGGAAATCACCGAGGCGTGCTGGGGCATCCTCGGCAAATCGCCGTCCGCGGTCATGTGCGCGTCCTCCCGCATGGTCGTGAAGCGGCGCGGGGCGGCCCGCCCGGCGGTGGTCGCCTGCACCCTGCTGCCCTACGAGCCCGAGTTCGAGCTGGGCGGCACGCTCGCCGAGGCAGCCCGCCCGGTATCGCTGAACCACCCGCATTGCGCGCGCTTCTGCGTCCTGGGCGGAGCAGCCTGCAGCCGTTGAAGACGCGGCTCGCCCTGATGATCTCGACATCGCTTCTTATCGCGGCCTCGTTCATGCTGCCGGTGCAGGCTTGGGTGCAGGCGTTCGGCGCGTGGATCGCCGGCCTGGGCGCATGGGGGGTGCTGATCTATGGCGCAGCGTATGCGCTGGCGCTCGTCGCTATGGTCCCAGCGGCGCCGTTCACGATCGGCGCCGGGCTGATCTTCGGCTTCTGGGGCTTCCCGCTGGCGCTCGTATCCGCCACCGTCGGCGCGTCGCTCGCCTTCCTGGTGTCGCGCCACCTGCTGCGCGGACGCATCGCCGGGATGATCGCGAGCCGTCCGGCGCTGCGGGCGTTGGACCGCGCGGTGGCCATCGAGGGCTGGCGCGTGGTGGGCCTGCTGCGGCTCAGCCCGCTATTGCCGTTCAACCTGCAGAACTACGCCCTCGGCGCGACGGGCGTCGGCTTCTGGCCCTACGTGGCCGCGACCGGCATCGGGATCGTGCCGGGCAGCCTGCTGTATGTCTATCTGGGGGCCATCGGCAGGTCGTCGGGCGGTGGCGCGCTGAAATGGGCGTTCGTGGCCCTCGGCCTTGTTGCCACGCTCGCCGCCGCAATGCTGGTCGGGCGCAAGGCCCGGGCCATGCTGGCGCATAAGGGCGTCGACGCGGAAGTGCAATAAGCCTACAGCCAAGGCGTCACGGAAGGCTGGCCGGTCATGATCGCTCTGCTCGAGGCATCCCGGGCCGGCCTGTTCCGCCGTCGGCAATGGGCGCCGGACATCGTCGCCGGCCTCATTGTCGGGGTGGTCGCGCTGCCATTGGCGCTCGCCTTCGCCATCGCGTCCGGCGTGCGGCCCGAGCAGGGCCTGTATACCTCCATCATCGCCGGCCTGATCGTCTCGGTGTTCGGCGGCAGCCGGGTGCAGATTGCCGGGCCGACCGGCGCATTCATCGTCATCCTCGCCGGGGTCGTGGCGGCGTTCGGCGTGGATGGCCTGCTGCTCGCGACCATCATGGCCGGCATCATCCTGACGGCGCTCGGCTTGGCGCGCTTCGGCGGGGTGATCCGCTTCATCCCCGCCCCGGTCATCGTCGGCTTCACCGCCGGCATCGGCGTGATCATCTGGGTCGGCGAGTGGCATGACTTCTTCGGCCTCCCCAAAACTGGAGGCATCCATTTTTACGACAAGCTCTGGAACTTGCTCCAGGCCCTCCCGCAATTGGACCCGGCCACCACCGGCTTGGCGCTGTTCAGCCTGTTGCTCATCGTGTTCGGGCCGCGCGTGCCGGGGCTGCGCCGGGTGCCGGGGCCGGTGATCGCGCTGGTGGCCGCAACAGCCATCCAGGCCGTCGTCGCCTTTCCCGCCGTCGCCACCATCGGCAGCACGTTCGGCGCCATCCCGGCCGGCCTGCCGCGCTTCGTCCTGCCCGACGTCAGCATGGACCGGCTGATCGCCCTGCTGCCGTCCGCCTTCACCATCGCCATGCTGGGGGCCATCGAATCGCTGCTGTCCGCCGTGGTCGCCGACGGCATGGCGGGCACCCGGCACAACTCGAACCAGGAACTGATCGGCCAGGGCCTCGCCAACATCGTCGCGCCGTTCTTCGGCGGCATCGCGGCGACCGGCGCCATCGCCCGCACCGCGACCAACGTGCGCAATGGCGCCACGGGTCCGCTGGCCGGCATCGTGCACTCCCTGACGCTCGTCGTCGTGCTGCTGGTGGCGGCGCCGCTGGCCGGGCGCATCCCGCTCGCGGCGCTGGCGGCGATCCTGTTCGTCGTGGCGTGGAACATGAGCGACGCCCGCGGCTTCGTCCACATGGCCCGGACGGCGCCCACGGCGGACACCGTCATCCTGCTTATTACCTTCGCGCTGACGGTGCTGACCGACCTGGTGATCGCGGTGAACATCGGGGTCATCTTGGCGATGCTGCAATTCCTGCGCCGCATGGCCAGCTCGGTCGAGGTGCGCACGTCCGGCGCGCGCGACCTGGCCGAGCTTGGCGGCGCGGCGCCCGCCGGTGTGCTGGTGTTCAGCATCGAGGGGCCGTTCTTCTTTGGCGCCGTCGACAGCCTCGATCGCGCCTTGGCCCACGCCCATGCCGACGCCCGCGCCGTCGTGCTCCGCCTGGGCCACGTGCCGTTCATCGACGCGACGGGGCTGGAGTCGCTGGACCATGCGATGCGCGGGCTCGAACGCCGGGGCGTGCCGGTCATCATGTGCGAGGCGAACGGGCGCGTGCTGCGCAAGCTGCTGCGCGCGGGCTTGGTACGATTGGGGCCGAAACGGCGGTATTACAGCACCTTGTCCCTCGCGGTCGCGCATTGCGGGGATCCCTGACGGATTTCGGCGAGGTCGGACGCAGTGTCCACGTCCCGCAGCGTCCGCAGCAACTCCACCCGGCGTCCGGCGAAGTTGGCCAGCGTGTCGGCCAGCGCGTGCTCGGTGGACCACCGCACCCCCGCGAACGGACGCGCCGGACGGCGCGGCGAGAGCGCCACCAGCCAATAGCCGCCGTCCGCAGCCGGGCCGAATGCGGCGTGCGCCCGGCCCAGAGCTCGGAACGCTGTCGCGACATCGGCGGTGCACAGCTCCGGGATGTCCGTCCCGACGACCGCCACCCGGCGGTGCCGTGCGCAGGCGCGGTGCATGCGTTGCCCGAGGTCGCCGCTGCCTTGCGCCACGACCGGCACGCGCACGGGCCAGCGGACGCGCGCGTGGCCGGGCGTCGCGGCCAGCACGGTGCGGAACCGCCGGTCCCTGGCGAGGGCGCGCAACAGCCGCGCCAGGTTGGCCCGGTAGAACCGCAGCGCCGCCCGGTCGCCGATGTCGCGCGCCAGCCGCCGTTTCACGGTCCCGAGCCGCGGCGCACGGGCAAACACGACCACGGTGTCGCGCGTCATGCCGGGTCCGGCGCATGCAGCATAAGGGCTATCCTTCGTGATCGGGTTCAGGATCAAACTCAGGGCGTACCGTAACCGAAGATTAACAGGCCACCCGAGCCCGGCAGCTATAACGGCAGCCAACCTGGAGATTTTCCGCCGATGCTCACACGAATCTGCGCCGTAGCTGCGTTTGCCGGCTCAACCGTGTTCGCCGCCCCAGCAAGTTCCGCGGTGCTCAACCAATGGGTGCAGTTCGCGCCCGGCGACACGGTGCTGATCCGCGCGATCGAGGACACCCAGGCCAATGGCTGCCCCACCGCCGCGGTCGACGGCAGCCCGCTCCCGCTCATTCAGCGCGGACCTGTCACGGCCGCGGACCAGGCGCCCAAGACATACTATCCCGTACTGATGTGCGAGAGCGCGCCGATCCCCGCATTCGGCCATCGCTCCGCCATGGTCGCCGGCGTCACGCTGAAGATGCCGGTCGCCAATCCGCAGCGCATCCTGGTCATCGGCGACACCGGCTGCCGCGTGGCCAGCACCCTCGCCGCCACGCAGGACTGCAACGACCCGCAGCAGTTCCCGCTGCAGTTCCTCGCCAACTACGCCGCCACCTTCAAGCCCGACCTGATCGTCCACGTCGGCGACTTCTTCTACCGCGAGCAGCCCTGCCCAACGGGCTTCGCCGGCTGCGCGGGCAATCCGGCCTTCGACAACTGGGATAGCTGGAATGCCGACTGGTTCGGCCCGGCGAAGAACCTGATCGCCGCCGCCCCGCTCGCCTTGACCCGCGGCAACCACGAAAGCTGCAACCGCGGCGCGCACGGCTGGTTTCGGCTGCTCGACGTTCATGCGTATGACCAGGGCGCGGTGGATTGCACGGGACCCTATGCCCCCATGGCCGGGGCGCCTGGCGCGAAGGGGCCGCTGACGCCGTATGATTACACGCCGCCCTACGTCGTAAAGGCCGGCCAGGTCTCGTTGGTGATGTTCGACTCCAGCGATTCGAACACCTCCGTGCCCGACCTCGCCACCAAGTCCACGGACGGGCGCACGCTGCCGCAGATCTACACCGACCAACTCGCGGCCGTGCTGGCACCGCTTGCGGACAAGAACGTGGTCTATGTCACGCATAAGCCGACCTACGACATCCGGCCCGCCACGTTGAACGGCGACCTGGCCGGCGGCGACGCGACGCAGCAGTCGGTGTTCGACGGCTTGACGAAGGGCGCGGTCCCGGCGCAGGTCAAGCTGCTGGTGTCCGGGCACGATCATCAATTCCAGGTTGTCGCGTTCAAGAACCTGAATTACGCGCCGCAGTTGGTCGTCGGCAACTCCGGCACCCTGCTCGACAACAATAACGGCGCGCAGCCGCAGGCCTTCGTGCCGGATACATCGGGCCCGAACTACAATGCGCAGTATGCGCTGCCGGGCGTGGAGGGGACGCCGGCGATCACCATCCTGGCCACGGCCGACCGGGCCGAGTATGGGTTCACCGTGCTGGACGCATTCCGCGGCGGTTATGTCGCCAACGTCCACAACCTTTCGTCGAACAAGCTTGCCCGCTGCGCCATTGCGCTGGACCCGCGCTCGATGCTTTGCGTACAATAGATACCGGCAGCCGTCGTGGGGTGTTGTGAACGCGATCCGCCCACCGCCGGCATTGCAACGCCGCGATGACCTCACCGCTTGGCCGGACGCCGGGCGCACGCTGCGGCTGATCCGCGCGCTGTGCGGCTGGTACCTCGTTGCCGTCCTTGGCCTGATGCTCGCCACGTTCAGCGCAACGCCGCTTGCGTCCGAGGTGCGGGCGAGCGGGCTGGCCGGCCTCGCGACCGGCGCGATGCTGCTTGCCCTCACGGGACTGCTGGCGACCCTGCCCATGGCCTGGGCGCGCTGGCGTTTCGGCCCGGCGGAACGGCTCGCGCGGATGGCGCGCCGCCCGCAGGGGATCATCGTGCCCGCGCTGAGCCTGTGCGCCGCTTCGATCGCCTGGTGGCTGCGGCCCGGCGCGCCCGACCCGTCGGCGCACGCGGCGCTGCTGGGCGGCGGCGCCATAGTGCTGACCTTCCCGCTGCTGGTGGCGGAGCGGATCGTCGCCGCGGCATCCCGGGCGCGCCTGCCGGAAGCGTCCGGGCTGCAGGCGCTGCTGTTCGTGCCGGTCGCCGTCATTCCGGCCGCCGGCATGCTGCATCTCGCGGCCGGTTTCGGCCTTGGCTGGGCGCGCCCGGCCATGACGTTGCTCGCCGCCTATCTCTGCGCCATTGCGGCCGAACTCGCGGTGCGGTCCCTGGCCAACTGGTTCCTGCCGCCACCGGCGCCGGCCGCAGCGCGGGCCGCGGTGTCCAGCCTGGCGGCATTGCTGCTGCAACCCGGGCGTATCGCGCCCGGCGGCGTCGGCGCCCCACTCCGCACCCATCTCGGCCTCGACTTCTCGCGGAGCTGGGCGCTCCGCTACATGCGGTCCGCCGCATTGCCGGTCGCCGCGTTCCTGATGCTTGTCGCCTGGGGCCTGACCGGCGTCAGCTTGATCGAGCTGGACCAGCGCGGCGTCTATGAGCGGTTCGGCGCGCCCGCCGCCGTCTGGCCGCCCGGCGCGCATGCGGGCCTGCCATGGCCATTCGGCCGGGTACGTCGCGTGGAACTGGGCATCGTGCACGCCCTGCCGCTCGGGGGCGAGAACGCGGCCGAAGCGCAGACCGGCGCGGAGGACCCTGCGCCGGCCTCGTCCGACCGGCTATGGGACAACGCACATCCGGCCGAAGTCTCGTTCCTGATCGCCAGCCTCGGCGCCGGCGGCGGCCAGAGCTTCCAGGTGGTCAGCGTCGACTTGAAAGTGCTGTATCGCGTCGGGCTGGACGACGCATCGGCCCTGCGCGCCGCCTACGCGGTTGCCGTGCCCGCCGATTTGGTGCGCGCCGAGGCCGGACGGCTGCTCGCCCGCGTCCTCGCCGGCAAAATGCTGGCCGAGGTGCTCGGCGACAACCGTGAGCGCCTGGCCGAAAGCCTTCGCGCCCCGTTGCAGGCCGAGCTCGACCGCCTTGGCGCCGGCATCGAGCTGGCCGGCATGGTGATCGAGGCGGTCCACCCGCCCGCCGCCGCCGCCGAGGCCTACCACAACGTCCAGGCGGCGGAGATCATCGCCAACACCGCCATCGCGACGGAACGCGGCCGCGCGCAGGCCGCCGTCGCCCTGGCGCGGCAGAACTCGACCGACCTCGTGCTCAAGTCCCGCGGCGCGGCGGCGGAAACGGTCGGGCAGGCGAACGTCGCGCTGCGGACCTTCACGGCCGAACAGGATGCCGCGCAGTCCGGCGGCCAGGCGTTCCTTTTGGAGCGCTACTTCGCCAATCTGTCGACCGCGTTGGCCAAGTCGCCGCTGGTCATCGTCGACCATCGCCTCAATGGCGCCGACGCCCCGGTCATCGACCTGCGGCAGTTTGGCGCACCCGCCGGGCGCTCTCCCGATGAAGACTGACCGCAGCGGATAAGGCATGTTCCACACCCACGACCATGATCACGGCCACGGACATCATCTCCACGAACCGGACATGGCCGGGCGGCCCGGCGCGCACCGCTGGCGTGTCGGCCTGCGTTTCGCCATGGCGGCGCTGATCGTCGTCGCGGCCGGGTTCGCGTCGTCGGCGGTGATGGTTGGCGCCGGGCAGGCGACCGTCGTCACCCGGTTCGGCGACCTGTCGCGCGTGCTGACCACGCCGGGCCTCGCCTGGAAGCTGCCGGCGCCGGTCGAGAGCGTCATTCCGGTGGACCTGCGGCTGCGCACCACGTCGACCGGGCTGCAGGACGTCGGCACCAAGGACGGGCTGCGTATCCTGGTCCAGGCCTACGTCGCCTGGCAGGTGCCGCCGGACCCCGGACGCATCCGCCAGTTCCTGCGCGCCGTCCGCAACGAGCCCGACGAGGCCGCGCGGCAGATCCGCAGCCTGGTCGGCGCCGCCCTGCAGGTCACGGCCAGCAGCTTCGAGTTCGCGGATCTCGTGAACACCGATCCCAAGCGGCAGTTGCTGCCCGAATTCGAGGCCCGGCTGCGCGCCCAGGTCGAGCGGCAGGCGCTGGACGTGTATGGCCTACAGATCCAGCAGGTCGGCATCGACCGCCTCAGCCTGCCGGACGCGACCCTTGCGGCCACCGTCGCGCGCATGCGGGCCGAGCGCGAGACCGTCGCCGCTGCCCGCACCGCGGAGGGGCTGCGCGCCGCGGCCGAACTGCGTGCCTTGTCGGTCCGCGACTCCCGGATCGCGGTGGCCCAGGCCCGCACCGAGGCGGCCGGCATCGAAGCCGCTTCCCGCAAGGAGGCCGCGCAGGTCCAGGCGCGCGCCTACCAGGCCGATCCCGGGCTATATGCGCTGCTGCGCTCGATGGACACGCTGGGCAGCGTCGTCGGCCCCAACACGCGCATGGTGCTGCGGACGGACGCGGCCCCGTTCAACATGCTGATCCAGGGTCCGCCCGGTTCTATTCCGCCGGGTACGGCTCCGGCGCTCGCGCCCATGGACCGGACCATCGGTTCCGCCCGATGAGCGGCACCGGGCAGGACGGACCCGTCGTCCAGTCGATCTCGATCGGCTTTCGGGTGCTGTATGCTGCAATAGCAGTCCTGGCCCTTGCCTGGGCCGCGTCGAGCTGGCGGCAGGTTCCGGCGGACAGCCAGGCGGTGGTGCTGCGGTTCGGCCAGATCACCGGCGTGCAGCAGGCGGGGCTGGCCGTGTCCTGGCCGCGTCCGGCCGGGCAGGTCGCGCTGGTGCCGGGCGCGGACCGGCTGCTCACGCTGCGGACCGCGGCGACGGCGCAAAAGGCCGGGCTGGAGGATGGTTTCACCCGCGCGAACGACGCCGGCATTCCAGAGGGCGCCGGCAGCTATTTGACCGGCGATGGCGGCGTCGTGCTGCTGTCGGCCGCCATCACCTATCAGGTCGTGGACGGCGCGGCGTACTACCTGGCCCAGGCGCACGTCGAGCCGGCGCTGCAGCGGCTGTTCGCGGCCAGCGCCGTCGCCGTCGCCGCGACGCGGGAGCTCGACGACTTCCTGGTGGCCCGTCCGGATCGCGCCGACGCCGCGTCCGCGCGCGCGCTGGCGACGGAGAACCGGCGGCAGGCGATGCGGGGCGACCTGGTGCGCGAGATGAACCGCCGGCTCGCTGGCCTGGCCGGGCAGGGCGCGCCGTTGGGCGTCGCCGTGAGCCGCATCGACCTGGATGCCGCGCTGCCGCCCGCGGCCAAGATCGCCTTCGATGGGGTGCTGGTCGCGGTGCAGCTTGCCGAGCAGGGCATCGCCGGCGCGCGCACCGAGGCGACCCGCACCCTCCAGGCTGCCGACCGCGAGCGGGACCGGTTGCTGGCCACGGCCCGTGCGAGCGCCGAAGAGCGTGTCGGCGACGCCCGCGCCCGGACGTCCGCCATTGCCGCGATCGAGGCCGGCATGACGCCCGCGACCCGCCCGGCCATGCTGGACCAGGTTTATCGCGACCAACTGGCGTTGCTGCTGCATAAGGTGGGCCGGCTGACTGCGGTGGATGCGAACGGCGGCGCGCGGGTGATCCTGCCGGCGGCGCTGCCAGCTGGAACCGCCCCATGAGCGCCGCAATTCAACCCGGGCTGCTGGCCAAGCGGCCGTTTGCCCCGCTGCTGGCCCTCGCCGAACGCGGCATGCTCGCAGTGCGGATGACGCTCGCGATGGCCGCCGCCGGGCTGCTGGCGCTCGCGGTGCTGTGGCAGTCCGTTTTCCCCGACCAGCGGGCGCTGGCCGACCTGGTGGCCGGCGTCGCCGCTCTGCTTGTGGCCGTGCCGGTCATCGGCTCCGCGTGGGAGAGCCTGCGCCATCCGAGCCTGCACGGCGTCACCGACCGGCTAATTTCGGTGGCGCTGATCGCCGCCTGGGCCAGCGGCGACCTGATGACCGCGGCGGTGCTGCCGATCATCATGATCGTGGGCCACGTGCTGGAGGAGCGCAGCCTGCTCGGCTCGCGGGAGGCGATCCAGGCGCTCAGCCGCCTTACCGAGACGCACGCCCGGCGGATCAACCCCGACGGCAGTTGCACCACCGTCGCAACCGCGGAGCTGCGGCTGGGTGACCGGATCGAGCTGCTGGCCGGCGGGCGCGTGCCGGCGGATGGCGTCGTGCGCAGCGGCGAGGCGAGCCTTGATATGGCCTCGCTCACCGGCGAGAGCGTGCCGGTCGACGTCGGCGCGGGCGACCCGGCGCTGGCGGGCTCGATCAACACCAACGGAAGGCTTGAGATCGAGGTCACCCGGCTTGGCGCCGAGACGACGCTTGGGAAGATTATTTCGTTGATGCGGACCGCCGAGCGCGCCAAGCCGCCGGTCGCCCGGCTGCTGGAGCGCTACGCCGGGCACTACATGGCGCTGGTGCTGCTGATCGCGGCCGGCACCTGGTTCGCCAGCAACGACACGGCGGCGACGCTCGCGGTGCTGGTCGCGTCGTGCCCCTGCGCCTTGGTGCTGGCGGCCCCGGCCACCTCCATCGCGGCGATCTCGGTCGCGGCGCGGCACGGCATCCTGATAAAAGGGGCGGCATTCTTGGAGCAGTTGGCGGAGGTCACTTCCGTCATCTTCGACAAGACGGGAACGCTGACCACCGGCGAGCTGACGCTGGTGGATTTCCAAGCCTCGCCGGGGGTGGATGCGGGAGCGGGCCTGCGCCTGGCCGCTGCGCTGGGGGCGGCGAGCAGCCATCCGGTGAGCCGCGCGGCATCCCGGGCCGCCCTGGCTGGCGACCGTCCGGCGCTCGGCCATGTCCGAGAAATGAGCGGCTTCGGCGTGACCGCTACGGCTGCGGGCGACGCGGTGGCGCTTGGCCGGCCCGACCTGTTTGCGGCCGTCCGCGTCGACGCGCCGGCGCCACCCGCGCACGACGGACCCATCGCCGGCATGAGCCGCGGCGGCGTGTTCCAGGGCTGGCTGCTGTTCGCCGACCGGTCCCGGCCCGAGTCGCGCGAGGCGGTCGCCGAGTTGCGCGCGCTCGGCCTGGAGCGGCAAACCCTGTTGACCGGCGACCGCGAGGCCGTTGCGCGCCGCATTGGCGCCGAGTTGGGCATCGCCGACGTTTGCGCCGGGGCGCTGCCGGAGCAGAAGATGGACCGCGTGCTGGCCGAGATCGCGTCCGGGTTCCGTCCGTTGGTGGTGGGCGACGGGATCAACGACTCGCTGGCGCTGAAGGTCGGCGCGGTGGGCGTCGCCATGGGGGCGCAGGGCACCGACGTGGCGCTGGCCTCGGCCGACCTGGTGCTGATGACCAGCGACCTGCGCCGGCTCGCCACCGCCATACGCCTCAGCCGCCGCTGCCGGCGGACGATCCATGTGAACGTGGCGATCGGACTGGGCTGGACCTTGTTGCTTGTGGGCCTGGCGGCGGCGGGCGTCCTGGGCGCCGAGGGCGCGATCATCGCAGCTTTATTGCACAATTTCAGCACGTTCCTGGGCTTGGGCAACGCTGGGCGGCTGCTGCTGTTCGACGAGACCGGAGCGGCGGCCCGTGCCGGCGCCTGACCTCAAGCGCTGGGCTGCGGACCGGCTTGCCCTGTTCGCAGCCGTCGCGGTGGTCGAGCTCGGCTTGATCTGGCATGGCGCGACGCCGCTTATGGATCCCGAACCTGCGGCAGGGCTGCCTGCTCCCATGCTTCCGCCCGGGTTGCCCGCAAAAACGGTGGCGCCGAAACCAATTCAAACCCCCGTTGGTGCGATCTTGTCGCGTCCTTTGTTCAGGCCTTGCCGCGCGCCGCCCCATGCCGCGTCGCCTGCTCCGGCCGCGGCCGCCACGCCGCCACGCCTGACCGGCCTCGTGATCGCGGACGGCGAGCGCCGGGCGATTTTTGCCGGCTTGGACGGGCAAAGGCCGTCCGTCGTCGGCGAGGGCGGCAAGGTGGGGCCATTCACCATAACCTCGATCCGGCCGGGCGAGATCGAGCTGGCAGGCCCGGCAGGCGTGCACCGGCTCCATCTCGCCTCCGATGCTGGCGTCCGGTCGCAATTCGCCTACCGAATACCCATCGCATGGCCCATCGATCCCGCGCGCCGCGAAGCGGAGACCGAGACCGACCAGTAATGCGGCAGCGCGCCATGAGAAACGGCACGCACTTATGCATGACGCAGAAGATACTCGAGCAATACCTTCCAGACCTGCACCAATGCATTGAGGCCGGACAAAAGCACAGCACCGGCCGTTGCGCCGGCAAGCCACCGCTGGCCGCGGGTCAGGCCCGGAAAAGCGTGGTGCTTTGCCGCATCCGGACCGTAATTTGCCTCTGGCGTTGCCCAAGCTTGGTCGTGGTTGTTGGTCGGGTCTGGGCGTCGCATGAGTGCCTCCAGCTTTTCTCGACCGGAAATCTAGGACTTTGATCCTGAACAAATCAAGAACAAAATTGGCGGCATGGTCACGTAATCGGCAGGAGCGGGAGTTTCACCCTGTATGAGGCGGCGGAGATCGACCGCCGGGCCGACCCGGCTACGCGGAGACCAGCCGGCGCACCGTTTGGATCGCCGCTTCGGGCTCCAAGCGGTTCGGCAGCGCCAGGTCGGCGTGGGCCATCGCGATGACCCCGTCCCGCGCGATCACGAAAGTGGACGACAGCGGCACGCGCCAGGTGCCGGAGCCGTTGATGCGGGGCAGGTCGTGCCCCAGCCGCAGGAACACCGGACGGGCCATTTCGGGCAGGTCGACGGTTACGCCATAACTATCCGCCACCTTGCCGCCGGGGTCGGACAGCACGGGATAGGCCAGCAGGTCGCGTTCGACGGTGCGGCTGCAGGTGTCCACCTGCTGCGGAAAGATGGCCAGCAGGTTGCCGCCTGCGCGATGCAGCCGCGGCAATGCGTCCTGCCACGCCCGCAATTGCAGCGTGCAGAACGGGCACCAGCCACCGCGGCTGAACAGCAGCACGACCGGCCCCAGCGCCAGCCAATCCGCGAACCGGACAGCCGTGCCGTGCTGGTCGGCCAATGCGAACTCCGGCGCGCGGTCGCCTGGCTGCAGCATCGCCCGGTCGGCCCCGCCGTCCGCGACCTGCATCTCGGCATGCCGCAGAGTCTCGAAATCGGCCGGCGCCATGCGGCTCTGCATGCCGCGATACAAGCCGCTGAGTTGCTCCGTAAGGGATAGCTGCCCGTCGCCCATAGCCTACCTCCCGCATGTTCGTTTTCACCAAAGTGGTCTATGCGTGGGCGCTTGGGAAGTTGCTGCCCCCCCATAACATCCATGCACTGCGATATGAGACGATGGACCTGCTCGCCGCCTTTCGCACGTTCGTCCGTGTCGCCGAGTCCGGATCGTTCTCGGCGGTGGCGCGCGAGATGGGCGCGTCGCAACCCGCGGTCTCCCGCCAGATCAGCGCATTGGAGCAGCATCTCGACGTGCGCCTGATCCAGCGGACCACGCGCAGCCTGACGCTGACCGAGGATGGGCGCGACCTGCTGGACCATGCGCGCCGGGTGCTGGACTGCGTGGAGGAGGCGGAGACCGCGGTCGGACGCCGTCAGGGCGCGCCGAGCGGGCTGGTGCGCATCGCCACCCCGTCGGCCTTTGGGCGGCTGTATGTCGCTCCGCGCATGCGCCGGCTGCTGGACCGCTATCCCGAGCTCTCGGTCGAGCTGCATATGTCGGACGTGGTGATGGACATGATCGCGTCGGGCATCGACCTCGCCATACGTGGCGGGACCGTCCAGGAGGCGAGCCTGGTCAGCCGGCGCATCGGCGCGTCGGCCCGCTCGGTCATCGCGTCAACCGAATACCTGGAGCGCAACGGGATTCCGGCGCACCCGTCCGATCTCGCGCGGCACTCCTGCATCACCTTTCTGCAAGGCGCGACGCCGAACGAGTGGCGTTTCGACGGACCCGGCGGCGCGGTGGCGGTCGAGATCGGCGGACGGTTCCGCACCGACAGCAGCGAGGCGATGCGCGAGGCCGTCATCACCGGCGTCGGCCTGGCGCTGGCGCCGTCATGGGTGTTCGGCGCCGACCTGGCGACCGGGCGGGTGCAGGCCGTGTTGCAGCGCTTCCAGGCGGAGCAGGTGCCGATCCACGCCGTCTATCCTTCACGCCGCAACCTGGCGCCGCGGACCCGGGCAGTCATCGACTTCCTGCTGGATGAGTTCCGGCTCGACCCGGCGATCTCGACCTATGGCGAGACCTGACGCCTCATACTCCGACGCATAGGTGTTGTTCGCAGGTGCAGCATTTTGCATAGCTGGCGGCGGCCCAGATGTCGGATCGCTGGTGACGGTCCCCGCTCTGGAGACTGGCCGCTACACAGGACCGAAGGCCCGCCTATTCCGACGGACCTCCTGTTATCAGGAGAGTTTTAGACCATGAAGACCCTTTTGCTTGCCGCTGTTGCCTTCACCGCGCTGGCGCTGCCCGCCTTTGCCGCCGAAGGCAATGGCGAACCCTTTCCGAACAACGTTGGCGGCTTCACCACCGCCGTGACCATGTCGCAACGTGCGGACGTGGGCTCGCAGGCCTATCCGGATGTCGCGGGCCGGCCCGGCTCGGCGTTGGATGTGGCTGTTGGCAATATCGTGCCGGACACCGGGAACGAGCAGCCGGTGCAGACCGCGAACTCGCTGCCGCGTGGCTTCGAGCAGGGTATGCCCGCCTATGCCCGCCTGCTGCCGGCGCATCCCACGCGCCTTGCCGGCAACGGCGCCGACCGTCCGCGCAGCTAATCAGGCCGGGGCGCCTGTTGCGGCGGGCGCCCCGCTTCTGGTGGCGATGGTTGTCGTCGCTTAAGTATGAACTCCGATGCCAGGCTGCACATCTTCATTGGAGTGGAAACCGGGGCCCACTTCGATAAGATTACGCCGGACAACGAGAGGAAAGAGTGTTGAGCGGCGACTCATTGAGCATGATCTTGGCGGCTTTGATTGGCCTCGAAGGCAAAGTGGACGCGTTGGAGGCAGGACAGCGCGGCTTAATGGCGCGCCTGGACCGGCACGAGGACCAATTGAGCACGATCCGGGATGACATCGCGGTATCCATGGGCCGTGCCGATCAGGCGGCCCTGGTGGCTTCCAATACAAGGGACGAAGCTCGCCTGCTCGGCCAGCAGGTTGCGTTGCAGCAGCGCCAAATCAGCAAGTTGCAGACGCGCGTCGATGCACTGGAACCTAAGACCTGACAGTGAGCACGGCAGCATGGCGCCGACTGAACTTTATGGCCATTTCGCCAAGAATAATCACATGCACGCACTTTCCGCGCAGCACGGATGTGGGATGCCTGGTGCCGACGCTCAGGATTGAACTGAGGACCTGCTGATTACGAATCAGCTGCTCTACCACTGAGCTACGTCGGCTTCGGCCGCAGCATATAGCCTTGCACGCCGCCTGCCGCAACCGGACGCCACATGGGGTGCTGGCCGGCGTCCGTATGTGCTATGTAACGAACCTGCGCCCCCGCCACCATGTTCTGGTCCCTTAATGTCCGATGTTGCCACCCATGCCCTCGCCGGCCCGGACGCCACCATGCGGGAATGCCCGGAGTGCGGGCTGTTCCAGACCGTCCCCGCCATGCGGCCCGGCAACGTTGCGGCCTGCACCCGGTGCGGCGCCCTGCTGCGCCGCCGCCGCCGCGATGCGCTCGGCACGACGCTCGCATTCAGCATAACCGGGCTGTTGCTGTTCGCAGTCGCGGTCACTACTCCGCTGCTTGGGCTGCGCTTGGCCGGGCAGCAGCGTAACACCACCCTGACCTCGCTGCCGGCCGCGTTCGAGGACCAGGGCATTTGGCAGTTGGCAGCCGTCGTCCTCGCCACGACGCTGATCGCGCCGGCCTTGAAGCTTGCGCTTACGGCCGGCGTCATCATCGGCCTGCAGCTCGAGATCGCCCCATCCAGCCTCGCCGCCATGGAGCGCTGGCGCAAGCGCCTGACGCCCTGGGCCATGATCGAGGTGTTCCTGCTCGGCGTTTTCGTCGCCTACACCCGCCTCGCCGCGCTGGCGCAGGTGGAGGTCGGCCTGGCGCTGTATGCGCTCGGTGCGTTGATGCTCGTGATCGTCGCGACGGACGCGTGGCTCGACGAGCATGCGCTGTGGGAGGCGATCGGGCGGCTGCGGCGCACCCCGGCGCCGATCGGCACGGGTCCGCTGATCGGCTGCGATAGCTGCGGGCGGGTGGGCCGTGCCGCGCCTGGGGCACGCTGCCGCCGCTGCAACGCGCCGCTGCGTGTGCGCAAGCCCAACAGCATCGCGCGGACGTGGGCGCTGCTGCTGGCGGCGGCGGCGCTGTATGTTCCCGCCAACCTTTATCCCATCCTGACGCTGATCCGGTTCGGCCGCGGGCATCCCAGCACCATCCTCGGCGGCGTGCAGGAGCTGATCGAGTATCGCATGTGGCCGCTGGCGCTGCTGGTGTTCGGGGCCAGCGTCATGGTGCCGGTGCTGAAGCTCATCAGCCTGGCCTACCTGCTGATCGCCACGCAGCGCGGCGCGACCGGGCATTTGCGGGACCGCACCCGGCTGTATCGCCTGATCGACGTGCTGGGGCGCTGGTCGATGATCGACGTGTTCATGCTGTCCATCCTGGTGGCCCTGGTGCGGATGGGGCTGCTGGCCTCCGTCATTCCAGACATCGGCGCGGTGTGCTTCGCGGCCGTCGTGATCCTGACGATGCTGGCCGCGTTCAGCTTCGACCCACGCCTGATGTGGGACGTGGCGGGCCAAACCGGATACGACAAGGCAGAGGCTGAGGCATGAGCGACGCGACACCCCCGCCCAATCCTGGAAGGCCCGCTTCCGGAACGACCGAACCGGAGGCCCGGGTCCGGCGCAGCCGCATCTCGTTGATATGGCTGATCCCGCTGATTGCCGCAGTGATCGCCGCTTGGCTCGGCTACCGCACTGTGTCGCAGCAGGGTTCCCTGGTAACCCTCAGTTTCCGCAGCGCCGATGGCTTGACCGCCGGTCAGACCCGGGTGCGCCACAAGGCGGTCGAACTCGGCAATGTCGAGACCATCCGCCTGTCGGACGACATGTCGCATGTCATCGTCACCGTCCGCATGCGGCGTGAGGCCGATCCCTATCTGACCGACATGGCGCGGTTCTGGGTGGTGCGCCCGCGCCTCAGTTCCGGAAGCTTGGCGGGGATCGAGACGCTGGTGTCCGGCAGCTACATCGAAATGGACCCCGGCGGACGCGATGGGGCGCGGCGGACGGAGTTCACCGGGCTCGAACAGCCGCCCGGCGTCCGCACCGGCGAGCCCGGACGCACCTTCGCCGTCAAGGCGCAGCGGATCGGCTCATTGGGGCCAGGCGCCCCGGTGTTCTACCGCGACATCACGGTCGGCGAGGTGCTGGGCTACGACATCGGCGACGGAACCGGGCCGGTGACGGTGCAGATTTTCATTCGCGCGCCCTATGACAACTTCGTCCGCAAGGGCACGCATTTCTGGAACGCGTCCGGCGTATCGGTGCAGGTCGGCGCCGAGGGCGTGCATGTCGAGCTCGCGAGCGTTCAGGCCCTGCTCTCCGGCGGCGTCGCGTTCGACTCGCCGAAGGACCAACCCGACGCGCCGCCTTCCGAGGCCGGCACCGAATTTCCGCTCTATAATAACTTCGCCGAGGCGGAGGCGTCCGGCTATGCGACGAAACAGGAGTTCGTCACCTACTTCGAAAGCTCGGTGCGCGGCCTCGGACGCGGCGCGCCGGTCGAGTTCTATGGCATCCAGGTCGGCACCGTGACGGAGGTCGCCCTGGAGCTGAACCCGAACAATGGCGACGTGCGGGTGCGGGTGCGGCTTGAGGTGCAGCCCGAGCGTATCCTGAGCGCGAGCACGCTGGCGAAAAGCAATCCCATGGAGGTTGCGCGCCGCCTCGTGCGCCGCGGCATGCGGGCGCAGTTGCAGACCGCGAGCTATTTGACCGGGCAGATGGTGCTGGCGCTCGACTTCGTGCCCGACCCAGCCCCGGCTGAGCTGGAGGTGCGCGGGAGCGACGTCATACTGCCAAGCCGGAGCGGCGGCCTCAACAACATCCTGGTTGCCGCGGAGGACATTGCCGGCAAGCTGGGCCGCCTGCCGCTCGACGAGATCGGGCAGAACCTGAACGGCGCGCTGCGGTCGGCATCGGGTGCGATGGCCAGCGTGCAGGACCTGGTAAAGCGGACCGACGCGGGGCTGACCCCTGCCTTGCGCCGCTTGCCCGAGATCACCGCGGGGCTGCAAGAGGCGGTGGCGAAGGCGGGGCGGGCCTTCGGTTCGCTTGACGCGAGCTATGGAAACAACTCGCAGTTTCAGCGGGAGTTGGAGCGGGCCATGACCCAGGTGGGCGATACCGCGCGGTCGATCCGGCTGCTGGCGGACTTCCTCGACCGCCATCCCGAGGCTTTGGTGAGGGGCCGCGCCGGCTTGGCCTCCCAGTGACGGTTCGTGTGACGGTGCCAGTGACAGCATCCGGGCTGGCAGTTCCGCGCCGTGGGCTGCTCGGCTTGGCGCTGGCCGGCGTCGTTGGGGCGTGCACCTCGCCGGATCCGGCGTACTACACGCTGGCTGCTGTGCCGGGCGCGCCCAAGCCCGGCGGCCCCCGGCAGGTTGAGCTGCGGCGCATTGGCTTGGCCGGCTACCTCGACCGGTCGGAGATCGTGCGTGCCAACAGCGCCTACTCGCTGCGCCTGAATGGTGCGGAACGGTGGGGGGAGCCGTTCGGCGACCTTATCGCGCGCATCCTGGCCGAGGATCTCAACACACGGCTGCCTGGGACGAGCGTGTTCACCTCGGCTGGATCGATCACGGCCGAGGCGGATGCGACGATCGAGATGGACGTCCAGCGCTTCGACGCCGACGCATCCGGCCAAGCGGTGCTGCTGGCGCAGGTGGCGGTGTCTCGCGGCCGGGCGCGCGCATCGGCGGAAACGCGCGTCATCCGGATCGTGGCGCAGCCCGCCAGCCCCAGCACGGCGGACCTGGTCGCGGCTATGAGCAAGGCGCTCGGCCAGCTTGCGGACGGGATCGCGGACATGCTGCGGACGGCGCCGCCGGGCGAGGCGTCCGTTTCTTCAAGAAAAAGGCCAAGATCGGCCAAATAGCAGGCTACCCCGCCCGGGCCGCCTTCAGGCAATCATCGACCGCGTCGCGCAACGAACTTGCGAAATAATCAGCACCTATCCCGGATTGCGTCGTCTTGTCGGTCAGGGCCGCGTCCTCCGCAGGCCAAAGGCCGACGAGGATCGGCGTCCCCTGCGGCAACCGGCGGCGTAGCCGTTGCAGCAAATAACGCAGGTGCGCCGGGCTGCCGCTGATGTCGAGGTAGGAGATGCAGACCATCGCGACCCCCTCCACATCGAGCGTCTCCACCCGGTCCCGGGATGCGGCCTCGTAGGGCGCCAAGCGCGCGGCCAGGCCATGCTTGCCAAGGAGCTGGACCAGCATCGTCGACGCCGCCTCGTCCAGCGGGCCGCGCCCGGCGATGCAGAGCACCGGCGCACGTCCCCGCCACGCCGGCGGCAGGTCCGCCGTCGCGGGCGCCGCGCCATCCGGGCTCGGGTTGTTCGGCAGGGCGCGCCGCGCGGGTGCGGGGGCAAGCGCGCTGTCGTCCGGCTGCCGCGGCTTCTGCTTTGGCTGCACGTCGTCGTGGACGGCAAGCCCTTGGACCAGGACCTTGATCGTGTCCTTCACGCGGTCGAGCTGGCCATGGCTCAGCACGCCGCGCCGGCTGTCGTTGGCGGCAAGCTGCAGGCCCTTCAACGCGACCTCGTCGTAATAGGTCGAGAGCGACCGATGCTTCAGCGTCCGCTCGGCTTCATCTTGCATCTCGTCGACGTCGCCGGTCAGGATACGCTGGTAGAAGCCCTCCGTCGGCGTGAGCGCGGGGGTGTCGCCCAGCAGCACGTCCAGGAACTCCAGCCGGTCAACGTGACGCCCCAGCGTGACCAGGCAAAGCGTGAGCGGCGTCGACAGGATCAACCCGATCGGCCCCCAGAGCCACGACCAGAAGATCGCCGCCACGATCACCGAGAACGGCGACAGCCCGGTGTTATGGCCATACACCAGCGGCTCGATGATCTGCCCGGTCACGCCCTCGGCCACGGCATACAGGCCGAGCGTCCAGAGCGGCATCGACCAGCCGGGGGCGACGGCGGCGGCGAGCGCGAACGGCAGCAGCACGGCGATGAACGAGCCGACATAGGGCACGAAACGCAGCAGCGCCGACAGGATGCCCCAGAGCACCGGGCTCGGCACCCCGATGAGGTATAGCCCGGCGCCGATCACGACGCCGAAGCCGGTGTTGACGCAGAGCTGGGACAAGAAATAGCGGCTGAGCCGCCGTCCGCCGTCATCGATGGCGACGGTCGTGCGGTGCATGTCGTTGGAGCCGAGCAGGCGGATCATCCGGTCGCGCAGGTCCTCCTGCTGCACCAGCGCAAAGATCGCCACGACGAAGACGATGCCGAAGGTCGCGAGCGGCGCGAGGATTGGCGACAAATAGCGCTCGGCCAGGTCGAGCGGATTCGTGGTGGCCGGCCCCGCACTGGGTGCCGGCGCGCTCGGTGCCGAGGCCAGCCCCGGCGCCGACGCGGGCGCGTTGGCCGCCGGCGCCGGGGCATGGTTGCCGATCTTGTCGGTCAGGCGCGAGAGCCGGCCGATGGTGGCCTGGCGCAGGTTGTCGACCTTCTGCTCGACCGTGGCAGCGTATTGCGGCAGGCTGGTGGTGAGTTCGGCGATTTGGGAGCCGATCACGCTGCCGAGCGCCAGGACCAGGCCGACCGCGACGATCACGGCCAGCAGCACCGCCGGGATCCGGCCCAGCCGGAGGCGGCGCAGCAGGGCCACCAAGGGGGCGAGCACGAACGCCAACAGCAAGGCGAGCGTGATCGGAACCAGCACCTCCTTGCCGAAATAGAGGGTGGCCACGATCAGGACAAAGAGCGTCATGCCGCGGGACGCGTCCGCGGTCGCTGCTGAAGCGGGGGCGGAAGCCGGGCCAGATGCCGGGCCAGAAGCCAGGATCGATGCGGCTTCCGCGTCGGCTTTTACCGCACTGGTGTCAGGCATTCCGTTTGAGGTCCTGCGCGAGCCTGGTCACCCCGTAGGCGGCCAGGCCGAGACCGACGGCGATCCCGACCGCAACGAGCGGATGCACGCCAAAGCGCCGCTTAGCCGGCGGGGCGTACTCCTCCTCGACCACTTCGGACGCGCGCCCACGCACGCGCTGCAGCAAAGCGGCGGCGGGTTCCCAATAATCCGCGGCCAGGCGGACGTAGTCGAGCAGCTTGCCCATCCCGTCGCCGGCCTCGTTGGCCATCGCCGTGGCGCTTGCCTTGACGTTGCCGGGCTGCAGGCTTTCGGGCAGCAGACCCTGCAATTGATCCCTGAGCTGGCTGGCTTTCTGGCCAGGGCTGATCGCATCGAGGGTTTCGCGAGCGGACATAGAGCGGTTCCTTTACGTTGAAGGGTTGGATGGTCATGACGCCGCTGCTTGCGGCGGCATGTTGAGCTTAGCAAAGCGGCTTCATTGCGGCTGCCGCACCTGCGCCAGCAGCGCCGGGACGAACAGCAGCGTGGTCAGCAACGTGCAACCCAGGCTCAGCAGCAGCAATGCACCCATGCTGGCGGTGCCGGGGTGGCGGGACAGCGCAAGCGAGCCAAAGGCCGTCGCGGTCGTCAGGGCGGAGAACAGCACCGCGCGCGCGGTCGCCGAGCCCAGTGGCCCGTCGCGTCCGGCGCGCCAGTTCATGACGAAGTAGATGTTGAACGACACGCCCACCCCCAGCAGCAGCGGCAGGGCGATGATGTTGGCGAAATTCAGTGGCAACGGCAGCAGCACCGCCGCAACCACCGTCAGCATCGACGACAGCAACAGCGGCGCCAGCACCAGCGCCACGTCCAACGCCCGGCGCAACGCCACGGCCAGGATGACGGCGATCGCAATCAGCGCCCAGATCGCCGCCGCGCGGAACGCCGCGACGATGGTGTCGGCGCTGGCGGTGATCGAGACCGCGGCCCCCACTGCGTCCGGCGCGACCTCGTGCACCTGGTCGACGAAACGGTGCAAGCCGTCGCTGCCCATGGCGTCGCGCTTTGGAACCACCTGCACCCGGGCGCGGCCATCGGGCAGCACCCAGTCGCGAGCGATTTCGGGCGGGATGTCCGCCTCGGTCGTCGCCGTGGCCGACAGCGCCACCCGCAGCCGGCCGAGCTGCGCCGGCAGGAACCGGGTCAAGGCGGCGTTGGTGGCCAACAGGTTGCTGTCGGAGGTCTTGGCCAGGGTCGCGAGGTCGGCAGCGATCGCGGTCAGCGTGCTGCCTTCCGGCAGCTTGTCCTGCACGCCTTGCAGGGACGCAGCCGCCGACTGCGCCGCCTGCCGCAGCGCCGCCGCATCGGGCGGCGGACCCGTCGGATGCGCATCGAGCGTCGGACCCAGCAGCGCCGCGGCGTCGGCGAGCAGCGGCAGCTTGGCGGCCTGGTCCTCCGGCACGAAGCTGCGCAAGGTCAGCACGTCGGCCACCAGCGGCAGGGCGCGCAGCCGGTCCGCCAGCGTGGCGGCCTCGACCGTCGATCCCACCAGCGCCTCCATGGTGTACGGATTGGTGATCGGGTCTTCCATGAGGTCGTGCAGCGTGCGGACCGCCTCGGTCGTGGGGTCCTTGGTGTGCAGCGGATCGCCATCGAACACGAGCCGCGGCAACGACGCGGCGCCGGCGATGCCGATGCAGACGAAGCTCAGCAGGACCGGCTTGCGGAAGCGCGCGAGGGGCCAGTCGAGCCGGCGGAGCCACGCCAGGCCAACCTCCTCGGCCCCCGCGCCCGGCTTGAACAACGCCAGCAGCGCCGGCAGCGCGGTGACGGTGCAGGCGAACGCGATCAGCATGCCGACCCCGGCGATCAGGCCGAGCTGGGCCACCCCGATGAAGCTCGTGGGGGTGAAGGCGAGGAACCCGGCGGCGCTGGCGCAGGACGCGACCAGGACCTGTTGGCCGGCGCGGCGGGCGGTGCGGTCGAGCGCGCCGGCAATGTCCGGGCTGTGCAGGCGCTCCTCCCGGAAACGCGCGGCGATCTGGATGCCGAAATCGACGGCGATGCCGACGAACAGCACTGCGAAGGCGACCGAAACCAGGTTCAGCGTGCCGACCGCGAGCGCCGCGAACCCCGTCGTCAGCAGCAAGCCCAGCACCAGGCACAGCAGCACCGGCACGATCAGCCGCCAGCTCCGCAACGCCAGGTATAACAGGACGGCAACGAGCGCCATGCTGCCCAGCAGCCCGGCGACGGCGCCCTCGGCGACGGTCGCGAATTCCTCGTCCTCCAGCGCCACGGACCCGGTGAGGCGCACATGGGCACGGCCGCGCTGCACGTATTCGAGCTTGGCGGCGGCATTGCGGATCACTTCGGTGGCGGCGGCGCCGGGCTGCAGCGCCCCATAATCGAGACGCGGCTGCGTGAGCACGAAGTGGTATTGCCCGGCCAGGTCGGCGACCGATCCGGCGAGCAGCCGCTCCCACGACAGTGGCTGCGGGGAGCCCGCCGCCGCCTGCGCCAACGCCGTGTTGAAGCCCTTGAGCGCGGGTTCGAACGGCTGGAGGTTGGCCTGGCCGACCTTCACGCCCTCAGAAATCAGCGACAGCGCACCGAGCAGGCCGCGCAGGCTGGGATCGGCGGCGAGCTGTCCCAGGAACGGCTGCGAGTCGATGGTCTGGTCCAGCAACGCCGAGAGCTGCGGCACGTCCAGGAACATCAGCGCATTGCGCTCCAAATACGGCGAGGCGTCGGGCCGGCGCACATCGATGAAATGCGCCGTGTCGGGCTTGAGCGCGGCGGCGAGTGCCGCGGCGGTGGCTTCGGCTTCCTCGGGCGTCACGCCGTCCACCACGGCGACCAGCAGGTTCTCGTTCTGCGGAAAGGCGCGCTGCATCTCCATCCCATGCTGCCGCCACGGCAGGCTGGCGGAAAACAGGCCGGACGTGTCGGTCGTGACCCCCAGCCGGGCATGCGCCAGCCAGATGCAGCCGATGGCCAAAAATAGTGCGGCCAGCAGCACGGGCCGGGCCTGGCGCACGCAGAACCCGATCCACCTGGCCAGCAGGTCCGACACGGCCAGGCGCCGGGCGAGCGGAGGCGCGGGGAGCACCGGGTTCAAGCCGGCGTCTGCAGGCTGCGGGCCGGGCGGCGCTCCAGCACATGCCAGGCGACCAGGGCCGGAACGCCCAAAGCGACCTCCCGCAACCGTTTTATCAGGCTGAGCGCGAGCGCGACCTCGGGCGCCACGCCGAACAGGTGGCAGACGAGGACGAATCCGCCCTCGGCGACGCCGATCGCGCCGGGCACTGCGAAGCCCGCGGACCGCAGCGCCTGTCCCAAGCTTTCGATGGCCATTCCCTCTGCAAATCCCACGTTTTGGCCCAGCAGGTGCAATGCCAGGCAGACCTCGGCTCCGCCCAGCAACCAGGACACGCTATGATCGAAGCATGCCAGCGCGAGAGGCCCTGGAGCGCGATACAGCGCGCGGACGCTGGCGTCCAGGCCGGCAAGCTCATTGGGGGAGGTCCAGCCGAAACGCCGGGAGAGCCGCAGCATCGCACCTTCGAGCAAGCGCGCCATGCCGAACCACTGCCCGGCCAGCAGCGCCGCCGCGCCCAGCAGCGCCAAGGCGCAGCCGCCGAGCACGTAGGCGGAAACGCCGCTCTCGCCCACGAGCAGCACCAGCAGGCCCAGGCCGATCAGAGTGAACAGGATTTGGGTCACCACCTCCATCGTGATGTCCGCGACCGACCCGGCGACCGTGGAAGTCAGGCGGAAGCCGCGCCGGCGCAACAATCGGGCGGCCACGATTCCGCCGCCGAGATGCGCCACCGGCAGCAGGGCGTTCACGCCTTCCCTGATCCAGCGGAGGATCACGAACTCACCGAGCGAGGGCTGCGGCTGCAGCGGCTGGACCACGGCGCGCCAGGCAAGCGCCGAGAACAGGATCTGCGTCCAATGGAACAGGATGACGGCGACGATGCCCCAGCCGGCGTGGGCGAGCAGGTCCGCCACCTGCCGCACGCCATAGCTCGCCAGCAGCCAGGCGGCGAGCGCCACGCCAGCGAGGGTGCCGAGCGCCGCGCCCCACTTCATGCGCGCTCCGGCGGCGCGGCGGCGCGTTCATGGCGTGGGGAAATGGCGCATGTCATCATGGGCAGCGCCTATAGCATGCGCGCCCCCGGCCGTGCCTACCGCGCGGGCGGTTGCACGAAGGGATGGGCACGGAGGGATGGCGGGGGAGCGGATGGCGCGCCATATGAATTCCTGATGCAGCCGTCGCAGGAAGGGCCAGCTTGAAGGACAACGCTGATGTCGCGCACCGGCTCGATGCCGCGGCGGCCGCTTGCCAGCGAGGTGGCGTGCGGTTCACCGACCTGCGCCGGCATGTGCTGGGCCTGGTGCTGGCGGCGGACGGGCCGACGAC
Organism: Acetobacteraceae bacterium; assembly: GCA_965277495.1. Lineage (GTDB taxonomy): Bacteria > Pseudomonadota > Alphaproteobacteria > Acetobacterales > Acetobacteraceae > CAHJXG01. Next base: position 1,288,140 of record OZ255824.1, on the reverse strand, counting down.
CGCGTATGGCCTGCTGGAACGGTTGCGGGGCACGCGCTGGAACGCTGCGCCGCCCACGGTCTATCGCGCACTCGATTTTCTGCTGCATCAGGGACTTATCCACCGGGTGGAGCGGCTGAACGCTTTTGTCGGCTGCGACGAGGGCGCGTCCCACGCGCACGCGGCGCAGTTCCTGATTTGCAACAGCTGCGGCGCGGTGGACGAGGTCGGCGACCACGCCGTCACCGATGCGGTCGGCCTGGCCGCCGCCGCCAAGGGCTTCACGCCGGCGCACGCGACCATCGAGATCGAGGGCACCTGCGCCGCCTGCGCCGGGTCGGCCGCGCACTAACAATTCTGGGCACGCAACATGTGGCGGTGGCCAGCCGCATGACGGTATGATGTTGCGCGGGCAGAACGCTAGGCGGCATCCAGTTGGACACATCGGGCGAGAGCATCCCCTTCCAAAGCACCGGACCCGCCGGGCATAGGTCGCGGATGCGCGACCGGCTGCTGGCTGGCCCGGCAGCGCTGGCGGATTACGAGATTCTCGAGATGCTGCTGTTCCTCGGCATCCCACGACGCGACACCAAGCCGCAGGCCAAGGGGCTGATCAACCGGTTCGGCAGCCTCGCAGCAGCGCTCACCGCCGGGCACCGGCCGTTGCGGGCGGCGGGGTTGGAACAGCGGGCCATCGAGGCGTTCGACCTGGTCGCGGAGGCGGCGGCGCAGCTTTCCCGCGCCGAAAGCGGCGAGCGCGTCATGCTGGGGAACTGGACCGCGCTGGAGCGCTATTTGAACCTGCCCGCCCGCGTGCACCAGCCGGCGGCCTTTGGCGCGCTGTTGCTCAACAACCGCAACCAACTGCTCGCCGAGCACCGTTGGCAGCCCGATATCGACGCGGCAACGTTGGGGCGCGAGATGCTGCGCTACGCCCTGGAGCGGCACGCGACGGCGGTCATCCTGCTGCGCAACCAGGCGGAGGCGCAGCCCGAGCTGACCGGCGCGGACCGGGCGCTGCATGCGCGTCTGGAACAGGCCGGCGCTGGGCTCTCGGTCCTCGTGCACGATTTGGTGGTGATCGGCGGCGGCGACTGGATCAGCCTGCGGCAACAACGGGCGCTGCACTGAATGGGCTGGCGGCGGTGGATTGGCGGCGCTGTTGTCCAGGCGCCGGACGCCGCAACTACGCCGGCGTTCGACGCCATCATCGACCTGAGCCTCGACCGCCTGCCGTCCGGCGTGGGCCGCGGTGCCGCGGTCGATGCGGCCATCGCGGCGGTCGGCGCGCTGCCGGGGGCGGGCTGGATCAGCGTCCAGTTTCACCCCCAAGCGGCGCCGGCGGCGGCGCAGGTGTTCCCGGCCGGAACCAACGACAAGCAGGCCGGAGACGTCTGGCAAGGCCTGCGCCTGCAGGTCGAGGCGACGGCATTGCAGGCTGTTGCGGCGCTTGGCCCCGCGGCGGACGGCATCCCGCCGCCGAAGCGAGAGGCGACGTTCGAGGAGACGCTGGCCCAACGGCGCAGGCTCGACTATGGCTCCGCCCTGATCCAGCCGGGACGCCGCGCTGGTTTTGCCGAGGCGACGGCTGCCCCATTCGACGCGCTGGACAAGCTGGCGGCGCTCGCGCTGCTGGTCAGCCAATCATCCGCCATCCAGGCCACCGCCAGCAAACCCGCCGTCAGCAAACCCCCCCGGGCAGCCCCCAAGCCCATCACTCCCGAGCCGCCCGATATGGAAGACGGCATCACCATCGTCGCGCGGCTGCTGGGCTTCGTGCTCCCCAGCGACGGGCGCAGCACCGCAACCGCCGCCATGCAGCGCTTCGGCAGCTTCGCCGCCATCCTTGCAGCACCGGAAAGCGAATTGCGCCGGGTGCCCGGCCTCGGCACCCACGGCATCGCCGCCATCAAGCTGATCCATGCCGCCGCGATCCGGCTGGCCCGCGCAGGCGTGACCGGGCAGCCGCTGCTGGAGAACAGCGAGCGCCTCGTGGCCTATTTGTCCGCCGTGCTCGCCCGTGAGCGCATCGAGCAGTTCCGCATTCTGTTCCTCGACGAGCGCGGCATGTTGCGGGCCGACGAGGTGCAGGGGACCGGCACCGTCAATCACACTCCGGTCTATCCCCGCGAGGTCGTGCGGCGCGCGCTGGAGCTTGGGGCGTCGTCGCTGGTGCTGGTGCATAACCATCCGAGCGGCGACCCGGCCCCGTCCCGCGACGACATCGACATGACGCGGCAGATCAGCGAGGCGGCGGAGGCGTTGTCGATCGCCATCCGCGACCACTACATCATCGGCAACGGACGCTGGTTCAGCTTCCGGGAGGGCGGGCTGTTGCCGTGAGTTCGGGCGTGAGCTCTGGCGTGACCATGCATGCCAGCAAGTACGCCGCGCCGCCCAGCGCCGTGATCCAGACGCTGACCGGCCAGTCGGTGACATAGGCCAGCGCCAGCCCGGCCCAGGTCTGCGCCACCGCCAAGGCTGCCGACAGCGCCACCCCGCGGCCCAGCCCGCCGGCCAGGCGATGCGCGGCGGCAGCCGGGGCAACGAGCAGGGTGAACACCAGCAGCACGCCCACCACCTGCACGCACAGCGCGGTCGCCAACGCCACCACCGCCAGGAACAGCGCCGAAACCAGCCGCATCGGCACGCCGCGCGCCTCCGCCAACTCGGGCTGCAGGCTGGCGAACAACAGCGGACGGGCGATGGCGGCCAGCGCCGTCAGGCTCACGATGCCGAGGCCCAGCAGGGTCCAGATCGTGCCGGCGTCCACGCCCAGGATGCTGCCGAACAGCAGCGCCGTCGCCTGCGCGGCGTAGGCCGTGAAGAAATGCAGGAACAGCAGCCCGGCGCCGAGCGACAGCGACAGCACCATGCCGATCGCCACGTCCCGGCCTTCCGCGCGCTCGCCCAAAAGGCCCATGCCGACCCCGGCCAGCACCGTGACCCCCACCATGCCCCATAGCGGCGAGGCGCCGACCAGCAGCGCGCCGGTCGCGCCGGTGAAGCCCACATGCGACAGCGCGTGCCCGGCGAAGGTCTGGCCGCGCAGCACCAGCACATATCCCACCACGCCGGCAACCACGGCGACGATCGTCCCGGCCAAGGCCGCGTTGACCATGAAATCATACTCAAGCATGCAGGCCGTCCGCGCAGGCATGGGCGCGCTCGACCTCGTGCCCGCCGGACATGACGAACACGCGCCCGCCCGCCCGGATCACCTCGATGTCGGCGCCATACAGCCGGGACAGCACGGGGCCGGTGATCACCTCGTCCACCGTGCCGATCGCCGCGTGGCCGCCGCCGAGGTAGAGCACGCGGTCGATGGCGCCCAGCAGCGGGTTCAGCTCGTGCGCGCTGAACAGCACGGTCATGCCGAGTTCCCGCACCAGCCGGCGGACCAGCGCCACGATGGCGTGCTGCCGCCGGGGATCGAGGTTCAGCAGCGGCTCGTCGAGCAGCAGCAGGCGCGGCTGGCCCAGCAGGGCCTGCGCCAGCAGCAGCAGTTGCCGCTCGCCGCCGGACAGCGTCCGCAGCGGACGGTTGGCGAGGCCGGCCGCGCCGACCAGGTCCAGCGCGCGCGCGATCTCCGCCCGCCCGGCTGCATCCAAGTGGGGCAGGCCCCAGCGCTCGCCGTGGATGGCGCTGGCCAGGAACGCCTGGCCATTCAGCCGCATTCCACCCGGCGTGCTGCGGGCCTGCGGCATGTAACCGATCTCGGGCGCGCCCCGCGCCCCGGGTGCGCCGTGCGCCGCCGGATGGCCGAGCATGCAAAGGGTGCCGGAGCTGGGCTTCACCAATCCCAACAGGGCGCGGAACAGCGTGGTCTTGCCGGCGCCGTTTGGACCCAGCACGCCCACGAACTCACCGGACCCGATCGCGAGCGTCACCTCGCGCAGGATGACCCGGCCGCCGATGCCGATCGTTAAGGTGTCGAGCTCGACAGCGCTCAAGGCGAGCCCAGCACCTGCTCCAGTGCATCGAGCTGGGCCAGCATCCACGCCTGGTAGGTTAGTCCGGACGGCTTGGTCTCGGCTACGCCGATGACCGGCACCTTGTTGGCGCGGGCCACCGCCAGCATGCGGCGGGCGGCGCTTCCGCTGGCCTGGCTGTTGTAGAATAGCGCCCGCACGCGATGCTGCCGGAGGTCGGCCTCGAATGCGGCTGTATCGGACACGCGGGGCTCCGCGTCGTTCATCACCGCAACCTGGAACCGCTCGTTGCGCATGACCAGGCCGAGGGCGGACGCCATCAACCCGAACACCGGCTCCGTGGCCGTCACCGGCACGCCGGCGTACCGGCTCCGCAACGCCGCGATGCGCGCGTCGATGGGCGCGAGCGAGGCCAGGAAGGTTTGCAGCTTCGCCTCGTAATCGGCGCCGTCAGCCGCGTCGGCCTGCGTGAGCGACTTGGCCAGGGCACGGGCGACGACGGGCATGACCGCCGGGTCAAACCATAGATGCGGGTTGGAGCCGGGCGGATGCCCGCTCAGTTGGCCCGCGTCCACGACCTGGCGCGCCGCCTTGGGGGCGCCGGCCAGCAGGCGCCGCATCCAGGGATCGTAATCCGCGCCGTTCAGCACCACGATGGCCGCGTCCGCGATCTGCCGCGCCACCGAGGGGCTGGCCTCGAACAGATGCGGGTCCTGCGCTGGGTCGCTCATGATGCTGGTGACCACGGCGTGCGGCCCGGCGAGCTGCCCGGCCACATCGCCGTAAACGGTCTCGGCCGCGACGATATGCAACGAGGTTTCCGCCCAGGCCGGGAAGCAGAGCAGCAACAGGACGGCGATGATCGGGCGCATTATGCAGTGTTATGATATAACATTCATCCTGTAAATGCAGTGGACAGGGCGGCCCTTGGGATGGCGGGGTATCCCACTTGGCGTATGGGCTGGTTGCCGCGATCACGTTAACAAATAGGACAAGGGGCTGCAGGCCGTCCGGCAGAAAGGGTCTAATCGGGACACCAGCCGGCCAGCGCACTCCTACGGCGCAGAGATACCCACATCCCAGCGGATCAGCTCCCGGTCCATGCCGGTCCGGCAGTCCTTGACGTTGAACCGGGTGGCGTACAGCACCGCCGTGGCGCCCACAGTCTCGAAGTTGCGGTCCTTGGAGGCTGGGTCCAGCAATGACGGATAGGCGATCGGCGCCGGGTCGGCGCAGGTCCACGCGCCCAATCCAATCGCCGGCATCAACAGGGCCGGGCTCGACCACTGCAGTAGGTCCGGGCTGGTGGAATAATAAACGCCACTGTCGCGACCGCCATCCTGCATCATCGCGATGAACAGGCCCGTGGGCGCGTGCCGCACCAGGCTGGTCACCGGCCAGCGCAGCCCGCCTTGGCCCACGGGCGCGCAGACGTGCGGCTCGGGCGCTGCCGGCTGCGTGTAGGGGTCGATGAACACGGCCTCGAATGCCGACCCGTTCCAGCCGCGCCAGTCCTCCGGCTTGGCGATCGCCGTGGTGCGCAACAGGCAATTGCCCTCGCGCTGCGCCGCGGCCTTGGTCGCGAAGGCGATCATGTATTGCGCGCCCGCCGAGGTCACGATGTTGCTTGGGTTGAAATAGCCATGATGGCCGCGCTCGAGCTCGTCAAAGCGGTAGGGCAGCGCGGCCACCAGCGCCCGCCCCGGCGCGCGCTGGAACGTGTGGCCGCCGTCGCGCGAAACCGCCGCGGTCAGGGCGTTGTACCAGCAGTCCATGTAGCGCAGGCTCGGGCACAGGGCCGGGCGGCGCTGGCCTTGGAACTCGTTGTGCACCACGGCCAGGATGGTCCGTCCGTCCGGCGTCCACGGACTGGCGATCCAGGCACGGTCGTCATAGGCGGCGGGGTCGTCGTTATTGGCCCCGGCCATCAGCACCGGGCAGCGATGGACGACGTGCAGCAGGTCCGGGCCGCTGTCGACGCGGTTGCGGAAATGCGTCGCATAGAGCTGGGTTTGGCCGTCCGCGAGGTGGATGGCCCGGGCCGGCGAGTCGGGAATGTCGTCCGCATCGCAGACCCGCCGCGCCCCGGCGATCGCAGCGATGGGCGGCCCGGTGATGACAAGCCGCAGCGCCGGGCCGGGCTGGGCGTGCAGCGCGGCCGGCCCCAGCAGCAACGCCCCGATCACCAGCAGCATTTTCATGACGCAACCTCCCGCACGATGCGCGACTGCTGTTCCAGGCACTGGCGCAGGTCGAAACGCTGTTGCGCGGTCGCCCGGGCGCGGTCCCGCACGGGACCCAGGGAGGTCCGGCGCGCCAGCAGGTCCGCGGCCCGGCTCGCGATCGCATCCGGGTCGCGCCCGTCCACCAGGAAGCCGTTCACCCCGTCCTGCAGCACCTCGCGCACCGGCGCCACGTCCGAGCCCAGCAGCAGGCACCCGGACGCCAGCGCCTCGATGCACGACCACGACAGGACGAACGGCACCGTCAGATATAGATGCAAGGCGGACACCTGCAGCAGCGCCAGGTATTCCCGCCGGGCGAGGCGTCCGGTGAAGTGCACGCGGGCCGGATCGACGGGCGCCTCCCGCAGCATGGCCTCGCGCCAATTCGCGTCGTCCGGCGGCGGCCGGCCATAGCTCACGCCGTCCTCGCCGCAGATCACGACCTGCGCATTGGGCCGGCGGCGCAGCAGGGCGGGCAGGGCGCGCATCAGGGAGACGAACCCGCGCACCGGCTCCAGATGGCGGGCGACAAACGTCACGGCCTCGTCCCCCGGCGTCAGCGTGCGCCCATCCGGCAGCGTGAACCGCGCCTGCCGGTCCGGCGCGGCCTCATTGGTGTCGACCCCGTCATGCACCACGGCGATGCGCGGCTGATAGCACGCAGGGTGTTGCGCCCGTTGCCACACGGTCGGCGAGATGCCGCGGTCCATGGTGTCGAGCGCGGTCAGCAGGTCGGCGTTCCAGGCGCGCAGGCGGCACCGCCCGTCCAGGTCGAGCGTCGTCTCGGGGATATAGCCGGTGTCCTGCCCCTCGCTGCGGTAGAACATCTCGCAATACGAGACGATGGCGGCGCGGGGCATCGTATCGCGCAGGAACATGGTCTCGCCCCAGCCGGCGTGGGCGACCACCACATCGGGCTCGAACCCCTCGCTTTGCAGGCCCAGGCACGCCCGCGCCACCGCCTGGCCCCGGCGCACGTTGGCCTCCATGCGATGCAGGTAATGGTGGGTGGCGGGGCCGGAGGGTTCCGGCGCTGGGTAGCGCAGCCAGCGCACCCGTCCGGGCACGGCATTGCTGCGCTCCCCGAGGAACACCACCTCGTTCGCCGGATCGTTGCCGAGATAAGGCGCCAGGTGCCGGAACTGGCCCGGCGCGTTCTGGTGCAGGAACAGGACGCGCACGTCGGCTCTCCACGGGTTTTCCGGGCGGCAGCGCCCAACGTGCCACAAACAGCCCCAAAGCGCAACGATTGCGGCTATGCGCGCATGGGCCGGCTCAGGAATGCGGAGCCGGACAGGCCGAACCGCCAGGGCGTCCCGGTCCCTCGCGTGATGCCGATACGGCGTCCTGCCGCGACCGGCAGCGGTTCCGTCCGGCCATCGATCGCGAATGGCGGCGCGTCGAGTGGCCGTCCGTCCAGCGCGCCCGTTATGCCCAACGCCTGGCACAGCCGTCCAGGGCCGCTACATAGCATTAGGGGGCCGGACGCTCCCCGGCGTCCGCGCATGATGTCCAGGCCCGCCAGCGGCTGCAACGCCCGGATCAGCACGGCGCTGCCCGAGGCCTCGGCGCCGCAGACGAAGTTCAGGCACCAGTGGATGCCGTAGGAACGATAGACATAGGCGTGGCCGGCGGGCCCAAACATGGCCGCGTTGCGCGCGGTCCGTCCGCGGAAGCTGTGCGAGGCCGGGTCGCCGCGGTCGTAGGCCTCGGTCTCGACCACGATGCCGCCGACGCCATCGACCAGCAGCGTGGCGCCGATCAGGTCATGGGCGACTTCGGCGACGGGCCGTTGGAAGAAGGCGCGGGGCAGGGTTGCGGCAGGGCGCATCATGTCCGGCCTTTGCATCGGGCATGGCCATCTGGCCGTAATCTGAAGCGATCCCATTTCTGGAGCCTCATGACATCCCCCATGCATTTCCTCATCGCCGAGAGCGAGTCCCCGGACGCGCGCGAGCGCCGCCGGGCCAGTGTCGGCCGCAGCAGCGGCGAAACCTATATGGATACCCTGCGCGCCATTGAGCACAGCGCCGTATGCGGATTGATCCGTCCGGCCGAGGAGGGCGCCGAACTGCCGGACCGGGCCGGGCTGCAAGCATATGACGCGGTGTTCCTGACCGGCTCGCCGCTGCACCTTTACCAGGACACGCCGGAGGTCCGCCGCCAGCTTGGCTTCATGCGGGCCGTGTTCGCATCCGGCACGCCGTCATTCGGTTCATGCGCCGGGCTGCAGGTGGCGGCCGTCGCGGCGGGCGGCGCGGTGCGCGAGAACCGGCGCGGGCACGAGGCCGCATTCGCGCGCCGCATCACGCCGACCGCAGCCGGGCTGTGCCACAAGCTGCTCGCCGGACGGCCTGCGGCCTACGACGCATTGTCGATCCACTCCGACGAGGTCGAGCGTTTGCCCGGCGACGCGACGCTGTTGGCGACCAACGGCGTGACCCGGGTGCAGGCGGCCGAAATCCGGCATGACGGCGGCGTGTTTTGGGGCGTGCAGTATCATCCGGAGCTGCCGTTGGACGAGATCGCCGGGGCGATACGGCGGCAGGCAGACGACCTGATCGAGCAGGGGCTCGCCCGCGATGAAGCGGCCGTGGAGGATTATGCCGGGCTGGTCGAGGCGCTGGACCGCGATCCGGCACGGCGCGACCTTGCGTGGCAACTCGGCCTCGACCAGCAGGTCACTGACCCGGTGCTGCGCCAAGCCGAACTGCGTAATTTCATCGAACACCTGGCCCGCCCCGCGCGCAGCGGGCGCGGACGGGCCTAGATGGTTGCCGGTTTGAGCGGCTGCTGTCCTAACTTGCGCCGCTCGCCCCATCGGGGGCCGTGAGCACCGGAGCGACTGCCGCCGAAGCCGCATGACGGCTCCAAGACAGCCAGGCTTCAGGCGCCATGCCGCGATCCTCGGTGGGGCGTTGCGGGATGGGTTGGGCCGGGCGGGCCATCATGCCGCGCATTGCGTGCAGGACGTGCTTGACGAAGCGCCTCGCCTTGACGTTTTGGCGCTGGAACGCCCAGAACGGCGACGCGTCCATCGAAATGGCCCGGCGGAACCGCGCAGTGCGTATCGCGGCACGGTCGCTGCGGCGCTTCGCCGGGTCGATGTAGAAGCTTTGCAGCGACACCGCCGAGGTGTCGTTGGCCGCAAGCCATTTGGCGGCGTGAATGGTCAGGCGCTCGACATCGACCAGCAGCCGGCTGATCCCGGTTCCAGCGGCCGGGCAGGAGGTCTGGAAGGCGTCGCCGATGAGGACGATCCCATCCCGCTGCACGTTCTTCGCCACAGCGACGTCGATGGTGCGGCATTGCAGGTGCTCGACCGTGAACTCCCCGAGTTCGTCGGCCAAGGCGGGCAGCGCCTCCAGCAACGTCTCGCGCGGCATTTGGCGGAGCCGGCGCAACCAGGGGTCGTCCGGAGCGCAATAGAGAAACAGGTTGCCGCGCAGGACATCCTTGCACGGGAAAATCGTTAGGTAGTCGATGCCGTCCTGAAGGTCATTGCCATAATACACCAGCACCGCCGTGTCGTTGGGGACGCACTTGGCCGAGCGGATATCGAACCCGACCGCGACCGAATGCTTTTCGCTGATGACAGCGTAATCGATGCCAAGCTTCCTGCCGAGCTTCGTGTTCAGCCCGGTCGCCATCACCACCAGCTTGGCCTGGACGGTTTGGCCGTCGTCGAGGTGCACGGTCGAGACCGGACCACTCTCGATTTCGCTGACGCGCCCGACGATGAACCGCACCCCCTCTGGGATGCTGCTGCGGATGGACTGCACGATATCGTGGTAGGGCATCCCGTAATGCGGTGCAAAAACCGACGAGAGTTGCTTGCCCAGGCTAAAATTGCGCGCCCGGGACACAATTTTGGCTTCTGAGATTAAATTAGCTGCTGAACCGATATTGTTGAAAAAGTCGATTTGACTTCCAACAAGCTGTTCGGCGCGGAACTCGGCGGGATAGACTGCATAACGGTCAATGACCGTCACGTTAAATCCGCGTTGATTGAGCATTATCGCCGCCAGCGATCCACTCAAGCCCGCACCGACTACTACGATGTCCTGCATGACACCCCGTTAAGGAAAAAGTTCGATGCACGTCGCGGGCGCGCATTGCCGGGCGCTGGGCGCACCTCTGGCTTTGCGTGGCCGTTTACCGTCTTTTTTAGAATCCCTGCCCAAGTAATGCGGAGGTAATCACAGCTAAAAGAAAGCTAAGAGGCCCTTACATCACTCGCTGAAACTTTACCCGAAACGCGCGGGTCGCCAAGGGGTTTTCTGTACGGTTCCGCAAAAAAATTGCATCGTGGCAGACCGCGTCTAGTAAGCCGGATTTGCCGGTCCGCGGTCGTGGGCGTCTCGGTTGTAAACGCCGGACCTGCCAGTTACCCTCACAAACCTAGGATTGGGATGCAACGCAATGAGGTTCTTGCTGACGGCCACTCTGCTCGCTGCGCTGGCCGCGCCGGCTGCCGCACAAGGATTGCCTGAAATCGCCGTGTTCGATTTTGCGCTGAACAATACCTCGCTCGCCGCGTCCACGCCGGAGGAAATGGCGCGTTTGCAACGGCTTGACCAGCAACTCAAGCAGGAGCTGGGCCGCCGTTTTACCGTGGTCGACGTGGCCCCGGTGCGCGATAAGCTAGCGCGGGTCGACAGCATCCGCGGCTGCAACGGCTGCGAATTGGACCTGGCGCGGCAGCTCGGCGCCCAGCAGGCCGCCTATGGCTGGGTGCAAAAGGTGAGCAACCTGATCCTGAATGTGAACTTGGTCGTGGAGGACGTCGCGACCGGGAAAACGCTGCACGCCGACAGCGTCGACATCCGCGGCAACACCGACGAATCCTGGAGCCGCGGCCTGCGCTATCTGCTGAACGAGCGCATGTTCCGCGAGTAGGATGGCCGCGGAGCCATGGCCTTCAAAGGGTCGCGCTTCCCGCCGGGAAAGCGCCGCCGCGACGCCCGCGCAGCCGGAAAGCGAACACAAGCATCAGCACGCCGAACACCAGCGCATAGCCGCCGAGCCACCAGGTCAGCACCAGCGCGCCGGCGATTGGCGCCAGCCAAAGCAGTATGCCCCACACGATGGAAACCACGCCCGCGAGCGCCAGCAGCCAGCGTCCATGCCCGCCGTGCAGCCGGAACGCAGCCCCGAGCAGCAGGGCGCCGGTCACGACCGACCAAATGCCCAGCAGGGTGACGACGACGAGCACCGTCAAGCCGGGCAGCGCAAGGGCGGCCGCACCAGCCACCAAGTCAACGATGCCTTCGAGGATCAGCAAGCCCCAGCGCTCATGGTGCGCCGCCGCGCGCACGCCGGCGACAATGGCGGACACGCCGTCCACCAGCATGTAGATTGCGAACAGGAACACGAGCGACGCGATCGTGGCCAACGGCAGGAACAATGCCGCTAGGCCAAACAGGATTGCGAATACGCCGCGCAGTCCCATCGCCCACCAATTGCGGGCCAAAAGGGCGCTCATGGCGTCCATTCTAGAGCCGTACGGCCCGGGGCTGCCGGGTAGGGACATCTTGTTGGCCAGATCAGACATGCCCGCCTCCGTATCTCCGTTGCCAACGGGGCAGGAGGGCCGCGGGTTGCAAGCCTATCGCCGCGCGGCTTTGAGGCGTTGACCTGCTTAACCAAGTCCTTACAAATTTGCTTAACCAATCGCTCACGAGTTTGCCCTAGTTTGCGCCGATCATCCCGCCCACCGCCCAAATCCTGCAGGAGCCTGCCATCGACTGGACCGAACCGCCGCCGCGGACGAACGAAAAACGGCCCGTGCCCCGGTCCATCGTGCTCGCCTCGCATCCCGGCAACGCGGGGGCGGGCGACAGGCGCATCGCCTGGGGCAGCGCCGAAGGCCAAGCGCGCGGCGCCATCGTGGCCACGGTCAATGCCGGGCCGAACCGCAACGCCATTGGCACGCATTCCGGCGCCTATTCGGTGTATCGGGCGCTCGCCGTCGCGGCCGGGCAGCTTGCGGGCGATCATCGTCCGGACCTCACCAACACCAGCCCGGCGGTGCGCATCGGGCCGTTCCCGCAGTGGTCCAGCCCGGACGCCATCGTCTCGCTCGACCCGTGGGGGCACTTGAGCACCGAGCTTTTTGCCGACCGCATCGCCGCCGGGGTCGACGTGCGTCCGTCGATCGCCGTCACCCGCGCCCACATCAACATGCCTGAGATTGCGGAGGCCGTGCGCGCTGGACGGCTGCGCCCTGACGGCATCGTGCTCGACGCTGCCGGCAACGCGCGCGTCACCAAGATCGCGATCGAGCCGGTATGGCACCTGCCCGGCGTCGCCCGCCGCTTCGGCATCTCGGTCAGCGACCTGCGCCGCGGCCTGTTCGAGCAGACCGGCGGGATGTTCCCCGAACTGGTGACTCGGCCCGACCTCGACGTCTTCCTGCCCCCGATCGGCGGCATGACGGTCTATCTGTTCGGCGATCCGGCCGGGCTTGGCCGCGCCGAGACCCGCATCGCCTGCCGCGTCCACGACGAGTGCAACGGCTCCGACGTGTTCGGCTCCGACATCTGCACCTGCCGCCCGTATCTCGCGCACGGTATCGAGGTCTGCATCGAGACGGCGCAATCGGGCGGGGTCGGGGTCGTCGTGTATAACCGGAAGGAGGGCCGAGCGCTGGGCGAAGTGACGAAGTTCCTGGTTTACAACGCCCGCAAGCGGCAGGAGGGCGGCGACCGCGCCGACGCCTATTTCCAGCGCACGGAGTGCGTCGCCGGCGTGCAGGACATGCGGTTCCAGGAACTGATGCCGGACGTGCTGCACTGGCTTGGCATCACCCGGATCGACCGGCTGGTGTCGATGAGCAACATGAAGTACGCACCGATCGTCGCCAGCGGGATCGCCGTGGTCGAGCGCGTGGCGATTCCCGATGGGCTGATCCCGGCTGACGCCAGCGTCGAGATGGATGCGAAAAAGGCCGCGGGCTACTACACCGACGCCGTGCCGACGCCGGAGGTCCTGCACGAGGCCAAGGGCCGCGGGCTGGATGAGTGAGACGGACGCAGCCGCTTGGCTGTGCACCGCGGACGCCGTGCGCAGCCGTGCCCATGCGATGTTGGCGCTGGCTGAGGCGGGGCGGCTCGCGCACTTCACCGTCGACGTTGCACGCCTGGACGACGCAGCAGCGTATGTCGCCGCGGCCGTGCGCCGGGCCTATCCAGATCTCGGCATCCCGCACCATGCCCGCTGGCGGCACTTTTCGGCGGGCGGCGTGGACCGCTGGAGGCCGCTGGGCATAGCGCTCGCTGGGCTGGGCGCCGATGAGGCCGCGCGCGCGCGGGTCGAGCTCTGTGTCGTGAGCGTGCTGCTCGACGCCGGCGCCGGGCCGGATTGGCGTTACGTCGAGCCCGGGACTGGCATGGTCTTAACCCGTTCGGAGGGGCTGGCAGTCGCGAGCCTGCATGCGTTTCAGGCGGGGCTGTTCGCGGGCGATGGCGGGATGCGCGCGGATGCCGCCGGGCTGGCGCGCATCGATGCGGCTGCTTTGGCGCGGGCGTTCGGCGTGAACGACGGCAACCCGATGCCGGGGCTGGAGGGGCGGGCCGCGTTGCTGCGCGGCTTGGGTGCGGCGTTGCTGGCCCGGCCGGACCTGTTTGGGCGGGATGACCCACGGGTCGGCGGGCTTTTTGACTTCATCGCAGGACACCGCGCCACGGTGGCTGCGCAGGATATCCTCGCGGCGGTGCTGGACGGCCTTGGCCCGGTCTGGCCGGCGCGGATCGTGCTCGCCGGGCGCAGCTTGGGGGATGTCTGGCGCTATCCGGGCCTGCCGCTCGAGGCCGGGGTGCCGGCGGCCAGCGCCGGGCTGGTGCCGTTCCACAAGCTTTCGCAGTGGCTCACCTACTCGTTGATCGAGGTGTTCGAGGACGCGGGCGTCGCGGTCGCCGGGCTCGACGCGCTGACCGGGCTGCCGGAGTATCGCAATGGCGGCTTGTTCCTCGATCTCGATGTGCTGCGGTTGCGCGACCCCAGGCTGGCCGACGCCGCGTTGCCGCCGGGGCATCCGGCCGTGGTCGAGTGGCGCGCGCTGACGGTGGCCCTGCTCGACCGCATCGCGCCGCCGTTGCGCGCCCGCCTGGGCCGCGATAAGGCCGCGCTGCCGCTGTCCCGCTTGCTCGAGGGCGGCACCTGGGCGGCGGGCCGGCAAGCCGCGGCTGAACGGCGGGCCGATGGCGGGCCGCCGCTGCGTATCCTCAGCGATGGAACCGTATTCTGATGCAGCCGCACGCCGATCAGCGCTTCCCGAACGTGACGGTCGTCGGCCATCCATTGGTGCAGCACAAGCTCACCCTATTACGGCAAAAATCGACGTCCACCGTCGAATTCCGTCAGATCGTGCGCGAGATCAGCCTGCTCATGGCCTATGAGGTGACGCGCGACCTGCCGCTCGACACCGTCGCGATCGAGACGCCGCTGGAGGCTGCGGACGCGCCGCTGCTTTCGGGCAAGAAGCTGTGCTTCGTGCCGATCCTGCGCGCCGGCAACGGCATTCTGGACGGCATGCTCGACCTCGTGCCCTCGGCCCGCGTCGGCCACATCGGCCTGTATCGCGACCCGGCTACCCTGGTGCCGGTCGAATACTACCTCAAGCTGCCCGACGACATTCCGGAACGGCTCGTGATCGTCGTCGACCCTATGCTGGCGACCGGGCACTCCGCCACCGCTGCGCTCAGCCGCTTGCGGCAGGCCGGCGCAGCGCAACTCAGGTTCGTGTGCCTGCTCGCGGCGCCGGAGGGCCTGGCGGTGCTGCATGACGAGCACCCCGACGTGCCGGTGTTCACCGCCGCCATCGACCGCTGCCTGGACGACCACGGCTACATCCGCCCTGGCCTCGGCGATGCCGGCGACCGGCTGTATGGGACGAAATAGCGCCCACGGCACGTAAATTGCAGGTTTTGCGGCACAATGGAGGCAACCCGGTGGTGCAGGGCGTCGAACTGGTCGCGGTGAGCAAGCGCTACAACAGCGCCACCGCCGTCGACGCCATCACGCTGCAGGTGCCCCAAGGCGTGTATTGCTGCCTGCTCGGCCCCAGCGGCTGCGGCAAGACCACGACATTGCGCATGATCGCCGGGCACGAGATGGTGTCGGATGGCGACGTGCTGGTCAACGGACGCAATGTGACCCGCACGCCGCCGGCCCAGCGCGGCACCGCCATGATGTTCCAGAGCTACGCGCTGTTCCCGCATCTCGACTGCCTCGACAACGTGGCGTTCGGCCTCAAGATGCGCGGCGTGGGCCAGGCCGAGCGGCACCAGCGTGCGCGACGTGGGCTGGAGATGGTGCATATGCAGGCCTATGCCGACCGGCTGCCGGCGCAGCTCTCCGGCGGCCAGCAGCAGCGGGTGGCGCTCGCCCGCGCCTTGTTGACCGAACCGAGCGTGCTGTTGCTGGACGAGCCGCTATCGGCGCTCGACCCGTTCCTGCGCGGACGGATGCGCGCCGAGCTGAAGCGGCTGCAGCGGGACCTCGGCCTGACCTTCATCCACGTCACCCATAGCCAGGAAGAGGCGATGGCGCTGGCGGACCTGGTCGTGGTGATGGACGGCGGACGCATCCAGCAGGCAGCATCGCCGCGCGAGGTGTTCGACCGCCCGGCCGCAGCGTTCGTGGCGCGGTTCATCGGCGGCCACAACGTGCTGGGCGACCCCGGCCGGCAGGTCGCAGTCCGCGCCGACCGCTGCCGCCTGGGCACGGCGCCGGACCCGGCCGGATGCGCGATGCAGGGCACGGTGTCGCTGGTCGAATACCAAGGCGCGTCCGTCCGCGTGGCGCTCAGCATCCCATCCGGGGAGGACGCGGTGGCGATCCTGCCCGACGCCGTATTCTTCGCTGATCCCGTCGGCGTGGGGCAGCCGGCCTGGATCGGCTGGTCGGACGCCGACGCCCATCCCCTGAGCGCTTGAGCAAGGAGACCCGCCATGGCACCTGTGAAGACTATCGGACGCCGCACTGCGCTTACCCTGGCCGGGGCCGCCGCCGGGTCGGGCGCGATCACCGGGTTCCCGACGATCTGGGCGCAGAACATCCGCAACATCACGCTGCGGCAGTTCGGCACCGGGGTGTCGAACCTGAACGCGCTGGCGGACAAGGTTAAACAGGACCTGGGCTTCACCCTGGCGATGACGGCGCTCGACACCGACGCGGTGTCGCAAAAGGCCGTCACGCAGCCGCGGTCCTACGACATCGCCGACATCGAGTACTTCATTTGCAAGAAGGTGTTCCCCGCCGGCGTGCTGCAGCCGATGGACGTGAAGCGGATCAAGAACTACGACAAGATCGTGCCGATCTTCACGACGGGCCGGTTGACGGCCAATAGCCGGATCGCCCAGGGCACCGCGCCGCATACCGTGGGCTTCGTCGAGGGGCCGGCCTCGACCAAGTTCGCCGCCGCGCCGACCGGCTGGATGACGCTGATCCCCACCATCTACAACGCCGACACGCTCGGCATCCGCCCGGACTTGGTCGGTCGGCCCATACGCAATTGGCGCGACCTGGTGGACCCGGCGTTCAAGGGCCGCGCGTCGATCCTGAACATCCCCTCCATCGGCATCATGGACGCCGCGATGGTGATGGAGAGCCTGGGCCGCATCAAGTACGGCGACAAGGGCAACATGACCCGCGACGAGATCGAGAAGACGACGGCGTTCCTGATCGAGACCAAGCGCTCCGGGCAGTTCCGCGCGTTCTGGAAAAGCTTCGACGAGAGCGTCAACCTGATGGCGTCCGGCGAGGTCGTGATCCAATCGATGTGGTCCCCCGCCGTGACCGCCGTCCGCTCCCGCGGCATCGCCTGCACCTACCAGCCATTGGAGGAGGGCTACCGCGCCTGGGGCGGCGGGCTCGGATTGTCCAAGTACTTGGCCGGCATGGAGCTGGACGCCGCGTATGAGTACATCAACTGGTACCTGTCCGGCTGGGCCGGCGCATACCTGAACCGCCAGGGCTATTACAGCGCGGTGCTGGAAACGGCAAAGGAGAACATGACGCCGGACGAGTGGGGCTTCTGGATGGAGGGCAAGCCGGCGCAGTCCGACATCAAGTCGCCCGACGGCAAGGTGCTGGAAAAGGCCGGCGCAGTGCGTGACGGCGGGTCGTTCGTCGACCGCATGGGGCAGGTCGCCTGTTGGAACTCGGTGATGTCCGAGGACCGCTACCTCGTGCAGAAATGGAACGAGTTCGTGGTCGCGTGAGGGGGGCCGCCCTCCTAGCAACGCCGCTCTGGGCGATCCTCGGCGCATTCCTGCTGGTGCCCATGGCGGCGATCCTGGTCGTCAGCTTCTTCGATTACGACAGCGTGCAGCTTATCCCGGGTTTCGTGCTGACCAACTACGCCGACGTGCTGCTGTCGCCCGTTACCTGGCTCACCTACCTGAACACGCTGAAATACACCGCGATGGTCTGGGCACTAACGGTCGCGGCCGCTATCCCGGTCGCCTTGTTCCTGGCGTTCTGCATCCGCAGCGCAGCGCTGCAGACGGCGCTGTTCCTGGTCTGCACGGTGCCATTCCTGACCTCCAACGTCATCCGCATGATCTCCTGGGTGCCGTTCCTCGGGCGCGAGGGGCTGTTCAACGGCGCGCTGCTGCGGCTGGGACTGGTCGACCGTCCGCTCGACATGCTGCTGTTCTCCGACTTCGCCGTCGTGCTCGCCTTCGTGCATCTGTATGCGCTGTTCATGGTGGTGCCGGTGTTCAACACCATGGTGAGGATCGACCGTCGCCTGATCGAGGCCGCGGTCGACGCCGGCGCCGGGCCATGGGCCGTGCTGCGCGAGGTCATCCTGCCATTATCGAAGCCCGGCGTCGCCATCGGCTCGGTGTTCATCATCACCCTGGTGATGGGGGACTTCACGACCGTGCGGCTGATGGGCGGCGGGCAGCGCGCGTCGGTCGGGCTGATGATCTCGAACCAGATCGCGCTGTTGCAGTATCCCGCCGCCTGCGCCAACGCCGTCGTGCTGCTGGCGCTCGTGCTGCTGATGATCGCGGCGCTGCTGCGCGTCGTGGACATCCGGCGCGAGCTTTGATTACGGGTATCGGCCGCTGGCTGCTTGGCGGCTTCTTCGCGCTGTTCGTGCTGTTCCTCTATGGCCCGACGCTCACCATCGTCGTGCTGTCGTTCCAGGGGCCGGAGGGCGGGCTGACGTTCCCGATGCGCGGCGTCTCCACTGCGTGGTTCGCCCGCTTGTTCCAGCAGCAGGCGGTCGGCGACCTCGGCGCCGCCTTTGCGCGGTCGCTGGCGCTCGGGGCCATGGTGATGGCGGCGACCACCGTGGTGGCGGTCGCGGCGTCGCTCGCCTTCCGCCGGCGGTTCCGCGGGTCGGGCGCGCTGTTCACGCTCACGGTCGCGAGCCTGATCGTGCCGGGCGTGCTGGTCAGCCTGGGGGTCGGCCTGATGTTCAGCCTGTTGGGCTGGGACGCCTCGTGGTGGAACTCGGCCTTCGGCGCGCAGCTCACCTGGACGCTGCCGTTCGGCCTGCTGATCATGTTCGCCGTGTTCAACCGCTTCGACCGCGCCTGGGAGGAGGCGGCCCGCGACCTCGGCGCCTCGCCGGGCCAGGTATTCAGCCACGTCGTGCTGCCGATCATCGCGCCCGGCGTCGTCGGCATCGCGCTGTTCGGCTTCAGCCTTTCGTATGACGAGTTCGCCCGCACGATGCTGACCGCCGGCAGCACCAACACCCTGCCGCTCGAGATCGTGGGCATGACGACGAACGTGACCTCGCCGGTGCTGTATGCGCTCGGCACGGTGACGACGGGCGTTTCGTTGACGGCCATCGCCGTGACCTTGCTTGCGATGCGTATGCTGCGGCGCCGGATGGGCCAGTAGGCGTGAGATGCCGGTGGCGCTCCGTATGTAACCTCTTCGGCGGACCGGAATTTCACACGGCTTGATGCCGCCTGCAGTTTCAGGCTGGCGCTGGAGAGCGTCGGCCGCTGCTCGGGGGTTGTGGAACACCCCTCGAGCAGTCAGCCGAATTGCGCCTGACCCGTTATGTCCGTTTGCCCACCGCCTCCATATCGTCGTGTCCGCGAGACAGCGCCGAATGCAGGCCCTCCAGCGACTTCGCTTGGCGCTCCAGCCCGGCTGCAACGGCGGCGAGACCACTGCGCAGGCCCCGGCGAGCGGCCTCTGCGACCTGTGCCTCTTGCTGGCCGTCACCCGCACGTTCGATCTCGCTCCGCGCTTGGCCCAGCGCCACCACCGTATGGCCAAGCACCGTTCGTGCGATTTCCTGCGGGTCGAAATAGGGTCCGGGATCGCCCGGCGCCGGATGCCAAGGGGTCGCCACCACCGGCCCGACCTGTTGGACGATCACTCCCCAATGGACCTGCAGCAGCGTGCATGGCGGCGTGTAGAGGCGCAGGTGATCCCAGGCGAGGGCGCCGATATGGTCGGTTTCGGCGGACGTGAAGGCGCGTCCGGGATGCACGAGCATCGCCAGCGGCTGCGCCCGCAATGCCGCGTAGGCGCCGGCGACGAACAATCCCCATAGGCGGCTCGGACGCGCGATCCAGGTGCCGATGTTGCGGTAGTAGCTCTTGATATCCGCCAACGCGGCCTGGCCGCTCGCCGATGCGAGGAAGCCTTCGGTTTTGGGAAACGGCGCGACAGGGTCGCCGATCAGGTTGATGTCGAAGAAGTGGTGCCACGTCGAATCCACCACGACGCGCCCGACCTTCGCCAAATGGCCGTCATACGCGCCCACCACGCCGAACGGGCGCGGCACCGCTTGGCCCGGCGTGCCTTCCTGATGCGCGCCCTCGGTCGAGATGTTGACCTCAGGCAGGATCCTGCCCCAAGCGATGATCTCGGGCGCGATCCGGTGGCCCTGCACGTCGGCCGGAAACTCCACGAAGTTCTTTCCGCCGAATTCAAATGAGGCGGTAAGGTTCGTGGGTGCGATCACCTCGCCCTCATGCATATGGTCCGGCAACACGCGGATCGGACCCTTTGGCCCGCACAGCACCGGGTGTGGATAAACCTGCGATGTGACCAGGCCCGAGCGCCATGTGTAGAAGCGTGGCGTGATCGGCTGCGGCACGTCGTCGGATTGATTGTCGAACACGACGGTGTGGCTGCCGGGCACATTTGGCTGTGTCGTGTCGATCCGCAGCGTGCCCATGCCCGGAGGCGCCACCGGCTCTCCGTTCGGTCCGGGGCCCGGGAAGTACCATTTGCGCATCGCGCGCACGCGGGGCACGCGCCCGTTCATCTTGACGCCCAGGTCTTCGTGGTCGCCGGTCGCGAACACGCCGCCGCCGCCGTCCATGAACGTAGCCAGCGCCGCGAGTTCAGAGTCGCTCAACGCGTCCGACGGCGCGTTATGCGGTGCGACGCCGAAAAGCCAGATCTCGTCGTAGTGGGACAGGTCGTGCGCGTCGAAGCGGAAGTGTTCGATGTCGGCGGCCCCGCGCACGTCCGTGTCGCGATGCGCCTTGGTGACCGCGAACTGCCCGAAGATGCCGCCCTCGGACAGCGTCGCGATGAACTCGCTGAGCCCGAAATACGCATCGCCGTTACTGGGATCGGTGCTGAGGTCGCCGTGGCCGAATGATGCGTAATGAGACGAGGTGGGTTGCCCATCCAAGACGACCAGCGCGCGTATATGGGAGAATACTGGCCAAAATGGGACTTGCTTTATTAAACTGTCGCTCATCGCTGCCTCCATCCGGGGCTGGTTAATGATTCTCCCCGGGGCGCGCGTGATACGATGAATGCCGCTGCGCCGGTGTGACCGGAGTCACAACTCGCAAGCGGCCGGAAACTTGAGCTCTCAAACCAGCCCGCTCGCCGAGTTGGCGACTATCTGTTCGGAGCCGGCACCCTGCGTTCGAGCACCCGGACCCTTTCGCGGTGGGCGGTATAGAGGCCGCTTGCGATGACGATCGCCGCGCCGACGAGCGTCGCCCGGTCCGGCACCGCGCCGAAAACTAGGTAGCCAAGCCCGGTCGAGGAAAGAATCTGCGCATAGGAGAACTGGGCCAGCGTCGAGGCCGGCGCCAGCCGATAAGCGATAATCACCAAGTACTGCCCAATCGACGCACAGATCCCGAGCACGAGCGCAACCCACAACTGATGGGGCGTAGGCAGCACGAAGCCGAACGGCGCCAGGACCGTCAACACCGCAAGCCCGGTCAGGGCCGACCAGAACAGCGTCGTCTCCGTGCGGTCGGTGGCGCCCATGCGCCGGGTGATGATGATGGTCGCCGCCCAGCACAGCGCCGAAAGCAGCGGGAACGCCGCCGCGGCCTGCAGCGCGCCGGCCCCGGGGCGGATCACGATAAGCACGCCCGCCAAGCCGGCCAGCACCGCAGCCCAGCGACGGAGGCCGACCACCTCGCCGAGGAACGGGATCGACAGCGCCGTGATGAATGCGGGCGAAATGAAGTTGATCGCCGTCGCCTCAGCCACGGGCAGGTAACCCAGCCCGCTGATGAACAGCACCGCCGAAGCGACCAGGCCGAGGCCGCGCAGGCCCTGCAGCAGCGGACGTTTCGGGCGCAGCGCAGCGAAACGGTTCCGTCCAGCCAGCAGCACGCCAAACCCGACAAAGACGATGTAGCGCAGCCAGGCGATCTCGGCCGCCGGCAACGATTGGCGCAGCAGCTTTGCCAGTACGTCCGACAACGAGAACAGCACGACGGCGCAGAGCACGAGCAGGATGGCAGGCAGCACCGGTTGCGCCTGCGCCTCCGCCGGTTGTTGGCTCAAAAATCAGGCCTTGGGTTCAATACCGTAGCTGGGCCACCGCGCGCAGTTCGTCCGGCGTGCTCGTGCCGAAGCCGAAGAATTCGAGGTAGGCCGGGATCATCTCGAACAGCATGTCCGTGCCGACCTGGACCGGACAGCCCTTCGCCATCGCGGCCCGCAGCAGCGGCGTGAACTCCTCTTTCATCACCACCTCGCCCACGAAGGTTCCCTTGGCGATGCGCCCGGCGTCGACCGGCAGCGGATCGCCCTCACGCATGCCAAGCGGCGTGGCGTTGACGATGATGTCGAATCCCTCGGGATCGTTCGAGCCTGTCACAACGTCCAGCGCCGGATAGTGCGCCCGCAGACGATCCCGCAAAGCCTCGGCAGAACCGGCCGTCGCGTCGAACAGGCCGATGCCGGCGAGCCCGGCCGCGGCCAGTGAAGCGGCGATGGCCGAACCGACGCCGCCGCAGCCCACCACCAGCGCGCGGGCGCCGGCAACGCCCTGGCCCTTGCGCTGCATCCCGCGCACGAAACCCGCGCCGTCGAACATGTCGCCCAGCAACGACCCGTCGGCCCGGCGCAGGATCGCGTTGCTCGCCCCGGCGATCTGCGCCGTCGTCGTCAGCTCGTCCACCAGGCGCGTCGTCGTCACCTTGTGCGGCATGGTCACGAGCGCGCCATGCAGGTTGGTGATGCGGAACAGCGTCCGGAGCAGGTCCGGATAGTCCTTCGCCTCCACCCCCATGGGAACGACGGCTGCCTCGATGCCCTGCTTCTCGAACCAGGGATTGTAGATCATCGGGGCTTTGAACGCTTCGGTCGGGAAACCGAGATGGGCGATGACCTTGGTCCGCCCCGTGATCATGCGGGCGCCTCCAGGCCGAGCGCCGCACGCGCCTCGGCGGGCGTCGCGGGACGATGGCCGTGGCGCGCGACGGCCGCAGACGCATGCTGCACCAGCTCGGCGTTGCTGGCGGCGAGGCGGTCGCGGCTAATCCGAATGTTGTCTTCGAGGCCGGTGCGCACGCCGTCGCCGTCGCGCGCCAGCACCCAGTCCATCACGCGCGCCTGATTGACGCCGATGCCCGCCGCGGTCCAGGTCGCCTGCGGCAGCACACGGCGCAGCTCGCCCAGCATCAGGTCCAGCAGGTGCTCCTCTGCCGGCATCGCGTTCTTCACGCCCATGACGAACTGCACGTGCGGACGCTCATCCATCAGCCCGGCGTCCACCAGCCGCCGCGCCCCGTGCAGGTGGCTCAGATCGAAGATCTCGATCTCCGGGCGCACGCCGTTGGCCTGCATCTTGGTCGCGAGGTCGATTACCAGCGCGGCCGAGTTCTCATATACGATGGTCGGGAAGTTCACCGATCCCGTCGACAGCGACGCCATGTCGGGCCGCAGCTCCAGCGCATTGCCGCGCGCCGCCGGATCGCGGCCGCGTCCGCCGGTAGAGAACTGCACGATCATGCCGGGGCAATGCCTGCGCACGCCCTCCTGCACGGCGGCGAACAGCGCCGGGTCGCTCGACGCGCTTTGGTCCGGATTGCGCACATGGATGTGGACCAGGCTCGCCCCGGCCTCGAACGCCTCGTGCGTGCTCTCAATCTGCTCCGCAGACGTCGTGGGAACGGCGGGGTTGTCCTGCTTGCGCGGCACGGAGCCGGTGATGGCGACGGCGATGACGACGGGCCTCATGATTTCTCCCCTGTTTTCAAATATCGAAGAACACCGTTTCCCCGTCGCCCTGCAGACGGATGTCGAATACGTAGGCCGTGCCCTCGGCCCGCTCCTCGCGGCGGGCGAGCAGGGTTTCGCGCCGGATTGGCGGATCGATCATGCGCAGCACAGGATCCTGTTCGTTCAGCTCAGCCTCGTCGGCAAAATACATCCGCGTCGAAAGGCCGATGTTGATGCCGCGCGCAACGAGCCAGAGGTTCACGTGCGGCGCCATCGGCTTGTGCCCGTTGCGGCCCACCACCGCGCCGGGCTTGACGGTCTCGAACCGATAAAGCCCGGTCGTGAAGTCCGTGCCGGCGCGGCCCCAGCCACGGAAGCCTGTGTCGACCGCCTTGCCCGCCTGCTGGTCCGCCGGATGGTTGTAACGGCCGGCGGCGTTGGCCTGCCAGGCTTCGAGCAGGATATCCCGGCACGGCGCGCCCAACCCGTCGAGCACGCGGCCTTCGATGCGTATCCGCTCGCCACGCGTGTCCGGCCCGGCCAGGACGTTGCCGAACGGACGTTCGAAGATGTCGAACCCGGCCTGCTGCGGGATCAGGCCGATATGGACGTAGGGTCCGGCCGTCTGGGATGGGGTTTCACGAAGGTAATCGGGCTTGGATATCATGGCGTCAATTCCCGTGCAGCTTGTTCTCGAACAGCGTGGAGCGGGTGCCGCGCAGCACGATGTCGAACCGGTAGGCAAGGCTGTCCAACGGTATGGCGGCGTTGAGGTCGAGCTGCGCCACCAGCCGCTGGCGCGCGGCCGGGTCCGGGATGGTGCCCAGGATGGAGTCCATCGGGATCAGCGGGTCGCCCTCGAAATACATCTGGGTGATCAGCCGCTGGGCGAAGCCCGAGCCGAACAGCGAGAAGTGGATGTGCGCCGGACGCCAGGAATTGATGTGGTTGCGGAACGGGTATGCGCCGGGTTTCACGGTGCGGAACGCATAATAGCCCGCGTCGTCCGTGATCATGCGCCCGCAGCCGCCAAAATTCGGGTCGACCGACGCGATATAGGTGTCGTTCTTGTGCCGGTAGCGCCCGCCGGCGTTGGCCTGCCAGACCTCGACGAGCGTGTTCGGCACCGGACGTCCGTTCTCGTCCAGCACGCGTCCGTGCACGACGGTGCGCTCGCCGATCGGCTCGCCGGACTTCGCGTAGTTCAATATCAGGTCGTGGTCGAGCGGTCCCAGCTCGTCCTGTCCAAACACCGGGCCCGTCACCTCGGACAGCGAATTCTGCAGGGACAGCAGGGCCAGCTTGGGCGACCGTAGCACGCTGGTCTTGTAGCCCTGCGTGAGGGCGGGGGGGTGCTGGCTGCGGTCGCGCTGGATGAATTCGTCGGGCGGCATTGCCTGGTCTCCTTAAAGGAAGGCGGTTTCGGCTGGATGCTGCCGGGCTTGGGCGGCGGCGCGGACCGGGGCATTGGCGGCGCCGAAGCCCGCATAGCCGCCCTGCCGCTGCACGGCTTCAAAGAAGAACCGGTCGTGGAATGCGTCGGTGTAGAGATGGCGGAACTCGCCGGGGCCGTCGCGGTCATACAGCAACCCATGCTGCTGCAAGGCCGCCAGCGTGGCGTCGTCGAGCGCCAGCCGGGCCGATAGGTCGTCGTAGTAGTTGGCGGGCACCGGCAGCAGCGGCGCGGCGGCGGCCTCCCAATCCTGCGCCGTCCGGACGATGTCGGGCGTTGACAGCGCAATGTGATGCACGCCCGCCCCGGCGTAGGCTGAAACGAAGCGGCCCGTCGCCGTGGCGCCGCTTTCCGACGCGTTCAGCGCCAGCCGCAGCTTCCCGTTCGGGCTGACCAGGGCGCGGCTGCGCACGAGCCCATAAGGGTCCGGCGTTTCCAGGCGCTGCTGCGGCACGAGTCCGAACACGCCGCGCCAGAATAGCACGAAGCTGTCCATCCGCCCCTCCGGCAGCGCCTGCACGATATGGTCGATACCATCCAAGGCGCCTGGGCCATCCAAGGCGATTGGGCCATCCAAAACGGCGGGGCCATCCGCACTGGGGAGCAGATGAAAATCATCCTCCCAGAAGGCCCGGCCGCCCGTCTCCGGCTGCACGAGATAGATCAGCGTGCCGTCGGGCGCCCGCACGGCGGGGATGCGCCGCTCGCCCGTGCCGAACTTCTCCTGCCACTCCGGGCACAGCAGGGCGTCCGCCCGCGCCAGCGTGCGCGGCACGTCATCCACCCGCAGCGCCATGGCGCAGACCGACGCGCCGTGCAGTTGAAAATGCTCCGCCGCCGCGCTGTCCTGCTCGGCGTTCAGCACGATGTTGACCTGTCCCTGCCGATACAGGTCGACGCCCTTGGACCGGTGCCGTCCGGCGTGGCGGAACCCGAGCCGATGGAGGAACGCGGCCAGGTCATGCTTCACCGGCTCGTCCACGGCAAATTCCAGGAATTCGACGCCGCCAAGCTCCGGGGCGGCCGGGAGGGCTGCCTGCCCCCCCGCCTGCGCCTCCGCCAAGATAAGCGAGCGCAGGCCGTCGCGGGCGATCATGCGGGCCGGGGCCGAGCGGAAATGGTCGTTGAACACTTCGAGCGACAACGGGCCTCGATACCCGCTGGCCAGCACGGCGCGCACGAAGCCATCGACCGGCAAATCCCCTTGGGTGGGAAAGCAGCGGTGATGGCGGCTCCAGGACAGGGCGTCCATGGACAGGCGGGGCGCGTCCGCCAACTGGACAAAGAAGATGCGCTCGCCCGGCAGGTCCGCCAGCCCGGACGGGTCATCGTCCAGGGCCAGGGTATGAAAGCTGTCGACGATCAGCCCGAGCGCCGGATCGGCCGCCTGCTGCACGATGCGCCAGGCGTGCCGCCAAAGCCGCACGTGCCGGCCCCAGGACAGCGCCTCGTAGCCGATCCGCAGCCTCCTTCGCGCGGCGCGTTCGGCCATGGCGGCAAGGTCGGCGGCGGCCCTTGCGTCGTCGTCCAGCGTTGCGGCATGGGTGTTGCTGCACACCAGCAACAGGCCGGCGCCCAATGCCTGCATGACGTCGAACTTGCGCTCCGCCCGGTCCAGGTTGCGGCTGCGTGCGGGTTCGGGCATCGCCTCGAAATCGCGGAACGGCTGATACAGGTCGATGCTGAGGCCAAGGTTCTCGGCGATGCGCCGGAGGTCCGCAGGCGAGCCGTCAAAGCTCAGCAAGTCCGCTTCCATGATCTCGACGCCGTCGAAGCCGATCGCCGCGGCGGCTTCGAGCTTGTCCGGCAGGCTGCCGCTCAGCGCCACCGTTGCAATGCACTTGCGGAGGGGATGCGCAGGCTGCGGCATGATGTCACTCGCCTTCTGGGATGTTGGCCGCGTCCGTTGGCGCCGGGTTCTTAGCCGCCTCATCGATCAGCCGCGCCAGGCGCCGCAGGGCGAGCAGGTAGCCCTGGGTGCCGAACCCGGCGATCACCCCGTCCGCCCGGGCCGAGACGAAGGAATGATGGCGGAATTCCTCGCGTTTGTGCACGTTCGAGATGTGCACCTCGATGACAGGGGCGTCGAAGGCATTCAGCGCGTCGAGGATCGCGACCGAAGTGTGGGTGAAGGCGGCCGGGTTGATGACGATGCCGCCCGCCGCCTCGCGCGCTTCCCCGCGCGCCTCATGAATCCAGTCGATGATCTCGTATTCGCGGTTGCTCTGGTGGAAGCGCAGCCCGAGCCCGAGTTCCTGAGCCAGCGCCCGGCAATCCCGCTCCACGTCGGCCAGGGTCTCGTGCCCGTAGATATGCGGCTGCCGCTTGCCCAGCAGGTTCAGGTTGGGGCCGTTGAGGACGAACACGGTCCGGGTCATCGCTGCTCACTTTCATCATCCGGCCAAGCCGTGGCCGCAAGCTAAAGGTGATGCCGATCTGGCGGAAGGCCGCGTGCTCAATAAGAGGCCGACTGGTTTCACGGGGCGACAGGCGGGTGCGGAACCGTGAGCGGCGGCCTTGCGCCAGCGCGTTTGGCCCACAGTGCCTGGACCGCTTCGAGGCTGAGGCCCTTGGTCTCCGGCACCAGGACGTAGGCGAACGCCAGCCCGGCAAAGGTCATTGCCGCATACAGCAGGAACACGCCGGCATGGCCCATCAGGCCGGCGAGGTCGAGGAACGTCAGTGCGACGATGAGGTTGGAAAGCCAGTTGGCGATGGTGGCGGCCGACATGCCGCGCGCCCTAATGGCCATCGGGAAGATCTCGGAAATCAGGAGCCAGAACACCGGGCCGAGCCCGATTGCGAAGCAGCCGATATAGGCCGTCAGGCTTGCGGCCGTGAAATAGCCCAGGGCCGGCCCGGCGCCGAGCATGAAGCCAAGCGCCAGCAGGCACAGGCTGATGCCCATCCCGCCAAGGCCGCACAGCAGCAGCGCGCGCCGGCCCACCCGGTCGACCAGCCAGATCGCGGCCATCGTCATGACCACGTTGACGGCGCCGATCCCGGCGGTGGCGAGGATGGCGGCCGAGGCGGAGGACAGGCCGGATGCCTGGAAGATCGTCGGCGCGAAGTAGATGACGGTGTTGATGCCGGTGACTTGCTGGAAGACGGCTAGCCCGATGCCCACGATCATTGGCATCCGGGCCGCCGCGTGGCCGAGGCGGTTTTCGGGCTTGGCCTGTGCCTGAGCGGTGAGGTCGTCCTGCAACTGGGCCATCTCGGCTTTGATATCGGCGCCATGGCCGCGCAACTGCAGCAAGGCGGCCTCGGCTTGGTCCGCGTGTCCGTGCCCGGCCAGCCAGCGCGGCGTTTCCGGCAGGAACACCATGCCGAGCGCAAGCACGATGCCGGGCACGCCGCCCAGCCCCAGCATCCACCGCCAGGCGCCATCGGCGGCCAAGGCATAGCCGATCAGGTAGGAGCCAAGAATGCCTAGCGTGACGGCGAGCTGGTTGAACGACACGAGCGCTCCGCGCTGCTGCGCCGGGGCAATCTCGGCCAAATAGAGCGGCGTCAGCATGGAGGCGCCCCCGATGCCGACACCCACCAGCATGCGTCCGGCAAGCAGCATTGCGAGGTCTGGCGCCAAGGCCGACACGGCAGCGCCGGCGACGAAGATCACCGAGGTCGCCAGCAGGACCGGGCGGCGGCCGAACCGGTCGGCGAGGCGCCCGGCGAACGCCGCCCCGAAGGCCGCGCCCCCAAGCGCGATGCTGGTGACGACGCCGAGCATCAAGGGGGAGAGATGAAACGCCGTCCGCAGGAACAGCAGCGCGCCGGAAATGACGCCCGTGTCGTACCCAAATAGCAGGCCACCCAGGGCGGCGGTCGCGGCAATGAAAACGATGTGCATGCACCTACTCCCTGCGTGTCGACGGAGAGAGGCCGCCTGCTCAGGCCGCGCCGATCCGCCCGGCCATTTGCGCCAGTACGGCCCGATCCGGTTGCGGCCGGTCGTTCTGGGCTTTTGTCAGTGCATGTTTCAGGCGTGCCATGTGCCGCTCGTAGCGCGCCTGGTGGTCCCCCTTGCCACGCCCATAGCGCCGGGCGCGCCGATGCGCCGTTTCCTCGAAGCGGTGCATGGCGCCCGCCGCGATTTGCTGCCGCTCCTCGTCCGACCCTGCATCCGGCAACGAGGCCAGCAGGTCCTGCACGAGGCCGGCGACCAGCTTATCGATGATGCCGCCCTCGGCGTCGGACTCGGCCTCCAGAAGCAAACTCAGCCCCGACCTCACGACCGAGCGCAGCCCCGGCGGCAATCCCGGCAGCACACGTGGGAGCACCAGGACGGTGGCGCCCACGGCCACGATCTTGCTGATGGGGCTTGCGAGCACGTCCTCGATCAATGCCATTCTGCTCTCCGGGCGTCGTGGGCGACGCGGCTCCCCGTCTGTGCCACGGTGATGACGGTTTCCTCTAGCGCAATCCCGGTTCTTCCGCATCGATCCCTGAGTCACAAGCCCGGCACGGCGCGGGCAATCCCCTGCGTTCTACGCCGTCCCACGCGCAGGCGGTGCGATCCGGCGCTGCATCCATGAACTAAGTTCATCCGCATGACGTTGCCGCTTTCCACACGAAAGGAATCCCATGACCAATGAACTCGCCCTGCTCGCCTGGTCGATCGTGCTCGGCTTGGTGCACGCCGTGGCCACCGGCCAGTTCACCACCTTGCAGCACGGCTTGCGCTACGGCATGAGCCCGCGCGACGAGCAAAGGCCGGTCACAGGCATCGGCGCGCGGGTGCAGCGCGCATTCGCCAACTACATGCAGACGTTCCCGTTCTTCGCGGCTGCCGTGCTGATCGCGCACGTCGCCGGGCGGCACAGTTGGCTGACGGTCGTCGGCGCGCAGCTCTATTTCTGGGCCCGGCTGGCCTACGTGCCGCTTTATGCCGCGGGCATACCCGTGGTGCGCACGGTGGCGTTCCTGATCGCCATGGTGGGCATCGTGCTGATCCTGATCGCGCTCACGTAAAAAAAGGCGGCACCCGAAGATGCCGCCAAGTTTAGGGAGGAAACGTCCGCAGCACGGCAACGCCATGCTGCACTGCACAAACTAAGCATTCCGCGGCTCGATGCAAGCCCAAACTTCATGCGGCTGCGACGGCGCGGGGAGACTGTGGCTAGCCGGCCACTACACGGTCATCCTGCATGAATTTTGGAATTGATCCTGACTGGCGCGCCCGGAAAGACTCGAACTTCCAACCCCCAGATTCGTAGTCTGGTGCTCTATCCAATTGAGCTACGGGCGCCTCAGAGCCACGCGACTTAGCCCAGCGCCCGGTGCGCCGCAAGGCCCCTCATCGCGGCGCCGACGCCGGTCAGCCGCCGCTGCGCTGGGCGATCGGCGGCACAAACAGCGGCGCCGTGTCCCATGGAAACAGAATCCAGGTCTCCTGCGGCACCTCCACCACCCAGCTATCGGCCAAGCGCTTGCCGGCGGGCTTGGCATACAAGCAGGCGAAGTGCGCGCGCGGCAGCAGGTCGCGCACGACCTGGGCCGTGATGCCGCTGTCGACCAGGTCGTCGACGATCAGGAATCCGGCGCCATCCCCCGCCGCAGTTGGATGCTTCAGCACCTCGGGCAGCGCCCGCCGCTCGTTGTCATAGGTCGCCACCGACACGCTCTCGATCAGGCGGCACTCCAGCTCCCGCGCGATGATCGCCGCCGGGATCAGGCCGCCGCGCGAGACCGCGACGATGCCGCGGAACGGGCCGTGCTGCATCAATGAGGTCGCCAGCGTCCGCGCGTCGCGGTGCAACTGGTCCCAGGTGACGGTCGCGTAGGCGCGCGCTCCGGTCAAAACAGCCGCCCGCCGGACGGCACGGCGCGGTCGGGGCGCACCAGCACGACAGCGCCCGCCGCGTCCGGCATGCCGAGCGTCAGCACCTCGCTGCGGAACTTGCCGATCTGCCGGGGCGCGAAGTTGACGACGGCGCAGACCTGCCGTCCGATCAGCTCCGCCGGCGTGTAGTGCACGGTGATCTGCGCCGAGGACTGCCGCACCCCGAGCTCCGCGCCGAAGTCGATCCACAGCTTGAATGCCGGCTTCCGCGCCTCCGGGTAGGGCTGCGCGTCGACGATCGTGCCGACCCGGATGTCGATCCGGTCAAAGTCTTCGATGGCCGCGGGCAGGGGCACGGCGAGGGGCGCGGGCATAGTCGCGGGGCTTTGCATGGCCCCATCATGCGGTTCGCCGCGTCGATTGCCAACTCCGGCGGCCCATGCCAGCGTCCTGCGCCCCAAACTGCTCAGGAACCGGCATGACCCCGCTCGCGTCGCGCGACTTCCATATGCCTGGCCGCGGCCCGGTTTACGCCACCCACGGCATGGCCGCGGCCAGCATGCCGGCCGCGACCCTCACGGCGCTCGATGTGCTGCGCGCCGGCGGCAATGCCCTTGACGCCGCGGTTGCCGCCGCCGCCGTGCTGGGCGTGATCGAACCGCAATCAACCGGCATCGGCGGCGACTGCTTCTGTTTGTATGCGCCGGCGGGGCAGGGCCGGGTCGTGGCGCTGAACGGCTCCGGACGCGCTCCGGCTGCGGCTGCGATCGACTGGTTCGACGACCGCGGGATCACGGCGCTTGAGAACACCTCAGCACATAGTGTGACCGTTCCCGGCGCCGTTTCGGCCTGGGAGACGCTGCTGGCCGCGCACGGGACCAAGGGACTCGACGAGCTGCTGCGTCCGGCAATCGGCTTCGCGGAGGATGGCTGGCCGGTTCACCAGCGGGTCGCCTTCGACTGGCGCATTGCGGAGGGCAAGCTTCGCCGCACCGGCGCCGACGCGTTCCTGCCGAACGGCGCGGCGCCGCGCGAGGGCGACCTTTTCGTGCAACGCCCCTTGGCGGAAACGTTGCGCGGCATCGCCCGGCATGGCGCAGCCGCCTTTTACGAGGGCGCCGCCGCCGCCGATATGGTCACCACCCTGCGCACTCATGGCGGCCTGCACACCGAGGCCGATTTTGCCGCCGGGCGCACCGCGGCGGTGTTTGTGGAGCCGATCCATAAGGCGTGGCGCGGGCTGGAAATTTTTCAGTGCCCGCCCAATGGCTCCGGCCTGCACGTGCTGATGCTGCTCGGCATCCTCGAAGGCTTCGACCCGGCGCGCGAAGGGCCGCTCAGCGCCGAGCGCCTGCACCGCCATCTGGAGGCCGCCCGCCTGGTTTACCGCGACCGCGACGCCTTCCTCGCCGATCCGTCGCAGACTGAGGTTCCCGTCGCGCGCCTCACCAGCCCGGAGTACTTGGCGGCGCTGCGGCGGTTGATCGATCCGGCGCGCGCCATGACGGCCATGCCGGCGCCCGGCGAGGCCATGCTGCCGCCGCACCGCGACACCGTTTACCTGTGCGTCGTGGACCGCGACGGCAACGCGTGCAGCTTCATCAACTCGCTGTTTCAGAGCTTCGGCTCCGGGATTTTGGCGGCGAAATCGGGCGTGATGCTGCAAAACCGCGGCCTCGGCTTCCGCATCGAGCGCGGCCACCCGAACTGCATCGCGCCGGACAAACGCCCGATGCACACCATCATCCCCGGCATGGCGATGCAGGACGGACGGGCGGTGATGCCGTTCGGCGTCATGGGCGGGCACTTCCAGCCGATGGGCCAGAGCCTGTTCCTCAGCAACATGTTCGAATACGGGCTGGACATCCAGCAGGCGCTCGACCTGCCGCGGGCGTTTCCCTACCAGGGCAAGGCCGAAATCGAGCGTGGGGTGCCGACGCCCGTCGTGGATCGGTTGGCGCAGCTTGGGCATGCCTTGACCGTGCCCGAGCGTCCGCATGGCGGCGGCCAGGCGATCTGGATCGATCACGAGCGTGGCTGCTTGGTTGGCGGGTCCGATCCGCGGAAGGACGGGATGGCGCTGGGCTATTAAGGCGCGAACCAGGCTCCCAGCGTCTTTCATTACGAATTTGTCTGAACATCCGAGAGATTAGCACACGCCACGCGGGTATCACGTATCCGTGAAACAACCTCTTTAGTCATAGATTGCAAATTATTCTTGTTTTTTCCACTTTTTGGTGTATACTGTCGCGAAATCGAGGCGTTTCCCATTGGCACGCATCTAGGCCCGCAATGTTCGATCCCTGCTCTCCCGCCATCCATGTCGCTGCGTCGCTGACCAGGCGTCCCGTCCTGCATTCCCTGCGCCACGCTGTGGGCCGGGTCGTGCACCATGCGCGCCCGCACGGCATCGCTGGGGTGCCTGCTCCAATACAACCGGCCGCTAGCTGCGCCCGGATGCCGGGAGCGTTGCCGTCAGGCCCGGGCGCCGGCGCATCGAGCGCCGCTTCCGGCGCCGGACCAGTTGGTCAAGCTGCGGGAAGCCAAGCTGCAGGAACCGGAGCCGTGGGCGGCGCTTTTGGTGGTGCAAAGGCGCTCGCCGCCGCTGCGGTCGTCGCCGGCTTGGCCGGAGGTGGAGCGCTCATGGCCGCCAATGCGTCCGGAGCCGCAACCGCAAACAGCGCATCGGCAGCAATAACGAGCCCGGATATCGGAACAAGGCTTCCGAACGTCATGCCCACGTTCACGCCGACCGGCTTGCCCCAGGGCGTCGATGTTTCTCGCCCGCGCACGGAATTCCTCCCACCAAGCTCCCAAACGCCTGCGAACGTTCCTGAAAGCGCACCGCAGAACATCACCGAGGTTCCGGAGCCGGCCAGTTTTGCGCTGCTAAGTTTCGGCGCCCTCGCCGTGATCGGTTTCAGGCACCGCTTTCGCCACGTCGAAACACGGTTGGTGCATTAGGCTGACCTGCCTTTTCGCAATTGAGCTACAATGTTCGCTCCGGCCCAGTCCTGGGCGCCGCGATGGACCCAGACGGCTGCATCCTGCGTCTTCTTGAACAGTAAGCTGCGCGGGACGGCATACGCTCCATTCGCTTCCGTGAGCGCAGCTTGCGCGACCGCCTGGGCGTTGCTGGGCGACAGTGTCGCAAGCCGGAATGGGACCCCTCGGCTCATTGCGGCCTGCTGATCGCGGACCCAATATTCCGGATGGCTGATCAGGAGGACCTCGATATCCTGCGGTCCGACTGCCGCGCTCATCGCCTTGAGCGACGGCATCTCGCCCCAGCACGCCGGGCACCAATTGGCCCAAAGCTTAACAAGCGTTTGCGATGCGCGGACATCGCCGATCTGGAACGTGCGTCCGTTCACATCCAGCAAGTCGATGCCACGCCATAAAGCGCCAAGGGGTCCATCGGCTGGGCTCTCCGCCCTTGCCCCTGCGATGGACGTGATTGCGAGCGCGCTGGAGCCGGCCAGGAAGCTGCGCCGGGCGAATGGTTGTTGGGACAAAGCCTTACCTTTCAATAAACAGTAAGGTCATAAGCGGGTAAGACTTCTAAGGATTAATTAAGAGAACATTCCAAATTATTAATCGGAATGGGCCGGATCCGTTTTGCCCTTGCCCGACGCGAAGGCGTTGAAGGTGATGAGCGTGTAGGTGTCGGCGACACCCGGCAACGTCTGCACGCGCTCCGTCACGAACAGGCCGGTATCCTGCACGTCGTCCAGGTAGAACTTCCCCAATAAATCATATTGCCCGGAGGTCGAGTAGATCTCCGACAACTCCTCAATCGTGTCCACCGCGAGTTGCGCGACGCGATAGGCTTGGCCCATCTCGCATTTCATCTGCACGAAAATAGCGCGCATCGGGCCCTCCTGTCGTTTTCAGGCAGCCCCGGCGGCTTCGACATGGCGGAACATGTTGCGCCGGGCGTCGGCGTCCATCTCGGCCTTGAAGGCATGGCGCTCCCGCAATGCCTCGGCCCGGACGGCGGCGGGCCGGGCGCTGATCTCGTCGAACAGGCGCTTGAGGTTGGGCATGCTGGCCCAGGCGTCGCCGCCGAGGATGAACGGCACCGCCCGCGCCCAGCCCCAGGCCGCCATGTCGACGATGGTGTATTTGTCGCCCAGCATGTAGCGCCGATCACTGAGGCGCGCGTCGAGAATCCCGTAATGCCGCCGGGCCTCGAACATGTAGCGGGTCACCGCGTAGTCCTTCGGCTCCGGCGCGAAATGACGGAAATGCACGGCCTGGCCCGAATAAGGGCCGATCCCGGTGGCGATGAACATCAGCCAGGACAGCAGCTTACCCCGCAGAACGGGCGTGTCGCCGGGCATGAACTGGCCGGTCTTCTCGCCGAGGTAGAGCAGGATGGCATTGCTGTCGAACACCGTCACGTCGCCGTCGGTGATCGCCGGGGTCTTGGCGTTGGGGTTGATGGCGAGGAAGGCCGGGTCGAACTGCTCGCCCTTGCGGGTGTCCACGGGCACGAGCTCGTAGGGCAGGCCGGCCTCCTCGAGGAATAGCGCGACCTTGGCTGGGTTGGGCGACGGGTGGAAATAGAATTTCAACACGGGCGATTCCTCCGCTGGGCCGGACGGCCGGCGCTCTTAGAGTGGCACGGCGCACGCGCTATGGACAGCGGGCCAGGGCGGCGTACTCTGGGCAAAACAGGGGAGAGATCGGATGGACACGCAGGCGCATGGATTGATCGCCCGCCCCGGCGGCCGCGTGCTGGCGGACGCGCTGGTGGCGCAGGGCGTCGACCACGTATTCGCGGTGCCGGGCGAGAGCTACCTCGACGTGCTGGACGGCCTGTATGACGTCCGCGGCCGCCTGACCCTGGTGACCTGCCGCTTCGAGGCCGGCGCCGTGAACATGGCCGAGGCCTATGGCAAGCTGACGGGCCGCGTCGCCGCCGCGATGGTCACCCGCGGTCCCGGCGCATGCCATGGCGCCATCGGCGTGCACGTGGCGATGCAGGACAGCACGCCTCTGCTGCTGTTCGTCGGGCAGATTCCGTTCGACGAGACCGACCGCGACAGCTTCCAGGAGGTCGACTACCGCCGCATGTTCGGCCCGCTGGCCAAGTGGGTCACGCAGATCGACGATGCCCGGCGCATTCCGGAGCTGGTCGCCCATGCCGTCGATGTCGCCACCACGGGCCGTCCAGGACCTGTGGTGATCGCGCTCAGCGAGGAGATGCAGAAGCGTTCGGTCAGCGTGGCCGACATTGGCCGGGCATCGCTGTTCCTCAGCTTGCCTGACCCGGTGGCGCTGGACCGCATGCAGGCCATGCTGGCCGTGAGCCGCCAGCCGCTGGCGATCTTGGGCGGCGGCGGCTGGACCGACGCGGGCCGCGCGGCGGTGGGCGATTTCCTGGTGCGGCAGGACCTGCCCGTCGCCGTCGGCTTCCGCCGGCAGGCGCTGTATGACGGCACGCGGCCCAACTTCGTCGGCGACCTCGGCGTCGGCTCCGACCCGGCGCTCGTGGCGCAGGCGCGGCAGGCCGACCTGATCCTCGCCATCGGCACCCGGCTGGGCGAGGCGACCACGCAGGGCTACCAGCTTTTCCCCGCGCAGGGCGGCGCGCCGATCATCCACGTCTATCCGGACCCCGCCGAGATCGGACGCGTGTTCCGCCCGGCGCTGGGCATCGCGAGCGATCTCAAT
This sequence comes from Acetobacteraceae bacterium, assembly GCA_965277495.1. GTDB lineage: Bacteria > Pseudomonadota > Alphaproteobacteria > Acetobacterales > Acetobacteraceae > CAHJXG01. Next base: position 1,251,675 of record OZ255824.1, on the reverse strand, counting down.
GCGTTCGCCCATGCTGCGGCGGCATTGACGCCGGTGGTTGCGCCTTGGACCGCCTGGACCCAGTCGCTGCGCGCCTTGCGGGAGGCCGGGCGCGTGACGCCGGAGTATCAGGGTCCGCTGAACCTCGCCCAGGTCATGCGCGAGCTGGAGGCGCTGGCGTCGCCGGACGCCATTTTCACCTCGGACGCCGGCAATTTCGCGACCTGGCCGGCGCGGTTCATCAACTTCGGCGCCGGGCAAAGGATGATTGGCCCGACCAATGGCGCGATGGGCTATGGCGTCCCGGCCGGCGTCGCGGCGGCGATCGCGTTCCCCGGACGCATGGTGATCACCTTCGTCGGCGACGGCGGCATGCTGATGACCGGGCAGGAGATCGCGACCGCATTCCAGTACGGCGCGGCGCCGGTCGTGCTGGTGTTCAACAATGCAATGTATGGCACGATCCGCATGTACCAGGAGCGCAGCTATCCCGGCCGCATCTCCGGCACCCAGCTCACCAATCCCGACTTCGCCAGGTATATCGAAGCGTTCGGCGGCCATGGCGAGGTGGTTTCCGCGACCGCCGAGTTCACCCCGGCCTTCCAAAGCGCCGTCGCGAGCGGCAAGCCGGCGGTAATCGAACTGCGGATGAACCCGGAGCAGATCACCTCGCGCGCGACGATCGCGCAGTTGCGGGCGAGTGCGGCGGCGGCGAAGCCGGCGGGCAACGCCTAGCCGCGCCCGGACGCCTGTTGGTCAGGGATAGCTTTCGGCTGCGAAACCGTTGGAGTTCAGCTCGATCCGGTCGAGCCAGCGTATGCCTTTGGACGGCGTGTTGACGATCGTGGCCACCGCGTCGCCCGCGTAGCCGAGCCCGAGCAGGTAATGCATCAGAGCGGGATCGAGCACGTGCGTCTCGGTGAAGACCCGGCCGTCGTGGGAGCCGGAGATCGCGTGGAAGCCGACCTGCGCGCCGGCCCCGAGCAGATGCTTGGTCCCGGCAAGCCAGATCAGCGAGCATGACGATGCGCAGGAGTTGCCGGCAGGCACGAGCGTCTGCAGGCCCCGGGCGCGGATTTCCAACCCGATGGCGAGCGCGGGTCCCACGTGCCCTCCTGGGCCGGCCAAGACGATGACGGCATTGGGCGTGGACCGAATTAGGTCATGAAACACCTTGTCATCGCCGATCTCGATTATTCCGCTGATGCCGATGGCAGGCACCTTGCCCCCCAAAACTGCGACCTGCCCTGCATAGGCGGGAACCGCGGCCATAAGGCATAGAAGCTGGACGACAAGGCGTATTGTCCAAGCGAGCCGCGGTACTGTCGGCATGATGCTGTTCCTAAACCGGACCCACGAGGCCCTACCGCAAACAATTCAACCCTGGGTAGGGTTAGCCATACAGTAATTTACCATAAAACGATATCACTAAAAGATAGCAGCTTCGACTTTCGCCTTTTTAGTTCATCATCATGCGACGCGTAACTCGCCGGCGCGAAAAACGACCGGCCCGCAGGCTACACGACATCGCCAACATGGGCGCTGTGAACTACCGCCCCGCCGCATACCCCTGCATTCCCCGCGGATTGGCCCCGGCGAACATCTGCCCGCCCTCCAGCCGCGCCGCCGACAGCCGGCCTTCGGACCAATCCGGCCCCATCTCCGCCAAGTGCCCCCGCGCCAGCAGCGCATCCAGCACATTGGACGAAAACTGCCCTTCCAGCACCAGCTTGCCGGGCCGGGCGATGCGGGGCCAGAAGCTGCTGGGCCAGTGCTCCGAATGAAAGCTCGGCATGTCGATCGCCTGCTGGATGCCCAGGTTGCCGTGCACCATGCGCAGGAAGAAGGTCAGCGACCATTGGTCCTGCTGCTCGCCGCCGGGGGTGCCGAACGCCATCCAGGGCTTGCCGTCGCGTAGGGCGAAGCTGGGGGACAGCGTCGTGCGCGGGCGTTTCCGCGGCGCGAGGCTGTTCGGCAGGCCGTCCCGCAGCCAGAACATCTGGCCGCGCGTCCCCATGGGGAAGCCAAGGCCGGGCACCACCGGGGAGGACTGCAGCCAGCCGCCCGAGGGTGTCGCGCTGACCATGTTGCCCCAGCGGTCGATGACGTCGATGTGCACCGTGTCCGCGCCGATCACCCCCAGCCGCGCCACCGTCGGCTCCCCCGCGCCGGGCGCCTGGCTCAGCATGTCCGCCCGGCTGTGCGCGCCGTGGTCCACCTTGGGTTCGAAACCGGGCACCGTGCCGGGGCGCAGCGCCAGCGACGCCTGCCGCCCCACCTCGCCTTGGCGCACCATGTTGTAATTGGGCGACAGCAAATCCCGGAGCGGCACGTCCACGAAATCCGGATCGCCGTAATAGGCCTCGCGGTCGGCGAAGGCGAGCTTGGCGCACTCCACGACGGTGTGCACGAAATCAGGCCCGGACGGGTCCATCGCGCCAATGTCGAAGCCGCGCAGCAGCGCGAGTTGCTGCAGGAACACCGGCCCTTGGCTCCATGGCCCGCATTTCAGCACGGTATGGCCGTGGTAGTCGAAGCCGACGGGGTCCTCGACGGACGCGGACCACTGGGAAAAGTCCTGCGCCGCCAACAGGCCGCGGTGCCGCCGGCCCGAGGCGTCGAGCACCGCGGTTTCCGCAAAGAACCGCCCGACGGCCTCGGCGACGAAGCCCTGGTACCATGCCCGGCACGCGGCATCGATGCGGGCCTCGCGGGTCGCGCCCACGGCCTCCCGGCACAGCCGCTCATAGGTGGCCGCCAGGTCCGGACGGGCGAACAGGGCGCCGACCGTCGGCGTGTTGCCGTGCGGAAGGAAAACGGCGGCGCTGCTGGGCCACTCGGCCTCGAACAACGGGCGCACGCCCTCGATCGTGGCGGGGATGCGCGGCACCAGCGGCACGCCGTCCGTGGCATAGCCGATGGCGAACCCCAGCACGTCGGCGAGCTCCCAGGTCCCCCAGTCCCGCAGCATCCGGCACCATGCGCCGAACGCGCCCGGCACCACGGCGGGCAGCAATCCGGTCGCCGGGATCAGGTCGAGGCCGAGCGCCGCGAAGGCCGGCAGGGTCGCGGCCTCCGGCGATACGCCCTGGCCGCAGATCACGTGCTGCGTGGCGGTGCGGGCGCTGTGGATGATGATCGGGGCGTCACCGCCGGGTCCGTTCAGATGCGGCTCGGCGACCTGGAGGACGAAGCCCGTAGCGGCGGCGGCGTCGAACGCGTTGCCGCCGCGCTCGAGCACCGCCATGCCCACCGCGGTTGCCAGCCAGTGCGTGCTGGCGACCACGCCGAAGGTGCCGGCGATTTCGGGGCGGGTGGTGAACATGGGTCATCCCTAGGTTGCGCGTGGCCTAGGCTAAGGCCAAGCTCCGCCCAGGTAAAACACGCTGGCCGAACGAACGCTGGAAACCGAGGCTTGATGCTTATCCTGATGGTGGGTCCCTCCGGGGCCGGCAAGGACACCCTGATGAATGGCGCGCGGGCGGCGCTGGCTGGCAATCCCCGGTTCCGCTTCGTGCGCCGCATCCTCACCCGGCCCGGCGACATGGGGGAGGAGGCGCATGAAAGCGTCACCGAACCGGCATTCGAGCTGCGGCGGGAAGCGGGGGATTTCGCGCTGACCTGGCGGGCGCATGGCCTGCATTACGGCATTCCCGCCGACATCGCGGTGGACCTGGCGCGCGGCCGGGTGGTGATCGTGAACGTGTCCCGCGCCATCGTGGCGGAGGCCGCGGCCCGCTTCCCGGTCGGCGTGATCGAGATCGCCGCGCCGGCCAATCTGCTGGCCCGGCGGCTGGCTGCGCGCGGGCGGGAGGACGCGGTGGACGTTGCCCGGCGGCTGTCCCGCGCCATCGAGCTGCCGCTTCCGGTCGACCGGGAACGGGTGATGAACGACGGCACGGTCGATGCTGGGGTGCGCAAGACGTTGGCCGCGATCAACCGGTTAGCGGGAGACGCTCCGCGATCGTGAACGGGGCGCCCGGGCCAGCCTGTGTAAACACGCAGATCTCGTCGACTTGGCGCCGGTATGGCAACGCGTTGGCCAGATGCGCCTCGGCGGCCGGCTGGAATATGGCGCGTTCATTGGCCGAGAGGCGCCGGGTCAGGGTCATGTGGAAGCGCCATTCGCCGAACACCCCGGGATAGCCCCAATGCGTTAGGTTCGATTCGCGCGCCGCCGAGAGGCCGCCCTTGCGTCGACGGGCCAGCTCCGCCTCGTCCGGCGGCGCACGGTGGCGGTCGACGCCGGCCACGCATGCGTCGGCGAGGGCATGCAGCGCGGGGCACGGCTCGGCCTCCCGCACCGCGAGGAAGCCGGAAAGGTCGGCCACATGCAGGCGCGGCATGGCGAATGGCGCGATGCCCCGCGCCAGGGCGGCCGCGTCGGCGGCGAACGCGCCGTAATTGGTCGCGAGCCGCATCGGCGGCTTCAGGGTGCAGTGGAACCCGTAAACCCGGGCGTCGGCCGTCACGGCGTGGATGTCCGGCACGTCGGGCTGCCGCAGTGTGGCGGCGGTCTCCGGATCGCGGCCCAGCCATGCGCACCCCGCTTTCCATAGCGGATCATGTATCGAGGGCGCGTAGTACAGCGCAACGCGGACGCTCATCGGGCCGGCTCCGCAGGGGTCAGCTCACCCGTTCCCCGCCGCGCCAAACCTGGCGGACGACCGGCATGCCCTCGTGCTCCCGCACATGCACCAGATCGGCGCGCAGCCCGGCCTCGATCCGTCCGCGGTCGTGCAGCCCGGTCATGCGGGCCGGGTTCGCCGTCACCATGGCAACGCCCTGCGGCAGGGTGATGCCGATCTGGACGACGCTGGCGAATGCGGCCTCCAACATGCTGGACGGGACATAGTCGCTGGCATAGGCATCCACCACGCCGCGCCGCACCAGCTCGGCCGCCGCGACATTGCCGGAGTGCGAGCCGCCGCGGACGATGTTCGGCGCCCCGGCGATCACGTCCATCCCGCGCGCCCGCGCCTCGGCCGCGGCGAGCATCGAGACCGGGAATTCGCTGATGCGTATGCCGTCGGCCGCGTTTTCCGCCACTTCCTCGGCGGTGTTGTCGTCGTGGCTGGCCAGCACGATGCCGAGCGGCACGATCCGGTCCAGCAGCCGGCGGCGGTTCGGCCCGCGCATACGGGCGCGCTGATCCTGCAGCTCCAGGATGCGGTTCTCGATCCAGGGGCCGTTATGGCCCTCGCGCACCCGCATCTTCCGGTAGCGGTCGAGGTTGGCATACTGGCCGACGCCGGGGCTGTGGTCCATCAGGCTGACCATGTGGACGCGGGGATGGCCGGCCACGGGGTCGAGCAGCTCCATCATGTCAGGCGCCGGCAGCTCGCAGCGCAGATGCAGGAAGTGCTCGGACTTCAGCAGCCCGGTGCCATCCAGCGCGTCCAGGTCGGCGACGCCATTGTGGAAGGTGAGCACGCGGTCCTTGTCGAAGCCAAGGTCGCCGAGGCAGAGCGCGTCCAGCACCGTCGTCACGCCGGCCGCGGCGCATTGCGCGTCGTGCGCCACCATGGCGGACCGGGACGGCCAGCGCGCGTTGCTGCGGGGCTGCACCTGGCGCTCCAGGTTGTCGGTGTGCACGTCGACGACGCCGGGCATCAGCGTATCGCCGCCGAGGTCGATGGCGCCCGGCGCCGCGCTGCGTCCGGGCTGCACGTCGACGATGCGGCCATCGTCCAGCACGACGGTGCCGAGCACCACGGCATCCGGCAGCACAAGGCGGGCGTTGGTGAGGATAGTTGTCATGCGGCGTCCTGGTGCGGGTGAACAAGCAGCGTGCGTCCGGCCACGGCGTCGCGGACCGCAGCGTCGTGAAAGATGCCGACGATCGCGACGCCGCGGGCAGTGGCGTCCTGGATCATCCGTATCACGACGTTACGATTGACGTTATCAAGCGACGCCGTCGGTTCGTCCAGCAGCAATACGGGATGCCCACCGATGAAGCCGCGCGCCAGGTTGACCCGTTGCTGCTCGCCGCCCGAGAACGTCGCCGGCGGCAGCGCCTGCAGCCGGTGCGGGATGTTCAAGCGGTCGAGCAGCGCCGCCGCATCCCGCCGCGCCCGGTCCAGCGGCACGCCGCGCGCCACCGCAGGCTCCGCCACCACGTCCAAGGCGGGCACGCGCGGCACCACGCGGAGGAACTGGCTGACATAGCCCAGGCTGTCCCGCCGCACCCGCAGCACCAGACGCGGGTCGGCGCGGGCGATGTCCACCATGCCGCCGCCGTGCCGCACCAGGATGTGCCCGGCGTCGGCGCGATATGAGCCATACAGGCTGTGCATGAGCGTCGACTTGCCGGCGCCCGACGGCCCCGACAGCGCCACGCATTCGCCAGCCCGGACCTGCAGGTCGACGCCGGCCAGCACGGGAATGCGCGTGCCGCCCTGCAAATGCAGGATGAAGGTCTTGGCCACGCCCTGGGCCTCCAGCATGATCATGCCGACAGCACCGAACTGACCAGGAGCTGTGTATACGGATGCTGCGGGTCGTCCAGCACCTGGTCGGTCAGCCCGGCCTCCACGACGCGGCCACGCTGCATCACCACCATGCGCCCGGCCAGCAGGCGGGCCACGGCGATGTCGTGCGTCACCAGCACGACGGCGATGCCGAGCCGGGTCACCAGGGTGCGGATCAGGTCGAGCAGCCGCGCCTGCACGGAAACGTCGAGGCCGCCGGTCGGCTCGTCCATGAACACCAGGCGCGGGTGGGTCACCAGGGTGCGGGCGATCTGCAGGCGTTGCAGCATGCCGCCGGAGAAGGTGTGCGGCATGTCGTCGATGCGGGCGGGGTCGATTTCGACCTGGGCCAGCCAGTCCTGCGCGGCGGCGCGGATTTGGCCGTAGTGGCGGACGCCCTGCGCCATCAGCCGCTCGCCGACGTTGCCGCCGGCGGAGACGCGCATGCGCAGGCTGTCGCGCGGGTTCTGGTGCACGAAGCCCCAGTCGGACCGGTGCAGCGCGCGGAGCTGCGGGGCGGGCATGGCGTGCAGGTCGTGCCGTTGGCGGCCGGGGTCTTGATACCAGACGGTCCCCGCGCCGGGCGCCGTGCGTCCAGAAAGCACATTTAATAGTGTGGTCTTGCCTGAGCCGGACTCGCCGACGACGGCCAGCACCTCGCCGGGCCATAGGTCGGCGTCGACGTTGTCGAGCGCGGTGATGGCGCCGAACCGCAGGCCGAGGCCGCGTGCGGACAGCAGCACGTCACTCACGCCGCGTCCTCCTGGATATCGGCCTCGTCGGCCTTCCGCTGCGCTGCCTCGGCGCGCTCGGTGCAATAATCCGTGTCCGAGCACACGAACATCCGCGTGCCCCGGTCGTCCGTCACGACCTCGTCCAAATAGCTGCCGTCCGCGCCGCAGAGGGCGCACACGCCCGGCGCCCGTCCGGCACGGAACGGGTGGTCGTCGAAATCAAGCGAACGCACGCTGGTATAGGGCGGGACGGCGTAGATGCGTTTTTCCCGCCCGGCGCCGAACAACTGCAGCGCCGGCATCATGTGCAGCTTCGGGTTGTCGAAGGCGGGGATCGGCGAGGGCGACATCAAATAGCGGCCGTTCACCATGACCGGGAAGTCGTAGCTGTTGGCGACGTGTCCGTAACGCGCGATGTCCTCATACAGCTTGACGTGCATCAGGCCATATTCCGCCAGGCCGTGCATGCGCGTCGCCTCGGCGCGGCTCGGCTCCAGCTTGGCCATCGGCTCCGGCAGCGGCACCTGGTAGACCAGGATTTGGCCGTCGTGCAGCGGGATCTCGGGGATGCGGTGCCGGGTCTGGATGACCGTCGCCTCGACCGTGCGCGTCGTGGTGGCGACCCCGGCCGTGCGGGCGAAAAAGCGGCGAATCGACACGGCGTTGGTGGTGTCGTCGGCGCCCTGGTCGATCACCTTCAGCACGTCGGCGGGACCCAGGATGCTGGCCGTCACCTGGATGCCGCCGGTGCCCCAGCCATAGGGCAGCGGCATCTCGCGGCTGCCGAACGGCACCTGGTGGCCGGGGATCGCCACCGCTTTCAGGATGGCCCGGCGGATCATCCGCTTCGTCTGCTCGTCGAGGTAGGCGAAGTTGTAGCCGCTCACGCCGCATCCCCTTGGATGTCGGCCGCCGCATCCCCTTGGATGTCGGCCGCTCCGCGCCCCGCGGCGTCGGTGCGCATGCGGCGCACCGTCTCCAGCTCGCTCTGGAAATCGACGTAGTGCGGCAGCTTCAGGTGCTCGACGAAGCCGGTCGCCTCCACATTGTCGCAGTGCGACAGCACGAACTCCACATCCTGCGCCGGCGCCCCAGCGTGTTCGCCCAGCTCGTCCGAGCGCAGCGCGCGGTCCACCAGCGACATGCCCATCGCGCGCCGCTCGGAGTGGCCGAAGCATAGACCGTAGCCTCGGGTGAACTGTGGCGGCGCGGTCCGGCTGCCGGTGAACTGGTTCACCATCTGGCATTCCGTCAGCACGATGTCGCCGATGTCGATGGCGAAACCGAGCTCTGGCGGCTCGATCTCGACGGACGCCTCGCCCACGCGCAGCTCGCCGACGAACGGGTGGTTGTTGCCGTAGCCGCGCTGCGTCGAGTAGCCGAGCGCCAGCAAAAATCCCTCATCGCCGCGCGCCAACGCCTGCAGCCGCAGGTCACGCGCCGCCGGGAGGGCCAGCGGTTCGCGCGTGAGGTCCCCGGGCGCTGCGTCGGGCATTGCGCCGTCCGGCTCGATCAGGCCCTCCCGCCCGAGGATGCCGAAGGCGGGCGCGAGCGTCTGCGGCCCGGTGTCGGTCTCCGAAGGCGCGGACGGCGCATCCGGCATGGCAAAGTCGAGCAGCCGGTGCGTGTAGTCGTAGGTCGGCCCGAGAATCTGCCCGCCGGGCAGGTCCTTGAAGATGGCGGATACGCGCCGGATGGCCAGCATCGCGGCGGTATCGACGGGCCGGCTATGGGCGAACCGGGGCAGGGTGGTGCGGTAGGCGCGGAGCAGGAACGCGGCCTCGATCAGGTCGCCCTGGGCCTGTTGGATCGCCAACGCCGCGAGCTCCCGGTCATGCAGCGACCCCTCTGCCATCACGCGGTCCACGGCGCGTCCGAGCTGTTCGGCGATCTGCGCCGTCGTCAGCGCCGGAACGGCCGGATCGCCCCGGCGGACGCACGCCAGCCATTCATGCGCGGCGTCGATCGCCCGCTCGCCGCCCTTGACCGCGACATAGGCCATCTAAGCTGCCCTGATCTGGACGGTGCGCGGCAACGCCGCAACCCGGTCGCCGGCGCATAGCACCACGTCGACGCCGCGCGGGAACAGCGCGCGATTGGCCGCCCATTCGGCCGCGAACCCGCTGGGCAACCCGTCAACGGCCAGCGTCGCCGGCGTCGCAAGCCCCGGGCCTGAAAGCTCGAACCGGGCGCCACGGCCCAAAGCCGCGACCTGCAGGATGATGGTCGCCCCTAGCTCCGGCACGTCGTCCGTCCCCGCCGGGAACGCGTCCAGCCGAACCGGCCCCAACGCCAGCGCCAGCGCGGCCGACGGGGCTGCGGCACCAGGCGCGCCGCAATGGAAAGCGATCCAGTCCCGCGCCGCGGAAGCCGCCCCGTCGAGCCAAAGCGGCGTGTCGGCGTCCGCCAGCGTCAACAGCACCGCCGCGGTCGCCGGATCGAGCATGGCTGGCGCGTTCATCGCGGACGGAACCGCTAGGATGCGCCCGGGCCGGGCCATGGCGTCCAGGATGGCACGGAAGCAGGCCTGGCTGCCGCCTACCGGGTCGGCAAAGCCGGGGTGGGTCACGGCCATGCAGGTTCCGCTCATGACCGCATCGTCGCCAAGGTGAAGAACTGCACCTGGGTCGCGGCGGCCCTGCGCGCCAGGGTTTCGCGACGCGCCGCCTGTGCGGTCGCCAAGGGTTGGATGACGGCGGCGTCCAGTTCCAGCGTCCGGGCCGGGTCCTGCAGGGCCGCATCGAGCGCCGCCGCCAGCTCGGCTTGGCGCAGGTCGCGGCCCAGGCAATAGGCGTGCCCGACCCAGCCGTCCACGGTCCGCACCGTGCAGCGCGCCACCGTCGCCTCGCCCAGGTTGAACGGCGCGCCCGCCCCGCCCGCGCGTCCACGGAGCATGACGAGCCCGGCCTCCGGCCCACGCAGCCGGGTAAAGGCGGGCAAGCGCCCATCGGCGGCGGCGGCCAGCTCGCCTGCGGTGGCGCGGGCGAGCACTGCCATCCAGCGGCGGCGGCAATCCTGCGAAACGGGGGATGGAACCGGCACCGGACACTCCGAAGTTGTCTAGACAAGTATGCGGCGGCACCGCTAGCGTCAAGCCGAAGTCGCACAGGAACGGGGCGCGCAGGATGACCATTGCATGACGGAAGTGGCCGGGAAGGCGGATGCGTCCGGGAAATCCGGCCCAAAGCCCGGTTCCCCGCTTTGGCGCCAGATCGCCCATTCGGTCTCGTCCGGCATTGGCCCCGGCGGCCTGCAGCCCGGCGACCGCCTGCCCACCGAGGCGCAGCTCGCCGCCCAGCACGGCGTCAACCGGCATACCGTGCGCCGCGCCATCGAGGCCCTGGCCCGCTCCGGCCTGGTCCGCGTCGAGCAGGGCCGCGGCTCCTTCGTGGCGGAGGACCGGATCGACTACGCCGTCGCGCCGCGCACCCGGTTCAGCGAATGGATCCGTAAACAGAACAAGGAGCCGACGGGCCGGGTCCTGCATGTCGGACCGGTCGCCGCGACGGCGCAGGTCGCGGCTGGGCTCGGCATTGCGCGGGGCGTGACGGTGGCGCTATTCGAGCGGCTGGGCATGGCGGATGGTGTGCCGGTCAGCCTGGCGAGGCACTATTTCCCGCTGGCTGCGCGGCCAGGGCTGCTTGTTGCGCTGCGCACCGCAACATCGGTCACGGACGCGCTGCAGGCGGTCGGGATTGCCGATTACCGGCGGCAGGTCACCCGCGTGTCGGCCCGCATGCCCACCGCGGCCGAGGCGGGACTGCTGCATGTGGCGCGCCGCCGTCCGTTGCTGGTGTGCGAGAATATCAACGTGGACCTGGCGGGCGCCATAGTGGAGTTCGGCATCTCCCACTATCCCAGTAGCCGCGTGCAGATCATGTTCGAGCCATGATCCGACGGCCCGCCCTGGCTCCCGAAGTTGGACTCGAACCAACGACCGAGCGATTAACAGTCGCTTGCTCTACCAGCTGAGCTATTCGGGATCAGGTGGGACGCCCGTATAACGCCGGTCCCGGCTGGATGCAAACGGCATTTCCAGGCTTGTTGCCGCAATCGGCTTGTCGCGCCGGTCCGGCTCTGGCATGGATAGCGCGCTGCGGGCGTGGTGGAACTGGTAGACGCGCCGGACTCAAAATCCGGTTCCGCAAGGAGTGTCGGTTCGATTCCGACCGCCCGCACCACTTGAAAAAATCAGCGGCTGGGGGGCCTGTCGGGCGTGGCTCATCGTGCCCGCGGCTCCGCTATTTCAGCGCCATGGTTTCGGGCCGCAGCACGTCGAAGGTGCGTGCGCCGACCTCGGGCGGCATCGGCGCCAGCCATGGGGCGGCTTCCAGCGTCGTGCGCGCATCTTCGAAGCCCTGCGCCCAGCGTGCCTCCATCGTCGCCCGGCTGAACTCGTAATCCTTCGACTGTCCCTGCGACACGTCGGTCCGGTAAATCAGCTCGACGATGTCGATGCTGCTCAGGCTGCCGAGCGCTTGCAGCCACTGCGCCTCGTCGGTGGCGCGCATTTCCTGCGGCAGCTTGGCCCAGAGCATGCCGATCAGATGCCGCAGGTCGTGCATGGCTTTGAATTGATCGGTGACGGCGCGGGTGCGGCTGGAATAACGAATGTCCTTCTCCCGCTCCTCCGCCGCCTGCAGGGTGTCCGGAACGACGCCGCGGGCCGGGAACAGGTCGACCTGGAAGGCGAGGCGGCTCTGGTCGAAGGTGCTGTCCAGCACGTATTGCAGCGGCGTGTTGGAGACAAGGCCGCCATCCCAATAGAATTCTCCGTCGATCTCGATGGCGGGGAAACCGGTGGGCAATGCGCCGCTCGCCATCACGTGCTCGGCGCGGATGACAGTGCGGGCATTGTCAAAATAGGCGAAGTTCCCGGTGCGCACGTTCACCGCGCCGACGCTGAACCGGGTGGTGCGGGCATTGATGCGGTCGAAATCGACCAACTCCTCCAAGGTGGCCTTTAACGGGCTCGTGTCATAGTAGCTCGTCGGCGCCGGGACGCGGAACCAGGCGGCTGGGTACTGCGGGCGGAAAAAGCCGGGCTGGCCGAACAGCAGCGCCCGCAACGCCCCGGTTTGGCGTCCGGCCTCGCCCAGGTCGACCGTCGGCAGGCCGGGCCAGAATGGCGGGGTGACGCCCTCCCAGAACTGCCGCAGCCGCTCGACCCGGCGCTCGGGCGCGTTGCCGGCGATGATGGCGGCGTTGATCGCGCCGATCGAGATGCCGGCCACCCAGTCCGGCAGGTAATCCGATCCTGCCAGCGCTTCATACACGCCGCCTTGATAGCTGCCGAGTGCGCCGCCGCCCTGCAATACGAGCGCCACCGGTTTGGTATAGCTTGGCGGCCGTAGCTTCAGGCCTGCATCGTTCATCGCTGCTGCTTTCAATTGTGCACGCAGAACTTAGGGCGCCGCGACAATTGAAAGATAGTCGAGACCGCCGAAACGTCCGGTATTGATGGCGAAGCGGTTGGTGTCGCTGGTTGCCAGGCCGGCGAAGGTGATGCTGCTTGTGCCGCCGGTGCCGGGGATATTAGCCCGCAACGTGCGTCCGGCATGGCCGGGCGACCCGTCATTGTCCGACCAGGTAAGGGAGGAACGTCCCGGCTGGAAACCCCAGAGCACGACGGTGTCCGTGCCTGCGAACCCGGTCAAAGTGTCCCAGTGCGATCCGGACGCATTGCCATCGATGAAATAGGCGTCGCGTCCGCTGGTTCCAATCAGCAGGTTCGCGACCGCCGGGTTCACGGCCACCAGATTGGCTGGCGACGGCCCGATGAAGAGCTGTGACGGCGGGACCGCCGGCACCACAGGCGGTGGCGCGGCCCGGGTGCCCGCCGAGACGAGGATGGCGCTGGTGTCCCGGGCGACGCCGCCCGCGCCGTCGTCGATGGTGATGGTCACGAAGGCCGCCGCGGACGCGGACCGGCTGGCGGCGGTGAACAGCAGGCGCCCAGCCTCGGCCGTGAGCGCCCCGAGCGTGCCGGTCGAGCTGAATGCTCCGGTCAGGGGGTTGATGCGGCCCGGGCCTGCGCCGCTCAAGACGCCGATGGCCGGATCGGAGAATTGGATGGTCAGCGTCTCCAGTTGCCCAGCGTCGGCGTCCTGCAGCATCAGGCCGGTGAACAGGCTGACCGGCGCGCCGGGCGTGATCGGCTGGCCCGGCGCCGCGTCGCGAACCACCGGAATTGCGTCGGTCGCTGCGGCCGTGACGTGGACGATGGCCACCGGGCTCAGGCCGCCGGCGCTGTCCTGCACCTGGACGCTGAGGTCGGTCAGCACTGCCTGGCCCAGGCTGGCCTGATGCAAAGTCGGGACGAAGCGCAGGGCGGCAGCCGCGGCGGTCACGGCCCCGGAGGTTCCCGTTACGGTATAGACGCCGGCTGCCGGGTCATAGCTGCCGGCGCCGAGGTTGGCCAGGACGCCATTCGCCGGGTTGCTCAATCTAATCCGCAGGGTTTGCACCTGCCCGGGGTCCGGATCGGCCAGCCCAATGCCAGTGAACGCAACGAGCGCCGTGTCGTCCCGGGCGGCCTCAGTGGCCGGCAGGCCGGTGAGCGTCGGCAGCGTGTTCCCGACCAGGGCTGCGAGCGTCACTGGGGCGGAGGAAATATAGCCCGTTGCCGCCGACACCGCGTTGACCAGCGTCGTGCCGACCACGGCGGCGGCCGTCATGGCCTGCAGCTCGACGATCACCGGCCCATTCGCCGCCGACGCGTTCACCGCGCCGAAATCGAGCGTGAGCACGGACCCGGCCACGCTCACGGCAGGCGTGGATAGCGTAATGCCGCCCGCCTGCACGACGCGCGCCGATCCCGGCACGTAGGCCAATCCCGCCGGCAAGCTGTCCATGATACGGAAATCCGTGCTGAGTCCTGCCGGCAGCGACACGGTGGCGCGGTAGATCGCGGCCTGCCCGTTCAACAAAGTCGCCGCGCCAGGGCTTGCGAAGGCCAGGGTGACGCCCGGCGATACCGGACTGGCGACGGTGACGCCGACGGAGTCCACGGCTTTGCTCACCGCCCCCGGCGCGCCGATGCTTACCGCGCCCTGGACCGTCGCCGGATGCGGGGCGGGTCCGACCGGGGTGCGGGTTGGCCGGGCCGTGACCTCGATCTGGATTTGGTCATCGGACGTGTCCTGCCCGTCCGCAGCGTTCAGCGTATCGCCGAACACGATCCCGCCGGCGCCGTCCGCCAACTGGGTCTGCGGGGTGACGTTGGCGCCGATCGACAGCACCCGCGCCGACATGGCGGCGAACCCTGCCGGCAGTAATGGGGCGATGTCCAGCGCGCGGCTTAGCCCCTCGGGCAGCGTCACCGTGAGGTCGAAGGTCGCGGTCTCTCCCAGCGCCAGCAGCGCGCCGGCGGTGCTCGGGTCGCTGGTCGCAACCAGGGCGATGTTCACGCTGGGCAGCACGGCCGCGACCTCGGTCGTTGCCGTGTTGTCGGCGGCGGGCGCCAGCGGCGCACGGTTGGCCCAGCCAGGCAGGGTCGCATACGAGACGATCTGCGCCGTGCTGTCGTGCACGGGGATGCTGAGGTCGAGTTGGTCCGCGGTGCGCAGCGTGTAGCTGATCAGCAGCACGTTCAGGCCGCTATCGGCGTCATAGCCGGCGAGCGGCGCCGCCGGATCCAGCGTCAGGCCGCCCTGCGGATCGAACAGGTTGCCGGAATAGGCCAGCGGCGTCCCGGCGCCGTCCGTGACCGTTATGCTGGCGCCATCGGACGGCAGCACGAAGCCGTTCGGCACCGTGGCGCGGACCGTTGGGCTATACGCCTTCGCGCCCGGCGTGAGGTTCTCGACTGCGATGACGAAGGTGACGTCGTCGCTGGCGTCCACGCCGGTCAGCCGGTCGGCGAACGGCTCGCCGGCAAGCCCGGCGCTGCTGACGACGTCGCCAAACTGGCCGAAATCCGGGCTATATCCCGCGGGTCCGCCGGTTCCGGTCCATGTCGCGTCGTCGTTCGACGTGTAGACGGTCGCGGTCTGGATGCGCAGCAATGGCTCATTGAGCGTCAGGCCAGCCTGGGGCGCGGTCGCCGCTGTCTGCAGCCCGAACGAGTTCGATTCGGTTTCGGCCGCCGTGAAGGCGAGGGGCGCGCCGGGCATGAGCGGCGCGGAAACGAGCAGGTCGATCGTGTCGGACCCGCTGCCGTAAAACGGCTGGATATCGCCGAAGTCGAACCGGAGCACGGCATTGCCGGCGGCGTCGGCCGCGGCAGCCACGAGTGGCGCCGTCGCGGTGTAGCTGCCATTCGGCCCGAACTGCGCGTGGCCGCTGGCCGGCGCCGTGCCGACGCCACTCGTGTCGAACACGAACGTGCCGGCGAGCGCGCCCACAAGCCCTGGGGCAGCCGCCGAAAGCCGGACGCCGTGCGCGGCGGTCAGCGGCAACGCGAGTTGCATCCGATAGGTCACGATGTCGCCGAACGCCGCATGCGCCGCGCCCACGACCGGCACGCCGTTGACCGCGAAGATCGAGGTCGTGAGCAGGCTGGTGGGCAGCGTCAGCCCCGCCATCGTGGGATTGCTGCTGGCCAATGCGCCCGCGACGGTGCCGCTGAACACGGCGGAGTTGCTCAGCGGATCGCCCTGGCCCAGCACCCGGCCAAGCGGTGGCGCCTGCGTGGCCGCATACAGCGGCAGGACGCGGCTGTGGAACGTGACGGTGACGGTGCTGTCGTCGGTAAGCCCGCCCGGTAGCCCCGCCGCCCGCAAGGTTGGGCCGAGGTCAAAATTGATCGCCGTGGCCGCCGTCGTCGCGCTGCGCACGCCCGACCAGCCCAATAGATCGCCGCTAAATAGCGTGGCCGACCCGCGGCGGATCAAGGCCTGTGGGCGGAACGCCGTGTCCATGCGCTGGCCGTCGCCCAGCGTGTCGAGCAGCCGGAGGTCGCTGATGCCGCCCAGGCCGGAGCCGCTGATTGCCCATTCCAGGCTGCCGCCCGGCGCGAGCTGGTCGACGACAGCGACGGACGTGAGCACATTACGCCCAATGGCGCCGGTGGAAGATTGTATTGCCATATATTTTTCTACCAAGGGTTGTTGTCACCCTGGGCAGCATCATGCGCCGTGATAGTTGCGGCTTCGTTAAACCCGGCTATGGTCGCCGTATTAAAACGACCGTCACAATAAAGGTATCCCGATGTCGCAGGCCGTGAATCGCCGCATTGTCCTCGCATGCCGCCCGGTGGGAGAGCCGAAGGAGACCGATTTCCGCATGGAGCAGGAGGCGATGCCGACCCCCGGCCCAGGCCAGGCGCTGCTGCGGACGATTTGGCTCTCGCTGGATCCCTACATGCGCGGACGCATGAGCGACGCGCCGTCCTACGTGCCGCCGGTGGCGATCGGCGCGGTGATGACGGGCGGCGCCGTCAGCGAGGTCGTCGCCTCCCACGCCGAGGGACTGCAGCCCGGCGACCTCGTGTTGGGCGCAACGGGCTGGCAAAGCTACGCGGCCGTGGACGCGAAGGAGGTGCGCAAGATTGAGCGCGGGTCGTTGCCCGCGTCCACGGCGCTTGGCGTGCTGGGTATGCCGGGCATGACGGCGTATTGCGGCCTGCTCAACATCGGCCAGCCGAAGCCCGGCGAGACCGTCGTGGTCGCAGCGGCCAGCGGTCCCGTGGGGTCGATGGTCGGCCAGATCGCCAAGCTGCGCGGCGCGCGCGCGGTCGGGATTGCGGGCGGCGCGGAAAAATGCGCCTACGTCCGCTCGCTCGGTTTTGAGGACTGCATCGACCATCACGGGGCGGACCTGCCCGAGCGCCTGGCGCAGGCCTGCCCCAAGGGCATCGACGTCTATTTCGAGAATGTCGGCGGCAAGGTGTGGGACGCGGTGTTCCCGTTGCTCAACCCGTTCGCGCGCATCCCCGTTTGCGGGCTGATTTCACTATATAACCAGACGGCGCCGGCGCAGGGGCCAGACCGGTCCGCGGGGCTGATGCGCGCCGTGCTGAGCAAGCGGCTCAACATACGCGGCTTCATCGTATGGGATTTCGCGAGCCAGGAGCCCGAGTTCCTGCGCGAAGCCCGCAGTTGGATCGCAGCCGGCCAGATCAAGTATCGCGAGGACATCGTCGACGGCCTGGAGCACGCGCCGGCGGCGTTCATCGGCATGCTGAACGGCAAGAATTTCGGCAAGCTGGTGGTGCGGGTCGGGCCTGATAACGTTTCATAAAGGTATTCGTGCGACAACGGAGGCGTGAATAGGCATCCGGTGTTGAAGTGGGTGACTAGGCAACACCATGTTGCAGTGCACCATTTTACGCAGGAATGTCGTCATGAACTTCTCCCAGGCTTTGCAGTCGCTGTTCCTCCGGCGTGTTCGCGGCCCCCATTCGGACGCAGCGCCTGCTGCGGCGTCGGATGCGGCGCTCGACGACACCTCGCTGGCCGGCGCCCCGTTTGCCGCGCAGGAACCTGCGCTGTCGCGGGAGCTGAAGTTGACCAACGAGGACATTTCCGGCTGGGCGATGGGTGGGTCCAGCCTATCCGATTGAGGCTTTGTCCCGCGCCTAGCCTGACCCACGTCCCAGGCCGCTGAGCAGTGCGAGGCCGCGGCCGTCAGCGAGGATTGCCGCAGCCTCCTGCCGAGTGAGCGAGGTGGCGGCGGTGTCCAGGGTCGGCGTTTCCGCAAGCTTGGCCAGGCCCATGAGCAGCGCCGGGTCGAACGGCGCGCCGTGGGGCCGGGGCGGCGGCAGCATGGCGGCGTGGGCCTGCAGCAGCCGGGCATCGGACATCAGGCGCCGGAACGCAGGGAGCTCGGCCGATTGCAGCCTAGCCTGCAGCGCCTCGGCTTCGACCAGCACGGCGGGAGGCGCCTGCTCCTCGGGAATGCGCAGCAGCCCGGCGTGGCGCAGCGCCTGGCCGGGTCGGCGGCCCGCCGTCCAGGCCGCCATCGGGATCGCGAGCGCCAGGCCCAGCACGACGGGCGACATCCACAGCAGCAGCGACGGCGATACCAGGTACGACGCCACGCCCAGCAATAGGCCGACCGCCGTATGCACCCGGTACTGGCGCGCCGTCTGCCGCAGCGGGATCGCGCCATCGTCGCGCCGCTGCGGCTGCCATCCGCCGTCGCGCCCAGCCAGGATAGAGACCACGGCGCCCGACTGCGTCAGCATGGCCACCGGTGCGATCAACCCGGCCAGGATTGTCTCGATCAGCACGCCAGCCAGGGTTCGCGCGGCACCGCCGAAAGCCCGGCGCTCCGGCCCATGCAGCATCAGCGCGCAATAGGCGAGCAGCTTCGGCCCGAGCAGCACCGCCATGGTGCCGATGAACACCCATTTCGACCGGATCGGGTCCACCGCAGGCCAGAGCGGAAACAGCGATGGGCCCGCCGGGAAATAGTCCGGCAGCACGAACCGCGCCTGCAGCGAAATCAGGATGCCGGTCACCAGGAACAGCAGCCACAGCGGCGCCGTGACATACGATCCGATGCCCATCGCCAGATGCAGCCGGCTGATGGGATGCAGGCCGCGCGCGCCGATGACGCCCAGGTGCTGCAGGTTACCCTGGCACCAGCGGCGGTCGCGCACGGCGACGTCGGCCAATGACGGCGGGCTTTCCTCGTAGCTGCCGGGCAGCGCCGGCTCCATGTGCACGGCCCAGCCGCCGCGCCGCAGCAGCGCCGCCTCGACGAAATCGTGGCTCATGATGTGGCCGCCAAACGGCTTGCGGCCCCGCAACGAGGGCAATCCGGCGCTGCTTGCAAAGGCGGCGGTGCGGATCATGGCGTTGTGGCCCCAATAATTGCCCTCCGCCCCGTGCCACCAGGCGATGCCGTGCGCGATCATCGGGCCATACACCCGTCCGGCGAACTGCTGCATGCGGGCGAACAGCGTCTCGCCGCCGACGATCACCGGCAGCGTCTGCACCAGGCCGACGCCCGGGTTGCGCTCCAGGATGCCGGCCAGGCGGACGATGGTCTCGCCCATCATGACGCTGTCGGCGTCGAGGATCAGGAAGTGGGCGTAGCCGCCGCCAAACCGCCGCACCCAATCGGCGATGTTGCCGGCCTTACGCTCGGCGTTGTCGGCGCGCCGGCGATAGAAGATGCGGCCGTCGTCCCCGGTGCGGCCGCGCAAGGCGAGGAATGCGGCCTCCTCGGCGATCCAGACGTCAGGGTCGGTGGTGTCGCTGAGGATGAACAGGTCGAAGCCATCCAGCGCCCCGAGCCGGGCAAGGTCCTGGTGGATGACCTGCAGCGCCGCCGCGACCCGTCCGGGCTGTTCATTGTAGCACGGCATCAGCAGCGCGGTCCGCTCCGACAGGGCCGGCAACGGCGAGCCCGGGGGATCGAGCCGCCGCCCGCCGCCGCCGACCATGGAGACGAAGCCGCATACCGAGCTGACCAGCGCCAGCGCGATCCAGGCGAACAGTACGACAAACAGCGCCAGGATGACGCTTTCGAGCAGCGTCAGCCCGCCAACGCCCAGCACGAGATACATTTGGTAGGCCGCAACCGCCGTCACCGCCACGGCGCCGCCGATCACAAGCGTCCGCCGCGCCGCCATGTGGCCCGGCGACGAAGCCGGACGCGCCGTTGCGCCACGGGCATGCAGCGCCTGGGCCGGCATGGCGAGCGGCGCCGGGTCGGGCAGCGCGCGAAACCCGCCGGGCGTCAGGCTGTCCAACGCAACATCCAAGTTTCGGTCAGCGGCGTATCGCCCTGCAGCAGTTGCACGCGCAGCTCGGCGGCCTTCGCGTCCTCCGGCAGCAGCTCGAAGCTAATGCGCCAGCCGCCCTCCTCGGGATTGGGCTGCACGACCGCGTTGCGGATCTTGCCGTGGTCGGTGCTGACGGCCAGGCGCGGCTGGGCGTCGGGCGCCAGGGCCTTCAACGCGCCGCCCGCCGCATCCAGCACGAACCGGCGAGAACCCTCGGCGCCGGCGCCGCTGCGGCTGCTGGTGAACCGGGCCAGCGCGCTGTTGACCGGCGCGTTTGCGGCCCAGTGCAGGCGGTAGGTGAAGCTGTGCTCGCTTTTTGCCAGCAGCGGCTGCTTCGGGCGCCAAAAGGCGACGATGTTGTCGTGCACCTCGTCCTTGGTCGGTATCTCCACCAGTTCGACCACGCCCTCGCCCCAGTCGCCGATCGGCTCGGCCCACAGGCTGGGACGCTTCTCGTAGCGGGCCTCAAGGTCCTCGAACTCGCGCAGGCTACGTGTGCGCTGCATGAGGCCGAAGCCGCGCGGGCTGGCGTCGCCGAACTGGCTGATTTGCAGGGTTTGCGGGTTGGTGACGGGCCGCCACAGCTCCTCCCCGCGCCCGGTCAGCATCATCAGCCCGTCGCTATCGTGCACCGCCCGGCGATAGTCGTCGGCGCCACTGCGGTCTAGGGCGTCGAACAGGAACATGCTCGTCATGGTGGCGATGCCGGGCTGGGCGATGTCCTCGCGCGGGAACAGCGTCATTTCGACGTCGAACACCGTGTCTTCGCCGGGGCGGATCGAGAAGCGCAGGGCGGCGGCGGCGCTGGGGCTGTCGAGCAGGCCGGTGACGACGATGCTGCTGGCGCCGGGCTGCGGGCGTTCGAGCCAGAATGCCTTGAAGGCCGGGAACTGTTCGCCGGCGGGGTCGGCGGTGTTGATGGACAGGCCGCGCCCGGACAGGCCATAGCGCAGGTTCTTGCCCACGGCGCGGAAGTAGCTGGCGCCGAGGAACACGGCGACCTCGTCGATGGTGTCGGCACGGTTGATCGCGCTGTGCAGGCGGAACCCGGCATAGCCGAGCTTTTCTGCTGCGGGCGGCGGCGTGGGGCCGAAGTCGAACTGGCCGGGCCGGTAAACCAGTGGCTTGGCCTGGCCGTCGACGACCTCATACAGGTCGACCCGGTTGGCATAGAGCGAGCCGCGATGGAAGAACTGCGCTTCGAACGGCAGGCCTTGGCCGCGCCAGAGCGACTGGGCGGGGTCGAAGCGGATGGCGCGATAGGCGTCGTAGGACAGCTTAGTCAGCGCGTCCGGCAGCTTGGTGTCCGGCGCCTCGAATGCCTTTCCGGCGAGCGCGCGGGCCAGTTTCCGCACCGTCTGGGCGTCGAATGGCGCGGCGGCCTCGGACGGCGCGGCGTCCGTCTCCGCCGCCCGCAGCCCGACGCGCGCCGTAAGGCCCATTGCCGCAGCGCCCGCCATCACCCGCCGTCGTTGCATGCAAGCTCCTGTTTTCGCCTAAGCCTACAATATTCGGGGATGCCGTAAGATTGCGGCAGCATCATGATTGACGCCCTTTGATCCCAAGCGAATAGTCGCGTCAACGATCCGGCCAACGATGGCGGACGACGTCCCAGGAGGACACGATGACGACCCGCCGATCACTGGTGCTTGCCGCCGCTGCTGCGCCGTTGCTGGGACGTTTCGCCGCCGCGCAATCCGCGGCCCAATCAACGGATCCGCTGCGGATCGGCTGGCTTGCGGCGCTTACCGGACCCAGTTCGGCGCCCGCCATCGGCTTCAACCGCGGGGTGGTGTTCGCGGCCGATGAGCTGAATGCCGCCGGCGGAGTCAAAGGCCGCAAGGTCGACATCGTCACCCGCGACACGCAAGGCGACCCGACCAAGGCGGTGAACGCCACCCAGGAGCTGATCAGCCGCGCCAAGGTCCAAGCCATCTGGGGACCCACCAACTCCGGCGAGGCGCTGGCGACCACGCCGATCATGGCCCGCGCCAAGATGCCCTGCGTCCACCCCTGCGTGGTCGACAGCCTGATCGACCCGGCGAAATACCCGAACGCCTTCCGCATGGCGCCCAGCAACGGCCAATGGGACGACGCGGTGCGCGGCTATGTCCTGAACACCCTCATGGCGCGCGACGTTGCGGTGTTCGGCGACACCACGGGCTATGGCACCAGCGCAGTCGCGGCTTCGGTCGCGGCGTTCGGGAAGGACGGCGCCAACGTGGTGAGCCAGTCGCAGATCGACGCGACGCAGCCCGACGTGACGCCCGACATGCTGCGGGCCAAGAACGCCGGCGCTCAGGCGATCGTGGTCTGGAGCGTCAGCGTCGGCATGTTGTCGCGGCTGATGAACGTGCGCAACACGCTGGGATGGGACGTGCCGATCGTCGGGCACCCGTCGCTCGGCTCCGGCGAGATGCGCGGCCTGCTGGAGAAGCCCAGCAACTGGGACAAGGTGTTCATGGTGGGCTACCGGAGCTGCAGCTTCGGCGAGGATGGCAAGCTGCCGGAGCGCAGCCAGGCATTCGTCGCCCGGCTCGCCGGCAAGGTGGAGCTGAACGACACCAGCCTGTGGTGGGTCGCCTGCGGCTATGACGCGGTGAAACTGATTGCGGCGGCGGTGGAGACCAGCGGCGCCAGCACGCCGGACGCGATCATCGGCGCGTGGAACAAGACGACGGCGTATCCCGGCGTCTTCGGCGGTTATACCTTCAGTGCCGACAACCATAACGGCTATCCGCAGGCGGACGTGGTGATGTCGCGCGCCAATTCGCAGCGCGACGGCACCTTCGCGTTGGCGCCGGGCACGACATAGCCCGCCATGCTGGCCTCGATCATCGCGTCCGGATTGGCGCTGGGGGCCGTGTACGCCCTGATCGGGATCACCTACAACGTCATGTTCGCGGCGTCCCGGGTGATGAGCTTCACCGCCGGTCAGCTCGGCATGCTCGGCGGCGTGTTCGGCGCGCTGTTCGTGGGCCGGCTCGGCGTGCCCGGCCCGATCGGCCTCGTGCTGACCCTCGCGGCCTGCGCCGGCGTTGGCGTGCTGACCGAGATCGTCGCCGTGCGCCCGGTGCTGGCGAGCCTCGAGAAGCACCTGTATGTGCTCTCCACGCTTGCGGCCGCGCTGCTGATCCAGCAGTTGACGGCGATCGAGTGGAGCACGGAGCCGCAGCCCTTCCCGCGGCTGTTCGGCCTGGGTTCCGGCGTTCTCGACGAGAAGTTCTGGCTGCCGGTGCTGGCCTGCGCGGCCGTCATCGCCGGGCTCGAATGGATGTATCGCCGCACCTTGGTCGGACGCGCCTTCATCGCCATCGCCGAGGACAACTTCGCCGCCCGGGCGCTCGGCCTGCCGGAACGGCGGCTGCGGGTGGCGAGCTTTGCGTTGGCGGGCGCGGTGGCCGGGCTGGCCGGGTTCAGCAGCGGGCAGCTTTTGCTGGCGTTCTTCGCCAATGGCGCGATGCTGAACTTCTATGGGTTCGTGCCGGTCGCCTTGGGCGGACTGGGCAATAACCGCGGCGCCGTCGTGGGCGGGCTGGCGCTGGGACTGTTCCAGCAGGCGGCCAACTTCACCGTGGGCGGCGTGTTCGCGAGCGTGCTGGTGTTCGCCGTGTTCATCGTCGTCTTGCTGGCGGCGCCGCAGGGGCTGTTCGGCGCGCCGGCTATACGGCGGGTCTGATGTCCGCTGTGCTAATTCCGGCGCGGCGTCCCGTATTGCGGCCTCTGGTTGCAGCGCTGCCCTATCTGGCCGTGCTGCTGGCGGCGCTGGCCTTGCCGCTGGTCGGACAGGACTACTGGACCGTCATCGCGACGCGGGCCGCGGTGTATTGGGTGCTGGTGTCCGGGCTGAACCTGGTCGTCGGGTTCGCTGGGCAGCTCGCCATCGGCTACGTGGCGCTGCTGACGTTGGGCGCATACACATCCAGCGTGCTGGTCGAGCGGCTTGGAGTCCACCCGTTCCTGGCGCTGGCGGCGGCGGCGGTGGTCGGCGCGGTGGCCGGGGTCGTCGTCGGCTTGCCGGCGCTGCGGCTGCGCACGTTCTATTTCGCCATGACCACGCTCGGCTTCGCCACCATCGTGACCCAGGTGGCGCTGGCGTGGACGGGCGTGACCGGCGGCGGCATCGGCGTGCCCGGCCCGGCGCTGGCGGCGCCCTTCGACAGCGCCACCGGATTTTACCTGCTATGCGTGGCGCTGGCCGCCGTCTGCACCTGGATGACGCTCAACGCCGCCAGCAGCCGTTTCGGCCGGTCGCTGATAGCGATCCGCGACGCCGAGGTCGCGGCCGAGGCTTGCGGCATCGCCAAGGCCCCATTGCTGATGCTGGTGTTCCTGTTCAGCGGCGCGCTCGCCGGGGTCGCGGGCGGGCTGTTCGCCACGCTGCAAAGCTACATCACCCCGGACGCCTTCACCTTCGACCTTTCGGTGCTGTTCTTCATCGCCATCCTGATTGGCGGACGCGGCTCGGTGCTGGGTCCGCTGCTGGCGACCCTGCTGCTGACCGCGTTGCCGGAGCTCGCGGCGCCCTTGGTCGCGTGGTCCACCTTCCTTTATGCCGCGCTGCTGCTGGTGATCGTGCTGCTGGCGCCGGGCGGCATCGCCGACGTGCTGGACTTCCGCAGCCGCCGCGCCCTGCCCAAGGCCCGCGCCGTCGTGCCGCGCACCACGTTGCTGCCGGGCTTGCTGTCCCACGGCAAGGGCGCCGGCGAGTTGTCCATGCGCGCCGTAACGCTCAGCTTCGGCGCAGTGCGGGCGATCGACGGCCTCGACCTCGACCTGCGGCCCGGCGAGGTGCACGGCCTGATCGGCCCCAACGGCAGCGGCAAGACGACGACGCTGAACGCCATCTGCGGCTTCGCGGTGCCGCAGGCCGGCGTCGTCCGGGTAGGGGATGCCGTGCTGCCGATGGGTGCAGCCGCCTCTCGCGCCACCGCCGGCATCGGCCGGACGTTCCAGACCCCGCGCATCGTCGGCGAGGCATCGGTGCTCGACAATGTCATGATCGGCGGCTCCATCCTGGGGCGCGCCACGCTGGGGGAAACGTTGCTGGCCCTGCCGCGCCATCGGCGGGACGAGGCCGCGCTGCGGGACCGCGCCATGGCCGCGCTCCGCGTCGTGGGGTTGGAGGCGCTGGCGTCCGTCCGCGCCGACCGCCTGCAGCACAGTGAACTGCGCTTCGTGGAGATCGCGCGCGCGCTGATGCCGATGCCGCGGTTCCTGCTGCTGGACGAACCCGCGGCCGGGCTGTCGGCCGTCGAGATCGGGTTGCTGGGCCAGCTCATTATCGCGATCAGCCGTCAGGGCGTCGGCGTCCTGCTGGTGGAGCACCATGCCGACCTGATCTTTGCGGTGTGCGGACGGGTCACGGTGCTGAACCTGGGCCGGGTGCTGGCGGCCGGGACGCCTGCGGAGATCCGGGCGCACCGCGAGGTGGTCGAGGCCTACCTTGGCCGCTGAGCCGCTGCTCGCGGTCCGCGGGCTGGACGCTGGCTATGGCAAGATCGGCGTGCTGCACGGCGTCGACCTGGCCGTGCATCCCGCCGAGATCGTGGCGCTGCTGGGCCCCAACGGCGCGGGCAAGACGACGTTGCTGCGCGCGCTATCGGGCCTGCTGCCCTGGACTGCGGGTGACGCGACGCTGGCCGGAACAAGCCTGCGCGGCGCTGACCCGCAGGTGTGCGCCCGGGCCGGCCTGGTGCATGTGATCGAGGGGCATCGGGTGTTCACCCAGCTCAGCGTCGCTGACAACCTGGCGCTGGCGGCGTACGGCCTGCCGCGGGGCGAGCGGTCCGCCCGGGTCGAGGAGGCGCTGCAGGTGTTTCCCGAGATCGCGGCCAAACGGCTTGAAAAGGCCAGCGCGCTCAGCGGCGGACAGCAGCAGATGCTGGCGGTGGCGCAGGGCCTGGTGCGCCGTCCGCGCCTGTTGCTACTGGACGAGCCTTCGGCCGGGCTGTCCCCAGTATTGGTCGACCGCGTGCTGACGGTGCTGGCCCGGCTGCGCGACGCGGGGACCGCAGTCCTGCTGGTCGAGCAGTTGGTCGAGAAGTCGCTGGCCGTCGCGGACCGGGTTTATGCGTTGGCGCAGGGCCGTGTGGTGCTGGACGCTCCGGCGCGGGCGCCTGGGCTGGCTGCGCGGCTGGAGCAGGCTTATTTAGGTGCTGTGTAGATTTAGGCGCCGTGTAGAAAGTGGGGCCCATCAGGATGTGAGATGGTCCCCGTTCTTCGGACAGGTTGTTAAGCTTGGTTCGCCTTTATGAAGGACGGACCCGATGACGAGCAAACGGAAGCGGTATTCGGCGGAGTTCAAGGCGCGTGTTGCTTTGGAAGCGTTGCGCGGCGAGTTGACGGTCTCGCAATTGGCGGCCAAGCACGGCGTGCATCAGACGCTGATCGGCGATTGGAAGCGCCAGGCGATGGATGGCCTGACGGCGGTGTTCTCCGGCAAGGTGGACGCGAAGGTGGGCATGCGGGAGGAAGACGTCGAGAGGCTGCACGCCAAGATCGGGAGTTTGGTGGTGGAGCGGGATTTTTTGGCGAAAGCCTCCGGTCGATGAGCGTCGAACGGAGACGGCAGAAGATTGAGACCGAGCATCCCAGCCTGTCGGTGGTGCGCCAATGCGAGCTGGTGTCGATCAGCCGGTCGGGGTTCTACTACCAGCCCGTGGGCAAGACGGCGGAGAACCTGGCGCTGATGCGCCTGATCGACGCGCAGTTCCTGGAGACGCCCTGGTGTGGCTCGCGCCAGATGGCCCGGCATCTTCGGCGCGACGGCCACGAGGTCGGCCGCAAGCTCGCCGAAACCCGGAGGGTTTGCGGCTGTGTCCGGCGTTTGATGGCCGTCATGGGCCTGGCGCCGATCTACCAGCGCCCGCGCACGACGGTGCCGAACTCGGCGAAACCACTTGGTTTGCGCCGTGAGCACCGGGTCTGGCCGTATCTGCTGCGGGGCCTGCTAATCGACCGGCCAAACCAAGTTTGGTGCACCGATATCACCTACATACCTATGCAGCGCGGGTTTCTCTACCTGGTTGCCGTGATGGATTGGGCGACGCGGAGGGTGCTGGCCTGGCGGGTATCGAACACGATGGACGTAGAGTTCTGCGTCGCCGCGCTGGAGGAGGCCTTGGCGCGGTTCGGCCAGCCAGAGATCTTCAACTCCGATCAGGGAAGCCAGTTTACCTCGCCACGGTTTACCGAGGTGCTGCAGCAAGCAGGCGTGCGTATCTCTATGGATGGGCGCGGGCGCTGGATGGACAACGTGTTCATCGAGCGGCTGTGGCGTAGCTTGAAGTATGAATGCGTCTACCTGCACGCGTTCGAGACCGGTTCAGAGCTGCGCGGCGGGCTCGCGAAGTGGATTGGCTACTACAATACCCGGCGGCCTCACTCTACATTAGCCGGGCGCACACCAGACGAGGCATACGGTGCAAGCGTGACGGAGAGACTGGCGGCCTGACAACAACCAGAACCAAGCTTAACTCGACCGCCAAACTGTCCAACAGGACGGGTCCACCTCAGGGCACCACCAAGCTGGCGTAGGAACGCGACCCTGGCCGCTCGTGCCTGATGCATGAAGCGCGACCTTACTGTTTCCGGCTCTTGGTCGATGGTCGGCAAATCGTAGGATGCAGCCATAGCACCGGCCCAAACAAATAAGCGGGCAGGGGTACCAAGCTCAGGTCCGGCGATAGTCTCGCAGCCACGCAGCAAAACCCGCTTCGTCCAGCCGACCCGCAGCAAGGAGCGGCCTGCGTTCGACCACAACGGCCGCGGGCGCGTCGAGCTCGACCCCGTTTACCTTGAGGAACAGCACGCAGCACGCTCACGCCGTGCGCTTGTTGGCGTCGTTGAAGGCGTGGTTGCTGGCCAGGCCATAGGCGTAGGCAGCCGCGAGATCGAACAGGTCGAGCAAGCCCGGCTCGGCGTAGGCCAGCTTGTTGACGGGACGCCCAAGCGCGCTGTGCAGCAGGCCCTCGTCCTTGAGGCCGTGCACGCCGCCATACTCCCGCAGCGCCTGGTCGTGCACGAACAGCACGACGTCAGGCTCCAGGAACTCCGGCTCGATCACCGGGTGGCGAGTTCCTGCAGCGCGTCGGCCTGCTCGCGCAGCACCTCGCGGGCGAGTTGCATCTGCCGCTCCAGCACCAGGTTGCGCTTCACCAGCTTCACCAGCTTCACCCCGTCGGCCAGCTCGACCAGGGTGAGGTCCTGCCCCACCTCGAAACCCATGTGGACGCGGGTGTCGGCCGGGAAGGTCACGCCGACTGAGTTGCCTTGCCGGCGCAGGGGGACCTTGGGCATGAACGGCTCCATCTTACAGAGTGTAAGATTGATCCTGCAGGAGCGTGCTGTCCAGCATTCGGGTCAGGCTGCTCCCTGCGCGAGACAACGTCCTGCATCATCGCCACATACGTGCGGCGATGGAGCGCTCCTCCTCGCCGACGGCCTCGGCGTAGATCGCCGTCGTGGTGAGCTGGGCGTGGCCCATCCAGCGCTGAACCAAGTTGAGCGGGATGCCCTGGCCGACGGCGGCGACGCCCATAGCGTGGCGCAGCCCCTTGGGGCTGGCCTGCGTGCCCTCGATGCCGGTGGCAGCAAGCACCTCCTTGATCCGCCGCCAGGCGGTGGCGCGCGACCAGCTCCAGAGCGGCGTCTTGGCGGCGGCTCCCTTCAGGCCGCGCAGGCCGAACACGAGGTCGAGCATGGTGGCGAGCTCGGGCGGGATCGGCACGGCACGGAACACGCCCGTCCGGCGCTTCTTCAGGGTCTCGAACGTGATGGTGCCCGCCGCCACGTCGACCCGCTCGGCCGTCAGCGCCAGCGCCTCGCTGATCCGGCAGCCCGACCAGCCTAGCATGTGGCAGAAGGCGCGCACGTCGCGCGGCGCTTGGTCGGCGGCGCGCAGGAAGCGCGCATGCTCGTCCCAGGTGAGGTACTTGCGCCCGCCCGTCTGGTCGTGCAGCGACATCATGGGACGACGATCTCGATCAGGCTGCCGAAGCGGCGAAAGTCGGCCGCGTTGAAGGTCAGCAGGCGAGGGATGCCGTGCGCCAGCACGGTGGCCACGATGTTGGCGTCGTGCACTTGCTTCCCGCCAGCCGGGTGCTGTGCGAGCAGCTGCAGCAGCGCTCGGGTCACTCGATACCCGTCCTCGGCGACACTGAGCTTGGCGAGAAAGCCCTCGGCGTCCGCGACCGCGGCGGCGCTGGACAGGGCCGGCTCCGTCGGTTGCGGACGGGTCACGACGGCGAGGTACTCGCGCAGGATCTGCCGGCTGAACCAGAGCGAGCCGCCTTCGCTGCCCGCTTGGCTCAGGCCGGCCGTTGCCCGCGCATGGAAGGGCGACCGCTGCCGGCTGGCATAGACCAGGATATTGGTGTCGACGAAGACCGGCTCAGCGGCCATCGTCGCCGTACATGTCCTCGCGCCGGAGTGAGATGCTGTCGTCCCAACCCATGTCGTGGACGGGAAAGTTATCCATGGTGAACGGTTTGCCGGGCGGAAGGCTACCAGCCATCGTGATGCTGGCGATGTATTCGCCGGCGGGCAGGGGTGTGGCGGTGGAGATGGCGCCGTCGGGGCTGACGGTGATGCGGGTAGTGATGACGGTCATGGCGGCCTCCGAGCGGGCGATATCGAACGATGCCGCGACCTTTGTTTCACGGATGGCGCCGGGTCGTCCAGCGCCGCGTGCGGCGGGCCAGCGCGGTATTGGCGACGGACCAGGGTTTGCCGAGCGTTGCGGGTTGGCGGGGCAGGGCAGGGGCCGTCGCCGCTGCCGCTCGCATCAGCGGTCCTGAAACACTAATACCCATAGTGTTTCAACATACGATGACGGCAATCCTTCCGTGAGACCAAGCTAATCAGCGCTAAGTTAATTTATTTGGTTATAGAATATTATTGAAAACTCACAAGGAACATGTCAATGTTCTTTAGAGGAGACGTCTATAAAACCATAATAACTCCAAAAAGGAGACACGTGCATGGTTGACCGGAATATCGAAGAGCAGATCGACCTCGACCAAATCCAGGGTGATATCCTGATCGGGTTGCAGAAGGAAGCGCAGCTGTTTGTGGGCTTCGCGATCGCTGATGTCATGCGCTTCAAGCGGTTCCTCACGGGGCTGCATCTGACGAGTGGACGCGAGGCCTTGCTGACCGAAGACCGCATTGCCGCCTTCCGAGCCAATAACGGCAAAGGGCTGTTGGATATTCGAGGCGTCAATATTGCTTTCACAATTGACGGTCTCAAGAAACTTAAAGTTGCAAACACAGACAGCATCAAGGATGCAGCATTCAAGGCCGGCCTAGCCGCACGGTCCCAAGGTCTCAACGATCCGCCGAGTGGCCCCGGCGCCGTCGCAAATTGGCTGGTAGGCAACGGTGTCGGCGAGCTCGATGGCCTGGTGATCATCACTGCTCGAGGCAAGGCGGAGGTTATGGCGATCCTGGCTGACCTGGACCAGGCAGCCGGCGATGGAACCTGGGTGCCGTTCTACACGGGATTGGGCGCCACGCGCCCGGGCGACTTCCATGGCCACGAACATTTTGGCTACTTGGACGGCGTATCGCAGCCCTCGGTGCGCGGCCGCATCGACCATGTCGTTCCCACCAAGAAGCTTCTCACCCCTGGGCAGAGCAAAGATCCAAATCAGGGATTGCCCGGCTCCGACCTGCACTGGCCCGGTGAGTTCGTGTTCGGCTATGCCGAGCAGGACCGCACAGACGTCGAGAAGTTCGTGGGACCCAAGGACGGTGGCCTGCCCTGGATGAAAAATGGCAGCTACATGGTGTTCCGCCGCCTTGAGCAGCTCGTCCCGGAGTTCCACGAGACGGCACGGGTCAAGGCGCTAGAGCTCGGGGAGTCCGCCGACGACATCGAGGCCCGCATGGTGGGGCGCTTTCGCAGCGGTTCCCCCATCACCTTGAGTTCCATGGAAGACAAGGTCCTGGGTGCAGATCCGCTTAGGAACAACGACTTCGATTTTGGCGAAGGCGATCTCGATGGAAAGAAATGCCCCTATGCCGCCCACATCCGCAAATCCTACCCCCGCAATGATCTAACGCCGGCAGCCGGCAGCCAGACCGGTGACGCGGGCCATACGTTATCAGAAGCCGATACGCAGACCCACCGCGTCATGCGTCGCGGCATTCCGTTCGGACCCGAGGTTGGACCCGGCGAGGAGTCGAGCAAGACGACCCATAACTCCCGCGGCCTGATGTTCGTGTGCTATCAGACATCCATCGAGGATCAGTTCGAGTTCATCCTCAAGAACTGGGTCGACAATCCACGCTTCGCGATCCCCGCTGCCGGCTTCGACCCCATTCTGGGCCAGGCTGACGGAGCAGACCGTGGCCGGACGTTTACTGGCGCAACCAATGGCTCACCAAGTGGACAGCCTCCTTCGGTGACCCTGGATGCCGATTTCATCCGCCCCACCGGGGGAGGCTACTTCTTCATGCCATCCATCGCCGCCATTCACTCGGTATTGGCTGCGTAAGGGACGGGACATGGGCAGGCGCCGCGCCAAACCTGAGCTGTCAAAGAGGGTCGTAGCGGCATCTCTGCTGCTGCTCAGCGCGGCTCCATTCGCTTGGGCCCAGGGGGCGTCCGGAGGCGTGGGAGCCAAGCCCATACTGGTTTCAGCCTCGCCCTTGCAGGTTGACCTGGGCACCACGCTCAAGCTGCAGATCGAGGGACTAGACGCCGCCGGGCAGCAAACGTTTGACCCAACTACGTTTCGCCTCCGACTAAACGGCCACCAGTTTCAGGACCTTAAGCCCGAACGCACCATACAGGGAGAGTTGGCGTTTGATCTGCGGAAGCTTCGAGACGACAAGGATGGCGGATGGTTGTTTCTGGTCGGCAGTCCGCCCATTACGGGCCTGACTCCAGTGACGGTCGGCGTAACCTCCTCGGTAATCGGCGACCTGCCGGTGATGCAGGACAAGGTGCTGTCTATCGATCTGCAGATCTTCCCAATCATGCGATTGGCCCTGGGCATCGCGGTGGCTGGCTTCATCGCTATCGTCGTGCTGCTGCTGGGCCAGAAGACCGATATGCTGCGGGACACGGCTGTGCTCCCGCAGGGTGTTGTCAAACCCTATAGCCTGGCCCGTTGCCAAATGGCGTGGTGGTTCGTGCTGATCACCGCCTGCTTCATCGGCATCTCTATGATCACTTCGAACACCAGCCACATCGTGACTGCACAGAGCTTAACGCTCCTCGGCATCTCCAGTGTCACGGCGTTGGGCAGCGCTGCAATCAACGTCGCAAAGTCCGATGCTTCGGCCACCTCGCCGCCGCAGGCGGCGCAGCCACAAGCCCAACCACTGCCCGCCCAGCAGCCGCCGCACCAGACTTCGCAACCTCATGTCTCGTTCGTGCGTGACCTGCTTACGGACGGCTCGGACTGGGCGTTCCACCGGGTGCAGATCCTGGTGTGGACGGTAATCCTCGGAGTGGTCACGTTGTGGTCGGCCTATGGCAAGCTGTCCTTGCCTGATTTTGACTTCAACTTGTTGATCCTTATGGGAATCAGCTCTGGCCTTTATCTCGGTTTCAAATGGCCCGAATGACGAGCTTCGTTTCCAAGCAGCGGCCTTCCAACGAACGGGATCCCCAACTGGCAACAAACAAAATGGTGCTTCCAAACCGCAAGTAGCCTGACGTAGAACGGAGAAAAGCCAATCATGTCATTGCGCGACATTGAGACAATCGTGCTTGTGATGTTGGAGAACCGTTCTTTCGATCACGCGGTCGGCTATCTCAGCACAGCGGCAGCCGATCCACCGCTGCCCATCGAAGGGCTCCGTGACCAGCCCGCATGGCTCGACGCCCGCGCCAACCTATGCGCCGGGAAATGCTACCCCATCCATGCAATCGGTCCCGATATACAGCAGATGGAGGACCCGCCCCATGACCACGCGGCGATCGCCCGCCAGATTGGGTCGAGCTCAGAGCCAGGCAGATCGGCGCAAATGGACGGCTTCGTCGCGAGCTACATGACGCGCCAACCGCCTCCGGTCGATCCGTCCGTCGTCATGGGTCACTATACGAAAACAGCTGTCCCCATGTTTGACTTCTTCGCGCGCAACTTCGCGGTTTGCGATCACTGGTTCGCCGCGCTGCCGACGGGAACTCAGCCCAATCGACTGATGGCGATGAGCGGCGGCAGCAGCATCCTCGACAACGCCGCGGTGTTCCTGCCCGATCAGGCGCTTGCCTACGACTGGCTCACTGCACATCGCGTGTCCTGGTGCGCCTATCAATGGGGCGACTTCTTTCCCTTCTTCAGCTTGATGCCGCGCTGGTTGCCGGAGATGGTGACGTCACTCGCGTTCTCGGGCACTGGGCCGCGGGGGCGCTTTCGCCGGTATGCGCACTTCCGTGATCACTGGGCGGGCACCGGGGCAATGCCGAGCGTCATCTTCATCGAGCCGGAATATACTGATGGCCCGCACAGCGCGCCAAACGACGACCATCCGCCAACGGGGATTGCAAGAGGGCAGGATTTTCTCCGGGATCTCTATGCCACGCTCGTCTCGAACCCCGCGCGGTGGCGCAACACGATGATGATCGTGAGTTATGACGAGCACGGTGGATTCTATGACCATGTGCCGCCATTAAGTATTGGCGCAAGCGTTGGTGGCTTTCCGCTTGCCACGACCGGCGTGCGTGTGCCCGCATTCGTCGTTTCGCCCCATGTCGCACCCGGCGTTCCCTTCAGCGATGCCCTGGATCACACCTCCTTTCTGCAATTGCTGGCGGACCGCTTCAATCCGGGAAAAGGCTACACGGCTGATGTAAGTGCGCGGCAGCCCCAACTCGGACGTTTGTCGACGGTGTTGACCCAAGTGCCCAGTGAGGTGTCGGGACCAGCGGCTCCAGCGCCCGCCAACGCTCATGCACCCAACGCTCATGTACTCAGTACGGCCGCTGCCGGTCGAGCTTCATTTGAGGTGACCAACTTAAGCGGTGCCGAGAAGACGGCGCTGGCCTTCCATAACGTGGCAATGAAGGTCGCAACAGATCATCCGGAACTACTCGCGGCCCCAGGATGGAGCAAACTTAGGGATTACATAGCTGCTCAAGGTAACACGCGCTGACCGTAGGCGCATGAGGCTGAGGCTTTCTGAAGCCCGTAACGGCGATGAATGAGACGCTGGCTTCAAGAAGTTCACAAATTGCGAGGAGGAACTTATGGCACGTCGTTCAACTTCACCCAAGGCAGCGTCTATAAACCCATACGTCGAGCTTCCAGGCAGTCTCCGGCAACCTTTGCCGAATTCTCGCCCGGCCGGTCCGGTGAATGGGAGCGAAATTGTGAGTATCAGCGTACGTACGCGGCCGAAACAACCGATTGATACGCTGCATGCGTCGGTGCAGTCGCTTTACGACACGCCGTTCAGCGAGCGCATTTATCTTACCCGCGCCGAACTTGCCGCTCGACATGGCGCATCAGGGGCCGATCTGGATGCGATCGAGCAATTCGCACACACTCGCAATATCATTGTGTCACGGCGCAGCGCGGCCGAGCGGTCACTGGTGCTCACTGGACGGCTTGGTGATTTATTGCGGGCGTTCCCGGCAGATTTGCGGCTGTATCATCATGCCCAAGGTTCTTATCGCGGCCGCAGCGGCGTGGTGAAGATTCCAAAAGCCTTCGACGGCATCATCACCGGCATCTTTGGGTATGACACGCGGTCGAAACATCGGGCGCCCCATCACTCGCGCCCGACTGCACATGACGGCCCAGGCGGAGGCAACGGAGTGGCAGCCACAGAGTTCGCCAAACGCTATAATTTTCCCACGAGCCATGAGGGTGCAGCACTAGATGGCAGTGGTCAGTGCGTGGCGATCATCGAGCTCGGCGGCGGCTTTCGAAATAGTGACCTGCAGCTGTTCTTCAAAGAAATCCAGATGCCGGTTCCAGCCGTCACGTCCGTATCGATAGACAATGCGATCAATAGACCCTCAGTTGCCGGCAGCGACGATGGCGAGGTGATGCTGGATATCCAGGTTGCCGGCGCGGTAGCGCCCAAGGCAACATTCGCGATCTATTTTGCACCTAACCAGGGCAGCGGCTTTCTCGATGCGATCAATGCCGCGGTTCATGACAGCGAACGCAACCCATCGGTAATCTCGATCAGTTGGGGTGGGCCGGAAGGCCCTGGCGATGCCCAGGCGGCACAAGCCTTCCACGAGGTCTTCACCGCGGCCGCTGCCCTTGGAGTGACTATCTGCACCGCCGCCGGCGATCATGGCGTGGCCGATGAAGAAGCGGCGAGCTGGGACAAAAAGATGCATGTCGACCATCCGTCGGTGGACTCCATGGTGCTCGCCTGCGGCGGCACCCAAATCGACCGGGCCAGCGGTGCAGATGTCGTGTGGAATGATGGGACAACATTCGATCCGAACACCAACGGCGGAGGCGGTTGGGCGAGTGGGGGCGGCATCAGTAGCACGGTGCCTGTGCCAGATTATCAGGCCGCGGCCAATCACACGGTTTCACTCGCGACCGGCAAGCCTGGACGTGGCGTTCCCGATATCGCAATGAGCGCAACCAACTATTTTACTCGCACGGACGGCAGCGAAGGTGCGAGTGGCGGCACCAGTGCGGTCGCACCGTTGATGGCGGGGCTTGTGGCGTTGCTGAACCAAGCGAAAGGCAAGAACGTCGGATTCCTCAATAAGCTGCTCTATGCCCATCCCGAACTCTGCAATCCGGTGACGGTCGGCACCAACGGCATCAAGGGTAAGATCGCTGGCTATCAGGCGGGACCGGGTTGGAATGCGTGTGCGGGCTTGGGTACGCCGAATGGCACGTTTATCCTTAATGCGCTTTAAACAGGCCCTTGATCACGATCCAGCCGGGCTCATACCGGCAGCCCTTTGGGCTGACCGGTATGCGCGCGGGGTTGGTGGGGCGGCCGCGCGCCAAAAACGACTCTGATACTGGTCGCCCCAAAGGGCGGCTGGTATCAGTCCCAGCGCCACGTCCAGGATTCCGGCACCGGGCCACCTTTGCGATCCACAGCCTCGGTTTGCAATCCCGGCAGGCGGAGGCTTTGGCGGACAATTTCTGGGATCATGACTGTGGCAATAGCTCGTCCGAGACACTCATGGTGCCCAAGGCCGAAATGAAACTGGTTGCCCAATCCGCGATGCGGATCGAATATATCTGGTGATGATTGCCCGGCAGGGTCAAACATCGCCGAATGCGTGACTGCCAGCACCGTCGTGCCTTTTACGATCGCGGTCTGATGCGTGCGGCCGCGACCAAGAATCGTGTCGTGCTCACAGGTGCGGAAAAAGTAGGGGAAAGCCGGCTTGAAGCGTAGGGCCTCGAACACCCAACCGTCGAACTCGATCCTATCATCGGTAAGCGCGGCGGCACGGGCGGCGCGGAGCTCGTCAGGGTGCTGCATCAGGAAATCCAGCGCGTTGACCACCGCGTGAGATACGGTCTCGACCGCGCCGATCAGCAGCCCGCCGACATTCAGGCCTACTGTTTGCAGATCGAACTTCAGCGCCCCAGACTCGGACAAAGACAGCAGGCGCGCGATCGGGTCCCTACCGCCGAAGCCGGTCTTCTTTTCGATCAATCGCAAGCCCATCAACTCGGTGAGGTAGGTGACGAATTCCGCGTTGGCCGCGACCCGCTCGGCGACGATCTTAGCGGGGTCGGACCAGGCAATTGCGTCAAACGGCTGGTTCCAGAATGTATCGATTTGGTTCCAATAGGACCATCTGGATAAGGCCGCTGGATCTTTGTGGCTCAACCCGAACCAGTCCTGAACAAAGGCCAGCGGCACCGCGCGGGTCAGGCCTGATACTGCGTCCATGCTACGGTCCGCCGCGGCCAGAAGTGCTGCGGTCTTATCGG
Organism: Acetobacteraceae bacterium; assembly: GCA_965277495.1. Taxonomy (GTDB): domain Bacteria; phylum Pseudomonadota; class Alphaproteobacteria; order Acetobacterales; family Acetobacteraceae; genus CAHJXG01. Next base: position 1,214,927 of record OZ255824.1, on the reverse strand, counting down.
CGGCGTAGGCGCGGATCGCGGGAAGGTCCTCGAAATCCAGCACCGCACGCATGATTGACTTGTCGCGCCAATGCTCTGCGGTGTCGTCCTGCGCCATCCAGTAGGCACCCTGTTTGGGCTTGTAGAGCGCGACGCTGAACACGTCGTGGCGGCGAAGGATCTCGGTGCAATCATCAAACAACGTTGCAAGCGTGAGCTCGGGGTGACGCCAAGAACTGTTCGTAGCTGTACGACATTGAAGAACAAATCAGCAACCTGACGCTGGCGGCTCGCAGCCGGGGGGGTAATAGCCAACATGGATGGCCAACTTGGCTATAGCCAATTCGCATGGTCTTTTTCGTTCTTGGCTAGGCTGTTTGCGATTGGTCAGGATGGGTATACCCATCTTGGCCGCCATCCATGAGAATTGCCCGCATCTACCTTCGCGTCAGCACTGACGAGCAGGACCTCACCCGCCAGGCCGAAATCGAGCACAGCACTCGGTCGGCGGGCTATTACATCGCTGGTGTCTATCGCGAGAAGGCTTCGGGTGCCCGCGCCGACCGACCCGAGCTTCTCAGGATGATCGCCGATTTGCAGCCCGGTGAAGTGGTTGTCGCGGAGAAGATTGACCGCATCAGCCGGCTCCCTTTGGCCGAAGCTCAAAGACTGGTGGGCTCGATCCGTAGCAAGGGGGCAAGGCTGGCCGTGCCGGGCCTGGTCGATCTGTCCGAGTTCGCGGCCGAGGCTGACAGCGTGGCCAGGATCGTGCTGGAGTCGATACAGGAACTGCTGCTCAAGCTGGCGCTGCAAATGGCGCGCGATGACTACAAGACACGCCGCGAGCGACAGCGCCAGGGTGTGCAGCTGGCCAAAGCGGCCGGCAAATATGCGGGGCGCATCCCCGATGCCGCCGCCCATCGGCGCATCATCGCGTTGCGCGGCGCAGGTCAGTCGATCAAGCATACCGCCAATCTGGCCGGGTGCAGCGAAAGCCAAGTGAAGCGGATATGGGCAATTCACCTCAAACAGGAGCCCGGAGATTGAGCGTGTCGCGCCGCCCCCTGCTCAAAGCTTATCAATGGTCCGCTCTTGTCGACATGCCGACGGACGAGGAGAGCCTGATCCGGCACTGCACGCTCGACCGTGCCGAGTTGAATCTGATCCAGGCCAAGCGTGCCCCGCACAACCGTCTCGGCCTCGCCATTCAGCTCTGCTTTTCACGCCATCTCGGTCGGGCGATCCTTTCTGGCGAGACGTTCCCGGCACCGATGGTCGCCTTCATTGCCCAACAGATTGGCGTCAACCCAGGTGCGTTGGCCGAGTATGCCCAGCGTGACACGAGCCGGCGCGAGCACGCGGCCGAGGCACAGCGGCATCTCGGACTGCAGCCGGCCGGTCGCGAGGACCGGCGCGCAGCACTTCTGGCAGCGATCGCCACCGCCGCCGCGACCGACCAGGGCAAGCCGATCGCCGAGGCGACCATCGCCGCATTCAGGGAGCGCAAGTCGTTGCTTCCGGCGACCGATACGCTCGACCGGATCGGCCGCGCCGCACGGGTCAGCGCACGGCGGCGGATGGAAGCGGCGCTGCTCGACGGTCTCACGTCCGAGGGGCTGGCCACGCTCGACGGGCTGCTCACCGTCGATCCCACCATCCGGCAAACCCGCTTCGCCTGGCTGCGGGCTTTGCCGGAGGTGCCAAGCGAGAAGAACCTGCTTGCCCACCTCGAACGGTTGAGCGTCGTGCGGGCGTTCGACCTTGACCCGCAGCGCCGCGCACGCGTCCATCCGGAACGCTGGGCCCAGTTGGTGCGCGAGGGCGCGGTGACGCCGAGCTGGCTGGCCGACGACTTCAATGCCGGGCGCCGGCGCACACTGATCGCAGCGCAACTGATCGAGCTGAGCAGCAAGCTGACCGATGCCACGCTCACCATGTTCTGTCGGCTGATTGCCCGCCTGTTCACCAAGTCCAAGGCCCGGCAGGAGCAGCGGCATCTGGATGATCGCAAGGAGACAGGCCGGCTGCTGCGCATGTTCGGCGACACGTTGCGCGCGCTCGCCGATGCCAACGAGACCGGCGAGGACACGTTCGACGTGCTTGACCGTGAGGTCGGCTGGCACCGCCTGGTCCAGGCCCGGGTCGATGTCGAGGCATTGGCCGCGACCGCCGAGGCCCATCCGCTCCTTGGCGCGGCCGAGCGTTATTCGGGGGTCCGCCGCTATGCGCCTGCTCTGCTTGAGGCCTTCACCTTCCGGTCTGCCCGGGCGCATGACCCGCTGCTGGCAGCGATCGAACTCTTGCAACAGCTCAATCGGGACGACCGCCGCGGGTTGCCGGCTAAGACACCGATCGGCCATCTCACCCCAAAAGTTCGCAAGCTCATCGCCGCCGATGACAAGCGGGACCGCCGTCTGTGGGAGGTCGCCACCCTCGCCATGCTGCGTGGCCGCCTGCGGTCTGGCGAAGTCTGGGTCGAGGGCGGCCGGGCCTTTTGCCCCCTGGAAACCCAACTCATGCCGAACCCAACCTTTGCGGCGCGCAAAGCGACGGGCGATCTGGGGCTCGGCGTTCCGCACGACGCCGATGCCTGGATCGCCGAAAAGCAGCGGGAACTGGACTTCAAGCTGAAGAAACTGAGTTACCAGGCCCGGGCCGGCAAGCTCGTCGGCGTCCGCTTGGTCAACGGCGTCCTGACCATTGCGAAACAGCGCACCAAAGTGCCGAAGGCAAAGGTCGAAGCGGCGAAATGGCTGATCCTCGACCGAATGCCGCAGATCGACATCACCGACCTCCTGGCCGAGGTCGACACATGGGCCGGCTTCGCCCATTGGTTCACCCATCTGCGCACCGGCGACACGGTTCGGCTCACCCCAGTACTGCTTGCGGCGATCCTCGGCGACGCAACCAATCTCGGTGCCAAGCGCATGGCCGATGCCTCGGTCGGGCTCAGCGAGCGGCAGATCACCTGGGCCCGGCTGTTTCATATCCGCCCCGAAACCTACAAGGCGGCCTTGGCCGCGATCGTCAACGCCCATCTGGCGCATCCTTTCGCCAAGCTCTGGGGCAGCGGCACAACCTCCTCCTCGGACGGCCAGTTCTTTCGCGCCGCCGGTCGGGGCGCCAAGCGCAGCGAGGTCAACGCTCATTACAGCGGCGACCCCGGCAGCAAGTTCTACACCTGGGTCTCTGATCAGTACGGCCACTTCCACATCCTGCCGATGGGCGCCACCGAGGACGAAGCCGTTTATGTGCTCGACGGGCTCTACGGCCATGAGAGTCAAATCGACATCGACGAACACTACGTCGACACCGGCGGCGCCAGCGACCATGTCTTCAGCCTGTTCACACTGGGCGGAAAACGCGTCGCCCCGCGGCTGCGCGACCTCAAGGATTGGCGCCTGCACAGCTTCGAGGGCGCGGATGCCTATCCGACGGTCAAGCACCACATTGGCGACCGTATCGATGCCGCCGCCATCCGTGAGGGCTGGGATGAAGCGTTGCGCGCCGGCGTCTCGATCGTGGATCGGCTTGTTGTACCTTCGACCTTGCTCAAAAAGCTTGCCGCCCTACCGAAAACGAACACGCTGTCGCGCGCGCTGCGTGAGATCGGCCGGGTCGAGCGGACTCTGTTTATGACCGAGTGGTATTCCAGCCCACAGCTGCGCGACCGCTGCCGGGCCGGGCTGAACAAGGGCGAGGCCGGCAACAAGCTGACCCGGGCAGTGTTCTTCCACGAGCGCGGCGAAATCCGCGACGGCTCCTTCGAGAGCCAGGCTTTCCGTGCTTCCGGCCTCAATTTGGTGGTCTGCGCCATCGTCTTGTGGAACACCGTTTACCTGTCCCGTGTCGTCGAGAACCTGCGGGCCGAAGGACACGACCTGCCGGATCACATAATTCGCCACGTCTCACCGCAAATCTGGGAGCACATCAACCTCACCGGTATCTACGACTGGAGGGGTGAGGCCCACCCTAAAGGCACCTTCCGACCGCTCCGCATCACCACAGGGAAATTCGCCGCCGCCGCATGAACCGCGGAACAGCATGTTTCTGCTACGTTCCGCGATGTCGTACAGCTACGCACAGTTCTTGGCGTCACCCCCACTTGGAAGCCGCATACTCCGCCAACAGGCCAGCAGTTTGGATGCCGAGCTGGACGGCCATGAAGGCGACGGCCTGGGCCGGCACGTCCGCAGGCTGCTCCAGGAAGGTGCCCAGAAACCGGACGGTGCCGAGCTGGACGGCGAAGCCCAGCCGCATGTGCTCGCCGCGGCGCCCGGCGACGAAGGCGCGGTCCCGCGCAAATCCTTCGGATTTCGCTGCGTCGTCGAGGTGGAAGTAGCGGGCCAACTGCTCGGGGCAGGTTCGCCGGCGTAGCGGCCGTAGCGCCGCTCCTGCTCCTCGTTCAGGAAGGAGACGGGCACGCGCTACCTTTGCCGGACGGGCCAACATCAACCTGCGTGATCATGCGGCGCTATCTGCGGCCCTGGCGAGTTCACGGTACAGGGTGGCGCGGTGCACCTTGAGTAGCCGGGCGACCTCGCGCACGGGCTTGCCCTCCTGGACCAGCTTGCGGCCAAGCGCCACCTGGTCAGGGGCCAGCACCGGGGGGCGACCGAACCGCACGCCTTTCTGCTGCGCCGCGATCCGCCCGGCGCTGGTGCGGCCCAGGATCAAAGCCCGTTCGAACTCGGCGATGCCGGCGAACACGGTCAGTACCATGCGGCCGGCGGGGCTGGTTGTGTTGGCCCAAGGCTCGGCCAGGCTGCGCAGGCCAACGTCGGCGTCGCGGAGGCGCTCGGCCACGTCCAGCAGGTCGCGCGTGGAGCGGGCCAGGCGGTCCAGCCGGGTGACGACAAGCACGTCGTCGTCCCGCACCTGGTCGAGCAGCCGGGCCAGTTCGGGGCGGTTGCGCTGGGCGCCGGACAGCTTCTCCTCGTACAACCGCCGGCAGCCTGCCTCGCGAAGCGCCCGGCGCTGGAGGGCGAGGTCCTGGTCGTCGGTGCTGACGCGGGCGTAGCCGAGGAGCATGGGACCGTCGCGCAAGTTGTCGCTCTTACGCGACATACATTTGCAACAGCAAAGTGCCCGGCCCGCTTGGGGCGTGGCGGCTGTCGCGGAACTTAGGAGTTCCGCGACGGGAACGTGCTCGGTTGCAAAAACTCCTACGCACCCCCTTCTTGTTTGCCTATCACCTGTTCTACGTTCCCTTATGCTTTCACGGTGAAGTCGGCATTGCGATAAGCGTCGGCGTAGCTCCGAGCCAGGGAACCTAGGCCGACCTCGATTTTGGGCCACAATCCCTCGACCGCTTCGGCACGGTGGATCAATCCTTCGATCAACCCTGTCTTCACCGCTGTTTTCACGTCATCATCGTCGGAGGCTAGCCCTTGCTCGATCAAGGCCGAAAGGAGCGCCCACTCCTGAGGTGCAAGGGTGTCATACTGCCGCGCAATCTGCCCGCCGAAGTAGCCGAGCAGGGAAATCGGCAACAGGCACTCCGGGTCGCTGTACTCTCCCAGATCCTGGCAATTGTCGCGCAGGAATGCCGAACGAGACAGCATATTGTCGGCGAACTGCATCATGGATTCTTTGCTCATTTGCCCGCCAAAGCGTTTTGGAGATCACGTATTACGTTTTCGGCTGCCGCCCTGTCACCAGGCGAGGCCGCTGGGTTGGCTTGGAGCCATCTCTGAAGCCTGATCACGCCTTCCTCTGCCTTCTGAGTATGCCACGCTCCTCCGGTGGGCTGCCCTGTCGCCCGCTCGGACCGCACAGCATCGGCCGTGCTGCCGCTGCCGATCTTGGCATTTGGCCGGTACATCTCATTCATAACGCCCGACAGTTTCGGGTCTGCCGTTGCGGGCCGCCCCATGTTGCGGCGCAAATCGTCCGTGTAGTTCTGAAACTCTGCCCGATTGGCTGCTGGTGGCGTCGAGTTCCCTTCAGTTCCTGCCGCCCCGGCGTTCCCGGCCAATGGCCGGCTTTCGGGCACAGCCTGCCTCAAGCCGGCTCCGGCCAGGGCGCGGGCCGCGGCGGCTGCTCCTTTTGCGGCAGCGGCACCGACACCGAGCAACGTCTCAATTGGGTAGACCGGCTGGATCGCATCGCGGCCCGGACCAGGCGGCTGTCGGCTTTTCTCGATGGCATCTTGCGTGGCCGGGTCGCGGGCGCGCTGCTGGGCGTCGGCGACGAAATACGGCCAGCGGTCGATCCCGACCGCTTCCATGGCCCGGGCAAGCTTGCCGGCCGCCTCCCGGAGGTCATCATGGCTTGTCGCCGTCGCGGCGCGGAGGGTCGCGCTGTGCAGGTCCCGGATGACGGGATCGTCGGCGCTGCGTCCGAAGAGCCGGGACGCGAAGGCCGCCTGGTTGAGCGCGGTGGCGCGCAGCCAGGCCGTCATGGCTTCTTTCAAGCGGGGCAGGGTGCCGTTGTGGAATTGCGCCTCGGCCTGCGCGCGCCGCGTTGCCGGGAGCGACGCGAGGGCGCCGTAGGCGAGAGCCAGGACGCGGTCTGCCGTGCTCTGCCCGACCGCGGACGAGCCGGGCGCGGCTTTTTTGCCTTTGTCGGCAGCGGTACCGTTGCCGAATCACATGTGATACTGCCGCCCCTGATCCTCCCAACTCATCTGCACCACCCTCAATCTAGGCAAGCGTTCCTAGAATTTGCGATGGTCGTTTGCAATTCGAAATATTCGATCCGTGCCCACTTCACGCATTGATCGCACTTGGCCGGGCCTGAGCTATGCCGGAGAATGGGTGATGGCTGAGTGAGAAAGGCGGCGTATCGAGGTGGGTGGAAGCCTGCCTGAACCTCCCGAAGGAGCGATACGCCAAGATGAGCATTAACACTGTTGTTCCCCTCCGTCAGCCCGAGACGATCGACGATCCGCTGACGGCGATCCTGAGAAGCGGCGCCCGCCGACTGTTGGCCCAAGCCATCGAGGTGGAGGCTGAGGAGTTTCTGGCTGCAATGAAGGGCGAGCGCCTGGCGGACGGGCGCGAGCGCGTGGTGCGGCATGGCCATGGCCCGGAGCGTCAGGTGCAGACCGGGATCGGCCCGGTCGCGGTGCGGCGGGCAAAGCTGCGCGACCGTGCTGCTGGGGAGGCTGGCGCCGATCGTATCCGTTTCACCTCGGCGATCCTGCCGCGTTGGGCTCGGCGCACGCGCAGCTTGGATGCCTTGCTGCCGATCCTCTACCTGCGTGGCATTTCAATGGGCGACTTCCAGGAAGCGCTTGGGGCGCTGCTGGGCAAGGAGGCCCCGAACCTGTCGCCGTCGGTGATCGCGCGGCTGCGGGGCGAGTGGGAAGCGGACTACGCGTGCTGGCAGCGGCGCGACCTGTCGGCCCGACGCTACGTGTATGTCTGGGCTGATGGCGTTTACCTGCAGGCGCGCATGGAGCCACAGGCCGAGTGCATGCTGGTGCTGATCGGCGCGACGCCGGAGGGCAAGAAGGAGCTGATCGGCTTCCAGGTGGGCGTGCGCGAGAGCACGCAGAGCTGGCGCGAATTGCTGGTGGACCTGAAGGCACGCGGCCTCGCCATTGCGCCGGAACTGGCCACCGGCGACGGGGCACTCGGCTTTTGGAAGGCACTCGACGCGGTGTCGCCGACGACCCGACACCAGCGCTGTACAGTGCACAAAACGGTCAACATCCTCGACAAGGTGCCCAAATCCATCCAGCCAGCCATCAAGGCCGACTTGCGCGAGATCTGGACGGCGCCGGACCGGGCGACGGCTGAAACGGCGGTCGCGACGTTTGCCGAGAAGTATGGGGCCAAGTACGAGAAGGCGGTCACCTGCCTGGTCAAGGACCGTGACGCGCTGCTGACGTTCTACGACTTCCCGGCCGAGCACTGGGATCACCTGCGCACGTCCAACCCGATCGAGAGCGTGTTCGCCACCGTCCGGCACCGCACCGTCCGGACCAAGGGCGCGCTGTCGCAAGACACCGCCCGGCTCATGGTGTTCAAGCTGGTCACGGCCGCTGCGAAGACCTGGCACAAACTAAAGGACGAAAACCAGTTGCCCAAGGTCGTTCAGGGTGTCACGTTCCGCAACGGCGTCGAGGTCACCAACATGCCAGCACAGAACGCCGCCTAATCACGGCGTCACCCAAATTCCAGCATAGCTCGCCGGGCCTTACATCGTTTTTCCGTTCCGCTGCGCCTCAGACCCCATCTTCAATTCTCAAGCTTAAGTGGAGGAACCGCCACCGACAGCTCTCAAGGTTTGGCGTGATGTGCCTTCACTACAAAGAGAATCGCTGAAGCGGTTTGACGCAGGACGTAAGCAGCAAGGTAATCCGGCACTGCTTGTATCTGATCGCCCTGCCCATGCCCAGCGGTTTTGTTTCGTACTGTCGGAATACCACTTTCGAGAACGGATTTGAGTGCATTGAATTGGGCTTGCAGATACGACGGGATAAGGTCTTTTGAGAAGATGGTTGATATCAGTTTGGCAGCGGTATCACCCTCTGGCGTCCACCCCCTAGATTTACAAACGATCTTCATGGTGCTTTCAAACGCTTTCAAGGCGTCCACTAAGCAAGCTTTATAGTCTCCTGACCTGTAATTTTTGTGTGCCGACATGAATTCGTCGTTAGCCCCTTTAAACTTCGGGTCGGAAAGGTAGCTGATTGCAGGTTTGATGATCTCGGCATAGACAAGCTGATGATCTACCTTGATAATAAATCCGTTTTCATACTGATAGCCAACAGCCCCCTCTCTCAGTCGAATGGTAAGAATTCGCTCAACATCATTGAAAGGCAAGGAGCCTGCGTCTCGCATTCCTGCGTAAGCAGCTTTCATCGTGAGTTCGATGGCGTCGAAACAACAATTCACATCGTTTTTCTTAAGAAAAAACTTGCTAATTACTTAAAACCAAAGTTGTAACTTTCCTAACTTAAATTAAATAGTCCGTATTCTTCTCTCAGTATATTACATAATTGTATATATGTTTTACGACTATCTGTATATTCTTCCCCATTGCCGATAGCTCGCTTCCAAAGATGAATGACCTGTATTTTGGTCTTTCTGGGAAGCTCTTTATATTGATAAACATCATCAACTCCACTTTGCCGCTTTGCTCTTTTCGAGAAAATGTCGAAAACCATCTAGCTTTCTCCTTGTGTCAACAAGTACACGTGTTTGTATAGCCGGATCGGCCGGTAATCCATTTCACAATTGGCCTTTCTTCAGTTTGTCCGCCAACCCGAACAGGGTGCGGTCCAGCCGCAGCGTGCCTTTTTGATGCAGTTCCACCATCTTCCGCAGCAGCCCACCGGGAGACTTGACCCCGCCGTCCGCGTGCCGGGCGCAGATCGCCGCCAAGGCCGTGATCGCCCCGTCGCCGCCCAGCGTGACCCATGCCTGGCCCCATGCGTGAGGGGAGATGCCGATGGCGCCGCGGACATCGTGGGCAATCCGGCCCAGCTCGTCCCAGTTTGTCGGTTTGCTTTAATAGCTGGAATATGAAGCCCGTAGCACATGGGTTCCACGCGACGGAGATTACGGTTTTTATCCCTTGAACGTTGGAATTTTGCCTGACATGGTTGGAAAGGTGTGAACCAACGGGGCCGTCTGACGCCATCCAGGCCAGGCGTCGCAACGGCAGCGGAATGGGAACGTGAACGTCAGGAACAAGTCCTATTGGGACCAGGCCTCGGAGGCGGACTGGGACGTCGCGCGACAACGCGAGGCCGCCATCGCGCCTCTCGCCGCTCTGCGTCGGACCGATCCGCGGCTGATCGACGACGTGGCCGCCGCACTCGGCCTGCGACGGGCCCGTGTCTATGCCCTCGTCGCCGCATTCAGGGCACGTCCCTACGCCTCGACGCTGCTGCCTGCGCGATGCGGACGGCGCGAGGGGACACAGCTCCTGCAGCCTGAGGTCGAGCATCTCATCCAGGCCGGCATTCGCGATGTCTACCTCAAACCCGAGAGACCCACGGTCACCTACCTCGCCGGCAGGATCCGCGGGGCCTGCCGCTCGGCAGGTTTGCCCGAACCGTCTGACCGCGCGATCCGTGCCCGCGTCGCGCGAATCGACGCTGAAACCCTCTTGCACGCCCACCACGGCTCCGCCGCGGCACGCCGCTTCCGCCCTGCCGGACCCGGAAGGGAGGCTGACGCGCCTCTGGATCTCGTGCAAATCGACCACACCCTCGCGGACGTCATCCTGGTGGACGCGACGCGGCGTGAACCGATCGGCAGGCCGTGGCTCACGCTGATGATCGACGTCGCGACCCGCATGGTCGCTGCCGCCCACGTCTCGCTCGATCCACCTTCCTCGCTTTCGGTGGCGCTCGCCCTCAGCCAAGCGGTGTTGCCCAAGGCGCCCCACCTCGCGCGGTTCGGGATCGAGGACGGCTGGCCCGTGCAGGGCCTGCCGCGGACACTGCATTGCGACAACGCCAAGGAATTCCGCGCCGCGGCGTTGGAGCGCGGCGCCATCGAGCACGGTGTCCGACTTGAGTTCCGCCCGCCGGCGCGTCCCACCTACGGCGCCCACATCGAGCGGCTGATCGGGACGGTGATGGGCGCGGTCCACCTGCTTCCCGGCACGACCTTCTCCAACGTGGCCGTGCGCGGCGATTATGACAGTGCGGCCAGCGCGGCGATGACCTTGGAAGAGTTCGAGGCATGGCTGCTGCGCCAGGTTGTCGGCGTCTATCACCGCACCGTCCACCGCGGCCTTGGCGTCCCGCCGCTCAAGGCTTGGGAGGACGCCATGTCCCGCCGCGACCCCGCGCCGATGCCGGCGGACCCGAACCGCTTCTACCTGGATTTCCTTCCGGCGCAGCGGCGGCTGGTCCGCCGTGACGGCATCCGGCTGTTCGGCATTCACTACTGGGACAGCGTGCTGAGCCCGATCGCCGGCAGGAGCGATACGCCGCACCTCGTCAAGTATGACCCTCGCGACCTGTCGCGCGTGCACCTGCGCGACAGCGACGGCGCCCACTGGGCCATCCCATACCGCGACCTCTCGCGTCCTCCCGTCACGCTTTGGGAGCATCGCGCCGCCGCGGCGCAGCTGCGCAAGGAAGGGCAAGCAGCCGTGGACGAAGACACCCTGTTCCGGGTCGTCGGAGAGCAGCGTGCCGCAGCCGCGGCCGCCGTTGCCCGGACCGCCAAAGCCAGGCGTGATGCGGAAAGGATCCGGCGCGCGAGGGGACGGCCGACAGGTGAACGCCCCCCGCCCCGCCCGGCATCGGGTAGCGCTCCGTTGAGCAAGGAGCCGATCAACGTCGAACCGTTTGACAGCGAGGTCTGGTGATGAGCGATGAATTCGGCCATTTGGCCCCTGCCTACCGCAGCGGGGCCGCCCTGTCCGCCGCCGAACGCGTCCGCCTCGTCCGGGCCGACCGCTGGATCAGCTATCCTCGCGCCGAACTCGTCCTGGCGCGGATGGCGGACCTGCTGGACCATCCACCGCGCGACCGCATGCCCTGCCTGCTGGTCCAGGGCGCCACCGGCATGGGCAAAACTCAGATCGTGCGCAAGTTCACCCGCGAGCACCCGGCCTCCTACGATCGCCGGACCGGGACCACGGCCCAGCCCGTCGTCTGCTTCCAGATGCCGCCGCATCCCGACGAGAAGGCGTTCTGGACCGAGCTGCTCGCCACGCTCAGCGCCCCGGCCCGCAGCTTGACCATGACCATTGACCTGCAGCGCGCGGCCCGCGACATGCTGCTGATGGTTGGTGCGCGCATGTTGATCATCGACGAGGTGCATTCCTTGCTCGCCTGCTCCTATCGTTCGCAGCGCATCCTGCTGAACACGCTGAAGTTTCTGGCGACCGACTTGCGCATCCCGTTGGTCTGCGTCGGTACGGCGGACGCGCGGCGTGCCTTGATCACCGACCAGCAGCTGGCCGACCGCTTCGAGGCCATCGAGCTGCCGCGCTGGGTGGACGACACGAGCTTCCATCGTCTGCTCGCCAGCTATGCCGCCAGCTTTCCGCTGCGGCAGCGTTCGGACCTGACCGCCGCTGCGCTGCGGCACCGCATCCTCGACCTGACCCAGGGCGTGCTCGTGCGCGTCGCCCGCCTGCTCGAAACCTTGGCCGTGGACGCGATCCGCAGCGGGCGCGAGCGCATTGAGGCCGCAGATTTGGACGCCGCGCCGTCTTTCGCGCCGCTGCTGTCCATGGCCGCGGGCGAGGCGGTCAGGGAGCACGCCAACGGTGCTGGCTGACGGCAGGCTGCGGCGCTTCGTCCCGACCGTGCCTCCGCCGCAGCGGGATGAACTTCCGTCGTCCTGGCTCGGCCGGCTGCTCGGCGCTTACCGTCTCTACCTCCAGGACGTGAACCATTTCCTGCGCTCGCGCCCGGACGTGGGCAGGATGGACCTCCTCACCCTTCGCGCCCTCGACGCAGCGCCGTCGGAGCGCGTCTTGCGCGCCGCCTCTGCCCTCAGCGCCGCGAGCCTGGACGAGATCAGGGCACTGTCCCTCGCGGAGCGCTATCCACAGTGCTCGCCGCGTTGGTTCTCGACGGACCTGATCCTACGAAGGTCGCCTGGGTTGAATTGTCCTGGGTTGGATGATGCCGATGACGGCGTGAGCGCCGTTTGTTGTCCCGATTGCCTGCGCGACGACAAGGGACTGGGGAGAGTCGCGCACATCCGCGCCCATTGGGCGCTGACTGCGGAAACGATCTGCCCCTTGCACCGGTGCTCCCTTCGCAAGCAGTGCCCGGGCTGCGGAGGGGGCTACAAGGACTACGCCTTCCCCCATGCCGCCGGAGTCTGGCGCCCGTGTTGCGACTTCTGCGGACTGCCCTGCGATGCGGTGCCTGGGGACGCGCCGCCCGCATCCTCGGCCCCTGGCATAGAGTTCCTGTTGAGCTTCGAGGCCAGCCTTGGCGCGGCGCTGCAAGGCCGGCCCGTTGACCAGCGGTGGGACAGTTCAGGGCGTGGGTCAGCACTGCTGCGCCTGGTCGGCGACCTCGGCTGGGCTCTTGTGCAGATTGCGAACGGCTCTGGGGAACTCGTCATCGCGCGCCTGCAGATGCCGCAGTTCCTCTTCCTCCGAAGCCACAACGAGGGGGAAGGCGAGTGTACGGACGTGCAACTGCCTGATCTTCCAGTTGAGAGCCGCAGGGCGGTGTTCGCTGTAGTCGCTGCGATGCTCCGGCCCGACCTGGCTTGCCAGATCTGGCCTGGCGCGCACGCCTTTCGAGACGATCCGCTTCGCAACCTGCTCGAACACCTACGGATTGAGGATCGCTCGGCATTGCTTGCCCGCGCCCGGGCTTGGCCGCGTTCGCTGCGAGTGCGGATCGCGGTCGAGTGCACAACACTGCTGCCCCGTCAGCGCAAGAGAAGCGGCACCGGTCGGCCAGGCCGCAAGCATGAGCGCCAAGGACGTCTCATGGTTTGAAGCCGAACCGCTTCACACATTTTTGGTCAGCGCGCGTCGTCTCAACATGGCAGGGGTGTCCCAGTTAAGGTGTAGTCTGCCTGCTACGACCCAGGCCCGTGCAGGAACAGGAGCTTGCAGGCCGCCAAGCGGGGTGAGTTCAATTGGGACAGCGGGTCGCCCTCTACTGTCGGGTTTCGACTGCCGACCAGTCCTGCGCTCGTCAGGAACGGGATCTCGCGGCATTTGCTGAACGATCCAGCTACGAGGTGGTCGGCACCTACAAAGAAACTGCTTCCGGCGTGAGGCTGGACCGAGCCGAGCGCAAGCGTGTCATGGCCCTCGCACAGCGCCGCGAGATCGATGCGGTGCTGGTGACGGAGCTGTCGCGCTGGGGGCGCAGCACGACCGACCTGCTGGCCACGCTCAAGGAGCTGGAAGCCCGGCGCGTGTCGCTGGTAGCGTTGAACGGCATGGCGTTCGACCTCACTACCCCGCACGGGCGCATGATGGCGACCTTGCTGGCCGGCATTGCCGAGTTCGAACGCGACCTGACCCAGGAACGTATCCGCTCCGGCATTGCCGCCGCGAAGGCCCGCGGCAAGCGGCTTGGCCGCCAGCCCGGGCAGCGGCCGAAGTCAGACCGGCTCGCGCCCAAGGTGCTGGCGCTTATCGAGAAGGGAAGAAGCTATCGCCTGATCGGGCGCGAAGTTGGGCTCAGCAAGAACACCGTCGCGGATATCGTCAAGCGGAGTCGATTGTAATGCATGACTTTGATGTCATGGGATGGTGCGCTTAGGAGCTAATGGCTGCGGATCGCCCAAGAGATGCGCCGACGACTTACCCACTTATGGAAAATAACGATCCGTGGCCAATACAGCTTACCTGGTCATCGTATTGGAGGATGCTACAAAGTATTGGAAGCTCGCACGGCAAAGGAGTCGCATGAATGAGTTGTCGTGAAAGCTTTGAGACACCTGCCTACCAGCAAAAATTAGAAGGGCAAATCGAGGCACAAGTCGGCATAAAGCGCGTTATGCTCACGAAACTACTCTGGGCAGCACTTCTTTTCAAGCCGCGTTGTTAGTGCTTCGCACCGTCACGGGCTTACGCTTATGCGGCTTGGCCGGCGTTCCAAACAGATCGGGGCAATCGCGCAACAGCGTTTCGACGAACGGGTAGAGCGCCTCAAGGTGCGTGCGCATCGAACAGACGGCCGCTTGAGGGTCGTTGGCCAGGATCGCATCGACGATTTCTTGATGCTGGATTATTAAAGTCTCGATCCTCCCGGGAACCGGCGCCGCGAGATACCGAACACGATTCAGGGTCACTTTCACAGGCTCAAGGAGCGACCAAAGCCGTCGAAGGCCGGAGACAACGACGATGTCGCGATGAAGGTCGTCATCTGCCCGGTGGAAAGCCATTGCATCGCCGGCAAGGAGCGCCCTGTTCTGGCGCGCCATCGTCTCCTTGAGCAAGGACTTGCCACGACCATCCGCTCTGCGTGCCGCCAAGCGCACCGCCGTCGTTTCCAGAGCCTCCCTGATGACCATGGCTTCGAAAAGGTCCTCGGGATCAATGGGGGTGACGTGAGTCCCCGACCGCGGCAGCGTTGAGACGAGCCCCTCTACCGACAACCTTATCAAGGCCTCTCGTACTGGGGTCTTGCTGACGCCGAGTATGGTCGCGAGCTCCTTTTCGGAAAGCGTCTCCCTGGGCTTCAGGGCCAGTTCCCCGATTGCTTGGCGGATGATGGCGAAGATGCGGTCAGTGGCGGTCGCATCCCGTTCGGCCTCAGTCCCAAGGTGATGACTGATGCGCTCCAGAGCGATCCTGCGTTCATCTCGTTCCGACACGGCGCTTCCATCAAGAGGTATCGGTAGACCTGCGGCGCAGGTCTAGCCGTACTCTCTACCACGGCATGATGAAGGTGGAAGGCGTATTCCGCTTGACTGATATATTTAAAGATGGAATCGTATATCAGATGCTATGAGGGAGCCGCTCTACCCCACTCCGGTCGCGTTCAAGCAACAGGACACAGCAGGTTCGGCAACGAGCAAAATGCAGAGGACGCTCACGACTAAAAGATAAATGTTTAGGCTTATTTGGACGAAGAAAAGTAGTAATCACACGTATTTAACCACAAGTGCCTTACTACTATGTGTCAATAACAAAAGGGGGAAAATATGGAACGTCGATTTGAGAGGAATTTCTTTGCTCTGTTCGCTGTGGCTGGATCGATGCTGGCCGTCCACGGAGTTGGAGATAGGGCAGCTGCCCAGGATGCAGTTAGGTTCCAAGCAAAAACTCCTCTCGTCATCGGCTACACGGCTCAAGATCTCTCGAACCCTTACTGGCAAAACTACGCTGCTGGCGTAAAGGCGGAGGCGGCTAAGAACGACGCCAAAGTCGTGGTCGCGGACGCCAAGGCGTCGCAGCAGAACCAGGTTTCCGGAAGCCGGAACCTGATCAGTCAACGCATCAGCGCGTTGATCGTGTCGCCTGTCGAGCCCGCAGCGCTTCCAGGAACGATCAGCGCCGCCCATAGCGCATCCATTCCCATCGTCGTCGGCGATGTGGGCGCCGCAGGCAATTACGACGTCTTCGTCCAGTCTGACAATCGCGCGGGCGGTGCGCTCGCGGCCGACTACATGGCCAAGAAACTTGGCTCCGGCGACGTGAACGTCGCGGTGATCGCTCTTCATCCCGGCTCCACTGTCGGAACCGACCGAGTTGGGGGCTTCAAGACCGAACTCGAGAAGTTTCCCAACATGCACATCGTGTCAGAGCTCAACGGCAACGACGCGATCAAGGAAGGTCACGACGCCGCGGCGAACGCGTTGGCGAAAAACCCCGACATCAAGGGAATCTACGCAGCCAACGACAACGAGGCGCAAGGAGCGATTGCCGCTATCCAGGAGGCCGGCAAGAACCCAAAGGACTTCGTCATCGTCGGTTTCGACGGCAATGCCGGGTCGATCACCGCGATCGGCAACGGCACTCAGACCGCGACCGTCGCTCAGGACCCATTTGGCCAAGGCCAACTCACGGTGCAGTTGGCTCTGCAATTGCTTGCAGGTCAGAAGGTTGACTACAGCAATCCACAGACCAAGACGATCCAGCTTCCCGTGCAGCTAATCGACTCGAGCAACCTCGCTCAGTTCAAGGCAGCACGCGCAGGCCAGCAGTAAATAACGAGCCACAAGCGTGACAGCCGATCAGGTTGAGAGGAACGTGTTGTGAGGCAGACATCACAGATCGGGGCCACGTCCCAGCATAGTGGCCTGCTGGTGGCGCAAGATATCTCGAAGGACTTCTCAGGTGTCCCCGCACTCCGCGGGGTCTCCCTGAGCCTCGCCCCAGGCGAGGTCCACGCCCTTGTCGGCGAGAACGGGGCGGGCAAGAGCACGCTGATCAACGTTCTCGCCGGCCTCCTGCAACCGTCGGCCGGCTCACTCCTGATCGACGGAACCGAGGTGAAGTTCGCGGGTCCGCAGTCGTCCCAGAACGCCGGCATCAGTGTCATCAGCCAGGAATTCCGGCTTGTTCCCCAACTGACCGTTTCAGAGAACATCTTTCTCGGGCACGAGCCGCGCAGGGGAGGCCTGATCGACCGGAAGAAGGCTCGGCAGCTCACGCGCGATCCCTTGCGCGAACTTGGCCTTGACATCTCCCCTGACCGCAGGGTCGCCAGCCTCACCATCGGCGACCAACAACTCGTCGAAATCGCACGGGCGCTCACGCGCGAATTCCGCGTGCTCATCATGGACGAACCCACGGCAGCGCTCAGCGAAGTCGAGGTCGAGCGACTGCTCACCCTGGTTGAGCGGCTGCGGGACCGCGGAACCGCCATCCTATACGTGTCGCACCGGCTGCCCGAGGTGTTCCGAGTGTCGACCCGCATTACGGTGCTGCGGGATGGCCAAAGGGTCGCATCACTGGCGACGGCCGAGTCCAGCATCGACGAAGTCGTCACGCACATGCTCGGGCGTGAGCTCGAAGCCCAGATCCAGCACCAGCCGCCGCCCACGGCGAGGGCAGAAGGTCACAGGCCAGACGCTCTCGACGTGTCCGGCTTGCGTTGCAAGGGACTGATCTCTCCAATCGACATCCGCGTCACACCCGGCGAGGTCGTTGGGATCGCCGGACTGGTCGGTTCAGGCCGCACCGAGTTGATGCGCGCGCTGTTCGGGGTCATCCCTTCAACCTTCAGGCATTTCACGGTGAACGGCCAGGCGGTTCGCCCTAAAAATCCGAAGGGCGCCATCGGCAAGGGCATCTTCATGCTTAGCGAGGATCGGAAGGCGGAGGGCATCATTCCCTTGTTGTCGGTGCTCGACAACGTGGTCGTCGCCCAGCGTACGTGGGGCCGGGTCCTGCTCAACAAAGCCAGGGACAGGAGCAGCTACATGTCCATGAAGGACAGGATGCGCATCCGTGCCTCCAATCCGCGTGTGCTGATTACCAGCTTGAGCGGGGGAAACCAGCAGAAGGCGTTGCTAGGGCGCGCCCTTCTCTCGGATTGCCGTGTCCTGCTGCTCAATGAGCCCACGCGCGGCGTGGATGTTGGTGCCAAGGTCGATATCTATGGATTGATTCGTGAACTCGCCGCCACCGGGGTCGGCGTGGTCGTGAGCTCTTCAGAGGCAGCCGAACTGGTGGCCGTCGTCGATCGCTGCGTCACTCTCTATGCCGGCGCCGTCGTCGGCGAGCTTACCAAGAAGCGGATCACGGAGGAGGACATTGTCGCTGGAATCCTGGGGCGAGAGCGCACGGACGCCCCGCAGTCCAGCGACAACTTTGTCGCGCCAGCGGCCGAGGCTGGCTTGGGAGCTCACCAATGAGCATGCAGCAGACCATGGACTTCGGTACTGCCGCAGAGCAGCGACGACGCGCCGAGTTCTTGGCGGACCGTGCGGCGCGTCGTGAGGCGTTCATCGATCGCAGTGCCATCTTGGCGCCATTCATCGTGATCGCGGTACTCGCAACCGCGCTCGTGCCGGGCTTCCTGTCGCTGGCCAACGTGCAAAGCGTGCTCGTCAACGCTGCGATCGTGGCAGTCGTCGGCTTCGGCATGACCTTGGTCATCGTCATTCGCGGCCTGGATCTCTCGGTCGGCGCCGTCGCGGCCCTGACCTCGTGCGTCGGCGCTGCCGCCATGAACGCCTTCGGCACGCCGCTCGGCCTCGTTGCGATGCTTCTGCTTGGTTTGCTCGCAGGCGTCGTAAACGGCGCACTCATCATGGTTCTGCGGGTGCCCGCTTTCGTCGCCACTCTCGCGACCATGGGTATCGCGCGGGGCGCAGCCCTGCTGTTCACGAATGGGGAGCGGGTGCATCTCAATTCAGAGGATGTCCGACAGCTGGCCATTGACAAGCTGGTGGGCATTCCGCTGCCGTTCCTCATCGCGCTTGCGTTGTGTGGCGCCTTCTATCTGCTGCTCGAACGCACCCCGTTCGGCCGCCATGCGTCGGCGGTCGGCGGAAATCCCGGTGCGGCGCGTGAAGCCGGTCTGAACGCGGTATGGATCGGGATGGTCATCTACGCTGTGTCCGGAGTGGCCGCGGCCTTCGCCGGCCTCCTGCTGGTGGCACAGCTTGGCACCGTGGACGCCACGCCGATCCAAGGCTTGGAGCTGCAGGCCATCGCGATCGCCGTTCTCGGTGGGACCAGCATTGCTGGCGGCGCGGGAAACCTGCCCGGCACCTTCATGGCTTCGCTGCTGCTTGCGATGATCAGCTCGGCCCTCAACCTTCGCGACATTCCCGGGTACTACCAGTATCTCGCGCTCGGCCTGCTCCTCCTGCTTGCCCTCGGTCTGGACTCGATCCGCAATCGAATTCGCCGGGTGATCACGAGCGGGGGCCAACCATGAAGCTCTCCAACGACCAGCTCACGGCCCAAAGCCCAACGGTTGAGCTCGCGCCACCGCCTGCGCAGTCTCCGTTCTCGATCAAAGACTTCGCCTCGCGGTATGCGCTCCAGATCTTCACGGCGACCGCGCTGATCGCAGTCGCGGTCCTCCTCCCCGACTTTCGACAGTTCTCGAATTTGCAGGACGTGGCGCTTCAATCATCCTTTGCCGGCCTCTCGGCGGCAGGAATGACCCTGCTCATCATCGGCGGGATGATCGATCTCTCGGTCGCCGGCATCATCGCGCTGACGGCCGTGACGATCGCGAACTTGCTTCCTCACGTGCCGCTCGGCGTAGCGGTCGTGCTGGCGCTCGGCGTCGGTGCCCTCCTCGGCCTCGTCAACGGCCTCATCGTCACCAAGCTCAGGTTCCCGCCTTTCATCGCGACCTATGCGATGCTGAACGTGTATCTCGCGGCGGCATTCATCTGGACCCATGCCTCGACGATGGCGCTGACAAGCGATTCGTTCCTTGCTTTCGCCTCCTCCGAAATACTTGGCGTGCCGCCGATGTTCATCGTCATGCTCCTCGGTGCCTTGGGCTGCTCCCTCCTCCTGCATCAGACGCGGTTCGGCCGCGACCTGCGTGCGATCGGCAGCAGCGAAGTCGCCAGCCGGATGGCCGGGCTGGCCGTCGACCGTACCCGGATCGCGGCCTTCGTCGTGTTCGGGATGCTCACCTCCGCGGCAGGCATCGGCCTCGCTTCCCTGCTCTCCTCGGCGTCGGCCAACATGTCGATCGGCTACGAGCTCAACGTCGTCGCCGTTGCAGTCGTGGGTGGCACGAGCCTGTTCGGCGGAAGCGGAACGCTGCTCGGCACGGTCACCGGCGCAGTACTCTTCGCCGCCTTAGACAACGCGCTCAACCTTCTGAACGTGTCGTCATACTGGCAGTACGTCGTCGCAGGAGTCGTTTTGGCCGTGGCGCTCGTCGCTGCGAGCCGCCGCGAACTGGTGGGCACGCGCGGCAGGAAGTGAAGCGGCGGCTTGCCAGGCCGACCTGTCGGGCGGCCTCCGAGGGACGTCATGGCAGGTGCTTTCGCCTCGGGCCGAAAGCAAGCCGGAACCAGAAGTGAAGGAGAGACAGGAGTGGAAATGCGGCAAGAAATCGAGCAGCTGATCGCGGGCGAGGGCGGCGTGCTCCGCCTCGACCCCGCCCTCGTCGCTCGCGACTGGCTGCCGCCGGGTCGGCGGCTCGGACTGGAGCACCAGGAGTACGATCTTGGCGAGCGCGGGTTCGTGTGTGAGCGCTGGCTCGCCTCCACGACTCACGCGGACAACGTCAAGGGACCCGACGACGAAGGCATCAGCTACATCCGGGCGGCGGACGGAAGAAGGATCAACCTTGCCAAGGCGATCGAGGCGGCCCCTGACCTCATCATGGGTGCCGACTACGCGTCGACGCATGAGGGCCTCGGGCGACTGGCCAAAATCTTCGATTTCGGCGCACGCATCCCCTACCACATCCACCCCCCGGCTGAGCAGGCCGCGTTGGTGGGCCGACGCTCGAAGGACGAGGCTTATTATTTCCCGCCAGACGTCGACATGGGCGACCACCCCGAGACGTTTTTCGGCGTCCACCCCTACATCGCGCGCGGTCCACGCGAAGACGCGCTGCTTCCCTACCTGCAGCGGTGGAACGACGACGCGATCCTACAGCACGCCTTCGCCTACAAGCAGCTTGCCGAGGAAGGGTTCTATATAGACTCTGGCATCCTGCACGCACCGGGCACGGCGCTCACCATCGAGCTGCAGGAAGATTCCGATACCCTCGCGATGTTGCAGGCGTTGAACGCCGGGACGATCATCAGCAAGAACCTCCTGTTCAAGGATGTCGGTGATGCGGACCGGGCGGCCTTCGGGGAACGCGCGGTGCTTCGCTGGATCGACTGGAACGCCAATGGAGACCCCGACTTCTATGAGCGCCGAGTGATCCGCCCTATTCCGTCATTGCAGGCCGACGGCGTCGAGGAGGCTTGGATCTTCTGCGGAACCCGTAAGTTCAGCGGCAAACGGCTGCGTCTCGCCCCGGGGGCGCAGATGACTTCGGTCGAGCGCGGCGTCTACAATCTCCTGGTTTGGCGGGGCGAGGCGACAGTTGCCGGTGTCAGCGTGCGCGGCGGACGGCCGGGCGGCGACGAGCTGCTCGTCGTGCACGAAGCCGCGACCAAGCCGCACACGATCGTCAACTCCGGGCCGGATGAACTCCTGATCGTGAAATTCTTCGGTCCCGACATCAATCCGGACGCGCCACCGGCGGGCATCCGCGCCTCCTCTAATCAAGCCAGCTGAACCGGAGCCATCGACCAATGAAAGCCATCGTCTATGACGCCCCTCGCTCGTTCTCTTACCGCGACGCCGTCGAGCCTTCGGTTGAGGACGACGAGGTGCTCATCCATGTCAAAGCCTGCGGGCTTTGCGGCACGGACCTGCACATCCACGAGGGGGAGTTCAACCCTAGCTTCCCGCTGATCCCGGGCCACGAGTTTACCGGCGAGGTCGCCGGCGTCGGCAAGGCGGTCCGCGGCTGGCAGGCAGGCGACCGCGTCGTTGCCAATTGCAACCGCTCGTGCGGAGCCTGCTTCTACTGCAGGCGAGGCCAGTACCTGCGCTGCGAGAACCTGGTCGCCTACGGCATTCAGATGAACGGCGGCCTGGCGGAATTCGTGTGCGTCAAGGCGAGCGACGTGTTCGCCGTGACCGCCCTGTCCTGGCGTGAGGCGACCATGGTGGAGCCGACCGCCTGCGCGGTGCACGGCATGGAAGTCCTGGACGTCAAGCCTGGCGCAGACGTGCTCATGTTCGGCGCCGGCCCGACCGGACAGGTCCTGGCGCAGCTGCTCAAGATCAACGGAGCGGCCAGCCTCACCGTCGCAGCGCCCGCTGGACCGAAGCTCGCGTTGGCCGAACGCCTCTCCGCTGACCGCGTGGTGGCCATCGACCGCAACGACCCCGAACAGCACCGGCGCGCGCTGCGGGACATCAGTGCCAACGGGTTCGACTACGTCGTCGAGGCCACCGGCGCCCCGGAGATGTGCGCGGAGGCCGTGCGGCAGACCCGTCGCGGCGGCGAGGTCCTCATTTATGGCGTCTACCCGGACAAGGCGACCTTTCCCGTCAACCCGTTCGACGTTTTCCGGCGCGAGATCACCATCAAAGGCTCCTTTGCCCAGATCAACGACTTCGGCCGGGCACTGGCCTATCTTGAGAGCGGGAAAGTGAAAGTAGACGAGATCGTCAGCGATGAGTTCGAGCTGAAAGACTGGGACCGGGCGCTGGACAATGCCTGGCATCGTCGCAGCATCAAGGCCATCCTGATTCCGCCAGGAGCGTGAGGAGCGATGTCACGTCGACCAACTCGGTCGAGTGATCGCAGCGCGCCGATGACGACACTGTCGCTGCGCAGCTTCCGTCGGATCGGCGTCGGCTCCTCGTGAGGACGGCGACTCAACGGTAGCCGCGGGTTGATTGCTGATCAACGATACGCGCCTCATGATTGCGTTCGTGGTCTATACCGCGAAGTGTGCTATCCTGCCCGTCTCGACTTTGCCCGTTCCCACTGGGCTGATCGAGGCATGGCTGACCGTCACTGCGCGTAGCAAGCGGCTTCGATGATGCTCTGCATGGCTGGCGGGAGAGGTTGCGTCATGTCGGCGCTTCCGGCCGATGTGACGATACGCTGAACCAGAGGTGCTGGCCCAGGCGCGGCCGGCATCGCGCTGATTCGGCGCGACTTCTCCGAAGGGCGCGTTGACCAGTTGAATGCTGGCGCCCACGAGCGAAATGCGGCATCGGAGCCTCATGGCGACCGACCCGCTTCACACATTTCTAGCCGTAAGCGCACTTTTTGACCACTGGAATCTAATCATTAAGGAAAAGCGACACAGTTCGGCCAGGCGCTTGATGTCCAGTCGCGGAAGATGGGCGCGATCTCCAGGATGAACCGCGGCGTGACCACGAAGCCTCGCAGCGGGCATGACGGCATGGCGCCTTTCTGGGAGTGAGGCGTTTTAACAACAGTGCTGCTGTCCGCCACCACTTTCAGAGTCGGACCAGTTTGCGCCGGCCTTTCCGCTGCGTGCCAAGCTAGTTGGCTGCGGCTACTTTCTTCCCCGTGAGCTATGGGCCCTTTAGGCCCTGCTTCGGCTGGTTCGGCTGGTCCGTTTGTATTCGCTTTAGCGATAAAAAGTTGGGTTGTAGTTGTAAGGTGGGGCCGGTATTCCGACCCCATGGGGTCGGTTTCCCCGTGTTCCCCGTGTTCCACAGCCGCCAGGGCCGCGGCCACCTGCTCCCCCACATGGATGTCCAACGCCCGCAACCGGGCCGCGATAGGCACCAGCGCCAGCGGGTCGCGCTGCGTGCCCCGCCCATGCCACAGCGCGTCCGCCTTGGCCGCGGCGGCGGGCCAGTCCTCGCCCGCCAGCTCATGCGCTAGTGCCAAATCCACCAGAGCCAGGACGTGGTTGCGCGTGCTGGTGATTTCGCGCCCCAGCCGCCGCCCTTCGTCGCGACGCGCTTCCCACTCAGCCGACAGCCGCTCGAACTCCGCTATGCGCTCCGCCAAGGGTGCCAGGTCGAAGCCGTAGGCGTCCGTGATGCAGCCCTGCTTGTCGCGGTGCCCGAACCGCTTGCCGTTCGGGCTGCGGCGCAGGCGCACGTAGCCAGCATCGAGCGCCGCGCGGATCGTCGCCTTGCGCTGGCTCGGCCCCACGTTCAGGCGATCCTCCAGCTCGGCATCCGATGGCCAGGCAATCGGGCCGAGGCCGGGGCCGCCGTCCCAATCCTGGGGCCGGGTGCGGCCGACCAGGTAGTCCACCAGCTTGACCACCTGAGCGGGGACGCCCAGCGCCGGCTCGGCACGCTTGAACGCGGCGAGCGCCCGGCCCGGCGTCGTGGGGGTGAAGGCAGCTGCCCCGGCGGCCCCGGCCCTGAGCTGGGGGTGTGATCTTGCGCCGGCCCGTAGGCGGCGCGGTCTGTACATCCATGCTCTCGTCCTTCAATGGACGAGCCTGCGGAGAGGGCAAAGACCCAGCGTCGAGAGCCTTGACGGTTCAAAGAACCATCCCCACTCTCGTAAGTAACGCATTGCTTTTCTCAGCCTTGTCGGGCTGGCCCAGTTGCCTCATAGGCTCAAAAACGGCCAGGCCCAGTTTGTTGCGCAGACCTTCGTTTAGGCGACATAAATAGCCCTCAATACAACAAGAGCTTGCATGTTGCATTATGCTGTTGCTCATGATGACTTCATTGCAACCGAGTTTTGCGAAGTGTTTGTCATTCGTTCTGCAAGTTGGCCATTTTTCGGCCTATGAGGTGACTGGGCCTACCACGTGCGACCACGCGGACTTCGCGCCTCGTCCGCCTCACGGCGGCCTGAACCGACCAGCTACTGAATTCGCCAACGGTATCCGTTGCTCCCCAGACCCCGTTTCCGGCAGGGTCGGTGTGGGCGGTCTCCATCGCCAGGGCAGCAGATCGTCGATCTAGCGGCTGGGATGATCGCCGATCCCATCCCGAGTTAAGCGCCCGCGCGCGCCGCAACGGATTCCTCGACGCGCCGGATCTGCTCCGCACTGGGAATGCGCAGCCGGACGCGCTCAGCCTCGGCCTCCCGCGGCTTGAGGAAGGCGCGCGTCTCCATCAATGTCTGATAGGCGACGTTGTAGCTCTCCCAGGGGATGGCTGCGACAAATCGCTGTGCGAAGCTGAGCACATCGATCAGCGGCCCAGGAATTTTGTTCGTCGAGAGAGCCCGCAGAGCGTCGAGATACTCTGTCCGATAGAGAGTTGGGACGATGACCCGCGTCTGCCCCTCGGCAACGAACTCGGCATTCATCATCACGCGCGCTACGCGCCCGTTTCCGTCCTCGTAGGGGTGCACCTCGGAGATCAGAAACATCATATAGATGGCGCGCGCGAAGGCGCCGTCGAGGGAGCGGTAGAGCTCGAGCCCTCGGTCGAGAGTGCCGCGCACCAGGTCAGGTCGCACGAAGAGGTGGTCACCGGCTCGGTTGTTCGCCTCCTTGAGGGCACCCGGGCGCTTGTCGGGGCGAGACTGCATGATCATCCAGTGGCGGTCATGCATGAGCCTGAGCAGGCTATCGAGATCCGTCGGACGTCGGCTCATGGCAGGCGTGTCGGAGACGACGCGGTAGTTGCCGAGCACGTCGTGCGCATCCCGCGGACGGTTCGCGGGAATCGCCTGCCGGAACACGATGTCATACGCCTCGGAGACTTCGAACTCTGTGCCCTCAATGAAGTTGGAGAAGTAGGCTTCAAAGAAGGCGAGGTTGGAGACGGCGTTCGGGCCGGTGACCTCGAAGGGGCGGATGTTTGGAGCCCGAGAGGCGAGCTCCGCCCGGAGCGCCTCGAAAATTTCGACGCGCTCGGGGTCGTAAGGGGAGGCCGGAGAGGCGTACCACAGCCGTCGGCGCCGTGACGCCGGTTGCCGTTCGGGTGCCAAGTAGCGCGCCGATCAGATCCTCGAGGAGGGACATCTCCTTCGTGAGGCCGAGCGCCCCCGCGACGCGCCGAGCCTCGTCTCGGATGTCGTTTAGCCGGTCCTCACCCCCGCGCTGCAGAGCCTGCTCGAGATAGGCCTCGACCTCTCGTCGGCCGATCGTGCGGGAAATGCCCGACCGTGCGCGCGAGGGCACCAAGTTCTCGAGGACGGCCCGGCCGGGACTAGAGAGGTGCACGACCCGCATGAAGGAGCGATCGCCTGGGAGGTGTCCGGCGCCTCTGCGAGGCCGGATGCGGAGGCCTGGCAGCTCGATATCCCTTGCCCGCTCGTGGTCAACGAACACGGATCCGTCCGTTGCCGGGCGGTTCTCCATGGCCGTCCGGTCGACGATCACAGCCCCAGGGCAGTAGAGGCCTACGATCTCCCAGACATGCCGGGCCACCACCTTCTCAGGAGGGTCGGTCAGGTTCGTGGTATAGAAGCGAGGGCCGAGCTTCCGAATGGTCCCGGCCGCCAGGGCTCTTGAGACGCTCGGAGAGTGTTCAGACTCCGACAGGAAGACGGGCGAGCCGTTGTTGGGTGGTAGAGGCATGGGGCTCACTCGGGGAGGGGTGTCGGATAAGGGGCGCTCCTCAAATATAGACGCATATTTTTGTGGTTTAAGAAGGGCGGAATCGCAAGGTTTTGTTGGATAGTCCTCAGAAGGAGCGAAAAGGGTGCGAAATGCATGCCTCGAACGTCAGTGTCGGCTCACTCTCCCAAGAGGGATTGTAAGCCCGAGCCCCAGAAAATTCCGTCAAGCCGGCCAGAACTGACGAACTGGCCTTCTGGTACGCACAAGGGGACAGAATGAGAATGGGCATCCTGTCGAAAAGCCATTGTGCGACGATTTCCGTATAGTTCACCATTCCGACAAGGTTTGTCGTATAATAAATTGGCTCATTTTCAGGTGCCGTCGCGATTTGTGTGGAAATGGGCTGAGCGGCGTGTCTCCAGCGAGCTGATAGTTGGGTGGCTTAGGCGGCGAGGTCAACGGAGACGGCCGCGGCGAGGCTCTCGCCCAAGGTCTGCCAGCCGTTTACTTTACGCATGGTGATCTCGCGCAAACGCTTCGCGTTTCGCTGGGCCTGACGCGAGCAGGGCCCAGAACAGCATCGCGGCGGTTTCGGCCGAGGGCAGCACGGTTTGCGTTTTGATGCGGCGCTTGAACTCCTCATGCAAGCGCTCGATAGCGTTGGTGGTCCGTGCCGACTTCCATTGGCTTGGGGGCAGGCGGAGGAAGGCAAACAGGCGGTCGCCGGCCTCTTCCAGGCTGGTTGCCACCGCCGGGCAGCGCAGCCGCCACTTGCGCAGGAAAGCTTTGCGCCTGGTTTGCACCTCCTTCGCGGTCTCGGCGTAGATCATGTCGGTGTAATCGGCCGAGACCTCCTCATGCAGCGCGTCGGGCGCATGGGCCAGGAGGTTGCGATGCTTGTGAACTGTGCAGCGCTGGGCCGGCACGTCGGGCCAGAGCGCCGCCAACGCCCGATCCAGTCCGGCTCCGCCATCGGTGATCAGGAACTCCGGTGTGCGTGGGCCGCGGGCGATCAGGTCGTCCAGCACGCCGCGCCAGGCCGCCTCGCTTTCCCCGCCCATGTTCTTAACCGCCAGCAGCACATTCTGCACGTCCCGGCGCACGCCTAGCACGACCAGCAACGAGATGTTCGTCGCTTTGCGGTCGAGCCGGACCCGCATCACCGTGCCGTCCCGGCGCAAACCTCCGGTTTCGCCAGGATCAGGCGGACGATATCCTCTCCAGCCCAGGCGCTTTCGTTGCACGAAACGCCGAGATCGCGCTTGTTCCAGGCGTCCCAGTCCGTTCTGACCTTGCGCCAAGTGCGGCTGACCACGTCCTTGCCCACCGCGCCGCCGAACAAGGCAGCCAGCGCGCGCTTTACACGGCGTGTGTTGGTTCCAGAAAGGTAGGCACCCGCGATCAGCGCCTCGACCTGCTTGGTCATCCGGGCGTAGCGGGGCAGCGACGCGCTGCGCCACTCCTGCGTGCCTCCGCCCTCGGCGGCCATCCGCGCCCGCGGCACGCTGATCTCTACCGGTCCGAACGAGCCGAGCAGCTGGCGCTCTCGCGTCCCGTTCCGGTAGCCCGCCGGCTCGCCCTCCGCCCGCGTGCGCCCCAGCGCCGTCGTCAGCTCTTGCTCCAGCAGCTCCTCTATAAAGCCACGCACCCGATCCCGGATGCCCGCCTCAATTGGATCAAACCAGGCGTCTCCGGCAAATAGCGTCGTGCCGTCCGTTTGCGTCTTCGTGCTATTCTCTTCCATGGCGTGGTCTCCGCCGGCGCTCGAACGCCGGAAATGGTTCGTTGAACAAACCAGAGACTACGCCACCAACCTATTTCCACCACCTTCGCTACGGCACCCATTTTCAGCTCTGAAAGACAGCGATCAACGGCTGCCGGGAATCAAGTGATTTCCGTTATCGCCATACACGGACCATGGCAAGGATTCGAGCGGGATCCTCACACATCGGTGCCGTGCGGCTGAGTTGGCGCATCATGCCGCTGCTGCCCCATGTGGGCCTGTGCACTAAACCCCTCTGATTCCGGCCTTGCCGCGCCCAGCATTTCCGGGGTGTTCCCGAGCCTGCCCGGAGTGTGCACGAACCTGTAGTATTGTGCCCGCGAGCATGGGACGGGGGCGGCTGCGGGGCGATGCGGGTGGCGATCTATGCCAGGGTGTCCACAGGCGAGCAAAGTCCGGAACTCCAGTTGCGCGAGCTGCGCGACTATGCCGCCCGCCGCGGCTTTGCGGTGCACCGCGAGTACGTGGACCAAGCCAGCGGCGACGTGCGCCGGCGCGGCCGGCGGGCGCCTGCCTTTGACGAGTTGATGGCCGACGCCCGCCGGCGCCGCTTCGACTGCGTCCTTGTGGAAGTATGACCGCTTTGCCCGCTTCCTCGGCGCCCTGATCGCAGCACTCCAGGAGTTCCGCGACCTTGGCGTGGACTTCATCAGCCATACCCAGGCGATCGACACCACCACGCCCATGGGCCGGCTGTTCTTCCACGTGATCGGTTCCTTCGCGGAGTTCGAGAGGGACGTCATCGTCGAGCGGGTGCGCGCCGGCCTTGCCAACGCGCGTGCCAAAGGCAAGCGCCTCGGCCGGCCTGTGCGCGACCCCGCAGCCCAGGCCCGCGTCGTGGCACTCAGGGGCGAGGGGCTGAGCCTGCGCCAGATCGCCGCGCGCGAGCGCCTTTCCCCCTCGGGCGTGCGCAGGATGCTCAAGCATGCCGGTGTCGAAACCGCCGCAGCGATCCCGGCACCCAGGCCGGCCTGAGCCCGCATCATGCCGGTCATCGCCGATACTGCGTATCCACGCCTGCCGACCGTTCCAGGCGCGGCCGAACTGGAGGCGTTCACGCCGGAGCCTGCCGAGCTGGGGTAGGTTGAGCTCGACTTTCCGCGGCTTAGGCCGCATGACAGAGGGTGTCCGTGAGCCTTTGCAGCAGGGCAGCGGGGATTTCGACGGTCTCCGTGCCTGGGCGGGACATGGATAAACCCGGCGGGCACCATAGAGCGCGGCGAACCGCGGCGATGGCGTCGCTGAAGGTCGGCTCGCGCTTGCTATACCATGCAGCGGTTCGGGGGCGGACGGCACTGGCCGGAGCCCGGGCCAGTTCATCGGCCCAAATCGTGATCAAGGAGAACAGCCCGAGCAACGCCGGTGTCGTGCGCAGGATGGCGAGGTCGGACCACTGCCGTTGTGTCTACACGCCAAGGTGGGCGCGCGTCTCTTGGAATGTGGTCTCCATGCGCCAGCGCGAAACGAACCAGCCAAGGATCCGCTCCGGGGTGGCCGAAAGGTTGGTACTGAGGAACGCCTGCGGTTCGCGCTCGCCAGAAGGGTCGCGCACCAGCACCCAACGGATCGGCGCCGGCGGCAAGCCGGAGTAGTACCAGACCGCGGTATCGGAAGCGACCTCCAGCTCGCGCGACCGGCCGCCATACCACTCGGTTACGGTGACCCGTGACCATGCGGTGGCTGGGTCGGCCAACACCGCTTTGAACGTCGGCAAGCGCCGCCCTTTCAGCCGCGGGCGGCCCATCTGCCCCGGCCGGCGCAGCGGGGCCGGCGCGAACAGGCTGGCGTCGATCCGCAGCCGGGTGACCAGGCAGGCGTGGCGGCGCAAGGCCGCAATCAGACCGACGCCGGAGAAGCCGGCATCCGCCACGACAACCAGGCGACGATCCGGCAGCCAGCGCTTGGCCTGCAGGACGGCCTGACGCTCCTCCGCTGGCCTTCCATCGGCTTTGCCGACGGAACCTTCTTGGCCAGCTCCGCCCAGTCAACCACCGTCTTGTGCCGCCGGCCCCGCTCGCTGCTCCACCATTGAGAAGGAGCAAGGACCGTTAGGAACGGCAAGGCCCAGCGCCGGTCGGCCCAGGGGATGGGCACCACGACCATGAGCGACAGCCAGCGCAGGCCGCTTGCTCGAACGAAATGCCCACGCGAGGAGCGCACCGGATCGCGGTAAAGCCCGCGCGCCTTGATCTTGGGTCCCCAGCGGCGCTCAATTGTGTCGTCAATGTCCGGCAAACCCCTTGGTTTGACGCCGAGCACCACCTCGCCCGCAGGCAGAAAGGCGCCGAGCACCTGCATCAGAAGCGTGCGTGCCACAACGCGCCCGTTCCAGCGCGCCCGGTTCAGCACCTCGTGGTAGCGCGAGAAGCCCGATCTCGCCGCCAGGCCCATGACCCGCAACGCTTGGCTCACCGTGCGCTTGCCCGGCGCGAGCACGGCGCCTGCGACCAGCACGAGGACGCGGGACCAAACCGGCGCCGAAAAGCAGCCGCGAAAAGCGGACATCCAGCCCGCAAGCACGGGCGGCGTCGGGCTCAGATGCCCGGCGGTGACGTCGGGATGGGTGCGATGAGTAGGCATCGCGTGCCAACGCGGCTCATATGCGCGTCAGCCAAACGAGACCGCCGGCGGCTGTATGCCCGGCCCTAAAATGCGGAAAGTCGAGCTCAACCTACCCCTACTACCGCGTCTCCACCGAACGCCAGGGACGGTCCGGACTAGGACTGGATGCCCAGCGCGAACGCTGCGCTGTTTTTGCCGTCCAAAATGGCATGGACATCGTCGAGGCGTTCACCGAGTTCGAAACGGGGAAGGGGGCCGATGCCTTGGACCGGCGACCGCAGCTCGCCGCGGCATTGGCCGCCGCACGGCGCTACCGCGGGCAGGTGCTGGTGGCCAAGCTCGACCGGCCGTCGCGCGACGTGCACTTCATCGCCGGACTGATGGCGCAGCGGGTGGCCTTCGTGGTCGCCGAACTCGGCGCCGACGTCGATCCGTTCATGCTGCATATCTATGCGGCGCTCGCCGAGAAGGAGCGGCGCATGATCTCGGAGCGCACTCGGGCCGCGCTCGCGATCCGGAAAAGGGCAGGGGGCCCTCCTGGGCAATCGGACCAATCTGGCCGCAGCGGGGAAAGCAGGGGCAGCACGCACCGCTGCAGGCGCCCAGCGCTTCGCGGAGAACGTGGCGCCCGTCATCCAGCAGATCAGGGCCAGCGGGGTAATCAGCATGCGTGCGGTCGCCGCCGTGCTGAACACCCGCGGCGTGCGGACGGCACGCGGCGGACGCTGGGCCGCCACACAGGTGGGTGCGGTTCTGGCTCGCTCCGAAGTGGCAGCCGGCGATAATGGATCTTCTCATGCATTCGGGAAATCAGCCTGACTGAGGCGGATACACACCGATCCGCTCCACGCATGTCCTGTCCCGTCGGCCCGACCGAAACTGCTTACGCGTCTTCGCCACGCGCGTTATTATCGCGCGTAATGCAGACACATTGCCGCTTACCAGTAGCGGCGAGCACCGCCGCGCGTTGGAAATGGTCGGCGCGCCGGCCACTCTCCGCGTCACCCTGCGTATCCAGCCTCTGCCCGGAATGGTCCTGCTGATCGATACTGACCCGGGAATGAGCAACAAAGGTCACCTTCATGCCTCGTCACCCAAAAGGCGCGTGAGCAGCTCCAACAGTTCTGCCAGATTGCCTTCGACGACACCCCACACCAGCCGGCTGTCCAACGTCGCATAACCGTGGATCAGCACGTTGCGGAAAGCCACGATCCGAGGCAGGTCGGGGATAGTGGCGGCAAGGCTGGGAGCAACGCGGTGCAGGTTAGTGAATGCCTCGCCAATGATCTCGAACTGCCGCTCCACTGCCGAGCGCAGCATATCGTCGCCCAGGTAGTCGTCGCAGGTGCGTCCCGAGGTGAAGCGCGCGATGCGCTCGGTTGCGCGCCTGGCATCCCACACGTACTTGGCCGCACGGTCGTCCATCATGTCGGCGGAAACAGCCGCTGTCGCCGTGCCTCGATTTGGCGGCGCAGGTAAGGATTTTCCAGCGCGGGTTCAGTCACTAGGTCCACCGCGCGCCCGAACAGCGCGATCAAGCCTTCGCGCAGGCCAAAGTAGCAATCCGCATAGGTGGCGCTCGGCAGCTCCTCAAAGGTAGCCAGGAAGTCGAGATCACTGCATGCGGCGTCGAAACGCCCGTCCGCGGCCGAGCCGAACAGATAGAGCTGGCGGACGTGGAAGCGCCGGCACAGGGCGGAGAGGGCGTTTGACGTTGCAGATGCGAGGGCGATTGGAACGGCGTTCATGCCCAAAGTCTAGCACGGCGGGATGGGTATTGCGGCTCTAAACAGGAGGCCTCCGCACTGGAAGAGCCATGGCAGGGCACGGGGCGGCGGACGTTCTCTGGCCGGTGTTGCCGCTTCTCGATCGCAGGAACTACTTTCCCCGGGGTGCCTGCTGTAAACTATGATTACCGGAGGGGACTGGGGCGGGCACGAGCTGGGCAGGCCGGGCTGTCTGCGAAGGCGGCAAGCTGCTTACCAGCCGTAGGACCAGCTTGCCTTAATCGGCGGGCGGTTGCATTTGCTGGCGTCGTCGCTTGCGTCTGACGATCGCTTTAGTCTGAGCTAACGTGCGCCGGAAAACACCCTCAATTGCGCGCCGGTACAAGTAGAACCGGACGGCGTGGCTGATGATCTCAGCCGGGAAACGGTAGCCGGTGTAGCTCCGGGAGCAAGTTGTCGTCAGTGTCATCCCGGCCGCCTACCTGGCCTAGTCTTTGATCTTGCCCCGCCTCTGTGGAGTGTTGGCGGGCTTGGGTGATTACGGTTCCACTATGGTCATCTCCATTGCTGTTTCGTAGGCGATGGGTGAACGATAGCCTAGGCCGGAGTGAAGGCGGACCGGGTTATACCAGCCCTCGATGAAGCCGAAGCAGGCCATGCGGGCCTCAGCCTGGGAGGCGAAGCGGCGCCGTTCAAGCAGCTCGCATTCGAGGGTGGCGAAGAAGCTCTCGCACATGGCGTTGTCGTAGGCATCGCCGACCGGCCCCATCGACGGCCGCACGCCTGCTTCCTTGCACCGCTTGCCGAACGCCAGAGACGTGTATTGGCTTCCCTGGTCGCTATGAAGGATCACGTTGTGTGGCCGACGCTGGCCCAACGCCATCTCCAGTGCATCGACCACCAACTCGGCCCTTAGGTGGTTCGCCATGGACCAGCCGACAATCCCAGACTGACGCTCCGCGTCTGGCTTGCGGCTCCATGCATCGAGCACGACAGCCAGGTAGAGGAACCCTGCCGTCGTAGGCATGAACGTAATATCTGCGACCCAAAGCTGGTTCGGCGCGGTCGCCGTGAAGTCCCGGTCCACCAAATCCGGCGCGGGGCGCGCCTCCTTGTCCCGTTTTGTGGTGGTTACCCCGACCCGGCGGCGGCTCGCGCCCACCAGTCCAGCGGCGCGCATCAGGCGTGCGACGCGCTTGCGTCCGTGCTTTCCCCCGTCTGCCCGCAACGCGGCATGCACACGCGGCGCTCCATAGGTCTCGCGCGAGCTGGCGTGAATGGTCCGCACCCGCTTCAGCAGCGCTGCGTCCGCAATGGCGTGGGCAGACGGGAGGCGGTCACGCCAGGCGTAGTAGCCGGCCTCCGACACGCCGAGAACACGGGCCATGGTGGCGATCGGGAAGATGGCCTGGTTCGCGCTCATGAACCCGAAGACCCGGACGGCACGGCGCCGGTCTCGCGTGCGAACCCAGCCGCAAACGCTCCGCGTTTCGGCGAGGCCGCCGCTCGAGAGAGGATGTCGCGCTCCACGCGCAGCTGCTTGTTCTCACGGCGCAGCCGGGCCAGCGCCTCGCGCGCGGTTGTGCTCAGGCCATCCGCTTTCTCCTCCCGGCGGCCCTCCTGTCGGTCAGCCTGCACGACCCAGTTGCGGATCGCCTGGGCCGTGGGCTCGAACTCGCGGGCCAGGTCAACCGGGTCGCGGCCGGTGCGGACCAGATCAACGATCTGCCGCCGGAACTCCGGCGAGTAAGGTGGATGTGTCTCGGGCATGAAAGAAGCCTCCTGCGAAAGCATGAAAAGCTCCACAGGGACGGGTTAAGATCATTGTTCGATTGGGAACCGGTCATTCCGCCGTCCCGATCTGACACTCCGCAAGCCGGCGCGCGCAGCGGAGGTCAAGGAGGGTCGCAGGCCCGCGCGCGACAGCGCGCCTTGTCCTTGACCGTAGTGAGCACGTCGGCACCATCCGCCAGATCGAGGAAGGTCCAATCCATCGCTTGACACGCAACACGGTATCTACCGCGATGGATACGGACCTTGTCTGGCCGATTGGCGACGTTGCTCAAAAGCCAGCCGGTATAACGGGCAACACCAGGGCGCTGGGGTGGTGTGGGCCGGTGACGACGGTGGTACGGCCGCCGAACCTTTCGACCGGGCGGTCGCGCTGGTCGTTGTGCAGCAAGCGGCCCGGCGTGCCGGGGAACTGGAAGTCCTTACCCATGATGCGCAGCAGCAGCACAAATCCCTTCCGCAACAGGATGCTCGTTGGCCAGATCTCGACCTCCACCGGGTACAGCTCGCTCGGCGTCAGGGGTTGCACTTCGTCGTGGGAGTGAAACACGCGGAACGGCAGCGTCCGCTCCGGATCGAGCTTGCGATGCGACGCGCGCAGCCAGCCTTGAGCTAGCGGCGTTGGCTCGTGTGCGCCGTCGAATATGACTTTGGCGCCGTCGGGATCGATCAGGTGCAAGCTGGCAAAGATGTCCAGGTCGTCGGTGGACGAGGATACCCATAATCTCAGGGTGACGAACCCGGTGACCTCAATCTCCTTCTCAAACGGAGCCGTGGCGAACTGGACGCCATCCGATAGAGCGTCGAAGCTGATCTCCGCCTGTCGATCCGGGGGCGCCGGCGAGAGGGTCGCCCCTGTCGCATCGAGGTGATGGGGCACGTAACGTGTTCGTGCAGGCGGGAACTCCGTCTCCTCGCGATGCCGGACCGTGCCGTCCACCTGGCGCACGGCCAACTGAACCGGCAATACCATATTCCAGCCGTTGTCATGCCCCTTGAGAAAGTGGTCGAGAAAGCGCTTCTGCATTGCCACGTAGTCGGGCAGATAGAAGCTTTCCCAGTGCGTCCCGACATGCGTGGATAGCCATTTCTGCGGTGAGGCGGCCAGCAGAAAGCCCTCGAAGTTGCCTCGCAGGTGCATGCCGGCGCCGCCCCAGTTCGCGGCGGATAGCACCGGCACCGACACTCTCGAGAGGTCGGGTGTGCGCTCGCGGTGCCATGCGTCGTCCAGCGCGTGGCGGAACACTTCGCCCGGATAGTCGGCGCGATTGCCGGCCAGCATCGCGGGGCTGAGGGCCGGTCCGGTGGGAGGACCGCCCGTATCGCGGTCGCGGTAGCGCGAGTTGGCATTCCCATGCTGGATGACGGTCACCTGCCTCGGCCACCAGCCGTCCACGAAACCGTTTGCCAGGATTCCGCCGTGATGGGTGAAGCAGCGATACGAGTCGACGAGCCCCTCCCATGGCACGATCGCCGCCAGGTGCGGTGGCTGAAGCGCGGCGACTGACCACTGGGTGAAGGCCAGGTATGACACGCCGATCAGGCCCACGCGGCCGTTGGACCAGGGCTGCACACCCGCCCACTCGATCACTTGATAGTAGTCGGCAATCTCGCGCGGCGAGCGCGGATCGAGGTAGCCCGGCGACATGCCCGTGCCGCGTGAGTCGACCTGGACGACGACGTAGCCGTCCGGCACCCAGCGCTCCGGGTCCACCGTCTCCCAGCGCAGGAAGCGGCCGGACGAGCCGTCGCTGCACAGCCCGGGATAGACGGCCAGCAACCGCTTGAACTGGGTGGGGAAGCCGTCGGCAAAATGGACGTCTTTCCCATAGACGCCCTGCGCCATGACGACGGGAAAGCGCCCGTCACCTTCGGGCCGAAAGACATTAGCGCGTAGCACCACGCCGTCGTCCATCGGGATGGGCTGGTCCTTTTCGAACAGCATCGGTCCGTCCTCGCTCTGCTATGCTCTATGCGCGGCAGCCTCGCGTCCTGCGGGCAGCACCGGGTCAGGAGTGCTGACGACCAACGGCACGCCGTTAGTTTCGATAGGCAATAGTGTGTAGGCGATCCCAGCCGCGACGCAGCAGGCAGCCATGAAAGTGAAGGCGGGAATCACCGCCGCCTCGCTGGCCGCCGGGTCGACGATATTGCCGGACCCGGCAATCAGGCCGAGGCACAGCGGCCCCAACATTTTGCCGATGCCGTTGGTTGCCTGCGTCAGCGCCGAGGCGCAACCGCCTAGGTGGACCGGGTAAGTCTCCGGCGCATACGGCAGGCTGTTGGAGAAGCCGCCATTGACGAAGATGGCCGCCGCTGTCAGCCAGACGATGAAGGCCGGAACCGATCCGTAACTGTCCGCGTGACAATATCCAGCGAGGAAAA
Source organism: Acetobacteraceae bacterium (assembly GCA_965277495.1). Taxonomy (GTDB): domain Bacteria; phylum Pseudomonadota; class Alphaproteobacteria; order Acetobacterales; family Acetobacteraceae; genus CAHJXG01. The sequence goes on along the minus strand of OZ255824.1, from coordinate 1,178,388 downwards.
TGAACACGGTCGCACCGGCCGCCATCACCTGCCCGGCCCGATGGCGGCCGATCTTCACCGGAAGCGCGGAAAAGACGAAGCGGCCTGCGAACCCGGAAATTCCGACGTAGATGAAGTAGCCTGCGACCGCCTTTACGGGCAGGCCGGTTGCGAGCGACAGGATCGTCGGCGCCCAGAGCTGGTATCCGTAGGTCGTCGTACTCATGGCGAGCGAGGTAACGACAATTAGCCAGAAGGCGCGCGGGTTCGACAGCAGTTCGCGCATCTTGGCCGGACGTTTGCGGGCGAGCGTCTGCGTCGGCAGTGGCAGCTGCTCCGGCGCGACGCCGAGTTGCTTGGCAGCCTGCAGCCGTGCTTCGGCAAAGCGGCCGCACGAGAGCAGCCACTTCGGGGATTCCGGCAACACCCAGAATAGCGCGATGCCAACCAACCCCGGTGCGGTGCCGATGGCGGCCAGGCCGCGCCAGCCCAGGATTGGAAGAAACTGTGATGATAGGACCGCGGCCAGGATGATGCCGAGCGAGGTAGGAGCCATCATAAGGCTCGAGATGAAGGTGCGGTGCCGCGTCGGCGTCAGCTCAACGCTGATGGTGGTCTGCACACCCGCCGCGCCGCCCAGCCCGACGCCGACCAGGACGCGCAGCAGGGCAAAGCCGAGCCAGGCGCCATCAGGCAACAGCGCGACCCCGCCTGACCCCAGCGCCACCACGAACACCGATGCGATCAGCGCCGGCTTGCGCCCGAACCGATCAGCCATGCTGCCGAAGATCAGGGCGCCGGCGACGGAACCCAGGCCGCCGCCAACCAGGATGAGCGAGGACTGGCCGTAGGTCAGGTGCCAGATGGGCGCCAGCAAGGCGACGAGATAGCCTATTACGAAAAAGTCGAAGTAGTCGAACGTGCCCTGCAGTGCGACGAGCCCCAGGGAGGCCCAGAAGCGGGGTGTCAGTGGGGCGCTGTCGTAGGTCTGCAGAAGTGTCTGGGATGACTGGGGCACGGCGATTACTCCCTGGGCTTCGCCCTTTTTCGTTGCCTGGATCTGTGTCGGCGGCGCGGTATCAAGCAGGGCTGAACGCGCGCGCCACCTCGTCGTGGTTGGTCATCCAGACCAACTCGGATTGCCTTGCCAGGCGCAGCGCCTCGCGGAACTCGGCCGCGCCGAACGGACGCCCGAAAACGTGGGCGTGCGCGGTCACGTCAAGGCAGAACGGCCGACCATCTGGCGCCGGCCATTGCTCGAGCAGGCGCCTAAGGATGGCGGTGTAGGCGCCGGGCTCGTTTCCGTAGCGGACATAGAGCGGCATGTCGTTCACCTCCATGGTGAATGGCACCGCGACGAGGGGACCGGCTGGCGTGGTCAGCATCCGTGGCAGATCGGTATCGAAGTAATCGGCGTGCCACGGCAACCCGGCCTGCACCAACAGTTCGGCCGTGCTCGCGCTCGGGGTGCAGCGGGGGCTGATCCAGCCGCGCGGACGCTGGCCGGCGCTCGCGGCGATGGCGGCGATGCAGCGTTCCAGGTCGGCCGCTTCTTCTTCGCGGGGCTGGGTCGCGGGGATGATGTTCTGTGCCCAACTATGACCGGCGACGGCGTGCCCGGCATCCGCGATCGCCCGCATGAGCGCCGGCTGGCGCTCGGCCAGGATGCCGCTGACGTAGAAGACGGCTTGAACCTCTGTCTCCGCCAGCACGTCGAGCAGGCGCCAAGCGCCCACCTGCGGCCCGTAATCCGCCCAGGATCGCGCTTGCAGATCGAGCGCGCCGGCCTTCAGGACGTTGCCCATTGGGCCGACACCGGGTGCCGAATCATCCGTCCAGCCTTCCAGCATAACGCTTACCGATAGCGCGACCTTGCGCCCGTCCGGCCAGGCTGCCGGCAACTGCGCCCGCACGTTCATTGCGGCCTCGCCTGAATCGGTGTCGCGAGCTGCCCGATGCCAGTAATCGAACACACCACATGGTTGCCAGGCTGCAGGAAGTGCGGTGGGTCCATGGCATAGCCGACGCCGGATGGCGTGCCGGTTGCAATGATATCTCCTGCCTCGAGCGTCAGGCCCGCCGAGAGGGAGGCGATGATCTCCGGAACGCTGAAGATCATCTGCGAAACGGTGGCGTGCTGTCGCCGCTCCCCGTCGACGGTTAACGTCAGCTCCAGCGCGTTGAGATCGGCAACCGCATCCTTGTGCAGCAGCACGGGCCCGAGCGGGCAGGACCTGTCGAGCCCCTTTCCCTTGAACCACTGATCATGACGTCGCTGCAGATCTCGCGCTGTGATGTCGTTGAGCACCGTATACCCAAACACGTGGGCGAATGCCCGGTCGACCGGGATATCGCGGCCCGTGGTGCCGATCACCACGCCTAGTTCCACCTCGTAATCGAGCTTCTGCGTGACAGCATCATCGAGTAGGAACGGGTCGTCCGGCCCGATGACCGCAGTGGGCGGCTTGGAGAAGAACTGCGGCACTTCCGGCAGCTGCATTTCGTTGCCGGTGGCGCGGTAGCCCTCGGAAACGTGGTCGCGGTAGTTGCGGCCGACGCAGAACAGGTTTTTGGCCGGGCGCGGTATGGGCGCCAGCAACCGGATCGCTTGCTTTGGCAGGATGCAGGGGCCGAGTTGGTTCGCCTGTGTTGCAGCGACCTGCCGTGCCACGGTAAGCGCGGGCTCGCCCGCGACGATGAATCCGAGCAGCTCGCCGGCGAGCGCTGCGAGACCAAGCCGCGCCGCTGCTCGCGGGAGGTCGACCATCCGGTCGTCGTCGAGGACCAGGCCGTAGGACCGCTCGGCGTCATATTCAAACGTTGCGAACCGCATTTTCACCTCCGCTTGCGCGCAGAGCCTGTAGTCGGTAAAGTTAACCCGTGCAACCATTTTATCGATAATGTAGGCAGAGTACATTGGGGGCCGATAGCACAGTTACGTTGGCGACCGAGGCTTATGCCAAGCTCCGATCCGAGATCATCGCCGGCACGATCGTGCCCGGCGCGCGGATTGGAACGCGATCCACGTCCGAGCGGCTCAAAGTCGGGCTCAGCCCGATGCGCGAGGCGCTAAACCGTCTCGCCAGCGAGGGGCTCGTGGAGCAGTCGGATCGGCGCGGCTTCGCAGCGATCGCGCTCGATCTCGACGACCTGATGGATCTGACTCTCGCTCGCAGGGCGACCAATGCGGCGGCGCTGCGTGACGCGATCGATCACGGCGACGAGGCTTGGGAAGAGACGGTGGTCACTGCGCATCACCGCCTGCGTCGAGGCCGACGCGTCAACAACTCCTCCGATCCGGGAGTTGAGGCGCTCCATCGTGCATTCCATGCCGTTTTGTTGGCGCCATGCCGGTCCGGACGGCTCAAGCGCCATGCCGAGCAGCTGTTCGACTCTGCCGACCGCTACCGGCTGGTTTCCCGCAACGCCGACGTTGGATCACGCGACATCGATCAAGAGCACGACGAGATTATGGCTGCGGTGCTGCGGCGCGATGCTGATGCTGCAGTCGCGCTAATGGACGCGCATGTCGAGCGCACGGCGGACTTGGCGCGGCAAGTGCTGCGCCACCGTGATTGACTCAGCAGCGGGACTGTCCAAGAGTTGGGGGACTACGCCGCCTCCGCCCAGTGCAGCCCTGAACTGGGAGCTGGCTCGAATAGCTGGCCGAAGCCGGATCCAAGTGCGCCATTGTAGACGGCACAGCGGACCTGCAGCAGCAGGTCGGCGCCACGCCGGGACCAGCGCATCTGCTGCGACTTGGCCATGCGTTTGTTGACCAGGAAGTTGGCCGTGCCCTCGGTGAGCGATGTTCCGACACGTAGGCCGGCGCGCCATCGCTCGGCGTAGTTGATGAGCCAGGCGCTCTGGCTGCGCACATACCGGTCGGCCGCACGCAGGGCGCGCTTCAGCTTGCGGACGGGCTTGCCCTTGAGGGTCGGCAGGAGCGTGCGAAGGCGCTTGAGGGTGACCTGGGCATCCTTGGCCTTGCCGTTCCAGGTCCGCCAGCGCAGCCGCTCGATTTCGGCGACGATCTCCGCTTTCGCCTGCTGCGGATTGGGATCCTCGGCAGGCAAGGCTTCCGCCACTTGCTTGGCGTGCTGCAAGCGCATGGCGAGATAGAGCCAGTCGAGACTGGGCGGACCCGTGACCCCGACCGCGCCCAGGATGGCGCGCAGGCCCGAGAAGCCGTCGGTGAACGCGGTCAGCGCCGTGTCGCCGGAGCCGGCGTTCGCAACAGCGCCGAACACCTGCCGGCTGCCGCCCCCGGGCACCTCAGCGTTGCCGACGCGCACCTCCAAGTGCCTCTCCCCCTCGTGGCAGCTGCGGAGAAAGGTCGAGTCCAAGCGGAGCGTGATCGCTGATGCCGGTGCTGCCGCGAGCTTCGCCGGCCCGGGCGACACAGCGGCAACGTGGCGCAGCTGCTCGCCAAGCTCGAGCGTGCGGCCGCGCAGGGTCTCGTGGCTTGTTCCAGCCGCGACCGGCAGCAGGTGGACCAGCACGCTAGCTGCGACCCGATAGGTTATCTGGGATTGACCCGGTTCGGTGGACACCCTGAAGCTTTCGCCAGAGGTGTTCCTGATGCCCAAGACTCATCCGCCGTATTCACCTGAGTTCCGCCGCCAGATGGTCGAGCTGGTCCGTGCCGGACGCTCGCCGGAGGACCTTGCCCGCGAGTTCGAACCGACCGCGCAGTCGATCGGCAACTGGGTCGCCCAGGCCGACCGGCAGGAGGGCCGCCGGGAGGAGGCGGCCCCGGGCCTGGCGACGGCCGAGCGCGACGAGCTCGCCCGGCTGCGGCGCGAGGTGCGCCAGCTCCGCGTGGAGCGCGACATCCTCTCAAAAGCCGCGGCCTGGTTTGCCCGGGAGACCGGGACGCTCCCCGGGTCTTCCGGTTCATGAGCGCGAACCAGGCCGTGTTCCCCATCAGCATCATGGCGCGCGTGCTCTGCGTGTCCAAGGCGGGCTTCTACGCCTGGCTGCATCGTCCGCCGTCGGCCCATGCCATCGCCGACGCGGCGCTGCTGAAGCGGGTCAGGACCGTCCACGCCACCTCGCGGCAGACGTATGGGGCGCCCCGCGTCCATGCCGAACTCCGGGCGCAAGGGGAGCAGCATGGGCGCAAACGCATCGCGCGCCTGATGCGCGAGGGCGGCCTCGTGGGCGCCAGCCACCGCCGGGGCGGCCCGGTGACGACGCAGCGGGACAAGGAGGCCCGGCCTGCGCCCGACCTGGTGGACCGGGACTTCACTGCCTCCGGGCCGAACCAGTTGTGGGTCGCCGACATCACCTATGTGCCGACGATGGCAGGGTTCCTGTATCTGGCTGTCGTGCTGGACGCTTGGAGCCGAAAGGTCGTGGGCTGGGCGATGGCCAACCACCTGCGGGCCGAACTGGTGCTGAACGCGATGGAGATGGCTGTCGGCCAGAGGCGGCCGGGCAATGTGGTTCATCACTCGGACCAGGGGTCTCAATACACATCTCTGGCGTTCGGCAAGCGCTGCACCGAGGCGGGCGTGCGGCCCTCGATGGGGTCGGTCGGCGACGCCTACGACAACGCCATGGCCGAGAGCTTCTTCTCCACCCTGGAAGCAGAGCTGCTCAGCCGCCGCCGGTTCGCCTCCCAGACCGAAGCGCGCATGGCCTGCTTCAGCTACGTCGAGGGCTGGTACAACCCCGTCCGCCTGCATTCCAGCCTGGGCTACCGCTCACCCATGGCCTACGAAGCCGACAGGGAGGCTGCCCTGACCACGACGTAGCTCCCGAACCTGCAAATTGTCCACCAAGACGGGTCAATCCCAATCCCCACCTGGTCGAGTTCGCCCGCCACTACGGCTACCTGCCCAAAGCCTGTCAGGCCTAGCGGGCGAAAACCAAGGGGAAAGTAGAGCGGCCGTTCCGCTACATCCGCGAGGACTTCTTCCTCGCCCGCAGCTTCCGCAACATCGGCGACCTCAACGACCAGCTCCGCCAGTGGCTCGACGAGGTCGCCAACCTCCGCACCCACGCCACCACGCGACGCGTGGTCCAGGAGCACTTCGCAGAGGAGCGCTCCAGCCTGCAGCCGCTGCCCTGCGGGCCGTTCCAGGCCGTGCTGCGGCTCGAGCGGCGCATCACCCAGGACGGCATGGTATCCGTGGACGGCAATCTTTACAGCGTGCCCGACACCATCGCGAAGCGATCCCCCGGAGGGAGCACGCGCGAAGCGCGTGCAAGGGCGCCGCCGCCCGGTCGAGGTGCACAGCATGGCCCACGAGCTGCGCATCCTGGAGGACGGCCAGGTTGTCGCCGTCCATCCCGTCCTCGACGGCCGCGGTCAGCGCCGCATTAATGCCGGTCACCGGGCCGCACCACCGCCTGCCAACAGCCAAACGCAACGCCATGGGCCGCCACCCGGCCGATCCGGCGATGTCCGGCGAACCTCTCGGTTCGACGTCGTCGCACTCCGTCCATTGGCGTTCTACGACGCCGTTGCCAAGCGGCTCGCCAACAAGGGGGCGGCGGCATGAAGCCCGGGCCCCTGCCGGATGCCCCGATCGAGCGCATCCGCCACAACCTCGTCAGCCTGCGCAGGCCGCGCGCCCTGGAAACGCTCGATGCCGTCGTCCAGCAGCTCGAGCGTGGCCAGGTCAGCGCCATCGAGGCGATCGACACGCTGCTCACCGAGGAGTTCACCGTCCGCGAGGGTCGCAGGATCAAGGCAGCTCTGCAGATGGCCCGGCTCTCCACCGTCAGAACGCTCACCGGCTTCGACTTCTCGTTCCAGCCCTCGCTCGACCGCAACCGCATCATGGCGCTCGCCGGGCTCGACTTCATCGACCGCCATGAGGTGGTGCATTTCATCGGCCAGTCCGGCACCGGCAAAAGCCATCTCGCCGTGGCACTTGGGGTCGAAGCCATCCGGGCTGGGCGCAGCGTCTACTTCTCACCCTTGGCCGACATCCTCGACAGCCTCGCCAAGGCCGACCGCGAGGGACGCCTGCGCGAGCGCATCCGCTATCTCTGCCGCGCCTCGCTGCTCATCATCGACGAGATCGGCTACCTCCCTGCGACGACTTCGTCGTCAGGCTCACCTTCGGCTCCGCCGCCGGGAACCTGTTCTTTCAGCTGGTCAACGCCCGCTACGAGCGCGGCGCCATGATCCTCACCAGCAACCGCGGCTTTTCGGAATGGGGCGAAGTTTTCGGCGATCCCGTCGTCGCCACGGCCTTGCTGGACAGGCTTTTGCACCATGCTGTCGTCGTGCAGATCGAGGGCTCCAGCTACCGCATGCGCCAGCACGCCGCACTGCTGCCGTCAGCAGCACGCCCAAGCCTCACAGCCGGGATCACCGATCCCGCACCATCGCGTCGCCGCGGCCGGCCGCCTAAAGCTGCCGGCGCATAATCGCACGGGGCGCATCGCCTGCACTGCGGACAAGCCGATTGCAATGCGTTACGTAACGGAGGTCAGGCCATGCCAAAAGGCCGCAAACCAGACGGCGAGCACGCCCTGAGCAACGCCGAGCGCCAGGTGCGCTATCGTGCCCGCCGCGCAACGCAGACCCCGCCCATCGTCACCCGCACGCGTCGGCCGTCCGATCGGCGCAGTCGTCCCCAACGCTGGCGCGAGGCGGTCGACGAACTGATGGCGTTGCAGGCCGATTATGCCACCTGGCTCGACGCCTTGCCCAACAGCCTGCGCGACAGCCCAACTGCCGAGGCACTCGAAGCCATCGTCGACCTCGATCTCACCATGCTCACCGACACAGAGCCGCCGCGTGGCTACGGTCGCGACTAAACGCAACGAAGTGAGGAAAATTACTCCGCCCGATCTGAGAAGAGTTGGAGCGCCGTTGACACGCGAGATGGGCGTGCTGAAGCTGGGCACGGTGGCGCTGGACGGGACCAAGATCCACGCCAACGCCAGCCGCCACAGCGCATTGTCCTACGAGCACGCTGGCAAGATCGAGGCGCAGTTGAAGGCCGAGGTGGCCGACCTGATGGCCCGCACCGAGGCGGCCGACCAGGCCGACACGCCGGACGGCATGTCGATCCCCGACGAACTGGCCCGGCGCGAGGAACGCCTGGCCAAGATCGCCCAGGCCCGTGCCACCATCGAAGCTCGCGCCAAGGAGCGCCACGCCCGCGCGCAGGCCGAGCACGACGCCCGGATGGCCGAGCGCGCCGCCAAGACGGCGGCCACCGGCAAGAAGCCCGGGGGTCCCGTGCCCAAGCCAGCCGTCGAGGGACCCGCCCCGGGCGACCAGGTCAACCTGACCGACGCGGACAGCCGCATCATGCAGACGCCAGGCGGCGGCTTTGGCCAATGCTACAACGCCCAGGCCGTGGTGGCGGCGGGCGGAAGCAGCAAAGGTTCCGCCGGCGTAAGCCAGTGGAAAGCTGCTGGAGGGAGCCTGCTGGTGGTTGCGGCCCATGTGGCGCAGGCGCCGATTGACAAGCAGCAGGTCCAGCCCATGCTGAACAAGCTTGCAGCCCTGCCCGGGACGGTGGGCAAGGCCGAAACCCTGCTGGCCGACACCGGGTATTTCAGCCAGGCCAATGTGGAAGCCTGTGCCGCCGCAGGGATCGATCCGCTGATCGCCATGGCCCGGCAATCCCACAACCAGACCCTGGACGAGCGCTTCGCCCCCGCTCCGCCGCCGCCCTCGGCTCCAAAGCCGGTCGAGGCAATGGCCCACCGCCTGAAGACGTCCGACGGCAAAAAGCTCTACAGCTTGCGCAAGCAGACGCCCGAACCGGTGTTCGGGATCATCAAGTCGGTCCTGGGCTTCCGCCAATTCCTGCTCCGCGGCATTGACGGCGCCCGCGGCAAGTGGAGCATCGTGACCATGGCCTGGAACATGAAGCGGATGTTCGTCCTGGCAGGGGCCACATGAGCTCCTCCGACGCCATCAATTCTGCAAATCAGCCAGAAAACGCTCTCCTGGCCAAAATACAACCTCCGAAGGCCTAACCAAAATGCGCCAAACGGAACACACCAGCGCAGCCGTTGGAACCCGATCCAAACCAGACATGCGCCAACCTCAGCACGAAGTCAGGTCGCCAACGCGACTCCGACAGGCTGCTAGTGCAGCGTTTCCGTGAAACCGCACCATTGGCCTTCTGCCGAGAGCGTAATGCATGTGCGGGCGCTTGAAGGATCATCGATGGGTAGGTTTCATGGAAACGCTATATTAGACCCCAAGTTGACGAATTTTCCCGCCTCGGATGTAATGACTCCATGGCACAATTCCCGCGTTGGATGATCCATGAACGGCAGGGAAGCCGCCTGAAGCGGCCACCGGGAGCCAGGCTCGTTCGCCTGGGCGGCATCGAAACGGTCTTTGAAGGGGCCGCCGACGACCCGTATTTCCAAGGCGTCGAGCAGCACGCCCTCGGTCTCGACGGATTGGCCGCATTGGTGGCGGCCCAGGTGCCCAAGGCGTCCACGGTCGTCGATGTCGGGGCCAACATCGGACTGTCCACCATCCTGCTCGCGCGGTCGGCGCAGCGCGTCATCGCCTTCGAGCCGTCGCCCGCCAACGTGGATTACCTGCGCCGCAACCTCGCGTCGAACGGGATCGCCAACGTCGAGGTCGTGGCGGCGGCGGTGTCGGACCGGCCCGGCACGCTGCGTTTCCACGTGGCGCAGTTCGGCGCCGGGTCGCATGTGGTGGCGTCCGGCCATGTGCGGGGCGACGCCGCCACGATCGAGGTGCCCGCCGTCACCCTGGACGACGCCTTGACGGTCCCGGTCAGCTTCATAAAAATCGACGCGGAGGGGCACGAGCCCGATGTGCTGGCCGGCGCACGGGCCGTCCTCGCGCGGGACCGTCCGCTGGTTTACACGGAGGTGAACGTCTGGTGCTTGTCGGCGTTTTCCGGTCACAGTCCGGGCGCTTTCGTGCGCACGCTGTTCCGCGCCTTCGAGGTCGGCACGGTGTCGCCGGACGGGCAGGTCACGCCGCTCCCCGACGGCTATGGTTTCCTGCACGACCTGATCGTGCACAACAAAGGCATGGCCGACATCGTCCTGCGGCCCCGCGCCGATACCCCGATGCCATCCTTGCCGGAGCTCGCTTGGCCAGCACCGGCCGTTGCGGCGCTGGATCAAGCCGTTCGCCGCGGCGCGCCGGGTTAGGGGGCCAGGATGGACGAGGCTGTCCCTGAAAGCCTGCCGGACTGGCCCGGGCAGGGCTACCTGCAGGTGCTGCAAACGCTGCATGAAGTGCTGCAGCCGCGCAACTACCTGGAGATCGGCAGCTTCACCGGCGAGAGCCTGGCGCTGTCGGGCTGCGCATCGCTCGCGATCGATCCGAATTTCATGTTCGAGGACATCGACGTGGTGAAGCGCATCGTGTCGAAGCCGCGCCTGCTGCTGTTCCGCATGGCATCCGACCGGTTTTTCCAACAGCACGACCCGGTGGCGCTGCTGGGCGGCAAGGTGCAACTCGCCTTCCTCGATGGGATGCACCGGTGCGAGTTCCTGCTGCGCGACTTCATCAACACCGAGCGGCATTGCGCGCGCAATTCGATCATCGCGCTGCACGACTGCGTGCCGGTCGAGGAGCCGATGACCGACCGTTACTATCTCGCCCGCCCGCCGGTCGAGCCGCATCGCCAGCATTGGTGGGCCGGCGACGTTTGGCGCACTGCCCGGCTGCTACGGCGCATGCGTCCGGACCTGTCCTTCACAACGCTCGACGCGCCGCCGACCGGCCTCGTGCTGATCACCAACCTCGACCCCGGCTCCACAGCCCTGGCCGACCGCTATGATGAGCACGTCCGCACGATGCTGGGCTGGTCGTTGACTGAGATCGGGCTGTCGCAGCACGCGGCCGAGATGCAGGTCGAACCTACAAGCGACTATATCACGTCCGAACAGCTCACCACCCGTTTTTGGCTTTGACGCGCGACACTATTGTGCCATCGTAATGAACGCGGATCGACCAACCCTGGGCCGCGCGTTGTTGCTCTCGCTCCACCTGCAACTGCGGAATGTAATAGGAGCCGTCAAATGCGTTCCCCGGCCGTCGTCCCCGCCCCATTCAACACGACGCTTCCTGATGCGCCATTTGGGCGTCCTGGGCTGCTGGATTCCGCCCTCCGCTGCAACATCGCCGCCTTGACCAACCGCCAGCATAGCCCGCAAGGGACCCACGACGGGCGCCGCTGCGGACGGGAGCTCGACGTGCTCGCGCTCGATCGTGGCCCCCCGCTTGGCGTCAAGGCGCTAAACCTCGCGCTCATGCGCCTGATCCGGCCCACGCGGACCGCCGCGGCCGTGGTCTCGGCAAAGAACGAAGGTTGTTTCTTGCTGGAATGCGTGGCGCACTACCGCGCGACCGGGTTCGAGCACGTTTTTCTATACACGAATGACAACACGGACGGGTCGGAGGCGTTGCTGGACGCGCTGGGCTGCACAGGCTTCGTGACCGTGATACGCAACGAGGTCGGACGCCTCGCGTCGCCGCAGGTGAAAGCCTATGAGCACTCGATCCACTTGCTGCGCGCGCTCCGGGATTTCGAATGGGTGTCATATTTCGACATCGATGAGTTCCTGGTTCCCGCCGCGCACCACGACTATTCGGTGATCCCGGCCATTGCCGCGTTCGAACGTCGTTATCCCCGCCGAATTGGTCCACCCCGTGATTCCAGGCCGTCCGCAATCTGCTATAATTGGCATTGGTATGGCAGCCAGGGGCAGGTCCGCCAGCAGGACGGGCTGGTGCAGGAGCGGTTCACCCACTCCGCCGCCTCGCCGCTCGTCAAGTCGCTGGTGCGCCTTGGGGATATCGGCACGATGGCGGCGATCCACATGCCTGGTCCGGAGGGCCTCGCCTTTGTGAACGCGGCATTCGAACCCATCGCGCTTGGCCCCGACTGCATGACGCCGCCGCCGGATGTGGTCCACGGTAAGCTCAACCATTATTACCAGAAGTCATTTGAGGAGTTCGGGATCAAGTCGTCCCGCGGCCGCGGAGGCGCGCCGGGCGGGCTGGAGGGGAAGGGCCTCGACACGTTTTTTGCATGGGACGTGCCGCCGACCCCCGCAAACCATAGCCCGATGCCGCCCCGTCTGCTGGCCCGCGTGCACGATGAGATCGCGGCCCTGCTGTCCGTGCCCGAGATCGCTGCGGCTGCGCGGCAGGCTGCCGAGATGCAGCGCGCGCTGTCACGCCGGGTCAATGGCGAGAACGTGGAGGCCAGGTTCCACAGGGTGCAGGCGCGGTTCCACTACGCGGCATAGCGGGCTATGCAGAAGCCATGCAACGCTTGCTCGACGGCTATGGACGATTTCGCGAAGGCGCCTGGCCGGAGCGCCGCGCGCTGTTCGAGCGGCTGGCCGCGCAGGGGCAACGTCCGCAAGCCATGGTCATCGCCTGCTCCGACAGCCGCGTCGACCCGGCGATGATCTTTGACGCAGGCCCCGGCGAGCTGTTCGTCGTGCGCAATGTCGCCAACCTGGTGCCGCCCTACCAACCCGACGGCGCGTATCACGGCACCAGCGCCGCGGTGGAGTTCGGCGTTCGCAGCCTGGGCGTGCAGGAGGTGATCGTGATGGGCCATGGCCTGTGCGGCGGCGTCCAGGCGCTGATTGCCGATGCCGAGCCGGCGGGCGACTTCGTGGGTCCGTGGATCAGGTTGGCGGAACGCACCCGCCGCGGGTTGCTGGCCTGCGACGCGCCAGACCGCCAGCTTGCGGGCGAGCACGCGGTGGTGCGTGTTTCGCTGGAAAACCTGGCGACCTTCCCGTGGATCGCCAGCCGGGTCGCGGACGGAACGCTGCGCCTGCATGGCGCACATTTCGACGTGCGGTCCGGTGTGCTGGCGACCCTGCGAGCCGACGGCGCCTTCGCCCCGGTATAAGCAGGCGCCCAGCCTACTTCACGACCTGCCCTACTTCACAACTTGAATCACCTCAAAGCCTTCGAACTCGGGATGGCCGATGTAAAGCGGCGCGTTGCCCTGCCCGGCGTCGCCAGCGTTGCGGTGGGCAGCGCGGAATGCCTCCGACCGGGTCCAGCCCTCGAAGGCCGCATGGTCCGACCAGATGGTGTGGCTCGAATACAGGACGTGATCGTCCCGCCGTGGCCCCCGCAGCAGACGGAACTCCACAAAGCCCGGCACCCCGTTCAGGTGCGAGTCGCGGCTGGTCCACATATGCTCGAATGCGGACTCCGATCCTGGAGCCACCTTGAAGCGGTTCATGGCGATATACATCGGGCGTCGGCTCCTTTGTCGTTATCCTGTACCATGCAGGTTGGTGGCGTGCCGGTCATTGGCAAGCAACCGGCTCACCCCGCCGCTTCCAATGCCTCCTCCGCCGCCATCCATACGCCCTCGGCCGCCGCCAGTTCGCGTCCGATCGCGGCCAGGCGTTGGTTGGCCTCGGTCACCGCCTGCGACTGGCCCGGCGCATACAAGGCCGGATCCGCTAGCCGAGCCTCAATGCGGGTGCGCTCGGCCTCCAGCTTGGCGATGCGCGCCTCGGCGTCGCGGGCCTGGCGGCGCAGCGGCGCCAGTTGCACCCGCGTCTCCGCCCGCTCCCGCCGCTCGTCGCGACGGTTCGGCGCGGCGTCCGGCTTCGCCGCCGGGCGGGCGCGCTCAACCAGCAGCGCGCGGTAGTCGTCCATGTCGCCCTCGTACGGCCGCACCGTGCCGTCACCGACCAGCCAAAGCCGGTCCGCCACCAGTTCGACCAGATGCGGGTCGTGGGTAATCAGCAGCACGGCGCCTTGGAACTCCGCCAGCGCCCGCACCAGCGCCTCTCGCGCGTCGATGTCCAGGTGGTTGGTCGGCTCGTCCAAGATCAGCAATTGCGGCGCGTCCCGCGTGGCCAGCGCCAGCAGCAGCCGGGCCTTCTCGCCGCCCGACAGGCTGCCGACCGGGGTGTCCGCGCGGTCCGCGTCCAGGCCGAAGCGCGCGAGCTGGCTGCGCACCTGCGGCGGCAGGGCGCGGGGCAGGGCGCGGGCCATGTGGTGCACGGGGGTCTCGTCCAGCACCAGCTCGTCGGTTTGGTGCTGGGCGAAATAGCCGACCCGCAGCTTCGGGCTGCGCCGGATCGTGCCAGCCAGCGGCTCCAGGCGCCCGGCGAGCAGTTTTGCGAATGTGCTTTTGCCGTTGCCGTTGGCCCCGAGCAGGGCGATCCGGTCATCCATGTCGACGCTGAGCGACAGCCCGGTCAGCACCCGCGTCGCGCCATAGCCGGCGGCTACGCGTTCCAGCACCAGGATGGGCGGGCTGAGGCGCGCCGGTTCCGGGAAGTCGAACCGCGTCGGCGCCGATTCGACCACGGTGTCCAGCACCGGCAATTTTTCCAGTGCCTTGATGCGCGCCTGCGCTTGCCGGGCCTTCGTCGCCTTGGCGCGGAAGCGGTCGACGAAGCTCTGCATATGCGCGCGCTGGGCGGCGATTCGCTCGGCGGCGCGGCTTGTCTGCATGGCGTGCTCGGTGCGGATGCGGACGAACTCGTCGTAGCCGCCGGGCGTGAGGCTGAGCTTGCGCTGGTCGAGGTGGGCGATGCCCTGCACGGCGCGGTCGAGCAGGCCGCGGTCATGCGACACGATCAGGCACGCGCCGGGGAAACGGGCCAGCCAGGTCTCGAGCCACAACGTCGCCTCGAGGTCCAGGTGGTTGGTGGGTTCGTCCAACAACAACAGGTCGGGGGCGGCGAACAGGGCCGCGGCCAGCGCCACCCGCATGCGCCAGCCGCCGGAGAAGCTGTCGACCGGTCGCGCCTGCGCCGCCGCATCGAAACCGAGCCCGGCCAGGATCGCCGCCGCCCGCGCCGGCGCCGCGTCGGCCCCAATGGCGCGGAGCCGCTCGTGCGCCTCCGCGAGCCGCAGCGGCGGGGCCGTATCGAGCTCCGCCAGCAGCGCCAGGCGTTCCGTGTCGGCGAGCAGCACGGTGTCGAGCAGGTTGGCATCGCCGCTGGGCGCTTCCTGCCGGACCTGCGCCATACGCGCGCGGCTGTTGAAGGTGATCTCGCCGCCGTCGATCGGCAGTTCGCCGGCGATGGCTTTCAGCAGCGTGCTCTTGCCGGCGCCGTTGCGTCCGACGAGTCCGATGCGCCGCCCGGGATCGACGCGCAGCTCCGCCTGGTCCAGCAGGGTGCGTCCGGCCATGCGCAGGGTGACGCGGTCGAGGGTGAGCAGGCTCATGCGCGGGATGTAGGCGTAGCGGCGGGGTCAGGGAAGGCCGGGGAAATCACGCATACTGGGTCAATCTCGACTGCCAGAGCTCTGTTGAGGGTTCCCTGAAAACGGCACACGTTGAATTCAATTAGGCTATTCCGGCTAAGCTGACATTTCAAAGGAGTTGTTGGCATCCATAGCGCAGGCCAACATTTTTCTCAAAAAGGAGAATTATGCCCATTCGGTCGCGCTCTAAACGATGCATTATGATTTTGTCTGTATCTACCAGGCGGTGCATCACACTCTAGCGATGGCGTTTCACGTTACGACTGAAAATTGGACGCTTGTAAACATGTTGAACAGTTTGGAGGGATAGGAATGGTGCTAGAAAGGCTGATGTTCGCTCTTGGCGCGGCTCGAAATGTCAGCTTATCAGGAGGGGTGTCTGTGTTTGTGAGGTCGCGATGAGCCGGTCTGTATCGCCGATCTACCTGGATTTGTTTGAGTCAAAGCAGCTTCCGCCTACGCTGCCTCGCAGCCGTCGTAAGCGGATTGTGTTCGGTTGGTATGGTGGTAAGTTCAATCATCTCGAATGGCTGCTGCCGCGGCTACCTGCGGCTCATCATTATTGCGAGCCGTTTGCCGGATCCGGCGCCGTCTTGCTTAACCGGAGTCCGGCCCCAATCGAGACATACAACGACATCGATGGCGAAGTTGTAAACTTCTTTCGGGTATTACGGGATCGAGGTCCCGAGCTCCAACGCGCCATTGCACTCACCCCATTTGCAAGGGAAGAATTTCACAACGCGATCACTGCGAGCGCGAAAGGCGCGTCAGAACTCGAGCGTGCGCGCCGCTTCTTTGTGCTAGCTCGCCAGACACGGACGGGACTGGCTCAAAGTGCTACGCTTGGCCGTTGGGCCAATTGCAAGGAAACCAGCAGGGCAGGAATGTCAGGCGTTGTATCTCGCTGGCTAGGGGGTGTCGAAGGGTTAAGCGATATCGCTGAACGCCTACTCCGAGTGCAGATCGAGAACAGGCCGGCGTTAGATGTCATTCGGCTTTATGACAGCCCAAAGACCCTGTTCTACTGCGACCCGCCTTATTTGCACGACACTCGCGGGGACAACTCGGCCTACGGCTATGAGATGGTTGATAGCGAGCATGTTGATCTCTCCGCAGCGCTGCGCCGCTGTGAAGGAAAGGTGGCTGTCTCAGGATACCGGAATGATGTTATGGATCAACTATACCGCGACTGGACACGATTTGATGCCCCTGCGAAGCAAGCGCATTCGATCAAGAAAATGCGGTTTGAATGTTTGTGGATGAACTATTAGGCAGTCAGGACTTTGGCCTACCCAATTGACGCCGAAGGTGCACGGACCTTTTTAACCGGCGCGCTGTCAGCAGCCGAACGCGCGTATCAAGCAGGGCTGCCTCCTGATGCTCCAAGCGAAATAGCCGGTCTTACTGAACGGCTGTTTACATCCTTAACTCAGGCATACCGCGAGGCGCTTGTTGGATGTGTTGTGGCGCGATGCGCTGATAGCCGTATCAATATCAGACATCCTGCTACTGAAACGAGCACGGACGCTTTCAGCGGTAGGAGCTTGGCAGATCAAGTCATCACACCGTTTTTGCAGGACCATGCGATCCCGGTGTCAAAATCTCCCTATCTCTCATCGTTGCGCGGCGGTGCCCGCTTTGAACCCGGCGGCGCTCCACGCATCCAACGTGATGCAGTTGGCTTTGACGCGCTCGTATCGATTGTGGAATACGTAGCAGAGGGAAGCAAAGAGGAGGCGCTGCAATATTTAGTTTTTCTTTTGCATCGTTTTGTCGTGCTGCGTGAAGCCAGCCGTATTGAGCTACGACGCATTGCCAAACCGAACCTTCGGCAACTGACGAACTTAATTACCGGGCTTCTTTCGGAAAAGAGTGGCGGAAGGCTGCCGGCCCTGCTGGCAACCGCCATGTTTCAAACTGTCTCGGAATGCCACGATCTTGAGTGGGAAGTTGAGTTCCAAGGCATCAACGTGGCTGATGCGGCATCTGGCGCAGTTGGCGATATTACGGTCCGCAAGCATGGGGCGATTGTGCTTGGCGTAGAGGTCACTGAACGAGCCATAAACCGAGGGCGCGTGACCGCAACCTTCGAGCAAAAAATCGCGCCAAATGGTTTGGAAGATTATCTTTTCATAACAACAATTTTGCCAGAAGCTGACGCGCTGATAGCCGCACATAACTACACCGGGGTGGGTCACGAGATGAACTTTGTGCAGCTTCAAGCATGGCTGGTCAACAATCTCGCAACAATTGGACCGCGTTGCCGAGGAATTTTCCAGACGAAAATGCTTCAACTCTTGCCTGCTCAAAATGGCGATCTGAAGGTTATATGGAATGCTAAGATGGACGCTGCGATAGGACTATAATCAGCAATCAATAGATTTCTGATTTCAAGCTGATCTACTACCAAATCGCGGCCCACCTTGCTCGACCCCAACGGTTGGCCTACACGCGCGGCGAACGTTTGATTAGGAAAAACCATGGCCACCGAACGCACGCTATCGATCCTCAAGCCCGACGCAACCCGGCGCAACCTGACGGGCAAGATCAACGCCGTGTTCGAGCAGGCCGGCCTCCGCATCGTCGCGCAGAAGCGGCTGCAGCTTTCGCAGGCGCAGGCAGAGGCGTTCTACGGCGCGCACCGCGAGCGTGGCTTCTTCAAGGACCTGGTCGGCTTCATGGTCAGCGGACCCGTCGTCGCGCAGGTGCTGGAGGGCGAGGACGCCATCGCGCAGAACCGCAGGCTGATGGGCGCCACCAACCCGGCCAACGCCGACGAGGGCACCATACGCAAGCTGTTCGCCGAAAGCATCGAGGCCAACAGCGTCCATGGCTCCGACAGCCCCGAGGCGGCCGCGCAGGAAATCGGCTTTTTCTTCGCAGGAACCGAAATCGTCGGCTGAGCTCGATGCGCCGCGTCGTAAGCCTGCTGATTGCGACGATGCTTGCCGCCTGCGGTTCGCCCGCCCGGCCCATCGTGCTGCGGCCCGCCTCGGTCAATCCCGCAATCGGCGTGGACGGACGCTACCGCGGCACCGTGCGGCTGATCCGCGCCGCCGGGTCGTATTGCCCGCGCAGCCACCCTCTCGTGCTGGAGATCACCGGGAGCACCATTTCACTGAGCTACAGCGTTGCCCCCCGGCAACGCGTTTCGCTCACCGCGCAGATTGCGTCCGACGGACGCATCCAGGCCAGCGACGGCGAGGGCACCATGGAGGGGCAACTCACCAACGGGCGCCTGGAGATCACGGTCGCGAGCCGTCCGTGCGAGCATCGGTGGACGCTGACGCGGATGGATTGACGAACAAGCGTTCGGGCCGCTTGCTCGTTAATACACGAAGATCAGCAGCCCCAGCAGCAGCACCGTCACCGCGACCACCGCGCCCGTCGTGGCGGTGGTGAACCGCGACCAGAAAATTTGCCGGTCGGCAATAAAGGCCTCGTTGATGTTCGGCATCGGGGTGTTCTGATTGGTCTCGGGAACGTCCATGGTTTTCCTCGGGTTGCGACGGCTGCCAGCTTTCTGCGACCCAGGTTTCTACGGCGTACGAGGCGAAGGCGGCAAGGGCGAGGCGAGGGCGGCGTCCGGATCATACGCGCCTGGCAGCCCGGCGGCGTGCAACCGCAGCGCTTCCGGGTAGATGCGGTGCTCCTGCGCCAGCACCCGGGCGGCCAACGCTGCCTCGGTGTCGCCGGGAAGCACGGGAACGGCGGCCTGGGCCAGGATGGGGCCGACGTCCATCTGCTCCGTCACCAGATGCACGGTGCAGCCATGCAGCTTCACGCCGGCAGCCAGCGCGCGGGCGTGGGTATCGAGGCCGGGGAACGCCGGCAGCAGGCTCGGATGCACGTTCAGCAGGCGTCCGGCCCATGCGCCGACCAGGAACGGCGTAAGCAACCGCATGTAGCCGGCCAGGCACACCAAGGCGATGCCATGCTCCAGCAGGACGGCGTGGATCGCGGCCTCGTGCGCGGCGCGGTCGCGGGCGAAGCGGCGGTGGTCGATGCAATGCGCCGCCACGCCGCGCTGCGCCGCCATTTCGAGCCCCGCCGCATCGGGCCGGTTAGACACCACCACGGCGATTTCGGCGGGGTAGCCGGGCGTCCCGGCAGCGTCCAGCAGCGCGCCGAGGTTGCTGCCGCGCCCGCTGATCAGCACGGCGGCCCGGGCCGGGGTCACGCCAGCCAATCGGCGGGGGTGCGCACCGTCGCAGCGGCGGCGCCGTCGCCGGCCTCGATCCGGCCGATCGGGAACGCCGCCTCCCCATGCTCGGCGAGCAGCGCCATGGCGGCGGCGGCGTCGCTCACCACCAGCGCCATGCCGACGCCGCAGTTGAACACCCGCAGCATCTCGTCCGCCGCGACCCCGCCGGAGCGCGCCAGCCAGCGGAACACCGGGGGCAGCGGCCAGCCGCCCGCGTCGAGCACGGCGCAGACGCCATCGGGCAACATGCGCGGCACGTTGCCGGGCAGGCCGCCGCCGGTGATGTGCGCCGCCGCCCGCAGCAGCCCGGCGCGATGCAGCGCCAGCATGGGCTTCACATAGATCCGCGTTGGACGCATCAGCGCCTCGCCCAGCGTCTCGTCTGGCGCCCAGGGTGCCGCAGCGTCCCAGCCGAGGCCACCGACCTCGACGATGCGGCGCACGAGGGAGAACCCGTTGCTGTGCACGCCGCTGCTGGCGAGGCCCAGCACGGCGTCGCCAACCATGACGCCCGCCGGCAGCAGCGCGTCCCGTTCCGCCGCCCCTACGCTGAACCCGGCCAGGTCGTAGTCCCCGGCGGCATACAGGCCCGGCATCTCCGCGGTCTCGCCACCGACCAGGGCGCAGCCGGCCTGTTGGCAGCCCTCGGCGATCCCTGCGACCACACGGGCCGCCTGGTCGACCGACAGCGCGCCGGTGGCGAAATAATCGAGGAAGAACAGCGGCTCGGCCCCCTGCACGACCAGGTCGTTGACGCACATCGCCACCAAGTCGATGCCCACGGTGTCGTGGCGTCCGGTGACGATGGCGATCTTGAGCTTGGTGCCGACCCCGTCCGTGGTGCTGACCAGCACCGGGTCGCGGAACCCGGCGGCGCGCAGGTCGAACAGCGCCCCGAACCCGCCCAACGACCCCATGACGCCGGCGCGCGACGTGGCGCGGGCCAGCGGCTTGATCCGGTCCACCAGCGCGTCGCCCGCCGCAATGTCGACACCGGCGTCGCGGTATGTAACGCCGTTGCGGGAAGGGGTCTCGGTCATGGCAGTGGTCCTGTGACGGCGCGTTGCGGATGCGGTAATAGCCGGGGATGACGGGTCCGGACAGAGCCATCGACCATACGCTTGTGCGCGGCGCGCATGATGGTGCGGCACCCATGCGCGGCACGCACGATGTCCTGAACCTGCCGAACATCATCACCTTCGGCCGGCTATGCGCCGTGCCGCTCGCGGTGTGGCTGGTGCTGCGGCAGCAGACGGCGCTCGCCTTCGGCCTGTTCGCGCTGGCGGGCGTGTCGGACGCGGTCGACGGCTGGCTCGCCCGGCGGCGCGGCGGCAGTGCGCTCGGCGCCATGCTGGACCCGGTGGCGGACAAGGCGCTGCTGGTCTGCATGTTCGTGACGCTCGCCGCCATACGGGTGCTGCCGGACTGGCTCGCCATCCTCGTGGTGTTCCGCGACCTGGTGATCGTCGGCGGCATCCTGGTGATGTGGCTGCTCGCCATGCCGGTGCGCATCAAGCCGATGCTGTTCTCGAAATTCAATACGGCGCTCCAACTCCTGCTGGTCGGCGTGGTATTGTTCCTCGAAGGGTTCGGGCTGCAGGCGCCGTGGCTGCGCGTGCTGCTGATCTGGACGGTGGCCGCTACGACGCTCGTGTCCGGCGCGGCTTATGTATGGAAAGCGGCACGCCAACGATGAGGGCCCGGCTATGAAGGCGTGGCGATGAAAGCATTGGACCTGCCCCGGCCCGATTCCCCGTCCCCGCCTGCGCCGGAGCCACAGCGCATCCCGCTGCCGCACGCCACCAGGGCGCAGCGGATCGGGCTGCTGGCCGGGCTCGCGCTCGTGCTCGCGGCGATGCTGTATCTGTTCGCGTCGATTCTGCTGCCGTTCGTGGCGGCGGCGGGCATCGCCTACTTCCTCGACCCGCCCACGACGCGGCTGACGCGCGCCGGGATGCCGCGCGGCCTGGCGGCGCTGCTGCTGGTCGTGACGCTGGTCACGGCCACGCTGCTGTTCGCGCTGCTGCTGTATCCGCTGCTGGTGGCGCAGGTCGGCATTCTGATCAGCCGGGTGCCGAGCTACGTGTATTCCGTGCGGCTCTGGGCCGGCGAGGTCATCGCCCACCTGCAGGAACGCCTGGGATCTGATTACGTGGACGAGAAGCTGCGCGACCTCGTGGGCGGGCAGGCCGGCGCGATGCTGGCCTTCCTTGCGGCGGCGCTCAGCCGGATCGTCGGCGGCGGCTTCGCGCTGTTCAACGTGCTGTCGCTGGTGGTCGTCACGCCCGTGGTCGCGTTCTATCTGCTGCGCGACTGGCGCCGTGCGGTGGCCCGGGTCGATAGCTGGCTGCCCCGCCGCTATGCCGGAGTGCTGCGGGCGCAGGCGCGGGAGGTCGACCGCATCCTGTCGGCGTGGCTGCGCGGCCAGGCGCTGTGCTGCCTAGTGCTGGCGATGTTCTATGCGATGGCGCTGTCGGCGGTCGGGCTCGACCTTGGGCTGATCGTCGGCATCTCGGCCGGGCTGCTGTCGTTCATCCCCTATGTCGGCAGCATCACCGGCGGGGTCGCCAGCATCGGCCTGGCGTTCGCGCAGTTCCCGACCTGGACCGGGGTGGCGACGGTCGCCGGGGTGTTCATCGCCGGGCAGATTCTGGAGGGCTACGTGATCTACCCGCGCTTCCTCGGCGACCGGGTGGAACTGCACGCAGTCTGGGTCATCTTCGCGCTGTTCGCTGGCGGCGCCGCGTTCGGGTTCCTGGGCGTGCTGCTGGCGGTGCCGGTCACCGCCGCCATCGGCGTGCTGCTGCGTTTCTGGCTGCGGCGCTATTTGCAGAGTCCGCTGTATCTCGACCCCCCGGCTTGACCGCCAACCGCCAACTGGCGCTGCCGTTCGTGCACGTCCCGCGCCTGACCGAAGCCGACTTCCTGCCCAGTGCCGCCACCCGGCCGGCGCTGGCATGGCTGGCCCGCAGCGCCGATTGGCCCGGGCAGCGCCTGGCGCTCTGGGGCGGCCCCGGGTCCGGCAAGACGCATCTGCTGCACATCTGGTCCACCCGCGCCGGCGCTAACCTAATAAGCGGGACGATGCTCCGCGACGGAGTATTGGGCGGTGACTGGCCGCCGGGGCCGCTGGCGATCGATGACGCCGACCTCGCGCCGTCGGAAACCAGCCTGCTGCATGTGCTGAATGCCGCGCAGGAGGCCCGCCATTCCGTCCTGCTGGGGGCGCGCACCCCGCCGGCGCGCTGGCCCACCCGGCTGCCGGACCTCGCCAGCCGGCTGCGCGCCACCCTCGCCGTGCCGCTCGGCGGCGCCGATGACGAGTTCCTGCGCACGCTGCTCGCGCGCCTGCTGTCCGACCGGCAGTTGCTCGTGCCCGGCGCGGTGCAGGATTGGCTGCTGGCCGTGCTGCCGCGCGAACCGGCGGCGCTGCGCGAGGCGGCGGCGCGGCTGGACCGGGCGGCACTCGCCGCTGGCCGCGGCGTGACCCGGGCAATGGCCGCGCAAACCCTGCAATCCCTGATGCATGAAATTTCCGATGCGGAGCCTGCGGATGTCTCGCCGCCCCACCCTGCGCTGTTCTAGTGGCCTGATGCCGACGCCTGCTACATGGCGTTGGCTGAATCAGTCCACCAAACAAAGCTAGTGCTCTGACGCAGACTGCTTCCTCCGTCTGCGTCAGAGCACTAGGATGCCAGCATGAATAAGATCAGCACGCTTCCCAGGCTCAAGATCGCCCCGGGACCTGTCCCGCCCACCGCTCCGGAGATTGCAGGCGACAGCCCCAACCGTTTCATCAACCGTGAGTTGAGTTGGCTCGATTTCAACCACCGCGTGGTCGAGGAGGCGGAGAACCACCGGCACCCGCTGCTGGAACGCCTGCGCTTCATTTCAATCAGCGCGTCGAACCTCGACGAGTTCTTCTCGGTCCGCGTGGCCGGGTTGATCGGCCAGGCAAAGGCCGGGGTCGCCGCCATCAGCCCGGACGGACGGACCGCGGCGCAGCAATTGGCCGAAATCCAGCCGCGGGCCAGGGCGCTGATGCAGATGCAGCAGGAGGCGTGGCTCGACCTGCGCGGCCAACTGCGCGAGGCCGGGATCGAGCTGTGCGAGACCGCCGCATTGACGCCGGCGGACCGCGAGTGGCTCGAAGTGTGGTTCATGGACCGCGTGTTCCCCGTGCTGACCCCGCTCGCCATCGACCCGGCGCATCCGTTCCCGTTCATCCCCAACATGGGCCTGGTCATGGTGCTGAAGCTGCGCCGCGACGAGGACCAGCACATCATGGACGCGCTGATCCCGTTGCCGGCGCTGATCGAGCGCTTCGTCCGGCTGCCGGCGCATGCGCCGGGCGACTCCATCCGTTTCGTGCTGCTGGAGGATCTGGTCGGCCTGTTCCTCGGCCGGCTGTTCCCTGGTTTCCGCGCGGTGGGGCAGGGCCTGTTCCGCCTGATCCGCGACACCGGCGTCGAGTTCGAGGAGGAGGCCGAAGACCTGGTGCGGTCCTACGAAACCGCGCTGAAACGCCGGCGCCGGGGTGTCGCGATTCACCTTTCGGTCGATGCCGGCATGCCGGACGACCTGCGCGCATTGGTGATCGACGAGCTGGACGTGGACGACCACGAGATCCCCGGCGACGAGGTGGTGATCCAGCAGGGCATCCTGGGCGCCGCCGACCTCAAGCAGATGATCGTGGACGACCGCCCGGACCTGCTGTTCCCGCCCTACACGCCGCGTTTTCCCGAGCGCATCCGCGACTTCGCCGGCGACTGCTTCGCCGCCATACGCGCCAAGGACATTATCGTCCATCATCCGTTCGAGAGCTTCGACGTCGTGGTGCAGTTCCTGCGCCAGGCGGCGGCCGACCCCAGCGTGGTCGCGGTGAAACAGACGCTGTATCGCACCAGCCGCGACAGCCCCATCGTCAAGGCGTTGATCGAGGCGGCGGAGGCCGGCAAATCGGTGACGGCGCTGATCGAGCTGCGCGCCCGGTTCGACGAGGAGGCCAACATCCGCCTGGCCCGCACCATGGAGGCCGCCGGCGTCCAGGTCGTCTACGGGTTCATGGAGCTGAAAACCCACGCCAAGCTGTCGCTGGTGGTGCGGCGCGAGGGCGGCACGATGCGGTCGTATGCGCATTTCGGCACCGGCAACTACCACCCGATCACGGCGCGCATCTACACCGACCTCAGTTTCTTCACCTGCGACCCGGACCTGACGCGGGACAGCGCGCGGCTGTTCAACTACATGACCGGCTATGCCCAGCCCGAGCGCATGGACAGCCTGGCGTTCAGCCCATTGACCACCCGCAGCACGCTGATGGCGCTGATCGATGCGGAGATGGCCGCCGCCGCCGCCGGGCAGCCGGCGCAGATCTGGCTGAAGATGAACAGCCTGGTCGACGACCGGCTGATCGACCGGCTGTATGCCGCGTCCCGCGCCGGGGTGCAGGTCATGTGCGTCATCCGCGGCATCTGCTGCCTGCGGCCCGGCGTGCCCGGATTGTCGGAGAACATCCGGGTCAAGAGCATCGTCGGACGCTTCCTGGAGCACAGCCGCATCTACGCGTTCGGCAACGGCCATCGCCTGCCAAGCCGCCACGCCAAGGTGTTCATCAGCAGCGCCGACTGGATGGCCCGCAACATGGAATGGCGGGTCGAGACGCTGGTGCCGATCCACAACCGCACCGTCCATGCGCAGGTGCTGGACCAGATCATGGTGGTGAACCTGCGCGACACGCTGCAATCCTGGGAGCTGGGCGCCGATGGCACGTGGCGGCGGGTGGCGGACGGGCCGCGCCCGGTGTCGGCGCATGATTATTTCATGACCAACCCGTCGCTGTCCGGACGCGGCTCCGCACTGCACGGCGGCGCGCTCTCGGCCCATGCGCAGGCGATCCGCCGCCCCGACCGCGTCAGCCAGGATTAAGCCGCTGTCACACGCACCTCGCTGCGCTATCGTCGACCTCGGCTCCAACTCGGTGCGCCTGGTGGTGTTCGAGGGCCGTGGGCGCAACCCCATCGCGATCTTCAACGAAAAGGCCGTGCTGCGCCTCGGCCGCGGCCTGGCGACGACCGGGCGGCTGAACGAGGCCGGGGTCGTGCAGGGCTTGCGCGTCATGACCCGCTACAACGCCATCGCCCGCGCCATGGGCGCCGATCCGTTCGAGGTGCTGGCCACCGCCGCCGTGCGCGACGCCACCAACGGCCCGGAGTTCGTCGCCGCCCTGGAAGCGCGCATGCCCGGCGTGCCCATCCGCGTGCTGTCGGGCGCGCAGGAGGCCGCGATGTCCTGCGCCGGCGTGCTGTGCGGCATTCCGGAGGCCGACGGCATCCTGGCCGACATCGGCGGCGGCTCGCTCGAGGTCGTGCGGGTGGGCGCTGGCGCCGTGCCGCGTGCGGCGAGCCTGGGGTTGGGCGTGATCCGCCTGTCCGACCGGGCGGAGAACGACCTGGCCCGCGCCCGCACGATCGCCGACGCCGATCTCGGCGCGGTGCCCTGGCTGGCGGAGGGCGCCGAGCGTGACCTGTATTTGGTTGGCGGCGCATGGCGTGCGCTGGCCCGGGTGCAGATGTTCCTGACGAATTACCCGTTGCACATCGTGCACCACTACACGATCACCCGGGATGCCGGGCGTGATTTGGCGGCGCTGATGCTGGCCAGCCCCCGCCGTACGCTGGAGCGCTTGCCCGGTGCGCCGCGCCGCCGGGTCGAGGACTTGCCGTTCGCCGCGACGGTGCTGCGCCGCCTGCTGCGCCAGACCGGGGCGCGCCGCATCGTGTTCAGCGCGAACGGCATTCGCGAGGGCTGGTTCATGCAGCAGGTTTCGCCGGAGGTGCGCGCGGCGGATCCGGTCGTGGCGCTGGGCCAGGAGATCGCCGCCCGTTACGGCCGCGACATCCGGCTGCCGCCGGCGTTGCTGGACTGGACGGCGCCGTTGTTTCCGGACGAGCCGGCGGCGCAGGCCCGAATGCGCGCCGCCGCCTGCTGGATGTCCGATATCGGCAGCCAGGACCATCCGGATTATCGCGCCGAGCAGGCCTTCTACCGTGTGCTGCGGCAGTCCGGCGTGGCGATGGACCATCCGAGCCGCGCCTTCCTGGCCTTGACCTTGGCGCTGCGCTACGAGGCGGAGACGGACGCGCCCTATCTTGCCACCGCCCGCGCCTTGATGGACCCGGCGGCGGTGGGCCGGGCCGAGGTGCTGGGGACGGCGCTGCGCCTGGCCTACACCTTGTCGGCGGGCACGCCGGAGCTGCTGGCCGGCGCCAACCTGCGCATCATGCCGGGCCGGCTCGCGCTGCGCCTGGCCGAGGGCAGCGGCGTGTTCGCCGGGGACCCGATCCAGCGCCGGCTGGAGCGCCTGGCAGCGGCGATGGGCCTGGCGGTGGATCAGGCGGCGTAGGCCACATACAAGTATCCGGCTCCGCCGGTAGTGCCGGTCGAGACGGTGAACTTGCTTTGCGCGTCGGCGATGCTGATTCCCGCAAAGGTTATCGATGCGTCCGTACCAGTGCCGGCGCCGCCCAGTTCCGCATGGATCGTGGCGCCCTGGAAGCCGGCGGCGCCGTCCGAGGCGGTCCACGAAAAGGCGCTCTGCCCGGCCTGGAAGCCGAACAGCGTCATCGCGTCGCCCGGGTGAAAATTGAGGATGCTGCTCCAGGTCGTGCCATCGCGGCCATCCACGAAGAACGTGTCTTTGCCTCCGTCTGCCCCAGTGGCGCCGGCCAGAAAGTTCGATCCGCCGCCGCCGTCCAGCACGTTGCTGCCACCGGCTACCTGCAGCGCGTCGTTGCCTGCGCCGCCTTTGAGAAAGACGTTCTTAGACAAAGCGGCGATGCCGGCCGAGTCGTTGCCGGCCCAGATATATTGGCGCTCCAGGCCGATGACCGGTCCGGAATAGGCGCTGGCAGCGTCGAGGGAGCCCAGGCCCAAAACCGAGTCCAGCAACTCGATATCCTGCGCCGGCGGGGCAAACGTGGTGGTGATGGCCGTGGTGCTAACGTTCCCGGTGGTTGTCGTCGTCAGCGTGAAGTCGGACTGCTGGTAGATGCCGTCGAAAGCGATGCTGGCCAACGCCGTCCCCCCGTTCGACAACGTGAGCACGCCGCTGGCGGCGCCGGTGCTGGCGTAGGCGTAGCTGGTGAAGGGCTGGGTAATCAGACTGATGGTATCCGGTGTTGCAAAACCGGCGATGCGATCCTGAAAATTGCCTGCCTCGTTGAACATCAAGGAGGACGCACTGCCGACACCGCCGATAAAGCGGAAGGTCTGGCCGCCGCTGTTCAGCGGTGCAATGACGTGCGTGTCCGCAAAAAGTTGGACCAGACCGGCGCCACCCTTCAGCGAGGCCAGGTTGACGGTTTGAGCCTGGGCCAATGAGTTCCAAACGGAGATGACGCCGTCATTCTCCAACGATCCGAACGGAGGACGGCCAAGTCCCACGAAAAGCGCCGGTCCGTCGACGACATTGATCGTCCCAGTATTGTGCAACACTCCGGCAACACCGGTCGGTCCGGTCGAGGTGAACAGGTTGACTGGACCCCTGGCGGTGATGATGCCCTGGTCGTTGACCTGTCCGGCCGCGATGCCGCCTATTCCCAGGAAGGTGATCTGCGTGTCGGGCGCGACAGTGGTGTCGGTGAGATCCAATGAGCCGCTCGCGCCGTTAAGGCCGTTCGCCTCGATGTCGAGACCTTGCAGCAGGCCGCCCCTCGCCGTCACGGTGCCCGCATTGATAATGGCGAAATCGCCGGGCTGGGGGACGCCGACCGGCGACCAGTCGGCTGCGCTGTCGAAGCTACCGGTCGTTCCGTCCCAGGTCTTCACGGCCATGTTTTATTCCGAGCTATTCATAGCTTCAAAGTAGCTGTAGCCCGTTTCGATTGATAGGAAATTGCATTGAACTCAGGCAGGGTCTGGCCAAAACGCCTCATCGACGGCCTGCTCGAACCGATACGGGCAGCTCCAAGGCAGCATGTCGCGGGCAAGGTTCATCTCCAGCTCCGCCCGCAGCACCGCATCGCCATAGGCGTCGGCCATGGCTTGGTCGGTCCAGGCGCGTAGGCTCGGGTTGTCCCGCAGATGCCGGACGAGTTGCCGGCGTTGCTCCTTAATCGTCAGTTCCCAGCTTTTGCCACGGCGTTCTGGCTGATGCGCCCATTTTACCAGATGTAGCAGTAGGACCGATAGGCGGCTCACCAGCTCCCGCTTTTCGCCGCGTCCCAAAATCTCGATCTCCTCGGCAATGTGCTCGACGTCGATTTCCGACAGGCGGCCAGCCCGTAGCAGCGTAGCCTGCTCGTTCGCCCATGCGTGAAAATCCGCGTCGTAGTTGCCGTCACCCTCCATCAAGCCCCTCCACCCTTCAGTGCGACGAGTATAGCACGCGGCCTAAACCCGCAGCAGCTTGATCCGCTTCCCATCCACCCCCAGCGTGATCGCGCCGGCCTTCAGCGCCAAGGCATCAGCGCCGAACATGTCGCGGCGCCAGCCCTGCAGCGCCAGGATGTCCGGCTCGGCTTCGGTCGCCAGGCGGTCGAGGTCGTCGGATGACGCCAGCAGCTTCGGCGCGACGTTGTGCGCCTCGCACTTCGCCGCCAGCAGCACCTTCAGCAGCGACACCAAGGCAGGCGAAGCGCGCGGGCCGTCCTTGCCGCGCGGTGCATCGGGCAGGGCAGATTCCGGCAGCGCCGCCGCCTCCTGCAGCGCCGCGACGAGGCCCGTGCCGCTGCGGCCCTCGGCGAACCCGCGGGAGATGCCGCGCACCCGGGACAACGCCTCGCCGCTGTCGGGCGCGGTTGCGGCGATCTCCAGCAGGCTCTCGTCCTTCAATAGGCGCTGCCGGGGGATGTTGACCCGCTGCGCCTCCCGCTCACGCCAGGCGGCGGCGGCGCGCAGCAGGCCCAGCATGCGGCGGTTGCCGGTGCGGGGGCGCAGCCGCTCCCACATCACGTCCGGGTCGGGCCGATAGGTGCCGGGCTGCGCCAGGACGGCCATTTCCTCGGCCACCCAGTCTAGCCGCCCGTCGCGCTCCAGCTTCTCCCGCAGGCGTTCGTAGACGTGGCGCAGATAGGTGACGTCGGCTGCGGCATAGGTGACCTGCGCCGGGGAGAGCGGGCGGGCTGACCAGTCGCTGAACCGGTGCGCCTTGTCGATCTGGCCGCCGGTCAGCGACGAGACCAGCGCGTCGTAACCCACCTGGTCGCCGAACCCGGCCACCATCGCGGCCACCTGGGTGTCGAAAATCGGCGCCGGCACGCTGCCGAACAGCTCGAGGAAGATTTCCACGTCCTGCCTCGCGGCGTGGAACACCTTGACGACGTTGCTGTCCGCCAGCAGCAGCCCCAGCGGCGACAGATCGATGCCCGGCGCCTGCGCGTCGACGACCGCAACGTCGATCTCGCCGGCCAACTGCACCACGCACAGTTCCGGATAGTAGGTGCGTTCGCGCATGAACTCCGTGTCGATCGTGACATAAGGCTCGGTCATCAGCCGCTCGCATAGGGCGATGAGGGTGTCCGTGTCGGTGATCAGCACCGGGTCGGGGAAGGCGAGGGTGGGGCGTGGCATCGCCCGTGTGTATCGTCCGCGACTTGACACGGCAAATTCCCGCGGTTTGTGTGCGCGACCGTGATCGTGCCGTGACGGCTCGATCCCGCTAATTTGCCGAGCACTCGACGTGCTCTTGTGGGAACCAGAGCCATGCACGCCTATCGCACCCACACCTGCGGCGCCCTTCGCGGCCCGGATGCCGGCCAGACCGCCCGGCTGTCGGGATGGGTGCACAGCAAGCGCGACCACGGCGGCCTGCTGTTCATCGACCTGCGCGACCATTACGGCATCACCCAATGCGTCCTGCCCGCGGGCACGCCAGCGTTCGACACCGCCGACGCGCTGCGGGTCGAGAGCGTCATCACCGTCACCGGCGCGGTCGTGCCGCGCAGCCCGGCCACCGTGAACCCCCGGCTGCCCACCGGCGAAATCGAGCTGCAGGTGGCGGACCTCGAAGTGCAGTCAGCTGCCGACACGCTGCCGATCCAGGTTGCGGGCGACCAGCAGTATCCGGACGAGCTGCGGCTGAAATATCGGTTCATCGACCTGCGCCGCGACAAGGTGCACCGCAACCTGATGCTGCGCGCCGGGGTGATCGCGAGCCTGCGCCGCCGCATGATCGAGCAGGGGTTCACCGAGTTCCAGACCCCGATCCTGACCGCCAGCAGCCCAGAGGGTGCGCGCGACTTCCTGGTGCCGTCGCGCAGCCATCCCGGCACCTTCTACGCCCTGCCGCAGGCGCCGCAGCAATTCAAGCAACTGGCGATGGTGGCCGGGTTCGACCGCTATTTCCAGATCGCGCCGTGCTTCCGCGACGAGGCCAGCCGGGCCGACCGCAGCCCCGGCGAGTTCTACCAGCTTGACTTCGAAATGAGCTTCGTCACGCAAGAGGATGTTTTCGCCACCTTGGAGCCGGTGATGGCCGGCGTGTTCGAGGAGTTCGGCGGGCGCCCGGTGACGAAGCCGCCGTTCCCGCGCATTCCCTATGAGCAGGCCATGCTGGAATACGGGTCGGACAAGCCGGACCTGCGCAACCCGCTGCGCATAGCGGACGTGACCGGGCAGTATGCCGGGTCCGGCTTCGGCCTTTTTGCCCGCATCGCGGCGTCGGGCGGCATCGTCCGGGCGATCCCGGCCCCGGGCGCCGGGTCCCGCCCGCGCGGCTTTTTCGACAAGCTGAACGAATGGGCGCGCGAGCAGGGCGCCGGCGGGCTTGGCTATATCATCTTCGAAGAGGACGGCGGGCGCGGCCCTATCGCCAAGAACCTCGAGGCCGAACGGATCGAGGGCATCCGCGCCGCCTGCGGCCTGAGTGCAGGCGATGCGGTGTTCTTCGCCGCCGGGCAGCGCGACGAGGCTGCGAAGTTCGCCGGCCTGGTCCGCACCCGGATTGGGCAAGAACTCGGCCTGATCGAGCAGGATTGCTTCAAGTTCTGCTGGATCACCGATTTCCCGATGTATGAAATCGTTGAAGAAACCGGGAAGGTCGATTTCAGCCACAACCCGTTCAGCATGCCGCAGGGCGGGCTCGAGGCGCTGAACAGCCAGGACCCCCTGACCATCAAGGCGTTCCAATACGACATCGTCTGCAACGGGATCGAGCTGTCGTCGGGCGCGATCCGCAACCACCGCCCGGACATCATGATCCGCGCCTTCGAGATCGCCGGCTACACCGCGAACGACGTTGAGGCGCGGTTCGGCGGCATGCTGTCGGCGTTCCGCTACGGCGCGCCGCCGCATGGCGGGTCGGCGCCGGGCATCGACCGCATGGTGATGCTGCTGGCGGACGAGCCGAACATCCGCGAGGTGATCCTGTTCCCGCTGAACCAGCAGGGCCAGGACCTGATGATGGGCGCCCCGGCCCCGGTGGATGCGCAACGGCTGAAGGAGCTTTCGTTGAAGCTTGACCTGCCGCCGAAGGTGAAGCCGGCCGGGTAACCCGCAGTCGCGCAAAGCCGGCACAAGCGTACGCTCTGGCGCACCCGGCCCAGCGGGCCTATGTCGAGGGCTGACCAAACTGGAGCAACCGCAGTGCGCCTGCGCCCCCTTGCCGCCCTACTCGCCATCAGCCTGCTGGGCCTGCCCGCGCTTGCGGCTGATCCGGCGCCGTCCGGCGCTGGTTCCGTGCCGTCCGGCGCCGCTGCAGTGCCGTCCGGCGCCGCTCCAGTGCCGCTCGCCGCCCATCGCGCGTTCTATCGCCTGAAGATGGACAGCGCCCGCGGCGATGTGCAGGCGGCAAGCGGCACGATGGCCTACGAGATCACCGACGCCTGCGATGGCTGGGCGACCCGGCAGCGCCTATCGCTCGACATCACCAACAACGACGGCCAGGACATCGCGCTGGTGTCGGACTACGCGACCTGGGAGAGCAAGGACGGCCTGTCGATGCGCTTCCGCATGCGGCAGACCACCGACACCGCCGTCACCGAACAGGTAGAGGGCGACGCGACGCTCACCGCACCCGGCGGCGCCGGCACCATCCGCTACACCATGCCGGAGGAACGCCAGATGCCGATGCCGGCCGGCACCGTGTTCCCCATGGCGCACACCGCCGCCATCATCGCCGCCGCCGAGGCCGGCAAGCACTTCATTACTTTGCCGATCTTCGACGGGACCGGCAACAAGGGCACGCAGGACAGCTCGGTCGCCATCATCAATTGGAACCCGAAGCCGGCGGGATCGCCCTACCCAGCGCTGGCTGCGTTGCCGAGCGGACGGGTCCGCGTCGCATTCTTCGACCGCGGCCAGGCCGCCAACGACTCCAAGCCTGCCGGCAGCCCGGACTACGAGGTCGGCATGAAATACTGGGCCAACGGGGTCGCCGACGACCTTACGATGGATTTCGCCGATTTCGTCATGCTGGGCAAGCTGAGCGAATTCACGATCGTCGAGCCGCATTGCTGATGCGGACTGCCCCTCGCGTCGCAATCGTCACCGGTGCCACAGGGGGCCTCGGCTATGCGACGGCGGCGGGGCTCGCGCGGACCGGCGCCCGGGTCGTGCTGGCCGGGCGCAATCCAAAGAAAGGCGAGGCGGCGCTGGCCCGGCTGCGGCGCGAGGCGGGCAGCGCCGTGGCGAGCTTCGAGTTGCTGGACCTGGCGAGCCTCGCCTCTGTGGCGGCGTTCGCGGACCGCATGACCGCAGCGCATCCGGCGCTCGACATCCTGGTGAACAACGCTGGCGTGATGGCGCCCCCGAACCGGCAGCTCACGGCGGACGGGTTCGAGCTGCAGTTCGGCACCAACTACCTCGGCCACTTCGCCCTGACCGCGCGCCTGTTGCCGGCGCTGCTACGGTCCGCGGGCGGGGCGCGCGTGGTGCAGGTCAGCAGCCTGGCGCACCGGGGCGCCGCCATCGCATGGGACGACCTGCAGGGCGAGCGGCGTTATAGCGCCTGGAAGTCCTATGGGCAGAGCAAGCTGGCGATGCTGATGTTCGCGCTCGAACTTGCCCGCCGTGCCGCCGCGCAGAGCTGGACCTTGGTCAGCGACGCGGCGCATCCCGGCTGGGCGATGACGGACATCATCACCAACGGCCCCGGCGGGGGCGCCCCCGGCTTCAAGGAACACGTGATGCAGGCCGGTTTCCGACTGTTCGGCCAATCGGCAGCGGACGGCGCGCAGCCCATCGTCTATGCGGCGGCCTCGCCGGACGCGAAGCCCGGCGGCTATTACGGACCTGTCGGCTTCCAGGAGATCAAGGGCGCGTCCGGCCCTGCCCGCATCATGCCCCAGGCGCGGGACACTGAGGCGGGAAAGCGGCTGTGGACGGTATCGGAAGCGCTGACGGGCTGCTCGTGGTCCTCCCCGTCAGATGCGCAGCCCTATGACTTACATCCGTTGAATTAGCATGTAGTCACTGCCGGAGGCAGCATCGATGCCATAGCTGATTGCGAGCTTTCCGTTCGTCAGGTCGGCGCTGTTCAGGCCTGCCAAGGTGAGCATCGCCGTCGGCTTGCCAGCGGCCGTCGCGGCCAGGGTCAGGCCGGTAGAGCCTGACGCGCCCAAGCCATCCGTCCATGTCAGGCCGAAGTCCTTGGGCGAAACCCCCCAGACCGTCGCATCGTCGCCGGCATGGAAGTTGACGACGGTGCTCCAGATCGCTGCCGGGGTGCCTCGGTCGTCGACGAAGAAGGTGTCGTTGCCGGTTCCGCCCACCAGGAAGTTGCTGCCGGTGGAGCCGTCCAGGACATTGTTGCCGTTCACCGCACTGACGTCGATCGCATCCTCGCCGCTGCCGGTGTGGATGAAGACGTTCGGGATCGCCGCCTTGACGTTGATGTTGTCCGCGGTAGCGATGATGATGTCGCTGGTCAGTCCCGCGACCGGGCCGCTGTAGGGCGTCCCTTGCGACTGCCACGCCCCACCGCTGGTTTGGTCGCTGACCAGGAAATTGCCCGGCGGCCCCAGCGGCAGCAGGCCGGGGAGCGGCAGTCCGCCCGTATACGAGGTGGGTTCAGTGGAGATTTGCATGTTCGCCCCGACCTGCGTCGCGACGATGCTGGTGGCCGGCGCTAGCGTGCCCGAGGGCGCCACGTTGAAGCTCTCGACCAACGTGCCGTTTTTGTAGAACGACATTACGCCATTGGCCAGGATATCGCTGTCGGCGGTAAAGTTCTCCAGGGTGACGATGCCAGTATTGATCAGCAATTTGCCGGCAAAGGATGCGGGATCGTCGATCTTGAGCGTATCATACTGCGGCAAGGCCTTGGAGCCCAAATAGGGATCGGCGGCGCCGGTGCCGTTCACTTGGATGGTCACCCCGGCCGCGACAATTCCATTAATCTCGCCAGAACTGGACGTGACTGTTCCATCCGCGTCGTGCGCATCGTCGAGCACCAGGGTGCCGGTGCCGACCAGGTTGGTGTTCAAGACGACCTTGGCGCCGGCGGTGACGTTGCCGGACAGGGTCGTGGTGCCTCCGTTGACCGTCACGCTATCCTGGCCATAAAGCTCGGACTGCGTCGTGCTCGGGTTGAGCGTCAGGTTGGTGTTCGCCGCGACGTTGACCACCGCCGAGAGGCCGCCGGGAAAGCCGCGGCTGACGATCAGCGTATCCGCTGCGCCGCTCGCGTTCACCACCACTTGGGCATTGGTAGAATTCGCGTTTGCGACGGTAAGGTTGTCGTCTCCGGTCATATCGACGACCACGGGCGGGCCACCACTCGGCTCGTTCACGCCCAGCGTCACGCCGTTCAGGTTCGATCCCGCCGGCATCATCAGTGTCCCGGCTGTGGCGAGCGCTGTATCGCCGGCGGCGGGCACGATGCCGCCCGACCAATTCGCCGCGTTTGTCACGTCGTTATTGGCCGTACCGCCAACCCAAGTACGCGTCGTCATTTCAAACCTCCCGTTTTTTTGTGAGCACTCCTTTTCGGTCGTTAGCGAGGCCAAATAAATGCACAATGCTGTGAATTCTTTAATAACCTTTGTAAATCTTTATTGACATGATATCAATAATGAGATCACAAAATTAGGCTTTCGCAGAAAAGCGGCTGCAATAAATCCAATACGAACCCGCAGGTAACCCGATTACCCAGCGTAACGGAGATGAACGGGATTAACCCGTTCACCCCCATATTGCGCCTGAGACCCTCGCTAAGTTAAGCTGCCGCCCCGCCGTGCAGGCAGCTCATATCGAACGGTTCAGCCGTTCGGACGCAGCACCACCTTCGTGCACTTGTCCTTCTTATCCCGGAAGGTCTTGTAAAGCTCCGGCCCCTCTTCCAGGCTCATCGCCCGGTGCGAGATAATGAACGAGGGATCGATCTCGCCCTTCTCGATCCGCTCCAGCAGCGGCTTCAGGTAGCGCTGCATGTGGGTCTGGCCGGTCTTCCACGTCAGGCCCTTCTGCATGAACGCGCCCAGCGCCACCGGGCCGACCTGGCCGGCGAACACGCCCGGCATCGACACGATGCCGCCGGGCCGGCACGCCAGGATGGCCTGGTTCAACGCGAACGGACGCTCCATGCTCACCGTCGCCGCCATGACAGCCGAACTGACCTTCTGCATCAGCGTGTCGGCGCCGTGGCTTTCCAGGCCGACGGCCTCGATAACCGCATCCGGCCCCTGGCCGTGCGTCATCTCCATCAGCGTGTCCTGCACGTTCTGCGCGCCGAAATCGATCGTCTCCGCCCCGGCCTCACGCGCCAGCGCCAGGCGCTCCGGCACGGTGTCGATGGAGATCACCCGCTTGGCGCCCAACAGCAAGCAGCACTTGGCCGCCAGCACGCCGACGGGTCCGCAGCCCCAGATGGCGATGGTGTCCTCGGGCTTGATCTCGCAGTGCTCGGCGGCCTGGTAGGCGGTCGGGAAGATGTCGGACAGGAACAGCACCTGCTCGTCCGAAAGGCTGTCCGGCACCTTGATCGGGCCAACGTCGGCGTAGGGCACGCGGACATACTGCGCCTGGCCGCCGGGGAAGCCGCCGGTGATGTGCGAGAAGCCGAACAGCCCCGCCAGCGGATAGCCATACTGCTTGGCCTGCATCTCGCCGTTCGGGTTGGTCCGCTCGCAGCAGGACCAGTTGCCCCACTTGCACTGCCGGCACTCGCCGCAGCAGATAGTGAACGGCACCACGACGCGGTCGCCGATCTTGAGCTTGGCGTTGTCGCGGCCAACCTCGACGACCTCGCCCATGCATTCATGGCCCAGAATGTCGCCGCTCTCCATAGTCGGCACGAAGCCGCCCATGAGGTGCAGGTCGGAGCCGCAGATGGCGCAGGCGTTGACCTTGATGATGGCGTCGCGGCCCTCCTGGATCGTCGGGTCCGGGACGGTGTCGCAGCGTATATCTTCCTTGCCGTGCCAGGTCAGTGCGCGCATGTGCGGGTCCTTCAGAAAATTGGTCCCGGCGCAAACGCTACGGCCCCGTTCGGGATGCAACGGCGGTGTTGAATACCGCGTGACCGCTTCCGAACAGGCTATCCATCCCCCGCGTCGGCCGGCCAAAGCCAGGCAGCGCCCCGCACGCCGCTGCTGTCGCCGTGGCGGTTCCGCACCACGGGCGTCGCGGCGACATCGCTGAACACGTATTGCGGCATCAGCGCCGGCACCCGCT
Source organism: Acetobacteraceae bacterium (assembly GCA_965277495.1). GTDB lineage: Bacteria > Pseudomonadota > Alphaproteobacteria > Acetobacterales > Acetobacteraceae > CAHJXG01. Next base: position 1,141,408 of record OZ255824.1, on the reverse strand, counting down.
CATACAGCGAGGCCACGTTGGACACGCCGCCGCCGAGCACGATCACGTCGGGGTCCAGCACGTTGGCGATGACCGCGAGCCCGCGCGCCAGCCGGTCCGCGTGCCGCTCCAGCGCCGCCATCGCCACCGGGTCGCCGTCCGTCGCCCGGCGCGCCACGTCGGCCGCATTCGGCGCATCGCACGACCGTGCCAACCCGGGTCCCGCCAGATACAGCTCGAGGCACCCTGCCTGGCCGCACCAGCATGGGGACAGCGGCCACTCGTCGGCGCGCGGCCAGGGCAGGGGGGTATGGCCCCATTCGCCGGCAATGTGGTTGCGCCCGGCCAGGATTTGCCCGCCCACCACGATGCCGCCGCCGCAGCCGGTGCCCAGGATCACTCCGAACACGCAATGCTGCCCGGCCCCGGCGCCGTCCGCCGCCTCGCTCAATGCAAAGCAGTTGGCGTCGTTCTCCACGCGCACCGGGCGGGCCAGGGCGGCGGCGAGGTCCTGGTCCAGCGCGTGCCCGATCAGGATCTGCGAGTTGGCATTCTTCACCAGGCCGGTCGCCGGGCTGATGACGCCGGGGATGCCGACGCCGACGCTGGCCCGCGCGCCCAGCGTCGTTTCCGCTGCCTGCACCAGCCCCGCGATGCCGGCGATGACGCCGTCATAGCCCGGCGGCGTGTCGACCCGGCGGCGGAACGCGATCCCGCCCGCGGCATCGAGCGCCGCGACCTCGATTTTCGTGCCGCCCAGGTCGACGCCGATGCGATAGGTCATCGGCGCAGGATAGCGGCTTCGGCGGCGCGTGCCAGCTTGATCTGCCGCGACCCGTATGGAGATAATGCGGCCATGACCGAGACCGTGCTCGACGTGAAGGATATGAAGTGCCCGCTGCCGGTGCTGCGCGCCAACCGTGCGCTGCGTGGCATGGCGCCGGGCGACCGGCTGCGCGTGCTGGCGACCGACCGCGCCGCCGTCGCCGACTTCCAGGCGTTCTGCCGTGAAACCGGCCATGCCTTGGTGGCGCAGGCGGAGGACGCGGGGGTGTTCAGCTTCACCATCCGCTGCCGGGCCGAACCTGCTGCAAGCGAGGCAGAATGACCGTCGCGCTGTTCACCCATCCGGCTTGCCTGGGGCACGACAACGGCGGCTACCACCCGGAGTCGCCGGACCGCCTGCGTTCCGTTCTGCATGCGCTCGAACACCCCGACTTCGTGCCGCTTTTGCGGGAAATGGCGCCGGAGGCCACGACGGCTTTGCTCGAACTGGCGCATCCGCCGGACTATGTCCGCGCCATCCTGGGCATCGACCCGGCGCCGGGCGAGTTGGTGCAATTGGACGGCGACACCAGCATGGGCCATGGCAGCCGCGAGGCGGCATCGCGCGCGGCCGGCGGCGCTGCGGCGGCGGTGGACGCGGTGATGGAGGGCTGGGCCCGCGCCGCCTTCGTCGCGACGCGCCCGCCGGGGCACCACGCGGAACGCAGCCGGGCGATGGGGTTCTGCCTGTTCGCCAACGCGGCGATCGCGGCGCTGCATGCCCGGGCGCGATGGGGGCTGAACCGGGTTGCGGTGGTCGACTTCGACGTGCATCACGGCAACGGCAGCCAGGATATCCTGTGGCCGCACCCCGACGTGCTGTATGTCAGCAGCCATCAGGCCCCGTGCTACCCCGGCACCGGCGCACCCGAGGAGCGGGGCGTGGCCAACAACGTGCTGAACCTGCCTTTGCCGCCCGGCGCCACCGGTGCCGATTTCCGCCGGGTTTGGGAGCGTGTCGGCCTGCCGGCCATCGACGTTTGGGCGCCGGAGCTGCTGATCCTGTCGGCCGGGTTCGATGCCCATCGCGCCGACCCGCTGGCGGAGCTGCGGCTGGACACCGAGGACTTCGGCTGGTTCACCGACGAATTGGTCGCCCTGGCCGACAAGCATTGCGGCGGCCGTTTGGTGTCGGTGCTGGAGGGAGGCTACAACCTGCACGCGTTGGCGGCCTCCGCCGCCTTGCACGTCCGCCGGCTCATGCGGCAATAGGGTGCGCGGTCTGGGAGATTTCTGGGGATGGCGGATGAGGTTGCCGGTTTGTCGTTCGAGGACGCGCTGGCCGAACTGGAGCGTATCGTGCGCGGGCTGGAGGGCGGCCAGCAGAAGCTCGAGGAGGCGATCACCGCCTATGAGCGCGGCGCGGTGCTCCGGCGGCATTGCGAGATGAAGCTCGCGCAGGCCGAGTCCCGCGTGCAGGCGATCGTCGAGCGCGCGGACGGCAGCGTAGCGCTGAAAGCGCTCGACTGATGAACACGTTGAAGGCGATGGATTGATGGACACGCTGAAGTCGGTCGATGTCCAGGCCGCGCTCGCCGAGCATGCGGCCGTGGTCGAGGAGGCGATCGACACCTTGCTGCCGCTGCCGGATGGGCACGAGCGGCGGCTGGTCGAGGCGATGCGCTATGCGACGCTCGGCGGCGGCAAGCGGATGCGCGGCTTCCTGGTGATGGAGGTGGCCGGGCTGTTCGGCGTGGCGCGGGCGTCGGCGGCGCGGGTGGCGGCGTCGGTCGAGATGCTGCACGCCTACTCCCTGGTGCATGACGACCTGCCGTCGATGGACGACGACGACCTGCGCCGCGGCCAGCCCAGCACGCACCGGCGCTTCGACGAAGCGACGGCGATCCTGGCCGGGGACGCGCTGCAGGCCCGCGCGTTCGAGCTGCTGGCCGACGCCGATACCCATGCCGACCCGCTGGCCCGGTGCGAACTGGTGGCGGCGCTGGGCCTTGCCTCCGGCGCGCGCGGGATGGCGGGGGGGCAAATGATCGACATGGCGACCGAGGGCCAGGCGCTGACCAATGACGAGGTGACGCGGCTGCAGGCGCTGAAGACTGGGCGGCTGATCCAATACAGCGCCGAGGCCGGGGCGATCCTTGGCCGGGCTGCGCCAACGCTCCGGGCGCAGGTGGCGGCCTATGGCCGGGACCTGGGGGCAGCGTTCCAGATTGCCGATGACGTGTTGGACGCGGTGGGCACGACCGCCGGCATCGGCAAGACCGCCGGCAAGGACCAGGCCGCCGGCAAGGCGACGGTGGTGGCGCTGCTGGGCGTTGAGCGCGCCCGGGCGCAGGCGGTGATGCTGGCCGGGCAGGCGGCCGAGTATCTTGCCGCCTTCGACAGCCGGGCCGACCGGCTGCGTGCGCTGGCGGGGTACGTGGTCTCGCGGCGGCATTGACGGCGGCCGGCGCAGTGTTGCGGGGGTAAGGGAAGCGCTAGATCACCGCCCGGATGCTCGCCGCCACCCGGTCCAGCGTGCGCTCGGTCAGTGCCGCCATGCACAGCCGCCCGTCGCTGACGCCGTAGATGGCGAACTCGTCCTTCAGCCGCGCCATCTGCGCCGCACTGAGGCCCGAGTAGGAGAACAGCCCCTTCTGCCGCACGAGCCGACCGAAATCGAAGGCATTGTTGCCGGACAGGCGGGTGGCCAGCCCCTCCCGCATGCGCCGGATGCGCTGCCGCATGCCGTCCAGCTCCGCAACCCATTGGGAGCGCAGCGCCGCGTCGTCCAAAATGGTGGAAACCAGCAGCGCGCCATGCGAGGGCGGCGTCGAGTAGTTGGTGCGTATCGCGACCTTGACCTGTTCCAGCACGAGGCCGGCCTGCTTCGCGTCGGCGGCGACGACCGACAATGCGCCGATGCGCTCGCCATACAGCGCGAATGATTTCGAGAAAGACGTCGCCACGAACAACGGCGTCCCGAGTTCCGCCAGCAGCCGCGCCGGCTCGCTGTCCGCCTCCAGCCCCTCCGCGAACCCGGCGTAGGCCATGTCGAGGAACGGCACCAGGCGCCGCTCCTGGATTAGCCCGGCCAGCGTCCGCCAGTCCTCGGCGGAAATGTCGGCACCGGTCGGATTGTGGCAGCAGGCGTGCAGCAGCAGGACGGTGCCGGGCGCCATGGCGGCGATGGCGTCGCGCATCGCGGGCCAGTCGACGCCGCCGCTGGCCGGATCGAAATACGGATACTCGCTGACTTGCAGTCCGGCGCCCGCGAAGATGCTGGGATGGTTGCCCCAGGTCGGACGGCTCATTGCCACGGTGCTGCCGGGCGCAATCCGCCGGATGACATCCGCGCCGAGCTTAAGCGCCCCGGTGCCGCCCAGGCTCTGCACCGTCGCGATGCGGTCCCCCATGCTGGCCGCCAGCGCATCGCCGAACACCAGCCGTTTCGCCGCTTCCCGCAGCGCCGGCAGGCCGTCCGGCTGTAGGTAGCCCCAAGTTGTGATGCGCTCGGCCAGGCGCCGCTCCGCCGTTTCCACCACGCGCAGGATCGGAATGCGGCCGTCCTCGTCGTAGTACATGCCGGCGCCCATGTTGATCTTGTCCGCCCGCTTGTCGGCCGCGAACTCCTGGAACCCGGCCATGATCGGGTCCAAGGCTTCGGGCTGCAGGGCATCGAACAGGGACATGCAGGAACTCCTTCGCAAATTAGACGAGTAGCACGATCTTGCCGAAATGCGCGTTCGACCGCATGTGCGCTTGCGCTGCATTGGCTTCCGCCAAGGGGAAGCTACGGTCGATCGGCAGTTGGAGCCGTCCGGCCCCAACCGCGTCCCATAGGTCCTCCCGCATGCGGCGGTTGATCTCGCGCACCTCCTCCAGGCTGCGGGTGCGGAAGGTCACGCCGATGTAGCTGATCCGCCGGGCGGCGTGCAGGTCGAAGTCGAACTCGCCGGTGGCGCCGCCCAGCCGGCCCACGTTGACGATGCGGCCCAGCACCCGCGTCGCCCGCAGATTGCCGTTGGCGACGGGGGCCGAAATCTGGTCCACCACCAGGTCCACGCCCTTGCCGCCGGTCGCCTCCAGCACCGCGTCGGGCCAGGCCGGGTCGCTGCTGTCGATGGCGAGGCCGGCGCCGAACTCGTGCAGACGCGCGCGCCGGGCCGGGTTGGTGGAGGAGCCGATTACCAGCCCAGCGCCCATGAGCTTGGCGACCTGCAAGCCCATCAGCCCGACGCCGGAGCTGGCGCCCTGGATCAACACGGCCTCATTGCGTTGCAGCCGGCCGTTGGTGACCACGGCGTTGTGCATGGTCTGCAGGGCGATCGGCAGCGTCGCGGCCTGCTCCCATCCCATGTTGGAGTCCGGCAGGCGGCTGACGCGGCCCCAGTCGGTGACGGCGTACTCCGCATAGCCGCCATTGCCGGAGCACATCACCCGGTCGCCTTCGTGCAGGCCGGGCACATCCGCGCCGACTCCGGCCACCTCGCCGGCCCACTCCAGGCCGATGGCCGAGCCCTTGCCGCCCAGCGCCCCGTGCGCGTGCCCGGCGGCCATCGCCAGTTCGGCCCGGTTCAGACCCGCCGCGCGCACCCGCACCAGCACCTCGTTCGGTCCCGGCTGCGGTATCGGAATGTCCTGCAGTTCGAGCCCGTTCTCGCCGGCCACCATCGCGCGCATGCGTCGTCCCCTGTGTCGTTCAGGCCGAAGATCGGGGGCGGGCAGGGATGAGTCAAACCTGGCGGCCCGCGTAGCTCGGACCGGCAGGCGTCATTCCCTTCGCCTACCCGGCCGGCCTAAGCGCATTTGGCAAAGGGGCCGCCGGCCAAGTTAACGGCGCCGTCAGATATGCCTGCAGAGGCGTCCATCTCATCGTGGGACCGGAAACCTGAGATTGCCTGGATGGAAGCCATGACTGGTGGAAAGACTATGTCGGCAAGCAATGCTTCAGCGGCTTTCGGCTCCATCGGTTGACCGAGAAAGAAACCCTGAATTTCGTCGCAGCCGGCAGCGCAAAGCAGTGCCAATTGATGCTTGGTTTCGACGCCCTCAGCTGTGACTCGTAAGCCCAACTGCTTGCTCATGGCGACAATAGCATTGACGATTGCATGGTCTCCGCTGCTTTGGGCCAAATCCTTGATGAACGACTTATCGATTTTGATTTTGTCGAACGGAAAACGTTGAAGGTAAGACAGGCTCGAGAAGCCGGTGCCGAAGTCGTCAAGCACGACGCGCGGGCCAAGGGCTTTGAGCGCGGTCAACGCTGCAAGCGCCTGATTGGTATCGTCGATCAGCATGCTCTCCGTCACTTCGAGCTCGAGACGGTCAGGCCTCAACCCTGTCCGGGCAAGGATGCCGGCCACGTCCCCGGGCAGGTCGCCAACCTTGAACTGCCGCGCGGAGATATTGACGGCTAATTGGCAGGGTTTCTCCCAGCCCGCGGCTGCCTGGCAAGCGGTTTCCAGAACCCATTTGCCAAGCGGCACAATAAGGCCAGTCTCCTCTGCGAGCGGTATGAATACATCGGGCTGAATAAGGCCCCGCGTCGGATGTGGCCAGCGCACCAATGCTTCAAAACCGACGATATCTTTGCTATCCGCATTGAACAACGGCTGGTACGCCACCTCTAGCCGTCCCGTGCTGATTGCCAGCGCCAAGTCGTGTTCGAGCTCACGCCGTTCCCGTTGCACAGCTTCCATCTCGGTCTTGAACAAGCAGTAGCTTCCGCGGCCAAGATTCTTCACGTGATAGAGGGCAAGGTCTGCATTTCGAATGAGTTCGTCGGCAGCGCTAGCCTCGTCGCCTTGCAAGGCAATGCCGATGCTGGCTCCGATATGAACCTGCTGGCCGTCGAGGTCGTACGGTTTCGACAGGCATTCAATAAGCCGGCCCGCAAGCTGCACGGCGCTGGAGGGCTGGGCCGTTGCGGTCTGCAGGATGATGAACTCATCCCCGCCGACGCGCGCCGCGGTATCGGTGCCCCGGATGTTCTCCCGGAGGCGTTCGGCTACCTGTTTCAACAGTTGGTCGCCGGCATGGTGCCCGAAGGTATCGTTAACCGCCTTGAAGCGGTCGAGATCGATGCACAGCACCGCAAGCGGGTTTATCGCCAGCCGGGAGTTTGCGAGTTCCCTATGGAAGACGTCATTCAGCAAGAACCGATTGGCCAACCCGGTCAAAACGTCATGGTGCGCCAGGAAGCGGATGCGATGTTCCGCCGCACGCCGTCCGCGGATGTCACGCAACGCGGTCACCTGCGCGCCTACACCGGCGTATTCTATGTTCCGGGAACGCGTCTCGACCGGCAACATTTCGCCGTCGCCAGTCGTGATCATGATATCGTTTATTTCTGATCCGTCCGCACCGGCAACCGGCGGCCGGACCTCGTCCCAAAGGCCCATGAACGCCTCGACCGGTTTTCCTTGTATCTCATTGAGATCAAGGCCCACCATCGCGCAGAATGCCGCGTTTGCGTCGAGCACCGCGCCATCGCGGTGAATGAGCAGGCCTTCGAACGTGCTGTCCGAAAGTTCACGCAGCCGTTCGAGCGAGGTCGTCAGATCGGCCTCATGGACTTTTTGCTGGCGAGCCTCAGCCTCGTGCGCCGCCTTGGTTTCCGCATTGCTCTGCAATATAGCGGCCTGCATCCTTGCGAGGGCGCGCAGCAAGTAAGCAGCCTCGCTCTTGCCGCTGGCGACGATTTTGTTGTCGAGCTTGCCTATCGCGATTGCACGAGCGATCGCGACGCCTCGCTTCAATGAAGGTATCACCGACTGATCCAGCATCATGCCAACCAAGACCGTCAGCGCCAGGGCAACGAATATCGCGCGCCAGAGCGTCATCTGGGCGTCGGCAACGAAAGCTTCCGCACCGTCACGGGCGTCGAGGCCGTCCATGCCGTAGCGCTGCACTGTTGTAGCCAGGTTTGCATCGATCATCGCCAGGGCAGCAACGCTGGTGTCCTCGGTCACATCTGCAACCTGCGCCCGTACGGTTTTGGCCAAGGCGCGCGCTTCGCGAGACATGGCCCGGTCGATCGCTATATCGAGGTTGTCAAGCACGACGCCGAGCCGCTTACGCGATGCAGCATCAATCGGTTTTCCAGGCGCTCCATCATACATTGAACTATACCGGAGAAACTCGCTTTGCGCTCGTCCAATATAGCTCATGCCTAGGTAGGCACCGTCGTAGATGTTTATGGCGAGATCGCCAAGAGTCGTCTGCGTACGATCAGCAAAGCTGCCCATGCCGGCGCAGATTGACACGAACATAATACAAGCTAAAGTTATCTTGAGGCGGATCGTCATCGACTCCAACTCCGGTGATGCCTCAATTGATCGAGATGACCATTTTCATTCGTGGATGAATGCTGCAGCGTACTATAAAGCGGCCATTTTTATCAAGTAAGACAACGATGTTCTGCCCAGGTCTTTGCAACCCTTCGTCGACGGCGTCATTATGCTCATTGATCACGCTAATATTATGGGTGACATCATCCTGATTTAAAAAACGAACTATGCTGCCGATCTGCAGCGTAAGTGACGGTTTGGAGAATCTCTGGCCGACTTGATCGATTTCAATTTCGGTTGCGCCGGCACGTGTCACACTGGCTAGGAACAGCAAGGCAACAAGCCTCGCATGCCATCGAGCGTTGCGAAATGTCATGTTGTCATCACGCGCCGGATGGCACTTGCGCACAACAAGCCTTCTGCAAAGCGGATACAGTCCAGCATCAAGCTACAATGCTTGGAATGTGCTCCTGTCGCTTTGGATGGCTTGATTTGTATCGTGTTCATTTTAATAGTTGCTACCATGCTCGTTGCTGATAATATCCTCGAATTATTAAAAAAATGTTAGGATCTGCGATTTCAGCGGATGAAATGTGCAACGGTACACAACCGCCGCTCCTTCTAGCCACAGGCACTAACCGGGTTTGTCATCCTCGCACGGCTCAGGGCTGAGTTTGTCGCGTTGCCGCCTCCCGGGACTGCTCCTGGGACAACGGATGAGCCGCAGGCCCGGGTTTCTGAAGGCAACGCCGATGCGCCAAGCGCCGCGACAAGCGCATAGGCATCCAGACCACTAGAAGTGGATCGCGCCCCATAGACTAACATACAGAGCATTATGCCCTGACGCGTGCCGGGTCTCACCGTCGAATTGCGTGTACATAGCATATTGCGCGGCAAGCCGGAGGTTGAGCCATTTGAGACTGGAGTCCGGTTTTCCAAACGGAACATAGGCGATCTCAGCGGTCACGCCTGCACTGTCCGGGCGGCCATTCGGCGTGCCCCAATAGCCGGAATCTCGTGCCCCCTTGGTCTGGAAATATTGGATCGTCGGCGTGACGGTTGCGGCAAAGCTGTAGGAAACGTCGGCCCGGAATGCGTTGAAGTTGCTCGACCGGTTGCTGCCGACGATGACGCTGCTCGCGCCCAGTGACGCATACTCCTGGATAAAGCTCGCATGGGCCGAAAGCATGTCGCTCACCACGCTCTTTGGGTTTTGCGTCCATTGCCAGTTAGCGTCGAATGCGATGTCCGTGAGGTTGTTGGGCTTGCCCGCGGTCCGATCGCCGCCTGGATAGATCGAGGCATTGAGGCCGTAGGTTCCAACCTCGACATAGTGCTGGCCGAACTCCTGCTGCAGCGCCAGCCGCCAATAGGGTATAAGCCCGCTTATCATGTCGCTGCCGGCGGTGGGCACGATGCCGGTCGCATTGCGCAAAGCCGGCCCCAGGCCTTGATACAGATCGAACTCCGCATAGACGAGCTCGCCCCATAACGAGTATACGCCAAGTCCGGCAACGCGTTGGGCAAGACTGCCTTCGATCAAAGCCGCCGCGAACGGCGTAGGTGCGAGTTTTGATGAATTGTAGGGGAAGCTCCAGACTGGGGTTGAATTCCATAGGTCTTGGACCGTCGGATTGTTGTTTAGCGTGATGCCGAAGGTGACGTCGGTATTGAAGACAGTCCCCTCCTGAGTGTGCCGGATATCCGTATTATCCAGGCTTAGTTGCCTGCTGACCCCGTCGTAGGTGACCTGAATGAAGCCGCCGACCGTGGGGGTTATCCGTCCGGCGTAGTAGAGCGAAACCTGATCGACGGCCGGGTTGTCGTTGCGTGCAAACCACCGTGAAGCAGCCGCATCCTGATCGGCGGCAGTATGCGTGAACGAGGTTTGCACCGTCGCGGCGAGGGGAAGGCCGTGTGATCGCCCGTCGCTCGCGACGTAGCCATATAGTTTGAACTCGCGGCCATAGGGCTTCAGTTGCGGGCCGAAAGCGCCGACGTGGCATGCCGCGCAGGGCTGGCCGGTTTGTTCGGCAAAGCTGGGCACGGCCCGAGCGGAACCGGCTGTCAAGCACGCCAGAATAACGACGGCCAACGCGGTCCAGAATGCTGGCCCGGTGCAGCACGAGCTTGATTTGCTTCGAAACACACCTGGTGCCGCTATGGCCGGCCGTGAGCAGGGGCGTGCCGTGTTGCTGAACCAACTCGCCATACGAACCTCTGAGACGTCGTCTTGATGCTATATTGATTTATTAGTGGGACAAATCTCTACAGACCGAAACGTCATAACAACCGTTACAAGATATATCAACCTAATGAAGAGTTTATATCAAGGGAAATTCAGAGTGATCGCAGATGAACTATCGTGCCGCCAACTTGCCACGGTTTGGTTCACCGATCAGGCCGCCGCGGCATAAAGGGCCAGACCAAGCACGAGCGCAGGCGGGCATTCTCCCATGCCGGGGTCGCCGTCACCTCGCGCCGCATTTAGGGCAGCGTTCGGGATGGCAGGCGCGGCAGTACGCCCGCCCGCAGCCCGGGCAGGGCGCCAAGCCGGCCGGGACCACGAGATGCAGCGCGTCGTCGCATACAAGGCTGGGCCGCTCGGCGGAGGACCGCCACTCGCACGCGGGCGGCTCGAGCCGCCGGGCCAGCGGGTTCCAGTCGAGCTGGATCGTGCGGTCCGCCTTGCGCCGCCGAAGCTGCACCGCGAAACGCTGCACCGGCATCACCAGCTCCAGCGTTTGCACCCACTCGACCGTCACCCGCGTCGCATACTGGCGCGACAGGTCGTCGAGCTTCGCGTGGTACTCCCGCCCGATCGCCGCCACCCGCTGCTCCTCGCGCCGCCGCCGCGGGTCGTCCTCCGGCAATGCGAGCGCGCGGCCTATCGCCTCACGGTGCAGGTCGTTGTGGTAGGCGTGCAGCCGGCCGCCGTCGCGGGCGAGGCGCCGGCGCAGCCCCTTGACGAATGGGGCCAGGGCCGTCTCCACCCGGGGCGGCACTGCGCGCGCGACCAGGCCGAGCAGGCGTGCCCGTTCCCACGGCGCCGGCAGGGCGGCATCGTCCGGCGCCGGCAGATCGGCCTCGCTTGCGTTCAAGATGGCCGTGTCGTGGGCGGGCGCGTCGAGCGTGGGCTCCAGCGCGGCCAGCATTGCGTCGGGCAGCGCGCCGGTCGCCAGATTGATGCCCAGGCGCAGGGTGAAGTCGCGCTTGTCGTCCGACACGGCCGAGGCACGGAAGTCCAGCAGCAGGTAGCGCGTCCAAGCCGGGCTCAGTCCGAGCAGTCGATAGGTCGCGTTGTCCAGAACGAGTTCCTGGCCGAGCGTCCGCTCCGGATCGCCCGGCGCCCGTGCCGGGGCGGACAGCACGCGCCGTGCCCAGCGCCCTTGCGTCCCCAGCACCTGGGCAAAGCGGTCGAGCCAGTCGCCTTCCATGCCCACCCGCTGCGCGCCCGGCGGCAGCGAGCCGCCGAACCCCAGGCGCGAAAGCTCGCCAAGGCCAAGGGCACGCTGCACCGGAGGCGGCGCCAGCACCTCCAGGCCTTCGGGCTCGACCGCCTCGACCAGCGCGCCCTCGTGCCGCAGCAGGCCGGCGACGAACCGCTGCATGCGGCCCTGTCCGCGCATCTGCGGCGCAAGCGGCCCGGCGTCAGGCAGCATCGAGCTCGTTGCCAAACAGCGCCCCGTCGAGCTGCTTCACCCCGTCATACTGCCGGCGTGCAGCGAGCAACTGGTTTTCGATCTGGGCGAAGGCGTCCACACGCGCCTGTTCGGTGCCCTGCAGCCAGGCATCGAGCACCAGGCTGGAGAACTCGCCTTGCTCGTCGACCTCGCCCAGGATGGCGCCCACTTCGCCGACCACCAGCTCGAACATGTTGATCTTCTCGTCGAGGATGCGCAGCACCGCGTCCTCGATCGTGCCCGCGGTCACCAGGTTGAAGACGAAAACCTCCCGCGCCTGGCCGATGCGGTCGATGCGCCCGATGCGCTGTTCGATCGCCATCGGGTTCCACGGGATGTCGAAGTTGACCAGCGTGTTGCAGAACTGCAGGTTGCGCCCCTCGCCGCCGGACTCCGTGCACAGCAGGATTGGCACGTGGCCGCGGAACGCCTCGACCGCCGCGTCCTTCGCCGGGCCGGACAGGTCGCCCGAGAACGTTGCGAACGACATGCCCTCACGCCGCAGCCGGTCGCCCAGGTGCATCAGGCTGTCGCGGTGGTGGACGAACACCAGCTTCTTTTCGGCCGGGTTCTGCGCCAGCAACCGCATGAGCGCCGCCTCCTTGGCCCCGTCAGCGATGGCCCGGGTGCGGGCGAGCAGGGCGGTCCAGCGCGCGTCCCCAGGGTGGCGCTCGGCGAAGCGGGCGATGGCCGCGGACGACGCCGCCGGCGAGGAACCCGCCGCGGTCAGCAAATGCTGCAGGGACAGGCGGTGCGGCCCCTGGTCGGCGGACGGACCGGCACCGGCCGCCATCTCGCGCACCAGCGAGGTCAGCTCGGCGTAGCAGGACGCCTCCGCCGCGTCGGGTGTGGCGCGCAACGTGGAGGCGTGCCGCCGCGGCATGCGCAATGCCGCCAATGCGCGGGTGTTGCGCACCATGACGCCGCGCATCAGGTCGCGCAGCCGCTCGCGGTTGGCCGGCTCGCGCGGCTTGCCGGGCACCATGTAGGCGGCGCGGAACTCCTTGGGCGTCTTGAAGATGCCGGGCTGCAGCAAGGTGAGCAGGTTGTAGAGCTCCAGCAGGCTGTTCTGTACCGGCGTCGCCGACAGCAGCAGCAGGAAGCGCTTCTGCAGGCCGTTCACCAGCCGGTAGCTGGCACTCGCCTGGTCGCGCAGGTGGTGCGCCTCGTCGACGACCACGACGTCGTAGGCCAGCCCGGCCAGCAGATCGGCGTGATCCTTGCGGCGCGCGGCCGCGATCGAGGCGATCACCCGCGGCTGGGCCCAGAACGCGGCGGGGTCGCTGCGGAACAGGGCGTCGTGGCTGGTGGCGCAATCGATGCCGAACTTCGCCGCCATCTCGTCGCGCCACTGCCCGACCAGAGAGGCCGGGGTGAGGATCAGGATGCGTTCGGCCATGCCGCGCAGGATGTATTCCTTCAGCACCATCCCGGCTTCGACCGTCTTGCCGAGCCCGACCTCGTCGGCCAGCAGCACCCGGCCGCGGTATTGCTTGAGCACCTTGCGCACGGTTTCGACCTGATACCAATGCGCCTCTACCCCCTGCAGCGCCGGCAGGCAGAGCAACTCGTCGAAGCCCTCGAACAAACTGAGCCGGACCAATTCGGCGCGCAGGCGGAATGCCGCGAGATCGGGATTTGCGTCCGGGCCTGTGCCGGGTGCGCCGAGCGCGATGGCGTCGGCGTTGGCGAAGTCGAAAGCCATGTCGAACCGCGCCTCGAGCCGCGGCAGGTCGGGCACGGCAGGCGGCGTGGGTGCAAGGGGAATGGCTGGACGCGCACGGGACGACGGAGCGCGAGACGCCGATGGCGGGGCAGGACGCGGCTTTGCCGGGGGCTTTTTCGCCTGGCCTTGTGGGCGCCCCTGCCGGATCTCACGCAGCCGGGCACACAGCCAGCCTTGCATGACGTCATTGCCTACGAACCAAGGAAGCGCCTGGCGGTCGGTGTCCATCCCTTCGTCCTGCAGCATGGTCCAGGCCCGGGTGACATGCCCCTGCTGGGCCAAGGCTACGCAGGTGAGCAGGACCGCCGACTTGCGTGATCCGTAACGTTTGCTGTAACGCTTGAGTATAATGAGAGCGCGGTCCGGCACCGCGGAGGCCAATGCGGTCAATGCCGCGAGCAGCAGCAGTTCGGGATCGGCCGGGAAGACGCGCAAAGCCTCCTCGGCAGTGGCGAGCGCTTGCGCGGACCGCGCACCCAGCGCGTCGCGCACGTGGCTGGCCCAAAGCTCCTGGCTCGGTGCCCCAGCGTCTGCGTCGCCGGTTCCAGTGGCGAAACCTGGCAATGGAGCCTGTCCGGCGGGACCACGCAGGAATGGGCCTTGGTTGCTCACGTCATCGACTCCATGCTCCTCCGCTTGCCGCGCATCTTGGCCGGATCATCTCGCACCATGCCGCTGCTGCCAACAAGAGCCGGCCCAGGGCGATGGGGGCGCCATCGACCGATTTGGGCGATGTGGCGGCGCGACCGGAAGCGCAGCCTGGTTTGCTATCGTGAAACGGGCATTGCCGTTGCATCCCAAGCCAGCGCGAGGCGTTCATCCACCGCCTGCGCGGCACTCGGCGGTTGGGTGTCGAGGGAACGCCTGGCAACACGCGGCTGCGGCAGGACTAGCTCCGAATCATGTTTCGAAGCTGGTGGATTGAGTGGTTTCACCGCGTATAGTTGATGGAGAGTTGAATGCGCCTTGCCTGCTGCCGTGCGGCCCTGTTCGCGTCTGCATTGTTCGGCATCGCCAGTTGCGCGGACTCCCGCACGGCACAGAGCGCTGTGACCGGGCCCGCCTTGGCAGAAAACGCGGCAACCGAGAGCTGCACGTCCAAGCTTTCACCAGACGCTAGCTCGATCTACCGGGCCGCCGCGCCGGACATGCGCCGTGATACCGACCTGCCGAGCCTGCTCCGCGAGAAGATAATGCCCATGGTCCTCAGCGGCCAGATGCGGCGCAGCACCGCCCGCCCGGCGGCCGAACAAGCGGCAGCTTGCTTGCAACTGCTGCGGCAATGAGGTCTTGCGGCGCCTCATAGGCCTTGCCATGCGTCGGCCATCCGGAGCTGAACCGCGAGCCTGCCCCGGGTCGCTGCGGCTCCCGTCACTCCGCCTTGCGGCGCCCGCGTCCGTGCTGCTCCTTGGTCAACGCGGCGTTCTGCGCGGCGGCCTCCTTCTCCGCCTTGCCTACCGTCGCCGAGCTGGTGCCCTCCTCGGTCGTGCCCTCGGCGGCGGCGCGGGAGGCGGCGGGCATGGGCGCGCCCTTTGCATGGGTCGGGGCAGGCGCCTTGCCGCCCTCGTGCACCTCGGGGTGCCCGGCGCCGGCCTTGGCGCTGCCGGCTTGCTGCACCTCGTCGGCCTTTTGCGCCTTGGCGGACCGTGCGATGCTGGTATCGTTGTCGGACTTCGTCTTACCGTGCGGCATTTGGATTCTCCGGTTAGGGATGGCGCATAACCCCGGCCAGGCCCCGAGGTTGCACCCCGGTGCTAGCGCAAGAATTCCTGCAGCAGGCCATTCACCGCTTCAGGCGCGTCCTGCTGCACCCAATGCGACACGCCGGGGAGCCGTTCCAACGTCAAGTGCCGCACGTAACGCTCGGTGCCGTCCAGGCAGATCAGGTCCAGCGCCACGTCCTGCTCGCCCCACACCACCAGGGTCGGCGCCTCGATCACCCGCGTCAGGTCCGGCATGCGCCGGCTGGGGAGGCGTGAGGCCCGATACCAGTTCAGCATCGCCGTCGCGGCGCCGGGCTCGGTGACCTGCCCGGTGTAGACCGCCAGCACGTCCGGCGGCAGCGCCACGCGCCCGAACATGCGCCGGACCGCCGCGCCGTTGTTCGCCATCAGCATCCGCTCCGGCAGCCCCGGCAGTTGGAAGAACGCGATATACCACGACTTGCGTGCCTGCCGCCAATGCTTCAGCGCCGCGCGGAAACACAGCGGGTGCGGCACGTTCATGATCACGAGCCGCTCTATCGGGCGGAGCCGCCCGGCTGCGAAGCACCAGGCGACCATCGCCCCCCAGTCATGCCCGATCAGCACGACGCTGCTCGCGCCCGACGCGTCGATCAGCGCCGCGACGTCATCCATCAGCTCGGGCAGCGCGTAGTCCATGATCCGGCCGGGCCGGGTAGTGCGGCCATATCCGCGCTGGTTCACCGCCCAAACGCGGTAGCCCATGGCGGCCAGCACCGGCATCTGGTGCCGCCACGACACGGCGTGCTCCGGGAAGCCGTGCAGGCAGAGCGCCAGCCGGTCGCCGCTGCCCTCCTCCAACACCTCGAACCGCAGCCCGTTGGCCTCGACGAACTTCGTTTGCATTGCAGCCCCTCGCCCGGGTCAGCGGTGCAGCCAGGCCCTAAAGGCTACTCGCCCGTCCAAACCGGGGGGCGCTTGTTGAGGAAGGCGTCCATGCCCTCGCGGAAATCGGCGCTCATGTAGCACATCAATATCAGGTCCTTGTCCTCATTGCCGACCGATTGTTCCTTGATGCGGCGCAGCGCCTCCTTGGTGGCGCGGAGCGTGAGCGGTGCGTTGGCGGCGACCAGCCGGGCCAGCTCGTCGGCGCGGGCCGCGAGCGCCGCCGGGTCGGGCAGGATCTCGTTGATCAGGCCGATCGCCTTGGCCTCGTCGGCCTCGACCAGGCGCGCGGTGAAAATCATGTCCTTCACCCGGGCCGCGCCGATCAGCGCAACCAGGCGGGCGTAGTTGTTCATGCTGAGACAGTTGCCCAAGGTGCGTGCGATCGGGAAGCCGAAACGGAGGTTGCTCGACGCGATGCGCAGGTCGCAGCAGGCCGCCATGCCTGCGCCGCCGCCGGTGCACGCGCCGGCGATGGCGGCGATGGTCGGCACCCGCACCCGCTCGAGCGCGCCCAGCACGCGGTCGACCCGGGACTCGTAGCCCAGCGCGTCCTCCGGCGTCTTGAAGGCGCGGAACTGCGAGATGTCGGTGCCGGCGGCGAACGCCTTCTCCCCGGCGCCAGTCAGCACCAGGGCGCGGATCGACCTGTCCGCGTCGATCGCGGCGCATATCGCGGCCAGGCGCTCATACATGCTGAACAGCATGGCGTTGCGCGCCTGCGGGCGGTTGAAGGTGACGCGGGCAATGCCGTCGCGGACCTCGTAAAGCAGGTCCTCGGACGGTTGCTGGAGGTCGGGCATCTTAGACGACTCCTTCCGTGCGCATCGCCGCGACTTGCTCGGCGGTGTAGCCCAGCTCGCCCAGCACCGCGTCCGTGTGCTCGCCAAAGCCCGGCGTCGCGGTTTTCAGCTCGGACGGCGTGCGGCTCAGCTTGATGGCCTGGCCGACCAGCGCGACCTCGCCCAGTTGCGGATGCTGCACCTTGGGCGCCATCTGCAGATGCTGCACCTGCGGGTCGGCGAACACCTGGTCCATGGCGTAGATAGGCCCGCACGGCACCTCGGCGGCATTCAGCGCCTCCACCCAATCGGCGGACGACCTGGTGCGTGTCACCGCTGCGATACGCGCATTGAGGTCACCGCGGTGCTTCGACCGGGCTTCGCCATCGGCGAATAGCGGGTCCTTGATCAGCGCCTCGAGCCCGAGCGCCCGGCAGAGCCGGGCCCAGATCACGTTGCCTGCCGCGGCAATGTTGATGAAGCCGTCGCTCGTTGCAAAAACCCCGGTGGGGATGCTGGTCGGGTGGTTGTTGCCGGCCTGCTGCGGCACGTCCTGCTCCATCAGCCAGCGCGCCGCCTGGAAATCCATCATGGCGATCTGCGCCCCCAACAGGCTGACCTGCACCCATTGGCCCTGGCCCGAAACCTCGCGCTCCAGCAGCGCGGTCATGACGCCCTGGGCAGCGAACAGCCCAGCGGTTAGGTCGGCCACCGGGATGCCGGCGCGCATCGGCCCTTCGCCCGGCGCGCCCGTCACCGACATCAACCCGCCCATGCCCTGCGCGATCTGGTCGAAGCCGGGACGCATGCGATATGGCCCGTCCTCGCCAAAGCCGGAGATGCTGGCATACACCAGGCGGGGGTTCACGGCGCGGACCGCCTCATAGCCGATGCCCAGCCGGTCCTTCACATCCGGGCGGAAGTTTTCGACCATCACGTCGGCGTCGCGCGCCAATGCCATGAACACCTCCTTGCCCTTCGGCGACTTCAAATCCAGCGTGATGCAGCGCTTGTTGCGGTGCAGGTTCTGGAAGTCGGGGCCTAAACGCGGGCCGCCCATGCCGCTGTCGCCGGCGTCGGGCGACTCGATCTTGATGACCTGCGCCCCATGATCGGCAAACTGCCTGACGCAGGTCGGACCCGCCCGCACCCGCGTGAGGTCCAGAACCTTGAAGCGGGAAAGCGCGCCGTCAGCCATCTAAGCCTCGGTTTGTTCGGTTGGTGCCGGAATGCGGGCGATGCGGCGCGGGTCGATTGCGAGCCACGCCGTATCCCCCAACAGCAAGAACCTTGAAGGGCGCCGCCGTCACGCGCAACCCCGCGTTTGCATCCACCGGCGTCATTGCACCGATCATGCAGCGCGATGCCGGCCGGCGGTCGAACCTAAGCCGAAGTGTGGGCCCAGTCGCCTTCGCGGCGCACCAGCCCGTTGAGCAGCGCCACAACGTCTGCTCCCATGCCCGCATCCGCGCTTTGCTGCGCCAAGGCCCGGGTTAGCGTCGCACTCGCCTTCGCAGGGTCGGCGGCCTCGGCCAGCGCCATGCTCCAGGCGCCGAATAGGCGTCCGGTGGCCCGCCCGGCCTGCAGCACGATAACCTCGCCGTGCCGTGGGTCGCATTGAATGCGCTCGAACGTCCGTTGCACAGTCTCGAGTTCCCCTTCCAGCGTCTGGGCGAAGCAGCCGTCGCTGTATAACAGCGCGCCGGTCACGCCATCACGCGCGTTGTTGGCCCGCGATGCGGCCAAGATGCTCGCGACCTCCGCCGACGGGTCGCGTTGCTGGCCGATAATCGTGTTGCGGCTGCAATAGACGAGGCGAAACAGTTCGTTGTTCATGATGTAGCCTCCAAAACGGGCGCCGATACGGTGCCTAGACGTTCAATCAGCCCAGCCACATCCCCGGCCGGAACGGGGCGGCTCACCAAGTAGCCCTGCATATCCGTGCAGCCGTCGGCACGGATCATCGCCTCCTGTTCGGCCGTTTCTACCCCTTCTGCGGTCGTGGTCATGCCCAGGCTGGCGCCCAGGGCGGCGATGGCGCGCACCACCGCAATGGCTTCGTCGCTGCCCGAAAGATCGCGCATGAAGGACCGGTCGATCTTGAGCTTGTCGAACGGAAAGCTGCGGAGCTGGCTCAGCGACGAGTAGCCGGTGCCGAAATCGTCCATGCTCACCCGCACGCCCATAGCCCGCAAGGCATGCAGCACGTGCAGCGCTTCTTTTTCATAGCGCACCAGGGCGCTCTCGGTGATCTCAACCTCCAGGCGCCTTGCGGGAAGGCCGGTGGCGTCGAGCGCCGCCTGGACGACGCGCGGCAGCCGGTCACGGTCCGCCAACTGCTTTGCGGAAACGTTGACTGCGATCATCAGCTCGCCTGGCCAAGACATCGCTTCCCGGCATGCGGTCCGCAGCACCCATTCGCCGATGGGCACGATCAGGCCCATCTCCTCTGCCAAGGGGATGAACTGGTCCGGCGGCACGAGTCCGTGCTCGGGATGACGCCACCGTATGAGGGCCTCGAAACCGACGAGCTCGCGCGATGTCAGGTTGGTTTGCGGCTGATAGTGCAATTCGAACTGCTGCAGTGCGAGGGCGCGGCGCAGGTCGTCGAGCAGGACGTGCCGGGCACGGGCGCGGCTGTCCATTTCCTGGTTGAAAACCCGCACGGTTTGGCGGCCGTCCTCCTTGGCCTCATACAGCGCGAGGTCGGCGGCGCGCACCAAGGCAGCCGCATCGGCGCCGTCGCGGGGACCAACGGCAATGCCGATACTGGCGCCGATGATCGCGACATGCCCCTCGATCAAATAAGGGCGGCTCAGCAAATCCACCAAGCGCGCTCCGAGCCCCTCCGCAGCCGCCGCGGGCAGCGCCACGGCGAACTCATCGCCTCCCAATCGGCTCACCACGTCGCCCTCGCGCACGGCGGAGCGCAGCCGTCGCGCCACCACCTGCAAAAGGGCGTCGCCCACCGGATGCCCGTGGCTATCGTTTATCGCCTTGAAACGGTCGAGGTCGATCATCAGCACGGCGACGTCGTCCGCCGGGTCCGTAGCCCCGAGCAGCGCACCCAGGCGCTCGCGGAACCATTGCCGGTCGGACAGGCCGGTGAGGCTGTCGATCCGTTCCTTCGGCACACCGGCGTCCTCGACATGAAGGGTGACGAGCCGATGGCCACCAGCGACCTCGCTGATGGTGACATTCAGCCTGCGCCCATTGTCCAGGGCAATGCTGGCCTGGCGGTCACCCGCGCCAGCGTTCACGCATTCCGCTTGGGTCACATCCCCGCGCAGCGCCTTTTCGAAAGCGCGCCGTCCGGTGTCGTCAAGCTTGCTGCTATCCGCCAGAAAATTCTGGATCGGGACCGGATGCCATAGCGCCGGCGCGGCCATGCCCAGCATTTCGGCAGCGCAGCGGTTGCACAGCACGATGCGCAACTCGGCATCCAGCCCCACAAAGCCTATCGTGGCGCGACTCAGAACGGCCTCGGCCAGCCCGGCGCAATACGGCCCTGTTGCTGCAAGCCCAGCGGCTGCGGTGTCAAGCGCGCCTGTGCGGACCAAAGATATACTCATTCTGTCATTGCCCTTTGCCGCACCGGCTGGTGAAATGTGCCGCGTCCAGCGATGATAGCTGCGGCAGATGACGATTTCGTTAACGCCAATGGCCCAAGGTTTCGAGGGACTTAGGCATTGGCACGAGCGGTCGGCTTGCCGGGCATCGTTGCAACCGACGAGCTGGATCGGCATTCCAGCGCGTCGAGTGAACGCGCCTTTCGCTGCCGCAACACGCGCGCCGTCCGGATTCTGCACGACCGCTGCCCAGGCTGCCTTTTTATTAGGCGCTTCCTGGTTGAAAGTGCGATTTACCGCTCACTGGCTCGTTGCCGCCGCCTGCTCTGGTCCATAGAAACTGCCCAATCCCGCGCTGCGGCAGTGCATGGCCGTGGTTTCAGGCGGCTTGCGCAGCGTTTAAAGCAAAGGAGTTTCAATGGCATATCTACTACCCTCGGAGTTCGTCACGAAAATGGTGGACGCAGGGGAGGCCAAAATCTTCATGTCGACCCGCGATACGGTGATCAGGGCCTACATGGCCGGCGCCCTCCTGGCGCTCGCGGCCGTGTTCGCCGTCACCGTCACCGTGCAGACGGGATATCCGATCATCGGGGCCATCCTGTTCCCGGTCGGCTTCTGCATGCTCTATTTGCTCGGTTTCGACCTCCTGACCGGCGTCTTCGTCCTTTGCCCGCTCGCGTTGATCGACAAGCGTCCGGGCGTCACTGCCGCCGGCGTCCTCCGCAACTGGGGCCTCGTCTTCGTCGGGAACTTCCTCGGCGCCCTGACCGTCGCCTACATGATGGCGATCGTCTTCACCTTTGGCTTTTCCACCCCGCCCGACAAGGTCGGCACCATCATCGCCGGCATCGGCGAGGCCCGCACGCTCGGCTATGCCAAGTACGGCGCGGCCGGCATGCTGACGCTGTTCATCCGCGGCGTGCTCTGCAATTGGATGGTCTCGACCGGCGTGGTCGGCGCCATGGTCTCGACCAGCGTCAGCGGCAAGGTCATCGCCATGTGGATGCCGATCATGCTCTTTTTCGCCATGACCTTCGAGCATTCCGTCGTGAACATGTTCCTGTTCCCATCGGGGCTGCTCATGGGCGGGAATTTCTCGATCCGGGACTACATCGTCTGGAACGAGATACCGACGGTGCTGGGCAATCTGGTCGGCGGCTTGGCCTTTACCGGACTGACGCTTTATTCCACCCATCTGAGGACTGCGCCGCAACGGATAATCGCCAGGCCTGAACCAGCCGTTTCGGTATCGTCCCGCTAAGGGCAAGGCCGGGCGTCCCCAAATCCAGCGGCCGTCCGGCAGGTAAAAGCCGGGTTCGGGTCATCCGGCCAGAGTCCCGACAGGCGTTCGGCGGCCTGCTGGACACGCAGCGCTTTTGGTAGCTACAAGCCGATCAACCCATCTTGGGGGGAGCCACCAAGCAATCAGAAACGAAGCAGAGGAAACCACGATGGACACCGCCCTGAACCACGAGCCGCACGGCAGGCGCCAGTCGAAAAAGGCCGCAGCCAGCGGCTGGATCGGCTCGGCGTTGGAGTATTATGACTTCTTCATCTACGCCACGGCGGCGTCGCTGGTCTTCCCGCAGATCTTCTTCCCCTCCACCGACCCTACGGTCGCCATCGTCGCCTCGCTCGCGACTTACGGCGTCGGCTATGTCGCCCGGCCCATCGGCGCCTTCGTGCTCGGCCACTACGGCGACACCCATGGGCGCAAGGGCGTGCTGCTGGTGTGCATGTTCCTCATGGGCTTCTCCACCATGGCGGTCGGGCTGCTGCCGACCTACCAGCAGGTCGGCGTGCTCGCCCCGGTGCTGCTGGTGGCGCTGCGCCTGATCCAGGGCTTCGCGGTCGCCGGCGAGATCAGCGGCGCCAGTTCCATGATCCTGGAGCACGCCCCGTTCGGACGGCGCGGCTTCTTCGCCAGCTTCACCCTGCAGGGCGTGCAGGCCGGGCAAATCCTGGCAGCGGCGGTGTTCCTGCCGCTGGCGCACTTCATGCCGGCGGATGCGTTCGGCCTATGGGGCTGGCGGGTGCCGTTCCTGCTCAGTGCCGTGGTCATCCTCGCCGGCTACATCATCCGCCGCGAGGTCGACGAGACGCCGGCCTTCGCCGAGGAAGGCGCAGCGCCCAAGGCGCCCATCGTCGAAGCGTTCCGCTTAAGCTGGACCGACATGCTGCGCGTCGTGTGCATGGCGCTGATGAACGTCATCCCCGTGGTGGCGACCGTGTTCGGCGCCGCATATGCCGTGCAGCCGGCATACGGCATCGGCTTCGCCAAGGACGTCTATCTTTGGATTCCGGTGCTGGGCAACATCCTGGCGGTGCTCGTGATCCCCTATGTCGGCAACCTGTCGGACCGGATCGGACGCCGGGTGCCGGTCGTCGTCGGCGCACTCGGCTCCGGGCTGCTGGCGTTCGTCTATTTGTATGCCATCAGCATCCACAGCGTGCCGCTGGCGATCGCCATCTCGCTGCTGATGTGGGGCGTGGTTTACCAGGGCTACAACGCGGTCTTCCCCAGCTTCTACCCCGAGCTGTTCCAGACGCGCACCCGGGTGTCGGCGATGGCGATCGCGCAGAACACCGGGACGACGATCACGGCCCTGCTGCCGGCCTTGTTCGCCGTCGTGGCGCCGCCAGGTTCGGCAAACATCCCATTGACCGTCGGGGCCATCGCCTTTGGGGTGACGGCGATCGCCGCCGTTGCGGCATTCAGCGCGCGGGAGACCTATCGGATGCATCTGAACGACCTGGGCCACCGTGGCGCAGTCCCGGTGCCGAAGCCGGAATACGACCGGATGCGGGCGCAGGCGATGCTCGAGGCGAGCCCGGCCCGGGCCTGAGTTCCACGCCGGCCAGGACCCTGTTTGGGGCGGCTGCCCCGGCGGCGAGGCGTAGCGGACGCCCTCCGCTCACCCCGCTGCGGTCAGCTTGCCGAGCATATCGGTGAGCCGCACGTTGTCGCTGTATTCCACCGGGCACGTCACGACGGTCACCCCGTCGGACGAAACCGCCTGGCGCAACGCCGGCAGCAACTCATCGGCGCGGCTGACCCGCACGCCCTTGGCGCCGAAACTCCGGGCGTAGGCGGTGAAGTCGGGGTTGGTGAAATCGACGTGCTCGTGCTCGTGCAGCTCCAGGTCCATCTTCCATTTGATCAGCCCGTACGACGCATCCTCCCAGATCAGCACCGCCAGCGGGATTTTCTCGCGCACCGCGGTCTCGATCTCCTGGCTGTTCATCAGGAACGCCGCATCGCCCATGGACGCGAGCACCCGGCGCTCCGGGAACGCCAGCTTGGCCGCCATCGCGCCCGGCAGCGCGAAGGCCATGGTCGAAAGCCCATTGGAGATGATGCAGGTGTTCGGCTGCCGCGTCGGGTAGAGCCTCGCCATCCACATCTTGGCGGCCCCCGTGTCGGCCAGCACAATGTCCGCGTCGCCCAGCGCCTGCCGGATGTCAGCCACGACCCGCGCCGGCTTGAGCGGGAAGGAATCGTCGGCGGCACCCTTCGCCAGCTCATCGTCATGCATGCGGCGCGCGTGCGTCGCGGCCTCCGGCAGGCCGGCGCGGCGCGTGAGGCGCGGGGCCAGTCCGTCCAGCGCGGCGCCGATGTCGCCGATGAGGTTGAGCGCGGGCTGGTAGCACTTGTCGCTGTCCTGGACGAACTCGTGCAGGTGGATGACCGTCTTGTCCTGGCCCGGGTTGATCTTCACCGGGTCGAATTCCTGGATCTCGTAGCCGACGGCGAAGATGAGGTCGGCGGCGTCGAAGCTGAAGTTCTCGTAGTCGTGCTTCATGAAGCCGACCGTGCCGATGGCGTTGGCGTGGCCGTCCGGGATCACCCCCTTGCCATGGAACGTCACCGCGACCGGCAGGCCGCTCGCCTCGGCGAACCGGCGCAGCGCATCCGACGCGCCGCCGCGGGCCACGCCGTGCCCGGCGAGCAGGATGGGGTGCGCCGCCTCGTTGATCATGGCCGCCGCCGCCGCCAGCCCGGCATCGTCAACCAGGGAGCGGAAACGGGGAGCGGACCGCAGCGGCGGCAACAGGTTGGCGCCGTCGAGTTGCTCGATGTCCTCTGGCACTGCGAGGAACACGGCGCCGGGCCGTCCGCCTTGCGCGAGGTCGAACGCCTTGCGCACCATTTCGGGCAAGGCGGATGGCGACAGCACCGTGTCCGACCATTTGGTGACCGGGCGGAACATCGCCGCCAGGTCGATCGACTGATGGCTTTCCTTGTAGATGCGGTTCAGGCCCACCTGCGCGGCGAGCGCCACCAGCGGCGCGCTGCAGGTCTGCGCGTCCGCCGTGCCCAGCAACAGGTTGATGGCGCCCGGCCCGAGCGTCGCCGAGCATACGCCGGCGCGTCCGGTGAGCCGCCCGTAGATGTCGGCCATGAACGACGCCGCCTGTTCATGGCGCACCAGGATGTAACGGATGGTGGAGGAACGCTTGATGGAGCGGATCAGCCAGATGTTCTCCTCGCCCGGTATGCCGAAGACGTATTCGACGCCTTCCGCTTCGAGGCAAGCAACGAGACGGTCCGAAACGGCGTCCGGAGTAGATGGGAGCATCTGTTGAGTATCCATGAAAGCACTCGTTTCAAGTTAGAGAGTTAATGTGTCAGCAGGGCCGCGCCATCGCCTCAGCGCTTGATCCAAACCGTCTGCGCGTTGACGAACTCACGCACGCCGAAATGCGAGAGCTCGCGCCCGTAGCCGCTTTTCTTTATGCCGCCCACCGGCGTGCGCGGGTCGGACGCCGAATGGCCATTGATGAACACGCCCCCGGTCTCGAGCCGGCGGGCAATCGACCGCGCCCGCGACACGTCGCGCGTCCACAAATTGCCGCTCAGCCCGAACTCGCTGGCGTTGGCCAACCCGACCGCGTCGTCGGCGTCCTCCGCGGCGATGATCGCCGCCACGGGGCCGAACGTCTCCTCATCGAATGCCGCCATCCCCGGCCTGACGCGGCTGAACACGGTCGGCTCATAGAAAAACCCCCGCCCATCCCGCTTGCGTCCGCCAAGCAGCAATTCGGCGCCCGCAGCGGACGTGGCCTGCACCTGCTTGTGCAGGCCGTCGCGCAGGTCCGCCCGGGCAATCGGCCCGATGCTGGTGGCTGCATCCATGGGATCACCGGCAACGAGCCGGCTGGCGGCGTCGACGAACTTCTTGGTGAACGCTTCGGCCACCGACGCCTCGACGATGAACCGCTTGGCCGCCAGGCAGATCTGGCCCGCGTTCTCGAACCGCGCCGTCACGCCAGCCGCGACCGCCCGGTCGAGGTCGGCATCCGCCAGCACGATGAACGGGTCGGACCCTCCGAGTTCGAGCAGCGATTTCTTGACCAACTTGCCGGCGATGGAGGCCACCGCAGCGCCGGCCCCGACGCTGCCGGTCAGCGTGACGGCGGCGATGCGCGGATCCTGCAGGATCGTGTCCACGCCGTCATTACCGATGTTGATCACGCCAAGCACGCCGCGTGGCGCGCCGCTGCGCGCGAATGCATCCTGCAGGGCGTAGGCGCAGCCAAGGACGTTCGGAGCGTGTTTGAGCAGGAACGAGTTGCCGCCGAGCGTGATCGGAACCGCCGCCCGCATCACCTGCCATAACGGGAAGTTCCAAGGCATGATGCCCAGCACCGTGCCGATCGGCAGGTAGGAGACGTAAACCTCGTCCTCTTCGACGGGTGCGCGCTCGTCGGCCAGCAGCGCCGGGCCATGCTCGGCGAACCAGGCGGCGAGGTTGGCGCACTTCTTCACTTCGGCGCGTGCCTCGCGGATTGTCTTGCCCATCTCGGCGGTGATCAAGCCCGCGAGGTGCTCGGTCTCGGCATTCAAGGTGTCTGACAGCCGATGGAGCATCGCGGCACGGCCCTCGATCGGCGTGTCGCGCCAGGCCCAATACCCGTCCTGCGCTTGCCGCAGCAAAAGCTCGATACGCTTGCTGTCGTCGAGGGCGTAACGGGCGATGACCTCGCCAGTAGCCGGATTATGTGTCTCAACGTCCATCTGTTCGCTGCTCATGGCCGGTTGCTCCTTGTGCGGCGATCAACTGTTCTTGGCGGGTGCCTTGGCAAGCTGCTCCATCGTCAAGATCGCAGCGGCATAATCCTCGTCGGCATGCGCGACGGTGGTGAGGGCGAAGAGCTGGGTCGTTGCCGCCATGCTGGCCATTGGCACGCCAAGCTTGCCAGCGTCCGCAAGCAGCAAGCCCATGTCCTTGGCCATCAGCCGGGCCGGGAACTGGGGCGGAAACGAGCCGGCTTTCGCCATGGCCAGTTTGCGCTTGTGGTGATCGGACACCAAAGCGAGGTCCGAGAACAAGTCGATGAGCATATTGCGGTCAAGGCCGGAGCGGACGCCGTAAGCAAGGGCTTCAGCGAGCGCGGCAGTTCCCATGCCCATGACGCCGTTCACGGCCAGCTTCATGGCCATGCCCGAACCTACCGGCCCGGCGTGGATGGTTTTCCGTCCGATCACGTCAAGGATGGGCGCGGCAGCCTTCAGGGCCGCCTCGGTGCCTCCTGCCAGCACGACGAGTTCGCCGTGTTCCGCTTCCGGCGTGCTGCCCGATACCGGCGCCTCGACGAACAAGACACCCTTAGCGGCCGCTTGTTCCGCGAGCTTGCGGGATGCGCCTGGTGAGACCGAACTGAGGTCGATCAGCAGCAGGCCGGCATGTGCGCCTTCCAGCACTCCGCCGGGCCCTTCGACAGACTGTTCGAGCGCCGCATCCGCCGGCACCGAAACGAGCACGGCGTCCACTTGGCCCGCCAGCGACGCCGCGCTGCCCACCATCTGGACGCCATCGACCTCATCATTCTTTTGACCAGGATCGAACGCGATGACGGTATAGCCGGCCGCGCGCAGGCGTGCCGCCATCCTGACCGCCATTGCGCCAAATCCGACGAAACCCAGCCGCTGTCCGTTAGCTGTCATTGCACTTTCTCCGTTGGCGATCGAGGCCGCGCCACGGCCAGGACCGAAAGCGAGCGCACGCCCTGCGCGCCGTGGATGAGCACGCCTTCGATATCAGCGGTGGCGGAGGGACCAGTCTGGAAAACCGTATAATGCTTCTCGCGAAATTCGGGCCGGCGGTAGGCATGATGGATGTTGCCCACGATGTCGGCCGGATCGAGCAAGACGATGAGGTGCTGCGGCAGGTAGCCCAGCGTGTTCACGCCCAGTTCAGTCTCGGTAAGGCAGACCGAGCCGGTTTCCGCTACGGCGAACGCTGCCCGCACGACGCCATAATCCACGTCGGCCAGGTCGGTGGGCTTCGTGTCGGCACCGAGTTCCCTGTTGCCCTTGATTTCCGGCGCCTGGGAACAGACCACCTTGGCATCCTTGAGCTTGGCCCGCACGGGAGCCAGCGCGTCGCCCGGATCAGGCTTCAGCATCTCGCCTCCCATCTGCTCCAGCATGTGCCCGAACGCAGCCAGCAGGTCCGGCGGCGTCGCGTCGTCGAACAGCGGCACCAGCGGCTCGGGCCGCTCCAGCTTTGGCAGATGCGCCCGGATGGAGGCGAGGATGGCATCACGGCTGCTCACGGCTTGGTCCCCCGATGCTCGCGATGCCATTGGTGGAACGTTTGCTGCGGCGCAGGCGGCATTTCGCGCCCGCGGCCCCAGGTGTTCAGGCGGTTATAGACCACGAAGCGCGGCAAATGCCGCAACGCGCTGTCGGCCATCGGCAGCGCCGCGCGATACAGCTTCGGGCTGGACAGCAGCGCCCCGGCCGCCTTCATCATCGCCTTTTTCAGCAACGGCAGCTCGTGCGTCTCCGACATCACCTTGCGCCAGTCGGCGATCTGCTCGTGGATGTTGATCTTGACCGGGCAGACGTTGGTGCAACTGCCGTTCAGCGTGGAGGAGAACGGAAGCTTGCTGTACTTCTTGGCGTTGAACGTCGGGTCGATGATCACCCCAATCGGCCCGGCGTAGGTCGCGCCATAACTAAGCCCGCTGCTGCGCCGGAACACCGGGCATGTGTTCATGCAGGCGCCGCAGCGGATGCACTTCAACGAGGTCCAGAACTTCTCCATGCCCAGCCGCTCGGAGCGTCCGTTGTCCACCAGCACGACATGCATCTCGCCACCCTTGCGGGGTCCGCGGAAGTGGGAGGTGTATTGCGTCATCGGCGAGCCGAGCGCGCTGCGCGACAGCAGCCGCACCAGCACGGCCAAGTGGTCCAGGCGCGGAATGACTTTCTCGATGCCGATCGAGGCGATGTGCAGGGGAGGGGTGTTGGCCGAAAGGTCGGCGTTGCCCTCGTTGGTGCACACGACGAAGGTCCCGGTCTCGGCCACGGCGAAGTTCGCGCCGGTCATGCCGGCATCGGCCGACAGGATGAGCGGACGGGTCGCCTCCCGCTGCTGCGCGCTGAGGTAATGCACGTCGCGCGAGTCGGGGTCCGACCCCAGCTTCTCGGCGAACACCCGGGCCACGTCGGACCGCAGCTTATGCACGGCCGGGACGACGACGTGGCTGGGCGCCTCGCCGTCGAGCTGCTGGATACGCTCGCCCAAGTCGGTCTCGATGACCTCGACCCCTTGCTCGGCCATGAACTCGCGGAAGTTGCATTCCTCCGTCAGCATGGACTTGCTCTTGATCAGCCGCTTGGCGCCGTGATCGCGCAGAATGCCGAGCACGATCGTGTTGTGCTCGGCCCCGTCCTTCGCCCAATGCACGTGGATGCCGTTGGCCCGCGCGTTCGTCTCGAACTGGTTCAGGTATTCGTCGAGATGGGTGAGCGTATGCTCCTTGATCATCGACGCGAGCGCGCGCAGCTCCTCCCATTCGGGAATGCCGTGCATCTCCCGGTCACGCTTCTGGCGCATGTCCCAGAGCCGCTCGTCGTGCATCTTCTCGTGCTCGGTCGCGGCCATGAAGCGGTTGGCCGCCGCGCTTTGGTCGACGATGCGCTTGTCGTTGACGCTGCGAAAGCGCGGCTCCGGCTCGGGCGCGCCGGAGGACATCGGCTGCGACGTGCCCTCGGCGTGGTCCAGGCGGCGTCCGTTGCGGGTGGCGCCCTCGGCCGGCCCTGGATGACGCAGTTCGATATTCAGCATCGGTGCGGCCTCGCTCATGCCCGTGTCCCGATCATGCCCGTGCCCCGTTGAGGATTTTCGCGATGTGGATGTGCTTGACCGCAATCCCGGCCCGGTCGGCGCAGCCTTGCTGATGCATCAGGCACGAGCTGTCGGACGAAGTGACGTATTGCGCCCCGCTCTGCATTTGGTCGCGGACCTTGTCGTGCCCCATCTTGGCCGAAACGCCCTCCTCGAACACGGAGAACGTGCCGCCGAACCCGCAGCATTCGTCAGGGCGCGCCAGCTCCACGAACTCGATGCCGCGGACCTTTTTCAGTAAATCGAGCGGCTTGGAGAAATAGTCTTCCCGCAGCTCCGACATGCTGGCGATATTAAGGCCGCGCAGCGTGTTGCAGTTGTTGTGCAGCGCCACCTTGTGCGGGAACTCGGCCCAGGGGAACGCATCGACTTTCAGGATGTCGTGCAGGAACTCGACCAGTTCGAACGTCTTGGCGCGGACCTGCTTCACCTCGTCGGTTTGCTCGATGGCATCGAGGTTGTAGCGCACCTGGTGGACGCACGAGCCGGACGGGCCAACCACATAGTCGTAGGGCGCGAAGTTCTTGACGAACAGCGCCTCCGTCGCCGCGGATTCCGCATGGCAACCGGTGTTGGTCATCGGCTGCCCGCAGCAGGTCTGGTCGTACGGGTAGTCCACCTCAAGCCCGAACCGTTCGAGCAGTTCAAGCGTCGCGATGCCGACGTCGGGCTCAAAGGCGTCGACGTAGCATGGAACGAACAGTCCAACGCGCATCCCGTCTCTCCTTGTATTCGCCGTAGCCGTGCCGCTCAGCGGAACAGGTTGGTGCGGGCCAGGTCGAGAACCTCGCTGCCGCGTCCGTCCAGCACCGCCTTGGCGACCCAGAGCGAGAACCCCTTCATCTGCTCGATGCCGATTGTGGGCGGCATCGACAGCTCATGCTTGGCGGTGACCACGTCGAGCAGCGCCGGGCCGTCATGGTCGAGCACGGCCCTTACCGCGTCGGCGAGGTCCGCTGGGTCCTCAACCCGCCTGGCGAAGAACCCGGCCGCGCTCGCCATTGCCGCGAAGTCCGGGTTGTCCAGGTTGACGCCCGTCTCCAGGAACCCGGCCGCCTGCATCTCCATCGCCACGAAGCCGAGCACGCCGTTGTTGAACACGACGATCTTCGCCGGCAGCTTATGCTGCACGAAGGTCAAGAGGTCGCCCATCAGCATCGCGAAGCCGCCATCGCCGGACAACGAGACGACCTGTCGGTTGAGATACGCCGCCTGGGCGCCGATCGCCTGCGGCATGGCGTTGGCCATGGAGCCGTGATTGAACGACCCGATCAGCCGCCGCTTGCCGTTCAGCTTCAGGTAGCGCGCCGCCCAGATCGTCGGCTCGCCGACGTCGCAGGTGAACACGGCGTCGTCGGACGCGAGCTCGCTGATCGTTTTGACCACGAACTGCGGGTGCATCGGCTTGTGCCCAGGACGGCTCGTGGCGAGCTCGTCCAGTCCCTCGCGCGCCTTGACGTAGTTCGACAGGCTGTCGTCGAGATGCGCCCGGTCCGTCTTGGGCTCCAGCCGCGGCAGCAACGCCTCGATGGTCGCGCCGACATCGCCGACGAGGCCAAGGTCGAGCCGGCAGCGCTTGCCCAGGTTCGACGCGCGCAGGTCCACCTGGGCGATCTTGGAGTCCGTCGGGTAGAACTGCCGGTACGGAAAATCCGTCCCCAGCATCAGCAGCATGTCGCAGTCCATCATGGCGTGGTAGCCGGAGCTGAAGCCGATCAGCCCGGTCATGCCGACATCGAACGGGTTGTCCCACTCGACTCCCTCCTTGCCGCCCAGCGCGTGCACGATCGGTGATTTCAGCGCATCGGCGAGCCGCATCAGCGGTTGATGCTGCCCGAAGCAGCCGCGCCCGCACAGCAGCGTCACGCGCGCCCGCTCGTTCAGCATCTTGGCGAGTTCATCCAGCTCCCGGTCACGCGGGCGGACCAGCGGCGGGGCCGGGACCAGCGATGGCGACAGCCTGGCCGCGTCCGGGACCGTCATCATCCCGATATCGCCGGGCACCACGATGACCGACACGCCCCGCTCCCCCACTGCAGTGCGGATCGCCCGCTCCAGCACGCCTGGGAGCTGCTCAGGGGTGGAGATGAGTTCGCAGAAGTGGCTGCATTCCTGGAACAGGTTCTGTGGATGGGTTTCCTGGAAATAGCCGCGTCCGACCTCGGCGCTTGGGATCTGCGCGGCGATGGCGAGCACCGGGACTCGGGACCGATGGCAGTCGAACAGCCCGTTGATGAGGTGGAGGTTGCCCGGCCCGCAACTGCCGGCGCATACCGCGAGCGACCCCGTCAAGTGCGCCTCCGCCCCCGCCGCGAACGCCGCCGCTTCCTCGTTGCGGGTATGAATCCAGTCGATGGTCCCTTGCTTGCGCAATGCCTCGGTCACGGCATTGAGGCTGTCGCCCACAACGCCATACATCCGTTCGACCCCGGCCTGGTGCAGCGCCTGGATGATGAGTTCGGCAACGTTCGTCTTGCTCATGGGCGTCCTCGTGTCCTGCGGGATTGCGGCGCGCCGGTCAGGCCCCGGCGACGCCGTCGCCGACCATCTTGCGGGCGTCCACTACCTCGTCGAACTGTTTCTCGCTGATGTCGCCCGACTTGACCGCGGCCTGCTTGAGCGTGAGGTCGTCGTCCATCGCCATGTGCGCGATCTTGGACGCCTTGTCGTAGCCGATCACCGGGCTGAGCGCGGTCACCAGCATGACCGATTCCTCGACATACTTCGCGATCCGCTTCTCGTTGAGCTTGGTGCCCTCGACCGAGTAGAGCCGGAACTTTTCCGACCCGTCGGCGAGGATGCGTGCCGAGTGCAGGAAGTTGTTGATGATGATCGGACGCATCGCGTTCAGCTCGAAATTGCCCTGGCTGCCGGCGATCGCGGCCGCGTTGTCGTCGCCGATCACCTGGATCGCGATCATGACGATCGCCTCGCACTGCGTCGGGTTGACCTTGCCGGGCATGATGGAGCTGCCGGGCTCGTTTTCGGGCAGCAGCAGCTCGCCAAACCCACAGCGCGGGCCGGAGGCCAGCCAGCGCATGTCGTTGGCAATCTTCATCAGCGCCACCGCGACCCCCCGCAGCGACGCGTTGGCCCGGACCATCGCGTCCAGCGAGCCCTGGGCGGCGAACTTGTTGGGCGCAGTGACGTAGGGCTGACCCGTCAGTTCGGCGATCTTGGCCGCCACCTTCACGCTGAAGCCCGGCGGCGCGTTCAACCCCGTGCCCACCGCCGTGCCGCCGATGGCCAATTCCATCAACCCGGCACGCGCATGCCTGACGTCCGCCATCGCGTCGCGGATTTGATGGGCGTAGCCCGACCACTCCTGCCCCACGGTCAAGGGAACCGCATCTTCCAAGTGGGTGCGGCCGATCTTGACCACGTCCTGCCAATCGGCCGACTTCACCTCGATGCACTTCGCCAATGCGTCGAGCTGCGGCAGCAAGTGGTCGTCCAGCTCCTTGACCGCGGCGACATTCATCGCGGTCGGGAAGGTGTCGTTGCTCGACTGCCCCATGTTGACGTCGTCGTTCGGATGCACCGGCGCCTTGCTGCCCAGCTCGCCGCCGAGCAGTTGGATGGCACGGTTCGACACCACCTCGTTGATGTTCATGTTGGACTGGGTGCCCGATCCCGTCTGCCAGACATACAGCGGGAAATCCTCATCGAGCTTGCCCGCGATAGCCTCGTCCGCCGCGTGCACGATCGCCGCCGCCTTCCAGTCCGGGAGCCGCCCGTCCGCCTGGTTGACCAGCGCCGCCGCCTTTTTCACCAACCCATAGGCGTGATAGACCTCCTTCGGCATGCGGTCGTTGCCGATCGAGAAATGGATCAGGCTGCGTTGGGTTTGGGCGCCCCAGTAGCGGTCTGCCGGGACCTTCACGCTGCCCATGCTGTCCGTTTCGGTGCGCTCCCCCTGTGCATCGATGCCGATCGGCAGGTCCTGCAACGCGTGGCCCTTGGCCATGCCGAACACCGTCAGGCCTCCCCGGCGTAGCTTGGCTTATAAAGCTTGCTCTCGACGAAGGCGCGGATGTCCTTTGGCCGCTCCACGGTGGCGAGTCCCTTGTCGAACATGAACTCGACCACCCGGACCGCGGTCGTGATCTCGGTTTCCAGAATGTTCGCCTGCGACGGAAACAGCATGCCCTTGTTCCGCAGGTCGTCGCCGACCTGGTCGGCGCTGGCCTCGGCGGCGGCGATGAAGCAATCGTCGGTCAGCCGGGAGGGTTTGGCGCAATAAGTGGCGAGGCCGACCGCGGGGAAGATGTAGAAGTTGTTGGCCTGGCCGGGATGGTAGGTCTTGCCCTGGTAGGTCACGTCGTCGAACTGCACGCCGGACGCATACAGCACCGCGCCCTTGGACCACTCGTAGGCCTTGCCGGGCAGCACCTCGCATTTGTCGGTCGGGTTGCTGAGCGGGAAGATGATGGGCCGCGCAGACAGCTTGCACATCGCCTCGACCACGGCCTGCGTGAAGGCGCCGCCCGACGTGCTGACGCCGATCAGGACGGTCGGCTTGAACGTTTCGATCACCTTCACGAGGTCCTTGGTCGGCTCAGCCTCGTGGGCGTAGGATTTCTGCCACTGGTTCAGGTCCTTGCGCGACGGCTCGATTAGGCCGTTGATGTCCATCATGCTGATGCGGCCGCGGGCGTCCTTCTCCGAAAGGCCCTTGGCCATCATCGCCGAGGCAATCAGGTTGCCGATGCCAAGGCCCGCCGAGCCAGCGCCGAGGAACAGATACTTCTGATCGACCAGCTCTTCGCCCTTGATCTCCAGCGCCGTGATCAACCCGGCGATGGTGACGGACGCGGTGCCCTGGATGTCGTCGTTGTAGCAAAGGATCTTGTCGCGGTAGCGGTCCAGCATCCGCAGCGCGTCGGTGCCCTTCCAGTCCTCGAAATGGATGCAGCAGCCGGGGAACACCTCTTGCACCGCCGCCACGAACTCGTCGACGAAGCTGTTGAGTTCCTCGTCGGATGGCGGGAGCTGGCGCAGGCCGAGATAGAGCGCGTCGGCCCGGTAGCCCGCGTTGGTGGTGCCGATGTCGAGCAGGATCGGCAGCATCCCGTCCGGCGGCACGGCGGCGCAGGCTGTGTAGAGCTGCAGCTTGCCGATCGGGATGCCCATGCCGTCGGTGCCGAGGTCGCCCAGCCCGAGGATGCGTCCGCCGGTGCTGACGCAGATGGTGTGCACGTCAGGGATTGGCCAATTGCGCAGCACCTCGGCCACCCGGCCACGCATGTCGATGGAGACGTACATGCCCTTTGCCCGGCGATAGATATGACCGAATTTCAGGCACGCTTCCGCGATGGTCGGGTCGTAGACGATGGGGACGAAGCGTTTCGGGTCGGACATGATGACGCGGTAGAACAGCGTTTCGTTCCGGTCGCTCAGGCTCGTCAGGTAGACGTAGCGTTCGATGTCGGAGTCTTTTTGGTCAAACTGGAGCATGGCGCGCTCGAACTGCCGGTCCAGCGTCTCGACCGAATGGGGCAGGAGGCCCTCCAGCCTATGCGCCTTGCGCTCCGCGGCGCTGAAGGCTGTATCCTTGGTGTGGATCGGGTCGTTGAGCAGCGCGGCGCCGGCCAGGCCAGCATGGGTGACATTTTGGTCCATCGTGGTTTCTCCGGGAGGTGGGGTGATTATTGCGGCGTCATCAAATTTGCCGGGCGGGCGCTCCCGTCGACTGCGGAGCGCAAACGATCAAGGCGGCGTTCGGATCGGTCGGCGGCCTCGCACAAAGGCGTTGCGGCTCCGTTAGTGGTGCGGCGGTAACGTGAGCCCGGCGATTTGAGCTATCGCGATCTTGCTGCGACGTTCGGCGTGTGGTCGCCTGGTCCAAGTAACCTGTATGGAAATTCAGCCAATTTGACCGGTTTGCGTCAGGAAAATCCTGCGAGCACTTGGGTGTCGGCTCGCTTTTACGCTAATTGCCTGCATCGCGGACGTATTATCTACTATCGCAAAACACATTGGCTGCTATCGGAGAACGTGATGACTGTCGACCCCTTTGATCTCGTCCAGTTGCGGGCCTTCGAGGCAGTGGCTCGCACCGGCAGTTTCACCAAAGCCGCGGAAACGCTCGGCCTCGCGCAGTCCTCTGTCAGCCAACAAGTCCAGCGGCTCGAGACGCGGCTCGAACGCACTCTGCTGGAGCGTCATGGCCGCGGCGTTAAGCTGACGCAGGCCGGCGAGGCGACGCTGATCTACGCCCGTTCGATGCTCGCGCTGGCCGACCAAGCAAGGCGCCAATTCTCGGAACCGCCCCTGAACGGCTCGCTTCGCCTCGGTGTCGTCGAGGACTTCGCTACGGCCAAGCTCGCCAGCGTGTTCGCCGTATTCCAGAAGCAGCATCCACGCTTTGAGCTTACCTTCGAGACCGGCCTCAGTACGAGCCTGCTCAACGCCCTCGATGCCGGTGACCTGGACGTGGTCGTCGCGAAACGGCTGCCAGGCCGAAAGAAAGGCGGCTTGCTCTGGCGGGAGCCGCTCGTTTGGGTCGGGCGTCCGGAGGCGATCGGTGAAGCCGGCAGTGTGCCTCTCGCCACCTACCCGGCGCCTAGCGAGACGCGGGACCTGACATTGGCGGCCCTGCAAAACGGTGGGCGGCGTTGGAGCATCGTGACGCAGAGCACCGGCTTGCTCGGCATCGTCGCCGCCGTCGAGGCTGGCCTCGGCATTGCTGCGTTCGGCCGCCACTTCGTGCCGCCGCATCTGCAGGAGCTTCCGCCCGATCTTGGCCTGCCGCAACTCGGAACGCTGGATTATGTGATCGATCAGCGAGCCGATCCGAGCGATGCGCCCTTGGAAGCTTTTGTGACGATCGTGCGCATGGCCGCGGCGCAAATACGAGGGGAACCCGAGGGCGCCTGAGAGGGCGGGGTTGCGCACCGGTCCTGTCCGGCTTCGGCTGCGCCCCGACCGGCAGCCGGACGCCACGGGCAGTCCAGGGCGCCGCTTCGAGCTCGGCGGCTCCACCGGGCGCAAGGGGACAAGTGGCTGACCCTGTTCGACGAAACCGACGAGCAGCACGACTACGCCATCCGCTTCAACCTGGAGCCGTCCCATGGCCGTGCTGACGACCATCCCCCTCCCGCTCGCCGAGTGACGGCCGGTCCTTGCCGATGGTCAAAACCGCTGCGCGACGCCGGCGAGTATCGTGCGCCGCAGGCCGAACTGCGGCGCGCCGACGCCTACGCCGGTTCCGTCGCGGATCTCGTATTTGCGGTCCAGCAGGTTGATGACGTCCAGGCGGAGCTGCGTCTGGCCGATGTAGCCGGTCTTGATCGTCTGCACCGCCGACAGATTGAACGTGTAATAGCCCGGCAAGGCGCGGCCGTTCGGCACGTCCGCAGTGCTGGCACGCAGGCCGCTGCCCACCAGCAGGTCGGCGGACAGCCGCGCCGGCGCACGCGTGCCCTCGAACAAGGTGTATGCGGCGCCTGCCGAGCCGGTCCAGCGCTGGTCGTGGTCGAGGTGAATCCAGCGTCCGCTGATATACTGCAAATCGGCCGCGCTGAAGTTGAACTGGGACGAGACGATGCCCTTGCCAATTGCGCGGGAATACGCGGCGTTCCCATACATCGACAGCGGCCCGTGGTCATACGACGCGCTGAACTCGACGCCGCCGGCCTGGCCTTTGCGGTAGTTGAACGCGGTCAGGATGACCGGTGCGCCGAACTGCCCCTCGTCGATCAGGTTGTGGGCATCTTTGTAATAGCCATCCACGCCCACGCGCAGGCCGGGCAGGATCACCTGGTCGATGCCGGCATCGAAGTAGTTGTCGCGTTCGGCTTTCACCGTGCTGTTCCGCGTCACCTCCGGCGCCGCCGAGGTGCCGGCGAACTGGTTGACCGTGTTGCCGGACACCAGCTCGAAGGGCGGCGGGGTGAAATACCGCGAGTAGCCGCCATGCACCGTCGTGCCCTCGAACGGACGCCAGACGGCATTGATGCGCGGGCTGACCTGGTTCTCGTTGGTGTATTCGTTCACCTGGTCAAAACGCAGTCCGTAATTGATCGTGAGCTTCGGCGTCACCCGCCATTCGTCCTGCACGTAGACGCCGAACAGCGTCCCGGTCTTGCCATTGCCGTCGTGGATGTTGAACGGGCTGTCGGACGCGGGCGTCGTGCCGCCGGCCGGCTGTATGGTGGAGCTGATCCCGCCGCCCTGCAGGCTTCCGCCCAATCCGCCAAGCGCGGGAAGCAGCAGCGAATCAGTCCGGGACACGTTGCGCTCGCCCAGCACCTGGAACCCGGCGCGGATCGTGTGCCGCTCGTTCACCCGCCAACTGGCATCCGTCTGCTCGCCGGTCGACAGCAGCGACCTGGCGGCGGTTTGCGACACGCCGTTGAACAGCAAGTCGCCGATCGGGTCCGGCGTGTAATACAGGCTGCTGTAACGGGTGAACACGGAGGTCTGCACGTCCAGCGCGCCCCACTGCTTCTGCAGCGACAGGATGCCGAAGTCCGTGATCTCGCGCTGGTGCTGCGTCAGGGTTGAGCTGTTGAAATCGCCGAGGCCGTTGACCGACAGGCCCATCGAGGGTGACTGGCCAGGGTTGTTCGGTATTTGGAAGAACTCGTTGGAATAGCCGGCCAGCAGGCTGATCCGCGTCGTGGCGTCGATCAGCCCGGAGATGTGCGCGAGGCCGTGGGCCTGGTTCGACAGGTCGTGGACCGCGTTGAATTTGCCCGTCGGGTTCTCGATGCCGACCCGGCTGTGCAGGAAGTCGCCGGTGTAGAAGTAGTCTATGGCGCCTGTGCTGCCGCCGAAGGTGATGCTCGGCTGGAAGTAGTCCCGCGCGCCGCCGTAGATGGAGATCTCGCCGCCGGGGTCGGTGCGGCCCGATTTGGTGGTGATGTCGACCACGCCCGCCGTGTTGAAGCCGTACTGGGCCGGCAGCGACCCGGTGATCAAGGACAACGAATGGGCGAAGCGGGTCTGGAGCGTTTGGCCGAACACGGCCAGGCCCTCGGGAAGCTGCACGCCGTCAAGGCGGAACTGC
The DNA here is from genome assembly GCA_965277495.1 of Acetobacteraceae bacterium. Classification (GTDB taxonomy): domain Bacteria; phylum Pseudomonadota; class Alphaproteobacteria; order Acetobacterales; family Acetobacteraceae; genus CAHJXG01. The sequence continues at coordinate 1,102,832 of OZ255824.1, read as the reverse complement.
ACCTCGTTATGGTCGCCGCGGACGTGGATTTGGCCGAAGCTGTCCTGCGCCACGCCGGGCGCCTGCAGCAGCGTCTGGTTCAGCGGCGCGTTGTCGCCCTGCGGCAGGGCTTCGATGGTTCCTCGGCTGAAGCTGTACGTCGTGGCGCCGAGGTTGGGCTGCAGTTGGCTGCGCGCCTGGTCCAGCTTGCGGCTGACGACATCGAGGTCTGGCAGCGTCAGCTCCGGGCCGCCCGCGTCGTCCGTGCCGGCGCCCAAATGCACCCTTGGCGCCGGGGTGGCCGCCGGCCCGGGGCCAGCAGCGGACACTGTGGTGACGGACGAGACACCCAGGATTGTCGTCAGCAACAGGGCGGTGCGAGTTTTCATGCGGTTGGTTCCCGGCAGCACGCATTGCCACAGCCGGCAGATACGATATAATATACGGTGACATGCAACGCTATAATGTCAACTAAGCTGCGGCGGCCGCCACCCCGCTTGAACCCGGCGCTCGCTGGCGAGGCTCAGGCCGGCTTGGCCCGAGCCATGCCAGCGGGCTCGGCGCAGCCGTCAAGGACGCTGCAAGCCACTGCACTGGCTTTGGCCCTTCACGCCGCGCTGCTGACGGGTGTTCTGCAGATCAGGCAACCAACTCCGGAGGCTCTCCCGGACCAGCCGATCGAGGTCACGCTTGAGACGCTGCCGCCTCCAGCGTCGGAGATTGCAACAATCGAGGCCGCACCCGAGCCGGAGGCCGCCGTTACCGCGGACCCTGAGCCACCGCCGCCCCCGCCGCCCCGGGCGGAAGCCCCTCCTCCCACTCCGGCGCCGGTCCCAATGCCGTCCCCGGTGGCCCCACAAACGCCAAGCCGGCCGGCGCCGCCGCCCGTTCGGCAGACGCCGCGGGCAAAGCCGCCATCGCTTCCAGCATCAGTTCGCCCCCAGCAGCCTGGCCGCAAACCGGACGGGGGTGAGCGGCCATCGCCGGAAGCGGCTGCGCCACCCGCCAACGCGGCAGCCCCATCCGCCTCCCCGGCAGCCGATGCGGGCGGCGCCTGGCGCGGCGCTCTGGCCGCTTGGCTGCAGGGGCATAAAACCTATCCCGAAGCCGCGCGCCGCGACGGCGTGGAGGGCCGGGTGGTCGTGCGCTTCACCATGGACCGCGGCGGCACAGTGACCGAGGTCTCCCTCGTCCGCAGCTCAGGATTTCCCATGCTGGACGAAGCGGCGGCCGCGTTGCTGCGTGGATCGCGTCTCCCCGCGCCGCCGGCCCCGGCGCCGGATCATCTCTCGATCACGCTGCCGATCCGCTACAGCCTCGCCCCCTGACCAGTCATGCCGGACGGCGACGGCGGCTGATCTAGGTCGGACGGAAACAAGCGGCACACGTCCCGTCCAGCTCGACCACCGCGTTGCCGGGATGGAAGCCTTTCAGCCCGGCCGCGTGCTCCAGGGCTTCCGACACGCCACGGTCCTCGATCTCGGCCACGCTGCCGCACTGCCGGCAGATCAGGAATTGCACGGGATGCTCGTGATGATGGTCGGCCTCGGTGCAGGGAATGAACGCGTTCAAGCGCTCCACCTTGTGGATCAAATGCTGCTGCACCAGGAAATCGAGCACCCGATACACCGTGGGCGGCGTCGCATTCGCGCGGGTCTCTTTCAGGCGGGCCAGCAACTGATACGCCGTCAATGGGCCGTCGGCCTCAAGAATAAGGCCGAGGACTCGGCGCCGGAGTTCCGTCAGCAACAGCCCCTTGCGCGCGCAGGCCACCAACGCCGCATCCAACGCGGTCTCGATAGCACGTTGCTTGGCGCTGGCATTCATCGACCGACCCTAACCGCATGGGCAAGCATATACCATACGGCGCAGGGTTTGCTTTAGAACCTGGCCCCGATGGACGCCAGCACGACCGACCGGTCGCGGCTGGCGTTGAAGGCGCCTCCCCAGGTGGGCGCGTAGACGATCTCGCCGAAATAGCTCTTTTTGTATTCGCTACGAACCCCCACGGCGGCGACGTTTCGCCCTTGGTTGAAGGTTCCGTCATACGACCAGCCGGAGATGTCCTTGCCATAACTGGCCGTGGCAATGACATCGAGACCGGGCACGGACTCGATGGTGTAGGCGAGGGAGCCCCGAAGCCGGAAGCCCCAGGCGAACTTCGTCACGAAGCCGCTCAACGTGCAGCCGGTGTAAAGCACGCCCGGCGCCGGTGGGAGGCAGACCCCTTTGACCGGGCCGCTTCCAAACGTATCCGCCCGCAGGTACCGGCGCACGTTCGGGTCGGGAAGGTCATAGACCTGCCGAGCGCCGAATTCTGCACCGAGGATCGCGGTCCTGGCGCCGGCCACGTGTTCGAACTGCTGTGCCGCCGCAACGCTGAAGGAACCGGTCTCATGGCGGTCGTAGCCCTGGTAGAACGCGCCCGGCGGCAGCGTGTTGAAAGACGCCCTGAGCTGGCTGGGAGCGGATGCAGAAACGGCGGCAGTGAGTTCCTCGCCCGCCGGCAGCCCGATCGGCTGGTTAGGCCGGAAAACATACTCGGCGGCCAAAGTCGTCTTGCTTGGAAGCCTCGCCTGCCAGTTCACGGCGAGCAAGTCGACGTCGGGGACATACACGGTGCGAAAGACCGGATTTCCCCCGTCGCGATTGCCGGTGATGAACGGAACCGCGGCCGAGGTGCGGAAGGTGCGGGTAATCTCCGGCAGCGCGTTGCGGGAATTGTAGTGGGCATAGTATGCGCCGAACTCGGAGTTCAACTGGTCAACCGTATATTTGGCGCCAATGCCGCCTTGACCCACCTCGGAATTACCCGGCGTAGGCGCCCGGGTGATGAAGGCGCCTTGCCGCAGAAGCACCGGATCCGGCGATGCGAAGGACCCGCCGACCAGGACGTAATTGCAGCCCTGCGGGAAATAATCCGACGCGTAGAAGGTCCCGCATCCATCATAGGCGTTGCGTCCCTCGCCGAACTGCCAGAACCCCTCGATGGCCAGTTTCGGGGTCGCAGCGATGCGGGCAAAAACGGCCGGGAACGGGATCGGGGTTTCTTCGGCGAATGCGCCCGGACGGCGAAGCGCTGGTATGTCGATGGGGTTCAGGACCGACAAGCCGCCAGGAAACACGCTCGGGAGGCCCCAGGGGATGAGCTGGTTGCCGACGCGCACGTCGAGCCGATGGCCGGCGATGTCGGTCCCGCCAAACACATACGCCTCCTGCAACGCCGCGCCGGAGAATTTCGCCCGGCTGTCGAAGCCGCGGTCGGAAAGCGTCGTATTCGATGTCAAGCCGTTCGGGTAGTTGCCCCAGGGCACCGCGTGGTCCGACAACGTAAAGTCATACCAGCCCTTGCCACGGACAAAGACGCCGAGGTCGTGATACCGGGCTTCGAGCGAGACCCAACCTTTCAGGACGGTGGATACGGCCTCGCCGGGCTTGCGGAAGTTCAGCTCGCCGTCGTCGCTGTTGCGCGTGTTCCCCACCGACCGGATGCCAAGCACCTTGGCGTTTGGGATCGTGACCAGTTGCGGGTCGACATCGTTGGTGCGGATGGCGGTGCCGTAGTCCGCGGCGCCGTGAAGGCTGATGTGCACGTCGCCCAACTGGTATTCTTGGCTGAACGCCGGTGCGGCGGCGGCGGCCAGCAATATTGTAAACATGATCCGGCAACAGCGCTGCGCGCTTGCTTTCATTGTGTCCCTCCATCCCGGATTTTTTCAGTTCCGGTTGCATCCAACAAACAAAGTCACAGCGTCAAAGGCGGTTTGATCCGCCCAAACCTCAAACGAATGCGCCGAGGCCGGTGATCGCGCGCCCAACCACGAGCGTGTTGATTTCCCGCGTGCCTTCATACGAATAGATCGCCTCGGCATCCGCTACGAAGCGTCCGACATTGTAGTCCAGCAGGATGCCGTTGCCCCCCATCAGCTCGCGCGCCCAGCCGACGGTCTCACGCATCCGCACGGTGCAGAACGCCTTGGCGAGCGAGGCATGCTCCTCATCCATCTTGCCGGCGTCCTGCATCTGCGACAGACGCATGACCAGGCACTTGGACGCCGTCACGTTGCCCAACATGCGTACCAGCAGGTCCTGGACCAACTGGAACTGCGCAATCGGACGGTCGAACTGCTGACGCTCGGTCGCGTAGCGCAGCGCGTGCTCATAGGCGCCTTGGCCGCAGCCCACTGCCTCCCAGGCGACGCCGGCGCGGGTCATGCGCAGCACGCGCGCCGTGTCCTTGAACGACCGGGCGTCGGCCAGGCGGTTCGCCTCGTCCACCCGGCAGTCCTCGAACCTGATCCGCGCGTTCTGCACGGCCCGGAGCGCAATCTTCCGCTCCATCTTCTCGGTCGTGAAACCCGGCGTGCCTTTCTCGACGAGGAAGCCCTTCACCTGCTGGTCCGCAACGTCGCGCGCCCAGACCACGGTCACGTCGGCGAAGGTGGCATTGCCGATCCAAGCCTTCTCGCCGTCGAGGATCCAACTGTCGCCGTCGCGCCGCGCACTGGTCTTGAGCCCGCGCGCCACGGCCGAACCGACCTCAGGCTCCGTCAACGCGAACGCGCCAATTTTGTCGCAGCGCTGCATCGCCGGCAGCCAGCGCTGCTTCTGCTCCTCGGAGCCGCATAGGTAGATCGAACCCATGGCAAGGCCGCTGTGCACGCCGTGGAAGGTGGCGATCGAGCAATCGATGCGGGCGAGCTCCAGCATGGCAAACCCGTCCAGCAACGCGCTCCGCCCCGCGCAGCCATAGCCGTTGTAGCCCACGCCGGCGATGCCCAGCGCCGCGTAGCCCGGGATCAGCTCGAAGGGAAATTCCGCTTGGGCCCAGTAGTGCGTGATGACCGGCGCGGCCTTCTCCTCCATGAACGCCCGCACGCGCCGGAGCAGGGCCTGGTCCTCGGCTCCGAGCATGTCGGCGATGCGGTAGAAGTCGCCGGTTTCGGCGGGCGGGTGCGCGGGACCCTTGCCAGCCTGTGCCCGGCTCGCCCCGGTGTCGTGCTGCGCCGACATGCTTTGTCCCCCTTTAAGTTGCGGATGCGGCCGTGGCGGCCTGCGCTTCCGGCGCGTCGTCGGCCAGGAACTGCTGGATCACCGGCGCTAGCGTGTCCGCGGACGTGAGCAGGCCCAAATGCCCATCATCGAACACGTGGAGCCGGGCGTTCGGGATCAGCCGGGCCATGATCTTCGCGTTGATCAGCGGCACGATCGGGTCGTCCGTCCCCGAGAGGATCAGCGTCGGCTGCCGCAGGCGATGCAGCCAGTGGATGCTGGTCCAGCCGGTGATGCCCAGGAGCTGCCAGTAATAGCCGAGCGACCGCCCGAGCCGCATGGAGCCGACATGGCTGGTGATGAGGCTGGGGTCGGCGCGGATGCGTCCGCCGTAGATGTCCGGCGCGATCTCGGCCATGTAGGACGGATCGCTGTAGCGGCGCGGGGTCGCCATCTTGAGCAGGACGGGCAGGCCGCCGGGCACCATGATCGCCCCGGTGCCGGTGCTGACCAGGACGAGCCGCCGGCAGCGTTCCGGGCATTGCCGGGCGAACTGCTGCGCGATGGCGCCACCCAACGAGATGCCGAGCACGTCCACCACCGGATAGGCCAGCTCATCGAGCAGCCGGGCCAGGAGCTTCGCCAGGCCGCGCGGCCGGTAGGGGATGCTCGGCGCCGGGGACTGGCCCGCGCCCGGCAGGTCGACGAGGATCGTCTCGATGCCGCGGTCAAGCCGGTCGACGAAAGGCTGCAGCAGCTCGAGGTTGGCGCCGATGCCGTTGAGCAGGAGCAGCGGCCAGTGCTCGGGGTCGCCCGGCCGGACGACGACGTGCAGCCGCTGCCCGTCGATATCGACATCGCGCGTGACCGTTTCGCTTGCGGGGTTTGGTATCTGGTCCATCGGCGTGCCTCAGCGCTCGAAAATGTAGGCGCCCGGGGCCTTTGCGCCGGGTAAGTGCCGCCGGCTCCCGAGCGTTGGCGGCGCAGGCTTCTGTTCGCCGGCGCGCGCGACGAGCCAGTCCCGCCAATAGGCCCACCACGACCCCGGTTGCGCCTGCGCTGCCGCCAGCCAGGCGGCGGGGTCGGACGCCGGCTGCGGATTGCGGTAGAACTTGGCCTTGGGGTTGCCAGGGGGGTTGATGATGCTCTGGATATGGCCGCTGGAACTCAGCACGAACTCCTTCGCCCCGCCCAGCATGCCCATGGTCGCGTAGCAGGCGTGCCACGGCGTGATGTGGTCCGTCATCCCCGCCAGGACGAAGGTGTCGCACTCGACCTTCGAGAGGTCGATCGGCGTCCCGAGCAGGTGGAGCGCACCGGGATGCCGCAAGGGATTGTGCAGGAACAGGTCGAGGTAGTCGCTGTGCAGCGCCGCGGGCAGCCGCGTCATGTCGTTGTTCCAATACAGGACATCGAACGCCGGCGGCTCGTTGCCGAGCAGGTAGTTGTTGACCCAGTAGTTCCACACCAGGTCGTTCGGCCGCATCCAGGCGAAGATGCGCGCCAGGTCCTCGCCGGTCAGCACCCCCTTCTGGCGCGAACTGAGCCGCGCCGCTTCGATGGTCTCCTGCGTCGCCATCTGCCCGAGCTGCGATTCGCCGCTGGTGTCGAGCACGGTGACCATGAGCGTCGCGGCATTGATGCGCCGGTCGCCACGGGCTGCGAGGTGCCCCAGCAGCATCGCCGCGGTGATGCCGCCCGAGCAGGCGGCGCTTAGGTTGATGTCGTCGCTGCCCGTGATCTCGCGGACGGCATCGATGGCGTCGATCAGCGCGCCGACATAGCGTTCGAGGTTCCAATGGCGTTGTTCCGCCGTCGGATTGCGCCAGCTCAGCGCGAAAGCCTGCAGCCCGCCTGCGGTCAGGAACTCGATCAGGCTCCGCCCCGGCGCCATGTCGAACAAGTAGAACTTGTTGATCTGCGGCGGCACGATCAGCAAGGGCCGGCGACGCACCTGCCCGGTGCTGGGCGCATACTGAATGATTTCGAGCACATCGTTCCTGAACACGACGGCGCCCGGGGAAAGGGCGAGGTTCTCGCCGGCGCGGAATGCCGTCTTGTCGACCTGGGCCGGCATGGCGCCATTCCCCGCGATGTCCCCAAGCATATGCTTGAAGCCATGCACCGCGCTGGCGCCGCCGGTCTCGAAAAGCTTCCGGATCGCCGCCGGGTTGCCCAGCCAGGTGTTCGTGGGGGCAGCCGCATCCGCAAAAAGCGAGAGCGCCATCCGCACGCGCGGCTCGTTCATCTGGTCGAACCCGGCCCGGTCAGTCCAGGTAACCAGCGCTTCGGCCCAAGACAAATAGGCTTGCTTGAGGCCATGGTAGAAAGGGTTGCTGTCCCAGACAGGGTCGGCGAACCGCTTATCGCCGGGCTTCGGCGCTAGATCGGACTTGCCGAGCCACGCCGTGCCGAGCTTGCCGATGAACGCGGCGTGCTGCTGGGCAAACGAGAGCGGATCCCTCAGTGCATGCAGCGTGATGTCCCGCAATGCGGCCATCATGTCGGCGCTGCCGAACCCGACCAGCGGATTAAGGCCGAAGCCTGCATCGGCGGCGCCGGCGTCTGCGGCAGCTTGCGCGGCGATGCCGGGCTGCGCCGCCTCATGGCTTTCGGTCTCGGCCGGAATCGGCGCTTTTCTGAAGCGGCTCATGGTCCCTAGGCTCCAAGCTTGGTCAGGATTTCCGCCGCCGCCGCCGCCGGCATTTCACGGCTGGCCGAAGCGCGTGCGCAGCGCCTTCTTGTCGATCTTGCCGATGCCGGTCTTGTCGATCCTGTCCGTCAGGATGACGCGCTCCGGGACCGCCCACTTCGGGATGATGTCGCGCCCGGCAAAGCCGCGCAGGTGCGCCTTGACCGCGTCCTCGGTCAGGCCGTCCTCGGCAACGACGATCGCCAACGGCCGCTCTCCCCATTTCGCGTCCGGCACGCCGATGACGGCGACCTCCTCCACGCCGGCGCACTGCGAAATGATATCTTCGAGCGCCAGGGACGACATCCACTCGCCGCCGGTCTTGATCACGTCCTTCAACCGGTCGGTGATCTGCAAATAGCCGAACGTATCGATCGTGCCGATGTCGCTGGTGTGCAGGTAGCCGCCTTCCCACAGCGCCTCGGAGTTCTTGGCGTCCTTCAAATAGCCCTGCGTCAGCCACGGCGCCCGCACCACGATCTCGCCGGCGCTCTTGCCGTCATGCGGCAGGTCGTTCATTGCGGCGTCCACGACCCGCAGGTCGACCAGCGGCGCCGGGCGTCCCGTCCTGGTCCGCACCTCCAGTTGCTGGTCGGCGTCGCCCTCCAGCATCTCGGGCGTGAGGTGCGCCACCGTGAGGATCGGGCCGGTCTCCGACATGCCGTAGCCCGCCCAGATGTCGATGCCACGGTCCATGGCCGCCTTGGCAAGCCCCTTGGACAGCGCCGAGCCGCCGATCAGCGCCTTCCATCGCGTGAGGTCGACGCTGGCGCTGCGCGGGCTGCTCAACATCATCTGCAGCAGCGTCGGCACGCAATGCGAGAAGGTGACGCCCTCGGCCTGGATGAGCCCGAGCAGGATGTCGGGGGCATACTTGCCGGGATACACCTGCTTGATCCCGAGCATGGTCGCGACGAAGGGCAGGCCCCACGCATGGACGTGGAACATCGGCGTGATCGGCATGTAGACGTCGGCCCGGTGCAGCCGGCCCTGCGCCGCCGAGCAGCCAAACGCCGTCGCGGTGGCCAGCGCATGCAGCACGAGTTGCCGGTGGCTGAAGAACACGCCTTTCGGCAGCCCGGTCGTGCCGGTGGTGTAGAACGTCGTGGCGCGGGTGTTCTCGTCGAAATCGGCGAACTCACAGGCGGGCGAGGCGGCGGCGAGCAACGCCTCATATTCGGCTGCGATCCCGAGCGAGGTCGTGGGAACCTTGCCATCGTCGGACAGGACGACGATCGTCTTCACCCGCTCGATCCGGTCCTTGATGCCCTCCAGCATCTCCAAGAAGTCCGTATGGACCAGCAGGACGTCGTCGTCGGCGTGGTTGATCGTGTAGAGGATCTGCTCCGGCGTCAGGCGGATGTTCACCATGTGCAGCACCGCGCCCATGCTGGGAACGGCGAAGTAGCATTCCAGGTAGCGGTGGCTGTCCCAGTCCAGCACCCCCACGGTATCGCCCGGCTTCACCCCCAAGCCGGCGAGGCCGTTGGCGAGCCGCCCGATCCGCTGCTCGAGCGTGCGGTAGTCGTAGCGCAGCACGTCGCGGTAGACGATCTCCTGGCCCGGCGCGCTGCGCAGCGCGGAGTGCAGCAGGTTCTTGATCAGCAACGGATAGGCATAGGCGGACGGCGTGGCCTGGATCAGGCTCGCAGGCGTCGCCTGCCGGGTGGCGGACGCCGGCTCATGGTTGGTCTCGGCTGGTTCTGTCAACATGGCTTCCTCCTGGCCGCTCTTGCGACGGCAACCGCGTTCATGCTTCCAAGCTACCGGGTAGGCTGGTCCTGCAACGATGCGCCGCCCTGCCGCCGTGCGCGCACCCACGGCACCAGGCCGCCGGCCATGATGATGGCGTGCGGCAACGGCGGTATCGCCACGGACGGGTAATCCGTCCCCTCGATCCGCACGATGCCGGTCATGAGATCGACCTCCACCTCCGCGCCCGGCTTGGCCGCGAGCACCGCGTCCGGGTTGACGAAGGCCGGCATGCCGCCGTTCACGGCATTGCGCTCGAAGATGCGGGCGAAGCTTTTGCCGACCAGGCATTGCACCTGCGACGCCTTCATCGCGATCGTGGGCTGCTCGCGCGACGAGCCGCAGCCGAAGTTCTCGCCGACGAACAGCACCGTCGGCCCATGCTTGAGCAGGTCCCGCAGCGACGGATCGAGCCCCTCGAACAGGTGCTCGCGCGTTTGCTCGGGGTCGATGATATTGAGGAATTTCCCGGGATACAGGACGTCGGTGTCGATGTTGTCCTGATCGATGATGACCGCCTTGGCTTTGATGGTCATGCCACCGCCTCCAGAGAACCGGCCATTTCGCGCGGGTCGATGATCTCGCCGGCGATGGCGGACGCTGCGGCGGTGTAGGCGTTGGCCAGGTAGACCTCCGCCTCGCCCGAGCCCATGCGTCCGCGGAAGTTGCGGTTGGTCGTGGTGATCGCGCGCTCGCCGGGCGCCAGCACGCCGTTATGCCCGCCGAAGCACGCGCCACAGGTCGGCGTCGACACCATCGCCCCGGCGGCGATGAACACGTCGAACAGGCCCTCGTCCAACGCCTGCTGGTAAACTCGGCGGCTCGCCGGGACGATCATCATCCGGGTGCCCTCGTGCACGGTGCGCCCGCGCAGCATGGCGGCGGCCTGCCGCAGATCGGTCATCGTGCCGTTGGCGCAGTTGCCGATATAGACCTGGTCGACCCGCCGCCCCGCCGCCTCGCGCACCGCGGCCACGTTCCCCGGCAGGTGCGGCAGGGCAACGAGCGGCCCCAGCGCATCCAGGTCGACATGCACCTCGCTCACGAACTGCGCGTCCGGGTCCGAGCGGGCGGCGGTCCAGGGCCTGTCGGTGCGCCCGTCCAAGTATGCGCGGGTGGTCTCGTCGGCCGGGAAAAATCCCGTCTCTGCGCCGGCCTCGACCGCCATGTTGCTGACCGCCATGCGCTCGTCGATCGAGAGCGCCGTGGCGCCGGGTCCAGCGAACTCCAGCACGCAGCCGGTGCCGCCGGCGACGCCGGTCTGTTGCAGCACCGCGAGGATCAGGTCCTTGCCGGACACGAAGGGCCGCTTGGTCCCGCTGAATGTGACCCGGATCGTATTGGGCACGGCTTGCCAGAACGCGCCGATCGCCATGCAGCAGGCGAGATCCGTGATGCCGACCCCGGTGCCGAACGCGCCGAGCGCGCCGTAGGTGCAGGTGTGGGAGTCGCCGCCGGGGATCACCGCCCCGGGAACAACCCAGCCGTCCTCGATCAGCACGGTATGCTCGATGCCGCCGCGGCCCTGCGCATAGAACTTCACCCCCTGCGCCTTCGCCCACCGCTCCATGGTTTGCAGCAAGATGGCCGATTGCACGTCCTTGGCCGGCGCAAAATGGTCGGCGACCGTCACGATCTTCGACGGGTCGAAGACGCGCTCGACCCCCATGTCCCGCAGCACGCTGATGCAGGCGTTGGTCGAGGCGTCGTTGCCGAGCACCACGTCGCAGGGCAGCATGACCACATCGCCGGGCTGCACCATTTGACCGCCGAGATGATCGGAGATGATCTTCTGGACCAGGGTCATTCCCATGAGCGGCTCTCCTGCGGTTGCGTTGGACGGTTATGTTGGACGGTTATGTTGGGTTGGGGCGGCGCATCACTCCGCAGCCGTCTTGAATTCTGCTTGGAACCGGGTCCGCAGCGCGTCCCACCGTTCCGCGCCGAACAGCTTGAACACGGCTGCCGGCGTCAGGCCGCCGGGCACGGACGGATGCTTCTGCGTCGCCTTCAGCTCGCCCAGCGCCTCCATGACGCGCGCCACCATCGTCCCCAGGATCACCCCGGGGAGGATCGCCAGGCGGTATCCCATCTGCTGCGCCTGCAGCACGCCGATCTCCGGGGTGAGGCCGCCGATGACGATGTTCAGCACGCACGGGCCGTGCACGAGCCGGGGCACCGCGGCGGCTTCCTCGATCGAGGGGACCGCTTCCACGAACGCCATATCCGCGCCAGCCTCCAGCGCCGCATTCACCCGCGCCAAGGCTTCGTCCATGCCGGAAACCGCGCGCGCATCCGTCCGGGCGATGATGACGAAGTCCGGATCGCGCCGGGCCGCGACGGCGGCGCGGATTTTGGCCAGGTATTCCTCCCGCGACACCAGTTCCTTGCTGGCGAGGTGGCCGCAGCGCTTTGGCGACACCTGGTCCTCGATGTGCAGGGCAGCGACGCCGCGCGCCTCGAACTCCAGCACCGTCCGCGTGACATTCAGCTCGTTGCCATAGCCGGTATCGGCGTCGGCGATCAGCGGGATGCCGACGGCGCCGGCCATCAGCCCGGCCCGGTCGGCCATCTCGGTCAAGGTCAGCAACCCGTAATCCGGCAGCCCGAAGGTGGACGAGACGCCGGCGCCGGTCATGTAGGCCGCCGTGAACCCGGCCGCCTGCACCAGCATCGCCGTCGCGCCGTCATAAGCGCCCGGCGCCACCACGATGTCGTCCCCTTGCATCAGGGTCCGGAACTGCCGCCGCTGGTTCATCGCAAACCTCCCATTCTGTATTCCATGCAAAGAATGGCGTGGCTCGGCCCGGTCCGGCGCATGGCGGTCATTGCCGGGCGTAGGTTGGCCCGGCGGCGGCCGGGCGCGGCTGGGCAGGCAGGAACGAGATCAAGGCCAGCAGGCAGGCCGCCGAAATACACAGGCCGACGATCATGAAGCCGAAGCCGGCCGCGAAGCTGCCCGTCGCCTTGACCATGAACCCGATGATCACCGGCGCGGCGACGCCGCCGAGCTGGCCGGCCGTGCTGACCGCGCCGGAATAGGCGGCCCGGTGCCGTTCCGGGGCGAGGTCGAGCAAGATGGCGCCCAACGGCCCGAACCCGCCGTAGATGAAGAACGCCGCCGCGGACAGGCCGGCCAGCGACATGGCCAGCGTATCGGCGACGTAGGCGAAGTAAAGCGAGAGGCCGGCGCAGAGATACATGCCCACCAGAAGATGCGGGCGGTAGCGATACAGCGGCCCGCTGCCGAGCCAGCCCGCGATTATCATGCCGACCAAGGCGAAGACGTAGGGAATACCCCCCAGCAGCCCGATCGACTTCACGTCGATATGGTGCTCCATGGCCAGGTAGCTCGGCATCCAGCTCAAATAGCCCCAATAGGCGATGTTGAAGGCGAAATAGCTGAGCGATATCAGCCAAAGGCTGGGATGCCGCAGGACGTGGGCGAAGGAGGCGTGGCCGCCGTGGCCGGATTGCGCCGCCTCGGACAAGTCGTCCGCCTTCGCCGGGATCAGCGTGTAGTTCACCACTGCCGCGGCCAGGGCCGGGATCATCATCAGGAAGAACACCGCCTGCCAGCCGTAGCCGCCGAGGATCGCGCCGACCAGCGGCCCGGCAAAGGCCGGCGCCACGGCGAACGCGGTCGCCCAGACGGATATGGCCCGCGCGCGCTCCTGCGAGCTGAAATGGTCGCCGATCACCTTGTAGCACGACGCGTTCGAGATGCCCTCGGCGACGCCGAAACAGGCGCGCACGGCCACGAACCCAACCAGGGTGGAAACCAGCCCGGTCGCGCCGGTGAACAGCGCCCAGAAAATGGGGCCGGTCACCATGATCGCCCGCGCGCCCCAGCGGTCCGCGAGCAGCCCGCCAGGGATTTGCGAGATAAAATAACCGACGCCGAATGACGACAGCACGATGCCGAAGGCGCCGGGGTCCATGGACAGCGACTTCATCATCGATGGCCCGGCGAAGCTCATGGCGACGCGGTCCAGGTAATTGGCCACCTGGAAGAACCAAACCGCCGCGACGACTTTCGTCTTCGTGTCCACTGCGTTTCCTCCTGCAAGCCCGCGTTCGGCGCGCGGTTACTTTCAACGGTCTGTTATCGGCTTTGCACTGTCCAATACATTCATTGCTGCACTCTGATACGCGCAGGCTTATGGATAGGGAACCGCGGCGCCCCTGCTACAACCCGCCTGACCGGAGCCACGGCCCGGCGTCGACCAGCGCCTCCCGGCGGCCATCGATGTCGGCCTGCAACGCGCCCAACATGTCGTCCTCCGTGCGGCCCGATGTCAGCAGGGCGCGGTAGAACGGGTCGAGCTGGAACGCGATGGCCGCGCCGTGCTCGCCGTGGCGGAGTGTCCCGCCCTCCAGATCGACAGAAACGCCGGCGTCCGGATCCCTGGCGGCGTCCGCGGCGAGCCGTTCCGCGTCCTCCCGGGCGACCGCAAGCGGCGCAAGGCCGTTGATGATGCAGTTGCGCTTGAAGGTCTCGTTGAAGCTGATCGCCGCGACGACCCGGAACCCGTAGTCGCGCAACGCCCAGACGGCGCTTTCGCGCGAGCTGCCGCAGCCAAAGTTGGCGCCGGACACGACGATTTCGGCGCGGTCGTATGGCGGCTGGTTCAGGATGAAGCTGGGATCGGGCGTATGATGCGCCGCCCCCTCCAAATAACGTTGGGCGGCGAACAGCCCGTCGCCCCACCCTTTTTCCGAAACCCGGGTGTTTTCCGAAACCGGGATCAGCTCGTCCGTGTCGACGTTGTCGCGCAGCAACGGCAATGCGACCGCGTGCAGCGTGGTGATCGGGTTCGGCATGGCTTAGCGTCCTCCGGCAAGGGTGCGCGGATCGGTGATGCGTCCGGCGATGGCCGAGGCGGCGACGGTGGCCGGGCTGGCAAGATGGGTGCGGGTCCCTGGCCCCTGCCGGTTCTCGAAATTGCGGTTGGTGGAGCTGATGACGCGCATGTCCGCCCAGATCGGCCCTTCACGCCCGGCGCAGTTGGAGCAGCCGGATTTCCGCCACTCGAAGCCGGCCTGCTTGAACACGGCGTCGAGCCCTTCCGCCTCCGCTTGCGCGCGCACCTTCATCGAGCCGGGCGTGCACATCGCGTGGACGCCCTCGGCGACCTTGCGCCCGCGCAGGATCGCCGCCGCCGCGCGTAGGTCGGAAATCCTGGCGTTGGTGCAGGAGCCGATGAAGGCGGCCTCGACCGGCACCGAAGCCAGCTTCTCGCCCGGTTGCAGGCGCATGTAGCCGAGCGCCTTTTCTGCGCCGGCCTGCGTCGCCGGGTCGTCGAACGACGCCGGGTCGGGCACGCAGCCGTCCACGCCCACCGTATGCTGCGGCATCGTGCCCCAGGTGACCTGTGGCGCCAGCGTATCGACATCCAGCGTGATCTCGCGGTCGAACGTGGCGTCCGGGTCCGTGTGCAGGGCGTGCCAGGCTGCGATCGCGGCGTCCATCGTCTCCGGCGGGGCGGGCACGGTGCGGCGCAAATAGTCGAACGTCGTTTCGTCCGGCGCAATCAGCGCGTAGCGCGTGCCCATCTCGGCGGCCATGTTACAGAGGGTCATGCGCGCCTCCATCGACATGGCCTCCACCAGCGGCCCGGCGAACTCGATGACGTAGCCGAGCGCCAGCTTGATCCCGTGCTCCGCCAGGATGCGCAGCGCCACGTCCTTGCTGAACACCTGCGGGCCGAGCTGGCCGGTCAGGGTGATCCGCAGCGTCTTCGGGCGCTGCACGATCAGCGCGCTGCGCCGCAGGACGGTCGCGACCTCGGTCGAGCCCACGGCGAACGCCAGCGCGCCGAACGCGCCGACGGTGCAGGTATGGCTGTCGCCGCAGACATGCGTGGTGCCCGGCAGGATGAAGCCCTGCTCCGGCCCGGCGACATGGACGATGCCGTGCGCCTCCTCGTCCGGCCTTGCGTAGCGGTAGCCGAAATATTGGCAGCTCTGCTCGAGCGAGGTGATCATCTCGCTGCCGCCGCGGCTGACGGAGTCATGCGGGCCGCGGTCGGGCGCGGTGCTCATCGCATGGTCGGCAACGGCGAATATTTGGTCTGAGCGGAGGTGCGGCTTCTCGCCCACCTTCTGCATGTCGCGCAGCGCGTAGCCGCCGGAGAGCTCGTGCAGGGTCATGCGGTCGATGACCAGGGCAGCGCGCCCGCCGGGGAGGTCGCCGACCTGGTGCGCGGACCAGATTTTCTCGAACAGCGTGGAACTCATGATGCGAACTCCTGCTCGCGCGCCCGTTCCGCCGCCAGCCCGACGACGCCCGCCACCTCGGAAAACGACATCAGGTCTTGGTCGACGGCGAGAAGGTCGCCGTCGTCGGCCAGCGCCTTCAAGGCCCGGCGCATCGCAGCGCCGGCGCTGGCGAGGGTGACGCCGGGGAAGGAGACACGGCCCACGCCCAGTTCGCGCAACTCGGCCAGGCTGACCGAGGGCGTCTTGCCGCCGGGTGCGCCGACCATGTTGAAGCTGACCGGGCCGTGCACGCTGCGGACGATGGTGGCGATGTCCTCCCGCGTGCCCGGCGCCTCGATGAAGACCAGGGTGGCGCCGGCGTCCATATAGGCGTTTGCCCGCGCGATGGCCGCGGCCACGCCGTCGGTGGCGATGGCGTCGGTGCGGGCGTTGATGACGAAGTGCTGGTCGCGCCGGGCCGAGACCGCGGCGCGCACCTTTTGCACCATTTCTTCGGTGGGGATCACCGACTTGTCGTTCATGTGGCCGCAGCGCTTGGGAAAGGTCTGGTCCTCGATGTTGATGCCAGCCGCACCCGCCGATTCCATCAGGCGCACGGTGTGGTAGGCGCTGAGCGCGTTGCCGAACCCGGTGTCGCCGTCCGCCATGACTGGGATGTCGACAGCGTTGGCGATGCACTGCACGGCGTTGATCTGGTCGCGCATCGACAGGATGCCCACGTCCGGCAAACCCAGCAGCGCCGCCGCGACGGCGAAGCCGCTGACTTGGCAAGCCTGGAAGCCGGCCTGCTCGACCAGCCGCGCGCTGAATGCGTCATAGACGCCCGGCACCGGCAGCGCAGTCCGCGCCTGGATCAGGTCGTTGAGGATTTTACACTTGGACATTCGCGCTCCTCTCGGATCGGCCGGCTGAGGTCATGGACCCGCGGGCTTCATATCGTGGGTGCCTGGCGCAAGCGCCGGTATTGAGCGGAATGCTAGAACGGCGGATAATGGTCCGTCCAATACTTTGCTTTGTTGCCGCTGATCGTTCTTGCTTATAGGTTATGCTAATTTGCACGCTGGTGCGCGGTTTCTGCTTGGAGCTGCGATACGCTGGGGGCATAGGGACGAAGTCTGCTCCGGCGAACGGATCCGCCTTCACGTAGTAAAGCGTCACCGTGCGGCGAAAGCCAAGTAGCTCAGCGGTCGCGCGCATTGCACGGTATCGCGGCAGCCTCAGTACGCAAAGGCAAGCGCCCATGTTAATTTCGCTACGATAATACGTATTTTCGTAAACTATCCGCATCGAATTATATTGAGCATTGCTGTATGTACATACCACCTATAAGCCATATACAAGAAACATTGAATATATCATGTTAATATCATTAAGAACTGCTGGAAGGTATGAATGCAACTTTCAAAAAGGTAGCCAACCTTCTTACAGGCATGTTCGAATTTTTAGATATCGGATACCTCAGACGCTAGCGTATTACACGTCTTCAGCGAGCGTTAACTTAAAATTACCACATATTTAACTTTTGTGCAGCGCACAAATCGGTTAAGAAAATATCAGGCGAAGGAGAAAAACATGCCGGATACCACAAAATTTTCAGACGCTAAGCATAACGGCGGACCAACTGGTCCTGGACCTGCAGCATGGGCCGAGACCCGTGCAGCAAGCGAGGCCGCGCAGCAAAATGGCCAAGCCGCCGCAGAGGCTGTGCGCCGGGGTGCGGACGCCACCGCCGACGTGACGCGCCAGGGCACCCAGGTGGGCGTGGAGGCGATGCGCCGCGCCAACGAGCAAGCGAACGAGACGATGCGCCGCACCGCGCAGGCTGTGGCCGAAGGCCAGCGCCAGATCGCGCAGGACGCCGCGCAGAAGCTCGAGGACGTGAGTCATAAGGTGGCGCACGCCGCCCAGGACACGTCCGATAGCATGCGTAAGCTCATGACGCTGCCAAAGGCCGCCGAGGGTGGCCTGAACGATATGCGCCGGGGCATGGCGGGCTTGGTCGAGGGCGTCGTGCAGACCAACCTGCGTGCCGCACAGGAACTGTTCCGCCTCACCAATCCAGTGGCCGTGGTCGAGCTGCAGCAGCGCTTCATGCGGGAGTACATGGATGCGGTGATGCAGGGGACCGCGACCCTGGTCCGCGCCGTCCGCCGCACCGCCGACGAGACGCTGCCTCCGCTCGAAGCGCAGATCGAACAGCGCCAGCAGGGCCGCCACATCCAGCGCAACGCGGCCGAGTAGGCTCGGCGCGGACGGAACGGTTGGTTCTAAACCTGCGGCCGCCGGCGAGGGTTCGCATCGTCGCTGGCGGCCGCGGCGCAATGACGATGCCGCACTTTGATGAACGAGGGGACTACGATGGCTTACGACACGAATACGACTCAGCGCAGTGCTAACCTGCATTCCAAGGCCGCCGAAACCACGGCGGCCGGCACCGGCATCCCGTTCTGGGATATGATGCTCTCCATCGGCAAGGCGTCGCAGCAGGTGCTGTCCGCTTATGTGCCGCGGGCCGAGTTCGACGCGCGGTCCGACCAGCGTGCGGGCTATAAGACGGGCGGCAGCGTGGAAGTGATCCCGGTCGGCGAGGAAACGCTGAACGTGGGCACCCGGCGTGTCGCCGGCGAGACGACCCGCGTCCGCCGGGTGGTGGTGGAAACGCCGGTGGAGCAGGATATCTCCCTGCGCGAGGAGCGGGTGATCGTCGAGCGCCGCAAGCCGACCGGCGCCGCCTCGACCGCAACGCAGGCCATCCTGACCGACACGGCCATCGAAATGAGCGAAAGCTTTGAGGTTGTCGACGTTTGGAAGAGCGTGCGCGTGACCGAAGAGGTCGTGCTGCGCCGCGAGGTGACCGAGCGTCACGAGACGGTGCGCGACACCGTGCGCCGCGATGAAGTGGTCGTCGAGCAGGCGAAGCGCGCCACTCCCGCGCCGCGTGTCGAAGTTGGCACGACGCAGCCGGACCATCAGGCTACGGCAGTTCCGCCGGCGCATCGGCCGGAGCCAGCGCAGATCGCGGCCGACCTGAAGAAGGTCGCCGAGCGGTTTGAGGGCAACGCCGACAATCATGCGAAAGCCGCTGCGGCGCATCGTCCAGAAACCAGCGTAGTGAAGGCCGAGCAAAAGCCTGCGGCGTCACAGCCGGCGAAGGCAGCCGAGCAGGCCAAGGCGCCGGGGCGGCACGACGTGAGCGCGGCGCATAACGATAAGGGCCATTCCAGCCATAAGGCGTGATGCAATCCTGAATAGGCCGGTGGCGCTTGCGAGCGCCGCCGGCCATTTCCGGCGCGGACCCATTGCCGCATTCATCAACCGTTAAAACAATCGGCCTATCCTCTGCGGAAGCCCCCCACAGCCTGGGCAGCAACGTCGAGGATTATCGAACCAAATGCCCACGAGCGATCTAGGGACTGCACATCATCCGGCGCCTCCGGCCGACCCGGCAGCGCTTATCCGAGCTTTGGCGGACCGGGCCTGGATGGAAATGCAGCAACGCGGCATATCGCCGACCCCGGGCAACTTCGAGCTCTGGTACACCCACCTCAGCGGCAGCAATCCGGCCTTGTCGACGCGAATGTCCGCATTGGTGCATGCCGGCGTCGCGCCGACCCCTGAGCAACTGCATGCCCTGCACGCGGACTGCCTGGCGCCAGAAACCAACATCGACGTGATCGCCGACAGTTCGGAGCAATTGGAACAAGCTGCGCGGGCTATGGTGGCGCAGGTCGCAGGCAACCGTGCGGCGCTGCGTGCCTATGGCGATGCCATTTCAAGTGTTGCGGTTCGGCTGGATCAAGACCACACAATGGGTGGCCTGCTGCAAGCGGTAACGGTGCTGACGGCCGAAACGGCGCAAGCGAGCGAGCGCAACCGCATTTTGGAAAATCAGCTCGCCACTTCGGCCGCGCGGGTCAGCAAGCTGCGGCAGGACCTGGCCGAGGCGAAGCAGGACGCGACGACGGATGGCCTAACTGGCCTTTGCAACCGCAGGGCATTCAACTCACGGCTGCGCCGGGCAATTGGGCGGGCGAAGGCGGATCAGGAACCCATGTGCCTGGTGATGCTCGACATCGACCATTTCAAGCGGTTCAACGACACCTATGGGCATCGCACGGGAGATCTCGTGCTTCGGCTGGTTGGGCGCGTGGTCGCCGACAACGTGAAGGGACGCGATACCGCCGCCCGCTATGGCGGCGAGGAGTTCGCGGTCATCCTGACCGGGGCCGACCTGCGTGCGGGCGCCGTAGTCGCCGGGCAGATACGCGCCGTCCTCGATGGAAAAAGGTTGTTTACCAAAGGCGGACAGCAGCATGGCAGCGTGACGGTCTCGGCGGGCGTCGCGCGGTTTTCACCGGGCGACACCGCCGCTTCGCTGATCGAACGGGCCGACGCGGCGCTCTATGCCGCCAAGCACGCCGGACGCAACCGGGTCTGCATCGAGGGCGGACGAAACATCCAGAACGCTGCATAACTTGAAGAAGCTAAACCCGCTGCACCCGTGTGCGGCGGGCCGTCGCCAGCGCCCGGCTGTGCCGTTGGCTCAGTGACGACGCCGTCGCAACGTCGAGCGCCGTGACGCCAAGCACCGCGAACATCGACAGCAGCGTCGCCTGACGCCGGCGGTTGCGGGTGGTCAACGCCCGAGCCAGCACCGCGATGTCCAGCGCGTCGCCAGCCACGCGGAGCCACACGGGCGCCGCCGTGTCAGGATACATCAGCACCATCGCGCCCGCCGCCACCTCGCGCGCGCCAAACGCCCGGACCAGCCCAGGCGACTGGCCGAGGCCCAGCCTGCGGTTCATGCTGCGGCCGAACACCAGTTCCGCCGCGCCGAGGCCGATGCTGAACCAGCCGAGGAATTTTGCCGTCTGGATGTCGTTCATGGCTTCAGCACCACCTTGATGCAGCCCTCTTCCTTGTCCCTGAACACCCGATACAGGTCTGGCCCGTCCTCAAGCTTCGCCGAATGGGTAATGACGAAGGACGGGTCGATTTCGCCCTTCTCGATTCGCTCCAGCAGCGGGCGGAGATACTTCTGCGCCGGCGTCTGCGCCATCTTGAACGTAAGGCCGCGGTTGATGGCGGAACCCATCGGCACCTTGTCCAGCAGGCCGCCATACACGCCGACGATCGAGACTATGCCGCCATTCCGGCAATTGTTGATCGCCTGTCGCAGCACATGCGGGCGGTCGGTGCCGAGCATCGCCGCCTGTTTCACGCGGTCCAGCACGCTGTCGGCGCTGGCGGTCCCGCTCGCCTCGGTCCCGACCGCGTCGATGCAGGCATCCGGGCCGCGTCCGGACGTCATCTCCTGCAGCCGGTCGTAGATGCTGTCCTGCATGAAATCGAGGGTCTCGGCCCCGCCGGCGCGCGCGAGGGCCAGGCGTTCCGGCACCGTGTCGATGGCGATGACCCGGCCCGCGCCGAGCAGCAAGGCGGAGCGGATGGCGAACTGGCCGACGGGTCCGCAGCCCCAGATGGCGATGGTGTCGCCGGGCTGGATGTCGCAAAGGTCGGCGGCCATGTAGCCGGTGGGGAAGATGTCTGACAGGAACAGCACCTGCTCGTCCGTCAGGCTGTCCGGCACCTTGATCGGCCCGAAATCGGCGTAGGGCACGCGCAGGTACTCCGCCTGGCCCCCGGCATAGCCGCCCAGCAAGTGCGAGTAGCCGAACAGCCCGGCTGGCGAGTGGCCCCACAGCGTTTCCGCCGCCTTGTGGTTCGGGTTCGACC
Organism: Acetobacteraceae bacterium; assembly: GCA_965277495.1. Lineage (GTDB taxonomy): Bacteria > Pseudomonadota > Alphaproteobacteria > Acetobacterales > Acetobacteraceae > CAHJXG01. The sequence continues at coordinate 1,081,459 of OZ255824.1, read as the reverse complement.
GTTCACAGCCGGAGAACAGGCCCTTCTTGCAGAAGAAGCACTGGCCGCAGGAAATGGTGAACGGCACGACGACCCGGTCGCCGACCTTGAGGTTGGTGACCTCAGCGCCGAGTTCCATCACCTCGCCCATGGTCTCGTGGCCCAGGACGTCGCCGGACTTCATGCCCGGCATGATGCCATTAAACAGGTGCAGGTCGGAGCCGCAGATGGCGCAAGCGGTGACCTTGATGATGGCGTCGCGGCTGTGCTCGATGCGGGGATCGGGGACCGTGTCGCAGCGTATGTCGCCTTTGCCGTGCCAGCAGAGTGCTTTCATGGAGCTTCCCAAGAATAGGCGCGCCGGGCACACGCGAACACGTTCCCCGCCGCAAGTCCGGGTGGAACAGCGCGCAGGCGATCCGGTTGCGGCGGTCCTGATCTTGTGACCGGCTCCGCGTCCGGGAGGATCGTGACGTTTGCCGCGACAAATGGCTTGCCAGCCACCGCGATGGCGACGATTGTTCGGTAATAGCACCGAAAAGAGCCGAGCCGGCCTGCGTCGGGCAAAACCGCAGCAATGGCGACGTGCCGATGCTCCGCAATAGGGAGAACAGCCGATGGTCCAATCGCTCCTCGACACTACGTTAGCAGCCGCCAAGCGCGACCCGGCGCTGGTGCGCGCCGACGCCACCCCGTATCGCCGCCTGACGCAGGACGTCGTGATCCGGCGCTTGGTCACCCACGTCGACGGCCGTGGCAGCGTGACCGAACTGTATGACCCGCGCTGGGGCGTTCATTCAGAGCCACTGGTGTTCAGCTATGCGTTCTCGATCCGGCCGAGGGTTGCGAAGGGCTGGAACCTGCACCGCGAGCATGAAGACCGTTATTGCCTGCTACATGGCGAGATGGAGCTTGTGCTTTACGACGTGCGTCCGGGAAGCACGACCCACGGCGAGCTGTGCCGGATCGTGCTTCATGAACACGACCGCTGCTTGGTGACGGTGCCGCGCAATGTCTGGCATGCCGACCACAACATCGGCGATCGGGACGTTGTCGTCGTAAACTTCCCGACGATTCCCTACGACCACGCGAACCCCGACAAGTATCGGCTGCCGTTCGACACCGACCTCATCCCATACCGCTTTCCCGTCGGCACTGCTGGCGGATGAGCGGGCCGCGCTTTACCGTCCTGCTGCCTACGCACGACCGCGCCGACGTGCTGCCCTATGCTATCGAGAGCGTGCTGCGCCAGACCGAACCGGACTTCGAGTTGCTGGTCGTGGCCGATGGCTGCACCCCGGCGACGGCTGCCGCGGCCGGACGCTTCGACGACGCGCGCATCCGCTTCCTCGACCTGCCGAAGGCGCCGCATTTCGGCTACGCGAACCGGCGTCACGCGATGGCCGGGGCGCGCGGACGCCTGGTCGCCTACGTGGCGCATGACGACCTGCTGTTCCCCGACCACTTGGAACGGCTGGGCGCGGCGCTGGATGCGGGCGCGGACTGGGTCTACAGCCGGCCATTATGGGTCTCGACCGACGGCGTCGTGGTGCCGTTCGCGACCAACCTGGCGCTGGCGGACGAGTGCGCCGATTTCGTCGATAACCGCAATACCCTGCCGATGGCCTGCATCGCCCATACGCATGAGCTTTATACCGGGATCGGCGGCTGGCCGACGAACGTGCCCACGGCGGCCGATTGGCTCATGTGGCGGCGCATGCTGGCGCGGCCCGGCACGCGGATCGCGGCCCTCCCATCGCCGACATCGCTGCATTTCAGCGCGGTTTGGCGGGTTTCACGCTACAGCAACATGCCGGAGGTGCATGAGCTTTTGTCCATTGCCGACGCCGCCGCCTGGTGGCCGCCCGTCCTACGCTGCCCTCCGGTGCCCGGATGCAAAGAGCAGCAGCGGTTCGCGCAAGCGATCGCCGACGATGGCCTCGTTTGGTGCCAATCCGTCCGCGCGGCCGCCGAGGTGGTGCTGTCGCGGCTCGCCTGGGATGCGGTTCGCCGCCCGCGCGGCCCGGCGCCGGCGGTTGCGGCCCAGACGCTCGACCCCTGCGTGCCGCCAGGGAAACTGCTCGGCTGCCTGGACCAGGTTGGGCCGGAATGGATCCGGGGCTGGGCACGCGACACAGCCGCGCCCGACTTTCCGGTCCGGCTGCGCGTCCTCGACAACGGCGTGGCGCTCGGCGAGGTCGTGGCGGACCGCTACCGCCCCGACCTGGCGGACGCCGGCATCGGCAACGGGCGGCACAGCTTCGACATCGCCGTCCCAGGCGGATTCCCTCCATCGGCGCAGCACGTCATCCAAGTGCAGCGGGCGGCGGACGGGCAGGACGTGCCGAACTCTCCCTGGACCCTGGCGCCCGGGCCAGGCTCACTCTAATTCGCCGGACGCGACCGCGACCTCGCCATCCGCGCTATCGAGCAGCAGCGCGCCGTCCGGCCCCAAGCCACGGAATGCGCCCTGCACGCGGTGTTTGCCGGCGCCCGCCACAAGGAGGTCGCCGGGCCTATGCGCCATGGCAAGCCACGCCGCCTGCACCGGCGCAAAACCCTCGCGGCCATAGCATTCGCGCCAGCGTTGCAGCGTGTCGAGCAGCCCGGCGGCGAACCGCTCCGGCGGCGGGGGAGGGCCCATGTCGGCCAGGCACGCAGTCGGACGCCCGATATCGAGAGGCGCGCCGGCCAGGTTCACGCCGAACCCGATCACCAGCCATGGCGGGTCGGTAAAGCCGGCCTCTAACAGGATGCCCGCCAGCTTGCCGCCGTTCAGCATCAAGTCGTTCGGCCATTTCAGCCGCAGGCGGTTGGCGTCCGGGACATAAGGGCGGACCGTGTCGGCCAGGGCGACGGCGGACAGGATGGACCAATGGCCGGGCCACCGCAGCGTTCGCGGGCGCAGCAGCACCGACAGATGCAGGTTGCCCTCGATGGTGCGCCAGTTCCGGCCCAGCCGCCCGCGTCCGCCAGTCTGCCGCCGTGCGAGCAACGCGGCCTCGTTCGCACCGTCCACGGCCCGCGCCTTCAGCTCCTCGGAGGTGGAGCCGATCTCCTCCACCCGCTCCAGCCGGAAATGCCCAAGCGGCGCTGCGTCCGGCGTGGCGGTCAGAACCGCTCCGTCCACGGGCGCACGGCGATCTCGTCGGTCCAGCACGACCGTGGCTGCGCCATCACGTCCAGCATGGTCTGCGCGATGGCGTCCGGGTCCAGCAAGCTGTCCGGCGCGTCCGCCGGCGTCGGGCGCGCGTCGGAGCGGATGCCGCCGTCGACCACGACATGGATGACGTGGACGCCCTTGGGGTGCAGTTCCCGCGCCATGCTCTGCGCCAGTCCGCGCAAGGCGAACTTGCCCATCGCGAACGGCGCGGATTGCGCGAAGCCCTTTACCCCCGCGGATGCGCCCGTCAGCAGGATCGTGCCGCGCCCGGCCGCCAGCATGCCGCGTGCGGCCTGTTGCGCCACCAGGAACGCGCCGAACGCGCTGACGGCAAGGCTTTTCGCGACATCCGCCGGGTCCAGGTCCACCAGGGCGCCCCCAGTGCGATAGCTCGCGTTGTACAGCACCACCTCGGGCGCGCCGACCGCCTTGAACAGGGCGGCGACGCTGGCGGGATCGGACGCGTCGCAGGCGTGCAGGCTGGCGCCGGTTTCGGACGCCAGCACCGCGAGCTTGTCGGTGCGCCGCGCCGCGAGCGCCACGCTATGCCCCTGCCGCGCCAGCAAGCGGGCCAGGCTCGCCGATAAGCCCGGCCCGGCGCCGACGACCAATGCGCCCGTCATCTCGAAAACCGCATCGCGGCCTCCCCTGCTTGGTTGAACACGACCCGCACCTCCGCGCCCGGCGTCACGAAATCCTTCGCCGTCCACGACCCCGTCGTCACGTATTGCCCGGCCCGCAGCCCACCGGCCCAACGCGCGCCGTGGTTCGCGAGCCATGCCACCAGCCGCAGCATATCCCCAGCCGGATTGCCGGTGCAGCGCTTCATCTCCGCCCCGTTCACGATCAGCGCGACCTGTTCCGCGGCGAGGTCGATCGACCGCCAGCCGGGGATGGCGGGTCCGACGACCAGGCCGAAATGCGACAGGCTGTCGGCGAGGAGCGAGAGCGGGTCGACGCGACCTATATCGACGAAGCGGCTTTGCAGCACCTCAATCGCCGGATGGGCGGAGGCGATGGCGGCCACGATGTCCTCCGGCGCATACGGCGGGTCCCGTGGCGGCAGGTCGCGTCCGATCTTCACCGCGATCTCGGCCTCGACGCTCTGGTCGGTGCATTGCTCGGTCAGGACATGGCCGGGGCTGGCCTGCACGCCGGCGGACGGGAGCGGCGCGCAGTTGACCGGACCGGCCGGGTTGGGCGAGCCGACCTTCCACGCGCCGATCTCGCCGAGTTCCGCCATGATGGCGCGTTGGATCAGATAGGCCTGCTCCTCGGTCTGCGGCCGCATCACCTCCGGCAGGCTGTGCAGCTTCTGCGTCGGGTCGCGCCGGGCGCTCAGCAGCAGGCGGGCGCAGTCGTGGTGCCGGTCCATCTCACAGGGTCTCCAACAGGCTGGCAATCAGCGCGGCGCGCGGGGCAAGCTCGCGCCACAATATGTGTTCATGGCTGGCGTGTGCCCCGGCGCCGGGACAGCCGAGGCCGTCGAGCGTCGGAACGCCGAGCGCCGCGGTGAAGTTGCCGTCCGACGCGCCGCCGCGATGCTGCTTCGGCAAGTCGAACCCGGCCAGCGCCCGGGTGCGTCCGTATAACTCCAGGATGGCCGGCGTCTCGGTCATCGGCGGCCGGTTCATGCCGCCCTCGACGTGCACGGCGCAGCGCGGATCGAAGGGCGCCAGCGCCAGCAAGCGGCGCGTCATCCGCTCCCCGGCCTCGATGGTCGGCACGCGCAGGTCGATCTCGCAGCCGGCGTCGGGGGCGATGACGTTGGGCCGCGACCCGCCCCAGATCGGCGCGGCGTTCAGCGTGATGCCGGCCTCGATGTCGACCATCGCGTGGATGCGGCCGATCTGCTGCGCCAACTCGACGACGGCGCTGGCGCCTTCGGAGAAGTTGCCGCCGCTGTGGGCGCCGCGGCCAGTGACGCGCAGCGTGAAGCGGCCGACGCCCTTCCGCGCGGTGACGCATGCGCCGCCGGATCCGGCGGGCTCGACGATCAGCACGCATTCCGATGCTGCGCCCTCGCGCTCGATCAGGCCGCGGCTGGTGGGGCTGCCGACCTCTTCATCCGGCGTTAATAATAGGGTGATAGGACGGTGGGTGCGCACGCGCTGCGCCAGGATGGAGCGGACCGCATTGAACGCCAGGAAGCTGCCAGCCTTCATATCGAAGATGCCGGGTCCGTGCGCGCGGTCGCCGTCGATGCGATAGGGCATAGTGTCAAGGGTGCCGTGCGACCACACGGTATCGAGGTGGCCGGCGACCATGATGGGCTTGCCAACGCCGGGCGTGCGGGCGACCAGGTTGTCGGCAAAGCCGTCGCGGCCGGGAATGCGGGTGATCTCGGCGCCGGCTTGGGCCAGGCCGGCCTCGGCGCGGTCCATCAGGCGGTTCACCGCGGCGGCGTCGGTGGTCGGCGTCTCCGTTTGCACCCAGCCGGCGAGTTCGGCGAGAAGCTCCTCGGAGGTGCCAATCTGCGTCTGCGGCATCAAGCGTTCCAGCGTGGTGAAGATGCCTTGACCTTCGCACTGCGCCCATGCCTTGTCCATTTTCCAAGCCTTGCCCAACTCATCGAGGGAGACCCAGCATGGACGGCATCGCGTTCGAGGACCTGCACATCGGCCAGGCCGCCAGCATCGGCAAGACGATCACCGAGGCCGACATCCTGCTGTTCGCGGCCGTAAGCCTCGACACCAATCCGGTGCACCTGAACGCCGAGGCGGCCGCCGCGTCGATTTTCAAGGAGCGTGTGGCGCACGGAATGCTATCGGCCGGGCTGATCAGCGCGGTGCTGGGCACGCAATTGCCGGGGCCGGGGACGATCTATCTCGCGCAGACCCTGCAGTTCCGCCGTCCGGTGAAGATCGGCGACACCGTGACCGCTACGGCGGAGGTGACGGCGCTCGATGCGGAGAAGAAGCGCGCGACCTTGAAGACGGTTTGCACGGTGGCGGGCAAGGTCGTCATTGAGGGCGAAGCCACGGTGATGCCACGCAGCCGCGCTTGATGGAACCGGCCGGTTTGCAGATCGTCCGCGACTGGCGGCGCTTGCCCGAAGCGCTGCGCGGCGCCACGGTCGCGCTGGGCAATTTCGACGGCGTGCATCTGGGCCACGCCCACGTGCTGCGCGCCGCCCATGGCGCCCGGCCCGGCGCTAAGCCCGCCGTACTGACCTTCGAGCCGCATCCGCGCGAGCTGTTCCGCCCCGAAGACCCGGCCTTCCGCCTGACCCTGTCCGCCGAACGCGCCGAGGCGTTGGCGGCGCTCGGCGTTCAGATCGTCTATGAAATCCCGTTTGACCGCAGCTTTTCGTGGCTGAGCGCTGAGACGTTCGTGGACGAAGTGCTGCATGAGGGCATCGGCGCCGCGCATCTGGCATGCGGCCCCGATTTCGCATTTGGGCACCGCCGCGGCGGTGACGCCGGGTTCCTGGCGGCGCGGGCGGAGGCGTTGGGGATCGGCCTCACGGTCGTGCCGCCGCTCGCCGACGGGCAGGGGCCGATTAGCTCGACCCGCATCCGCCGGCTGTTGCAGGACGGCTATCCCGAGCGCGCCGCCGCCGAGCTTGGCCGGCCCTGGGCGGTGCGCGGCACCGTCACGCACGGCGACAAGCGCGGCCGGACGATCGGCTTCCCGACCGCGAACGTGCCGTTGGGCCGCCATCTGGAGCCGGCGCGCGGCGTGTATGCGGTTCGCGCGCGCCTGCCCGACGGTGCGGCCGTGCCCGGCGTCGCGAACATCGGCCGCCGCCCGACGGTGAACGAGGGCACGGAAAGCCGCCTGGAAGCGCATCTGTTCGACTTCGCCGGCGACCTGTATGGCCAGGAGATCGCGGTGGGGCTGCACGCCTTTTTGCGCGCCGAGCGCAAGTTCGCCTCGTTCGATGAGCTGCGGGCGCAGATCGTTGCCGACGCAGAGCAGGCCCGCGCGCTGCTCACGACGCTTGACCCGGTCGGCCCGCCTTCCGCATAACCCGTCCATGGTCCATATCCCGCAATTGCGAACGATAAGTCCGCGAATTATCCGCCCGGCCTGAGCGCCGGAACTGCCTTCGCGTGAAACCGCCGCAACCTGGACCGATCTCATGCCCGACACGCCTGTAACGACAACGCCCGACTACCGAACGACCGTCTTCCTGCCGTCCACTTCGTTCCCGATGCGCGGGGACCTGCCGAAGCGTGAACCCGACCTGCTGGCGCGCTGGGGCCGCATCGGCCTGTGGGACCGCACCAAGGCGGCGATGGCGGGCCGACCACCCTTTGTGCTGCATGACGGACCCATCTATTCCAACGGCCACCTGCATATCGGCCACGCGCTGAACCGCATCCTGAAAGACGTGGTCATGCGCGCCCATCGCATGGCCGGCGAGGACGTGGACTATATTCCCGGATGGGACACGCATGGCCTGCCGATCGAGTGGAAGGTCGAGGAGGAATACCGCAAGTCCGGGCGCGACAAGGACGCCGTCCCGGTGCTGGACTTCCGCGACGAGTGCCGGCGTTATTCGGCGCATTGGCTCGCGGTGCAGACGGACGAGTTCCAGCGGCTGGGCGTGGTGGGCGACTGGGCCGGGCGCTATGCGACGATGGATTTCTCGTCGGAGGCGGCGATCGCCGGGGAAATCAGCAAGTTCCTGCTGAACGGCGCGCTGTATCGTGGCCTGCGCCCGGTGATGTGGAGCCCGGTCGAAAAGACTGCGCTGGCCGAGGCCGAGATCGAGTATCACGACCGCACCAGCGACACGGCGTTCGCCCGTTTCCCGATCCTGAATGGCGGCGGCGACCTGGCGGGCGCCGCCGTGGTGATCTGGACCACGACGGTCTGGACTCTGCCGGGCAACCGCGCCTTGGCGTATGGGCCCGAGATCGACTACGCGCTGGTCCATGTCGACGGCGTGAATGAGGGCTCGCTGGCCCGCCCCGGCGAGCGGCTGCTGATCGCGCTGGCCTTGCTGCCGCAGGTCTGCGCAGCTTCCGGCATTGCGACGCACCACATCGGACACGTCTATAAGGGCCCGGAACTCGCCGGCCTGATCTGCGCGCATCCGTTGCGCGGCCAAGGTTACGACCATGACGCGCCGCTGCTGTCGGCGGAATTCGTGACGACCGAGCAGGGCACCGGCTTCGTCCATATCGCGCCCGCGCATGGCGAGGAGGACTTCTTGCTAGGCCGCGCGCACGGGCTCGAAGTGCCGGAGGCGGTCGGGCCGGACGGGACCTATGCCGCTTGGGTGCCGATGTTCGCCGGGGTGCATGTGTTTAAGGCGGCGGCACCGGTCGGCGCAGCGATGGAGGCGTCTGGCGGCCTGCTGGCCCGCGGCACCCTGCTGCATTCCTACCCGCATTCCTGGCGCAGCAAGGCGCCCGTCATCTATCGCGCGACGCCGCAGTGGTTTATCCGCATGGACGGCCCGGAACAGATCCGCGCCAAGGCGCTGGCCGAGATCGCCCGCATCAACTTCGTGCCCGAAGCCGGGCGCACCCGGCTTGCCAGCATGGTCGCCGGACGCCCGGATTGGTGCATCAGCCGGCAGCGCGCCTGGGGCGTGCCGATCCCAGTGTTCGTCGACCGCCGCACCGGCGAGCCGTTGCGCGACCCGGCCGTCGTCGCCCGCATCACCGCCGCCTTCAACAATGAGGGCGCCGACGCCTGGTATAGCTCGCCGCCGGGCCGTTTCCTGGGCAATGACTACGATCCCAACGAGTTCGAGCAGGTCATGGACATCGTCGACGTGTGGTTCGAGAGCGGCAGCACCCATGCCTTCGCGTTGGAAGCCCGTGGCGGACCCTGGCCGGCGGACCTGTATTTGGAAGGCAGCGACCAGCATCGCGGCTGGTTCCAGACGAGCTTGCTTGAAGCGGTCGGGACGCGGGGCAGCGCGCCATACAAGGCGGTGCTGACGCATGGCTTCGTGCTGGACGAGAATGGCCGCAAGATGAGCAAGTCGCTCGGCAACGTGACGGCACCGCAGGAGGTCACGGACAAGCTCGGCGCCGACATCCTGCGGCTGTGGGTGGTGAACTCCGACGTGTCGGAGGATTTGCGCATCGGTCCAGAGATCCTGAAGCAGCAGGCCGAGCTGTATCGCCGGTTGCGCAACACGCTGCGGTGGCTGCTGGGCAGCCTGGCCGGGTTCACCGAAGACGAGCGCGTGCCGGACGCCGATATGCCCGAGCTGGAGCGTTGGGTGCTGCACCGGCTGGCCGAGCTCGACAAGCGCATGCGCGGTGCGTTGGCGACGCATGACTGGACCGGGGTGTATCCCGACATCCACGCCTTCTGCTCCGCCGACCTGTCCGCGTTCTATTTCGATGTGCGCAAGGACGTGCTGTATTGCGATCCCGCCAGCAGCGTCCGGCGCAGGGCGGCGAGGACGGTGCTGGACCATTTGCACCGTTGCCTGGCCGCCTGGCTCGCGCCCGTGCTGTGCTTCACCGCGGAGGAGGCTTGGCTGGCCCGGTTCCCGTCCGAGGACGGCAGCGTCCATCTGCAGATGTTCCCACCCATCCCGGCGGCCTGGCATGACGCTCCCCTTGGCGAGCGTTGGGCCGAAATCCGCGAGGCGCGCGGGGTGGTGACGACGGCGCTGGAGGCGGCGCGGCTCGAGAAGCTGATCGGCGCTTCGTTGCAGGCCACGGTCACGCTGCCGGGCGGCTATGCGGACATGCTGGACGCCGAGGGCTGGGCCGAGGCCATCATCGTGTCCGGTGCGCAGTTCGACGAGGCGCTGGCGGTGCACCGTGCGCCCGGCGACAAGTGCGCGCGGTGCTGGCGCGTGCTGCCCGAGGTTGGGCAGCAGCCGGGGCACGCAGCGCTATGTGTCCGCTGCGTCGGCGCGGTCGGCACGTTGGCGTGCGGCCAAGCTGCCGAATGACCACCGGGCGCGTCCGCTGGGGCCTGCTCGCCGCGCTGCTGGTGCTGGCCGCCGACCAGATAAGCAAATGGTGGGTGCTCGAGGTGCTGCATTTGCCGGACCGCGGGCAAGTTCCGCTGCTGCCGATGCTCAGCCTGACGATGGTGTGGAACCAAGGCGTGACCTTCGGGCTGTTCCATCAGGACGGTGCCTGGGGGCCTTGGCTGCTGGCCGGTGTCGCCTTGGCGGTCGTGGTGGCGCTGGCGGTATGGCTGCGCCGGGCCGAGAGCGTGCTGGTGGCGGCCAGTCTCGGGGCCATTGCCGGCGGGGCGGTCGGCAACGTCATCGACCGGCTGCGATTCGGCGCCGTGGTCGATTTCCTGCACGCCCACGCGTATGGCTGGTCCTGGTATGTGTTCAATGTCGCGGACGCGGCCATCGTCTGCGGCGTGGCTGCGTTGGTGCTGGATGGGCTGCGTCCGCGAACCCGCTTGCAGGCGCCGGGCGTTCGGCAGTAAAAGCCGCGTTATGAAGGCATTCCGGACTGTTTTTATCGCTGCTTGCGGTTTCGGCCTCGTGGCGTGCAGCGGGGACGAGCTGACCCGCACCTTCGGCCTGACCCGCGACGCGCCGGACGAGTTCCAGGTGACGACGCGCGCGCCGCTGTCGATGCCGCCGGACCTGACGCTGCGCCCGCCGCGGCCCGGCGCGTCCCGTCCGCAGGAACTCACGCAACGCCAGCAGGCCGAGGCGACGCTGACCCCCGACGCCGTGTTGGCGCAGCCCAATGCGGCCGTCACGCCGGGCCAGCAGGCGTTGATTGCCGCTGCCGGGCGTCCGGCGCCGGCGGACATCCGCAACCGCATCGACAACGAGGCCGCCCTGGATACCCCGAGCCGGCCGCTGACCGACCGGCTGATGTTCTGGCAAAGCCCGCCGCCAGCCGGCACTCCGGTCGACCCGCAGCGCGAGAGCGCCCGGCTGCGCCAGAATGCAGCATTGGGCCAATCGCCCGAGGTCGGCGACACCCCGATCATCCAGCGCAAGCGCCAGGGGTTGTTCAGCGGGATATTTTAGCTAGCAGCAATCCTGCTGTTTTAGAGACAGCTACTTCCATAGTGCCAGGAGATAGCCGCTCAGCGGTTAACACTCCGGTCCGAAGTAGGTCAGAAGCAAAGACGACCGTGGGCGAGATGTCTTCCGAGTTCGACGACTTAATCCAAGTGCATGGCCATCCGGTATTCACGAAATTCGAGGACGAAATCGCGCAAAAGGCCAAGAACCATGCGATCAACGAACCGGGGCTGTATCGGTCAAGGGTGATCAAGGGGAAAGTTCCGCCGCGGGCCATCGAAGGGCAAACGAGTGCCTATCCGTAACGCTCTTTGGGAGGATGTGCCAGACGCTCGGCGCGCGGTCATGCGCGCAATCAAGAGCAAAGGCACTAAGCCCGAGATGGCTGTGCGCCAGATGCTGCACGCCATGGGATACCGTTTTCGGTTGCACCGCCGCGATTTGCCAGGAACGCCAGACCTGGCGTTCCCCGCGCGCAAAGCCGCCATCCAGGTGCATGGCTGTTTCTGGCACCAACACGGGGGTTGCCGCCGGTCCCATGCCCCCGCCACTCGGTTAACCTACTGGGGGCCGAAACTCGAACGGAACGTGGAGCGCGACAACGTGAGCCGGCAGCGCCTAGAGAGCTTGGGATGGCGCTTGTTAATCATTTGGGAATGCGAGCTTGATAATATGGAGGATGTCGCGCGGCGGGCATGGACCTTCCTTGGGCCGCCAGGGCAGTTGCAATGTACCGGCCGAGGGTAGATTCTCGCGGTTCTAGGGCAAGACAGACTCGGCTCCGCTGCAAGGCAAGCACTATGACATAGGGGATGGCATGAGCGATGTGGTTGCGTTGCTGAACGAGGCTGGGCAACGACCGCAAACCCATGTTCTTGGCCAGCCGCGTCCGGTTTTAACGCTGAACCCAGTACTTCCAATTGGCACACACATACAGGGCATGGCGTCCAAGCCCACCGTCGCCGACCTGTTCAGTGGCGCCGGAGGCTTGAGCGAAGGATTCCAGCAAGCCGGGTTCCGCACCGTCGCAGGCCAGGATCTGTTTGCTGCCGCAGGGCGGACGTTCACCCATGCTCATCCCGGTGCCCGTTTCGTCGGCGGCTCCATCCAGGACGTATCGGCCGCGCAGCTTCTTGAAGGCAGCGGGGTCGGCCCCGGGGAGTTGGACGTGCTTGTGGGCGGGCCGCCTTGCCAAGGCTACAGCTACTACAATCACGGGCGGGGTGAGCATGATCCCCGCGCTGGCCTGTTCCGGGAATACCTTCGCATCGTGGAAGGCTTGAGGCCCCGGTGGCTGGTGATGGAGAACGTCGCAGGCATCACCAGCGTGGCTGACGGTGCCGTAGTCCGCGAAATTCGCCAAGGGATGCAGGCGCTCGGCTACCGGGTGGCGATGGCTCTCCTCCGGGCAGAAAACTACGGCGTGCCGCAAGAGCGCCGCCGCATGTTCTTCCTCGCCACCCGCGAGGACAGGCCCATTCTGTTTCCTCTGCCCACGCACGGCACGGTTGCCGGGGTTCCGTTCACGACAATCCGCGACGCCATCGGCGACTTGCCTGATGTTCCAAACGGTGGCGGCAGGGACACCATGCCCTATGGCGGCAAGGCTATATCCGACTATGCCCACGCTCTCCGGGATGGTGCGGAGGTACTCTCAAATCACCGCGCTCCCCGGCTGCATCCCAAGAACCTTGCACGGCTGGCCCACATTCCCGCAGGGGGTTCCTGGCGGGACATACCCCACGGCCTGCTTCCAGCGGGCATGGCCCGCGCGAAACGGAGCGATCACACGAAGCGGTATGGCCGTCCCCATTGGGACGACTTGTCCTGCACGGTGCTGACGAAGTGCGACGTGCATTGGGGAGCATTCTTCCATCCCGAACAGTCGCGCGCCATCACGCCCCGGGAGGCGGCACGCTTACAGTCGTTTCCTGATCGGTTTGCTTTCCAGGGCAGCCAGACCGAGCAGTTCGTGCAGGTAGGAAATGCGGTGCCGCCGTTGCTAGCGCGTGCGGTTGCCGCAATGATCTTGACTGCGATGGAGTCGGCTACGGATGCTATCTCCACGGCGCGCGTTGGCATTGACGGGGAGCTTGAATTGGCCCTGTAGCTTCTCCCGCGCTCATTGGAGGCGCTGAATGGCAAGAGGACCAAGAACGCAAACCAGGAAAAGGCAGCCTTACGGCATAGGCGAATGGTTCGGGCGCGACTACCTGCTTACTACTCGGGAAACGCGAGAGAGACTCGTCATTGAAGCTTTAAAACGTTACAGTGATGAGCGTTGCAGGTTTCGGGAGTCTTTCCCTGCGATGGCTCCCCGAAACCGACAAGGCAAGCCGAATTTAAACTGTACTAAGATTGGCGGCGTCTGCTGCTTGCGGCAGCACAAGCGCCAGGAGAATGGCCGTGAGCAGTATGGCCCATTAGTCACGACCTGTCCGGTTCGCTTCTGCGAGGATGGGACGGTGTTCGCCCATATAGCCCAATGCGTGCTTTCTGCCTCACGTTGGAGGTTTGCCAAGGAGATTGATTTCTTAAACCCGGACGTCGCCCCGCCGCTGTTCTTGGCGCCACATGAAGCTGAGACGGTGGTCGAGGAAGCGCAGCCTGGGCAGCAACCGGCAGACGATGAGGACGCCCGCAGCGTTGGCCGGATCGACATGGTGCTGGCGGCGGCTGACGAAAATGGGGAGCCGACCGGCGACTGGTGTGCGGTTGAACTGCAAGCAGTATATTTTCAGGGTGACGGGATGAAGGCCGAGTGGGTTGCCATACGGCAGCAGGCTGAGGCTCGCCTCGGCAACAACGAGGCCCCGCCCGAACCGGTTAAGAATCGCAGACCCGATTTCAGGAGCAGCGGCCCAAAGCGCCTGCTACCGCAACTGCAAATCAAGGTCCCGTCACTGCGCCGCTGGGGGAAGAAAATGGCGGTCGTAGTCGATGCGCCGTTCTTCACTACGTTCGGCCCGATGAAGCGCGCTGATCACGTGAGCAACGCTGACATAGTTTGGTGCGTAGTCGGCTACGAACGGCATCCGGAAGATGGTTTGTTCGGGTTGCGCGTGCTCGGTACGTACATGACGACCCTTGAGGAAGCCGTTATAGGGCTGACCGCCGGTAAGCCGATGTCTAAACCGGATTTCGAGGCAATTCTCTGGGCGAAGTTAGGGAGTGAGACCTACTAACCTCTATCTCGCGCAGGAGCACGCTCATTTATGAGCGCTCAATGAGTCAAGGAGCCTCGCTTAGAGAAAAACATCGTTATTCGCGGATGCAGACGAGTTGCGGCTAAAAACCTACCGCCCCAACCCATGGTACTCCGCATTCGGCATCATATCGACCGCATGCGCGACGCGGTTGGTGTAGTTGAAGAACGCCGCGACCTCGGCGATGTCGAAGATGTCCTCGTCCGAAAACCCCTGCGCGCTGAGCGCGTCGCGGTCGCCCTGCCCGACCAAATGCGGCGCGGACGTGAGCTGGACCGCGAAGTCCAGCATCGTGCGCTGCCGGGCCGGCAACTCGGCGACGCGGTAGTTGAAGGCCAGCATCTCGCCCAGTTGCGGATCGCCGGACAGCTTCCGAACCGCCGCCCCGTGCGCCACCAGGCAATAGTAGCAGCGGTTCCAAGCCGACACCGCCACCGCGATCATCTCGCGCTCCAGCTTCGACAGGCCAGAGGGCGCCAGCATCAATTCGTCATACAACCGGATGAAGTTGCGCAGCTTCTCCGGACGCAGCAGCCAGGCGTGCAGCACATTGGGCACAAAGCCCAACTTGTCGCGGCATTTCTGGAAATACGGCTGCAAGTCCTCCGGCAGCGTCGATTCGTCGGCGGTGTCGAGCGCCATGACGTGGCTGGGCTGGGGCATGAACCTACTCTCCGAGGCTGCGGGCTTGCTCGCGCAAGACGAATTTCTGCATCTTGCCGGTGCTGGTCTTGGGCAATGCGCCGAACACCACGGTGCGCGGCACCTTGAACCGGGCCAGGTGCTCGCGGCAGAAGGCGATGATCTCGGCCTCAGTCGCGGCCATGTCCGGCTTCAGGGTGATGAAGGCGCAGGGTGTCTCGCCCCAGGTCGGGTCCGGCCGGGCGACCACCGCCGCCTCCATGACCGCGGGATGCCGATACAGCACGCTTTCAACCTCAATCGTGGAGATGTTCTCGCCGCCGCTGATGATGATGTCCTTCGACCGGTCGCGGATTTCGAGGTAGCCGTCGGGGTGGCTGACCGCGAGGTCCCCGGTATGGAACCAGCCGCCGGCAAACGCCTCGTCGGTGGCCGCCGGGTTCTTGAGGTAGCCCTTCATCACGATGTTGCCGCGCATGAACACCTCGCCCATCGTGACGCCATCGCGCGGAACCGGCTGCAGGGTCACGGGATCGGCGACCATCACGCCCTCCTGCACCGGATAGGCCACGCCCTGCCGCGCCTTGAGCCGCGCGCGTTCGCCGTCCGGCAGCGCGTCCCATTCGTCGTGCCAGGCGCAAACAGTGACGGGGCCATAGGTCTCCGTCAGGCCATAAACGTGGGTCGTCCTGAAACCGAGCCGCTCCATGCCCTCCAGCACAGCCGCGGGCGGCGCGGCGCCGGCGGTCATCATGCGCACCGGCGCCTGCTTGGAAAGGTCCCGAGGCTGCACGCCCGGATGGTTCAGGATCAGGCCCATGACGATCGGCGCGCCGCACAGATGGGTCACCCCGGCGTGGTCCATCGCTTGGAGAATGCCCGCCGCCTCGACCCGGCGCAGGCACACGTTGGTCCCCGCCATCGCCGCGACCGTCCAGGGGAAGCACCAGCCGTTGCAGTGGAACATCGGCAGCGTCCAGAGATAGACCGGGTGCTGCGCCATGCCCCAGGTGAGCGCATTGCCGACCGCGTTCAGGTATGCGCCGCGATGGTGCGAGACGACGCCTTTTGGGTTGCCCGTGGTGCCCGACGTGTAATTGAGCGCGATGGCGTCCCACTCGTCGCCGGGTCCGGACCACTCGAAGGCCGGGTCGCCGGCGGCCAGGAACGCCTCGTAATCGGTATCCCCCACGGGTTCGCCGGGCGGGGCCAGCGGGTCGTCGATGTCGACCGCGTAGGGGCGCGCGTCCGCCGGCATGAGGGCGAGCGCCTTCGCCATGACCGGCGCGAACTCGCGGTCGGTGAGCACGACGCGCGCCTCGCCGTGGGTTAGGATGAAGGCCACCGTCTCCGCATCCAGCCGCGTGTTGATGGCGCACAGCACAGCACCCAGCATGGGGACGCCGAAATGCGCCTCGACCATCGCAGGGGTATTGGGCGCCATGATCGCCACCGTGCCGCTCCGCTGTACGCCCCGCGCGGCCAAGGCGGAGGCCATGCGCCGGCAGCGGGCATAGGTCTCCGCCCAGGTGACGCGATGCGGCCCGTGGATGATGGCCGTGCGGTCCGGGAACACGTCGGCGGTGCGCCGGATGAAGCTCAATGGCGACAACGCCTCGTAATTGGCGGCGACTTGCGGCAGGTCGAACTTGTCGCGTGCCATGGCGGTTCCCCCTTCAGAAGCCGAACATGTGGTCCAGGCTGAACCCGCCGGCGTCATCCATCAAGCCATGATAGCCGAATAGCCGGCAGGTCGCATCCCGGATCAGCACGTAGCCGCGCGGACCCGCCCGGTGCAGCAGCGCCTCGCCGAACACCAGATGCGGCCACACCATCGCCGACCCCGAGCAGGCGACGCGCAGCGGCTGTTCGGCGATCACCTGGCCGTCGCTGTCATGCAGCAGCAGCGCCGTGGTGGACCATGGATGCCAGGCCGCCGACGCCGCGTAGATCAGCGCGGCGTAGCTGTGGCGCCGGGGGTCGCCGAGTTGCAGGAACAGCCGGGTCGACAGGCCCGGCGGTGGCCCGGAATAGCTCTGCGGCTCGTCGCGGTAGGTCATCGCCGTGTTGTAGATATGCGCGCCGAAGCTGCTCTCGGCGGCGTGGCCGCTGGACCGGTCCTCGTAGCGGAACAGCCCATGTAGCCAGCCGTCGGCCTCGCCGCCGTCGCGGAAATCGTAGACCAGGTCGGCGTGGCCCTCCTCCACGTCGAACTCACTCAGGTCGAGCGCCAAGTCGTGGTTGCGGGGCAGGCAGCCGAGGAAACGGTCGGCGACCAGGCGGCCGGCGGTGTCGAACACGTCGATGCGGATCGGCAGGCTGGTCTGGCGCTCGGCCATCGGGGTCGGCAGCACGATGCTGCGGAAACGGCCGCGCGGCAGGATGGGGAAGGGCAGCAAATAGCCGCGGCCCAGCAGGTTGTGCAGCGACGGGATGCCGGGGTCGGGCCGCAGGTCGGCGCGCTCGACGTTCAAATGCGCAATGCGGGCGCGTCCGGCGCGCGTGACCTCATAGCGCGGGCGTACTACGTGGCGACCGGCCCGCACCTCGATTTGCGCCGGCCATTGCAGCCCCGGCAGCACGTCGGCAACGTCGAGCGCGAGGCTGGCATAAGGGCCGACTTCCTGCTGCAGCGGCACCGGCGCCTTGGCCCCCATGCGGTCCAGCGACACGGCGCCGGATGGGATCGGGGCGGCATGGCTGTTCTGTAGCCATAGCACGACGCGCTCGTCGGCACGCGGCGCAGGCATCCCGGCGTAGCGGTCGGCGGGCCAGGCGTTGGCGTCGTGGGTGCAGGACAGGCTGGCCTGCGCGCCGGTGCCGTAGGTGTCGAGCGCGTATTTCACCACGTCGTGCCCGGCGGCGCCGATGGCATGGATGAAAAGCTGCCCGGCGAACTCGGGTAGGCCGAATCGGGCGCGGACCTCGGCGCTGTCGATGGCGATGCCGCCGGGGCCGGACGGGACGGCGTGCTCCCACTCTGCGAGCACTTCGCCGGTGCCGTCGAACAGCCGCAGCCATAGCCGGACCGCGCCGGCGCCATAGCCCGCCCAATAGTTCGCCGTCACCAGCCGTGTGTGCAGGCCGCCCTGGTCGCGGAAGAAGGCGTAGTTGGTCGCGAAATTCACCCGGTCGAGGTAGCGCTTCGGGTTGCTCAGCATCTCCGCCGGCAGCCGCGCCTCGTCGAGCGTCGCGGTGGCCACGCCGGGGGGCAGCATAGGCGTGATCCGCCCCAGCACCCGCCCGGCGTCGAACGCGGCGATCAGCAGGGTGGCGCAGCCGGATTGCGGCAGTTCCGTCAGCGGCCGGGCCGGCACCCCGGCGCGGGGTGCGCCAATCTGCTGCACGTCGTGCACATAGCTTTCCGCCGCCGCGGGCATCGCCGGGTGCAGGGCGAACAGCGCGTCCGACACGCCATCGGGGTCATAGACCGCGAGCGGCCCGGCCTCGCGCAGCTTGGCCGCCAGGCGCTGGATGGCCTCGGCGGCGACCGGATGGGCGAAGGCCTTGTACAGCACGTTGCCGCCGGCCCGCGCGTCGAAGGTCTGGATGTCCAGCATTGTCGTCCCCTAAAAATCCAGCCGCCGGCGCATTTCGTCCGCCGCCGCCTGCGTATCGTCGATCGGCGCGACGGGCCAGAGGTCGAGCCGCCCGGCAAAAGGGCGCACCCGCCCGTCCTCTTGCAAATACCGGTTGAACTGCCGGATGCGCCGGGACCGGCCCGGCAGCCCGGCCAGCAGCACCGGCGCCCGCGTCGCGACCGCCTCCGACACCATGGACACGCTGTCCTCCGTCACCACGATCGCGTCCGCCAGCGCCAACAGGCCGAAATATGGGTTTTCCCCCTCCATGTTCCAAACCCACCCGCCCAGCGGCGTTATTGCCCGATCCAGCGCCGCCCGGGCGTCCCCCGAAGTGCGGCGGGACGGCGTGAGCGCCACGCCGGCCCGATCCGCCTGCATCATGGCCGCGAGCGACGCACCCAGGGCGGTGGCGGCCGCGGCATCCAGCCTAAAACGGCCGTTGCTGCCGCCGACTAGCACGGCAACCAGCGGGCGGGGCAGGTGGGCGAGCCGCGGCGCCCAGATGGCGGCCGCTTCCGCAAGCCGGGCCGGGGTGGCGCGGTGCAGCGCGGTACGGGTCACGACCACGTTGGGGCCTGCGAGACGGTCATGCCGGTTGACGACGATCAGGTCGAAGCCTGCGGGATCGATGCGCGGATGCTGCACCTGGACCGCCGGACGCGCGGGCCGTCGGAGCGCCGCGCCGATGACGGCCGCCGTGCCCCCAGCGCCGATCACTATGGCATCGCCGGGGTCGGGCAACCGGATTGCGTGGAGCGGCGATGGCCACATGCGGGCCGGCACCCAGTTCCAGGGTGCGCGCGGATGCAGCGGCACCAACTTCGGCGCGAGGCCTGCCGCCTCCGCCAACCCGAGAGCCTGGGCCTGCAGCCCGGCGAGGGGTTCGCTGAGGACGATGGAGTAACGCATCGACCGCTTCTCGGCAGTTCGCGCCGCCGGGTCAACCTTTGGGGGCCGGTTCAGGGTTGGGTTTCCTTGACTTTGGTGCGGTGCAGCACCATAACCCTGATGCGCGGTTTGACGTGACTTCGTGCGCTGTACCTGTGCACCGGCGTTATCATCTCACTTCTGGCGCCGGTCGCGATCCCGCTGATCGTTGTGCACTCCCTCGCGGCGCAATGCGGCCTCCTGGGACGGGCCATCGAAAGAAATCATAGCTATGTCAAGCTTCGCAGACCTCGGTCTCGCGCTTCCTATTCTCAATGCGTTAACCACTCAGGGCTATACTGAGCCAACGCCGATCCAGGCGCAGGCCATTCCGCACGTCATGCTCGGGCGCGACCTACAGGGCATCGCGCAGACCGGCACCGGCAAGACCGCGGCGTTCGCGCTGCCGATCCTGCATCGCCTGTTCGTCAACAAAAAGCCTGCGCCGCGGCGTGGCTGCCGCGTGCTCGTGCTGTCGCCGACGCGGGAGCTTGCCAGCCAGATCGCCGAGAGTTTTCGCGACTACGGCCGGCAGACCGGGCTGCGCACGGCGCTGATGTATGGCGGCGTGCCGAAGGGGCGGCAATCGAAGGCGGTCGCCAACGGCATCGACATCCTGGTGGCGACGCCGGGCCGGCTGCTGGACCACATGCAGGACGGCGCCGTGGTGCTGAACCATGTCGAGGTGCTGGTGCTGGACGAGGCCGACCACATGCTCGACCTCGGTTTTGTCATTCCGATCCGCAAGATCGTGCAGTCGATCCCGCCGGCGCGGCAGACGCTGTTTTTCTCGGCGACGATGCCGAAGGAGATTTCGGTGCTGGCCGGGCAGATGCTCAAGGACCCGGTGCATGTGGCGGTGACGCCGGTGGCGACGACGGTCGAGCGGGTCGAGCAGAAGGTCATCTTCGTCGAGGCCTCGCGCAAGCGGCAATTGCTGGCCGACATCCTGCGCAGCAGCAAGATGAGCCGCACGTTGGTTTTCACCCGCACCAAGCATGGCGCGGACCGGGTGACGCAGCATTTGGAGGCTGCGGGCCAGCCTGCGGCGGCGATCCACGGCAACAAAAGCCAGCCGCAGCGGGAGCGGGCGTTGGCGATGTTCAAGGCGGGCCGCATCAGCGTGCTGGTGGCGACGGACATCGCGGCGCGCGGCATCGACGTGGACGGGGTGACGCATGTGGTCAACTTCGACCTGCCGAACGTGCCGGAGGCCTATGTGCACCGCATTGGCCGCACCGCGCGGGCCGGGCATACGGGGGTCGCGATCAGCTTCTGCGACAGCAGCGAGCGGGCGCATCTGCGTGGGATCGAAAAGCTGATCCGCACGCGGCTTTCGGTGGAGGAGCCGCGGGACTTGGCGGCTTGATGCCGTTCCGGACCTGGTATGTTCCAGTTCGAGGTAACGCCTAGTTCAGTTTCTCGTCTTGACCAGCATCAGGGCGAGAACGTCTGCTTGCTCGTCGGCGCCGGCCCGATCCAGTGCTTCCATGGCAAGATTCGCCGAACCGACCAAGGAAAGCACGTCATCCCAAAGGAACACGGCTGCCGGATCGTAGTCCGCTCGGTGACGCGCGTCCTGTAGAGTTGGAAAGATGTTGGCGAAATCTCGCATGTCCTGGCTAACCGCATCCCTGCCCAACTGACGCTTTAGGCTGTCCTTCAAAATCGGCACGTCTAACGAGTCACAAACGGCCTTCAAGTGACGATGCTCGAAGCTTCTATAGATCAAGATATACCCGGCGGATTGTTCCTTGCCAGGCCCCATGAAGCGGTTGGCCGCTGCTCGAAGAACTTGATGGAATACCGCATAGTAAGCAGTGGAAACCGCCCTCCGTAATTGGGCATCCGAAGGTGGCGGTCCATTGGCTTCCGAAAGAAAACGAGCAACGGCGAGGAGGTCGGACGGATTAAGCACTTATGCGGTTACTCAAATCCGCTTGGCTTACGATCTGTATCGACGGATGATGCACATCGCCAAGCGCCGTGAGTTCATCGCGGAGCTTCTGAGCTAAGCGGGTGCGGATTAAGCCAGCGCGTTTCCAATCAATACCTCGATCGATCAGGTAATCAAACCGGTAGATCGGTCGATCTAACCAGTCCTCTTCCGCCACAACAGTAATAAGTTCCACGAATCCTAAATCAGCGACGTGCTGCGCCGCATCGCGGCCCAGCGTCTCGACATCCACTGCAATGCTCTCGATCATGCTGTTATCATGAACGGCGGCATGAGCGAGAGTAACAAAACAAGCGCCCCGCGCATCATGCCGTCTTGTCCCCGCCCACCCCCAAAGCCGCCTGCGCCGCCGCAAGCCGGGCGACCGGCACCCGGTATGGGCTGCACGAAACGTAGTCCAGCCCAACCTCCTCGCAGAACGCGATGCTCGCCGGATCGCCGCCATGCTCGCCGCAGATGCCCATTTTGAGGTCGTTCTTGGTCGCGCGCCCTTTTTCGGCCGCCATCCGCACCATGGCCCCGACGCCCTCGACGTCGATCGACACGAAGGGATCTTTCGGCAAGATCCCCGCTTCCACATAGGCCGGCAAAAACCGCCCGGCGTCGTCACGCGACAAGCCGAACACCGTCTGCGTCAAATCGTTGGTGCCGAAGCTGAAAAAGTCCGCAATCTCCGCAATCTTATCCGCCACGATCGCCGCTCGCGGCAACTCGATCATCGTGCCGACCAAGTATTCGATCGTCTGCCCCTGCTCCTTGAACACCGCCGCCGCCACGCCGTCGACCTGGGCGCGGGTAATCTCCAACTCGCGCCGCATCCCCACCAGCGGGATCATGATCTCCGGCACTGGCGCCAAACCGGTCTCGCGCGCGGCAGCAACGGCGCCCTCAAAGATCGCCCGGGCCTGCATCTCGTAAATCTCGGGATAGCTGATGCCCAGCCGGCAGCCGCGATGGCCGAGCATCGGGTTCGCCTCCGACAACTCGGCCATGCGGCGGCGCACCTGGTCCATGTCCATGCCCAGCGCGCCGGCGACATCGGCCAGTTCGCTCTCCTGGTGCGGCAGGAACTCGTGCAGCGGCGGGTCCAGCAGGCGGATCGTGACCGGGAGGCCCGCCATGATGCGGAACAGCTTGACGAAATCCTCGCGCTGGAATGGCAGCAGCCGAGCCAACGCTGCCCGGCGCCCGGCGCCATCCGTCGACATGATCATCTGCCGCACCGCGCCAATGCGCTCGGGGTCGAAGAACATGTGCTCGGTCCGGCACAGCCCGATGCCCTCCGCACCGAAATTACGCGCGGTCTCGGCGTCCAGCGGCGTCTCGGCGTTGGTGCGGATCTTCATGCGGCGCACCTCGTCGGCCCAGCCCATCAGCGTCGCGAAATCGCCGGACATGCTGGGCTCGATCATCGCCACGGCGCCCACGAACACCTCGCCGGTCGCGCCGTCTAAGGTGATGATCTCGCCCTCGCGTATGGTCTGGCCGCCGGCTGACAGGGTTTGCGCGCCATAATCGACACTGACGCCACCGGCCCCGGCGACGCAGGGCCGGCCCATGCCGCGGGCGACGACGGCGGCGTGGCTGGTCATGCCGCCGCGCGTGGTCAGGATGCCGCGGGCGGCGTGCATGCCGTGGATGTCCTCGGGGCTGGTCTCGATGCGTATCAGCACGACCGCCTCGCCCTTCGCGGCGCGCATCTCGGCCTCATCGGCGCTGAACACCGCGGCGCCGGATGCTGCGCCGGGGCTGGCCGGCAGGCCCTTGCTGAACAGCGTCCGCTTGGCATTCGGATCAAGCGTGGGGTGCAGCAACTGATCGAGCGAGGCCGGGTTCACCCGCCGTATCGCCTCGTTGCGGTCGATCAGCCCGGCCTCCGCCATCTCGACGGCGATACGCAGGCTGGCGGCGGCGGTGCGCTTGCCGCTGCGGGTTTGCAGCATATACAGCTTATTCTGCTGCACGGTGAACTCGATGTCTTGCATGTCGAGGTAGTGCCGCTCCAGCGTCTCGCGCACCTTGACCAGGTCGGCATAGGCGCTGGGCAACGCCTGCTCCATGCTGACCTCGCCGGGATGGGCGCGCAGGCTCGACAGCGGCTGCGGCGTGCGTATGCCGGCCACGACGTCCTCGCCCTGCGCGTTCACCAGGAACTCGCCATAGAAGATGTTCTCACCGGTGCTGGGGTCGCGGGTGAAGCAGACGCCGGTGGCGCAGTCCTCGCCCATGTTGCCGAACACCATGGCCTGCACGTTGACGGCGGTGCCCCAGGTGGCAGGGATGTCGTGCAGGCGGCGGTAGGTGTTGGCGCGCGGGTTCATCCAACTGCCGAACACCGCGCCGATCGCGCCCCAAAGCTGCTCGTGCGGGTCCATCGGGAACGGCGCGCCACGTTCCGACGCGACCATGTCCTTGTATTCGGCCACGACCCGCTGCCAGTCCGCGGGGGTCAACGCGGTGTCCTCGACGACGCCGGCGTCGATCTTCGCCGTCTCGATGATCTCCTCGAAGCGGTGGTGGTCGACGCCCAGCACGACGGACCCATACATCTGGATGAACCGGCGATAGCTGTCCCAGGCGAAGCGCGGGTCGCCGGACGCCGCCTCCAGGCCACGCACCGTCTCATCATTCAGGCCGAGGTTCAGCACCGTGTCCATCATGCCCGGCATCGACACGCGGGCGCCGCTGCGGACCGAGACCAGCAGCGGTTTGGCCGGATCGCCGAAGCTGAGGCCGACCGCCTGCTCAACGAGCGCCAGCGCGTCCCGCACCTGCTGCTGCAGCTCCGGCGGATACTGCCGGTTGTTGTCGTAATAGGCCGTGCACAGCTCGGTCGTGATCGTGAAGCCCGGCGGTACCGGCAGGTCGATGCTGGCCATCTCCGCCAGGTTCGCGCCCTTGCCGCCCAGGAGGTTGCGCATGTCGGCGCGACCCTCATTGTGTCCGGCGCCGAAGCTGTAGACCCATTTCGTCATGTTTTTTCCAGGCCTTCGATACGAGAGAAGTCAGCGGCGCGGCCCATGGCGGCGCCGACGCGGGCAAGCAGGCGAAGGCGGTTCCGGCGCAGCGCCGGGTCAGGCGCATTGACTGTCACCTGGTCGAAGAACGCGTCAAGCGGCGGGCGGAGTGCGGCCAGAGCGTGCATTGCGTCACCATAACGCTCGGCGTTAATGCTGTCCTGAACCGAAGGTTCCGCAACGTCCAGCGCGGCGGCGAGCGCCTGTTCTTCCGGTTGAGATAGCAAGGCCGTGTCGACCGGGCCAGCGTGCGGGCCGTCGCGCTTGTCCTCGATGCGCAGGATATTGGCGGCGCGGCGGCTGGCGGACAGCAGGTCGGCGCCGTCTGGAGTGGCCAGGAAGGCGGCAACCGCGTCGGTGCGGGCCAACAGGCGCACGATGTCGCCGTCGGCCCCGGCGGCGAACACGGCGGACAGCACGTCATGCCGCGCGCCTTCGGCCCGGAGCTGGATGCGCAGCCGTTCGGCGAAAAAGGCCAGCAGTGCGTCGACCGGCACCGCCGCGGGCAAATCCTGGCCGGCAGTTGCGAAAACGTCGGCCAGGGATAGCCGCAGGCCGTTGGCACGTATGAGGCGGATCGCGCCGAGCGCCGCGCGCCGTAGGGCGAAGGGGTCGCCCGATCCGGTCGGCATCTCGCCCACGGCAAAGAACCCGGCGAGTTGGTCCAGTTTGTCGGCGAGCGCCACGGCGACGGTGACGGCCTCGGTAGGCACCCAATCCTCGGGTCCCCGGGGTTTATAGTGGTCGCGCACCGCGTCGGCGACGCGCCGGTCCTCGCCGTCGTGGCGTGCGTAGTATCCGCCCATCACGCCTTGCAGTTCCGGGAACTCCGCCACCATGCCGGCCGTAAGGTCCGCCTTGGCGAGCAGCGCGGCGCGTTCGGCCAGTGCGGGGTCCGCTCCGACGAGTGGCGCGAGATGCCGGGCCAAGCGAACCAGCCGTTTGACCCGCGCGTCCTGGCTGCCGAGCTTGGCGTGGAATGTCACGCTGTCCAGCGCCGCCACCCGGTCGGCGAGGGGAGTGCGGCGGTCGAGGTCCCAAAAGTGCCGGGCGTCGCTGAACCGGGCGCGCAGCACGCGTTCGTTGCCGGCGACGATGGCGACGCCGCCGTCGGTCGCCTCGATGTTGGCGGCAAAGGCGAAGCGGGCGGCAGGTGCACCGTCCGCGTCGCGGAGCGCGAAGTAGCGTTGGTTGACGCGCATGCTGACCTGCATGACCTCGGGCGGCAGGTCCATGTAGGCGGCGTCGATGCGGCCGAGCAGCGGCACCGGCCATTCCACCAGCCCGGCCACCTCGTCGAGCAGGCCATCATCCCGCACGACCTGCAGGCCCTTGGCGGCGGCAAGGCTGGCGATGCCCTCGGCAATCAGGCGGCGCCGCTCGCTGGCGGCGGCGATCACGCGCCGGGTAAGCAGGCCCTCCCGCCATTCGTCGAACGACGACACGGCAAACGGGCCGGGCGCGTGGAAGCGGTGGCCCTCGGTCAGGTTGCCGGAAACGAGGCCGTGGCCGTCATCTGCGCCATCGGCGAGGGCGATGGGCACCACGCGCCCGTCCAGCAGGCAAAGGATTCGCCGTAATGGCCGCACCCAGGTGAAGCCGCTGCCGTCGCCCCAGCGCATCGACTTCGGCCAGGGAAACCGGCGCAGCAGCGGCGGCATGGCGGTTGCGATCAGGGTTGCGGCTGGAACGGTTGGGCTTTCGAGAGTGAGGACCCAATGCGCGCCGTCCTGCACCAACTGGTCCCGCGTGACGCCGTGCTTGCGCAAGAAACCGGTCAGCGCCTGTTCCGGCGCGTTGGCGCGCGGGCCGCGTTCGGTGCTGCTGCTTGCGGGCACGCTGTCCTGCACGGTCGCGGCTAGCGCAATGCGGCGTGGGCCGTAGAAGGTCTGCACGCCTTCGGGCGCGAGCGGGGCCAGCGCCTCCGTCAGCAGCCGCGCGAGGTCATCCGCCGCCCGCGCCTGCATGCGCGCGGGGATTTCCTCGCTGAACAGTTCAAGCAGCAGGTCGGGCATCAGGCCAGCGCGTAGGATAAGCAGTTGCCGAAGTTGAGCCGGGCGGGGTGACGCCCGTTGGCGTAAATCGTGTTTGCCCTTCGGGCGACCCAGGCCATGTCCGCATTGACGGCAGGGCCATCGCATATGCCCATTCCGTCATTGCGAGGAGCGCTTGCGACGTGGCAATCCAGGGCTATGCGCCAGAACGTTGGTCCTTGTGGCCCTGGATTGCCGCGCCGAAGACGGCTCGCAATGACGAGGCTTTTGTGGCTCGTTGCGAGCTGGGCCAAATGCGACTGCCGCGCGTCCACGATCACCGCGGCAGGCCCGCAAGCTCTGCAGCCAGCCCATACGCCTCATCTCTGTCGATCTTAAGCTGTGCGCCCATCGGCCTAGGATAATCCGCCGGTCAGGCAGAAACAACCGTCGCATCCCCGGCCAGCCAACCCTCGCAGCAGCCACGCGCCAGCGTCCGCACCCGGGCAATATAGGCGGCGCGCTCCGTCACCGAAATCACCCCGCGCGCGTCCAGCAGGTTGAACAAATGACTCGCCTTGATGCACTGGTCATAGGCCGGCAACGGCAGCGACGCCGCCAGCAGCGAGGCGCACTCCGCCTCCGCATCGGCGAAATGCCGCGACAGCATGCCCGTGTCGGCGCGTTCAAAGCCATAGGCGCTGTATTCCCGCTCGCTGCGCAAGAACACGTCGCCATAGCTCACCCCGGCACCGTTGAAGTCGAGGTCATAGACGTTCTCGACCCCTTGCACATACATGGCCAACCGCTCCAGCCCATAGGTGAACTCGGCGCTGGGCACCGCGACGGGGATGCCGCCCATCTGCTGGAAATAGGTGAACTGCGTCACCTCCATGCCGTCGCACCACACCTCCCACCCCAGGCCCCATGCACCGAGCGTCGGGCTTTCCCAATCATCCTCGACGAAGCGGATGTCGTGCAGCAGCGGGTCGATGCCGATCGCGCGATAGCTATCGAGCAACAGGCTTTGGCAGTCGGCCGGGCTGGGCTTCAGGATCGCCTGGTATTGGTAATAGTGGCCCAGCCGGTTCGGGTTCTGCCCATAGCGCCCGTCGGTGGGACGCCGGCAGGGCTGCACATACGCCGCGCGCCAGGGGCGTGGCCCCAGGGCACGGAGCGTGGTGGCTGGGTGGAAGGTGCCGGCACCCATCTCGACGTCATAGGGCTGCAGGATCACGCAGCCCTGCTGCGCCCAAAAGGCGTGCAGGCGTAGGATCAGGTCCTGGAAACTCGGCGCGCGGGGGGAGGCGGTCATGGCTCTCGGGACTGTGCGTGGCGCGCACAACATAGGCGGAGCAGCCCGGTTGCGAAAGGCGCAGCCGGTTCATGCAGCCGAACGCGCCGCCGGGCGTTACATGCATCCATGACCGACCCGATCCAGCATATCCTGACGACCACCCGCCGCATCGCCGTCGTCGGCGCGTCGGCCAATCCCGGCCGTGCGAGCAACGAGATCATGGGGTTCCTGATCGCGCGCGGCTTCGATGTCGTGGGCGTGAATCCTGGCCTGGCAGGCCAGACGCTGCATGGGCGTCCGGTCGTCGCCAGCCTTGACGACGCCTTGCCGTTGGACATGGTCGACGTGTTCCGTGCGTCGGACCAGGTCGGGCCGGTCATGGCGGACGCCATCCGCCTCGGCGCGCGCACGGTTTGGCTGCAGCTTGGGGTGATCGACGCCGACGCCGTGGCGTCCGGCAGGGCGGCGGGGCTGCAGGTGGTGGAGAACCGGTGCCCATCAATTGAATGGCGTCGGCTTCGCCTGCCCACTTGAACCAGGGTTGCGCCTGTGCCAACTCGACCAATGCAATAAGTCCGGGGACGGTCTGATGACGAACGAAGAACGCGACCTTATCGCCCGATTCATCGCCAGGGTGGCCGGCGCGCCACAGGGCGGCGCATTCCTCGGCAGCCCCGGCGGCAGCGTGCCGCAGTCGCAGCCGGCGTTGCCGCCAATCGACCGCGACGCCGACGCCTTCATCGCCCAGCAGTTCCAGCAATTCCCCGAGGCGCGGTATCGCATTACCCAGACCGCGCTGGTCCAGGAAGCCGCGTTCGCCGAGGCGCAGAACCGTATCCGCCGCCTGGAATGGGAGCTGCAGCAGACGCAGCAGGCCATGCAGCATTCCGCCCAGCAGGCGCCGCAGCAGCAGAAGGGCTTTTTCGGCAGCCTGTTCGGCGGCGGGCAGGCTCAGCCGCAGCAGCAGCGTGGCTTTGGCGGCCAGCCCGGCTATGGCCAGCAGTTCCAACCGACATCGGCCCCGCCGCCGCCGCAGTATCCGCCCAACTACCAGCCCGGCATGTTCCAGCGTGGCGGCGGCTCTGGCTTTCTGGGCTCGGCGCTGACAACGGCAGCCGGGGTCGCGGGCGGCATGGTCGTCGGCAACGCGTTGATGGGCGCATTCAGCGGTCACGGCGGCGGCGAGGCCGGCATGGGCGGTTTCGCCAACAACACGTCTGCGGCCAATGCTTTCGACGGCGCGGGGACGGACCCGACCGCAGGCTTCTCAACCGACGCCGGCAACACCGCACCGGACCCGTTTGCCGGTGGCGGTGATCCCAAAAGCTATGATGACGGCGCGGGCTTCACCCAGCAGACCGGATTCGACCAAGGCGGCTTCGACCAGGGCGGCAGCGATCCGTTCAGCGGTGGCGGCGGCGGTTTCGACTCCGGCGGTTTCGACGACAACACGTAACGTCGGATGCCTACTCAACGGGGCGGCATTCCCGCCCCGTTCACCGGCCACGCGGCCATCGTGCGTCCCGAGTGGATCGACGAGAACGGCCATATGAACATGGCTTACTACGTCGTCGTCTTCGATGGCGCGATCGACCATCTATGGTTGGCGCTCGGCCTCGGCGAAGCTTACCGCCAGCGCACCCGGCACGGCACCTTCGCCGCCGAGGCGCACATCCACTATCGCGCCGAACTGCTGCAGGGCGACCGCGTGCATGTCGCCACGCAAATCGTCGCCGCCGATCACAAACGCATCCATCTGGCGCATGAGATGCGGCGGGAGGACTCCGGCACCGTCGTCGCGCAACAAGAGGTTATGTTGCTGCATGTGAGCCTGGTCACGCGCCGGGTGGTGCCGTTCTTGCCCGAAGCCGCAGCGTTGGTTGCGGCCGGAGCGGCGGCGCACGCCGTCCTGCCGCGGCCGGATTGGGTAGGCCGCAGCCTGGCTATGCCGGGGGAGCGTCCGCGAGCCTAATTGGCGCCAACTGCATCCAGGGCGGCGGCGCGGGATGCAGGACAGCCTCTCCGCATGCCAAATCCGCAGCGCCGACTGCATCGAGCCGCAGCAGCGCCATGCCCAATCCGGGAACGCCGGACCGCATGGCGCCAGCCTCGACGCCGGCGCGCAGAACGGGCGTCCCGGAAGCCGGCACCGGACCATCGATCCGCACGGGAACCAGGCGCCGTTTCAGCAGGCCGCGATACTTGGTCCGCGCCGTCAGCTCCTGGCCCATGTAGCAGCCTTTGGTCCAGGACACGCCGTTCAGCTCGTCAAACCCGGCCTCCAGCAGCGTGGTCTTCTCGGCCTCCATATCGCGCGGCCCATCCGGCAAGCCGAGCGCCAGGCGATGCCGGTCCCAATCCGCCACGTCCGCGTTCGACGGCAGCGCCGCGGCGGACAATATTCGCCAGCCAGCGCCCGCGACACGGGGGTCGGGCGCCGCGATGCCGACGCCGGGCGCAGCGCCATCCCAAGCCGCATAAACCAAAAGCGGCAGGGGCTGCACCGCCACCTTGGCGCGCAGCCGGAACCGGGCCAGGCGCTGGGCCAGCATCGCCGCCTGGCCGGCTTCGCAATCCAGCAACAGCCGCGCGCCGTCCGCCAGGATGAAAAAGTCCGCGAGCCACTTGCCCTGCGGCGTCAGCAGCGCCGCCCAGACCGCACGGCCCGGCGCAGCCTCCGCCACATCGTTCGAGACCAGTCCTTGCAGGAACGGCACGCGGTCGTCCCCGCTCACTTCGATCACGGCGCGTCCGGGCAACGGGGCAAGCATGCTCATGCCTCGCGACGTGGTGCCCCGGCGCCCCGAACTCAAGCGTGCCGAACTCACCCCGCACGCCTCGCGCACCGCCTCCTCGCGCACTCGGCGGCAACCCGTGCTACACGCAGCGGGCATGCGCATCCTGTTCATCACCGCGACTCGCATCGGCGACGCCGTTCTCTCCACCGGGCTGCTCGACTCCCTGCTGCGCCTGCATCCGGAGGCGCGCTTCACCATCGCCTGCGGTCCGGTGGCCGAAGGCGTGTTCGCCCGCATGCCGCGGCGCGAGGCGACGCTCGTTGTCGATAAGCAGCGCTTCGACCTGCACTGGCTGCGCCTGTGGCGGCACACGATGGGGACGCTTTGGGACCTGGTCGTGGACCTGCGTGGCTCCGCGCTGTCGTTTTTCCTCATTGCCCGGCGTCGCGCGGTGATGCGTGGCGGACGGCGGCCCGGGCACAAGCTGGTGCAACTGGCGGCAGCCCTCGGCCTCCCGACGCCGCCGCAGCCGGTAAGCTGGACCAGCGCCGCCGACCAGGCGCGGGCGGACACGCTGCTGCCGCCGGGCGGGCGCTACATCGGCCTGGGTCCCACGGCCAATTGGTCCGGCAAGGCCTGGCCGCCCGACCGCTTCACCGCATTGTTTTGCGCCGTGCGCGACCAGATGCTGCCCGGTGCCCGCCCCGTCGTATTCGCCGGCCCTGGTCCGGTCGAGCGTGCCATGGCGGCGCCGGTGCTCGCCGCCTTGCCGGACGCCATCGACCTCACGGGCCGGCTGTCGCTGCCGGAGGCCTCGGCCTGCCTGGCGCGCTGTGCGTTGTTCGTGGGTAACGATTCGGGCCTGATGCACCTCGCAGCCGCCGCCGGCGCGCCCACGCTCGGGCTGTTCGGCCCAACGTCGGCTGTCGAATACGCCCCCGTTGGCCGCCGGTCCACAGTGGCGCTGGCGATCGGACCGCCCGGCGCAACGCCTATGGAGCGCCTCTCGGTCGCCACCGCCGTCACGGCCGCATGCGGGCTGTTGCGGCAGTGAGGATGGCCCACGTCATGGCCGGGGCGGCTGCCGGCGGTGCAGAGCTGTTCTTCGAGCGCCTGGTGCTGGCGCTGCACGACGCCGGCGACGCGATCCTGCCGGTGATCCGCCGCAACCCTGGGCGAGCCGGGCGGCTGATTGCAGGCGGGCTTGCTCCGGTGCAGCTCGATTTCGGCGGCGCGCTCGATCTGCTGACCCGGCCGCGCGCCGCCTCCGTGCTCCGCGCGTTCATGCCGCGGGTCGTGGTGGCCTGGATGAACCGCGCGGCCCGGCAGACGCCGCGGGGCGACTGGGTGCTCGCCGGGCGGCTCGGCGGCTATTACGACCTGCGCTATTATCGTGCGTGCGACCACCTGATCGGCAACACGCGGGGCATCGTCGACTGGATCGGCGGCCAGGGCTGGCCGTCCGGCCGTGTGCATCACCTGCCAAATTTCGCCCCTGATCTCGCGGGCGCGGTTCCGGCCGTGTTGCCGGTGCCGCCGGGCGCGCCCGTGGTGCTGGCCCTGGGCCGGCTGCATCGCAACAAGGCCTTCGACATCCTGGTCCGCGCCCTGCCGCTGCTGCCCGGCGTGCATGTGGTGATCGCGGGTGAGGGACCGGAACGTGCGGCGCTCATGGCGCTCGCCCGCAGCCTGGCCGTGCAGGACCGCTTGCACTTGCTGGGATGGCGCACCGACCAGGCCGCACTGCTGGCCCGCTGCGGCCTGCTGGCCTGCCCGAGCCGGCACGAACCCCTGGGCAACGTGGTCATCGAGGCGTTTTCCGCCGCCCGGCCCGTGGTCGCCGCCGATGCCGCCGGGCCGTCGGAACTGATCGCGCCGGACCGCGATGGCCTTTTGGTCCCACGGGAGGATCCGGATGCGTTGGCGAACGCGATTGGCGCCGTGCTGGCCGACCCCGCGCTGGCCGCCCGCCTCGCGCAGTCCGGCCGCGCCCGTTATGAGGCCGAGCACGCGGAGGCGCCGGTTGTGGCGCTTTGGCGCACGGCGCTTGCCGCGATGGAGCGGGCCTGATGTGCGGCATCGCCGGCATGGTCATGGCCCCGGGCGCGCCGCCGCCCAGCCCGGCCACGCTCGACGCCCTCACGCAGGCGCTCGCGCACCGCGGACCCGACGGCAGCGGCCACGCCATGGTCGGACGCACCGCCCTGGTGCAGACCCGGCTCGCCATCATCGACGTCGCCGGCGGCGACCAACCGTTCTTTGCCGGGGCGGCCACCCTGATCGCCAATGGCGAGGTGTATAATTACCGCGAGCTGCGCGACGCGCTGCCCGGCGCGCATTTCGCGACGCATAGCGACTGCGAGCCGCCGCTGCATCTATGGCAGCGCGACGGCGCCGCCTATGCCAACGCGCTGCGCGGCATGTATGCCATCGCGATCCACGAGCGCGCCCAGCGCAGCGTCACGCTGACCCGCGATCCCTTCGGCATCAAGCCGCTGTATATCGCCGCGATCGAGGGCGGCCTGGCGTTCGCGTCCGAGCCGCAGGCGCTGCTTGCCGCCGGCCTGGTCCGCCGCGTCCTGCGCCCGGCTGCGCGGGAGGAACTGCTGCAGATGCAGTTCACCACGGGTGCCGACACCATCTTCGAGGGCATCCAGCGCGTGTTGCCCGGTGAGACCCTGCGCGTCGCCGATGGGCATATCCTCGACCGCAGCCGTGTCGATGCGCTGCCGGAGGGCGGGCCGGAGAGCATCACCGAGGATGCGGCCCTCGACCGACTGGACCGCGCGCTGAACGAGAGCGTCGACCTGCATCAGCGCAGCGACGTGCCGTATGGCATGTTCCTGTCCGGCGGCGTGGACAGCGCGGCCGTGCTCACCGTCATGGCCCGGCTGAATGCCCGGCCCGTGCTGGCCTATACCGCCGGGTTTGCAGCGCCGGGCGCCGCGGACGAGCGCGAGCACGCCGCCGCCGTCGCCCGCGCGGCCGGGGCGCGGCACGAGACCATCGAGATCACCGAGGCGATGGTCTGGCGCGACCTGCCCCGCATCGTCGCCGCCATGGACGACCCAGCCGCGGATTACGCCATCATCCCAAGCTGGTTCCTAGCCCAGCGCGCCCGGCAGGACGTGAAGGTCGTGCTGTGCGGGGAGGGCGGGGACGAGATCTTCGGCGGCTATGGCCGTTACCGCAGCGCCATGCGCCCGTGGTGGCAGGGTGGCCGCGTGATGCGCGCGCGGGGTGTGTTCGACCGGCTCGAGGTGTTGCGGGCCCGCTCGCCGGGTTGGCGCGACGGCTTGGCGGCAAGCGAGGCGTACGCTGCGTCGCCGGGCCGCACCCGGCTGGCGGCGGCGCAGGCGACCGACATGGCCGACTGGCTGCCGAACGACTTGCTGCTTAAGCTGGACCGCTGCCTGATGGCGCATGGGGTCGAGGGCCGCACGCCGTTGCTGGACCCGGCCATAACAGCGGCGGCGTTCCGCCTGCCGGACGGGATGAAGGTCCGCGACGGCCGCGGCAAGTGGCTGTTGCGGCAGTGGTTGGCGCAACACATGCCGGAGGCCCGTCCGTTCGCACCGAAGCAGGGCTTCACCGTGCCGGTCGGGGCATGGATTGCGGCCCAGGGCGCGCGGCTGGGGCCGCTGGTCGCAGCGCAGCCCGGCGTGGCCGAGATCGCCGATCCCAGCCGGGTCACGGCGCTGTTCCGCGCCGCGGCGGGCCGGCATGAGGGTTTCGCGGCCTGGACGCTGCTATTTTACGCCTTGTGGCACCACACCCATATCTTGGGCCAGGCGCCCCAAGGCGACGTGTTCGAGGCCCTTGCCACTTAGGAGAACGCCATGCCCGCCCATTTCGACCTGCTGATCAAAGGCGGCATTTGCGTGCTGCCTTGGGGCGAGCACGCGGTCGACATCGGCGTGCGCGACGGACGGATTGCGGCGCTGGGCGTCGCGGGCGCGAGTGCCGACCGGGTGCTGGATGCCGCCGGGCTGCACGTGCTGCCGGGGCTGATCGACCCGCACGTGCATCTGCGCGACCCTGGCGATCCCGCGGTTGAGACCCTGGCGACCGGCACCAAAGCGGCCGTGCTGGGCGGGTTGACCGCGGTGTTCGACATGCCCAACACCGAGCCGTCGATCACCACTGCGGAGCGCGTGGCCTGGAAGCAGGGGTATGTCGAGCAGAACGCCTGGTGCGACATGGGGCTTTATGTCGGCGCCGCGAAGTCGAACATCCCAGAGTTGGCGGCTCTGGAGCTTGAGCGCGGCGTGTGCGGCGTCAAGGTCTTTGCCGGCAGTTCGACTGGGGACCTATTGGTGGACGACGATGCCTCGATCGCGGCGGTGATGCGAAGCGGACGACGCCGGATTTCCTTTCACAGCGAGGACGAAGCCCGGCTGCAGGCGCGCAAAGGTTTGTTCAAGCTCGGTGATCCGTATGCGCGCCATATGGAGTGGCGGGACGAGGAATGCGCGTTCCTCGGCACCCGGCGCCTGATGGCGCTGGCGCGTCGAACCGGGCGGCCCGCGCATATCCTGCACGTCTCGACCGCGGAGGAGTTGGAATACCTGCGCGACTACCGCGACGTTGCGACGGTCGAACTGCTGGTCAACCATCTGACGCAGGTGGCGCCGGAGGTCTATGAGCAGCTTGGCGGCTTCGGCGTGATGAACCCGCCGATCCGTGGGCGGCGTCATCGGGATGCGGCCTGGGCGGCGGTCCGGGATGGCACGGCGGACACGATCGGCTCCGACCACGCGCCGCATCCGCGGGCCGCGAAGCTGAAGCCGTGGCCGGAGTGCCCGGCCGGGTTGACCGGAGTGCAGACGCTGGTGCCAATCATGCTGGACCACGTGGCGGCAGGCCGGCTTTCCCTGGCGCGGATGGTGGATTTGATGTGCGCGGGTCCGGCCAGGGTTTACGGCGCGGTTGGCAAGGGCCGGCTCGCTGCAGGATACGATGCGGATTTCACCGTGGTGGACCTGAAGCATCGGCGGGTCATCGAGGACCGCTGGATTGCCTCGCCCTGCGGCTGGACGCCGTTCGACGGCATGGGCGTCACCGGTTGGCCCATGGCCACGGTGGTGCGGGGCCATGTCGTCATGCAGGACGACGAGGTGCTGGGCGTCCCAATCGGTAGGCTTGTGCGGTTCAGTGGCTAGGCGGCCTCGTTGTTGCGGCGTGGCGATGGCGCCACGCCGCAACTGCCTGGTAATGCGGCTGTCGTTAGGATGACGTTACTTCAAGGTGAGGGTGATGCCGTCCGCCGACCCCTGCAGGCGGGCGCCGCGGGTAGTCTGGTCGATCCGGATCTGCACGCCGTTCGAATTTTCCAGGATCTGGCCGCCGATGCCGTTGACCAGCGTCGCCTGACCGGTCAGGCCCGCGTAGGTGCCGCTGAAATCCTGCAGCCGCTTGAGCTTGTATACACGGCCGCGGCTGCTGACCCTCGAGTATCCGACGTCGGCGATGGTGATGCCGTTGACGGAGAAGTGGTAGGTCCGTCCGCCGTAACGCAGCAGGCCGTCGCCCCAGGTATAACCCACGCCAACGGCAGCGCCGCGCGCGGTCATGGTAATGGTGCCGGATACCGGACCGGGCGCACCGGGATCACGGCGCTGCGCCATGGCGGGCATGGCCGCAAGCATTGCCGCAGCGACGGCGGCGAAGGAAAGACGGCGGGTAAGAGTCAAGGCATGCTCCAAATCTAAGTGTCGGCATAACAACTCAGCACAGTAACGCAACGTCAAGCGAAATGTTGCTGGACCTTATTGTCTGCATGCGGCGTGGGCGCAAGGATGAGCGAGGAACTGGCAGAATGATGCTTCTGCGGAGGTCAGTCGGCGGTTAATGCCTTGGGCCATGGCGCGCGGCGATAGCGTTCCTGCTCTGCGGTGGACGCCGGCCTATCGGCGACCTCCCGCGGCGAACCGGGCAGCGCCGCTGGATCGCTCCAGCAGTCCACGACGCCCAGGCTCCGGGTGCAGAATGGCCCCGCATTGGGCGGGAGATCCCGCGCTTCGCAATAGGTCAGCCCGCGGTCCAGCCGCACGATCGAGCAGTCCCGTCCGCTGATGGCCGAAACGCCGATGTCTATGACGCCGCGGCCGAACACGACCACCGACGCAACTTCGACCGCAGCGATGACGCCCACCGGCGTTGCCATGTGGGCGCATCCGGTCAGGCCGATCAGCAGAGTCAGCAGGATTGCGCGCATGATGCATCTGATCACACCGGAATGAACAAACCGTTAAGCGCCGTTTGCCTGGACTCCCCTCCGTCGCTATGGTCCGCCCGCGATCAAGGGGGCTGGAACGTGCAAAGGGCTGGACGTGGCTGACATTTTCGACGAGGTGAACCAGGATCTGCGGGCGGAACGGGCCAAGCGCTTCGCTTTTCGTTACGGCTGGATAGTTGTGCTGGGCGTGGCGCTGCTGATCGGCGGCGTCGGATCGTGGCGGGCCTGGCAGCGTCACCAAGGACGGCAGGCGAGCGACATCGCAACCGCCTACCTGGGCGCTGCGCGCGAGGCGGATAGACCGGCCCCGGCGGAGGGACAGGCGACGCCGGGCCAAAACGCCGCCATGGCCGAGTTCGACCGGCTGGCGGACACGGCGCCCGAGGGCTACCGCAGCCTGGCCCGCCTGCGCGGCGCTGCGCTGCATGCCGACAGCGGCGACCTGCCGGGCGCGCTCGCCGAATGGGACAAGCTTTCTGCCGACACCGCCGCCGACCCGCTGCTGCGCGGCGTTGCTAATTTGATGTGGGTGCAGCATCAGGTGGATTCCGGCGATCCGGCCGCGGTCGAAGGGCGGCTGCAGCCGTTGATCGCCCCCGACAGCCCTTGGCGGCACCTCGCGCTTGAAAACCAGGCGTGGCTCGCGTTGCGCATGGGCCGGACCGACCAGGCGCGGGACATACTGCGCCAACTCGTCGCCGATCCGTCCGCGCAGGATGGCGTGCGCGGACGGGCGAACGGCTTGCTGGCGCAATTGGGCAGCCCGGCCCTTGCCGCGTCCCCTGGTGCTTCCCCCGGCCCCGCGCCTGCGACGGAGCCGCGTGGATGAAACGCCGCGCCGCGCTCCTTCTGACGCTGGCTGCCGCCGGCTGCAGCACCATCGACGGCATATTCGGCGACAGCAAGGACCCCATTCCCGGCAAGCGGGAAGCCGTGAGCGAGGCCCGGCGCGGCCTTTCGGTCGACGCCAGCGATACCCGCGCCGTCAATGTGCCGGCCCCAGTGGCGACCTCCGAATGGCCGCAGGCGGGCGGCAGCGTTACCCATGCGGTCGGCAACGTTGCCGTCAGCGGCCTGGCGCCGGCCTGGCGCGCCAGCATCGGCGAGGGCGGCGGCTATCGCGCCAAGATCACCGCCCAGCCCGTTGTCGCCGGCGGCCGGGTGTTCACGATGGACAGCGACGCGGTGGTCTCGGCATTCGACCTCGCGACCGGCGCCCGCGCCTGGCGCAGGGGGACGCAGGACGACAAGGACCGCAGCACGAACGTGGGCGGCGGGCTCGCCGTGGTGGACGGCACGGTTTACGCGACCACGGGACGCGCGGACGCCTTGGCGCTCGATGCCGGCACCGGCGTCATCCGCTGGCGCAAGCCGCTGGGCTCCCCGGCGCGGTCGGCGCCCACGGTGGCGGATGGCCACCTGTATGCCACGACGATCGACGACAAGCTGCTGGCCCTCGATGCTTCGACCGGGGAGCGGCTCTGGGCCTATCAGGCGGCCGCCAATGCCACGACCCTGCTGGGCGCGGCGTCGCCTGCGGTGAGCGAGGGGTTCGTGATCACCGGCTTCGGGTCGGGCGACCTGGTGGCGGTGCGGGCCGAGAGCGGGACCTTGATCTGGAGCGACAGCCTGGCTTCCTCGCGCGGGCGCAACAGCCTGGTGGACCTGTCGGCAATCAGCGGGCTGCCGGTGGTGGACCGCGGCCGGGTCTATGCCATCGGGGTCGGCGGGCTGCTGGTGTCGCTCGACCTGCGCTCGGGCCGGCGGCTTTGGGAGCGCGAGGTCGGCGGCAGCGAGACGCCATGCCTCGCCGGGGACTGGCTGTTCGTGCAGACGCTCGACCAGTCGCTGGCGGCAATCGGGCGCGACGACGGACGGGTGCGCTGGATCACCGACCTGCCACGCTACGACAATCCCGACAAGAAGCGCGATCCGCTGTTCTGGATCGGGCCGGTGCTCGCCGGCGGGCGGCTGGTGCTGGCCGGCAGCAATGCACGCGCGCTGTCGGTCGACCCGGGCGACGGACGTATCCTCGGGCAACAGGAACTGCGCGGGCCGGCCGCGGTCGCGCCGATCGCCGCCGCGGGCACGCTGTTCATCGTGACGGACGACGGCACGCTGCAGGCATTCCGTTAATGACGCTGCCTCCGGCCCGCTTGCCGCCCGCCCGCTTGCCGACCGTCGTCATCGCCGGGCGGCCCAACGTCGGCAAGAGCACGCTGTTCAACAAGCTGGCCGGGCGCCGGTCCGCCATCGTGTCCGACACGCCCGGCGTGACCCGCGACCGCAAGGAGGCGGAGGCGTTGATGCGTGGCAAGCGCATTCGCCTGATCGACACCGCCGGGCTGGAGGAGGCTGCGCCGGACACGCTGCCGGGCCGCATGCGCGCCTCGTCGGAGGCGGCGGTGGCGCTGGCCGACCTGATCGTGTTCGTCGTCGACGCCCGCGCCGGCATCACCCCGGCGGACAGCCACTTCGCCGCCTGGCTGCGCCGCCAGGGCCGCCCGGTGCTGCTGGTCGCCAACAAGGCCGAGGGCCGGGTCGGCGCGTCGGCGGCGCTCGAAGCCTACAGCCTGGGGCTTGGCGAGCCGCTGGCGATGTCGGCGGAGCACGGCGAGGGCCTGTCGGACCTGATGACCGAGATCGCCGACCGCGTGCCGGCGCAGGACGGCGAGGACGAGGACGCGCTGAACCGCCCGTTGAAGCTCGCGATCGTCGGTCGCCCGAATGCCGGCAAGTCCACCTTGCTGAACCGCCTGCTGGGCGAGGACCGCATGATCACGGGTCCGGAGCCGGGCCTGACGCGCGACGCCGTGGCCGTGCAACTGAGCGACGCCCATGGACCCATCGAGATCGTGGACACCGCCGGGCTGCGGCGGAAGGCGCGGGTGGACCTGCCGCTCGAGAAGATGTCGGTCAGCGCCAGCATCGAGGCGCTGAAGATGGCGGAGGTCGTCGTGCTGTGCGTGGACGCGGCCGAGGGCCTGCACGAGCAGGACCTGCAAATTGCCCGGTTGATCGAGCGCGAGGGCCGGGCCTGCGTGCTCGCTTTGAACAAGTGGGACGCGGTGGCGGACCGGACGGCGACGCGCAAGGCGATCAGCGACCGGCTGGAGACCAGCATGGCGCAGATGAAGGGCATCCCGGTGGTGAACTTCTCGGCGCTGACTGGGGCCGGGGTGAACAAGCTGCTGCCGGCGGTGCGGGCGGTGCACGACACGTGGAACAGCCGGGTGGCGACGGGCGCGTTGAACCGCTGGTTCGAGGACACGCTGGAGCGCCATGCGCCGCCGCTGGTGGACGGGCGGCGGCTGAAGCTGCGATATATCACCCAGGCGAAGGCGCGCCCGCCGACGTTCATCGCGTTCGGCACACGGGCGGAGCAGATGCCGGAGGACTACCAGCGATATATGGTGAACAGCCTGCGCGAGAAGTTCGACCTGCCGGGGGTGCCGATCCGGCTGCTGCTGCGGGGGACGAAGAACCCGTATATGGACGATTAGGCGGTGCGCTTGTTGGACGGGCTGTGCCTGGCGCTTGCCGGAGCCGTGTTGCTGTCCCTTGGGCTGAGATTGACCCGTCTTGGTGGACAATTTGCAGGTTCGGGAGCTACGTCGTGGTCAGGGCAGCCTCCCTGTCGGCTTCGTAGGCCATGGGCGATCGGTAGCCCAGGCTGGAATGCAGGCGGACGGGGTTGTACCAGCCCTCGACGTAGCTGAAGCAGGCCATGCGCGCTTCGGTCTGGGAGGCGAACCGGCGGCGGCTGAGCAGCTCTGCTTCCAGGGTGGAGAAGAAGCTCTCGGCCATGGCGTTGTCGTAGGCGTCGCCGACCGACCCCATCGAGGGCCGCACGCCCGCCTCGGTGCAGCGCTTGCCGAACGCCAGAGATGTGTATTGAGACCCCTGGTCCGAGTGATGAACCACATTGCCCGGCCGCCTCTGGCCGACAGCCATCTCCATCGCGTTCAGCACCAGTTCGGCCCGCAGGTGGTTGGCCATCGCCCAGCCCACGACCTTTCGGCTCCAAGCGTCCAGCACGACAGCCAGATACAGGAACCCTGCCATCGTCGGCACATAGGTGATGTCGGCGACCCACAACTGGTTCGGCCCGGAGGCAGTGAAGTCCCGGTCCACCAGGCCGGGCGCAGGCCGGGCCTCCTTGTCCCGCTGCGTCGTCACCGGGCCGCCCCGGCGGTGGCTGGCGCCCACGAGGCCGCCCTCGCGCATCAGGCGCGCGATGCGTTTGCGCCCATGCTGCTCCCCTTGCGCCCGGAGTTCGGCATGGACGCGGGGCGCCCCATACGTCTGCCGCGAGGTGGCGTGGACGGTCCTGACCCGCTTCAGCAGCGCCGCGTCGGCGACGGCATGGGCCGACGGCGGACGATGCAGCCAGGCGTAGAAGCCCGCCTTGGACACGCAGAGCACGCGCGCCATGATGCTGATGGGGAACACGGCCTGGTTCGCGCTCATGAACCGGAAGACCCGGGGAGCGTCCCGGTCTCCCGGGCAAACCAGGCCGCGGCTTTTGAGAGGATGTCGCGCTCCACGCGGAGTTGGCGCACCTCGCGCCGCAGCCGGGCGAGCTCGTCGCGCTCGGCCGTCGCCAGGCCCGGGGCCGCCTCCTCCCGGCGGCCCTCCTGCCGGTCGGCCTGGGCGACCCAGTTGCCGATCGACTGCGCGGTCGGTTCGAACTCGCGGGCAAGGTCCTCCGGCGAGCGTCCGGCACGGACCAGCTCGACCATCTGGCGGCGGAACTCAGGTGAATACGGCGGATGAGTCTTGGGCATCAGGAACACCTCTGGCGAAAGCTTCAGGGTGTCCACCGAACCGGGTCAATCCCAGCCTGTGCCGGCCAGCGGCGGCGCAGAAGCCTTATGAGCTGCCACAGTGCAAGACCGACGCGAAGGGAAAGGTCTACATCGCGCTTGGGCGGACAGTGCTGGGCCTGCTGCCGCCCAATGCGAACGGAGGCATTGCCCAAGCCGTACCGAAGGAGACGATGTTGCCAGACCCTGACCCGGCAGAACCGGAGGGCTGCCCGAACAACCCGGCGCAGGTTCAAAGCCAAGGGCTGACAGCCTTTCTGCCGCTGACCCGTGATCCCATACGGCCCGGCTAGAGCTTGCACAACGTCTGGGCGACGCAATCCTCCGGGCTGCGGCTTGAAAGCATTGTGGTCTATCCAAAGCCCGCGCCGAATTACCCGGACCTGGAACCGACTTTCTCAAGCATGGAGCTTGTTGAGGGTCGGTGCGCACTCACGAACCCGGACCGGTGCGAGAGCGACGGTGTCGAGACATGCCTTGTCCGGCCGAAGGAAGCATTGCCAGCCAACTGGAGGTCGCCGGAACACTGGGCCGCTCCTACCGGGTTTCGCCCGCACGTTACGGGACGCCACGTGGTGGTCCATTCATGTTCACTTGCGGTCTTGGAGCCGGGCAGCCCCACGAACCTGCCTTTTGCGAGGTGGGCTATATGCTGGCAACAGGGCAACTCCTTACATACCGGTTCCTTCCACCGGAAAGCGGCTATCCCCCGAGCTTCATGGACGACGTGATCGCTTTTGACCGGGAAGCGCGCGCGCTTCTGACAGACGGACTGTGGCCCGACTACCCTTGGCCCATCCAAACCCTTCAATCTAAGTAGGAATGCCCGCATGAGCCGAAAGGGGCCGGCGTCCTAGCGGCAGGCTTTCCCTTGTAACCCGGCGGAGTCTCACGACGTTGCCGGGCCAAGGAGAGGCAGCATGGCAAGCGACGCAGAACGGTCCGACCCGGCGCTTTGGGAGCGGATCAAGCACGAGGTCACCCAAGGCGACAAAGGCGGCAACGCCGGCGAATGGTCCGCGCGCAAGGCGCAGATGGCGGTGCGGCGCTACAAGGCGGAGGGTGGCGGCTACAAGGGCGCCAAGGCCGCCGACAACCACTTGGCGCAGTGGACCCGCGAGGAATGGGGCACCAAGTCCGGCGAGGACAGCAAGGAGACCGGGGAACGCTATTTGCCCCAGCACGCACGGGACGCGCTGTCCGACAAGGAATACGCCCGCACCACGGCCAAGAAACGCACTGACACGGCAAAGGGCAAGCAGTTCTCCGCCCAGCCCGCCGATGTCGCGGCCAAGGCCGCCGATGCCCGGCTGGCGGACCTGCCGCGCACCGAGTTGATGAAGCGCGCCGCGCAGCGCAACGTCGCCGGGCGGTCCCGGATGAACAAGGCGGAGTTGGTCGCGGCGCTGGGCCACCACACCTGACCATCGGCAGGCGCTGATCGGGGGCCACCGCGCGCACGGCAACCGGCCACGCCCGGGCGCCCGGTAAAAATCCAGCTTGCAAAATAGGTTGCGAGGCCGGAGGTTCGTGGCGGCGACGCCGGATTGAAATCCGCGCCGCGCTGCAACATCCGCGGAATGCGGACCACACTGGGGGAGCCGCCATGGACCTTGAGACCCGGACAATCGCGCGCGTGACGAAGCGCCTCGTGCCATTCCTAATCGTTTGTTACTTCGTCGCGTATCTCGACCGGGTGAACGTCGGCTTTGCTGCGCTGACGATGAACAAGGACCTCGGGCTGACTGCGCAGGCCTACGGC
Source organism: Acetobacteraceae bacterium (assembly GCA_965277495.1). GTDB lineage: Bacteria > Pseudomonadota > Alphaproteobacteria > Acetobacterales > Acetobacteraceae > CAHJXG01. Next base: position 1,038,223 of record OZ255824.1, on the reverse strand, counting down.
ATCGGCGCCGGCATATTCTTCCTCAGCTATTTCGTGTTTGAGGTGCCGAGCAACCTGTTCCTGGAGCGGTTCGGCGCGCGGAAGTGGATCGCGCGGATCATGTTCTCCTGGGGCTTGCTGTCCGGATTGATGGCGTTCATCCCGCAAATCTCGGCCGCGACCGGGCAGTCCACCACGACGGTGTTCTATGTGATCCGCATTTTGCTGGGCATCGCCGAGGCTGGTTTCTTCCCAGGGATCATCTTTTACTTGACGCTTTGGTTTCCCGCCGCCTATCGCGGGCGCATCATCGGCTACTTCATGGCCGCAATCCCGCTCAGCAGCGTCATCGGCTCGCCGATTTCCGGCCAATTGCTGAACCTCGAGGGCTTCATGGGCCTTGCAGGCTGGCAATGGCTGTTCGTCATCGAGGCGGTGCCGGCGTTGATCCTGGCGTTCGTCGTGTTCTTCTACCTCACCGACCGCCCGGCGGACGCGAAATGGCTGCCGGCCGACCAGCGGACTTGGCTGGCGCGGCGGCTCGACGACGAGTTCCAGGCCCGGGTCGCGGCAAAGCATTTCTCCGTGCTGCAGGCATTGGGGGACACGCGGGTGCTGCTGCTTGCCTTCGTGTATTTTGGCGCGGTGGCGTCGAACTACAGCCTGGGCTTCTTCCTGCCGCAGATCGTGCGGGACTTTGGGCTGAGCTTCGGTTGGACCGGCGTCGTCACCGCCATACCGTATGCTGTGGGCACCATCGGCATGGTTTACTGGGGCCGGCACTCGGACCGCACCGGGGAGCGGCGGGAACACGTGGCCCTGGCCGCGCTGGTGGCTGGCGCCGGCATAGCGGCGTCAACGATGCTCGATGACCCGGCCGGCAAGATGATCGCGCTGTCCATTGCCGGCTTCGGCATCTTTGCGGTATTGCCGGTATTCTGGACCCTGCCGACCAGCTTCCTGAGCGGAACGGCGGCGGCGGGCGGCATCGCCATCATCAACTCGATCGGCAACCTGTCGGGCTTCGTCGGGCCTTTCGTGATGGGCAAGATGAAAGATGCCACCGGCTCCTATTCGGTCGGGCTGCTGGCGGTGGCCGCGACGGTGTTCTTGGCGATGCTGGTCGCCCTGTCCTTGCCGCATGAGGCTAAGCTCGAGCAGGCCGGCACGGAACGTGAAACGGAGCCGCTGCGGACGGCCGCCGAATAACGGGAGCAACTACCGCCGGACGACCTGGCCATTCTGCGTCTCGATGGGTTCGCACAGGTCGGCCAGTGCGGGCGCGACGTCCGCCGGCTGCGCCAGGGTGCTGCGGTCCTCGCCCGGCATCGCCTCCGCCCGCAGCCGGGTTGCGACGATGCCGGGGTCGAACAGGTTGACCCGCAGGTTCGTCGTCTCCGACTCGTGCGCCCAAGTCAGCGCCAAATGCTCCATGCCGGCCTTCGTCGCACCATATGCGCCCCAATAGGCCCATGGCTGCGACGCACGGCCCGCGGTCACGAACACGGCGCGCCCGGCGGGGGAGGCAAGCAGCAGCGGGCCGCAGGTGCGTATCAAGCGCCAAGTGGCCGCCAGGTTCACCGCGACCACCGTGTCCCAGTCCTTGGGCAGGATATGCGGCACCGGCGTCAGTTGTCCGAGCGCCCCGGCGTTGTGCACCAGGATGTCCAAACGGCCGAACCGCTCGAACAGGCTCGGGCCGATCGGATCGAGCGCCGGGCCGTCGGCGAGGTCCATCGGCAGCAGCGTCGCGGCGCCGCCTGCCGCGCGGATCGCGTCGTCGGTTTCCTCAAGCCCGCCCTGGGTGCGGGCGGTAATCACCACATGCACGCCGCGCCGGGCCAACTCGATGGCGGTGGCGGCGCCGATGCCGCGGCTGGCGCCCGTGACAAGGGCGACACGCTGGTCCGCCATCGCGTTCAGCGCATTTCGGTCAGCATGCTGAGCTGACGGTCCGAGTTGTCCGTCATGTCCGGCAGCGGGATCGGATACTCCCCGGTGAAGCACGCATCGCAGTAGTGCGGCTTGGCCGCGTCCCGGTTCGACTTGCCCAACGCGCGATACAGCCCGTCGAGCGACACGAATGCCAGGCTGTCGGCGCCGATCAGGTGCGCCATCTCGTCGACGCTGTGCCGGGCCGCCAGCAGCTTGCCGCGCTCCGGCGTGTCGATGCCGTAGAAACACGAGTGGGTTGTCGGCGGCGAGGAAATGCGCATGTGCACCTCCGCCGCCCCGGCCCCGCGCACCATCTCGACGATCTTGCGGCTGGTAGTGCCGCGCACGATGCTGTCGTCCACCAGGATCACCCGCTTGCCCTTCAGCACCGATTGGTTGGCCGAATGCTTCAGCTTAACGCCGAGATTGCGGATGCTGTCGGTCGGCTCGATGAAGGTGCGCCCGACGTAGTGGTTGCGGATGATGCCGAGCTCGAACGGGATGCCGCTTTCCGCGCTGAACCCCATCGCCGACGGCACGCCGCTGTCGGGCACCGGCACGATCACGTCGGCGTCGACATGGCTTTCGCGGGCGAGTTCGGCGCCGATGCGCTTGCGGGCGTCATAGACCGGCATGCCCTCCATCACCGAGTCGGGCCGGGCGAAATAGATGTATTCGAACACGCAGAACCGGCTTTTGCTGCTGCCGAACGGCTTGATGCTGCGGACGCCCTGGTCGTTGATGACGACGATCTCGCCGGGGTCCACGTCGCGGATGAACTCGGCGCCGACAATGTCGAGCGCGCAGGTCTCACTGGCCAGCACCCAGCCGCCGGTGCCCTCGTTGCCGATGCGGCCCAGGATCAACGGGCGCACGCCGAGCGGGTCGCGCACGCCCATCAGCGCCTCGTTCGACAGTGCCACCAACGAGTATGCGCCGACCACCTGTTTCAATGCGTCGATCAGCCGGTCGACCACGGTCGAATACAGGCTAATGGCGATCAGGTGGACGAACACCTCGCTGTCGGTGGTGCTCTGGAACAGGCAGCCGCGGCGGACCAGCGCGCGGTGCAGCGTGTTGGCGTTGGTCAGGTTGCCGTTATGCGCGACGGCGAACCCGCCGAATTCGAAATCGGCATATAATGGCTGGACGTTGCGCAGGATGGTGTCGCCGGTGGTGGCGTAGCGGTTATGGCCGACGGCGTTGGCTCCGGGCAGGGAGGCGATGACCGACGCTTGGCCGAAGTTGTCGCCGACCAGGCCGAGGCCGCGATGGCTGTTGAAGCGGTGGCCGTCATAGCTGACGATCCCAGTAGCCTCCTGCCCGCGGTGCTGCAGGGCGTGCAGGCCGAGCGCCGTGACCGCGGCCGCGTCGGTGACGTTCCAGACGCCGAACACGCCGCACTCCTCGTGCAGCTTGTCGTCGTCGCCGGTCTGGGTCGAATTCATGACGCTCTCCTACTCCCGGGGCGGCCGGGTGCCCAGGGCGCGGCCCACCGGGTTGGCATGCAGCAGGTCGGCCGAGGTCGTTGCCCGCCCGGTTGGCGGCCGGGCGACGGCGGGCCGGTAGTTCGGCGGAAGCTGTGCAGCCAGCCAGTTGGCCCCATGATAGATGACGGGCAGGCTGCGTGCCTCCAAAATCGGCGCAGGCCATTGCTCGATCGCGAGCCCGATGCCGAGCATTATATAGGCAACGACCAGCAGCGCTGCACCCCTGGCCAGGCCGAATGCCAGCCCCAACGTACGGTCAAGGCCCCCCAACGCCGACCCGCGGACGGCTTTGCTGACGGTCCGCACCACCAGCCAAAGCACGATGAGCACGGCCAGGTATACGCTGCCGAATGCAACGGCGTCGGCGACCGCAGGGTCCGAGAACTGGCGGCGCATCCAGGGCGCGACATAGGGGAACAGGCCATAGGGGCTGGCAGCGACGGCGGCGGCGGCCCAGGCGGCGACGCCGAGCACCTCGCGGACTAGGCCGCGCAAGAGGCCCAGCAGTGCTGACACGAGCAACAGCGCAAGGACCGCGAGGTCCACCCAATTCATGCCGCCGCTGCCCCAAGCCGTCCACGGCGGGATATAGCCGCCCCGAACCGATTTGGCCAACCGTGACCGTCGCGTGATAGCTAATCCGTGACCAGCGGCTTCCCGGTGAACGTGGCGACAAGGTCGGTCAGGTGGCCGATCTCGTGCAGTTTCAGGCCGTCCGGCACGTTCGCCTTGCGTCCGCCGCGGGCGACCCGGCGCGGCAGGCAGGCCATCTCGAACCCCATCTTATGCGCCTCCTTCAGCCGCGACTCGGCCTGGGCAACCTGGCGCACCTCGCCGGACAGGCCGACCTCGCCGAAATAAACCATGCTGGCGTTGGTCGGCGTGTCGGTGGCGGCGGAGGCCAGCGCCGCCGCCACCGCGAGGTCGGCGGCCGGTTCGTTCACCCGCAAGCCGCCGGCGATATTGAGGTAGACGTCCGTGCTGCCCAGCCGCAGCCCGGCCCGGGTCTCGAGCACCGCGAGCAGCATGGACAGGCGTCCGCTGTCCCAGCCGACGACGGAGCGCCGGGGCGTTCCGCCGCTGTTAGGCGCCAGCAGGGCTTGCACCTCGACCAGGACCGGCCGGGTGCCCTCCAGACCCGCAAACACCGCCGAGCCCGCGATGTTGCCGCGGCGCTCCGCCAGGAACAGGGCGGAGGGGTTGGGCACCTCGGCCAGGCCCAGCTCGGTCATCTCGAACACGCCGATCTCGTCCGTGGCGCCGAAGCGGTTCTTCACCGCGCGCAGGATGCGGAACTGGTGGCCGCGGTCGCCTTCGAAATACAGCACCGCGTCGACCATGTGCTCCAGCACGCGCGGGCCGGCCAGCGCGCCCTCCTTGGTGACATGCCCGACCAGCACCAGGGAGAAGCCGCGCGACTTGGCGAGGCGGATCAATTCGAAGCTGGTGGCGCGGACCTGGGCGACGGTGCCGGGCGCGCTCTCGATGGTGTCGAGCCACATGGTCTGGATGCTGTCGATGACGACGAGGGTGAGGTCGCGCTCGTGCTCCAGGGTGGCGGCGATGTCGCGCACGTTGATGGCGGCGGCGAGTTCGAGCGCTGCGTCGGCGAGGCCCAGGCGTTGGGCGCGCAGGCGGACCTGGTCGATCGACTCCTCGCCCGAGATATACATGACCCGGCGTCCGGCGCGGGCCAGCGTGGCGGCGGCTTGCAGCATGAGGGTGGACTTGCCGATGCCGGGGTCGCCGCCGACCAGCACGACGGACGCCGGCACCAGGCCGCCGCCCAGCACGCGGTCGAGCTCGGCGATGCCGGTGCCGGCGCGGGGCGGCGGGGCGACGGTGCCCTGCAGGCCGACGAAGGCGACGCGCCGCCCGGTGCTGGCGCGCCCGACGGGACCGGGGCGGGCTTCGACGACCTCCTCGACCAGGGTGTTCCACTCCCCGCACGCATCGCAGCGCCCGGCCCATTTGGGATAAGCGGCACCGCAGGACTGGCAGACGTAGCGGGCGACGGGCTTAGCCACGCCGGGTCCAGCGGTCGGCGAGCAGGAGGGCGGTGAGGAAGACGGTGGTTTCGGGGAGGGTTTGGATGGCGTCGAAATCGGCGAGGGCGGTTTCTGCCATGGCGACGAGTTCGGTCGCGTAGGCCGCCTCGACTATTGTGGAAAGGTCGTAGTCCGCCACATAGCGGCCTTCCTGCAATCGACTGAACGCGAAAGCGACCGCGATCAAGCGTTTATCGGGTGGGCTAGGACTCAGGCGCTCCAGTCCGGGCGGAAATGGGCGGGCCGGAGAGCGGATGTAGGCGTCGCAAACCTTGCGCATCGCGGTATGGCTGAATGCGCGTGCGGCCTGGAAGCGAAGCGGCTCACCACCTGCAGCAAAGGCCATCGAACCTGCCGTGGTCAGCCGGTGGAACAGTCCGTAGTAGGCGGCCGACAGTGCCCGTCGCCGCACGACATCGCCGGACGTGGCGGCTGTAGGGCTATATTGGCTGCCAATCAGTGCGCGGGCGTGGCTGACCAGCTCGGAAGCGTGGGTCACTCTGCGACGGGCTTCAGCTCACGGTCAGTCTCAAACCGGAAATACGGGAATCGGTCCTCGAACGCGTCGAGTAAGTCCGGCATCACTGACTTGATCAAAGCAGTGATGAGAGGAACGCGGCGTTGAACTTCGGGATTCATGCCAGGCGGCTCCGGCAATGTCATATACACGATCCACATGGCGGGATCGCCGTCGAACTCGCCCAGCCGCACTTCAAACCCGGTCACGAAATCCGGCAGCGGGTGACGGCTGACGATCTCTCGGGCTTTCGCAACAATCTCATCGTATTTCATGCAAGCAGCATACCCCAAGTCACCGCCGCAACTCCATCTGGATCGGCCCTTCCCGCCGCCCGTGGGTGAACTGGTCCACCAGTGGGTTGCCGCTGTTCAGCAGCTCCGCCGCTGGCCCCTGCCAGACCAGCTTGCCGTGGAACAGCATCGCCGCACGGTCGCCGATGCGCGTGGCGCTCGCCATGTCATGCGTGATCGCGACCGCGGTGCTGCCCAGGCGCTTCACGCAGTCCACGATCAACCCGTCGATCACGGCGCCCATGATCGGATCAAGCCCCGTCGTCGGTTCGTCGAAGAACAGGATGTCCGGCTGGGCCGCGATGGCGCGCGCCAGGCCGACGCGCTTCTGCATGCCGCCGGACAGCTCGGCCGGCGAGAGGTCGCCCACGCTCGGATCGAGCCCCACCTGCGCCAGGATCGCGCCGGCGCGCTGCCGGGCGTCGGCGCGGCTCGCCTTGTGCTGGGCCAGCAATCCGAACGCGACGTTCTCCCAAACCGTCAGGCTGTCGAACAGCGCCCCGGCCTGGAACAGCATGCCGATGCGGGCGTTCACCCGCTCCCGCTCCAGCCGCGACAGGTGCAGCACGTCCTGGCCGTCGATCGCGATGGCGCCGGCGTCGGGCTCGATCAGGCCGAGGATGCACTTCAGCAGCACAGACTTGCCGCTGCCGGAGCCGCCGATCACAACCATGGAGGTGCCGGCCTCCACATCCAGGTCGATGCCGTCCAGCACCGTCTTGTCGCCGAACGCCTTGACCAAGCCGCGTATGCGTATCTTGGGCTCGCTCATCGCGCGAAAAACAGTTCGGTCAGCACATAGTCGAATGCCAGGATCAAGATGCTGGCGGTCACGACGGCGCTGGTGGTCGCCGACCCGACCCCCTGCGCGCCGCCGCGGCTGTTGTAGCCGTGGTAACAGCCCATGAGCGCGATCAGGAAGCCGAACACCGCCGCCTTTGCCAAACCCGCCATGACATCTGCGGCCGTCAGGATGGTGAGCGTATCTGCCAGATAGGCCGACGGATTGAACCCGAGCTTCACGGTGCTGACTAGGAATCCGCCGGCCACGCCGAGCACGTCGGCCACCGCGACCAGCAGCGGCACCGCAAGCACGCCCGCCAGCAGCCGCGGCGCCACCAGGTACTTCATCGGATTGGTCGACAGCGTGCCGAGGGCGTCGATCTGGTCGGTGACGCGCATCGTCCCAAGCTCGGCCGCCATCGCCGCGCCCACCCGGCCCGCCACCATCAGGCCGGCCAGCACCGGGCCGAGTTCGCGCACGACGGACAGCACCACGATCCCGGCGATGGCGCTCCCTGCGTTGTAGCGGGAGAAGCCGGTGTAGGACTGCAGGGCGATGACCGCGCCGGAGAACAATGCCGTCAAAGCAACGACGGGCAGGCTGAAATAGCTGAAATCGATGAAGGCCAGCACGAACATGCGGCCGTAGAACGGTGGACGGAGCAAATGCGACAGGCCCATGGCGCCGAACAGCGCCACCGCCCCGGTCGCGCGCACAGCGCCGATCGTGCCGCGCCCGACGGCGGCAACCGCATCCAAAGGTTCGATCATGCGCCCAGATAGACCCGGCGATACCGCGTGCCAAGTTGCGTCAGGATTTCGTACCCATTGGTCCCAGCCTGCCGCGCCACCTCGTCGACGGGAATGCCGGGTCCAATAAGGTCGAGCCAACTGCCGGGTCCGGCGGCTGGCGCGTCGGTGATGTCGAATGTCGAAAGGTCCATGGACACACGCCCTACCAGCGGTATCGCCTGCCCGTCAAAGCACGCGGACGCGCGGTTGGTGAGCGCACGGGGATAGCCGTCCGCATAGCCGACGGAAACCGTCGCGATCCGGCTGCTTCGTGTGGCGGTCCAGACGCCGTTATAGCCAACGCATGCGCCCGGCGTTACCTCCCGGACCTGCAGGATGCGCGCCCGCAGCCGCACCGCCGCGCGCATCGGATTGGGCCGCTCCGGCGTGGGATTGACGCCATACAGCGCCGCGCCGGGCCGCGCGAGGCCGGACGCGAAACCGGGTCCAAGGAAGCATCCTGACGAGTTGGCCAGGCTGCGCGGCGCCGGCGGCAACCGGGCGGCGGCCTGGGCGAAGCGCTCCCGTTGCCGCATGTTGACCGGATCGTCCGCACGTTCGGCCGAAACCAAATGCGTCATCACATACAGCAGACGGATGCCTTGCAGCCGGGCCGGCTCGGCCACCAGCGCATCGACCTCCGCAGGCGACAACCCCAGGCGGTTCATGCCGGTATCGATGTGCAGCAGCGCTGGCAGGGCACGGCCGACGCGCGAAGCGTGGGCGGACCATTCCTCGATTTCCGAGAGGGAATTTAGGACCGGCGCAATTTTGGCGTGGGCATAGGCGGGCGCATCGCCGGGCCACAGCCCGTTCAGCACTGCCAGCATGGCGTCAGGCAATAAGGGGCGGAGCGCCTGGGCCTCATGGAGATGCGCCACAAAGAAGTGCCGGCACCCGGCGGCGAACATATGCGACGCCACAGCCGGCGCGCCCAGGCCATAGGCATTGGCCTTCAGCACGACCGCGACCGCTCCCGACGGATGCACGCGGCACAGCGTGCGCCAGTTGTCGGCGATGGCGCCCAGGTCGACCTCCAGCACGGCGCCGGCGCTGGGACCCAAGATCAGTCGTCGCCCGCGTGCACCACGTCGAGGTCGGCGAACCGGGTGAATTCGCCCTCGAACAGCACGTCGATCTTGCCAGTCGGGCCATGCCGCTGCTTCTCGATCAGGATCTCCGCCTTGTTGTGCACCAGCTCCATGTCGCGCTGCCACTTGTCGAGCGCAGATTGGAACTTGTCCTCGCTGTCGAACGCCATTTGCTTGGGCGCACGCTGCTGCAAGTAATACTCGTCGCGATAGATGAACAGCACCATGTCGGCGTCCTGCTCGATCGTGCCGCTTTCCCGCAGGTCCGAGAGCTGCGGCCGCTTGTCCTCCCGGCTCTCGACCGCGCGGGAAAGCTGCGAGAGCGCCAGCACCGGCACCGCAAGCTCCTTGGCAATGGCCTTCAAACCTTGGGTGATCTGGCTGATCTCCAGCACCCGGCTCTCCGGCTTGGTGCCGACGCTCGGACGCATCAATTGCAAATAGTCGATCACCACCAGGCTCAGCCCCTTGGTGCGCTTCAACCGGCGGCAACGGGTGCGCAGCGCCGAGAGCGTGATCGCCGGCGTGTCGTCGATATGCAGCGGCAGCCCGGCGATTTCGCGGCTGACCTGCACGAAACGGTCGAAGTCGCGCTGGCCGATCTCGCCGCGGCGGATGCGGTCGCCGCTGACCCGCGCCTCCTCCGCCAGCAACCGAGTCGCCAACTGCTCGGCGCTCATTTCCAAGCTGAATATCGCCACCGAGCCCTTGGGCACGCCGTTCGGATCGTCCACCCGCGCCTCGCGCATCAGGGCGTGCGCGGCGCCAAAGGCGATCTTGGTGGCCAGCGCCGACTTGCCCATGCCGGGCCGCCCGGCCAGGATCATCAGGTCGGACGTATGCAGCCCGCCAATCTTCTTATCGAGGTCGCGTAGCCCGGTGGTCAGGCCGCTGACATGCCCAGACCGGCGAAACGCCCGCTCTGCGCCCAGGATCGCCTCGGTCAGCGCGCGTTCAAAGGTGACGAAGCCGCCGTCGTTGCCGCCTTGGGTCGCCAGGCGGAACAGGGCGCTCTCGGCCATCTCGATCTGCTGCCGTCCGTCCAGCTCGGCCTCGGCGCCGAAGGCGTTGTTGACGACGACCTCACCGATGTCGATCAACTGCCGCCGCAACCAGGCGTCATGCACCGCCTTGCCATACTCGCCGGCGTTGATGATTCCGACCATCGAGGTCAGCAACTGCGCGAAATAGGCGGTGCCGCCAACCTCGTCCAGCAGGCCGGAATGCTCGAACTCCGCCTTCAGCGTGATGGCGTCGGCGAGCTGCCCGGCCTCCACCCGGCGCACGATGGCCTGGTAGATGCGGCCATGCACGGCGTCGGCAAAATGTTCAGGCGCGAGGAACTCGCTGATCCGCTCATAGGCCTTGTTGTTGGCCAGCAGCGCCCCCAGCAGCGCCATCTCCGCCCGGTCGTTGGAGGGGGGGTGGCGCTGGGACAGCCCGAGCAGCGGCGAGTCGATGCTATTCATTCGTTAACACATTAGCGCATTCGCAAGCCCTGGGGCAGGGCAGGGGCCTGTGGACATCTGTGGATCAGGGGGACAACCTTGGGATCACACGGGTTGTGATATCCGCGCCACGGGGCACCCCTTGTCGGTGATGTAGTCCCGGGTCAACGGGACCGCGTCCACCTGCCGGGCGAGCTGCATCTGCCAAACCATGTGGCCCTTGCGGCGGAATGCCAGCTCCGCGCCGGCCAGGTAGAATTCGAACATGCGGAGGAACCGCTCGTCATACAGGGCGGTGATCGCGTCGCGCTTCGCTACGGCATTGCGCCGCCAATGCCGCAGCGTCTCGGCATAGTGCAGGCGCAGCACCTCGATATCGGTCGTGATCAGGCCTGAGCGTTCGACGGCGGGCATCACCTCGCTCAGCGCCGGGGCGTAGCCGCCGGGGAAGATGTATTTGGCGAGCCATGGATTGGTGGCGGCCGGGCCATGACTGCGTCCGATCGAGTGGACCAGCGCCACGCCGCCGGGCGCCAGGCTGCGGTGCAGGACCTGGAAGAACTGCCGGTAGTGGCTGACCCCCACATGCTCGAACATGCCGACGGAGACGATACGGTCGAAGGCGGGGCGGAGTTCGCGGTAGTCCAGCAGTTCGAAATGGACCCGGTCGGCCAGGCCCGCCTGCTCGGCACGGGCGCGGGCGGCAGCGAGCTGTTCTTGCGACAGGGTGATGCCGGTAACGCGGACGCCGTAGTCGCGGGCGAGGGTCAGCGCCATGCCGCCCCAGCCGCAGCCGATGTCCAATACGTGCATGCCGGGCTGCAGGCAGAGCTTGGCCGCGATATGCCGCTTCTTGGCCGCCTGCGCCTGGTCCAGCGTTTCTTGCCCGGTCGGAAAATACGCGCAGGAATACTGGCGGTCAGCGTCCAGCAGCAGGGCATAGAGCCGGCCATTGAGGTCGTAATGGTGCGCCACGTTGCGCGCCGCCCGGCGGACCGGGTTGAACTGGGCCCATCGCTTCACGGCGACGCCCAACAAGGCGTGGAGGGCCATCACCGGCTGCCGCCCGCCGGCCGCGACATTGGTCAGCAACAGGTCGAGCGCGTCGTAAATGCTGCACCCGACTGGGATGATGGCGCCGTCCATGTAGCCCTCGCCGAACGCCAGCGCCGGGTTCAGCACCATGCGGCGGATGGCGCGCCAATCGGTGACGTGGAACGCAACGGTGGGGCCGGGATCACGGCCCTGGTGCGTCGAAGTTTGGCCATCGGGATAGCGGACGGACAGGCTGCCGACGACCAGGAAGCGCCGGATCAGCCCGTCAAGCACGCGTCGCAATGTCAGGCGCGCCAGGTTAGTTTATTGGGGCAGGCTCATCCGCGGTCACGGTCGCGGTCGCCGCCGGCCTCGGCCAGGGCGGCGCCGAACTCCAGCTCCTCCTCAGGCTCCACGTCTTCCTCGCCGGCCAGGCCGACCTGCTCGCCGCGGGCCTGCTTCTCGGCCTCCTCGGTGCTGCGGGCCACGTTGACCGTGATCGGCAACACGACCTCGGGATGCAGCACCAGCTTGACGCCGACCAGGCCGAGCGACTTGATCGGCTGCTCCAGCACCACCTGATTGCGGTTGACCGTAAGCCCGGCGCCGGTGCATCCGTCCGAGATGTCGCGCGCCGACACCGATCCATAGAGCGAACCGCTCTCGCCGGCCTGGCGGATGATGACGACCGAAAGCCCCGCCATCCGCTCGGACAGCCGCTCGGCTTCCTCGCGACGCCGCAGGTTCTGCGCCTCGAGCTGCGCGCGCTGGCCCTCGAACTGTGCCAGGTTGGCCTTGTTGGCCCGGAGCGCCTTCTTTTGTGGCAGCAGGAAGTTGCGGGCGAAACCCGGCTTCACCTTGACCACATCGCCCATCTGGCCAAGCTTCTCGATCCGCTGCAGCAAGATCAGTTCCACGACTGCCATGATCCCTGCCCCTCAGGCCACGACGTAGGGCAGCAGCGCCAGGAAGCGGGCGCGCTTGATGGCGTTGGCCAATTCGCGCTGCTTCTTGCCGGAAACCGCAGTGATGCGGCTGGGCACGATCTTGCCGCGCTCACTCAGGAAACGGGACAGCAGGCGGACATCCTTATAGTCGATCTTCGGCGCGCCGGGGCCGCTGAACGGGCAGCTTTTGCGGCGGCGATAGAACGGGCGGCGGGCTCCGGCTGCGGCGCTCCCGCCACGGCGGTCGTCGCCATCGGATGCATTGCGGTCGTTACGGTCGGACATTCAGCTCACTCCTCGCCCAGCTCAGGGGGGCGGAACCCTTCTATATCGGACCGCGCACGGTATTCCTCGCGATCGTCGAAGCCACGCTTGCGTCCGCTCTCGAAGCGTCCGGCAGGCTTCGGTCCACGGAAGCCGCGCTCGCGGTCGTCGGACTTGCGGGACAGGATGGCGCTCGGCTCCTCGACGATCTCGTCGACGCGGATCGTCATGAAGCGCAGCACATCCTCGTTCAGGCGCAGCAGCCGCTCCATCTCGGTGATGAAGGCCGGCTTGGCGTCGAGGCCGAGCAGCATATAGTGGCCCTTGCGGTTCTTCTTGACCCGGTAGGCCAGGCTGCGAAGGCCCCAGTACTCGCGCTTCTTGACCGCGCCGCCGTCGGTTTCAAGCTCGGTGGTGATGTTGTCGGCAACGGTCTCGACCTGTTGCTGCGTCACGTCGTTGCGCGCGATCAGCACGCATTCATACAATGGCATTGCTACCCCTATGGCTGTTGTCGGCCCAAAACGGGCATAGCCGGAGCGGATGCCACCACCCCGGCAGGGAAGCGGCGGGGTATACGCCGTTGCGCGCGGATTGCAAGCGGGGTTCAATGGCCAGCATGTCCTATCCAGCCGTCCGTTCCAGTTGGGTCCCAATCCTCGGCCTTAGCGTCGTTGGCGCCGCGGCGGGGTCCTTGATGACCGGCGGCGTCGCGGTCGAGCCCGAGTTGGCGTTGCTGCTGCGTTTCATGGCGATTGTGAAGGCGGCGATGGCCATAGCCGCCGCCGTGGCGATCGCGTGGCGGCTGAACGGGCCGGTGCGGCCCGCAGCAGCCTTGGCATACGTCGCGGCATTATCCAGCATGGCCGCCGGCGCCGGGTTGATCTGGCGGCTCGAGCACGTCGCGGCCGGGGCCGTGATGGTGCATGGCGGGCTGGCGGCATTGGCGGCCGTGGCCTGGATGGACCGGGCGGGCTGGGTTCAGGCCATGACCGCCAGGTCGGCGTCCATGCGCTCCAGGCGCAATGGCTGGCCCGGCGTCGCGATCAACGTGCCGCCGCGCGGGACCTCGCGCCAGCAGCCGCGGTCGCCGTCGATCGGCTCCGACACCAGCAGCAGCCCGGCCGCGCCCTCCTTGTAATACAGCGTCGCCGGGCGCGCGTCGCAGGCCCAGCGGAACGCCCAGACCGTATGCCCGTCCGTCAGGGTAGCGGTGAAGCGCAGCGGTTCGTCGACGCCGGCGGCCTGCATGTGCGCCTTTACGTCGCGCAGCGTCGCGATCATCGCGCCCACCGGGTCGCGGTCCAATCCGCGGGCGAACGCCGCCAGGAAGATCGCCTCGCTGTCGGTCGTGCCGGCGCGGGCGGCATACAACTCGTCGGGAATCATCGCCTCGACTCGGCGCCGCACCTTGTTCCAGCCGCCGATCTGGCCGTTATGCATGAACAAATACCGCCCCTGCGCAAAGGGGTGGCAGTTCGCCCGGCTGGTGGCCGTACCTGTCGCCGCGCGCACGTGGGCGAAAAACAGATGGCTCCGCACCTGGCTGGCGATGCTCAGCAGGTTCTCGTCCGACCACGCCGGACGCACCTCGCGATACAGGCCCGGCGCCTCGCGCTCGCCATACCAGCCGACGCCGAAGCCGTCGCCGTTGGTCTCGCTTTTCGCCTCCGCCGCGTGCAGCGACTGATGGATCAGGCTATGGCAAGGCGCGGCCACCAGGGTTTCCATCAAGATCGGCTCGCCCTGGAAGGCGAGGAAGCGGCACATCGGACACCTCGTATAAAACTCGGTTCAGCTACAGCCCAAAGGGATCGTTGGGCAAGAACAACATGGCCGGGGTCCGCCTAAGCAGACATTCGCGGCGTGGCCAACGAATGCCTGCTTAGGGGCCTTTGAGAACGCATCATCTTATTCGCAGCGCGCAAGGGCGCCCTGCGAGATGATGCTTAGGCACAGCGATACGGCGGGCCAGCCGAGCGGCCGGCGTGAAAAGGTTCCCCGCCCATCACTTCCCGGCGCGTTCCTGTCGGAACAGCGGGCAGGCGCTCTGCAACGGGCCGGAATAAAGCTCGTTTGCATTCATCTTCGCCAGGACCTGCAGGTTGTCGAGCGGGTCCTTGATCTCGCCAGGCGCTTTGACCCGCACGACGTAAAGGTCGTTCATCACCCGGCCATCCGGGCGCACCGCCGCGTCGTGAGTGATGAAATCGTTCACCGGATGCTCATGCAGCCACGCAGCGACCTTGGCATTGTCATCGGTGTCGAGCGCCTTGACCGCCTTGAGGTAGTCGAGCGTCGCGCTATAGGCCATGGCCTGGACCATTGTCGGCGGATGGCCGCCGCGCCGGGCGCTGAACCGCCGGGACCACCCAAGCGCCTCGTTGTTCATCGCCGGGAAAAACGCCGTGGAGAACTGCAGGCCCTGCGCATAGTCCGGGCCGAGCGCCTCCAGGTCGGTCGCATTGACCAGCAGGCCGATGATCTTCTGCGATCCATCGGTCATGCCGAACTCATGCGCTTGCTTCACGACGTTCACGAAGTCGTTGCCGGCATTGGCGAGCGCGAGACCCTTGGCGCCGGACGCCTTGGCCCGGAGCAGGTATGAGGACATATCGGTCGTGGACAGCGGGTGCCTCGCTTCACCCAGCACCTTGCCGCCGCTCGCCTCGATGATGGCCGTCGCGTCCCGCTGCAGGGCGGTGCCGAACGCATAGTCGGCGGTGATGAAGAACCAGGTGTCCACGCCGTCCTTGATCGCCTGCGTAAGCCCGGCGACCGAAAGGCCCTGCGTGTTGGGGACGAATTGCAGGGTGGTCGGCGTGCACGACTTGCCGACGAACTCGGACGAGGTGCCGCCGCTGTCCAGGAACAGCTTGTCGCGCGCCTGTGCCAGCGTCTGGATCGCCAGGCCCACCGAACTCGCGGAGCCGTCGAGCACCGCGCCCACGCCTTGGTTGTCAAACCACTCGCGGACGAAGGCGGAGGCGACATCAGGCTTGTTCTGCGTGTCCCCCGACAGGATTTCGACCCGGCGGCCAAGGACGCTGCCGCCGGAATCCTCGACCGCCATTTGCGTCGCCAGCACCGACCCGGTGCCGCCCAGGGCCGCATAAGGGCCGGACATGTCGCTCGCGACGCCGAGCCGCACCGGCGACTGCGCGCCCGCGGGACCTATCGCCGCGGTCAACAGCGCAACGGCGGAAATCATCAGCTTGGCCCTCATGGTGTCGTCCCTCACCTTTTTGCGGCCCACGATGTGAAATCAGCCGGGACCCTTGCGCCGATGCTGGGCGATCCGGCCCGATCCTTCAACAGATTTCCCCCTGCGCTTAAATGGACCCGCCGCAATTGACACGGCCCCGCGCGCCAGTAATACCGCCGCACTCGTTAGGAAACAGTAAATGCCTGTCCACGCCTTCATCTTTCCTGGCCAGGGCAGCCAGGTCACCGGCATGGGCCGCGACCTGGCCGCTGCCTTCGCCCCCGCCCGCGAGGTGTTCGGCGAGGTGGACGAGGTGCTGAAGCAAAAGCTGTCCAAGCTGATGTTCGAAGGCCCCGCCGAAACGCTCACGCTCACGGAGAACACCCAGCCGGCCCTTATGGCCATGTCGATGGCCGTGCTGCGAGTGCTGGAGCATGAGGGCGGGTTCCGCCTGGCCGACAAGGCCGTGCTCGTCGCCGGCCATAGCCTGGGCGAATACACCGCGCTGGCCGCGTCCGGCAGCCTGGCGCTCAGCGACACGGCGCTGCTGCTCCGCCGCCGGGGCCTCGCCATGCAGGACGCGGTCGCGGCGGGGGAGGGCGCCATGGCGGCCCTGCTCGGCGTCGAGCTGGAGCAGGCGCAGGCCATCTGCGCCGACGCTGCCGTCTTGGTGCACGAGGATGGGACCGAGGAACGTCAGGTCGTCGAGCCCGCCAACGACAACGGCGGCGGCCAAGTGGTGATCTCGGGCCACCGTGCGGCGGTCGAGCGTGCCATAGAGTTGGCGAAGGCGCGCGGCATTCGCCGGGCGATGCTGCTGCCGGTGTCGGCGCCGTTCCACTGCGCGCTGATGGCTCCGGCCGCCGACGTCATGCAGGACGCCCTCGGCAACACGGTCCTGCGCCCGCCCGAGGTGCCCGTTGTGGCGAACGTGACCGCCGAGCGGGCGACGGATCCCGACGAAATACGCGGCCTGCTGGTCCGGCAGGTGACGGAGACGGTGCGCTGGCGCGAGAGCGTGCTGGCCTGCACCGCCATGGGCGTCGACAGCTTTTTGGAACTCGGCGCCGGCAAGGTGCTCGCTGGCCTGGTGCGGCGGATCAGCCCCGACAGCGCGGCGGCCTCGGCGGGCACGCCGGCGGAGATCGAAGCCATGCTGAGGCTGTTGTGAGCGGCCTGTTCCGCCTGGACGGCAAGGCGGCGCTGATTACCGGCGCGTCGGGCGGCCTGGGCGCGGCCATCGCCCGCACGCTGCACGCGCAGGGGGCCAAGGTCGCGCTGTCCGGCACGCGGCGCGAAGCGCTGGATGCGCTGGCGGCGGAACTGGGCGAGGGCGCCCATGCCTGTCCGGCCGACCTGCGCGACCCGGATGCTGCCGACGCCCTGGTCGCTGCGGCCGAAGCGGCGTGCGGGCCGCTCGACATCCTGGTGAACAACGCCGGGTTGACGCGGGACATGCTGGCGCTACGCATGAAAGACCAGGATTGGCAGGCCGTGCTGGACGTGGACCTGACGGCGCCATTCCGCCTGGCCCGGGCGGCGCTGCGCGGCATGGTGCGGCGGCGCAGCGGGCGGATCGTCAGCATCAGCAGCATCGTGGGCTCGACCGGCAACCCGGGCCAGGCCAACTACGCCGCCGCCAAGGCCGGGCTGGCCGGCATGACCAAGGCGCTTGCGCAGGAGGTCGGCAGCCGCGGCATCACGGTCAACCTGGTCGCGCCGGGCTTCATCGAGACGTCGATGACCGACAAGCTGAATGCGGAGCAGAAGGTGAAGCTGACCGGCGCGATCCCGCTCGGCCGCATGGGCCAGCCGGCGGACGTGGCGGCGGCGGTGCTGTATTTGGCGTCGAACGAGGCCGGCTGGGTCACTGGGGCGACGCTGCATGTCAACGGCGGCATGGCAATGATTTAGTTCTGGAAATCAGTTATGGGCAGCGGACCCGGCTGTTTTGGCGCACTCGCCTTGGCGGCTGGCCGGAAACCATGCTAAGCGCCCGCTAGCTTTGTGCAGGGTAATCGCGCGGGAACAGGTCGGCCTGTCCTGCGTAGATTTGAGATCAACGCCAGATAGACGACAGGAACTGAGGACAAGATGAGCGAGATCGCCGACAAGGTTAAGAAGATCGTGGTTGAGCACCTCGGCGTCGAAGAGGCGAAGGTGACCCCGGAAGCGTCGTTCATCGACGACCTGGGCGCCGACAGCCTCGATACCGTTGAGCTGGTGATGGCCTTCGAGGAGGCGTTCAGCGTCGAGATCCCCGAGGACGCGGCCGAGAAAATCAGCACGGTCAAGGACGCGATCGACTTCATCGAGAAGCAAAAGGCGGCCTGAAGCGACGCCGGCGAGAATGGAAATACCAGCGGGGATGGCGGCTCGGCGGGTGGTCGTGACGGGCATGGGCATCGCCTGCCCGCTCGGCCTGGGCGTGGAACGGGTTTGGAAGCGCCTGATCGAGGGCAAAAGCGGCATCAACGCCATACAATCCTTCGACACCACGGAGCTGACGGCAAAGATCGCCGGGCAGGTTCCGGTTGGCGCCCGCGCCGATGGCAAGCTCGACATCGGCGAGTGGATTCCGGTCAAGGACCAGAAAAAGATGGACCGGTTCATCCATCTCGCCCTCGTCGCCGCGACCGAGGCTGTTGAAGACAGCGGCTGGGTGCCTGGCGATGAGGACGCCCGCTGTGCCACCGGCGTGATGATCGGGTCCGGGATCGGCGGGCTCGGCACCATCTTTGAGGCGTCGGTGCTGGTGTCGCAGGGCAAGTCACGCCGGCTGTCGCCGTTCTTCATCCCGTCGGCGCTGATCAATCTCGCTTCGGGGCACGTCTCGATCAAGTATGGCTTCAAGGGTCCCAACCACTCCGTCGTCACCGCCTGCGCAACGGGGGTGCATGCCATCGGCGACGCTGCCCGGTTGATCATGCTCGGCGACGCCGACGTCATGGTGGCCGGCGGGGCAGAGGGCGCGGTGAACGAGCTCGGCATGGCCGGGTTCTGCGCCAGCCGGGCGCTGTCGACCAATTTCAACGACCGGCCCGCCGCGGCGTCCCGCCCCTGGGACCGTGACCGCGACGGCTTCGTCATGGGCGAGGGCGCGGGCATCGTGGTGCTCGAGGAACTGGCGCACGCCAAGGCCCGCGGCGCGAAGATCTATGGCGAGGTCTGCGGCTACGGCATGTCCGGCGACGCCCACCACATCACCGCGCCGGCGGACGGGCACGAGGGCGCATACCGTGCCATGAAGGCCGCCTTCCGCAGTGGCGGCATGCAGCCCGGCGACGTGCAATACGTGAACGCGCACGGCACGAGCACCCCGCTCGGCGACGACCTGGAGCTGGAGGCGGTCGAGCGGTTCTTCGGCGATGACGCGAAGGGCCTGGCGATGTCGTCGACCAAATCCGCCACCGGGCACTTGTTGGGCGCGGCCGGGGCGATCGAGGCGATATTCTCCTTGCTCGCCATCCGTGACAGCGTCGTGCCGCCGACCCTCAACCTCGAGAACCCAACCCGGGAGAGCGTGATCGACCGGGTGGCGCTGGTGGCGCAGGAGCGCCGGGTGGACGTGGCGTTGTCCAACAGCTTTGGCTTCGGCGGCACCAATGCCAGCATCCTGTTCAAGCGGGCGGCCTGAACCAGGCGATACAGGATGCGCGCGGCTTTATCCGTTATTTTAGCCATGGCAGTGCTGCTGGGCGGCGCCGCGCTGTATTCGATCCGGTATTATGACGCGCCAGGCCCGTTGCCGATAGGCAACGTCGTGCTGGTGCCCCGCGGCGGCCTCGATCAGGTGGCGAACGTTCTGCAGCAGGAGGGCGTCGTGCGCAGCGCATTCGCCCTTCGCGCCGCCGCGGCCGTAACGCGCATGCAGGGCGCCGTCCATGCCGGCGAGCTGGAGTTCCCTGCCGCCGCCAGCCTGCGCCAGGTGCTGGAGGTGCTCCGCAACGCCCGCCCGGTGCAGCACCGCCTGACCATTCCTGAGGGGTTGACGGCCGCGCAGGTTGCCGTGCTGCTCGACCGTGCCCCGGCGCTGGAGGGCGATCCGGCCGTGCCGGCAGAGGGATGGCTGCTGCCGGAAACCTATGCCTACGAGCGGGGCACCCCGCGCGCCACCCTGGTCGAACGCGGACGCATCGCCATGCAGCAAGCGCTGGAGCGAACCTGGGCCGCACGCAACCCGTCCGTGCCGCTGGACACGCCGCGCGATGCCCTGATCCTCGCCAGCATGGTCGAGCGGGAAACCGCCAAACCCGAAGAACGTCCCCGCATCGCCGCGGTGTTCCTGAACCGGCTGCGCCGCCACATGAAGCTGCAATCTGACCCGACCGTCGTGTATGGCGCGAGCGGCGGGGCCGGCGTGGTGGAGCATGGCCTGACCAAGGCCGACCTGGAGCGGCCCGACCCTTATAATACCTATCGCATCGCCGGATTGCCGCCGGGTCCGATCAGCATGCCCGGCCTCGCGTCGCTCCGTGCCGTGATGCAGCCGGCCGATACCGCCGACCTGTTTTTCGTGGCCGACGGGTCCGGTGGGCACGTCTTCGCCCGGACCGCGGAGGAGCACAGCCGCAACGTCGTTCACTGGCGCGAGGTCGAGCGCGCACGGCAAATGGTGGCGCCGGTCGCGGCGGAGCGCTAGAAGGGTCGCGCATGTCCCAGCCGCATCCCGCTTTGACATCCCCCGCCTTGGCATCCATGACCGGCTTTGCACGGACCGAGGGCATGGAGGGCGGGCTGGCTTGGGCCTGGGAGCTGCGCAGCGTGAACGGACGCGGCATCGACTTCAAGCTGCGCCTGCCGCCTGGGTTCGATGCGTTGGAACCGGCGTTGCGCGAGGAGGCCGGCCGGGTTTTGCGCCGGGGCAACGTGACTGCGAACCTGGCCGCCAAGCGGGACGACCGCGCGCGCATGGCCGTCGACCCCGCCGCGTTGGACGATTTGCTGCGTCTCGCCTCGGACCTTGTTGCCCGCATCCCGGGTGCGCCCGCGCCACGTGCGGAGGCGTTGCTGGCGCTGCCCGGCGTCTTGCGGCCCGCCGCCGCCGCGGATGACGGCCTGACCACGGCGCAAATTTCCGCCGTGCGTGCCGGATATAGCGCGGCATTGGCTGCGTTGGCGGCGTCGCGCCAGTCGGAGGGCGTGCGGCTTGCGCACCTGCTAAGTGCACAGTTGCAAGAGGTTGCCGCGTTGCGCGACCGCGCCGTCATGGAGGCGGCGGACCAGCCAGCCCTGCAGCGCGCCCGCATGATGGAGAGCCTGGCGGCGCTGCTGCGCGACCAACCGGGCCTGCCGGAGGAACGAATCGCCCAGGAGGTCGCCTTGCTCGCCAGCCGGTCGGACGTGCGGGAGGAACTGGACCGCCTGGCCAGCCATATCGAGGCAGCCCGGGCCCTGCTCAATGAGGCGGCAGGCATCGGCCGCAAGTTCGATTTCCTGGTGCAGGAGTTCGTGCGCGAGGTGAACACGCTGTGCAGCAAGTCCGCGTCCGTGCCGTTGACCGCGACCGGCCTGCGGCTGAAGGCGGTGATCGAGCAGATGCGCGAACAGGTGCAAAACGTTGAATGAAGCGCGCCGGCGCGGCGTCTGCCTGGTGGTCGCCGCACCTTCGGGCGCCGGCAAGAGCACCATTACCCGTGCCTTGCTGGCGACCGAGCCGGAGCTGTCGCTTTCCGTCAGCGCCACCACCCGCCCGGCGCGCCCGGGCGAGCAGGACGGCATCCACTACTTGTTCCGCAGCCAGGCCGGGTTCGACGCCATGGTGGCCGACGGCGCAATGCTGGAGTGGGCAACCGTGTTTGGCCGCAACTACGGGACCCCGCGGGCACCGGTGGAGCAGGCGCTGGCGTCCGGGCGCGACGTGGCGTTCGACATCGACTGGCAGGGCTGCCGGCAGTTGCGCGCGGCGCTGCCTGGCGATGTCGTGAGCGTGTTCATCTTGCCGCCTTCATATGAGGCGTTGGAGGCCAGGTTGCGCCAGCGCGGCGGTGACTCCGCCGACGAGATTGCCCGGCGCATGAGTGCCGCCCGCAGCGAGATCGCGCATTGGGCGGAATTCGACCATGTCGTCGTCAACCGCGACCTGGAGGCGGCGGTCGAGGACGTCCGGGGCGTGCTGCACGCCGCCCGCTGCGCCATCGCCCGCCAGCCCGGGCTTCCCGCCTTCGCCGCCAGCCTTATGGGGCCGGCGTGACCTGCGCGTCAGAACCGCTCATACGTCCCGATCAACCGTCCCTGCGCAATGAGGTGGGGGCGAATGGTCCGCAGCAGCTTGGCGCGTCCGGGCGGGTAGGCGAAATGCGGACGGGCATCCAGCGCGAAAACCTGGAACGCGTAGCGGTGCGGACCATGGCCCGGCACCGGCCCCGGCGCTGACCAACCCGGCCGTCCCAGCCCGTTTCGCCCGCAAGCCCAGCCGCCGGGCTCGGCCGCTGTTTGCCGATGCGGGATCTCACCCTCGGCAAATTCGGTCTTGCCTGGCGGGATGGAATGCACGATCAGGTGGGTCATCGGACGGAGCAGCGGGATGTCGGCGTCCTCGACGAGCAGCACGGCCGATTGCGTCTGCGGCGGCAGGCCCTCCCAATTCAGCGGCGGGAACACGCCCGCGCCCTCCTTGGCGAAGCGTTTGGGCATCGGCTGGCCGTTCTTGAAGGCGTCGCTACCCACGGTGAGCGCATAGCCGAGGAAGCCGGAGAACTTGCTGCTGGCCAGCATGGCGATGCCGGGCCGGACCGACCGCAACGCATGTCCTAGCGTGCGCATGTTTAACGTCTGCATTCATTGACCCCTTTGTTTGCTGCGGTTTCCAACGCGGTGCCCGGCGTCATGGCGCCAACATCATGGCGTATAGGCAAAATGTTCTGAGACCTCGATCAGGATGACACCGAGCTTGCTTACCGTGGTGCGGTTCAGCATCGACCCGTCGTCGAGCAAATACCACCACTGGTCCATTGAAACGTTCTTGAGGCTGTTGCCGGGCGATAGCGCCAGTGTCCATGTCCAATGGAAGGCGCGCCCGGACGCTTCGCCGGTCGCCGTTCCCACCATGTCGTTGGCGGTCGCCTCATACCGGTTCGGCCCGGTGCGCCGCATTTGCCAGGTCCGCGTGGTGGGCGCGTCCTTCCCGACGGTGAGCCGCTGGACCATATGCAATCCGTCGTTGCTGGCCTCGCCTATGCAGTCCGTGGTCACGATGCTGGTCGGCTGGCCGGAACGGTTTTCCAACACGCCCCACGACCTGACATGGCCGGTGAAGAACCGTATCGGGTCGATTGCGGGGGTGGTATCCCGGAATCCATCGATGGGCATCGGCTCGCCACAGCCTGGCAGCCCCAGCATCAGCACTAGCGCCAGCCACCGCATCGACGGCCCCGGCAACGAAAAGGGGAGGCCGAAGCCTCCCCTCCACGTCATGCTTCCGAACTCAGGGTTACTTGCGCGGAGTATTGATGCCGCTGCTCGTCGCGCCGGGCGTCGAAGTGGTGGTCGTGCCGCCTACGCCGATGCCGGTCGTGCCGGTCGTGGTCGCGCCGGGGACGACCTTGGTGCCGTCCTCGACCTCGACCTTGGTGCTGCGGACCGTGTCGCGTACCGTCTCGACGCGCTCGGTCGCTTCCTTGCGCACGCCGATCTCCTCGACAACACGCGCCTCCTTGCCGACGACCGCCTCCTCGCTGGTGGCGCGCGCCTCGATGGTGCCGCCCTGGAAGGCGGCCAGGTCCGCTGCGGTGGCAGCGCGGTCGAGGGGGCGGCGTTCGACCGAGACACGCTCCTCGTGCAGGCGGACCTGTTCCTCGACCGGGCGCTCGACGACGTAACTGCGCACGCGGACGGCGCCGCCGGCAACCTCACGCTTGCCGACGCGCAAGCGCTCTTCCATGACCTTCAGCGTCTCATTGTTGCCGACCGGCGCTGCGGCGGTCTTCGCGGCAGGCGCTGCGACTACGCCGGTTGTCGCCGTTGCCGCCGCCGCCGTTGTCGTGGCCGCCGAGGCTGTCGGCGTATAGTTATAGCCGGATTGACGCCACTCTTCGAGCTTGGCGTCGAAGTCCATCGGGTTCGTGCTCTCGAGCACATGGATGATCTGGCTGCGGTCGGCGGCGGCGTGCGGGGTCACGACGACCATGGAGTGGCCGGCACCCATGGCGTGGCTATAGGCATGGGCATCCTCGTCAGGCATAAACATGCTCTTGACGGCGCCCCACAGGCCCTGGTTGCCCGACTCGTAATCGACGCCGCCAGCCATGCGGTCGGCCTCGCGGTCCATAACCTGCACAGCGCCGCTGTCGACGCCGGCGGCAACCAGCTTTGCCTTTGCGGCCTCGGCCTGCGGACGCGTCTCATACAATGCGACGATTTGGTTGTCGTGCTTTGACGGGTCATACAGGCCGGTTTCATGCGCCGCCGCTGTATTCAGGCTCGCCGATCCTGGTTGATTCGTGTAGGAACCGCTCATAGTAAAGTCTCCTTGTTGATGGCGGCAGTTCCGTCCGAAGACTCCCGCCCAGTTTGCTCTATTTTGACCTGTTCGCTGCGCAAACGTACGGTCTGCTGCTCAGTCCGCTCGGTGGAATGCTTGCGGATGTGCAGCTCCTCCTTTAACATCAATCGTTTCTCAACGACCAGTACTTCCTCCAAAATTGGCACGATGAGCGTGTCGCCCTCCTGGCGGGTCTGAGGCGCTTCCTGCACAACGCGGCCAACTGGCACCCGTTCCACGCTCAAGTCCTGCTGTCGCAAAAGAACGTCGACGACCTCGTCACGCTCCTCGACACTCTTATGGACGATGACCTTGCCGCTCTCGAACTCGCGCTTCTCAACCCGAATGGTTTCCTCGATGACCGGGATCACCTCGACGAGTTCGTTCGACTGCATATACCCGGTCCGTTCGCGTTGCTGGTAAGTACATAAGGACAGTAGGCGGCTCAATCAGCCTCGGATTCAGGCCCACACGCGCTTGTGTGCGCTACCAGCGGCCGTGCCCGACGCTTGGTCCCAAACGTCAGATGAGCCGGTCGGGTAAATAGCGGTTAGCGGTCGGTAATCCGGTCCACTTCCGCGAGCTCCTCGTCCGAAAGGCTCCAGCCGCCCGCGGCAACGTTTGCCACGACCTGCTCGGGCTTCGTCGCCCCGGCAATCACGCTCGACACCGGCACGCGGGACAGCAGCCAACTGAACGCCAGCTCCAGCAGGCTATGCCCGCGCGCCTCGGCGAAATCACGTAGCCGGTCCGCCACGGCCCAATTTGCCTCGGTCAGGTACTTGTCCGCCAGGCGCTGGGTCTTGGTCAGCCGGGCATCGGCCGGCATCGGCAGGTTGCGGCGGTACTTGCCGGTCAGCAGCCCGCTCGCCAACGGGAAGTAGGGCAGCAGCCCAAGGCCATAAGCGCGCATCGCCGGCATCAGCTCCGCCTCATGCCCGCGCACCAACAGCGATAGCTCGTCCTGGCATGACACGAAGCCATTGAACCCGGCGCTGCGGGCGGTCCAAGCAGCTTCCACCACGCGCCACGCCGGTTGGTTGCTGCAACCGATGTAGCGGACTTTCCCGGCGCGGATCAGGTCATCCAGCGCGCGCAGGGTCTCCTCGATTGGCGTCAGCGGGTCGGGGAAATGCTGTTGATAGAGATCGATCCAGTCGGTGCGCAGCCGGGTCAGGCTGGCCTCCACGGCACGGACGATATAGCGGCGGCTGGCGCCTTTTAAGGTCTCGCCGTCATCCATCGGCATCGCGAACTTGGTCGCCAGCACGATGTCCTTGCGGCGCGGCCCCAGGATCTCGCCCAGCGCCGTCTCCGATCCGCCGCGCTCGCCATAAACATCGGCGGTGTCGAACAGCGTGATCCCCGCATCCAACGCCGCATGGACCACAAGCCGGCTCGCTTCCAAGCCGATGCGCCCGCCGAAGTTGTTGCACCCGAGCCCGATCGCCGACACGCGCAAGCCGGACCGGCCGAGGTTGCGTATTTCCAAAGTTTATCTCCGTTAAAGGGGCGCGTGCGTTACCGGCAGGGCGGCGATCTCGTTGATCAGCTTCCGGGTCATCGCCTCGCCAAAGGCCGCGAACTCCCGCACCTCGACCACGAAGCTGCCGGGTCCGCCGATGACGTTCTGCCGGTACCATTCCGTCAGCCCGCCCGGCGGCTGCACGTGGGCGTAGGTGTAGCTGACCGGATGCTCGTTGATGATTGCAAGGCCGTTCACCGTGACGCCGGCCGTGATCGCGTCGTCGCGCGCCGCCGTCACCTCGCGGCCCGCGTTGTTGGTGCCGTCCCCCGCCACGTCGATGACCCGGCGCTGCGCCTCGAACCGGTTCTCCGCCAGCATCTGCATCGCGCGGTCTATGCCGGCGCTGATGCTGGTGCGGCCCCAGAACGAGCGCGGCGCCGCGTCCAGCGCGTCGGTGAACTGCCGGGCGCTGGCGGCGTCGCGCACCACGTGCCAGTCCAGCACCGTGTTGACCTCATACGACCCGGCGAACTCGACATAGGCGACCGCGATCGCGCCGATTGCGCCACCGTGGATCGCGGCCAGCACGCGCGGGTCGTTGAACGCCGCCGCATACCCGGATTTTTCCATCTGGAACTCGGAATCGTCCACGCTGCGCGACACGTCGGACACGAGGACGAGGGTCATATCCACGGCGTCGGCTGCCCGCGCGGCAGGAATGCCCGCGGCCTCCGCAGCGACGGCCAGCAACACCAGCAGGATCATAGCACGCATCGGCCACCTCCATTGCCGGCCATGCTCTCAGGCTAGCGGCCCGTAGCCAAGCCAAACTTTCCGCTACTGGCTGGCCCAGATGATCCGGTGCACCCAGGCGACCTCGACCAAGTCGAAGCTGCGGTCGCGGTGGTCGGGGTTGAGGCTTTTCAGCTCGATCCGTTTCGCCGAGCGGCGGGCGAGCTGCTTGGCCATCACCTCGCCGGCGATGGTCCGCGCCACCACGCGGTCCCCCCGGCGGATTGGCGCCGCCGGGGACATCACGACCATGTCGCCGTCGCGGAACACCGGTTCCATCGAGTCGCCGGCGATCTCGAGCGCATAGGCATTCGTGTCGGCGATCTCCGGCAGGCTTACTTCGTCCCAACTGCCGCCGACAGGGAAGCCGGCGTCGTCGAAGAAACCGTCGCCGCCCGCCTGCGCCATGCCGAGCAGCGGGATGCGCCGTTGCGGGCGGGCCGACACGACCGTCGCCGAACCCGTGACCAGCGAGGTGAACAGCTCGAGGCTGGCGCCCGTCGCGTCGAGCACCTTGGCCAGGCTTTCGGTGCTCGGCCAGCGGGCGCGGCCGTCCGGCATACGCCGCTTGCTGGGATTAAATGTCGTTGCGTCGAGCCCGGACCGCTTCGCCAGGCCGGATGCCGACAGGCCGTACTCGGCCGCGAGCGTGTCGAGCGCGCGCCAGATGTCATCATGTTTCATATTTGGCATCATGCCTAGGAATTGACGCCGTTTCAACTAGGAATTCGCGCCTTGCAAACCTTGCAGTTCCCGCCCCACAATGTTCTTATTATGTTCCACTCCAGGACGCCGCCATGCCCTCGAATTCTATGCCACGCCCTGACACCCGCTTGCACGCCACGTGCCGCACGGCCCCGTTCTCCTGTGCCGAAGCCGCATGGTTCTGGACCGCATCATGCCTGCGGGCGCGCCAGGAGGCTGCCGAGACGCCCGGCCCTCACGTTCCAAGCCCGGGGCCATGCCGGCCGGAGGATGTCGTGAAGTGCCTCGATGCGCTGTATCGCCAGCGCCGGGTCGAGCTGCTGCACGTCCGCATCCTGCGCATCTGGGGCTGGCGCGGGGTGGCGCCCAATCCGTCCCGCGCGCGCGAACGCTGCGACTGGCGGCTGTGGCATGAGGCATTGAGCCGGTTGGAGTGGCCTCTGCGCGTCCGCGGCATCGTCAAGGGCGGAATGCCCTAAAATTTAAAACGCTGCTTCATGATCTCGGCGTCATGCCGGGCACGTCCGGCGTCGGTCGCGTGGAAGCGGCCATCGCGCCCGCCAATCAGGATGGCAAAGCCCATTCCGGACAGGCGCTCCAGGCATGGCCCGTCCTTCAGTCCGGACGGACGTCCGGGCGGGCCGCATAGCGTCAGCCGGTGCAGCGCCGACCGGCAGCAGGTTTCCAGATACGGCTCGTTCCACATGGCCCCGGGGTCTAGCCGCCCGGCGCGCACTTCTCAAGCGGGCGGGGATCGGGCAGACAGCGGCGGCATGACGCCAAGCATCGCCTCCGCCCTCACGCCGCTGCTGCGCCGCGTCGACGCCGAGCGCGCGCATCGGCTGGCCATCACGGCGTTGCGCCTGGGCCTTGCCGGGCAGGACACCACGCCGGACGACCCGGCGCTGCAGGTGCGTGCGCTCGGCATGGCGTTCCGCAATCCGATCGGGCTTGCGGCCGGGTTCGATAAGGACGCGATGGCGTTGCGAGGGCTGCGCCGGATCGGGTTCGGTTTTGTCGAATCCGGGACCGTCACGCCGCGGCCGCAGCCCGGCAATCCGCGTCCGCGCGTGTTCCGGCTGGAGGAGGACCGTGCCGTCATCAACCGCTATGGGCTGAACAGCCTGGGCCTGGCGGCGTATGTCGCCCGGCTGGCCGCACTGCCGCGCGGGCGTGTGCCGATCGGCGCCAATGTCGGCATCAACAAGGACGGGGCCGACCCCGAACGCGACTACCCCGCCCTGATCGCCGCCGTCGCGCCGCACGCCGATTACATCGTGATCAACGTGTCCTCCCCGAACACGGCCGGCCTGCGCGACTTGCAGGGGGAGGCGCGGCTGGCCGCCATCCTGGCCGCGGTGCAGGCGGACGTGCCGCGCCGCCCGCCGCTGCTGGTGAAGATCGCGCCCGATTTGCCGGATGGCGGGCTGGAGGCCATTGTCGAGACAGCCGTGCGGCACGGCGTCGACGGCTTGGTCGTATCCAACACCACCGTGGCCCGCCCGGCGACGCTTCGGTCTGGCGCCGCTGCGGAGACTGGCGGGCTGTCCGGGCCGCCGTTGCTCGGGGCCAGCACACGGCTGCTGGCCCGCGCGCACCGGCTGGCGTCCGGGCGGCTGATGTTGGTCGGCTGCGGCGGCGTGTCCACGGGGGCGGATGTTTTGGCTAAAATCCGGGCCGGGGCGCATTTGGTGCAGCTCTACACCGCCTTCAGCTATGCCGGCCCGGCGTTGATCCCGCGAATCAAACGCGAACTTTCGGCAGCGCTGCGCAACCAAGGATTCCGCGCCGTCGCGGACGCAATCGGGGTCGATGCATGAGGCACCTGTCGAGTTTCGCCCCGCTCGCCGCCGGGTATGACGGTTTCATCCTCGATCTGTGGGGCGTGATCCACGACGGGGTCGAGCCCTATCCGGGCGCGGCCGAGTGCCTATCGGCGTTGCGCGGCATGGGCAAGCGCATCGTGCTGCTGTCGAACGCGCCACGCCGGGCCGGCGAGGTGGTGCTGCAGCTTCGCGGCATGGGTATCCGCGACGACGCCTATGACGGCGTGATGACCTCGGGCGAGGCGGCCTATGTTATGCTGCGGGACCGGCCCGATCCTTGGTACCGGGATTTGGGGAACGCCGTGTTCCATTTGGGTCCGCCGCGCGACCACAATGTGCTGCACGGCCTGGGCCTCGACATCCGCAACACGCCGAAGGGCGCGGCGTTCCTGCTCAACACTGGGCCGGACGACCATCTCAGTCCGACCGACCCGGCCGCTTATGATCCTGTGCTGCTGGACTGCGCGGCGCGCCGGCTGCCGATGATCTGCGCCAACCCGGACCTTTATGTGATCCGAGGCGGCGTCCGCGTGGTCTGCGCCGGCACGCTGGCACAACGCTATGTGGCGATGGGCGGCGATGTCCGCAGCCTCGGCAAGCCCGACCCGGCGATCTACGCGCCGGTGCTGGCCATGCTCGGAGTGCCGGCTGCGCGCGTGCTGGCGGTGGGCGACGCGCTCCGCACCGACATCGCCGGCGCGGCCGCCGTCGGTCTCGATGCCTGTTGGGTGCTGGGTGGGCTGCACGGGGCGCACCTGGGGAGCGAGGCGGCAACCGAGGCCGAGGCCCATGCTGCCGGGCTGTTCCCGGTGGCGGCGATCCCGCATTTCGTGTGGTAGGCTAAGCCCGGCCGGCCACGCTCGATAGCAGCAGCGGGTCCACCCGCAGGATCGCCATCGCCCGCCGCCACTTGGTCTCGTGATCCGGATCGAACAGCAGATCGAGCTTTGCCGGCGCGGACAGCCAGACGTTCTGCTGCATTTCCCGGTCGAGCTGCCCCGGCCCCCAACTGCTGTAGCCCAGCGCCAGCAACCCCTCCTTGGGGCCGCCGCCCTGCGCGATCTCCTGCAGCACATCGAGGCTCGCGGTCAAGGCGAGCCGGTCGTCGACCCGCAGGCTGGCGTCCGAGACCCAATCCGACGTGTGCAGCACGAAGCCGCGCCCATGGTCGACCGGGCCGCCTTGGCAGAGCTGGATCTGCCGGGCCGGCGGCACCGGCTGCACGTCCAACTGGGCGAGCAGCGCGTCGAAGCTCGGCTTGGCCAGCGGCTGGTTCAGCACGATGCCCATCGCGCCCTCGTCGGTATGGGCGCACAGCAGAATCACGCTATGGGCAAAGTTCGGGTCGTCCATCGCGGGCATGGCGATGAGCAACTGGCCGGTGAGGGAGGTTTCGTCGGAGTCGATCATAGACGCTAAGTTGGCCTCCGGTGGCGGCAGGGCAAGATTGGCCATGAGATGTGAGGATGGGCGACGAGGGTATTGCGGCCTGGTGACTCGGCCGCGGGGGACGGCTACGTTTCGGCATATTGCACCGCAAAGGATTGGAAAATGATTAAGACGGGTGATGCGATCCCTCCAATGAAGCTGACGGAGGCCACTGCCGCCGGGCCGAAGGAGGTCTCGACCGACGAGCTGTTCGCAGGCAAGAAAGTCGTGCTGTTCGCGGTGCCGGGCGCGTTCACCCCCACGTGTAGCGCTCGGCACATGCCGGGCTTCTTGCAGAACCTCGACGCGCTGCGGGCCAAGGGCGTCGATACCATCGCCTGCATCGCGGTGAACGACGTGTTCGTCATGGACGCCTGGGCGAAGGACCTGGGGATCGACGGCCAGATTACCATGCTGGCCGACGGGTCCGCTGCGTTCACCAAGGCGCTCGGGCTGGAGATGGACCTGGTCGCCCGTGGCCTCGGCACGCGCAGCCAGCGCTATGCGATGGTTGTTGATAACGGACGCGTGACGCACCTTGGCGTCGAGCCGCCGGGCGAGTTCGGGGTCAGCAAGGCCGAGAGCGTGCTGGAAGCGCTGTAGCAGCGGGGCTCATGCGGCCACCCGGTCCCGCAGGGTCTCGGTCCGGAAAGTCTCGGTGATGTATGACGCGAGCGCATCGGTAACCGGCTGGCGCGCATCGGAACTGCGCATCAGCAGGATGCCGAAGTCGGGCAAGGCGGGCATGCCCTCCTCCGGACGCAGCGGGCGCAAGCCGTCGGGCAGCCATGATACGGTCGAGACCGTAACCGCAAGCCCGGCCAGCACCGGGGCATGCGTGCCCAACTGCGTCGCCGACCGGTAGGCGATCCGATAGCGCCGCCCCATGCCGTCCAGCGCGCGGATCGCCGCCGACGCCCAGGTGCATTGGTCCCCGGCCAGCGCCACCGGCAACGGGTCCAGCCGATGCGGCGCGTGGTTCATGGAAGTGATCCAGGTGAGCGGACCCCGCCACAGCGGCACCGTCGGCCAACCTGCGGGCTGATGGCCGTCCGAACACAGCGTAAGGTCCAGTTCGCCCGCGCGTAGGCGCTCGATGAGGCCGGATGACGGCAGGCACACCACGTCCACCTGGACAGCCGGATAGCTCTCGGCGAAGCGCTTCAGGATTTGCGGGAGATACCGCAGCGCATAATCATCCGGCGTGCCGAGCCGCACCGTCCCTTGCACCGTCGGGGCGCGGAAGCTGGTCCAGATCTCGTCATTCAGCGCCAGCATCTCCCGCGCACGATGCAGCAGGAACTCGCCATGCGGCGTCAGGTGCACCGACCCGCCCTTGCCGCGGGACAGCAGGCGCTCGCCCAACAGCGTCTCTAGTCGCTGGACCTGCATCGAGACCGCCGACTGCGTGCGGCCCACGCGCTGCGCCGCGCGGGTGAAGCTGCCCTCCTCGGCAATGTAGGTGAAGGTTCGCAGCAGGTCCGGGTCGAGGCTAGTCGGCAGGGTCATAGGGATCAGCATCGCTGATATCTCTCATCATGGCAATTCGTTTCCATGATGCCGCAGGCGGCCCCATTCTCTGGCTCGGCCATGCTGGCTGGGAAAGATGGAGGTTATGATGGCGGTTCGCAGCACCATGAACCAGGTTCGCTATGTGCCCCAAGCGACGGGGGGCGCACGGCTGCGCCAGGCTTGGGCGGCACTGATGGAGATGGCGCGCGCCCGCCAGACCCGGCGCCTGCTGGCCGAGATGGACGACCGCATGCTGGCCGACATCGGCATCGGCCGCGGCGACGCCATGATGGAGGCGGGGCGCGCGCCCTGGGACCTCGGCAGCCGCCGCTGAACCTTTTCTAGTTTCGGGCCAAGTACGCCGCCCGCATTGGTTTCAGCAACGCCAGTGCCAGCACGGCCGTGAGCAGGTCGGCGCCGATGGCCAGGCTGAACACCGTCGACCAACTGCCGCTGGCGTCGTGCAGCAGCGACGCCAGCGGGCCGCCGAAGATCGCGCCGATGCCCTGGGCGATATAGAGGCAGCCGTAGTTCTTGGTGGCGTGCCCGGCGCCGAACGTGTCGGTCAGGGTTGAAGGGAACAGCGAGAATATCTCGCCCCAGCCGAAGAACACGACGCCGGACATCAGCACGAACAGCAGCGGGTTGCCGCTGGTGGCCAGCCATGCGGCCATCGCCAGGCCCTCGAGGCCAAAGGCGATGGCCATGGTGTTCTCGCGGCCGATGCGGTCGGATACCCAGCCGAAGAAGGGCCGGGTCAGGCCGTTGCAGAAGCGGTCTACCGTGAGGGCGAGCGGCAGGGCGGCGAGGCCCCAGACCATCGTCTTGGTGATGCCGAAGTCCCCGGCGAAGGCGCCGATCTGCGACGTTACCATCAGGCCGGAGGTAGACATCATCGACATCATGATGAACATCAGCCAGAAAATCGGGCTGCGCAGCATGACGCCGGTGTCAACATCACGGACGTTGGACGCCGCCCGGGTCTGCGCGATGAGCGCTTCCGGCGGGGCGCGCAGGCCGAGGGCGGCGAGCACGCCGATGACGCCGAGGATGCAGCCGAACCTTGCCAGCGTGGGCTGGTATCCGTTCGCGGCCAGGCTGTCGGAGATGGGGAAGGTCGTCAGGATTGCGCCCATGCCGTATCCGGCCGCGACCATGCCAGCGGCGAAACCGCGGCGGTCCGGGAACCAGCCGACCATCTGTCCGACCACGCCGACATAGACGATCCCGGTGCCGAGCCCGCCCAATAGGCCGTAGGTCAGATAAAGGCCGGTCAGCGACGTGGCATAGGCGGCCATCACCCAGCTCAGCCCGGTCAGCGCGGTCCCGAATGCGATCAGCCAACGGGGTCCGAACCGCTCGACGAGCCAGCCCTGGAAGGGGCTGAAGAAGGTCTGCAACACAATCAGGATGCTGAAGGTGACCTGCACCCCGGCGGCCGTCGCGCCGAGCGTGGTGCCGATCGGCTTGGCGAACAGCGTCCAGACGTATTGCGGGCTGGAGATCGCCATCATGCAGATCAGGCCCAGGCCCAACTGCACCCATCGCACGCTGGCGACGGGCAGGGCGCTAGCCGGTCGAAGTGTCGCGCTCATCAAGGCTCCCGAGGACATTCCCGGCGGGCCATGCAATCCCAGGGCCAGCGCACACCCTGGCCGTGCAGCGCGTCAGTTCAGCAGGCGGGCAGCTCTCACTCTGCCGCCTGCGCATAGTCTTCCAGCGGCGCGCAGGTGCAAACCAGGTTGCGATCGCCGTACACGTTGTCGACGCGCTTCACCGGCGGCCAGTACTTGGCGGCGCGCACGAAGGGGAGGGGAAACGCTGCCTGTTCGCGCGGGTAGGCGTGCGGCCATTCCGCGGCGGCAACCTCGCCCACCGTATGCGGCGCGTGCTTCAGCGGGTTATCCGCGCGGTCCAGCGTGCCGGTCCCGATCGCAGCGACCTCCGCCCGGATCGCGATCATCGCGTCGCAAAACCGGTCGATCTCGGCGCGGCCCTCGCTCTCCGTCGGCTCGACCATCAGCGTCCCCGCCACCGGCCAGCTCATGGTGGGCGCGTGGAAGCCGTAGTCCTGCAGGCGCTTGGCGATGTCCTCCACGCCCACGCCGGCCTCGGCCTGGAAGCCGCGGCAGTCCAGGATGCACTCATGCGCAACTAGGCCCTGCGCGCCGGCGTAGAGTACGGGGTAGTGCGGGCGGAGCCGGGCGGCCATGTAGTTGGCGTTCAGGATCGCAACCTCAGTCGCGCGCCGCAGCCCGGCCGCGCCCATCATGCGGATGTAGGCGTAGCTGATCGGCAGGATGCCCGCGCTGCCGAACGGCGCCGCCGCAACCGGGCCGAAGCCGGTTGCCGGTCCGGCATCCGCGCGCATCGGATGGTTCGGCAGATGCGGCGCCAGATGCGCTGCAACGCCGATCGGGCCGATGCCGGGGCCGCCGCCGCCATGCGGGATGCAGAACGTCTTGTGCAGGTTGAGGTGGCAGACGTCGGCGCCGATCGCCGCCGGGCTGGTCAGGCCGAGCTGCGCGTTCATGTTGGCGCCGTCCATATAGACCTGGCCACCGTGCTGATGCACCACGTCGCAGATCTCGCGTATGCCCTCCTCGAACACGCCGTGCGTGCTGGGATAGGTGACCATCAATGCCGCCAGCCGCTCGCCATGCTGCGCGGCCTTGGCGCGGAGGTCGGCCAAATCCACGTTGCCGTCGCGGTCGCAGCCAATAACGACGACGCGATAGCCGGCCATCACCGCGCTGGCCGGGTTGGTGCCGTGCGCGCTGGACGGGATCAGGCAGATGTCGCGGTGCGCCTCGCCCCGCGATGCGTGGAACGAGCGTATGGCGAGCAGGCCCGCATATTCGCCCTGGCTGCCGGCGTTCGGCTGCAGCGACACGGCGGCGAAGCCGGTCACATGGCAAAGCCAGCCCGACAGGCGATCAATGAGGGTCAGGTAACCCCGCGTCTGCTCAGGCGGCGCGAACGGGTGGATGTCGGCGAAGCCCGGCAGGGTGATTGGCATCATCTCGGCCGTGGCGTTCAGCTTCATCGTGCAGGAGCCGAGCGGGATCATGCTGCGGTTCAGCGCGATGTCGCGGTCCTCGAGCCGCTTAAGGTAACGCAGCATCTCATGCTCGGCGTGATAGGCGCCGAATACGGGCGCGGTCAGCAAAGGGGACCCGCGGACCAGGCTTGCGGGCACGCTGGCGGCGGCATCGAGCAAGGGCGCGCCAAGAACTGCGGCCAGTTGCCCGAGTTCGTCCCGCGTCACCGTCTCGTCGAGCGCAATCGAAACCCCGCCGTCCGGCAGCACGCGCAAGTTGAACCCGGCCTGTGCGGCGGATGCCATCAACCGGTCCGTGTCGCCATCCAGCGTCAACGTGTCGAAGAACGCATCGTGCCGCAGCGCAAACCCGGCACGGACGGCGGCGCCTGCCAGCAGCCGCGCCTGCAGGTTCACCCGCCGGGCGATGCGGCGCAGGCCCTCCGGCCCATGCCACACCGCATACAATCCGGCCATCACGGCCAGCAGGACCTGGGCAGTGCAGATGTTGCTGGTCGCCTTTTCCCGCCGGATGTGCTGCTCGCGGGTTTGCAGGGCGAGGCGCAATGCCGGATTGCCGGACGCGTCCTGGCTCACGCCCACAAGACGCCCGGACATCTGGCGCTTGAAGCTGTCGCGCGTAGCGAAGAACCCGGCGTGCGGGCCGCCGAAGCCCATCGGCACGCCGAACCGCTGCGCCGAACCGACGACGACATCCGCGCCCATCTCGCCCGGCGGCGTCAGCACAACCAACGAAAGCAGGTCCGCGCAGACGATGGCGAGCGCCCCCGCGGCATGGGCAGCGGCAATCTCGGTATGCAGGTCGCGGATCGCGCCCGTGGTGCCGGGATACTGCAGCACGACGGCGAATGGGTTGGCGGCGCCGATGGCCGCCACATTGCCCGGCGCCACCTCCACGAGTTGGATGCCAAGCGGCGCGGCGCGGGTGGCGAGCACGGCGCGGGTCTGCGGATGCAGGTCGGCGCAGACGGCCAGCACATCCGACCCGCCGGTCTTTTGGGCCGGGCTCACGCCACGCGCCATGGTCATGGCCTCGGCTGCCGCCGTCGCTTCATCGAGCAGCGACGCGTTGGCGATCGGCATGGCCGTGAGGTCGCAGACCATGGTCTGGAAATTCAGCAGCGCCTCCAGCCGCCCTTGGGCGATCTCGGCCTGATAGGGCGTGTAGGCGGTATACCAGCCGGGGTTCTCCAGCACGTTCCGCAGGATGACAGGAGGCACATGGGCGCCATAATAGCCTTGACCGATTAACGACCGCTTAAGCTCGTTCTGCCCGGCGAGGCCGCGCAGCTCGGCAACGACGGCGGCCTCGTCGATGGCGGGCGGCAGGTCCATGGCGTCCAGCGCGCGGATTGCGGCGGGCACCGCCTTGCCCGCGAGCTCCTCCAGCGACGCCGCACCAACCTCGTGCAGCATGACCGCGATATCGGCCTCGTTCGGTGCGACGTGCCGGGCGACGAAGCTGTCGGCGCCCTCCAGCGCGCTGAGTTCCGCGAGGGGGTCGAAATGGCCGTCCATCACAGCGCCTCCACCAGGGCCTGGTAGGCGGCCTCGTCCATCAGACCTGCGAAAGCGGACGGGTCGGACAGCTCCATGCGAAAGAACCAGCCGTCCCCGCCGGCAGCGCGGTTGACCAGCGCCGGTTCGTCCACGACGGCCTCGTTCACCTCGGTCACGCGCCCGGCGAGCGGGGCATAGACGTCGGACGCCGCCTTCACGCTCTCGACCACGGCGCAGGCCTCGCCTTCGGTCACCTCGCGTCCGGGCTTCGGCAGTTCGACGAACACGACATCGCCGAGCGCCTCCTGCGCGTGGTCCGTCACGCCAACCGTCGCTACGCCGCCGTCTAGGCGGACCCACTCGTGGTTCCTGGTAAATCGGGTCTCGGTCATGGTGCGGTGCTCCGGATCAGACGTAGCGGTGCGGGACGAAAGGCAGCGGCACGACCTGGGCCGGCAGCAGGTTGTCCCGCACCAGCAGTTGCAGCTCCGTCCCCGGCGCCGACACGTCCCGGCGCACATAGCCCATGGCGATCGGCGCCCCGAGCGTGGGGGAGAAGCCGCCCGAGGTGACGCCGCCGGCGGACAAACCGTCCGTGCTCACGATCGGGGTCAAGCCCCTTGCCGGCGCCTTGCCCGTCGGCCGCAGGCCCACGCGCAGCCGATGCGGGCCGATCTTCAACTGATCCAGCACCACCGCAGACCCAGCGAACCCCCCTTCAGTACGCCGCCGCTTGCCGATCGCCCAGGCCAAGTTGGCCTCGACCGGCGTCGTCAATTCATCGATGTCGGTGCCATACAGGCATAGCCCAGCCTCCAGCCGCAGGCTGTCGCGCGCGCCCAGCCCGGCCGGCAGCACGCCGGGTTCGGCCAGCAGCCGGGACGCGAGGGCCTCCGCGTCTGCGGACGGGACGGAAATCTCGAATCCGTCCTCCCCGGTGTAGCCGGACCGGCTGATCCAGGTTGGAATGCCGCCGACTGACGCCTCGGCGACGCCCATGAAGGGGAGCGCCGTGGCCTCGGGGCACAGCCGGGCCATGACGGCGGCCGACTGCGGACCCTGCAGCGCCAGCAGCGCGCGGTCTGGATACTGCTCGAAATCGAGGTTCGCAGGCACGCCTTGCAGGATATGGTGTGCGTCGAATTCCTTACGGCCCGCGTTGGCCACGATCATCAGGCGGTCGCCGTAATTCGCCACCATGAGGTCGTCGAGGATGCCGCCAATGTCGTTCAGCAGCAGCGTGTACCGCTGGCGTCCCGGCATCAGCCCCCGGAAATCGCCCGGCGCCAACCGCTCCAGCGCCGCCGCGGCGCCATCTCCGCGCAGGCTGAACTGGCCCATGTGCGACACGTCGAACAGGCTGGCGCTGGCGCGGGTGTGCAGGTGCTCGGCCATCACGCCGGGGCCGTATTGCACCGGAAGCGAGTAGCCGGCGAACTCCATCATCTTGCCGCCCAGGCTGCGATGCATCGCGTCGAGCGGCGTGGTGCGCAGCTCCGCCGGCGGGTCGGATTCGATGTTCAGGACGGGTTCGGCCATGGGCAAGGCTCCGGACGCAGGGTCGCCCGCTGACGGCTGTCAACAGGTGCGACCCCCCTCTGTCCGGGAAACCTGAGAGATTCGGGCGCCGGGTGGGCACCGTTACTCCGTCGGTGCGGAGGCCACATGGACGGCCGCCGGCTTTCCAGAGGTCCTTAGCCCGGCGCGGTCCTGGATGCCTGAGCGTTTCCGGGGGCCGGTTGCGCCTTCGGCGGCTGGGTGTGGCCAGCACTCTCCCGCGTGGGATGGTTTGGACATATTACATATGCCGTGAATTGCCGCGCAGATCAACCATGCGCTGGAATGCTTCGGGCTGGGGCCGTGGCCCATTCGCTTTGCGGCCCCGTCGCATTTATCATGGCCATGCACGGAGCACAGCCATGCCGCATCACCATGACCACGAACACGGGCACACGCACGGGCACAGCCACGCGCCGGCGAGCTTTGGCCGCGCGTTCGCGATCGGCGCTGGCGTCAATGCGGCGTTCGTGGCGCTGCAAGTCGCCTGCGGCCTGGCGGCGCATTCGGTCGCTTTGCTGGCCGACGCCGTGCACAACCTGGGCGACGTGCTCGGCCTGTTGATCGCATGGGGCGCGGCCTGGCTGACGGCGCGGGCGCCCACCGCGCGGCGGACCTACGGCTGGGGCCGCAGCAGCATCCTCGCGGCGCTGGTGAACGCGGTCGTGCTGCTGCTCGGCTGTGGAGCCATCGGAGTCGAGGCGCTGCAGCGGCTGGCGGCGCCCACCCCTGTCGGCACCGGCCTGGTGATCGCAGTCGCGGCGGCGGGCATCGCGGTGAACGGCGGCACCGCGCTGCTATTCATGCGCGGACGCAAGGGCGACCTGAATGTGCGCGGCGCGTTCGTGCATTTGGCGTCCGACGCGCTGGTGTCGCTCGGCGTCGTGCTCGCCGGGCTGCTGATCCAGTTCACCGGCTGGCTGTGGCTCGACCCGGTGACCAGCCTGGCCATCGTCGCGGTCATCACCTTCGGCACCTGGGGCCTGCTGCGGCAGAGCGTCGACCTGGCGATGGATGCGGTGCCGGACGGCCTCGACCGCCCCGCGATCCAGGCGGCGTTGGCGGCGCTGCCCGGCGTGACCGAGGTGCATGACCTGCACATTTGGGGATTAAGCACCACCAGCACGGCGCTCACCGCGCATCTCGTGGCCGAATCGCCGGAGCCGGGCCTGGTCGGACGCGCCTGCGTGCTGCTGCGCGACCGATTCGGCATCGACCACGCCACGTTGCAGCTCGAAACCACGGAGGGCGCCGCCGCCTGCGCCCTGCGCCCGGACCATGTTGTCTAGCGCTGGGCGCGCTGCCGGTTGTACTCCAGCTCCTCGGGCGTGAGCTGGAAGCCCACCTGAATGCGGTAGGCCGCCGCCGTCTTGTCCGGAAGCACCTTGAGCCGCAGCTCCACGTCGTCGCCGGTCAGGCGCAGCCGGTCGGCGTTGGCCGGGAACTCGGCCCGCAGCGGGAACACCTGCTTGTCCAGGATACGCTCGCCGTCGAGCACCGCCACGAAATAGGCGACCCGCGCCTCACGTCCGGGGGCGGCCG
The DNA here is from genome assembly GCA_965277495.1 of Acetobacteraceae bacterium. Taxonomy (GTDB): domain Bacteria; phylum Pseudomonadota; class Alphaproteobacteria; order Acetobacterales; family Acetobacteraceae; genus CAHJXG01. The sequence continues at coordinate 998,523 of OZ255824.1, read as the reverse complement.
GGCCGCGGGTCAGCTCGATGCCCACCTGGACCGCCGTGACCACGGTGTCCGCCCCGTCCCGCTTGCAGTTGCCGTTGATCCCGGTGATGCGCCCCGCCAGCACGGTGTCGACCAGGTCGTGCGCGCCTCCGCGAAACCGCGACAGGTCGGCCGCGTCCCTGACGATGGCGGCGCCGGGACAGGCGGGGGCGAAGGCGTCCTCGGTGCCGCCGCCGCAGCCGGCCAGCGCCAGCGCGGGGCCGGCGCCGACTGTAAGCACGCGCAGCCAAGCGTCGCGCGACGGGGGGGATAGGCGCATTGCAGGCATCCAGCTCTCCAGCCTTTGGCCCGCGCGTCGCCGGGCCATATGTGACGACAGTTGTAGCGATATGCGCGCGGCGGCATAGTGCGCCGCGCCTGCAAGCCGGATAACCATGCCCGAAATCCAAGAAGCCCAGCCCGCCCTGACCAACCGCCCGCGCCCCGGCCTGCACGTCGTCCTCGCCGGGCCGCGCGGGTTCTGCGCCGGCGTGGACCGCGCCATACGCGTGGTGGAGGAGGCGATCCGCCGTTACGGTGCCCCGGTCTATGTCCGGCACGAGATCGTGCATAACCGCACGGTGGTCGAGGCCCTGGAGGCTCAGGGCGCGATTTTCGTCGAGGAACTAGACGAGGTCCCGGCCGACGCCCACGTCGTGTTCAGCGCCCATGGCGTGCCGAAATCCGTGCCGGCCGAGGCGCAGCGCCGCAACCTGTCCTACCTCGACGCCACCTGCCCCTTGGTGAGCAAGGTCCACCGCGAGGCCGAGCGCCACTATGCCGCCGGCGGCCCCGCCACCCGCCATATCCTGATGATCGGGCATGCGGGCCACCCCGAGGTCGTCGGCACCATGGGCCAGCTTCCGCCCGGCAGCGTCACCCTGGTGCAGGACACCGCCGATGCCGAGGCCGTGATGCCTGCGCGTCCTGGCCGGCTGGCTTTCATCACGCAGACCACCCTGTCGGTCGATGACACCGCCGAGATCGTCGCCACGCTGCGCCGCCGCTTCCCCGCCATCGAGGGGCCGAAGCACGAGGACATCTGCTACGCCACCACCAACCGGCAGGCGGCGGTGAAGGCCATCGCGCCGCAATGCGACCTGGTGCTGGTGATCGGCAGCCCGAACAGCAGCAATTCGCAGCGCCTGCGGGAAGTGGCCGAGCGTGCGGGCGCCCGCCGCGCCATCCTGCTGCCGCGGGCGGACCAGCTTGATTGGGCGGTGCTGGAGGGGGTGCAGCGGCTCGGCATCACCGCCGGGGCGTCGGCGCCGGAGACGCTGGTGCAGGAGCTGCTGGGCTGCCTCGCCGCCCGCTACGTTTTGCAGATCGAGGAGCGGCAGGTGACGCAGGAGGACGTGGTGTTCAAGCTGCCGGCTCCGCTCTGCTGATGTCATAAGTGGCGGTTTACACCGAGGTCACCGACGAGGCGCTGGCGGCGTTCCTGGGCAGTTACGGCCTGGGCACCATGGTCGCGTTCCGCGGCATCGCCGAGGGTGTCGAGAACAGCAACTACCAGCTTCGCACCACGGCCGGCGACTATATCCTGACCTTGTATGAGAAGCGGGTGGACCCGGCCGAGCTGCCCTGGTTCCTTGGCCTGATGGAGCACTTGGCCACCCGGGGCATCACCTGCCCGCAGCCCGTGCGCGGGCGGGATGGCGACGCGCTCCGGCGCCTGGCGGACCGGCCCGCCTGCATCACCACGTTCCTGCCCGGCGTGTGGCCCCGGCGGGTGCGGCCCGAGCATTGCGGACCCGTGGGGCAGGCGTTGGCCGCGTTGCACCGGGCTGGCGCGGACTATGCGCCCTCGCGGCCGAACGCCCTGGGTCCGCAAAGCTGGGCGCCGCTGCTGGCCCGCAGCGCTGGGCGCGTCGACGAAATTCAGGCCGGCCTGGGCATCGAGCTCGCGGCGGCGCTGGACCGGATCGTGGGCGCGTGGCCGGTCCAGTTGCCGCGCGGGCACATCCATGCCGACCTGTTCCCGGACAACGTGTTCTTCCTGGATGGCCGGCTTTCTGGCCTGATCGACTTCTATTTCGCCGCGACCGATGTGCTGGCGTATGACCTGGCGGTCTGCCTCAATGCCTGGTGCTTTGAGCCCGACTATTCGTTCAATGTCACCCGCGCCCGGGCCATGCTGGCGGCCTATGACCGGGTGCGCCCGCTCGCTGCCGCCGAACGCGCCGCCTTGCCGGTGTTGTGCCAGGGCGCGGCGCTGCGTTTCCTGCTGACCCGGTTGTACGATTGGCTGCATGCCTCACCGGGCGCGTTGGTGACGCGGAAGGACCCGGTCGAGTACTTGCGCCGCCTGCGCTTTCATTTGACCGCGCAGGACGAGCATGCCTACGGCATCTGAGGCCGCGCCCGCCGATGCCGCAACCGTCGAGGTCTGGACCGATGGCGGCTGCAAGCCCAACCCTGGCCCCGGCGGCTGGGCGGCGATCCTGCGGTTTGGCGCGCATGAGCGGGAGCTGCAGGGCGCCGAGCCGGCGACCACTAACAACCGCATGGAGCTGACGGCCGCGGCGGCGGCGCTCGAGGCATTGACCCGGCCCTGCAACGTCGTGCTGCACACCGACAGCGAGTATGTCCGCAACGGCATCACGCGGTGGAGCACGGGCTGGGTGCGGCGCAACTGGCGCAATGCTGCGGGCGATCCTGTTGCGAACATGGATTTGTGGCGCCGCGTCCTGGCGGCGGCCAAGCCGCACACGGTGGACTGGCGCTGGGTGCGGGGCCATTCCGGCGACGCGATGAACGAGCGCGCGGACCAGCTTGCTACGGCGGCTCGGCAGGGGTTGGGCGGTTAAATATTTGTTGGACCGACCAGATGGCCTCAACGGCCACGGTGCCGCGGACGGAATGTCATTCGCTGTGCGCTACGGCCCGTGCTTGTTGCGATTCTTGCTCGAAAACGGTCCGGCGGCATGCCCGCGATACGTCAAAAAAATGTTATGAGACGTAGATTTTTCGACGAAAACTTTTTATCGATTTGACGACGCTCGTTTTGGAATTCTGCATACTCTTTCGGGGATGAAGCAGATGTCCAAAAGTGACGTTGCCCACTGCGATGCGTGCGCAGCGCGTGTCGGTGCCAGCAAGGTCCGGCCATGACGGCAGCGCTGTTCCGCCGCGAGGCCCTGCTTGCGACCTCCGAGCAGCAGTTCGGTGCGCCGATTGCCCTGCTGCCTTGGTCCTGGTGGGCGCTGACCGGCTTCTTTGCCGCGTTCGCGGTCAGTGCCTTGACCTTCCTCGCTACGGCAACGTTCCCCCGCAAGGAAACAGCGGCCGGCATTCTCCGCTATCCGCTGGGAGAGCTACGCATCGCGCCGCCGCGCAGCGGCATTTTGAAGACCGTGTTCGTCCACGATGGGCAGGAGGTCGCCGAGGGCGAAGTGCTCGCCTTTATCACGACCGAGCAGCGCATGGCCGAGGGCGACGTGTATGACGCCCGCGTGCTTGCCGCTATTCAGCGCGAGCGCGAGATGCTCGAAGCGCGTCTGGCGGCGCTGAATGCATCGGAGCCGATGCAAGCCCAGGGCTTGCGGGAGCGGATTGCCGGCATCGTCCAGCAGCTTGACGAGTTGCAGGGGGACCGCAAGAGCCGGACGGCACGCGCCCGCCTCGCCGCTGAGAGTTACGCCGCCGCCGACACCCTGGCCACTCAGGGCGTCTACAGCGCCGAGCAGCGCCGGGCGCGGCAGCAGCAGGTTTTGGCGCTGGACCAGGGCGTGTCGGAGCTGGCATCGCAGATCATCTCGCTGGAGGAGAAGCGTGCCGGCGCCAACGCGCAGAACGGCTTCAGCCTCATCGCCCGCACCGCCGGCACGATCACATCGCTGCAGGCCCAGATGGGCCAGCCGGTCGACCCTGCCAAGCCGTTGATGACGCTCATTCCACAGGGGAGCGTCTTGCAAGCCGAGCTTTATGTTCCCTCGCGGGCCATCGCCTTTGCCGCCGAGAGCCAGCCGGTGCGGCTCTTGTTCGATGCGTTCCCCTACACCCGCTTCGGCCCTGGCCACGGCCATGTGGCGCAGGTTTCCTCGACCGTGCTTCGGCCAGAGAAAGTGACCGCGGCCGTCGCAGCAACCGAGCCGGTCTACAAGGTCCTGGTCGCCCTGGATGCGACAGCCATGCAGGCCTACGGCCGGGCGATCCCACTATAGTCCGGCATGGCGCTCACAGCCGACATCCTGCTGGAGAGCCGGTCCTTCCTCGACCTGCTCATGGACCCCTTGCTGGCCGCGCGCGGCCGGATCCTGGGGGAGTAGCCGCCGTGACCGCCTACGCCGCAGAACAGTCCAGCTATCCACAGCCCCGGGCGCCCTTCCTCAATTTCTGGGGCAGCCGGCGCCTGTCCCTGGTGCGCCAGACCGAAGCGGCCGAGTGCGGCATGGCATGCCTAGCCATGGTCGCGGGGTGGCACGGCCTGGACACTGACCTGACGACGCTGCGGCGCCGCTTCCCGATCTCGATCAAGGGCGCGACGCTCGACGACCTAGTCAGCATCGCCGGCAGCATGGGCATGACCACCCGGGCGCTGCGCTGCGAGCCGGACGACTTCAAGCTGCTTCGCCTGCCCTGCATCCTGCATTGGGAGTTCAAGCACTTCGTCGTGCTGCAGCGGCTGAACCGGGACGGCGCGGTGCTGTGCGACCCCGCGGTGGGCGAGCGCCGGGTGACGGCCAAGGAGCTGTCCCGCAGTTTCACCGGGGTCGCCCTCGAACTGGCGCCGGGCACGAGCTTCAGGAAGCGCCGGGAGCGCAACACCGTAGACGTATTCAACCTCATCCGGTTCACGCCGGACGTGCTGAAGGCGCTCGCACAAGGCTTCCTGCTGTCCGTCCTACTTGAGTTGTTCGTGGTCCTTGGCCCGTTCTACATGCAGCTTGTGGCGGACGAGGCCATCGCCAAGGCCGACCACGACTTGCTGCCATGCTGCATCCTCCTCCTGACGGGTCAGGGGTAAGTTTGCACCATCATACTCCGGGACTGAACACCTAAATTGGCGCTGCGACAAAGTCAGCGCGCAAGCGCACCGACACGCTCCTGCCGGCAGCGTGGATTTTGCCGAAAGGGGCCGGAACGTTTCTCGTCACGACCTGCCGGATCGAAGCGGCTTCACATGGCCGACTTGTCGAATGGACGCAACGCAAGCTGAAACGCGAAGGCAGCGACGTCTCCCTGATCCTTCGCGGACTGCACGAGATGATCGCGTACTTCGCCCCGGAAGCCTCGTTCGTGACCGTGAAGAAGGGCAGCAACGGCGATCCGGCCAGCCTGACCGTGACGTTCACGGGAGATAGGTCATCTGACCTGGATCTCCGGGCACGGATGAGGACAGCCATTTCCAAGTGGCTGGAAATCACCTTTACCGAAGAACCTGTCGTGGATCGGCTGAAAGTGTCCGAGATCGTGATGAGGGACGACTGCTGGCGCACGTCCGGGGTTTCGGGCGAGTGCAGGTGGAACAAGGGCTTGACGTGTCCCGAAGCGGCGGACGGAGGATTGTGGGATGTGCTGGCGGCACATGCGGTATCGGCACTTTCAGGGCGGAAGCTCGGATTCCGGGACGGTGGCGCCGACAGGTGGCTGATCCCGACCAGGCCGCAAGTCGGTGGCGGCACCTACGAAGGTATCGAGCTGATGGCATTTCCCCTGAAAGGCAGCCTCGAAAGCGGGTTCTTCACTGAAGTCGTGACGGTCGCCACGGCCACCTTCCCGGAGAGGGAAGGCGTCCACCTGATCATGCGGCTCTCGATGCGCAGCTGGGGAAAGCTCGGCGAGAGCGGCAAGGAGGGGCGGGTGCTCGATGTCTTCATGCCAGGGCTGGGTTCCGGGGACTATGGCAGCTGGAGGCATTCATCCTTCGAATTCAAAGCTAGTGGTGAAAATCAGACGGAAGGGTCCGTCCGATTTTCACCACTAGCCTTTGTTTGGTGGACCGATTCACCTAACGCTTGGGAATCAAGCGTTAGGATCGGACCACTAGCAGTTTCGATGCTGGCGAAGACAAGGTGAAGGGCGACAGACGCTGGATGTGGAAGCACGACACATCACGGAAGGTCATGGGCGTCCTAAGCAGACATTCGTGGCGTGGCCAACGAATGCCTGCTTAGTGGCCTTTGATAACGCATCATCTTATTCGCAGCGCGCAAGGGCGCCCTGCGAGAAGATGCTTAGGAAGCCTGACCGAACTCAGCTGGATCGCGGAAGATGTCCCTGTCGCGCCGATCGACGTGCCGGGTGAATATTCGGTGATGCCCCGCCTCGGAACCGTTCACGGCGACAAGGACGTGCCTGGCGGTTCGGGGATCCCCTGGCAGGACAGGCACGACATCGTGGCGGCGCTTTCTCCTTTTCTGGAGGCCATCGGCTTACAGCGCGCTGAACCGATGCAGCGGTTGAAGCGGCCGGGGAAGCCCGTCCAAGATATCTTCAAGGACGCAAGTCGCCCGAAAGACCCCAAGGCGCCGGCACCTGCCAAGACGGACGATGTAGCCGGCCTGGATGGGGCAGAGACAGCCAAAGCGAAGTTCGAACAGCAAGTCGTCGAGCATCCGTCGAAGTTGGCCAATTTCGAACAGCAGCAAGGAGATCTGACATTGCAGCGCCGGGGCGCGCTGCGGGCCGCACTCAGACAGCTGAACGGAGCTGAAGCCGATACACTCGAGATGTTCGTCTTCACTGCTGACGACAGCTCGCCGGGTCGTGTGGCATTCCAACTTCGTGAAATTTTGGGCCAACCGACAGGAGGAAGCGCCGAGGACATGATCTGGGATGACGGGAACGAATGCCTGCACATCGTCCTCCGTGTCTCGCATCCCGGCTCCCTGTCGGAACGAATGGAATGGATAACCCTGCCGCACGCCGAGTGCGTCGGACTTGGCGCTGAGGCCAAAAAGAAGCGGGAGCGGGGGGCACGCCAAGACTATTGGAAGGCCGTCAGGGGGCGCATGGAGGGCGAGGTCGAAGTCGCTAGGGGTGAAAGGAAGGCAGTTGCATGCGCCATCCTCGAAATGCCCGCTGGACTGGACCGTTCATCGTACCATGATCCCTACACCCTTGCCAAAAGGTCTTGGCGAGCCGTCGTATCCTGGTTCAACCGATGTTCGTGACGGGCACAGTGCCTCAACCCGGATCGAAGGCCGAAAAGGAGCAGCAAGCCAAATACGAGATGTCGGCCAGGGACTGTCTCAGGATGCTCGGCGTGGTCACGACCGACGAAGGAGGCATTGCACCGGCGGCAATCCATGTGGTGCAGAAGGGAAAGAAGTTCCGCGGCGCCACGACAGTCAGCGGGCAGGCGGTTCCGCTCGCTGCCCGGATCAGCAAGGCCGGGTTCGAAGTGGCCTTGCCCGATGCGAATACCGGCGAGCCGCTTTGGATTCCATATGGCGAAGCCATCCTTAAGGTCATGTCAGGGGACTACGCCCCCCTGAGCAGGAGCCGTAGCGAGGAGAACCGGAACCGGTTCCTGGGCTTCTTCGCCCAGGCCCTAAGGGACATCGCCGCGCACGGTCCGTCCCTTATTCTGGCCGAGCAGGAGGGCACGACGCAGTTTCTTCCCACGCTCCAGAATAGAAGCCTAGAATGGGATGTTTTTAAGGCCGGAACGACGGCCTTCACCCCGGCGATGCTCCCCGGCATGCGTATCGTGAGAACCAACACGACCTCGAAGCTGCCTCACTACTGTCAGGACATCGAGCCACAATCGGATGGCACCCCTTCTCAGTGGCCGACCGGCCTGTTCACGTGGGGTGGCCTGAAGGATAAGGCGAGGAGGACGGCCTTCTCCTGAGAACGAAGCCGGTCACGGCCCAGAAGGGCGCCCAGGCGATGATGGTAACCCGTCACGGCAATCCGGGCTCGAACCAGGCAACCGATGACGGCGCTCAACGAACCTCGGCGCAGTTGGAAGAGCTTTGCGCCGTATTCATCCAGCCTGAGGACAGGACCGATCCGCTGCGTCTCGTCGACTTGGCGGATCGATGGCGGGGCCTCCATGCTGCCTATGGCGGCGACACCCGGCTGCCGTTCCCGCTCCACGAACTAAAGCTCATTGAGCACGCCATCATTGGTGAACTCGACGAGTAAAGTGTGTCCGGGAGGGTTAGCGCAACGCTCGTCACCTCTGGGCTTCGTGGCGTCAAATTCCCATGGCTAGCCGCTCACACCTCGCACCCCCCATCCAGCAAGGACTCGACGCAGCAGCGTGTGATCCGCCAGGAACTCCATGATCTCGCCTGGTTGGAGCCGATGAGAGCCCCGGCCAAACGCTTCGGCATCTCGGACGTGGCGCTGGCGAAGACCTGCCGGCAGATGCACGTGCCGACCTCCCCCCCCCGCAGGGCTACTTGAACAAGAAGGCGGCCGGGAAACCCGCGCGGCGGCTGGCGCTGCCACCACGGCCGATTGGCCTCGCCAACACCGTCGTCCTGGCCGGGGGGCGACACGCCCGATACCACCAGCACTCCAATCACAGAAGGAAATCCTTGGTCCGGTCCCCCGGCACCAGTGTTCACCGAGACGATGGAGGACGTCCGGCAAAGACTGGAGACCATGCTGCCGAAGGTGCCCGTGCCGCGAGACCCCGGCCTGCCGCATCCCGCCGTGGCCAAGCTGCTCAAGCGGGACGACGAGAAGCGCGAGCGGCAGAAGTGGCTGTCGTATATCTCGACGTGGGATGCTCCCCTGCCCAGCTCGTGGAGCTGGGCCCGGCAGCGCCAGTGGCGGTCTTCTCGTGGCACTTGTCAAACTCGAGCAACGCTGGCCGTAGCTCTCCATGTCCGCAGCAACCGTACCGAGCGCCCGCCCTGCCAGCGACAGGCAGATCATCGGCGCGATGGGCCAAAGGACGATGTCCGCCGAGGCTCTCTTCCGGAGCGCCGGGTGCCGCTGATCTCGGCCTCGTTGCTGGCGACAATGACGATCACCGTGAATATTGGACCGCGATCGTCACGTGCGCCCTCCAGCTGCTCGGCGGCCTGTCAAACGAGGAGATGTTCAGGGCTTCATCATCTTCAGAATATCGAGGTTGTCGGTAGCTTTCTCGCGAGGGTCCCGCGGGAGGCCTTTGATCGCCGCCATGATCTCCTGCGCGCCCACCCCGTGGGCCGCCATCAGCCAGAGGCAGTCCTCGAGATCGCGGTCATCTCCGCGGACCAGCTTGGACGCGGCGATGATCCTGGGCGGGGGCACGGTCACGGTCAGCCTCTCGCCCTTCCAGACTTCCCGTTCCGGCTCCCCCAGCCACTCCCGTTTTTCGGCGTCCCACCCGGGAACCTGGACAATCCCCGGGTGGACCACTTGTAGATAGGGCAGTGCGGGGAACTCGTCCTTGGGGTCGAAGCCAAGGCCAGAAGCTTCGACTGCCCGGCGCAGGTCGTCGAGCTTGACCCGGCTGGCCCGGGCCCAGACGTCGATATCATCGGTCTGCCTCGTGGGCTGGCCGAGCAGGATGGTCGCCCCGCTGCCGATGAGACAGATGGTTCCCGGTGATTCCATATTTGCATCGAACCTGCGGAGCAGGCTTGCGAGCTCCTTGCCATTCAACGCCATGGTGCATATACCCTGCAATGGTTGCAGGTATTGTAGCGTTAGGGCGGGCAACAAACAAGGGAGACGAAGATGGCAGTCGCTGACGGCATTGAAGATGCAATCGAACTCAGACGGTGGCGTCGTGACGCGGGCATCACACGGCCGGCAGCGGCGGCCGACCTGGGGATCAGCGAAAGGATGCTGGCCTATTACGAGGCGGGCGGGCATCGCGTGCCCCGGGCCATCCTCCTCGCGGCACGCGCCCTCAAGGCGGGACTGGAAAACGCTCCCGGCGGAGGCGGCGACGCACGCGAGCGATGGGTCGTTCTCGTCCGTAACGTCGTGGGCTACGGCCGCGGCGAACCCGTGGTCGGCCGCATGCTCCGGGAGCGTGACCGCCGGGGCATCGCAGACTTCCTGGCGTTCGTGAAGAGGGGGCCGGACCCCGCACTGGCGCTTACCGATCCCGCGCTCTTCAGGACGCTACGCTCGGCGGTCACCGCCGCCCAGCTTGCCGGTCTCGCCAGGTATCGCCTGGATCATCGGCATCAACCCCGTGCCGGGGACAATCCTGGCGTGGTGCGGGTGGAGCGAGAATCTGGGCCACTGGGAACGGTACCAACGGCGGGGAGTGAGATTCAAAGTATTGCAAATGCCGCAGTGCCTTGGGGTTAGCTTCGCAAACCAAACGCGGGCGCTACCTCCTTGCAAAGGCGTTGGGCATCGATGGCAATCACAGCCGTACAACGGTCCCCCAGATGACGTTGCCGCCATGGTCGGGTATCAGTCCGTGACAACTCCGGCCATCTGTCGTCGAGAACAGGACGGCTGCCCGCGTCGGTGTCGCCGTTGAGGCCGGCCTTGGACCCTGGCGAGGACAGGCGGCCTGACGGGCAGTCCTGGGAGGATGGAGACACCACGCTGGAGCAGCAGGCCCCCGGCATCGTTCTCGCCCTCAAGCTGAAAGGCGAGCAGCAACACCGGGATGCGGCCATCCGTTCGTACGCATGGCGCGTCGAGCTGAAGGCCAGCACGCTCGCACGCCTGGAGAGGGAGCGCGCCGAGGCGGAACGGAAGGAGCGGGAACGTCAAGTGGCGCTGGAGCAGAAGCGTGTCGAGGACTTGCTCGGGGATGCGGTCGCATTCCGCCGGGCGCGCGACATCCGCGCGTACGTCGAGGAAGCCAGGGCCGCAAACGCTGACGCTCGTGAGCCGGTGGCGGCCCAAGACATGGATTCCTGGGCGAAGTGGGCGTTGGCCCAGGCAGACCGGACCGACCTCGTCAGGACTGGTGCCTTCCGGCTGGCGCGTGACGACGGCTCAGAGAAATAGCCAGGAATGGGGCCTGAAAATGCCCCGAAATACCCCAAGAACGGATTGTGCCATCTTATGCCAAACGCCGTGCCATATTATGCCAAACGGGCATCAGCAAATACGGGGTTTTTCAGGTGGTGCTGTGCCCAGTATTGCCAAACTTGATATGATTGGCGCCAACGCAAGCAGCCGCGTCGGACAAAACACGATTGAGCCAGTCGCCCAGGAACTTGGTATATTGAGACATCCCGCCGCGCCATCCGCCCTCAGGGACTCGGTATACGGCCGTCGTCAACTCAATGCCCGCCCCCCGGACCCCCAGGCTTGGCCGGGGACAGGAACCCGATGCACAGCAGGCTGAGCGCCAGCCCGGCGCCGATCAATAGGAAGCAATCGGCGTAACCCATGACCGTCGCTTGCCGCCGCACTTGGTTTGCCAGCCGGGCGAGCGCCTGGTCGGGGCCGACCGCCTGCGCCATCTGGCCAAGCCGCTCGGTCAGCAGCACCGAATTCTGCGTGATCCGCTCGGCAACGGCCGAAAAATGCCAGTGCTCCCGATGCTCCGCCACGGTCGCCAGCAGGGCGATGCCGAAGCTGCCGCCGAGGTTGCGCATCATGTTGAACAGCGCGCTCGCCGCCCCGGCCTGTGCGGGCAGGATGCCGACGGTCGCCATCTGCGCCAGAGGCGAGATGATGAACGGCTGGCCCAGTGCGCGCACGAGCTGCGACCACTTCAGTTGATCGATCCCCGTGTCGGCCGACATGCCGAAGCCGTTCATCAGGCAGCTTATTGCGAACAACGACAGCCCGAAGGCGAGCACCAGCCGGCTGTCGAACGTGCGAAGGATCAGGGGCAGCAACGGCAGCAGGGCGAGTTGCGGCAGCCCCATCCACATCTGCACCTCGCCGATCTGGAACGCGTTGTAGCCCTGCACGCGCGAAAGATAGAGCGGCAGGATGTAGATCGAGCCATAAAGCGCCAAGCCGCTGATGAAGTTGACCGCGCACGCGGCACCCAGCGAACGCCGGCGCAGCAGGCGCAGGTCGATGAACGGCTCGCGCCGGGTGAGTTCGATCACCAGGAACGCCGAAATGAACACCGCCGCAAGCACCGCGCAGAGCACGATGCGGCTGTCGCCGAACCAGTCCTTCCGCTGTCCCTCCTCCAGCACGTATTCCAGGCTGCCGAGCCCGACGGCCATGCAGCCGATGCCGGCCCAGTCGCCTCGGGCCAGCCGATCCAGGCGCATCGGCTGGGTGTCCAGCCCCCACCAGATCATCGCCACCAATGCCGCGCCGGGGATCAGGTTGATGTAGAAGATCCAGTGCCATGAGTAGGTGTCGGTCAGCCAGCCGCCGATGGTCGGGCCGATCGCCGGCGCGAAGGTGACCGTCATGCCGAAGATGGCGCTGGCGATGGAGCGCTGCGCGCCAGGGATGCGCAGCAGCATAATTGTGAAGGCGGTCGGGATCAGCACGCCGCCGGTGAAGCCCTGGCCGACGCGGAACAGGATCATCTCGCTGAGGTTCGTCGCCAGGCCGCACAGCACGGAGAAGCCCAGGAACAGGATGGCGTTGACTACGAGATACCGGCGCAGGCCGAACACGCCCGAAAGCCAGCCGGTCATGGGAATGACGATGATCTCGGCGATCAGGTAGCCGGTGCTGATCCAACTGCCTTCGTCCAGGCTGGCGCCCAACGTTCCCTGGATGTCGGCGAGGCTGCTGTTGGTGATCTGGATGTCGAGCACGGCCATGAAGGCGCCGAGCGAGCCGCCCAGGAACGCCACCCAGTCCCGCAGCGTCGCCTTGGTGCGCGGCGCTGCGGCGGTGGGGGCAAGGGCGCCGCTCATCGCTCCGACAATGTCTGCAGTTGGCCCGGCGGCGCCGTGCGGGTGTCGACCGCGGCGGTGACGGACAGCCCGGGGCGAAGCTGCGACAGGCGCGGGTCCGCGTCCAGCCGGATGCGCACCGGGACACGCTGCACGATCTTGGTGAAGTTGCCGGTCGCGTTCTCGGGCGGCAGCAGGGCGAAGGTGGCGCCGCTGCCGGGCGCGAAGCTGTCCACCGTGCCGCGCAACGGCTCGCCGCCCAGCATGTCGACGTCGAGGCGCACCGCTTCCCCCGCACCCATGCGGGCGAGCTGGGTTTCCTTGAAGTTTGCGATCACGTAAAGGCCGGGTCCCATCGGCACCACGTCCAGCAGCCGGGTGCCCTGCTGGACGAACTGGCCGGCCCGCACCGTGCGGTCGCCGACCGCGCCATCGGTGGGGGCAGTGATCGTGGCATAGGAAAGGTTTAGCGCGGCCTGGTCCGTGGCCCCGTTGGCGCGCAGCAGGGCGGCCTGGGCCCGGCCCAATTGCGCTTGCAGCACCGCGACCTGTTGCCGCGCGCCCTCGGCAGCCGCACGGGCGCGGGTCGCGGCGGCGTCGCGGCCCTTGATGTCGGCCTCGGCCTGCTGCGCCCGCTGCAGCGACCCGGTGCCGGTCCGCACCAGGTCCGAATACCGGGCGAAATCGGCCTTGGCGAAGGCGGCGGAGGCGTCGGCGCTGGCGACGTCGGCGTCGGCTGCCGCGATCGTGCTGCCCTGCAACCTCAGTTGCGCCTGCAGGGATTGGATGTCGGCCGTGGCCGAAGCCGCGTCGGCGCGGGCCTGCGCCAGCGCAACCTGCAGGTCGCGGTCGTCCAACCGGGCTAGCACGTCGCCGCGGCGGACCCGCTGGTTGTCGCCCGCGAGCACCTCGGCCACCTGCCCGGCGATGCGCGACGACACGGCAACCATGTCGGCTTGCACATAGGCGTCGTCGGTTGCTTCGAGGAAGCGCCCCGTCGTCCACCAGCCGTAGCCATAGTACCCGGCCCCGAGCAACGCAGCGAGCGCCGCCGCCGCAATCAGCAGGCGCTTGCGGGTGCTGCGCGGCTTCGCCTGCACGCCGGCGTCCAATGGGGCTTCGCTGACCAGCGGACGCTCGGACGTTATCTGTTGCGAACCGTCCATCATTTGATCTCCGAAGCGGGGGGGCTGTGACGGACGCCCTCGTTGTTCAACAGCTCGTCCAGCATGGCGCTGAACTGCGCTTTGCGGGTTGGGCCGAGCCGGTCGAAGAACCGGTCCTGCTCCGCCAGCGCCAGCAGCGCCGCACGGCGCGACAGCGCCGACCCGGCGGCAGTCAGCGCAATGCTGTTGGCGCGCGGATCGTCCGGATGCTGGGCACGGGCGACGAGGCCCTTGGCCTCAAGCGTGCGCAGCACCTTGCTCACCGTCATGCGGTCGATATGCAGCTCGTCCGCGAGCCGGGTCTGCGAGGGCGTCTCACCCAGGCTGGAAAGGTGCTCGGCCGCGCGCAACAGGAAGAATTGCATGTGCGTCAAGCCGGTCGCATCCAACGCCGCCTCCAATCGCCGCGTCCACGCGTGCCGCAGCATCCACAGGCGGTAGCCGAAGCTGCGGTGGGGCAGCAGCTCGGCGTCATCCAAGGTCAAACTGATACTGTCCATGGGCTTATAATAAGCGCTGATACAATGGTGTCAAGCCGCCTGGATGAGCTTGGCAGGCGAAGAGGTTGGCCCACACGTCCAAGCATCGTGCAGGCCCGGCAAGGCGGGCCACCCGCGTCCACGGCTGGTCCGGACCTTCACGTTGCGCATGATCTTGCATTCAGGGAGCCAGCCCCACATATTCCATCCATACAGATGGCTTGTGGATGGAAAGACAACCGAACTGATGCAAGACATACGACCCAAGACAATCGCCAAGACAATCGATAGTGAAAAGATCACCATCAACCTGGGCTTCGTCGATCTCGGGCATGTCGACCTGATGGTGCGGGATGGCTTCTACTCCAACCGAACCGATTTCATCCGCACCGCCATCCGCAACCAGCTCGACCGCCATGCCGAAGTGGTCCGGCAATCCGTGGCGCGGAAGACGCTTGACCTTGGCCTTCGCGCCTACGGCCGGCAGGAGCTCGAGGCGGTGCGGGACGCCGGGCATACGTTGCAAATCAGCGTGCTCGGGTTGGCCACCATCGCCCGGGACGTGACGCCGGAGTTGGCCCGCGCCACCATCGCCTCGATCACGGTGCTAGGGGCGTTGCACGCCAGCCCCGAGGTGCGTGCCGCCCTTGCCGACCGAATGCGGTGACGCCCGCAGGCGCCGAACCGATCGGCAGCCGAAGATCCGACCATCACGCCCGACCATCACGATTGAGTTGCGACGGAAGCCGATGCCGGTTCCGAACGGGGATGCCTCGCCGGGTCCCCAATAGAAGGCCATGATCCCATGCCCAACACGTTCCGCGGCCAGTTCCCGAATGCAAACGGCGTCGACTGGCGCGCCAAGGCGGCAGCGGCGTTGCAACGCCGGTTCGGCAGCCAAACGGCCTCGGGCAGCCCGGGACCCGAGCCACGGCGGCCCACCCTGGACAGGGCGGACGCAACCGGCGCCGGACCTGATTGGCTGCGCTTCGTTCCCGCGGAAGTGCGCGGCCTGGTCCAATCGCATTTGCCCAAAGGCTTGGAAGATTTCATCGGCCAGGGCATGGACGGATATGCCGTGCCCGGCGGGGCGGCCCATCCGCCCGCGCCTGCGGTCGTCCTGCCCGAAGGCGCGCAGTTCCTTTCGCACACGTTCAGCAATGAAGCCGGAAGCCGCCCCTACAAGCTGTATGTGCCGAGCGGCTACACCGCCGGGCAGCCGGTGCCGTTAATCGTCATGCTGCATGGCTGCACGCAGTCGCCCGACGACTTCGCCGCCGGCACCGGCATGAACGCCGCGTCCGAGGAGCAGACCTGCCTGGTCGCGTATCCCGGGCAGCCCGCAAGCGCCCATGCGCAGAAGTGCTGGAAGTGGTTCAGCGCCGACGACCAGCAGCGCGACAAAGGCGAGCCATCGCTCATTGCGGGCATCACGCGGCAAGTGATGCGGGAGTATGCGGTCGACCCCAAGCGCGTTTATGTCGCCGGGCTGTCGGCGGGCGGTGCGGCGGCTGCCGTGATGGGCGATGCCTACCCGGATTTATATGCCGCCATTGGGGTGCATTCCGGACTTGCTTGCGGGGCGGCCCGCGACGTGCCGTCGGCCCTTGCTGCGATGAAGCGGGGCATTGGTCCCGCCGCGCACCGCCCTGCGCACCCTGGCGGGCAGCGTCGGATGGTTCCAACGATCGTGTTCCACGGCGACCGGGACAGCACCGTCAGCCCGCGCAACGGCGACGATGTCGTCGCACAATCGGCGCAGGATGCGGTATTGCGCGCGCGCGTGCAGAATGGGCAGGTTCCCGGCGGCCACGCCTACAGCCGGACGGTTCACGCCGATGACGCCGGACAACCGTTGATCGAGCAGTGGGTCGTCCACGGCGCTGGCCACGCCTGGTCCGGCGGACGCAGCGCAGGCTCCTACACTGACCCGCATGGTCCGGATGCCACGCGGGAGATGCTGCGCTTCTTTATGGAACACCCGCACCCGGCGCCGTCGCAAACCGCATGATCATGGGCAGGGCCGGCCTCGAAACGGGGCCAGCCCCGCAGCTTTTAGGCCGTTCAGAAGCTCCACCCGGCGTCCACCACCCAGGTCTGGCTGGTGCAAAGCCGGCTGTCCTCCGCCGCCAGCCATAGCGCCATCCGCGCCACGTCGGCCGGGAACACCTTTTCCTTGAGGCACTGCGCCTGCATCAGCTCCCGCTCGGCGTCCACGGTCAGCCACAGGTCGATCTGGCGCTGCGTCATGATCCAGCCCGGGATGATGCAGTTCACCCGGATGCGGTCCGGCCCCAGGTCGCGCGCCAGGCCGCGGGTCAGGCCCTCGATCCCCGCCTTTGCCGTGGTGTAGGCCGGCATCCCGCCCTGGCCGACGTGCCAGCTCACCGATCCCATGTTGATGATCGAGCCGCTCCCGGACGCGCGCATCATCGGCAGCACCGCCTGGACCGCGAAGAACTGGTGCCGCAGGTTGACCTGCATCCGGTCTTCCCAGAACTCTACCGTCACGTCCTCGATGCGGTGGCGTTCGTCATGGGCGGCGTTGTTGACCAGCACCGACACCGGGCCAAGCCGCTCGCCGACGGTGGCGATGGCCTGCTGCAGCGCCGGGATGCCGCGCAGGTCGACGGGCAGGAACAACGGCGGCGGGCAGCCCTCGGCCGCCAGCCCATCGGCGAGCGCCCGCCCGGCCTCCTCCTGCCGGTCCACGAAGGCGACCTGCGCCCCTTGGCGGGCGAAATGCTCCACCAGCGAGGCACCGATGCCGGTCGCGCCGCCGGAGATGAACACGACCCGGCCCTGCAGGCTGGGATAACGGGCGAACTCGGTCATCGGACGGCTCCCATGCTTCAACCTGTGCGCAGCGCGCGGTATTCGCGGCGCACGATGTCCATCAATTCGGCAACCGAGGTCGACTTCGCGCTGTTCTCGTATGTCACGGTGCCGCGCTGCATCAGCATGATGCGGTCGGCGATCTCCAGCGTCTGCGCGTAGTTGTGCATGATCATGACAATCGACAGGTCCCCCGCCGCTTTCAGCCGCAGGATCAGGTCGATGATCAGCCCGGCCTCGCGCGCGCCCATGGCGGCGAGCGGCTCGTCGAGCAGCAGCACGCGCGCCTTGCTGTTGACCGCCCGCGCGACCGCAATGGCCTGGCGCTGGCCGCCCGACAGCCGCTCGACCGGCAGCGCCACGGACGGGATATGCACGCCAATGCCTTCGAGGCAGGCCTCGGCCTGGCGGCGCATCTCGCGGTTGTTCAGCAACCGGAACGGGCCGGGGTAGAGGATCTCCCGGTTGAGGAACAGGTTGTGATAAACGCTGAGCGAGTTGGCCAGCGCGAGGTCCTGGTAAACGCACTCGATGCCGAGGCTGCGGGCGTGGTCCACCGAACGTAGCGCGACCTCCTGCCCGGCGACGAACAGCCGGCCCTCAGTCGGGGCCTGGTAGCCGGTCAGGATCTTCATCAGCGTCGACTTACCGGCGCCGTTATCGCCGAGGATGCCGAGGATTTCGCCCTGCTCCAAATGCAGCGACACGCCTTGCAGCGCCGTGACCGCGCCGAAGCGCTTGACGATGCCGTCCGCGCGCAATGCTTCGGCCATGCTCAAGCGCCGCTGCGGCGCAGGCGGCCGACATGGATGTTGAACAGCATCGCGGCCAGGATCGCGGCGCCCAGGATGATGTTGAAGGTGAACGCGTTGATCCCGATCAGCGTGAAGCCGTCGCTGAGCACCCCCAGCACGAATGCGCCGATCAGCCCGCCCACGATCGTGCCGGAGCCGCCGGCCAGCGGCGTCCCGCCGATCACCCCCGCGGCGACCGCCAGGAACATGATGCCGTTGCCCCCGGCCTGCGGATCGATCGAGGAAATGCGGAAGCTTTCCAGGATGCCCGTGAACCCGGCGAGCATCGCCGTGATCATGAAGTTGCCGATCTTGAGCCGGTTGACGCGGATGCCTGCCTCGGCCGCGCCCACCGGGTTGGCCCCGGCCGCGATGGTGTGCAGGCCCCACCGGGTCCGGCGCAGCACCGTGTGCATCACCGCCACCACCACGACCGCCCAGATGATCTCGCTGTAGCCCCAGTTGCCGAAGATGGCGGCGAACACCGGGTCCTCCGGCGCCTCGACCGGCGTGCCGTGCGACAAGGTGAGCGTCAGCCCGTTCAGCAGGAAGTTGGTGCCGAGCGTGGTGATGAACGACGGCACCAACAAAGCCACGGTGATGAACCCGTTGCACAGGCCGATCAATGCGCTCGCCGCCAGCGCCAGCAGCAATGCGGCCGGCAGCGGCACGCCGGCCTGGTTGGCGAAGTGCATGACGAACGGCGCCAGGGCGAACACCATCCCCGCCGACAGGTCGATCTCGCCGCCGATCATCAGCATGATCTCGCCGCAGGCGATGATGGCGGCCGGGGCCACGAATTGCGACAGGTTCTGCAGGCTGGCGTCGGTCAGCAGGAAGTCGTGGTTGGCCCACTCGAAATACGCCACCAGGATGATCGCGACGACCAGGATGCTCAGTTCCTGCCAACGCAGCGCCGTGTCCAACAGGCTGGGCCGGGCGCTGCGTCCGGGTCCGCTCACGGGCGGGAGCCTAGGTTGCGATCGGGCCGGAGCGCGGCACGATTTCGTGCTTGTCGGACTTGCCCTCGTAGCGGGTCGCAGTCGAGAGGTAGGGGCCGACGCTGTCCTTGGTGACGAATTTCAACCCGGTGTTGCAATCGGCGGGTCCAACCAGGCCGCCCGACGCCAGGAAGCTGAACATCTGCATGACCGTGTAGAAGCCCTGCAGGTATGGCTGCTGGTCGATGGTGAAATCCATCGCGCCGGCCTGAATCAGCGCCAGCGTGCGCGGCAGCAGGTCGAAGCCGCCGCCCTTGACGCCCTTGGCCGCCAGCCCGTGCTTGTTAATCGTCTCGGCGACGCCCTGGGTGGTGCCGCCGTCGACCGCGAACATGCCCTTCACGTCCTGATGGCCGAGATAGAACGATTCTACCTTGGACAGTTCCTCGTTCACCGTGGCGCCGGACGCGATGACCTGCACGTCGTAGGTCTTTCCCGACTTCTTGATCGCGTCCTGCGCGCCGTCGATGCGCGGCTGGATGTTCAACGCACCCGGCGTCGCGATGAACAGCGCGATCATGCCGCCGTCGACCAGCTTGGTGATGCGCTGCCCCATCAGTTGCCCGGCCTGGTACAGGTCCTGGCCGATATACGCGAGCCGCTTGTTCGCGCTGCCCGCGGGAGAGTCGGCGTTGTAGGCGAATACCGGGATGCCTGCGGCCAGCGCCCGGTCGATCGGGGCGTTGAACGCCTTCGGGTCGATGATCGGCACCGCGATCGCGCTGGCCTTGGCGGCCACGGCCGCGTTCATCGCGTTGACCATCTCGGCCACGTCCGAATTTGCCGAGCCCGTCCACTGGTGGTCGCATCCGAGCAGGTCGCAGGCGTCCTGCAGCCCGTACTGGGTGGGCACGAAGAACGGGTTGGTCGTCACGTGGTTGACGAACACGAAGCGCCAGCGCGGGTGGTCGGGGAACGGGTTCGCGTCGTCCGCCCGGGCCGTGCGTGCCCCGGCCAGCAACGCCATCGCCGACCCGAGCGCCGCCCCTTGCAGCACGCCGCGCCGCGCCGGACCGGGATGCGAAGCCGTGTTTGGGCTATTGGCGTCCGGAGCATCCGTCATGGCTTTGTCTCTCCCAGGGCTTATTCTTGTGGTGATCGTTTGAACGCTGCGCTTGCCGATTGTTGGCTGTCAAGCTTGACCGGGATGGAGTGTTGGGCAACTGCGTTTGGAAATCCCCGAACCCCAACCGCTAAACCTTTTTCGCGTTCCAGAAGATCGGGAACGGGCTGTCCAGCACGTCCACCACGTTGTCGCGCATCGCCGCCGGCTGGAAAAACTGGCCCAGCGGCACGAACGGCGCCTCGTCCCATACCGCCTCCTGGATCGCATCCGTCGCCTGCTTGCGCGCCGCGTCGTCCGGCGCGTTGAACCAATCGGTGCGGAGCCCCTCGATGCGCGGGCTGGTCGGCCAGCCGAACCAGGCGTTCTGGCCATTGCCAAGGATCGGGTAATGCCCGCCGGGGTCGGCGGTGTTCAGCCCCTCCCACCCTGTGCAGAAGATGCTCCAGCCGCCCTTCTCCACCGGCTCCTTGCTCGCCCGGCGCTGCACCACTGTGCCCCAGTCGCTGGCCTGGTAGTCGACGTTCAAGCCAAGCTTAATCAGCAGGTCGCGCGTGACCTGGCAGAACGCCTCCAGCCAGGGATAGTCGGTCGGCGAGATGATGACGATCTTCTCGCCCTTATAGCCCGCCTCCGCCACCAGGCGCTTGGCCGCCGCCATGTCGCGCGGCCCGGTGACCGCGTCCAGGCCGACATCCGTGGCCGCCGGCGACCCCGGCGTGAACACGCCGACGCCGGTCTGATAGACGCTGGTGTCGTCGCCATAGGCGGCCTGCATGAACGCGCTCTGGTCGGCCACGCGCATCACCGCCTGGCGCATCTTCGGGTTGTCGAACGGCGGATTGAGCGAGTTGAACCGGATGATCTCGATGCTGCCGATGCTGGTCATCGGCACGACCTTCACGCCCCGCATCCGGCGAAGCTGCGGCAGCAGGTCGGCGATCGGCGTCTGCCACCAGTCCTCCTCGCCGGTCTGCATGGCGGCGGCGGCGGTCGCGGAATCGGGGATGATGTTCCACTCGACCCGGTCGAAATGCACGGCCTTGCCGCCGGCGGTGAAGTCCGCAGGCTCCTGCCGCGGCACATACCCGTCGTAGCGCGCATAAACCGCGAGCGAACCCGGCGTCCATTCCTCGCGCACGAAGCGGAACGGCCCGGAGCCGGTGAAGTCGGTGATCTGGGTAAAGGCGTCGGTTTTCGCCACCCGCTCTGGCATGATGAAGCACACGTTGGCGGCGGGCTTCGCCAATGCGCTCACCAGCAGGGGGAACGGCTTCTTCAGCTTGACCATGAAGCTGCGGTCGTCGGGCGCCGCCATGCTGTCCAACTGCGCCGCAAGCCGCTGGCCGAAGCCGTCCCGCTTGCTCCACCGGGCGATCGAGGTGATGCAGTCGACGCCGCGCACCGGGGCGCCATCATGGAACCGCAGGCCGTCGCGCAGCCGGAAGCTCCAGGTGAGCTTATCGTCCGATAGTTCGTAGCCCTCGCACATCTGCGGCTTCGGGCTGAGCTTTGCGTCGACGCCGAACAGCGTGTCGTAGATCATGAAGCCGTGGTTGCGGGCGACGGTGGTGGTGGTCCAGATCGGGTCGGGGTTGGCGAGGTTGCCCTCGGGGATGAACTTCAACGTGCGCTTGCCGGCCGCCTGGGCAATTGAGGGCCTCGGCAACGCGCTGGCGAGCGCGGCGCCGGTGAGGAGGGTTCGTCGTTTCATGGCTGTGGCTCCGCTTACGCCTTAATGGGCAAGCAAGCGGGGTGCCACGGGGCGGTTTCGGCCGGATGTTGACAGGCCGCATGATCCATCGCTCAGTCACCCGAACCTCGATAGAGGCAAAATCAAGACGGCTTGGATCGGTCCTGAACGAAGGGAATGCAGGATTTGCTGAACCAAAAACGCGTGCTGGTCCCGGTGAGCATGGGGCCGGAGGGCCTGTTGCTCCTGGAGCGTCGCCCAGACCTGCAGGTCACGCGCTACGACCCGGCTATTGCAGCCGCTGGGTTCCATGACCTGCTGCAAGACACCGCCGCCGTCGCGCTGTCCTGGACGCCGTTCCGTCCGCCGGAGCTGGCGGCGGCGGCGCGGCTCGAGGTTGCCGCGCGGCTCGGCGTCGGATTTGATGCGGTGGACGTTCCGGCCCTGACCGCGCGCGGCATCCCGCTGATGGTCGTCGGCACCTCCAACTCCCGGTCGGTTGCCGAGCACGCCCTGCATCTCATGTTCGCGTTGGCGAAACGGGCGGCGGAGATGGACCGGCGGGTGCGCCAGGGCATCGGCCACGACCGCCTGTCCGGGCTGCCGGGCGAGGTGTCGGGCAAGACGGTGCTTGTCGTGGGGTTCGGCCGCATCGGCTCCCGCACGGCGCCGCGCTGCCGGGCGATGGAGATGGAGGTGCTGGTCTATGACCCCTTCGTCAGCGGCGACACGGTCCGGGACGCCGGCTACGAGCCGGCCGCCGACCTGGATATGGCGCTGCCCCGCGCCGACTTCGTCACGATCCATTGCCCAAAGAATGCTGGGACGATCGGCCTGTTCGGCGCGGGGCGCCTGGCCCTGATGAAGCCGGGCGCGTTCCTGGTCAACACCGCGCGCGGCGGCATCGTCGACGAGGCGGCCCTCGCGGCGTCGCTGCAGTCCGGCCATCTCGGCGGGGCCGGCCTCGACGTGTTCGATCCGGAGCCGCCGGACACAGCGCATCCGCTGTTGCAGATGGAGACGGTGATCGCCTCGCCGCACATGGCGGGCGTTACCCGTGAAGCCTGGGCCGCAATGTCGGCGACGACGGCGCTGAATATGCTGGGCGTGCTGGACGGCGCGCCCAACCGCGCGAACGTCGTCAATCCCGAGGTGCTGCCCGCGGATGGATAGCGGCGTGCATTCCGGAGCTTAGGCGCGAGCCTCAGTGCCGCCCGCCAAAGCCACCGCCGTGAAACCCACCGCCGTGGAAGCCGCCGCCATGGAACCCGCCATCCCGGAACCCCCCATCCCGGAACCCATAATCCCGGTAGCCGCGATAGCCATAGCCGCCGTAGAACCCGCCAAACCCGGCGCCATAGAAGCCGAACGCGCCGAAATCGTTATAGAACCCTGGGAAGCCGAACCCCGCCCCGGCGTAGATCGGGTAGGCCGGGTAATAGCTATATACAACCTGCGGCGCCGGAGCGAGCGGCTCGATGGTGTTCTGCCGCGCCGCCATGCAACGCAAATAGATGACGCCGGGCGGCATCGCCGCGGCCGAGTCCGCTTGAGCCGGGTCCTGGGCTGGCTGTTGGGCTGGCGCACTGGCCGGCAGCGTCACGGCAGCAGCCCGGCAGGCTGTGTCGTCCGCATGGAATTGCGCCTCGGTCTTGGCCGGGCCGGGAATGGCGACCAACGGCACGGGCCGCGGCGGCAATTGGGACGCCGCCGTGCAACCCGCCAGCAAGGCCGCCAACGGCATCATCTTGAACATTGCGGTCAGCCGCATGTCCCACACTCCCTTAATATTCTTTATAGATTCGCACGCTGCAGGCTGGCTGCAAGAGCCGTATGGCTCAGCTCCATCAACAGCCAGACAGGGGGCACCGCGCGATGATTTCCGAACTCCGTTATGCGACCCTCGCGCTGGACCAGCCGGCGGAGCACGTGCTGCGCGTGCGGCTGCACCGGCCCGAGTCCGCCAACGCCCTGAACACGCAGATGGGCCTCGACCTGCTCGACCTGTGGGACCGGGTCAATGCGGCGCCGGCCCAGTATCGCTGCATTATCCTGACCGGCAGCGGCGAGCGCGCCTTTTGCGCCGGCGGCGACCTCAAGGAGCGCAACGGCATGACCGACGAGGCGTGGCAGGCGCAGCACCTTATCTTCGAGCGTGCGGTCCGGGCGCTGCTGGCCTGCCCCATTCCGGTGATCGGCGCGGTGAACGGCGCGGCCTATGGCGGCGGCTGCGAGCTGGCACTGTGCTGCGACTTCGCCTACGCCGCCGAGACGGCGAAGTTCGCGCTGACCGAGGTGACGTTGGGCATCATGCCGGGCGCAGGCGGCACGCAGAACCTGCCGCGCGCGGTCGGTGAGCGCCGGGCGAAGGAGATCATCCTCACCGGACGCCCGTTCAGCGCGCAGGAGGCGCTGGAATGGGGCATGCTCAACCGCGTCTGCCCGGCGGGCGAGGTGCAAGACCAGGCGCTCGGCACCGCGCGCCGCATCGCCGCCAACGCGCCGATCGCCACGCGGCAGATCAAGCAGTCCGTGCATTTCGGACTGCAGATGGACCTGCACACGGGGACGATGTTCGAGATCGAGGCCTATAACCGCCTGGTCCCGACCGAGGACCGGCGCGAGGGCGTGGCGGCGTTCAACGAAAAGCGCAAACCGGTGTTCAAGGGACGGTAGAGCGAACACAGCATCCCGACCGAAACCCTCACTGCCCGTCGCCGAGGTCCTCGTGCCAGGTGCGTCCGTCGCGCTCGATCAGGGCGATGGCGGCGGTGGGTCCCCAGCTTCCGGCGGCGTAGGGCCGGGGGCGGTCGGCGCGGCTGGCCCACGACTCCATCACCGGCGTCACCCATTGCCACGCCGCCTCCACCTCGTCCCGCCGCATGAACAGGGTCGAGTTGCCGCGCACCGTGTCCATCAGCAGCCGTTCGTAGGCATCGGGGAAACGTCCGCCAAAGGTCTTTTCGTAGCTGATGTCGAGCCCGGTGGGGCGGAGCTGCAGGCCGCCGGGGCCGGGCTCCTTGGTCATCATCTCGAGCCGCATGCCCTCCTCGGGCTGCAGCCGGATAATCAGCTTGTTGGACGCCAGCGTGTGCTCCTTGGGGAAGATGGAGAACGGCAGGCTGCGGAACTGCACCACGATCTCGGACACCTTCTGCGCCATCCGCTTGCCGGTTCGCAGATAGAACGGCACGCCCGCCCACCTGCGGCTGTTGATCTCGGCCTTCATGGCGACGAAGGTCTCGATGCTGCTCTCGTTATGGCCGAGGTCCGCGAGGTAGCCCGGCACCGGCTTGCCGTTCACCGCGCCGGCGGTGTACTGGCCGCGCACCGTCAACCCGGGAATTTCATACGGCTCGGGGTAACGCAGGCTGCGCAGCACCTTCAGCTTCTCGTCGTGCACCGCGTCGGCCTCCAGCGACACCGGCTGCTCCATCGCCAGCAGGCACAGCAACTGCAGCAGATGGTTCTGCACCATGTCGCGCAATGCGCCGGAGTGGTCGTAATAGCCGCCGCGGCCCTCGACGCCGACCGTCTCGGCCACGGTGATCTGCACGTGGTCGATGACGTCGGCGTTCCACAGCCGCTCGAAGATCGTGTTGGCGAAGCGCAGCGCCAGCAGGTTCTGCACCGTCTCCTTGCCCAGGAAGTGGTCGATGCGGAAGGTGCGCGCCTCGGGGAAGCACTGCCCGACCTCGCTGTTGATGGCGCGGGCGGAGGCGAGGTCGCGTCCAATGGGCTTTTCCAGCACCACGCGGGCCTCGCCGGAGTTGAGGCCGTTGCGTGCGATCGCCTGGCAGATGGGCCCGAACAGGTCGGGCGAGGTCGCCATGTAGAACACCCGCACCCGGTCGGGCGACAACAGCTCCCGCAGGCCGGACCAGTCGGCGTCCGCGGCGGCGGCGTCGAGCCGGGCATAGTGCAGCATGGCGTAGAAGCCCGTCTCGGCCGCGGCCTTGAGGCTCGCCTTCTCGACGAATTCACGCAACGCGTCGGCGGCGCGGCTGCGGTAGGCTTCGGTCGTAAGCTCGGACCGCGCCACGGCGATAATGCGCGACTCCGCCGGAATCTGGCCGTCGAGGAAGCGGCGATACAGCGCCGGCAGCAGCTTGCGCAGCGTCAGGTCGCCGGTGCCGCCGAAGATGACGAATTCGAACGGCGGGACCGGGATGATCTTCGACATGGGGCGATGCACCTGCTGTGGCGATGCCGAGGGTTAGCATGCCCTGGCGCGCGTGCCAGGGCCGGTCATGGGCCTGGGCTAGAACGGCCAGCGCGAACTGGCGCCCTCGGCGCGGGCCGCAACCAGGAGCTTGGCCATCGCCTGGTTGGGGCCTTCCTGCGCCGCCGTCCGCTCGATCTCGGCCCAGTCGAACCGAACTGTGCCGGTCGCCCGGTCCCACTGCGCCGCGGGCTTCGCCGCGTCCGCCGCGTCACCCTGGGATGGAGCCGGGCCAACAGCGGCCTCGAGCGGGTCCACCTCCGCCACCGTCTGCTTCGCTGCGTCGCTCTGGAACACCGAGGATATCGCGGCCTTCGCTGGCCGTTTTGAAGTCCGGCCCCGGGGTTCCGGAGCGGGGAGGGGGGTTACTTTCGGCGTGCGTGCCATATGCGGCCTTTCTGGTGCGGACGGCCAGTTACGCCATCAACGCCGGCGCGGTCCAATAGTATTGAGCAGGCCGTGGTAATGCACCGGTGATCCCCGTGCCGGCATCCCCGGCGCCTACGCGGCGTGCGCCTGGATCACGACCTGTCCGATGTTGCCCCGTCCGAGTGGGGCGATGCGATCGCGTTGGCGCCGGGCGGTTTCGGCTGCCATGAGGTTGCAATGTTCAATCCGCAGACCCGCACTCGGACGCTGGTTCGGGCGGGGGTTCGAGCGGGACGGCACCGCCGCGCTGCGCCGCTCGCTGTGTTGGCTGCTGGATTGACTTGCGGACACGTCGCAGCGCGCCCGCAGCTAGATTTCCAGCTCCAACAGCACGTGGATCGCCGCTTTCTGCCAGTGCATCCCGGCATGCAGGGAGGCATAAACGCCGCCCGGCAGGGCCTCGGGCGCCACGAACTTCAGCGCACGCAGCCCCGGCAGCTCGTATCGCCGGGTCGGCCCGGGCGTTACGGCGTTCAGGGCGCGCTGGGCCACCTCCGCCGTCACGGCCCGCTCCAGCCGGGCATAGCCAGCGTCGTCGCGCGCGACCAAGGTCAGGTCGAGCGCGCTGCCCTTGTCGCCCGACCGCCCGGCTGCGATGTCCGAGACCTTCATGGCGCGTCCGTCCAAATGGTTCGGGTGGCGACCAGCTCGCGGGGTATGAGGCCGCTCGCGACCTCGATGCGGCGTCGTCGTTCGCTGCGCACGCCGCCGCTAGCGGACGGGCCTGACAGGGTCAGGGCATAGACCTCGTCCTCGACGGCCTGCGCCTCCTCGTTGTCGGCGCAGCGGGCGGAAACATGGACGCGGACCTCCGGCAGGCTGCCCACCAGCGGGATCGACGCCCCGCCGAGCATCGCGTTCACGCCGACCAGGTCTATCCTGATGTCCTCGGCGCGCCACCCGCCCAGCCGTAGGCGCAGCGTGTCGGCGGCGCGCTGCGCGCGTTCTTGCGCGCCGGTGCCGGCAAAACCGATCTCGACGTCCGCGATCACGCCGCGGGCCTCCACGAACCCGGCGACCTTCAGGTGCGTCGGACGTCCGGCATGGCGCGCCCCGGTCATGCGCACGCGGTTGCGCCCGGCCTCCTCGAAACGGACGCCGGAGAAGTCGACGATGGCGTCCGGCGTGATGTAGGCGGCGGGATCGTGCACCTCGTACAGCAGTTGCAGCGTGCAGGTCATGGCGTCGACGATGCCGGGCTCGCCGTCGAGGATGGTGAGCTCCGCGCTGCCGTCGCGCATGACCCGCGCCAAGGGGTAGGCCAGGCGCGCGAGGTCGGCAGCACTTAGGCCGGGGCCGTCCGGCGGTTGGAAGTTGCCGCCGGTGAGCTGGCCCGTGCACTCCAGCAAGTGGCCGACGGTGAGTGCGCCGGCCAGGGCGGCGTCGCTGCCGTCGAGGCTCGGGAGCAAGGCGGCGGCGAACAGGCCGGAGTCGGCGACCCGCCCGGTCACGACGACATCGGCGCCCTCTGCGACGGCGTCATGCAATGCCTCCGCGCCGAGATAGGCGTGTGCGCCGAGCAGGACGCCCTGCACCGGGTTCTCCCAGGCGATGTGCCCGCCGAGTGCCATGACGTCATCGCCCTCGATTGCGGCGACCCGTGCGCCGCGGCAGCCGAGTTCGCCGGCCAGGGCGGCGATGGCGCGTCCGGCCGCGGCAGGGTTGGCGGCGCCGAGGTTGGAGACGATCCGGCAACGCCGCGGCAGCGCCACCGGCAGCAGCGGGGCGAGGCGGCGGCGCAGCCTGGGGTCCGCGCCCGCCTCGGGGTTCGCCCGCCTGGCTTCGAGGGCAGGCACCAGGGTGCGCTCGGCGAGGCATTCGAGCACCACCGCGTCGACCTGGCCGGACGCCGCCAGCGCGACGGCGGGGTCGATGCGGTCGCCGGCGAACCCGGCCCCGGCCGCGACGGTATAGGCCGGCGTCAAATCCATGCTCATAAAGGCACCTCCGACAGGCCGAGATAGGTGCGCTGCACCTCGGGATCCGCCAGCAGCGCCGCGCCGCCGGCGGTCTTCAGGATGCGCCCATGATCCAGCACATAGCCGCGCTGCGCCATGGCGAGCGCATCGGCGACGTTCTGCTCGACCAGCAGGACGGTGAGGTTCTTGGCGCGGATCAGCCGCTCGATCAGCTCGAACAGGCGTTCGACCATGATCGGCGCGAGGCCGAGCGAGGGTTCGTCCAGCATCAGCAGCGTGGGCAGCCCCATCATGGCGCGGGCGATCGCGCACATCTGCCGCTCGCCGCCGGAAAGCTGGCCGGCGAGCTGCCCCTGGCGCTCCGCAAGGATGGGGAAATAGGTCAGCACTTCCTCAAGCGTGCGCCGGAGCTGGAGGCGGGCCGCCTTGTGGTATGCGCCGAGTTCAAGGTTCTCCAGCACGGTCATGAACGGGAACAGCCTGCCGCCCTCGTGCACCACGATCAGGCCGGACGCCGCGGCCTTGTGGGCGGGCGCCCGGCTGATATCGACGCCGTTGAACATGACGCGGCCGCGGCGGACCGGCAGGTGCCCGGAGATGGCCAGCAGCAGCGTGGTCTTGCCAGCGCCGTTGGCGCCGACGACCGCGACCATCTCGCCCTTGGCCACCGACAACGTCACCCGGTGCAGGACGGCCGCCTCCCGATAGCCGGACTCGAGGCCCTCGACCGAAAGGAACGGCGTGCCCGGCCCCGGCGCACATGCGTTTCTCTCACTCAATGCCGTCGCTTTCCCAGGTATGCCTCGACCACGGCGGGCGCGTTCAGGATCTCCTCCGGGCTGCCCTCGGCGATCATCACCCCATGGTCGAGCACGACGACACGCTGCGACAGCGCACGCACCACTTTCAGGTTGTGCTCGATCACCAGCAGCGTCAGGCCGCCGCGGTGCAGCCGGCGGAACATCTCGATCGTGGTCG
Organism: Acetobacteraceae bacterium; assembly: GCA_965277495.1. Taxonomy (GTDB): domain Bacteria; phylum Pseudomonadota; class Alphaproteobacteria; order Acetobacterales; family Acetobacteraceae; genus CAHJXG01. The sequence goes on along the minus strand of OZ255824.1, from coordinate 969,240 downwards.
TGACTTCGCTCTGGTTCAGGCCCGCCATGACCTCGTCGAGCAGGATGATCGCCGGCTGCTGCGCCAAGGCGCGCGCGACCTCCAGGCGACGCTGCTCGCCCAGCGACAGCTCGCCTGCGGGCCGGGCGGCGCATTCGGCGAGGCCGACATCGCCGAGGATGCGCAGCGCCAGCGGCTCCGCGTCGGCGAGGCGGCGGTGGTGCAGGAACGCGCCCACCATGACGTTCTCGAGCGCGGTCATGCTGGTCAGCGGACGGGTGATCTGGAAGGTGCGGCTCATGCCGCGGCGGGCGCGCTGGTGCGGCGCCAGGCCGTCGATCCGCTCGCCGCAGAAGCTGACCTGGCCATTGGTCGGTTTCAACTGGCCGGTCAGCAGGTTGAACAAGGTGGTCTTGCCGGCGCCGTTCGGCCCGATCACGGCGACGACCTCGTTGCGGGCGACGGTGAACGAAACCTGGTTCACGGCGAGCAGGCCGCCGAACCGCTTGGTGACGCCCTCGATCGCCAGCACCGTCTCCGTCATCGCGGCATGGCCCGGTGCTGCCACGCGCGAAACCCGGACGCGAGCACTCCGGCGATGCCGCGGCGCATGAAGCGTGCCGCCAGGACCATCGCCACGCCGAGCACGATCAGGTGCGCGCCGGGCCAGATGCCGCCGAGGGTGGCCTGCAAATAGCTGCCGAGCGGCACGACCAGCGCCGCGCCGAGCAGCGGGCCGGCCACCGTGCCGATGCCGCCGATCAGGGTCAGCAGCGCGAATTTCAGCCCGACATCGAGCAGCGAAAACACCGAGGGCGGGTCGATGTAGCGCAGGTACATGGCGAACAACGTGCCGCCGCAACTGGTCAGCGCGGCGCTGAGCGCCATGCCCTGCAGCTTGACCGACAGCACGTTGATGCCCGCTGCGGCGGCGGCGTCCTCGTCCTCCCGGACGGCGAATAGGTAATAGCCGAGGCGCCGGCGCCGCAGCAGGACGGCAATCAGCGTCACGCAGGCGAGGAACACGAACATCAGCACGCTGTATTTCCAGCGCTCGATGAAGATCATGTTGGCGAAGCCGGCGCGAAACGGGATCAGCACTCCCTGCGGCCCGCCGGTGACGCCGGTGAAGTAGTTCGCCAGCACGAAGGCGACCTGATTGAAGGCCATGGTGGCGATGACGAAGAACGGCCCGCGCAGCCGGAAGGTCGGCCAGGACAGCAGGGCCGCGACGCCGGCTGCGAGCAGGGCGGCGGGCAGCAGGGTGATCCAGGGGGAGACGCCGAACAGGACATAGAGCCGGGCCGCGCAGTATGCGCCGATGCCGAAGAACACGCCGTGGGCGAGCGAGAACTGGCCGCCGAAGCCGGCGATGATGTTCCATGCGCCGGCGAGGCCCGCCATCAGGTAGGTGAAAGTGACGATGTTGAGCCAATACGGGTCGTGCAGCGCCAGGAGCATCGGCAGCAGGGCGGCCGTCATGCCGAGCGTGTAGGTGAGCAGCACGGTCCGCAATGGCGCGACGCCGGCGCGGGCGATACGCCGCTGCGCCGGGACTGCGGCATCGAGCAGGGCGACAGCCTCATCTTTGCTCACGGAAGCCGACCTCCGCAGCGCCGGCCTGGCCGAGCAGGCCGGACGGACGGACGATCAGGACGATGACGAAGACCGCGAACCAGATCGCGCTTTTCAATGCGGGGTCGACGTAGAACCCGGCCAGCGCCTCGATCATGCCGATGATCAGGCCGCCGATATAGGCGCCCCACACGCTGCCGAGGCCGCCCAACACCACGACGGCGAAGGCGGCGAGGATGAAGTCCTGGCCGATCTCCGGCGACAGCGTGTAGATCGGCGACAGCATTGCGCCGCCGATGCCGGTCAGCGCGGCGCCGATGCCGAAGGTCAGCACGTAGGTGCGTTCGACGTTGATGCCTATGCCGCGGGCAGCGCGCCGGTCCTGCGTCAGCGCGCGGATGGCCTTGCCGGGCATCGTGAACTGCAGGAAGTAATACAGCCCGAGCGTGAGCGCCGTGGAGGCCAGGAACACCAGCAGCCGCCCGACGCCGAGACGCACGTCGCCGAGCGAAACCACCTCGGTTGCAACCGGCGAGACCACGTTGAGCGCCTCGCCGCGGGTGACTGCCAGCACGCTGTTCTGCAGGATCATCAATAGGCCGAAGGTGGCGAACATCTGCATCATCGGCTCGCTCTGCAGCGGCTGCATGATCAGCCGCTGGACCGCGGCGCCGAGCAGGAACATCGCCGGCGTCACGATCAGGATCGCCAGATAGGGGCTGAGGCCGAATTGATGGTTGAAGTAGTAGGTGAGGTACATGCTGGCCATGATCAGCTCGCCATGGGCGAAGTTGACGATGCGCACGACGCCGAAGATCAGGTTCACGCCGATGCCGACCAGCCCGTAGATCCCGCCGAGCAACAGGCCGAAGGCGACGACGCTGAGGAGCTCGGCAAGCACCCCTAGGCGCGCGGAACGTTCTTCAGCGCCACGCCCGGCAGCAGCGCCTTTTCGGGGAACACCGTGACCACCTTGCCGGCCTGCCACTGCACCACCGTCGGGAATGCCCTGGTGTTGCCGAAGTTCTCGTCGAACTTGACGCCGTAGCCGTTGGCATAGCTGTTCAGCGGCTTGTCCATCTTTGCCGCCGCGGTCCGCAGCGCCTCGATGCCGGTGCTCCCGGCGCCCGCGATGGCCTCCATCAGCATCTGGAACGCGACGTAGCCGCTCAACGCCTGTGGCGCGATCGGGTCGCGGCTGTACTTGGCGCGGTAGGCGGCGAGGAACTCGGCGGCGCCGGGGCCGAATTCGGGCGAGATGTCGGACCGGGGATAGCCGACCACCAGCATGCCCTCGGCGAACTCCGGCCCCACGGCGTCGAGCGTGTCGACGGTGTCGCCGACGCCGACCCAGAGGATGGCGGGCGGCTTGAACGCCTGGTCGCGGGCGGCGCGCAGCAGCAGGTTGCCGTCGGCGACGTAGCCGGTCTCCAGCCAAACGTCCGGCGCGGCTTTTTTGGCGCGCAGCACGGAGTCGGTGAGGTCGGTCGCCCGGCCGGAGTGCGCCCCCATGCCGACGATCTTGACCCCGGCCTTTTGCAGCAGTCCCTGCTGGATGTCGGCGATCGAGCTGCCGTAGATGGAGTCCTCGTGCTCGATCCACACCGTTACGGCGTTGGCCGGCTTTTTCAGCGCCGGGGCGATGAGGCCGGTGACCGCCTGCGCCGAGACGCTGGCGAACGCGCCCGCATTCGACCCGGCGCGTATGTAGTTGGGCAGGCCCCGTTCGGTCAGGTCCTTGGCCAGGGAATTGGTCTCCCACCACGCCTTTTCGTAGCGCATGGCGGCGTCGCTGGCGGCGTTGGAGATGGCGCTGATGTAGGTGCCGCTGAACAGGTCGACCTTGTCCTTGGCCGCGAGTTGGTCCACGGCGGCGAGGCCCTGCTGCGGGTTGGTGGCGTCGCCGCGGACGATCTCGATTTGGCGTCCGAGCAGCCCGCCTTTTGCGTTCACCGCCTCGACCACCAATTGGTAGGCGCGGGTGACCTCATCCCCATAGATCGCCATCGGGCCGGAGAACGGGTTGATGATGCCGATCTTGAGCGGCTGCGCGGCGCGGGCGGTTTGTGCGGACGCAACGGCTCCGGCGGCTCCCAGGAGGGTTGATCGCCTCGTCAACGTCACCGGCATGTCGCGTTCCCCGTCAATGCCGTTCGTGCGGCTTGCGCCGACGCTACGAGGGGCGAAGGATCGAAGTCAACCGACGCTGCCGGGCAGGGATCATGGTGGCGAAGCGAGGCAAACTAGACCCCGCACAATAGCGCGTGCCTGAGAGGCTGCCGGACGGCCATGCCAGGCTACTCGGCTGGTTCCTTAGTCCTGCTCGTCGAAGCCAATGCCCTCGTAGATCGCCGTGACCGGCATCTCGATGCCGACCTCCGGAAGCTGGAGGATGTCGTCTTCGGCCAGCCCAGTGGCTCTGAACGTCTCGCCCTCGTGATCCCGGGCGAAGACTGTAAGCGCCATCGCGTCTGGCTCGACGATGACGTAGCGGCGGATGGACGGGACGGCCTGGTACTCGCGCAGCTTGACGACGCGGTCTGTGCGTACCGAGGATGGGCTCACGACCTCAAAGACAATGATGGGGTTTGGCACCAAGCGGTCGCGGGCGCTGAACTTTGAGCAGGTGACGACCGCGTCCGGGTAGCGCACGGTGTCGCCAATGGTAGCCACGCCGGCATCGGGTCCGAGAGGTTTGCAACCCGTGCCTTCCAAGCGGATCCCGAGCTGACGGTTTAGATTCCCGTGCAAGCTGCTGTGGCCGAGGTTGCCGCCGGTCATGGCGACGGGCTGAAAGCCGTCGAATTCGTAGCGCACGTCCTGGGCCTCAGCCCAGTCGAAGAATTCTTTCTGTGTCATGGGCTTGCGCAGCGCGACGTTCATAAGGGCAGCCTAGCACCGGCGGGCATAATTGGATCGCCTTTTTTGCAAGGCCACGTTTGACGCACCGCTCGGCCTCTAACGCAATGAAGAAATGAGCTCCCCCATCCGGGCGGTGGCGGCTGCGTCCAGGTAGCCGGCCCGAACGTTGAACTCGGCGTGCCCATGCGGCAGCAGCAGGCGCACATGCCCTTTGCGCCGCTCCGCCGTATAACCCTCGGGTTCGCACGTGGCGGGCAACGCGAAGGCCGCCACCTGCTGGTCCGGGTCGTTCAATACCCAGCGCACGGTGTGCGGGAAGGCTGCAGGAGCGTAGGACACGGCAAAGCCGTCGCCATCGGGCCGCTGGAGCATCAAATGCGTGTCGCCCGCCGGGTCGGTGCCGAGGCCTTGCAGGTAGAACACCTGCTCCGGATCATACGATTCCGGCTCATTGAGGCATTCCATGCGGACCGGATCGGTGGCGAGGTCCTCGATCAGCGCGAGGTAGCCCGGCGTCGGCCGCACATGCGCCGGCACCGCGCGCCGCACTACCGTGCGCTCCGGCGTGAATGGTGCCGGCTGCACGCAGCGGGCGCCGGGCACGAAGGCGAAATTGAGGTGGCACATGTACATCAGCTCCATCGGCTTGCCCGACAGGTTCTCCACCGTCAGCCCGATGTTGAAGATCGTCGCGCCGGGGCGCAGCGTGACGGAGGGGCAGGCCTGGTAGTGCGAGCCAAAACCCATAATGTATTCCCGCGCGCTGGCCACGCGGAGGAAGCGGCCAGCGGCATCCTCGCCCAGCTCCAGCCAGGAGCGGTCCATCGGCGCGCAGGGGAACTCACCATGTGCGGCATGGCTGTCTTCCGGAGCGGGGACGCCGTTGCGCAAAAGGCCGCTGTGGAAGGCGAAGCAGCCATAGGTTTCCGCGATGCTGGCCGTCGGACGCGGGGCTGCGAACGCGCTTTGCATCGCCAGGTCCACGCCGTCGAACGCCGCCGACCAGATCATGCCGCCCATCCAGGGCAGGACCACCAACGCGCCGCGCGCGTTGCTCAGGCGGAGCGCGCCTACTCCCGTGGGGTAGCGGAACAGCGTGGCGGACAGCTCGCCCGAGGTCAGCACGGTCCGTTCGATTTCACCGCAGAGCGCGGGGTGGAGCGGAATGCTGTGCATGGTCACCGGGTCCGGCTGCGCAGGGCGTTCAACGAGATGGAGAGCAACAGGAAGCCGCCCCAGATCAGGTCCACCAGGAAATTGCTGAACCGCATGATCTGCAACCCCGAGGACAGCAACATCAGCGCGAGCAGCGCCAGCCCGACCCCGATGACCGATCCGCGTCCGCCGGACGGGTTGGTGCCCGCGAGCACCGCGATCAGCACGGCCTGCAACAAGTACGACACCCCGTAATCCGATTTCGCCGCGTTGGTCCGTCCGGACAGCAGGATGCCGGCGACGCTCGCAAGCCCGCCCGTCAGCACGTAGGACAGCAGCACCGCCCGCCCGGTCCGCAGGCCGGCGAATGCGGCGGCCCGGGCGTTGGTGCCGATCAGCGCGAGGTTGATGCCGAACACGGTCCGGGACAGCATGAAGCCAACAAAGCTCGCCACCACCAGGAACACGATCAACGGCGCCGCGACGCCGAACAGCGTGCCGTTGCCGATCCGCCCCCAGATGGCGGGGAACCCGACGACGGCCGGGCCACCCGTCAGCACCAGGCAGATGCCGGTGAAAACCTGTCCGGAACCGATAGTCGCCAGGATCGGCGTGATGCGCAGGCGCGCGATCAGGACTCCGTTCAACGCCCCGGCGATCAGCCCCGTCCCCAGCGCAATGCCGATCCCCGCCAGCACGAGCGGCCAGCCTAGGCCCGTAAGCTCCGGCCCGCGCGCCGCGCCGACGGCATGGAAGAACAGGCCCGCCAGGATGCACGACAGGTTGGCGATGCCGACGACCGACAGGTCGATCCCTCCGGTCAGCATGGCGAGCATCATGGCGATGGCCAGCAGGCCCAGCTCCGGCGCGACGAAGGTGATGGACTCGAACACCGCCGGACGCAGGAAGCGCCCAGGGTTCAGCAACGCCATCGCGGCGAAGATCAGCGCCGTCAGCAGGAGCAGTTGCAACAGGCTGGTGTCAGCCCGGCGAAGGCGCTGGAGCATGTTGGTCATTACAGGAAAGGGGACATGCGGTGCTGCGGCTCCGGTCTAGGCAATGCGCCTACGGTCCCGCCACGCCGTCGCGGCGGTGGCGGCGATGACAATCAGGCCCACCACGACGCGCTGCCAGGTGGTGTCGACGTGCAGGATAATCAGGCTGTTGGTCACCACCACCAAGGTCAGCACGCCCAGCACCGTCCCCGCCACCGAACCGCGTCCGCCGAAGATGCTGGCGCCGCCCAGCACCACGGCGGCGATGACGTCGAGCTCCAGCCCCACCATGTCGCGCGGGTTGGCGGTCCAGATCATGGCGCCATGCAGCAGGCCGGCGAAACCCGCCAATGCTCCGGCCAGGCCGTAGATGAAGAAAGTGGTGCGGCGCACATCGAACCCGACGCGCCGCGCCGCCTCCTCACCGCCGCCGAGCGCATAGATGCTGCGGCCCATCAGCGTGTGGCGCAGCAGCAGGTGCACCAGCAGCGCGAGCACGGCATAGACCAGGACCATGGCGGACAGGCCGGCCGGGCTGCCATCGGGCTGCGTCACGCTGAACAGCTCGCCGCGGCCGAAGTCGATCAGGCCCGGCGGCATCTGGTCGATGTTGACTTGGCTGGTGCCTACCACGCCGAGGATGAAGCCGCGCACCGCCGTGCCGGTGCCCAAGGTCACGATCAGCGGGATCATGCGCAGGCCGTGCACGAAGGCGGCGTTCACCAGCCCAAGCGCGAGGCCGATCCCGGTCGCGGCCAGGAACGGCAGCGCCACGCCGTTCAGATGCCATGCGACCATGGCGCGCACCACCAGGTACATCGCGGCGATGGCGAAGGCCGGGAACGACACGTCGATGCCGCCGGACAGCATCACCAGCAGCACGCCAAGCGCCAGGATGCCGGTGATGACGCTGGCGCGCAGCAGGCTGAACACGTTGGCGGGCTGCCAGAACACCGGGTTGACCAGGCCGATTGAGACGACGGCGGCCACCAGCACGGCCGCCACCATCAGCTCCGGGCGGCGCAGCAGCGCAGCGGTCATGCCAAAGCCCGTAATTGGTCGGCCAACGCGGCCTCAGTGGTATGCGCGGCCTCGACGCTGGCGGCCAGGCGGCCCCGGTGCAGCACCAGGACGCGGTTGCAGTGGTCGACCAGTTCCGGAAGGTCGTCGGATATCATCAGCACGCCCAGGCCCCGCGTGCGGGCAAGCTCGCGGATTTCGCGGTGGATGCCCGCCTTCGAGCCGACGTCCACGCCGACCGTCGGGCCGTTCAGGATCAGCAGCCGCGGGCGGTTCATCAGCCAGCGTCCGATCACCACGCGCTGCTGGTTGCCGCCCGAGAGCTGCGTTACCGGGCGCTCCCCGGTCGGCGTGGCGATCGCCATCTCGCGCACCATCGCCGCCGCCGCATCGGACGCACGCCCGCGACGGACCACGCCGAGGCGGCTGAGCCGTCCGTAGGCCGTGACGAGGATATTGCGGTTGATGGTCTGGGTCAGGAACAGCCCTTCGCTCAGCCGGTCCTCCGGCACATAGGCCACGCCGTGGGCCATGGCGCGCTGCACGCTGTCCAGCCGCACGTCAACGCCATCGAGGCGGATGCGTCCGGCATAGTTGGGCCGCATGCCGAACAGCGTCAGCGCCAGCTCGGTGCGTCCGGAGCCGAGCAGGCCGGACACGCCGACGATCTCGCCGGGCAGGATGCGCAGGCTGATGCCATCGAGCTGGCCCGGCACCGATAGGCCGGCGACGTCCAACAGCGGCGGGGCGGACGTGTCCTCCCAGCCATAGGGTTCGGCCGCGATCTCCTGGCCGGTCATGGCGCGGGTGATGGAAGCCTCGTTGAAGTCCGCGATCGGCCCGGCGGCGACCACGCGGCCGTTGCGGATCACCGTCAGCCGTTCGCTGATCTCCAGCATCTCCCGCATCTTGTGGCTGACGAACAGCACGGCGATGCCGCGGCCCTGGATGTCGCGCACCACGCGGAACAGCGCCGCTACCTCCCGCCCGGTCAACGCCGTGGTCGGCTCGTCCATGACCAGCAAGCGCGGGTCCGACATCAGGGCGCGGGCTATGGCCACGAGCTGCTTGCCCGAGGTGGGCAGGGCGTCGACGGTGGCGTCGAGGTCGAGCTCCACGCCTAGCTTGGCGATGGCGGCCCGGGCGGTGCGGCGCACCCGGCTCCATGAGACGAGCTGGCGTCCGTCGCGCAGCTCCGTGCTTAGCGCCAGGTTCTCGGCGACCGTCAGGTTCCCGAACAGCGAGAAATCCTGGTAGATGACCTGCACGCCGCGGGCGATGGCGGCGCGCGCGGTCCATCCTTGCACCGGCGCGCCGTCGATCAGGATGACGCCGCGGTCCGGCTGCCATACGCCGGAGATGATCTTGATCAGCGTGGATTTGCCGGAGCCGTTCTCCCCGGCCAGGCAGTGGATCTCCCCGCGGCGGACGGACAGCGATACGTCTTCGACGGCGCGCACGGCCGCGAAGCTTTTGCCGACATTGCGGAGTTCGATCAGTGGGGCGGTCATGTCCATCCGTCGGCGGGAGCGCGTGCGGCGAGGGCGCGGGGAGCGCCCCCGCCGGTCCGGATTGCGCCTCAGAAGTTGTAGGCCCCCATGTTGTCCTTGGTGACGCCGACCCAGCCCTGCCCGGCGAACACGTTCGTACGCGCCGGGTCGGCCAACTCCAGCTTGCTGTATCCGGCCAGGCCAAGGTCCGTCCCGGCCGCGACCGGCTGCTTGCGCAGCGCCATGACGGCCAGGATGTTCATGGCGTAGCCCGCGACGGCCGGGTCCCAGAACTGGATGTAGTCGATGTCGCCGTTGCGCAGGTATTGGCCCGCGACGGACACGAGGCCGGTGCCGGAAAAGAACAGCTTGCCGGCCAGCTTGCGTTCCGCGATCAGGCGGCCCGCGCCGGCGGAGGTCGGCATCGGCGCGCCGAGCACGCCTTTCAGGTCCGGATAGGCGGTCAGCACTTCTTTCAACTTGTTATAGTCGGTGGTGGCGTCGTCATAGGTCTCGATGCGCCGGGTCACCTCCTGCATCTTGGGGAAGTGCGCCTTCTGGTAGGCCACCGCGCCATCGATCCACTCGTTCTGCGACTGTGAAGTCAGGCTGCCGACCGTGGCGACGTATTTGCCCTCGCCGCCCATGTCGCGCCCCAGCACCTCCATCAGCTTGGCGCCGTAGGCCCGGTTGTCGAACGCCTCGATGTCATAGTCGATGTTCTGCAGGCCCGCAGCCTCGTGCGATATCACGACGATGCCCTGGCTGCGCGCCTTTTGCAGCACGGGCTCCACCGCCTCGACCGAGAACGGGACGATGCAAATGGCGTCCACGCCTTGCGCGATCAGGCTCTCGACCAACTGCACCTGGGCTGCGGCATCGGCTTGGCTCGGCCCGATCATCCAGGTGTCGTGGCCCTGGTCGGCGCCGAACTGCTTGACGCCGGCGCGCATGCGGTCGAACCAGGCGATCCCGTCCACTTTCACGACCGTGGCGATCGAGTATTTCTTGCCCGCCTTGGCGCTGATGTCCGGGGACACCTTGCTGGCGTTCACCGCGGCCGCCTGTGCCCACGCCGGGCCGCCGGCAGCCGTGGCGGCGATACTCCCGAGCATGAGAGCGCCCAGCGTGCGCCTGTTGAACTCGACCATGGCCTTGCTCCTTATTGTATTGATTGCCCGGCGTTCATAGCCGGCATCCCGGACGCCGGCTATTCGTCCGCGATCTCCTTGTTCGTGTTGTCGGGCAGCAATGCGGTGGCGACTAGGCTGATGACTGCGCAGACGAGGATGAAACCCGCGATCACCCAGCCTGAATGATACTGGGCCAGCAGCCACGCGACGATCAGCGGCGCCGGGCCGCCAGCGATGACGGACGCAAGCTGGTAGCCGATCGACGCGCCGCTATAGCGCAGCCGTCCGGGAAAGCACTCGGCGATCAGCGCCGCCTGCGGCCCATACATGATGTCGTGTGGCACCAGCGACACGACGATGGCGATGAACACCAGCACGGGCGCCATCGTGTTCAGCAGCCCAACGTAGACGAACCCATACAGCCCCGTGAGCGCCGCGCCGAGCATGTAGATGCGCCGCCGTCCGAAGCGGTCCGACAGATGGCCGGCGAGCGGCACCGTCACCAGCGACAGCACCGAGGCGGTCATCACCGCGGTGAGCAGCAGGTCGCGCGACAATTTCAGCGTGCCGACGCCGTAGGAGAAGACGAAGGCGGTGAAGATGTAGAACGGCGCCTGCTCGCCCATGCGGGCCAGCGCGCTGAGCAGGATCTCCTTGGGATAGCGCCGCATCACCGTCAGGGCGGGGGTCTTCTCGATGCGGTTTTCTGAAGCCATGCGCTTGAACGTCGGCGATTCCTCGACGCCAAGCCGAATCCAGAGCCCGACCGCGATCAGGATGATCGACAGCAGGAAGGGAATGCGCCAGCCCCAGGTCAGGAAGGCGTCGCCCGACCAGGCGCTGAAGCCGAGCACGGCCAGGTTGGCGGTGAACAGCCCGGCGGGCACGCCCATCTGCGGCCAGGACGCCGCGAGGCCACGGCTGCTTTTGCTGCCGGCCCATTCCATCGACATCAGCACCGACCCGCCCCACTCGCCGCCGACGCCGATGCCCTGGATGAAGCGCAACGCCGTCAGGATGACCGCGCCCCAGATGCCGATCGTGGCGTAGCTGGGCACGACGCCGACGAGGACGGTCGCCACGCCCATCAGCATCAAGGTGGCAATCAGCGTGGATTTGCGTCCGATGCGGTCGCCGTAATGGCCGAAGATCGCCGCGCCGATCGGCCGGGCGACGAAGCCGACCGCGTAAACGCCGAACGCATTGAGCGTGGCCACCATCGGGTTGTCGTTGGGGAAGAACAGCGAGCCGAACACCAGGCCCGTTGCGGTGCCATACAGAAAGAAGTCATACCATTCGATCGTCGTGCCGATCGTGGCGGCGAGGGCCGCGCGGGTAAGCATCCTACGGTGTTCCGCAGACGACATCGTCGTGGTTGGAGCGGTCGACGACATGGCTGTTCCCTCCTGGCTTCCTTAGTTTTCGCTGAGGGTGCTGCCTTATCCCGTGATCCGCAAGCGGGCGGCTTCCGGAATGGCGGCCCCGAGTGGTATTTTGACGGGGTTGCTGGTGTGATAGCCGGCGCGCCGGCAGTCAACCGGCTGAGATCGAGGACCTGACATGGACGCCATTCCTGCACTTGCCGGCCACAGCCACGTCTTCCTTGGCGAAAGGCACGAGGTCAACGAGCGCCGTACCTGGGCCGTGATCTGGCTGTGCGGGGCGATGATGGTGGCCGAGATCGCCGGCGGCGCGCTGTTCGGCTCCATCGCGCTGGTTGCGGATGGCCTGCACATGAGCACCCATGCCGGCGCGCTGCTGATCGCGGCCCTGGCTTACACCTACGCGCGCCGGCACGCGTCCGACCCGCGTTTCGCTTTCGGCACCGGCAAGCTCGGCGACCTCGCCGGGTTCAGCAGCGCGATCATCCTGGCGATGGTCGCGCTGCTGATCGGCTACGAAGCGGTCGGCCGGTTCCTGCAGCCGGTGACAATCAGCTTCGGCGAAGCGATCCCGATTGCCGTGCTGGGCCTTGCCGTCAACATCGCGAGCGCTTGGCTGCTGAGCAGCGGCGGGCACCACCATCATGGTCATGGGCAAGAACACGCGCACGATCATGGGCACGACGAAACGCACCGGATCGACACCGGCGCCGGCTTGCTGTCGCTGGAGGTGTTCGAGGACGGCGTGCCGCCGCGTTTCCGGTTGCGGGCCGCAAGCGCGCCCTTGCCTGGGGAGGCCCGCATCGAGACGCTGCGCCCGGACGGATCGCGCCAGGCCTTCGAGCTGGCCGACCGGGGCGGCTTCCTGGAATCCGTGCAGGACATCCCCGAGCCGCACGCGTTCACGGCCGAGGTCATCCTCGGCCCCGGCGTGCAGGCCCGGCGGTTCCCGGTCCTGTTCGAGGAGCATGGGCACGGACAGCATGGGCAAGGTTCGGCCCACCGCGACAACAACATACGGGCCGCCTTTATCCACGTCATGGCCGACGCGGCCGTTTCGGTGCTGGTGATCGCCGGGCTGTTGCTGGCCCGTGCTTTCGGCTGGGTCTGGATGGACCCGCTCGCCGGCATCATCGGCGCGCTGGTGATCGCCAACTGGTCCTATGGATTGGCGCGCGACACCGGGGCAATCCTGCTCGACATGACCCCGGACCGGCGCCTGGCCGAACGCGTGCGCTCTGCCGTGCTGGCCGATGGGGACCAGTTGGCGGACCTGCATCTGTGGCGGCTCGGGCCGGGCCATATCGGCGCAATCGTCTCGGTCGTCACCGCCGGCGATCATGGGGCCGCATTCTATCACGCCCGCCTGGCAGGCTTGGACGGCCTTTCGCACGTCACCGTTGAGGTGCTCCGCCCGTAAGCTGCCTGGCGGGCCGGGCGCGGCGTGCGGTGAGGCAGCGGTGGGCAATCTGGTTCATTGCGCCGAGGCCGTGGCGGAATGCACAAGGGCCAACGTTGATGGATAAGGGTCTTCCGGGATCTTGTTCTGAATTGCAGTTGGTTCGCGCCACGCATGGGCAGCGCACGTATTGAATGTTCACTGGATGGCAAGGCGCACTCGATGGGCCGCACGCATCGGTACTGCCGGAGCGGCTTCGGCATCGACGATGGACTGGAACTTTGCTGCTGCAACAGCCGATTGGCGGGCGTCGCATGCGCATTGTGTTAGCCTGACGCCATCCAGAGCAGGCAATTACGGCGGATCTACGTGGCCCCGTCCATATACGGCGGCGCGGATAGCTCATCTAAGAGCCCTGCCTTCCTCTTTATGGTCTCAATTGTGCCACTAACTTATTCTAATAATTGTTGATACTGAACATTATAGCCGAGAGCGAATTGAAAATACGACAGCATTATGGTATAGTTTTGCCAGATGCCGGCCCAATCCGTGGACCATTGGATCTGGTTCTATTCGGATACGCGGTCCATGTCATCTGGCCCACGACGGACAGGGTGCGCATAGATAGGTTCTCGGTGCGTGAGCAAAATGGAACGATGAAGTAGATGTCGAATATCTCAAGCGCTGCAGCCGGCAGCCTGGCCCCCCTTGGGAGCGGCCGTGGCGATGCCGGGCTACGCGCTCCGACGACTGAGGCCAGACGTCCTTGGGACGTGACCCGCACGGAGGCGGTGGGCATCCCAGTGCACGCCCTCCATACCGCCAGGTCCGGGCAGGCAGCCGCAACCGCGCTTGAACTCATTGCCAACACGGCGAAAGACATCGTGCTGACGACGTTCGTGAACCCTGGCGTGGTTCCGATGGCGCGCCGTTCGGCCGCTTTCCGTCAGTCGCTGAACGAATTCGACTACGTCCTGCCTGATGGAGTCGGGATGTGCCTTGCGGTGCGATGGCTGCACGGAGTGCCGGTCGAACGGGTCAGCTTCGACACGACATCCCTGGCGCCCGCCGTGTTCGATTGGGCCTGCGCCCGCAATCTCCGGATCGTCCTCGTTGGCAGTGCACCCGGCGTTGCGGACACCGCTCGCGCCCGCATCAGCGAGAGCTTTCCCGCAATCCAGATTGCAGGAAGCTTCGATGGCTTCGGCAATATGGAAACGAAGGCCCGCACGGTTCTGGAGCTCAAACCCGACATCGTGATCTGTGGCATGGGGAGCGGCCGCCAGGAGGCGTTCCTGATCGAGTTGAAGTCGCAGGGCTGGCGAGGCTGGGGCTTCACCTGCGGCGGCTACCTGGACCAGCTCAGCCGGGGCATGGCGTATTATCCGGCCTGGGTGGACGCTAGCAACCTCCGTTGGGCCTATCGCCTGGCGCGGGAGCCCGGCCGGCTGTGGAAACGCTATTTGGTGGATTACAGCCATTTCGGCCTGCTTGTCTGCGCCGCCCGGCTCAGCAGGCGAAAACGCGCACCCGCATGAGCCGGAACCTGCGCGGCGCCATTTCACCAAGCCGCAAGCGCTCGCGGACTGACTTAGGGGCTGCTCCGCCGGGGCTGCCTAACTGCCACAGAGTTTGGAGGATAACAGCTTGAACGTCGTGATCGACACGGCTTTAGACGAATGGAATGCGGACCCGCGTTCCTCCTCCAGCAGGTCTTACGACCCCCAGGTCACCGCTGAGAGCGCATCGACATGGGACCTCAAGGGATGCCTGAAGCGCCGCAAGCGCCGCATCCTGGGTGTGGCGGCGCTGGCGATGGTGGTCGCGACCGCGGTCATCTTCGCGGTTCCTAAGACATACGTCGCCACCAGCGCGGTCATCTTCCAAGGGGACCGTCCCGAGGTCATCCGGCTTGGCGATTCGCAGAACAGCGCCCCGTTCGGCCCGGATACCCTGGCGAGCGAGGTCGAGCTGCTCACGTCTGAAGAGCTGCTCGGGACCGTGGTCACCAGGCTGAACCTCGTCGCTGACCCGGAGTTCAACCGGGCTGCCGCTCCTGAATCCAGCTTTGCACTGCCGAAAGGCGTGGCGGATTTCGTCGCGCCCGTGCTGAACCCGGTGATGCGGGAGGGGCAGCAGCTTCTCGCCCTCGTCCAGCCTAAAGATCAAACTCAGCCAGCCGTCGCGACAGCGCAAAAGGAGTTCAGCGCGACGGTCATGGCGCTGAAGGCGCGGCTTGGCGTCTATCCCGTTGGCGTTTCCCGGGTTATCCGCATCACCTTCTCCTCGCATCGCGCAGAGATGGCGTCGCTGGTCGCCAACACGGTCGCCAACGCTTACGTGGACACGCTGCTCACGAACAAATCGAGCGCCACTCAAGAGGCCCATAGCTGGATCGACCAGCGGCTGAACGAATTGCGGCAGCGCGCATCGAAGTCTGCGCAGGCCTATGAAAAGTTCCGGTTCGACAGCGGCCTTGCCCGTGGCAAGGACAGCACGATCACCCAGGAACAGATTACCCAGGTCAGCACCGAGCTGACCCAGGCGCGCCAGCGCAACGCGGAGGCTCAAGCCATCCTGGCGCAGACGCGCAACGGCGGGGCAGTCGACCTCGACACGCTGGCAAGCGCAACCGGCTCGCAACTGCTGCCCAGGCTGCGGGAGCAACTCGCCGCCGCGACGGCGGTGCAGGCTGAGGGCGAGGCCCGTGACGGCGCTGCCCTGCCGCGGAACGTTGCCGCCCGGGCGCGGGTCGCCGACATCAACCGTTCGATCGCGCAGGAGCGGGACCGGATCAGGCAGACCATCCAAAGCCGGGCAACCATCGCCAAGCTCGCCGAGGACCGGCTTGTCAAGACGCTCGACGAACTCACCGCCCGCATCGGTCAATCCGACGGCGACGTGGCCCGCATGCAGGCGCTGGAGCGGGATGCCAACGCGGACCGGGAGCTCTATACAAGCTTCATCAACCGCGCCCGGCAGACCGATCCGGAGGTCAACTACCAGGCGGCGAACGCCCGGGTGCTGTCGCATGCGTCCGTCCCGCTTGAGGCTGCTTCCCCGAACAAGAAGCTGCTGCTGCCGGTGTCGCTCGCATTGTCGCTGGGCCTGGGCATGGTTGCGGCCATTGCCAAGGAGAACGGACGCCGGGGCTTCACGAGCATGAGCGTGGTCGAACGGAAGATGGGCGTGACGCCGATCGGGCTGATCCCGCTGGTCGCCCGGCGGAACCGCTTCTCGGCGCGGGCCTTCGAGGATGCAGTCGCCTTCACATTGGCGCGGGTCACGATGCCGTCCAAGGGAGTCGTGCCGCGCAGCTTGCTGGTAACGTCCGCGCTGCCGCAGGAGGGCAAGACGAAGACCTCGATCGCGCTCGCCGCCGCCGCCAGCGCACGCGGGATGAAGGTGCTGCTCGTCGACGCCGACCTGCGTTCCCGGTCATTGTCCGCCGCGGCTGGGCTCGACCGGAGCGACCGGACGCTCATCGAGTTGCTGCGGCGTGAGATCACGCTCGAGGAGGCCATCCACGACAACGCCGCCTGGGGCTTCCCGGTCATGCCTGCCGGAGCCTTGGCGGCCAGCCCGATGGGCTTGCTGGCCACCGGGGAGTGGGAGGGCATCCTTCGGCGGCTCGAGCAGATCTACGACCTGGTCGTGATCGACTCACCGCCGGTCCTGGTGGCTGGCGACACGTGGCTGATGGCGCGGCATGCGGACAAGACGGTGGTCCTCTCGCGCTGGGGGTCGACGCCCATGCCGACCGTGGAGCTCGCGATCAATCAGTTGGTGACCGCGCAGGCCAACGTCGCCGGGCTGGTGCTGACGATGGTGCCGCCGCGTGAGCATTCCACCTATGATGGCGGTGACTCGGTGGTGTTCTCGCCGCAGATGACGCGCTACTACTCTGGCATTCGCCGCCTGTCGTGACCGGGGTGCTTAAGTAAGGCAATGAACGTCGGTGCGTCTGCGGCGTTGGACACGGTGCTACAAGCATTGCGTTCCCCTGGTTAGGGCGTAGATAGCACCGGCGTTCCCCGTTCAGCCTACTGGGCCTAAGCAAGCTCTGGACACGGTTAGATGAGCATTATGAGGGTTGCGGTCGCGAAGGCGACATTTTGGGCTGCGCTGGAGACTGGGGGCGCCCAGCTTTCCACGTTCCTTTTCTTTGTCGTATTCGCACGCATTCTCACGCCAGATGAATTCGGCGTCTATGCTCTCGCCCTCGCCATCGTCGGTACGGTCAACATGGTCCTGTTCCAGGGCTTTGGCGACGCGCTGATCCAGGTCGAGAAGTTGGACGAGAACTATACATCAACCGTGTTCTGGACCAACATGATGCTCGCCGTGGGCATGGTCTTGCTGCTCCAGGTGATTGCGCTGCTGGGGCCGAGCCTGTTTGCCGCGCCTATGATCCGCCCGGTCATCGCTTGGCTGTCGCTGCTGTGCATACCGCGCGCGATGGTCAGCGTGCATTCCGCGCTATTCCGGCGGCAACTGGATCTGCGGATCTTCGCGATCCGCACCATCCTCGGCTATCTCGTCGGCGGCACGGTGGGCTTGATGCTGGCGGTCAACGGCTGGGGCGTATGGTCTCTGGTCATATCGCAGTTCGTCCAGGCCATTGTGATCGTGCTCGTGATGTGGCGGTCGAGCGACTGGCGCCCGCAACTGCTGTTTTCCAAGCGGGCATTCCAGGAATTGCTGCATTTCAGCAAACACTTCATGGCCGCCAGCGTCATCCGGTCCTGCATCGACGACTTCGGCAGCGTGCTGATCGGCCTCAGCCTCGATGTCACCGCGGTCGGATACTACGCGCTGGCGCTCCGGGTGATCCGTGCCGTCATCACCGTGACCATGACGCCGCTGCAATTGGTGATGATGCCGGTGCTGAGCCGGATCACCAACAATCGCGAGCGGTTTGGCGCCGCCTATACGGACATGGTCGTGATGGCCAGCACGGTTTGGGTTCCTGCCGTCGCCGGCCTCGGGTTATTGGCGCCCAATCTGGTGCCTATGGTGTTCGGGGCGCATTGGGAAAGTGCGATATCAATCCTGCAAGCGATGTGCTTCGCCTCGGTGACAATGCCGCTTTGGGCGTTTTCCGGGCAGGCGCTATCAGCTTTTGGCCGTCCCGATGCATTCGCCCGCCTCGCTTACTGGCAGCTCGGCCTTTATTGCATTGTATTCCCTGCCGCCTCGCATTTCGGCGTGTTCGCCGTGGGCTGGGCCTGGTCTGCGCTCTCCGCTGCCATGGTCCCTGTCGCTTTGCTGATCCTGCACCGGTCGTTCGGGCTCGCCGTCGGGACCCTGCTTATGAAAACCGCCCGGATCGTGCTCGCTGGCGCGGTGATGACCGGGGCATTGGGGCTCGCCAGGACCGTCCTGCCGACAGACTCGTGGGCTCTTGCGGGCGAGGTCATCGTCGGATGCGTCGTCTATGCCGCGGCGCTCGAGAGTTTTTTCCTGCCGGGCCACCTGGCCCGCATCTTCGTGCTGGTGCGCGGTTCGATGCCGGCTCTCGGCTCGTGATTGAGGCAAGCAACCTATGATCCCAAAGCATGTACATTACGTATGGGTCGGCGGCCCGTTGCCGGACGTTCAGCTCGCCTACATTGATACTTGGCGGGAAACCAATCCCGGCTATCAATTCACACTATGGAATGAAAGCAATATCGATTTTTCAATAGGCCTGCTCAGGCGGGCTTATGACCAGCGCAAATGGGCAAAGGTCGCGGACATCGCGCGCCTCGTTGCAGTCCTGCGCCACGGCGGGGTCTATCTCGATACCGATATCCGCCTCTGCAAACCGTTGGACCCGCTGCTCCAGCATAAATGCTTCTTCGGCTTCCAGGAAGAAAAGCCATCGCGGGACTGGGTGGCGAACGGCGTTATCGGCGCGGAGCAGGGCCATTGGTTCATTGCCCAAGCGCTCGCGAGCCTGTTGAGCATTAGGTCGCTGCCCGGCGGCATGGAGCGTCCGACGAAGTTCGGGCCTAAGCTGATCACCCGGCTGTTGCTGGCGGAGGGTCTGCAGACCTACTCGCCAGCGGGCGTGCAGGTGAAAGACATCTTCGTGTGCCCCACCCAATACTTCTTTCCCTATCCGTTTGGGGCGGAATTTGACCAGTCCTGCATCACGCCGGAAACATATGGCGTGCATTTCTGGGAACGGTCGTGGGAGAAGACCGTGCCAGCCTGGATCCGGTTTGCAAAGGCGGTGCGCGACCGTGCGTTGCAACTGACCAATCAAGCAGCGTGACCATTCCGGCGGACGTCGATATTCCCGTCGCGCCGGTTCCATCTGATATCCCACGCGCTGGCGCCGCTTCCGTTCCCGATAGCAGCCAACCGTCCATTGTCCTGCGCGGCATCTCCAGTGGATCACCCTTGGGTGTGGCCGTCACGGCCGCGCTGGCCGGGCTCGCCGATGTGGCGTTCGATGGCGGCTCGCCTCCGGCATTGCGGCGGTGGCGCCGCGCTGTGGGCGGAACCGGGCTGCAGTGGTGGCCGAACTCCGCGCATGGTCCCGTTCAGGCCGTCGTCAACGCCTCTGACATCCACGTTGACCTCCACCAGCAAGCGGTCAAAGGAGCTGGCTGCACCTGGTGCATCGTCGACGCTGCGGGGGTTCCGCTGCTGCATGCGTTCCAGGCGTTGGCGGCCTGCCATTCAGCGCCGTATGTAGCAGCGGTCAACCTGATCGAGAGCCGGGACGGCGGCGGCACATGGCAGCTTATCGCCGCGGCGCACGTCTCGAGCGTCATAAGCTATCGCGGCCTTCTAGATATTCTGGGCCGTACGAGCGCGCGGCTGCTGCAAACCGCGCTGCGCACCCGCGGCGCAGCTCCGCGGCGCACATGGCAACCAGGCCTTACAGCGTCCCACCGGCCATGGTCGTTGCTGCGCGCCCATTTCGCTAGCAGCCTTGCTTGGTTCCGCGCCCGCGTCAGTGGCGAGGTCTATGGCATTGCAATCCTGGACCAGTCGCCGTCCGAGTTCACGCGGGACCGGACATTCAAGGTCGCGCAGTGGCTGCAGATCCCAGCGTCAGAGGGTTTCATCGCTGACCCGTTCTTCTGGCCCGGACGGCCGGGCGTGATGCTGTGCGAGACGTACTTTCATCGCACGGGCCTTGGCGAACTCACCGTCTTGTCGATCGACGCCGGCGCCATCACCGGGGCGGAGGCGATGCCGCTCGGGGTGCACAGCCATCTTTCCTATCCGTCGACATGGCAGGAGGATGAGCGCGTTTTCTGCCTGCCCGAGATGGCGGTGTCGCGGCGCCAAGTCCTTTACGAACTGCGGGCCGGAGTGCCACTCGAGCCGCTTTGCGTGATCAACGAGGGCGTCGGCATGGCCGATCCGACCTTGATGAGGCTGAACGGCCTGTATTGGATCGCATACACCGACACCGATGTCGGGACATACGACAACCTTTGCCTGCTCTATGCCGAGCGCCTGGAAGGTCCATGGCAGCCGCACCGGCACAACCCGGTCAAGATCGACGCGAGGTCGTGCCGCCCTGGCGGAACACCGTTCTGGGTCGATGGCCGGCTATACCGCCCGGCCCAGGACTGCTCGCGGGAGTATGGCGGAGCGCTGGTGGTCAACCGCGTCGACGTCTGCACCCCAGACGACTACCGAGAGGAACCGACGGCCACGTTGCTGCCTGATCCAAGCGGCCCGTTTCCCGACGGCCTGCACACGCTTTCGTTTGGGAATGGCCGCGCCGTCATCGATGGCAAGCGCATCTCGTATCACCCGTCCATCTTGTTCCATAAGATGTTCCGCCGGTTGAAAAGCCGGCTGAGGCGGAGCGGTCGAGGCACGCCATAATTTAAACAAACCTTGCTTGCTACTCGGCTCGGCGTGGACGCGCAAAGTCGCGGGAGACGTTCAGATGGACTGGGCGAAGCTGGCGGTAGCACGAGCACTGTGTTGTACAAGCATCAGTTCTATACTAATAGTTAACCGCGCCTTGACGTGGCAAGGTGGGGCAGATACGCCGTGCCGGAGATGGAATGTTGGATATCAGTCGTCCAGGCACTGAGTGGAGTCCCGCGCCTTCCAAACCCGCAACGTACGATTTCGTACGTAGAATAACAATTTTGCGATTTTGGTCGTTCTTGGGCGTAAGAGCCTTGCTTCTTCAACCCGCAGTAAAGAGAATATTAACGAATTGTAAGAGGTTGGCATGGTGATCCTTTTTATTAGCCATGTGCATTTCCTCCGGGAAGCTATGGTGGCGATCCTGCGAGGGGACGACGGCCTCCAAGCCGTCGGAGCTTCCTCTCACGAAACGGCCGACGCAGCGGCGCTGGAGTTTAAACCCGACATAGTCGTTATTGACGCGTCGCATCCCGACGGGACCGCCATGGTAGCGGCGGTCCGCACGCATGTTTCAAAGGTGAGGGTTGTCGTTCTTGCAATGCGTGAGCGGGACGAAGACTTTCTCGCTTGGGCTGACATCGGAATTTCTGGGTATCTGGGGCCAGATACGTCGGCTCGTGAGCTGATCAGCACGGTGCGGCGCGCCGGGGCCGGGGAGGTGGTTTGCCCACCGAGGCTGACGGCGCTCCTGCTTAACCGGTTTGCGGACCGCTCAAACGATCGGGCAACTCGGGCCGGTATCCACGCACTGACGCCGCGTGAGCGGGAGATTGTGGAACTGCTGGCGGACGGCCTGCCGAACAAGCTTATTGCGCGGCGGTTGCGCGTCGCCTTGCCGACGGTGAAAAATCACGTCCACAGCATTTTAGACAAGTGGGATGTCCGTAGCCGCGGCGAGGCGGCAGCCCGGTATCGCCGCAAGATGCAGGAGGGTGAACCGAACGGCGCCAAGCTCAATGGCCTCCGCGCGGCCCATATTCCTTCACAAGGGTTGGCGTCCCTGCGGAACAGCGATATACGGCTGGGACTGCCGGTACGCCCCGACCGCCGCATTGAGTAGACGGGGTTGCTGCATCAAGGCGGATGTACGTGCAGCGGAGTTAGCATTCGACGTTATTTACGAATCGTCGCCAAGGACCTGCATCGCGTGCGGCTGAGATTATCCGCGCCTACGCCGCCAACAATGCCTGATAGATTGGCATAATTGGCAACTAAGCGCAGAACCTTGCCCTTTAGTACACGTCCCGGTCAAATACGAGCGACAAAGCGGTCAAAACGATAATTCTCAGGTCCATCATGACCGACCACTTGTCGATATAGACGAGATCAAGCTCCACGCGCCGCTGCATTTTGTCGAGCGTGTCGGTCTCGCCCCGGAACCCGTTCACCTGTGCCCAGCCGGTAATGCCCGGCTGCACCCGGTGACGACCCAGGTAGTCGTCGATCAACGCCGCATACTGGTGGTTGTGCGCCACCGCGTGCGGACGCGGGCCGACGAGCGACATGTCACCCTTAAGGACGTTGAACAGTTGCGGCAACTCGTCCAGGCTTGAGCGGCGCAAGAAACGGCCGACCCGCGTGACCCGCTTGTCGCCGCGCTGCGCCTGCGGAACGCCGGCCTCCTCAGCCGACTGATGCTTCATGGTGCGGAATTTATACACGACCATGACATTGTTATTGAAGCCAAGGCGTTGCTGCCTGAATAACGCCGGGCCGGGGCTGTCGAGCTTCACGATAGCAGCCACAAGCAGCAGGATCGGGGTCAGCAACGCCGTCATGATCGTGCCGAGCACGATGTCTTCTGCCCGTTTTATGACACGGTTCCAGCTCGTGAATGGCCGTCGGTAGATGGTCAGGACGGCGCTGTGCATGAAGAAGCCGATGTCGCGGACCGGCAAGCCCAGATCGGCGACCCAGGGGCAGACCCGCACGTTCGTCGGAATGGTGCCGAGCCGCCGCAAAGCGCTTGATAGTTCGGTGCTTCCTTGGCCGGAAACGGTAACCAAGACTTCATCAATCCGGAATAGCTGGGCGAGGGCGATAAGGTCCTGGATGCCGTTCCGCTGGGCGCCCGACTGCCCTTCCGCGAACAGGCCGACGAGGTGGAACTCTCCCGGCTGCGAGGCTTGCAGGCGTCGAACCAACTCCCGTCCGCCACCTTCGCCGCCCAGTTCGACGACCGCCACAGTGCGGGTCAGACGGCCCTGCCGCCTCCATCGCCCGGTCTGCGCTATGCTCCAAGCCCGCGTTGCCGCGAAGCCGCAGAGTGCTACGCCATACCAGGAAACGACCCAGATCCGTGAATAACTGTCTGACGTTTTCGTGAGATATCCGAGCACCATGAGGACGGCGAACACAAGCGACCAGGCCCGGACGGCTTTTGCAACCTGTGTTGCAAATCCCTTGTTCAAAGCTCCGGCATAGGCGCCCGAGATTTGCATCGCATTCACCGTCAGGACTGCGGCGAGCAGCACGGTCGAATAAACCTCGAGCGAGGTGGGCGTGAGTTCCCGGACGACAAGGTTCGCGACCGCCGCCGAGGCGAGCACGATCAGCGCATCCGCAACCCACAAGCCATCTGCGAGGAGCCGCATAGGATCGGCGCCTGACGAAAATGCCCGGGCGCCCGCCTTTGCCTGGCTCCAAGCCTGGGTGGCGAGGGGCAACGCCCGCTGTTGGCCGGGCACGCTGCCAGAATGGTTCAACTCTTTAATTCCTAAGTTCAAGGTGCAAATCCCAGCGCGGCGAGGTCGAGAGGCAGCTCGGACGCCTCAATCCGCATGGCGCGCCGCAGCCGTTCATGCAGTCCGGGCGGCGGCTGCCGGAGTCGCATGGCGGCGGATGCCCGCATGTGTTCCAGTTCCTGCGGCAATGTATTCAACGCAAGGTCGACGGCGTTGCTCATGGCGCCGGCCTCAAAGGGGTCAAACACCCACCCGGTGACGCCATCCGCGACCAGTTCTGCGACCGCACGGGACCGGTTGCTGCCGAGCACGGGGAGTTGCGCCGCCAATGCCTCCAGGACCACGTCGGCCCAAGTGTCGGACAACGCAGGAACCGCGAGCAGGTCGCAATCGGAAAACATCGCCGCGAGCTCCTCGCGCGACACCTTGCCGGGAAAGCGTTGAACCACGTTCGCGGGCACCGGCTGAGCTTCCAGGACACCACGCAGGCAGCCTTCGCCGGACCACCATATCTCGACACGGCGGTCCGGATTGCGATTTGCCCAGGCCACGACGCAGGGCAGCAGCTCGGCGACGCCCGCCTCAGGCTCGAGATCGCCGACATAGGCAATCCGATATGCGTCGCGGCCGCTAGCGGTTCGCAATGGCTTGTTGAACAAGGCGAGATCGCCGGGGTCGCATATCGACACGATCCTGGAGGCTGGCACGCCCAGCTCCATGAGGGCCCGCGCCAGGGCGTCGGTTTCGACCAATATTGCATCTACCCCGGCCAGGACGAAACGATGCACTCCGCGCAGGTTTGACGGAAGCTGCCTCAAGCATAGAAGGATACGGATCTGCGGGTTGAGGGACCGGCGCAGCACCGTGCTCACCGTGTCGGGGCTGAAGTCGCGGCAGATGGTGAGCCTGGGCCGGCGTCTCCGCAGCACGGGACCCGCCTTTTTCGCGAACACGCCATTGAGCGCAGCAACCATGTCATGCCGGTTCCGTGATTCATCATTCATGGGCTTCCCGCTGCGAGCAACGGTGTCCGCAAAGTTCACTGTGGCCGGGGCGTAGCCTCGGACCGTCGTCTCGTGGCCTGAAATCAGGGCCACAAGCTGCTTTAAACTCATCATTGCATGGCCACCTAAGACTTGCGGAGCGCTGTTTCCCAGTGGAAACCTGTCACTCCGGCAATTCGAGATTATGAAGCTAGCGGATGCGCTGGTATAAAATCTTGAGCCGCACGGTCTAGGCCAGCTTCACAATTGGTCTAGTTCCATCGGCCTCTACCGCCGTGGCTCGGCCTTATATACTTCTCGCTATCGTTACGTTTATGTGGGACGAAGCTGATGACAGGTTTGATAACGGCTGGGTACAACGCCGTGTTGCACAAGCTCACCGGCCCAGCCCTCCTGGCGGTCGGACTGCTTTTGCTCACGATCGTCATCTCGGCCGTCGTCGTGTTCATCCGGTCAGGGGAGCCGCGGACGCCAATGGGTTTCATACGTTTTATGTTCCCAAAAGATATCCTGACCCACGCTTCGGCCCGGGCCGACTTCACGTTTTGGTTCGTGCGCAAGCTGACCAATCCATTGATCGCTTTCCCCGCAGGCGCATCGGTCACTGCGGCCGTCGGCTATGCCTGCCACGCTGTGCTCGTGGCCGTGTTTGGCGATGGTGGCCCGGTCACGGAGCATCCTTCGGTCGTCACGCTTGTGCTGTTCACCGGCTCCATGCTGCTTGCCTACGACATTTCATACTATTGGTATCATAACCTCCAGCATCGCTTCCCGATCCTCTGGGAGCTGCACAAAGTACACCATTCCGCAGAAGTGATGGTGGGGACCACCAAGGATCGCGTCCACCCGCTCGACGACATCATGAACCGCGTGTGGGACGGTTTGATTACCGGGCCGGTCTACGGGTTCTGGTTGTTCTTCGCCTATGATCCGCTCGAGCTCACTATCCTCGGCCTCAATGTTTACGTACTGCGCAACATCATCATGATGGATTTCGTCAGGCATACCCATCTGAAGATTTCGTTCGGCAAGGCGGTCAACGCGGTCATTCTTTGCCCACACTACCATCAACTGCATCACAGCACGAATCCCAAGCATTACGACAAGAATTTTGGGCTGATGCTTTCCATATGGGACCGGATGTTCGGAACTCTATTTGTGCCGGAGCCGCAGGAGAGTTTCTCGTTTGGTTTGGGCCGCGAAGGGGACGAGTACCAGTCGACGACCGGCCTGCTCATCCTGCCGTTGCGCAAGATGGGCCGGCGGCTAGGAATCGGGCGTGCAAAGGCGCGTTCCGAGACGCTGCGTCCCGCCGCGAGGCTTGGCATGGAAAGCCACCAGCAGGACTCGGTCGCGTGATTATGCGAACGGAAGTCGTCATAGCCGCAAGCCGGCTGGCCGAGGTGGGGCCTGCTTGGAATTCCCTTTGGCAGCGCGGCGAGCGGAGCGTGTTCCAGAGCTATGGCTGGATCGACGCATGGTGGAACTCACGCCCGGCTAACGACAAGTCACGGCTCTGCGCCGGGCTTTGCTGGGCCGATGACGAGTTGGTCGCGGTGATGCCCTTCGCCACCCGTTGGCATCGCGGCGTCCGCGTGCTGGAATGGGCGGCCAAGGATTGCAGCGACTATTGCGATGCGCTCGTCGATCCGGCCTTCACCGATGGCGGGCAGGCCCTGGCAAGCATCTGGGCTGCCGTGGCAGCTTCTGGCGGTTTCGACGTTGCATATCTCAGTCACGTGCGCCCTGACGCCGTGCTGAGCGAATTGCTTGGCGGGCAGCAACAGGGGGTTAAACTTAAACCGGGTCACCGGACGGCTCGAAGCCTGCAGGTTCAGGGCTACAAAATGGACGGGCCTTCATGGTTTCGCGGCCTCAGCAAGAAGGCTCGCAACAACCATACCCGGGGCATGCGCATCATTGGCGAAACCGGGCCGGTCACGGTGAAAGTGTCCGAGCCGGACGACGCCATCGAATCAACCGTCGAGCGCATGATCGAGCTTAAGCAGCAATGGCTGATTAATACCGGACAGAGCAACCAGATCCTAAGCAATGATGCTGCTGCCCTGCGTGCGCTGGTCAAAGAACTTGTGGGCCAGCGCGCGCTTCGGGTTTTCAGCATCTATTGCGGTGACCTGCTAGCTGCGGGATCGCTCAATATCGTCTCGGGCGCGCGTATGCAGGCGTTCTTTGCTGCCTATGATCCGCGCTTCGACCGTGCCTCGCCAGGGACGTTGGTCATGGTCGAATACTTGATGTGGGCGTTCGACAAGGGACTTTCAGAGGTCGACTTCCTATGCGGCGAGGAGGAGTATAAATTCAAGTTCGCGAATAAGCAGGTCGATTTGCTCTCGTATGTCGGCGCCAGGACAATTTTAGGCAATCTTGCGCTGGCCATCAGCGAGCGGCTCGATCAAAGACGGGTAGCCGAAGTGCGAACCGAGATCGTTCAGCTCGGCAAAGCGGTCGAGGCATAGGCGGCGCTCCTGGTCCTTAAGGCAGCTTGGCTGGACATGCTTCCGGAGCGTCTCCGTGTGCAATTTCAGCCCCCGCCCCATGCCAGCAAGCAGGCTTTGCCCAAGGTTGGAATCCAGCTAACGGAAACGCAGGTACGGGTGCACAACGCACTCGTTGCCGCGGTCCTCGGGCCGTCCGCGTTGATCGTCCTGACCGGGGCAGCGGCACTGGGAAAAACGAGCGTTCTATCGGCGGCATTGGCAAGCATCGCAGGTCCGTCGCTGGAGATCGTTCAACTTGACGGCGTTGGGTCTGGAATGGACCAATCCTTCGAGACGTTGTTCGCGGCCGCGCGACCTGAAACAGTTCGTCCGGGTTTGCCCAAAAGACGGGTGGTTTTGGTCGCGGACCAAGCCGAGGCCCTGCCATCGGGTGGCTTCACCTATCTGCAGCTCCTTACCAGGATGCCCGGCAAAGATGCGTCGGTGCAATTGATCATAGTCGGCCGTCCTGAAATCGAGCACGGTTTTGAGCGCTCGGCATCTGACCTGTTCCAGGACACAACCCCAGTCCACCTCATCCTGCCGCCATTATCGGAACAAGACGCCTGGGACTTATTCCATCGCCGCGTCGGTTCGATCTATGCCCAGCAATCAATCCGGCGCATGGTCATGATGCTGCTGGAGCGGTGCGGCGGAACGCCGGGCCGCTTCGACGAGGCGTTGAGGGCGGCGGTCGCTGGTGGATTGCTGGAGGGTGTCCAAGGCTGACCCATTTGGCCGAGGTAACCCGCT
This sequence comes from Acetobacteraceae bacterium, assembly GCA_965277495.1. Classification (GTDB taxonomy): domain Bacteria; phylum Pseudomonadota; class Alphaproteobacteria; order Acetobacterales; family Acetobacteraceae; genus CAHJXG01. The sequence continues at coordinate 941,421 of OZ255824.1, read as the reverse complement.
CACGCCGCATCCCGCTTTTAACATCTAGCTGCATGGCTTAAACCATGGCTTGAGGGAACACCGAGTTTTGGCAAGCAGACGGGTCATTCCGGACACATAGGCCATTTCGCGCAACGGCCTAGATCATTTAGCTCAAGACGAGTGCGGGAACGGCTCTTACGGTTCCATTATAAAGTTCACAAACTCAGGCGATATCGAACAAGGCCAGAAGTCCATAATGACCAATGGAATCGGGCTGTGCCGGAATTGTTACTTAGTGCGTTTGGCTATCATGCCGTGTCATTGCCAACTAGGAGTGTTTTTGTGGTCGACATCGTTGTGACCGGCGTCGGCTCGTACGATGTGTCAATCGCGGCCCATCTCCGCCAAAAGCTGCTCTCGTTTCTGGTATTTGGACCGCCAATGGCGTCACGGCGAGCTAAGCAGACATTCGTGGCGTGGCCAACGAATGCCTGCTTAGGGGCCTTTGATAACGCATCATCTTATTCGCAGCGCGCAAGGGTGCCCTGCGAGATGTTGCTTAGTATGCCCGACCGGGTGCTGTTGAATCCGGAGCTTCGGGAGCAGGACGCCGACATGACAGTCCGGCCGCGCCGGTCGATTTGGGGGCTCATTCCCGCAAAAGCGCATGCGCCTAAATCTGAGGGTTTGGCCTCGCGCTACATACGGCGTCCCATTTTTTGGCTTGGCCCAAGTTGGAAAACGTGGTTCTGGTCTGCGGCGCCCGGCGCGTTCGGCAGGTTGCCGGCGCGAACACGCAACGCCAAAGCCTGTTCGACCCGTGGCACGGGTGGACCGGCATGGGCGAGGCATCGCGCCGGCTGGCTCATCCCTGTCGCGCACGGACTGATATCAAAGGCGCGCGGACGTGAAGGAGAAGTAGTTTTGAACGTTCGAGGACCCGGTGGCCATGCCAATCCTGCGGTAGGCCGCCTGGCTGCAGCGACCGGATACAATGCGGACGTTTGCCGCCGCGGACCCGTTGACGGGCTGTTCAGCGATCGCAACACCTTCGGCGGCGCTCCGGCGTCCGACTATCGATTTGGATCGGGCGTCGACAACTCGCTGGCAGCAGGATGTGCCAGTGGGCCCAGCTTTGCCGCCTCCATGCGGTTCACCTACTGCGTCCGACTCGCCGCGGCCTGGACAACCAGTTCGATATCGCGCATCGCCGCCAGACGCATACTCGCCGGCGGCTTCACCATTCACGGAACGGCCTAAGAACATGCAAACGCTCCCGACCAAGCAGTTCCGTGAGGACCGCTCTATTGCCGCAGATGGCGGCCTGTCCTCGCCAATTTTAGGCCGGCGCTCGTTTGGAGCGCCAACTGTGCCGCAATTGCGCCGGAAAGGACGCCTCAATGTCGTCCTGATCTGCCATTTCGGCCGAACCGGGTATAATATCCTGCGCTCGCTCCGCAGCGTGAATGCGCGGGTGCACCTCGTGCACGATAACCGCTCGGCGTCGCTGCGGTTCTCGCGTTGCTGCAAGGTTTTGCACGGCACCGAGGATTATACGACGACGGATCCTGAAGTCGTGCTCGATGCCATCAACGACCTGCACCTCAAGGTCGGCGTGGATAGCGTCATCGCGAGCGACGTCGACGCCCTGACTTTCCTGGCGCGGATCAAGGACCGCTTGCTTGCGCCGGTATTCCCAATGGCCGAGGCCGACACGCTCGCGATGCTCAATGACAAGTGGCAGTTCCATCAGTTGTGCGAAGCGGCCGGGGTGGAACTTCCAAAGACATTGTTTTTCGAAACCAAGGCCGAAATCGATCCCGAACGCATTCAGCGGGAATTGGCGTTCCCGGTCATCGTCAAGCCCGTGAACTCCTACGGCCAGCGCGGGATCATCGTTTGGCAGAACAAAGCGGAGATCGTCGAGTGGCTGCAGACCGTCGGTGACTTCAACCACCAGGCAACGATCGTCCAGGAGTTCATCGAGGGCAGGGACTGGGCGCTGAGCGTTTTCGCCACCAATGGCGTGATCAAGCACTGGGTATCCTGGGTCTGCCCGGGGCAGCTCGACGCTGGCTATGGCATTGGCCGCTTCCTCGCGACGCAGTTCAGCCCGCGTGAAGACCTGCTGGCGATGGGCCAAAAGATTGTCTCGGCGATCGAATTCTCGGGCGTGGCAAATTTCGATGCGCGTTTCGACGACCGGACCGGCTCGATGAAGATGTTCGAGTGCAACCCGCGTTTCTTCAACCGCATGTCGGCGGCCCGGCTCAGCGGGGTGGATTTCGTGCGTCCGGGCCTGCCAATCGGCAATAGCCAGCCGACAAACCTTGGCGACATCAGCTACTACCCGTGGCAGGAGCTGTTTTCAAAGCGCGGGGTGCAGCGGCTGCTGAAAGCAGAATGGCGGCTCAAGCCGCTCATGCACGATATCTACGAAATGGGCACCGATCCGCTGCCGTTGCTCGCGCGGAAGTGGTCGAACGAAGACAAACGCGCCTGATCAACGGCATGGCGTAAATAAGAAACCAGGGTCGATCCGACCCTGGTGCGATCTGCCGCCGTAGGCTGCCTCAGCCCCCGTCCGCCTCTAAGCTCACGATAATGGCTCCGTCCGGATCGACCCGCGCTGGATAGGTCCGCAGGCTGCACTCCGTGTTCAGCCCGGTGCCGGTACGCAAGTCGTAGGTGCGGTCGTGCAGTGGGCAGATTACCGCGCCCTGGTCGATCAGCCCATCCGCCAGTGGCCCTCCCAAATGCGGGCAGCGCTCCTGGGTTGCGAACACCTGGTCGGCGTGGGTGCGGAACACCGCCAGCCGCATTGGGCCGGCCGCGAACACACGCCCTTCGCCGCGCGGCACGGCATCGAGCGGGCCGACCCGGTATTCCAGCATGGCCTCAGTCATCGCCGGCCGCCCCCGCCATCTCGACCATGTCGGCGAATTGGTTTGCAGTGCGGGGCGCCGCAGACTCCTGCTTCCATGGGTCATAGGCTGCGTCGGTCGAAACCGCCATCGCCTCGTCCAGCGCTGCGGCTGTCCCGTCGGAGTCGTCGACGACGATCGCCCGGATCCGCTCGAGGCCGATGCGCGGCACGAAGGTGTAGGTGCGCTCCTTCCACTTCGCATTCTCGCGGTAGTACTGCATGAACCGTCCGGCGAGCCGCATTGCCGCCTCCTCGCCCTCGACCACGCACATCAGGTCGCCCTTGCGGATATGCGCCCCGGCGGCGCCGCCGATGTAGATCTCCCACTTGTTGTCGCCGATGGCCACGAGGCCAACATCCTTCACCAGCGCCTCCGAGCAGTTGCGCGGACAGCCGGCGGTGGCGAGCTTCATCTTGGCCGGGCTGTCGATGCCGCGGAACCGGCGCTCGATCTTGATCGCCAGGCCCATGCTGTCGCCGAGCCCGAACCGGCAGAACTCGGTGCCGATGCAGCTTTTGCAGGTGCGGTAGCTCTTGCCCCAGGCGGTGCCCGCCGGCATGTCGAGGTCCTGCCAAATGCCGGGCAGATCGGCCTTGGCGACGCCGACCAGGTCGATCCGCTGGCCACCGGTCATCTTCACCAACGGCACGTTATACTTCACCGCAGCCTGGGCGATGCGCATCAGTTCTGCGGGCGTGCAAACGCCGCCGGCCATCTCGGGCACGACGGAGAAGGTGCCGTCCTTCTGGATGTTGGCGTGCACGCGGTCGTTGATGAAGCGGGCATCGCGCTCGTCCTCGTACTCGCCGGCCCAGATGGTCGCCAACAGGCTTGCGAGCGGCGGCTTGCTGGCCGCGTCCTCGCCGGTCGGGGACAATGCCGCGAACACGGCGCTGACCGAGCGCAGGCCTTGCTCGCGGATTTTGGCAACCAGCTCCGGCTTGGCCAGCGGAATGGCGGGCACGTAGTAGTGGATGCTCGGATCCTCTTCGACCTGGCCGCCGCAGAACCAGTCGACCAGCTCGCCCACCAGGCTCTTGCATGATCCACAGCCCATGCCGGCGCGGGTCGCCTTCATCACCGCGCTGCCGCTGCGTGCCCCGCCCGCGACGCAGGCGCCGATCGCCGCCTTGCTCACACCGTTGCAGTTGCAGACCTGCGCGTCGGCCGGCATTTCATCGAGCGTCACCGCCTGCGCCGGGGCGCCAAGGTCGAACAACAGCTCCAACCGCTCGTCCGGCAGGCGGCTGTCGCGGTCGAACGCCTGCATCAAATAGGCCGCCTTGCTGATGTCGCCCATCAGGATGCCGCCAACCAGCCGGCCATCGCGCACGATCAGCTTCTTGTAGGTGCCGCGCTTCGGTTCGCTGAACTGGATCACCTCGTCGTCCTCGCTGGCCGGCTCGGTGATGCCCATGCTCGCCAACTCGACGCCCATCACCTTCAGCTTGGTGGCGAGTTTGCTGCCGAGATACTCGGCCCTGGAATTCACGCCGGTCACTTGGTCGGCGAACACCTTGGCCTGGTCCCACAATGGCGCCACCAGGCCATAGACCTTGCCGCGATGCTGCACGCATTCGCCGACCGCATAGACGTGTTGGTCGTCGGGACTGCGCATAGTGTTGTCCACCACGATTGCCCGCTCCACCGTCAGCCCGGCCCGGCTGCCGATCTCGGCATTCGGACGGATGCCGGCGGACACGACGATCATGTCGCAGGCCAGCTCGGTCCCATCCTTGAAGCGCAGGCCGACCACCTTTTCGCCGTCGAGCAGCACGGTGGTCGTTAGCTTGCCAAGGTGCACCTGGGCGCCCATGCCCTCCATCGCCTTGCGCAGCATGGCGCCGCCAGTGGTGTCGAGCTGCATCTCCATCAGATGCTGGGCCAAATGAATGACGTGGACCTCGCAGCCGTGATTCAACAGGCCGCGCGCGGCTTCAAGCCCCAGCAGGCCGCCGCCGATCACGACGGCGCGCTTGCTCTCGGCGGCCTGGGCGACAATGGCGGAGCAATCGTCGATGGTGCGGAAGGCGAAGATGCCGGGGCGCAGCTTGCCATCGGCGGTCCAGATGCCCTCCATCGGCGGAATGAAGGCGCGGCTGCCGGTGGCGATCAGCAGGACGTCGTATTCTTCCTGGACGCCGTTCGCCGCGGTGACGATGCGGGCCGCGCGGTCGATATGGGTCACGCGCGCGCCGCTGTGCAGGCGAATGTTGTTTTCCTGGTACCAACTCAGCGGGTTGATGTAGATCTCGCTGCTGTCCTGCTGGCCGCTCAGGATGTTCGACAGCAGGATGCGGTTGTAGTTGCCATAGGGCTCGTCGCCGAACATGGTGATGCTGAACTGCTCCGCGCCGCCGCGGGCCAGCACCTCCTCCACGGCGCGCGCGCCTGCCATCCCGTTGCCGATCACCACCAGCTTCTGCACGGTGCTGCCGAATGTCATGCCGTCCATCGGTGTCTCCTGCAGCAACGTCCGGCCAATCTGTGCTATCGGCCGGCTCAGGTTGCTCGTTGAAATAAGGCGTTAGACCTCGACCAGGCCCAGATCGAGCGCGAGCATGCCGCTCGTGCCCTCAGGGGCCGCCACCAGCAATTCGAGCTTCGTCTCGGGCGCGAGGTCCTCGACGACCACGAGCGGGATATGAATCGCACTCTTGGCGCCGACCGGGAACAGGCGCATCGGCTCGCCGTCGCGCATCAGCACCAACGTGACCATCTCGGCCGAGCTATTGCCGGCGCGGAAATACAGCGTCTGCGCGCGCCGGTCGGAGGGCACGGTATAGGACACCCCGATCGACACCGGCGAACCGTAGCCTTGGCCGCCAAAGGCATGCATTCCGGTCAGGATGCGGGGGGTGCTCTCTCTCATGCTTGGTCTCCTGTAATGGGCGGCGCGCGATCCAGGCGGACGGCGCAGGCTTTGTATTCGGGAATGCGCGACACCGGGTCGAGTGCCGCGATGGTGAGTTGGTTGGCGTTGCCTTCGCCGCCCCAATGGAACGGCATGAAGACCGTATCCCGGCGGATATCGCGCGTCAGCCGGGCTGGCACGCGGGCGGTGCCGCGCCGGGTCGTGAGTTGGACCGCGTCCCCGGCCTGGATGCCAAGCTGGCGCGCGGTGTCGGGATGTATTTCGGCAAATGCGCCGGGCTCCGCGGCGGCGAGTTCCGGCACGCGCCGGGTCTGGGTGCCGGTCTGGTATTGGCCCATTACCCGCCCGGTGGTCAGGATCAACGGATATTCGGCGCAGGGCAGTTCGGCGGAGCCGCGGTATTCGATGGGATGGAAGCGGGCAAGGCCGTCGGCATGGGCGAAGCGCTCGTTGAACAGCCGGGGCGTGCCGGGATGCGCCGTATCTGGGCATGGCCAGAACAGGCCGGCCTCGTTCTGCACGCGGTCCCATGTAGCGCCAGCGTAATCCGCCGGGCCGCCGGACGTGGCACGGCGGAACTCGGCCCCGGTCGTCGCCTCATCGGCGGAGAAATGCGTCCCGGCGCCAAGCCGCTCGGCCAGGGCGGCAATCACCTGCAGGTCGGTCCAAACGCCCGGCGGCGGCTCCTTAGCCTTGCGCCGCAGCAGCACGCGGCCTTCGAGGTTGGTCATCGTGCCGTCCTCCTCCGCCCATTGCGCCACAGGCAGCACGACATCGGCGATGGCGGCGGTCTCGGACAAGAACGGGTCGGCGACGACAAGAAGGTCCATCGCCCCCAGCCGCGTGCGCAGCGCAGCCGCATCCGGCGCCGACAGCAGCAGGTTGCACGCGAACACCAACAGGCCGCGCACCTGCGCCCCAGCCCCGCCGGTGACCGCCAGCATCTCGCAGGCCGACAGGCCCGGCTGCGGCAGGCTCTCGGGCGTGACGCCCCACACGGACGCGACCTCGGCGCGATGGACCGGGTTCGCCAGCAGGCGATAGCCCGGAAGCTGGTCGGCTTTCTGGCCGTGCTCGCGTCCGCCCTGGCCGTTGCCCTGGCCGGTCATGCAGCCCCAGCCGCTTCCAGGCCGGCCCGGCAGGCCGAGGGCCAAGGCCAAATTGATGAACGCCAACCCGTTGTCGACGCCGCGGCTCTGCTGCTCCGTGCCGCGGCCAGACAGAATAAGTGCCTTGGCAGCCTCTCCGAGCAGCACGGCGGCGCGCTCGACATCGCGCGCGGGGATGCCGGTGATGCGCTCGACCCGGTCTGGCCAATAGCTGGCGACCGCACGGCGCACCCGGTCCCATCCGGTCGTGCGGGCCTCGATGTAGTCGATGTCGATCAAGCGCCGGGCCACCGCGACATGCAGCAGGCCGTTGGCCAATGCGGCGTCGGTGCCGGGGGTGAGGGGCAGGTGCAGCGTCGCGGCGCGGGCGGTCGCGGTGCGGCGCGGGTCGGAGACGATAAGCTGCGCGCCGCGCGTACGGCCCTCGTCGAACCACTGCATGATCGGCGGCATGGTCTCGGCCGGGTTGCCGCCGGTGAGCAGCACGCAGTCCGCGCCGGCGATGTCGGCGATCGGGAACGGCATCCCGCGGTCGATGCCAAAGGCGCGCAGCCCGGCGGCGGCGCTGGAGGCCATGCAGAACCGTCCGTTATAGTCGATGTTGGCGGTGCCCAATGCGACGCGGGCGAACTTGCCGAGGGCATAGGCCTTTTCGTTCGTCAGCCCGCCGCCGCCGAACACCGCCACCGCGTCCGGCCCGGCGGCGTCCTGGATTGCCCGGATGCCAGCAGCGACGCGGTCCAGCGCCTCGTTCCAGCTCGCCGGGCGCAGCGGCGCGTCCTTGCTGTCGCGCAGCAACGGGCCGAGCAGGCGGTCAGACTTATTGAGCAGCGTGGCTGCGGTCCAGCCCTTGCGGCAAAGCCCGCCGCGGTTGGTGGGGAAGTCCCGTGCCTCGATGCCCCAGCCGGTCCCGTCATGGACGACGTTCATGCCGCACTGCAGCGCGCAATACGGGCAGTGCGTGGCCGTGATTGTCGTGATCGCGGTATTGCTGTCCATCAATCCTGTTGGTGCATCCGCATCATAAAAGACGTCATGCATTTCAATGAGACCAATACCGGGCAGATGGGGGTTAGCCAAGTAGGAAACACGCTAAGGCTGCTCACAAACGTGTTCGCAAAAGTAACGCTGCATACATGATGAGCATATCCCGAAGCATAAGCGCAAGACTTGGGCATTCTAAGTATGCTGCCGTGCCAGGCAGCCCAGAGGCTGGCGCGGGCGCAATCGCTCTCCCGCAGCCAGCCTGGGCGACCGTTTAGGATGCCGCTATCATGCCCGACCCTGCATCCACGCCCATGCGCTGAGCCAACGCCTGGTTGTAAAGCTGCTGCTCCGCCTGCTTGTGCGCGGACGAGAACCGCACCGCGGCGGCGCACAGCGCGCAGCACAGGACGGTCCAGCCCAGGATATACAAAGCCTGCGGCAGGCTGCCCGACGCCTTCAGCAGGAACCCGGCCGCCACTGCGCCAACGTTGCCGCCAGCCCCGATGATGCCGGCGACGCCGCCCAGCGCCTTGCGGTCGATGAACGGCACCAGCGCGTAGGTCGAGCCGCAGGCCATATGGGTGAACATGCCGAAGGCCAGCATGGCGATGATCGCCGGCACCACGGTGTCCATGCTGGAGAACGCCAGCAGGCCCACGCCCTCGCCGACCATCAGCAGGCACAGCAGCATCGTGCGGCCATCGAGCCCAAAGTTGCGGGCAACGCGGTCGGACGCGAGGCCGCCCAGCGCGCGGGCGAACAGTGCCAGCAGGCCGAAGCTGCCGGCCGCGAGCCCGGCCGATGTCAGCGTCAAGCCGAAGCGGTCCACATAGTAGCTGGCAGCGACGGCGTGGATGAAGATCTCGACGCCGAAACAGGCGCCATAGGTGATCGCCAGCATCCAAACCCGGTAGTTCGCCATTGCCTGCTTGAACACCGCGAGGCCGCCCTTCTTGCCGGAATCGACGGTGATGCCGCGGGCGCGCAGTTCGAGGATGTTGCCCTCGGGCGTGTCCTGCGTGTAGCGCCAATACAGCACCGCCACGATCAGCATCATGGCGCCGGGCACGAACATCGCCATGCGCCAACCCATCGACTGCTGCACGCCGAGGCTGACGATCGCGGCCAGGATCAGCGGCATGACGCTCTGGGTCACGCCGCCGCCGGCATTGCCCCAGCCGCCGACGGTCGCGTTGGCCGTGCCGACCACGTTGGGCGCGAACATGACGGACGTGTGGAACTGGGTGATGACGAAGCTCGCGCCGATCGCGCCGATGGCGAGGCGGAAGATCAGGAAGCTTTCATACGAGGTGGCGAAGGCGATGCCCATCACCGGGATGGCGCCGAGCACCAACAGCGCCGTGTAGGTGATGCGCGGCCCCCATTTGTCGCACATTGGGCCGATGGCCATGCGCACCAGGATGGTGACGCCGACGGCGGCGATGTTGATGTTGGCGATCTGGTCGGCGGTCAGATGGAACTCGCCCTTAATGACGGGCATCAGCGGCGCGACGGCGAACCAGGCGAAGAAGCAGACGAAGAATGCCACCCAGGTCAGGTGGAAGGCGCGCATTTGCGGGGTGGAGAAACTGAACAGGTCGATCTTCGTGGCTTTTTGCGAGATCATGGGGCGGTTCCGGAACAGGTATGGGTCACAAGGGACTGCCCCGGCAGGCTGGCTGCCCGGGCAGGGTGGGACAGGGCCGGAAAGGCTATGCCGCGACGCCGAGCTTGGCCGCGATGGCCAGCAGCAGATCGTGGTTCGAACGCATCATGTCCGCATTGGACTTCAGCAGCCGGCTGTTGGCCTCGAGCAGAGAATGGTTCGACATGAGCGTCTCGGCATTGCCGGCCACGGACGCCGCGTTGGCGACGAGCACCGCGTGGTTGCGCGCCAAGGTGTCGGCATTGGCCGCCAGCTTGGCGTTGTTGGCGCCGAGCAGGTCCTTGTTGCCTTCGAGCAGGCCGTGGTTGCCCGCCAGCGCCTCGCTGTTCGCGGCGACCGTGGCGCGGTTGTCCGCAATCATGGCGGAGTTCCGGGCCAGGACCTCGCTGTTGGCGCCAATCTTGTCCGAGTTGCCGGCCAGCGCCTTGCGGTTGGCCTCGATGGTGGCGGAGTTGCCCTTGATGGCCGCCGAGTTGGCAGTCAGCAGGTTGTGGTTCTCGACGACGGTAACCTTGTTGGACTCGAGCAGCGCATTGTTGGACGCCAGCATCTCGGCGTTGGACGTGACGACGCGCTTGTTGGCGGCGAGCATGCTGCTGTTGCCGGCGACGATCTCGCTGTTGGCCTCCAGCACGGCGTGGTTGCCTTTCAAGGCGGCGGCATTGGACTGCAACAGGGCGTTATTCTTGACCAACAGGGCGTTGTTCGTCTCGATCGTAGCGGTCTCGGTCATATCGACCTCCTTGAAGCTGCCCCGGGCATACCGAGGCGGGAGGCACAAGCTGCCCACGCCAATGTGGACACGACGCGCAGTGCGTTCGCGTTAGTCAGGGCACGTCAGTGCGCCCTGCGGCATCGTATGCACGCCTCGTGCCAACCGCCCGGGATGGTGCGGAACTTGCGTCTTGCTGTCCAGCCAAAACTGGAGAGGCCGCGGTTGATGACATCTGCCCTGCTATCGTCGAGCCACGGGCCGGGTGCGCCGCCACTCGCCGAGGATCTCGATGCGGTCGGGATCGAGGTGCTCGCAGTCTCCGAATGCACAAATCTTTTGCAGGACGTGGTAAAAAACTCGCCAGAATTGGTCGTGATTTATGAAAGCAACCCGACCGCTGCCCTTTTTGAGAGCATCGCCGCCATCAAGGCCGCTGCGCCATGCCCGGTGGCGATGTTCACCAGCGACCCCGATGCGGGGAACATCGCGCTCGCCACCCGGTCGGGTGTCCATGCCTACGTCGTGAACGGATATAGCCAGAACCGGCTCCGTTCGGTGCTGCATTTGGCGCAGGCGCGTTTCAGCCATGACGAGCTGATCCGGACGGAATTGACCGAGGTGAACCAGCGCTTCGCCGAGCGGAAGCTGGTCGACCGGGCGAAGGGCATCCTGATGGGCGCACGCCAGCTCCGCGAGGAGGAGGCCTACCGTGCGCTGCGCAGTGCGGCGATGCACCGGATGCAGCGCATCGGCCAGGTGTCGCAACAGGTCATCGACTCCGCCCGCTATGCCGAGGCGATCAACCGCGCGGGCCAATTGCGGATGCTGTCGCAACGGTTGGTGAAGCTCTATGCGCTGACCTGCGCCGGGGTTCGCCCCAATGAGACCAAGGGGTTGTTCACGGACTCCATCGGCCTGGTCGACGGCAACCTGGCCATCCTCGCGCGCAGCCTGTCGAAGCCGACCTTCGGCGACCTGCTGGACGCTGTGCTGGCGCCGTGGAAGCCGCTGCGGACCGCGCTCGACGCGCCGGCGCTGGCCAGCCGCCTGCCGGAGGTCGACCGGCTGGCGGAGCGGATGCTGCTGCGGGCCGAACAGTTGACCGCCAACCTGGAGATCGTCGGATTGGCGGCCGCGCTGCACGTCATCAACGTCGCGGGCCGCCAGCGCATGCTGTCGCAACGCCTGGCCAAGGCGGCGCTGATGAGCACGCTGCTGAGCGGAAAAGCCACGGCCCATGCGGCGGGCGCCATGGCCGCGGCCAGGGCCGAGCTGGTCGAGGGCTTTGCTTACTTAAGCGGCCTGCCGCTCAGCAATGCCGAGATCGGCGGCGAGCTCGCCCATGCGGCGCAGGCCTGGGACCGGTTCCAGGCTGCCCTGATGCAGCTCGGCACGAAAACCGGCCAGGAAGGCGTCGCGGTGCTGAGCGAGGCCCTGCTCGCGCATCTCGACCGCCTGACCGACCACATCGAACGCGGGATGCAGGCGCTGGTCCGCTGACGGCCCAGCCGGACCGCCCGGTTGGCCAACGGCCGCCTTGCGCGACGACCCCCGGATGTGCGGACATGCGGGCGGAGGAGCGCGCATGGAAACGACGCTCCATTAATAGGAGGGACGGCCTTGCGACGAGTTCTGTTTGCCACATGCGGCTGGCTGCTGCTGGCTGCCCCGCTGTCCGCCGCCGACCTGCCCACGGCGGCGCCAGCCGAGGCGGGCGTCGGACGGCTCGACCGGATCACCGATTTCTTCAAGGCCGACACGGCCGCGCAGCGCCTGCCCGGCGCCGTCGTCATGATCGCGCGCAACGGACGCGTGGTCTATCACGAGGCGTTCGGCGTGCGTGACCCGGAGACCGGGGCGCCCATGCAAAAGGACAGCATCTTCCGCATGTATTCAATGACCAAGCCGATCACCGGCGTGGCGGTGCTGATGCTGATGGAGGAGGGCAAGCTCCGGCTGAGCGATCCGGTGTCGAAATATCTGCCGGCGCTGAAGAACCCGAAGGTGATGATCGAGACCGTCGACGGGCAGGGCAGGCGGGTCGCCTCCACGGTCCCGGCCAACCGCGAGATCACCATCCAGGACCTGATGCGCCACACCTCGGGCATCACCTACGGCGCCGGCAGCTCGGCGGCCGAGCAGGCGATGACGAAGGCGGGGATCGGCATCCAACTGGGCGCGGCGGGCCAGAAGCCGCTTTCCGCCCGGCTCACCGACCAGCAGGTCGTGGAAGAGATCGGCAAGCTGCCGCTCATGTTCCAGCCCGGCACGAGCTGGGAATACGGACGCTCGATCGACGTGCTGCTGGCGTTGGTCGAAGTGGTGTCCGGCCAGCGCGCTGACGCCTTCATGGACGAACGGATTTTCAAGCCGCTCGGCATGACCGACACGTTTTTCAATGTGCCGAAGGACAAGCTCGACCGCGTGGCGCAGCCGGGGCCTGATCCCGACACCAAGCAGACGGCGCAGCTTACCGATGTCACGCAGCCGCGCATTTTTCTCGGCGGCGGAGAGGGGCTGCTGTCGACGGCGTCGGACTACATGCGGTTCGCGCTGATGCTGGCGAACGGCGGCGAGGGAAACGGAGTGCGCCTGCTGTCGCGCAAGACGGTCGAGCTGATGGCGTCCGACCATCTGGGCCCGGCACTGTCGCAGGGGCCGAACTTCGCGCCGGGCCCGGGGTATGGCTTTGGCCTGACCGTCGCGGTGCGGACGCAGCCCGGCATGGCCTCCTATCCTGGCAGCGTCGGCGAGTTCAACTGGGGTGGCGCGGCGGGTACGGCGTTCTGGGTCGACCCGAAGGAGAAGCTGGTGCCGATCATGCTGATCCAGGCGCCGGGGCAGCGGCTGTATTACCGGTTCGCGTTCCGGGACTTGGTCTATCAGTCGCTTGTCGATTGACGCGGGGAGAAATCGTTGCACCGGCCGCGGCGGCGGGACTAGGCTCGGGTAAAACAGGAGGGCACGACGATGGCAAAATGGACGCCGGACCCGACTTTCTACCCCTCGCCGCGCATGGCCATGAAAGCGCCTCCGGAAACGCTGGCCTATGTCGCGAGCTTCGACCCGACGCGCCAGGTTCCGGACGCCATCACCGTGGTCGACGTGGCGCCGGGCTCGGCCACCTACTCGCAGGTGGTCGGCACCGTGGCGATGCCGAACACCGGCGACGAGCTGCACCATTTCGGCTGGAACGCCTGCAGCGCCTGCCTGTGCCCGAACGCGCCGCATCCGCACTCCGAGCGGCGCTGCCTGGTGGTGCCGGGCCTGCGCTCGTCGCGCATCCACATCCTCGACGTGAAGGCCAACCCGCGCCAGCCGCCGATCATCCGCGTGCTAGAGCCGGCGGAGGTGGCGGAGCGGTCCGGCTACACCCGCCCGCACACCATCCATTGCGGCCCCGAAGGCATCTACGTCGCCGCCCTCGGCAACGCGCAGGGCGGGGCGCCCGGCGGCGTGTTCCTGATGGACCACGAAACCTTCGACATTCGCGGCCAATGGGAGATCGACCGCGGGCCGCAGCGGCTTGCCTATGATGTGTGGTGGCATCTCGGCCACGATACGATGGTCACCAGCGAATGGGGCCTGCCGGCGACGTTCGAGAACGGCCTGGTGCCGGAAATCCTGCTCGGCGGCAACTACGGCCACAAGCTGCATTTCTGGGACCTGCACTCACGCAAGCACAAGCAGGAGATCGATTTCGGGGCCGAGAACCAGCTCGTGTTCGAGCTGCGCCCGGCGCATGACCCGACCAAGGCTTACGGCTTCGTCAACTCGGTGATCAGCCTCAAGGACCTCTCGGCATCGATCTGGACCTGGTATCGCGAGAACGGCGCCTGGGCGGTGCGCAAAATTATCGAAATTCCCGCCGAACCGGCCGACCCCGCCGTGTTGCCGGACATGCTGAAGGGGTTCGGCGCGGTGCCGCCGCTCGTCACCGATATCGACCTCTCGATGGACGACCGTTTCCTGTATGTCTCGTGCTGGGGCACCGGCGACCTGCGGCAATACGACGTGTCCGACCCATTTGCGCCAAAGCTCGTCGGCACCGTGCGGATCGGCGGCATCGCGTCCGGCGCGACCCATCCGAAAGCCGGGAACGGCAGGCTCAACGGCGGGCCGCAGATGGTGGAGGTCAGCCGCGACGGCAAGCGGGTCTATTTCACCAACTCGCTGTATGGGGCCATCGACGACCAGTTCTACCCGGACGGGATCGACGGCTGGATGGTGAAGCTCGACGCCAAGCCTGAAGGCGGCATCGAGTTCGACCCCGATTTCTTCATCGAATGGCCGAAGACGCACCGTCCGCACCAGATCCGCCTGGAGGGCGGCGACTGCTCCTCGGACTCGTACTGCTTCCCATAGCTTCCGCCTGGCCCTGGCTCGCCGTTGCCGGCCTCGGGGCCTTCCATGGGCTCAACCCGGCCATGGGCTGGCTGTTCGCCGTGGCGCTCGGCATGCACCGCCATAGCCGCCGGGTCGTGCTGATGTCGCTGCCGCCGATGGCGCTCGGACATGCGCTGTCGATCTGGCTGGTCGCCGCGTCGGTGCTGGCGATGGGGGCCGTCATCGATGCGCGCGCCGTTCGCGTGGTTGCGGGCGTGGTGCTGCTGCTCTGGGCGGCGTATCACGGGTTGTATGGCCATCGGCACCGCGTCCGCGTCGGTATGACGACCGGGCTTGCGGGCCTGGCGCTGTGGTCGTTCGTCATGGCGACCGCGCATGGGGCCGGGCTGATGCTGCTGCCGGCGCTGATTCCGTTGTGCACGGGAATGCCGGCCTTGGGCAAAACATCGATGCTGATTTCGCTCGCGGCCGTCGGCCTGCACACGCTGGCGACGCTGGTGGTGACAGGGCTGGTTGCGCTGGTCGTCTATGAATGGCTCGGCGTCGGCATCCTGCGGCGGGGCTGGATCAACTTCGACCTGCTATGGAGCGGCGCGCTGGTGCTGACCGGCTTTATCCTGATCGCGACGGGAATAAGTTAACCGAACGCAAACCGACCAGCGGCAATCTTGTTGCGCCTCGCACCTCGGAAGGGCCAAGGTGGCCGTCGTTCCCGGAGCATTCCGGACGAAAGGACGCAGGATGACGAACGTGCCGATCACCGCGGCGCAGATTACTGCGGCGCCAATTACTGCGGTAAGGACGCAACGTCCGCCCTTGGTCCGCCTGCATCCGCTGACCGTCCGCCTGACCCATTGGCTGAGCGCACTGGCCATCCTGGTCATGGTGGGCAGCGGGTGGCGCATCTACGACTGGGACCCGATCTTCGGCTGGTTGTACTTCCCATTTTGGATGACGCTGGGCGGGGTGCGCGAACTCTCGCAGGCGGTGCACAACGAGGAGGGGCTTGCCGGCGCGCTGCAATGGCATTTCACCGGCCTGTGGCTATTGCTCATCAGCTTCATCGTCGCAGCGGCGTACGGCATCGTCTCCGGCCATTACCGCCGCCATTACTTGCCCGTTACCGTCGCCGAGGTCACGAGCGACCTGAAAGCGGCGCTGAGCGGCCACCTCGAGCACCGGCTCGGCGTGCGCAACGCGGTGCAGCGGCTGCTGTATATTGTCGTCACCCTGCTGACCCTGCTGATGCTGCTGAGCGGTTTCGCAATCTGGAAGCCGGTGCAGCTCTACCCGCTCACCTGGCTGTTCGGCGGCTATGACAGCGCGCGGGTGGTGCATTTCCTCGGCATGGCGGGGATCGTCGGCTTCGTGGTCGTCCATGTCGCCCTGGTCGTGTTGGTGCCAAAGGTGCTGCCGCCCATGATCACCGGCTATGGCCGGGTCGAACCCGAAACCAACGCAACCCCGGCCGAATAGGGACCGCCATGTCCAAGACCCCGCTCTCCCGCAGCGATGCGCAGGCGTTGCTGCAATCCCCCGAGGCGCGCGGCATCGAGCGCCGGCTGCTGCTGCGCCGCGGCCTCAGCCTTGGGGCGCTGACCTTGCTGACGGGCTGCGACATCACCGACGGCAACGCCGTGCAGGCGGCGCTCGTCGCCATGTCCCGGTTCAACGACCGCGTGCAGGCGCTGCTGTTCAACCCGAACACCTTGGCGCGCGAGTACGCCGAGGCGGACGTGCGCCGTCCCTGGCGCTACAACGCATTCTACCCGGCCGAGGACACCCCGGTGGTGAACCCCGCCGCCTACCGCCTGCAGCTTTCTGGGGCGATCGGGCGCAAGGGCCCTTGGACGGTGGAGCAGTTGCAAGCCCTGCCGCAGGTCAGCCAGATCACCCGGCACGTCTGCGTCGAGGGCTGGAGCGCCGTCGGCAAATGGACCGGCATCCCGTTCCGCGATTTCCTGAGCCGCGTGGATGCGGACCTTTCGGCGAAGTACGTGTTTTTCGAGTGCGCGGACAAATACACCTGCGGCATCGACATGCCGAGCGCCCTGCATCCGCAGACCCTGCTGTCGACCAAGGTGAACGACGAGATCTTGCTGCCGAAGTATGGTTTTCCGCTGAAGCTGCGGGTGGCGACCAAGCTCGGGTTCAAGAACCCCAAGCTGATCACCTCCATTTGGGTCGGCGACGAAAATCGCGGCGGATATTGGGACGACCCGCGTGGCCGGGGAACCAGCAGCGGATATAACTGGTTCAGCGGGTCCTAGGACCTGCGGTTACGGCGGGCTGTCCGCAAGGTCGGCGTCGAGCGCGGACGCCAGGTCGAAGAACCGCCTGCGCACCGCTTGAGAGTATGGGTTGGAGCGTTCGATCGCCTGGAAGACCTCGGGCGCGTCGTGGCGGACCATGCCCACGGCCTGCATGAGCAGGTCGAAGCTTCTTGTGGTCATGCGCGTCGGCAGCGGCTCCATCTCGACGAGCACCTTGGCGATCAGGTGGGTCAAGCCCTGCACCGTCGCCGCCTCGCGGTCATGGGCTTCGGGCGTGGTCATGATCACCCGCAGGCCCAAGGCCCTGCGCAGGAACCCGGCCACTTCGCGCCCACGCGTGCCCCGGACCGGGCAGACGGCGATCTTCAGCCCCTTCAAGCCGCCGCTTGCGCTCTGCGGCCCGAACAGCGGGTGCGTCGCGACGATGTCGACGTATTCGGGGAGGCCCTGCGCCAGGATCGCCGCCGGCATCACCTTGACCGATCCCACATCGAGCACGAGCGTGCCCGGACGTAGATGCGGCCCGATCGCCCCGACCGCTTCGGCCAGGCGGTTGACCGGCATTGCGAGGACGACGACCCGACAGCTTGCCGCGTCCGGCAGGTTGCTGAGCATGACGCCGCTGACGTCGGCGCATGGGCCGGGCGGCAGGGCAGGGTCATAGGCGCACAGGCGGAAATGCTGCTGAAGGTGCTGCGCCATCAAGCGTCCGAACGCGCCGAAGCCGATGATGCCGATGAAAGGGAGGGAATTGAATTCGCTGTGGTGCGGCACGGTTTGGCCCCTGCTGGGCTGCAAGGCCAGCGGCGCCATGTGGACACTTAACCGCTGGCGATACAGCGGTTGAAAGATGACGAAGCACCCCGCCGCTATAGGAGCGGGGCGTAATACAGTTCGAAGCTGAATGGTATCGTCGTCACGCCGGGATAAAAGACCACCGCGGCGGCTGCGTCAACGAAGGCGGGCCAGCCGCATTGGTACGTCGAACGTGCGGATGGATGGCGGGCCGTTGGCGACCGTGTAGTCTGGTGCCAATGAGCGCGATCCTGGTTCGCGCCGCATCAGTTCAAGTAAGGGTCCACGATGGAACGACTGCTCGCCACGGCGCTGGTTGCGCTCCTGTCCATAAGCGCCGCCCGCGCGGCCGACATCACGCCGGCGATCGTCTTCTCCATGGGCGGCAAGCTGGACAAATCGTTCAACGAGGGCGTCCACGACGGCGCCGAGGCGTTCACCAAGGCCAGCGGCATACCGGTGCGGGAGTTCGAGCCGCAAACCGACACCCAGCGCGAACAGGCGATCCGCAACTTCGCCCGGCGCGGCCAGGACCCGATCATTGCCGTCGGCTTCAGCCAGGCGAGCGCGGTGAAGGCCGTGGCGGCCGAGTATCCCGCGCTGCATTTCGTCATCATCGACG
Organism: Acetobacteraceae bacterium; assembly: GCA_965277495.1. GTDB lineage: Bacteria > Pseudomonadota > Alphaproteobacteria > Acetobacterales > Acetobacteraceae > CAHJXG01. The sequence goes on along the minus strand of OZ255824.1, from coordinate 923,144 downwards.
CCGTCGCCGACGCGCCCAACGTGCAGTCAATCCTGTTCCGCGAGGAGCAGGGCAGCTACCTCGCCGGCATGCTCGCGGCCATGCGCAGCCACACCGGCAAGATCGGCTTCGTCGGCGGCATGGACATCCCCTTGATACGCAAGTTCGCCTGCGGCTACGCGCAGGGCGCCCATGCCGTGAACCCGCGCATCGAGGTGCTGCAGAACATGACGGGCTCCACCCCGGCCGCCTGGGCCGACCCGGTGCGCGGCGCGGAGCTGGCCCGGTCGCAGATCGAGCGCGGCGCCGACGTGGTGTTCCATGCCGCCGGAGCGACGGGCGTGGGCGTGCTGCAGGCGGCGGCGGACGCCGGCAAGTTCGGCATCGGCGTCGACTCCAACCAGAACTACCTGCATCCCGGCCACGTGCTGACCAGCATGGTGAAGCAGGTCGACATCGCGACGCGCTCGGCGCTGGAAACCGCCCGCGCCGGCAAGTGGCGTCCGGGGACGCAGGTGCTGGGCCTGGCGGAGGATGGCGTGGGCCTGGCCTTCGACACCGACAACGCGGGCATCGTCACCGCCGAGATGCGCGGGCGCGTCGACCAGGCGAAGGCCGACATCGTCGCCGGGCGCACGACGGTGCACGACTACATGAGCGACAACGCCTGCCCGAACTGATCTTGCAGCCGGAGGCGGCCCTTCCTGCGGTGCAGCCGGAGGCGGCCCCTCCTGCGATCGAGCTGCGTGGGATCGGGAAGCGGTTTGGCACGGTGCATGCCTGCCGCGGCGTGGACCTGGTCGTACGCCGCGGCACGATCCATGGCATCGTCGGCGAGAACGGCGCCGGCAAGTCGACGCTGATGGCGATCCTGCACGGCTTTTATCAAGCCGACGCGGGCGAGATCCTCGTGCATGGGCGCCCGGCCGCCATCCGCGACAGCCGCGACGCCATCCGCCTCGGCATCGACATGGTGCACCAGCACTTCATGCTGGTGGAGCGGTTCACCGTGCTGGAGAACGTGCTGTTGGGCGCGGAGGGCGGCGCGCGGTTGGCAGCCGGCGCAGCGCGCGCCCGTGCCGAGCTGGCCCGGCTGGGCGATGCCTATGGCCTGCGCGCCGATCCCGATGCGCGCGTCGAGGACCTGCCGGTGGGCGCGCAGCAGCGGGTCGAAATCCTCAAGGCGCTGTATCGCGGCGCGGAGGTCCTGATCCTCGACGAGCCGACCGGGGTGTTGACGCCGCAGGAGGCGGACGACCTGTTCCGCGTGCTGCGCGCGTTGCGCAGCCAGGGCCGGACCGTGCTGCTGATCACCCACAAGCTGCGCGAGATCATGGCCGTCACCGACCGCGTCTCGGTGATGCGCGCCGGGCAGATGGTGGCGCATCGCGACACCGCCGCCACCTCGGCCGCCGAGCTGGGCGAGCTGATGATCGGACGCCGGCTGGCGACGCCCGTTCCCCGCCCGGCACCGCAACCCGGCCCCGCATTGCTGGAGGCGCGCGGCCTGGTTGTGCGGGATGCGGCCGGCGTGGACCGGGTGCGGGGCGTCGACCTGGTGCTGCGCGGCGGCGAGATCGTCGGCATTGCGGGGGTCGCCGGCAATGGCCAGGGCGAGCTGCTGGAAGCCCTAGCGGGCATGCGCCATCCCAGCGCCGGGGAGGTTTTCTTGCGCGGCCGTCCGGTTTTTCCGGGACCCGGCTTCAACCCGGCCACGCTGCGACGCCAGGGGCTGGCCCATGTGCCGGAGGACCGCCTGCGCAGCGGCCTGTTGCGCCAGGCCAGCGCCGGCAGCTCGGCCATCCTCGGCTACCAGGGCGACCCGGCGTATCGCGGGCGTCTCGGCCTGCTCTCGCTGGGGAAAATCACCGCTCACGGCAGGCGGCTGATGCAGGACTACGACGTGCGTCCGGGCGACCCGGCGCTGCGATCCGCGCTGCTGTCCGGCGGCAACCAGCAGAAGCTCATCCTGGGGCGCGAGATCGAGCGCGAGCCGTCGGTGCTGCTGGTCGGGCAGCCGACCCGCGGCGTCGACATCGGCGGCATCGACGCCATCCACCAACGCCTGCTGGCCTGCCGCGCTGCCGGCAAGGCAGTGCTGGTGGTCTCGGTGGAACTGGACGAGATTCTTGCCTTGGCCGACCGCATTTTAGTGATGTTCGACGGGCGGATCGTGGGCGAACTCACCGCCGCCGACGCCACCGAGCAGCGCCTCGGCCTGCTGATGGCCGGCGTCGGCCAGGAGCATGCGGCTTGAACAGCCTGCCGCGCTGGGCGGAGCTGGCGCTGCTGCCTTTGCTGAACCTGCTGCTGGCGCTCGGGATCACGGCGCTTCTGGTGCTGGCCACCGGCAACGACCCGGCGGTGGCGCTGAATGCGCTGGCGTCCGGCAGCCTCGGGTCCGCAGACGCCATCGGCTACACGCTGTATTACGCAACCAACATGGCATTTACCGGGCTTGCGGTGGCGGTGGCGTTCCAGGGCGGGCTGTTCAACATCGGCGCCGAGGGCCAGGCGGCGATGGCGGGGCTGGGCATGGCGCTGGCGGCGCTGAACCTGGAGGCGCTGCCGGCTTTCCTGCTGGTGCCCGCCGCGATCGCCGGCGGCGCTGCGGGGGGCGCCGCGTGGGGCGCCATTCCCGGCTGGCTGCAGGCGCGGCGCGGCAGCCACATCGTCATCACGACCATCATGTTCAACTTCCTCGCCGCCTCGCTCACGGTCTATCTGGTCGTCAACGTGCTGATCGCGCCAGGCTCCATGTCGCCGGAGACCCGTCCGTTCGCCCCGGCGGCGACGCTGCCGTTGCTGTCCTCATTCGGCTTCCCCAGTTCGGCGCCGGTCAACCTCGCCTTGCCGCTGGCGCTGCTGGCGGCCGGGGCGGTGTGGCTGCTGGTCTCGCGCACTCCCTGGGGCTACGCGCTGCGCGTCATGGGCGAAAGCCCCGAAGTCGCCCGCTACGCCGGCATCGACCAGGCGCGGACGACGATCCTGGTCATGGCCCTATCGGGCGCGCTGGCCAGCGGCGTCGCGGTGAACGAACTGCTGGGCGCGCAGCACCGGCTGTTGCTGGGCTTCACCGGCGGCTACGGCTTCACCGGCATTGCCGTCGCGCTGATGGGCCGCAACCACCCGGTCGGAATCCTGTTCGCGGCGCTGCTGTTCGGCGCACTCACGCAAGGCGGCGCGGAACTCGCCTTCGACGCGCCGGACATTCCCGCCGAGATCGTGGTGCTGATTCAGGGCCTGGTGATCCTGTTCGCCGGCGCGCTGGGCAACATGCTGCGCCCGGCGCTGGTGCGCGTGCTGGGCCGGGCCTGACAGGTTGGAAATGCTTGATTCCGTCCTGCCCGTGCTCGCCGCCACGCTGCGGCTCGCCACGCCGCTGCTGCTGGCGGCGCTGGCCGGCATGGTGTCGGAGCGCGCCGGCGTGATCGACGTGGGGCTGGAGGGCAAGATGCTGGCCGGCGCGTTCGCCGCCGCCGCCTGCGCCGCCCCGACCGGCAGCGCCGTGCTGGGCCTGCTCGCGGGCGTGGCGGCGGCGTGCCTGCTGGGCTTGGTGCACGCCTATGCCTGCGTCACCTTGCGCGGCAGCCAGGTGGTCTCGGGCATGGCCATCAACATCGTCGCCTCTGGGCTGACGGCGACGCTGGCGCTGTCCTGGTTCCGCCTCGGCGGACAGACGCCGCCGCTGCCGCCTGCGGCCCGGTTCCTGCCCATCACCCTGCCAGGGACGGAGGCGATGGCGGGCGTGCCGGTGCTGGGCCGGGTCTACGGCACGCTGATCGGCGGCCAGACCGCGCCGGTTTACCTGGCGCTCGCGTTGGTGCCGCTCAGCGCCTACGCGCTCGGGCGCACGCGGTTCGGGCTGCGGCTGCGGGCCTGCGGCGAGCATCCCGCGGCCATCGACACCGCCGGCATTTCGGTGGCGCGGCTGCGCTATGCGGCGGTGCTGATCGCCTCCGTGCTGTGCGGCGTCGCCGGGGCCGCGGTCGCCACTGCGCAGGGTGCGGGGTTCGGGCGCGACATGATCGCCGGGCGCGGCTATATTGCGTTGGCGGCGATGATCCTGGGCGGCTGGCGGCCGTGGCCGATCCTGTTGGCCTGCCTGGGTTTTGGGCTGCTGGATGCTGCCGCCATCCGCCTGCAGGGCGTAGTGCTGCCCGGCATCGGCGCATTCCCAGTTGAGGCGGTGCAGGCACTGCCATATTTGCTGACCGTGGTGCTGCTTGCGGGGTTCGTCGGCCGCAGCGTGCCGCCCCGGGCCAGCGGGGTGCCGTATGTGAAGGAGCGTTGATCGTGGCCTATTGCGGGCGCACCATCCGGCCCGAGACCGCAGCAAGCTGTCATGACGCCAGATGCGATCGGAGCGCCAGATGACCTTTCGCCTGCCTGGGATCGACCGCTACTACTCCCGCGAGGAGTTCCGGCGGTGGTGTGAGGCGCAGCCGACTGGCCGCTACGAGCGGGTGGACGGCCGCATCGTTGCCATGGCACCGGAACGCGGTGCGCACCTTCGGGTCAAGGGAGCGGTTTACAAGGCGCTGGACCGCGCCATCGCTGGCGTCGAGTGCCAGGCCTTGCCCGATGGCGCGACTGTCGAAACCGGCGACAGCGACTACGAGCCGGACGCGCTTGTGAACTGCGGCGAGGCGATGGCCGACGATGCCGTTGCGGCGCCGAACCCGGTAATTGTCGTTGAAGTGCTCTCCCCTGGCACCGCGGCGACGGACACCGGAGGCAAGCTGGCCGACTATTTTCGCGTGCCCTCGGTTGCGCATTACCTGATCGTGCATCCAATCCGGCGAACGGTCACCCATCACCGCCGGACCGGCACCCGCATCGACACGCTTGTCGTCGTCAACGGCCCGATCACCCTCGATCCACCTGGGATCGCCATCACGGTCGAAGAGCTTTATGCCGGGTGAGGTGGTCGGCCCTTGATCCGGTTGAAAGAGCCTTTTTGCGAGACATGGAAGCTAAGGAGGGGGTTGCCCGCGTGATTACCATGTTTGTCTCGAAAGAAGCCGCCGCGCTCGACCCCGGTGTCCTTATGCGGACCGAAGGCGAGTCGGACGAGCGCTACGCCGAACGGTCGAAGCTGATGGACAAGTTGTTCGCCATCCCCGATGCTGAATGACGCCGAGTGATTTCGGAAGGCGCGTTCGTCGAAATCCTGTTCTTGACGACAGAAAATCACCGCCAGCCCGAGCTTTCTCATGTCTGCTGCTGCCTCGCGGTGCGTTTGCCGCTTGCCTTGGTCGCCTATATAACTTCGGTTCCTTGGTCGCCGAGTGCGCCGCTGCCGCTCGGGGTCAGGCTTCTCGAGCAAGAGGAAGGGGCTGCACTCAACCGACAGGGGGCGTTTGCGTTGCGCCTGAACCGCCAAGCCAGGATCTCGCTCGATATACGATAGATATGAACCTAGATGCGCCCGACGGAGGCGTGATTGCAATGGCGCCAGCCCGGCTGCGCCAGGAACTCTATGAACTGGCGCCGGAACTCGTGAAGCGTTACGAACAGAACATCCAGCGACTCGGGGTGTAACCGTCCGACCGAGCATGTTGACCGGGATGCAGTCCTTGCAGGCGCGGCCCTATTTGCTGACCTTGACGCTGCTAAGCTGGGTTCGTCGGCTACAGCGTCCCGCCTTGGGCTGGCGGGCTGCCTTATGTGAATGAACGCTGTTGTTGCCATGCCAACAAACCTGTTAACTAATCGTATCAAAATCGATGGCAACGTTCGCGCCGGACTTCCACATAGCATAAGCTGTTGTCCGACTTCGCTCCAATTTATGAAGCATAAATCTTTCTTTATGCACGGAGCGTCTCGCGCTCACTCGGCACATGGAAATGCATCTGACAGCGCAGCGCCGACTAGAGCAGCGGCCGCGTAATGTCGCATCTCAGGATGTCTGCCGAGAAAGCGGACGACGACCTCTACCAATTGTTGTAACTGAACATGCTTTGTTGTGCAGACACGCGCCATTCTGCGGTTGTCTTTATCGGGCCGGACTATAGAGAACGGGCTATTGTTGATGGCGTCAGCTATCCCCGCGATGTAGCCGCTACAGAAGATTCGGTCCTCGGCTGATCGACAAGCTTCGAGCAAAGCATTCCCGGTAACAATCGCAACCCGGTTATTAGGCTGCATGGGAAGACCCGTTTGCGCGATGGCGTTCACGGTTAATGTTCGTAAGAGCAGCACTCCCACGACTGCTAGGCGACAGCATGCCGACAAATTTCTATCCTATCCTTTTGATGATGCGGGTCGCGCCCCAAAGGGCTTGAAGCGAGGGTAATCAGCCGCCGTCTACCCACCAAGCGTCAGGTATTGCAAGGCCAAGGTTTTCATAGGCAGGCTTGTCCTGTCTGGAACGTTCGTCTTCGATTCCCGTCGCGACCGCTAGCACGACCGCGCTAATCCATTCCAAGGGAAAGTGGATGAGGCGCTTGGCAGCCAGCACGCCGTCGTGTTCTTCAAGAATGTTAACGTATGAAATCTCATCGCCTTCCAGGCCAGCGATTCCTCTGAGTCCGTCGCCCTCGGCCGCATTTTCTCCCGGCCGGTATTCATGGACGAAGCCGCATCGCACTTGCTTGTAGAGCAAGCTGGCATAGGAGTATCGGCGGATGGCCTTTTCACAATCCGGGATGTTGGCGGCAGCGCACATCTCGCGCACGTCCGCCTCCAACCTGTCCATGTGGCCCGTCAGATAGAGGGACGTCTCACCTACTCCGAGGCGGTGGCGGAGTTGAGGGCATTCGGCTGCCAGAAGTGGCGCGCTCACACGTGTTGTGTCCGGGCCTCCCATACGGAAGCAGGTGACGATTTCAACAAAGCGCTTCGCGTCCGCTCCCGAAGATGGTTTCCACAGGCGGGAAGCCATCGCACCAATTGCGGCGCACAGAATAATTGCGCCGTCGGCATATGAACCTCCCAGCGCTCCGCCCCCGAGCGATCGGGCCAAGCTGCCTCGTTCTTCTGCCCATGCTTGATAAATACCCATAGCTCGTTCACCTTGCTTTTCAGGTAATCTGCAGCGGTAATGCCACAAGAACTCCGCTCAAGCCGAGACGACGAGAACCGCTGGCGGGAGCCGCATTGCTGGAACCTGTGCAATAAACCAGAGAACCACATCCTGTTCCGGTAAAGCGCAGCAACGCACGTTGAACTCAGTCGGCGCGGCGCTTCAGCTCGCCCGCTCGCGTCCCCCGGCCCAATCGCTTCGATGCTTCAGCCGCGCGATGAAGACGTCGACCGAATTCAGAATGTGACGCTTGCCGAGCTGTTCGGCTTCCTGGGCGTCGCCTGCGACCACGGCGTCCAAGATCATCTTATGTTCGTCCCAAATCCGCCGCGGCGTGTCGTCCAGCATCAGCACCTCGCCCATGATCCGGCGCATGTGACGCCAGTGCGGCGCCGCGGTCTCCTCGATGAGCGCGTTGCCCGACAGCTCGTAAATCAGATGGTGGAACTTCACGTCGGCGGCCACCATGCGGGACACTGACCTGGACTTCACCGCCGCCCGGCCCGCCTCCAAAAGCGTGTACCCGGCTGCTTTCGCCCGTCCGGCGCCGCGCTGCGCGGCAAGGCGCCCGGCCAATCCCTCAAGCGCAGCCCGGATTTCATACAGGTCGCGGGCAACGTCGGCGTCGAGGGCAGCCACGATCAAGCCGCGTCCAGGCGCCTCACGCACCAAGCCGTCATTCCTGAGCAGCAGCAAGGCTTGCTGGATGGGCTGCCGCGAGACGCCGAGCTTGTTTGCCAGCTCGTCCTGAATCAGGCGTTCGTTCGGTTGCAGCCGGCCATCGGTGATGGCGGCCAGCAGCTCGTCATAGACTTGCTCGACGCGCGTGGGACGGCTGGCCAGAGTGCGCATGATCCTGCTTTCGTTGGTGCGGCACGGGCCGCCATCCCACCTTACCAAATTCCGAATTCAGAGTGCAAAATACATTGACGCCACGCAGCGACCTGTGTTTGGTATTCTGAATTCAGAATGCGGTTGCAGAACGATGCAGCCGTCGAGACCGCCGCCAATATACAAGCAAAATGAAAAAACAATCTGGGAGGAGAAAATGCAAAACCAGGCGCAAGCAGCGTTCGCAAGCCGAATACTGGAAACGAAGGAGCAAACCTACCGCAAGGTAACCACGCGCATCGTGCCTTTCCTGTTCCTATGCTACCTCGCCGCCTATCTAGACCGCGTCAACGTCGGCTTCGCCAAGCTGCAAATGCTCAAGGAACTAAACTACAGCGAGACGGTCTATGGCTTCGGCGCCGGCATCTTCTTCCTCGGCTACGTGCTGTTCGAGGTGCCAAGCAACATCGTCATGCACAAGGTCGGCGCCCGGCTCTGGATCGCGCGCATCATGATAACCTGGGCGTTGATCTCCGGCGCGATGGCGTTCGTCGTAACGCCGGTGTCGTTCTATATCCTGCGTTTCCTGCTGGGCGTCGCAGAGGCGGGCTTCATCCCCGGCGTGCTGCTCTATCTCACCCACTGGTTCCCGGCGAACCGGCGCGGCCGCATCACCGCCATCTTCCTCGCCGCAATCCCCATGGCCAGCATCTTCGGCGGTCCCCTATCCGGCTGGATCCTGAATACGATCAGCGGCGCCTACGGCCTCAGCGGCTGGCAATGGCTGTTCATCGTCGAGACGGTCCCGTCGATCATCCTCGGCATCGTGACGCTGCTGTATCTCGACGACCGCGTCGACCACGCGAAGTGGTTGACCGCGGGCGAGAAGCAGATGATCGCCCAGGACATCGCGCACGAAGCCGAGGAGAAGCAAGGCCACACTCATCTCGCCGCCGCGTTCAAGACCGGACGGGTCTGGCTGCTCGGGTTGATCTATTTCACCATCGCAAGCGGCATCTACATCATCAGCTTCTGGCTACCGACCATCATCAAGCAGACCGGCGTCGCCGATCCGCTCACCATCGGTGCCCTAACGGCGATCCCCTACACGGCCGCGATCATCGCCATGATCCCTGTGAACCAGAGCGGCGACCGGCGGCGTGAACGGCGCTGGCATACCGTCATCCCGTGCCTGGTCACCGCCGCCGGGCTCGCGCTGACGGCCGCCGCGAGCGGCAACACCGTGGTGGCGATGGTCGGCCTGACGCTCGGGGCGGCCGGGGTGTCGACGGCCCAGTCATGTTTCTGGGCGCTTCCGGCCTCGTTCCTGGGTGGCGCAGCCGCGGCGGCCGGCATCGCGCTGATCAACTCGCTCGGCAATATCGGCGGGTTTGCCAGCACGTTCCTGGTCGGCTTGATGACCGACCTGACCCACAGCACCTCGTCGAGCCTATACTTTTTCGCGGCGCTCATCGCGGCCGGCGGCGCTTTGATCCTCACGATCCCCGCCAGGCTGGTCAACAAATAGGCAACGTAGCGCAAGATTAGGGAGCGAAGGCCAGGGCAATCGCTTGAACGGTTCGGGGATTTTGTCGCGGTCTGAAGTCTGATTCATAGGGGACCTCTCGTTGAGGAGGTTTCCCGATGTCCGGTGCATCGCTGATCGAACACTTTGCTGCGTTGGAGGACCCGCGCCAGGCCTGGAAGGTTCTGTTTCCGTTGCCGGAAGTCCTTCTGTTGGTGCTGTGCGGCACGCTGGCCGGGGCTGAGGATTTCGTGGAGATCAGGCGCTGGGGTCAGATGCACCAGGACTTCCTCCGCCGCCTGCTGCCCTACAAGGCCGGGATCCCCAGCCACGACACCCTGAACGACATCATCAACGCCATCGACGGGACGCTCTTTGCCCAGTGTTTCACCGCCTGGGTCGAGGGCTTGCGCGAGCCAGCCCCGGCCAGCACCGCCCCCGAGATCGTCGCCATCGACGGCAAGACCTCGCGACGCACGCATGACCGCAGCAAGGACCGTGGGCCGCTGCACATGGTGTCCGCCTGGGCCAGCAGTCAGCGTCTCGTGCTCGGCCAGCAGGCGTGCGAGGCCAAGTCGAACGAGATCACCGCTATCCCGCTGCTGCTCGAACGCCTCGCCCTTACCGGCGCGCTCGTCACCATCGACGCCATGGGCACCCAGACCAAGATCGCCCAAGCCATCCTCGACCGCGGCGGCGACTACCTGCTCGCGGTCAAAGACAACCAGCCCAGCCTGCACGACGAGATCAGGCGCTACCTCGACGACCCGGCTGCTATCATTCACAGCCGCTTCGAGACGACCGACGGCGACCACGGCCGGATCGAGGTCCGCCGTCATCGGATCAGCCACGACGTGGGCTGGCTGACCACCGCACGGCGCTTCCCAGGCGAGCCGCGCTTCCCCGGCCTGCGCGCTATCGCGGTGGTCGAGGCTGAGGTCGAGCGCAACGGCAGCACAAGTCTGGAACGGCGCTACTTCCTGTCTTCCATGCCACTCGAAGCCAAGCTGTTCGCCCACGCCGTGCGGTGCCACTGGCATGTCGAAAACCGCCTGCACTGGGTGCTCGACGTCGTGTTCCACGAGGACCTCAACCGCCTGCGATCCGGCGCCGGGCCGCAAAACATGGCCACCGTCCGGCACATGGCGATGAACCTCCTGCGCCGGCCAAAGGACAAACATAGCCTCAAGGTCCGCCGGAAATCCGCCGCTTGGGATACCGCCTACCTCGAAGCTCTGCTCCGGCAATCAGCGTGATCGCCCTTCAAGCGATTGCCCTGGAGCGAAGGCCAAGATGAAGGAACTTCTGCACGTCGGCCAGATGCTGTCCGTCCACGCGCGCCTGCGTCCGAACGACCTGGGCGCCCGCGACCTCGAACGCAGCCTGACCTTCTCCCAGTGGAATCAGCGCACCTGCCGCTTGGCGAACGCGCTGCTCGGCATCGGCCTGAAAAAAGGCGACCGTTTCGCGGTGCTCGCCTACAACACGCTCGAGTGGGTCGAATTCTACATGGCCGCGGCCAAGGCCGGGCTGATCGTCCTGCCGATCAACTTCCGTCTCGTCGGTCCCGAAATACGCTTCATCATCGAGGACGCCACGCCGGCGGCGCTGATCGTGCAGGACGAGCTGGCCGGGGCCGTCGAGGAAATTCGCACTGGCCTTCCCATCCCCTCCGGCAACTACATTCATTTCGGCGCGCGGCCCTGCCCACCGGGATACCGCGACTACGAGCAGCTATTGGGCGCGGCGAGCGACGGCGAACCGGCGCAGCAGGCCGCAGCCGCCGATCCCTGGACGTTGATGTACACCTCCGGCACGACCGGCAAACCCAAGGGAGTGGTCCGCAGCAACAATAGCGGCGCGATGCTCTCCTTGGTGACCGAGCTCGAGCTAGGGTTGCAGAGCACGGACGGCGGGCTGCTCGTCATGCCGTTTTGCCATGCGAATTCATTGAACTTCTTCGGCGCCTTCGCCTATTGCGGCGGCGTCACGTCGATCTATTCCCGCAAGTCCTTCGACCCCGAGCACTGCGTGCGCACCCTTGCCGAGAGCGGGTCGACGTTCAGCTCACTCGTGCCGACCCATTACATCATGATGCTGGGCCTTCCGGCGCAAACGCGGGCCAAATACAATCTCGGCCGCATCACCAAGCTGATGATCTCCTCGGCCCCGGCGCGGCAGGGCACCAAGCGGGAAATCATGCAGATGTTCCCGAAATCCGGCCTGTTCGAACTCTACGGCGCCACCGAGGTCGGCTGGGCGACGATGCTGCATCCGCATGAGCAAGACAACAAGCTCGGCTCGGTCGGGCGGGAGTGCGTCGGCTCGGCCCCCATCCGGTTGCTGGACGAAGCGGGCAACGAGGTGCCGGACGGCGCCTCAGGCGAGCTCTATTGCAACACGCCCTACATGTTCGACCGGTATTGGCAACTGCCGGAAAAGACCGCCGCCGCCTTCAACGGCGAGCACGCGACCGTCGGCGACATGGCCCGGCGCGACGAGGACGGCTACATCCATCTCGTCGACCGCAAGAGCAACATGATCATCTCGGGCGGCGAAAACATCTATCCGTCCGAAGTGGAGGGCGTGATCGGCGCGCACCCGAGCGTCAAGGATGTGGCCGTGATCGGCTTGCCCGACGAGAAATGGGGCGAGCGCGTCCATGCGGCGGTTGTGCTGCGTGCCGGGGCCGAAGCGGCCGAGCCGGACCTTGCCGAGTGGTGCAAGGAGCGGCTGGCCGGATACAAGCGCCCGCGCTCCTACAATTTCCTCGCCGACGAGGACATGCCCCGGAACGCGCTCGGAAAAATCCTTCATCGCGTCCTGAAGACGAAGCTTCAGTTATGACGGCATCCAGGGAAATCGCGTTTGCCAACCCCCGTCATTGCGAGAAGCCCTTGCGGCGAAGCAATCCAGGCCGCGTGCGCCAATTTCGGCCCGTGTCGCCCTGGATTGCCGCGCCGAAGCCGGCTCGCAATGACGATATTCCTGAAACGTGATGCATGTGAGGCCAAATGCGATAGCCGTGATGGCGGCTCACTGCACATGTAGCGGCCTGCGAGGGATCCGGTAAACCCCAAGAACACCCAAAATAAGGAGGATCAAAATGAAAGTATTGCCAGACAGCGTCGCCGACCTGATTGCCCGCGTCCTCGTGGCACGTGGCGTCGCCCGGGTGTTCGCGCTGTGCGGCGGCCACATCATGCCGATCTGGATGAGCCTCGATAAGCACGGCATCGCCATCGTCGACGTGCGCGACGAGCGGGCGGCCGTGCACATGGCCCAGGCGCACGCCGAACTCACCGGCGAACTGGGCGTCGCACTCGTCACCGCAGGCCCCGGCATGACCAACTCCATCACCGGCATCGCCAACGCGCACGTGTCGCGGGCGCCGGTGCTCGTGCTGGCGGGAACCAACCCGCGCCCGCAGGAAAATCGCGGCGGGCTGCAGGACCTCGACCATACCCAGCTCGTGCGGACGATAACCCGCTACGCCCGCACCGTGCGCGAGCCGACGCTCGCCTTGCAGGAGCTGGATGAGGCCATCGCCCGCGCCTTTGGCGAAGGCGGCGAGCCCGGCCCCTCCTATATCGACTTCCCCGTCGACACGCTGCGCGGGATCGTTCCACGCGCGCTGCAGCTCGATGAGCATATCCGCCCGAAGCGGCGCACCGTGCTGGAGCCGGACCCGGCGCCCGTCGCGGCCGCCGTCGACCTGCTGTGGAACGCCAGGCGCGTGCTGGTCATCTCGGGCCGGGGCGCACGTGGCGCCGGGCCGGAGTTGATTGCTTTGCTGGACCGGCTCGGCGCGGTCTATCTCGACACCGGCGAGAGCCGCGGCCTGGTGCCGGATCAGCACCCGTCCGTGGTGGGCGCGATGCGCGGGGCGGTCATGGGCGACGCCGATGTCGTCCTCACCGTCGGACGCCGGCTCGACTTCCAATTGGCCTATGGCTCGCCGGCGGTGTTCGGCCTGGCGCAATTCGTGCGCATCGCGGATGTCGCGGCCGAACTGCGCGACAACCGCCGCGGCGCTGCCGAAATCCTGGCATCTCCCAAGGCGGCGCTCCGGGCGCTGGTCGAGTCTGCAGGCAACCGCCCATCCGCGGTCGACCGGGATTGGGCCGCGAAGCTGCGGGCGGGGCACGAACAACGGGCGGCGAAGCTGAAGCTGTCGATGGAGAACGCAAAGCCCGGCAGCGATGGGCGGATGCATCCGAACACGGTGATCGCAGCCTTGCAGGAGGCGATCGGGCCGAATGCCATCGTCATTACCGACGGCGGCGATTTCCTCAGCTTCGCGCGCATCGGCCTGAGCGCGCCTGCAATGCTCGATCCCGGCCCGTTCGGCTGCATCGGCGTCGGCGTCCCGTACGGGATTGCGGCGGGCCTCGCGTTCCCGGACCGCCCGGTGGTGGTGGCGACCGGGGATGGCGCATTCGGCTTTAACGCGATGGAGATCGACACCGCGGCGCGGCACAAATCGCCCGTGTTGTTCGTCGTCGCGAACAACGGCGCTTGGCAGATCGAAGTGCACGACCAGACGGTGACCTATGGCAAGGTGGTCGGAACCCGCCTGCAATTCGCCGATCACGCTGCGATGGCGCGGGCGTTCGGCCTGCATGCGGAGCGGGTTGAGCACGAGGCGGATCTGGCGCCCGCCATTGCCCGTGCGCTCGCCAACCGTCCGGCGCTGCTCGACGTGGTGGTCACGCCGGAGGCCGTGTCCTCGGACGCGAAAACCGGCCTGGCCTGGGTGCCGGACCTGCAGCCGCTCGCCGCGTGGAACGAGGCCGAGAAGCAATGGCGCGAAGGTTGAAGCAGGCGCCGGGCGGGTTGTAGGCCGTCCTGCGCGCGGTGTAAGCCGAAGCGCCAGTAGAACGAGTCGCAACAATGTCCCAAGACCCCCTGATCGGCGCGGCGCTGGCGGCGCGCGCCATGGCCTATGCGCCGTACTCCCGCTTTGCCGTCGGCGCGGCGTTGCGCACCGCCGAGGGCGCCATCCACGCCGGCTGCAACGTGGAGAACGCCGCCTATCCCGAGGGCACCTGCGCCGAGGCCGGGGCGATCGCCGCCATGGCGCTGGCGGGCGGACGCCGCATTGCCGAGATCGTGGTGGCGGGCGACGGCGCCACGCCCTGCACCCCATGCGGCGGCTGCCGGCAAAAGCTACGGGAGTTTGGCGCCGGCGAAACCATCGTGCATGTCGTGGATGCCGCCGGGGCCACATTGCTGCGCGCCAGCCTGGCCGCCTTGCTGCCGCACTCCTTCGGGCCGGAAAACCTGGCGTGACGATCAAGGCCTACCTCGCCGGCCCCGACGTCTTCCTGCCCGGCGCCACCGCCCATGCGCAGCGCAAGGTGGCGATCTGCGCGCGCCATGGCATCGAGGGCCGCCCGCCGTTGAACGAGGACGTGGACCATATCGAGGGCATGGCCGACGCAGACGCCTGGGCCACCATCTACCGCAAGGACATCGCGATGATGCAGGACTGCGACATCATCATCGCCAACCTCACGCCATTCCGCGGCGCGTCGGCCGATGGCGGGACCTTGATCGAGGTCGGTTGGTTCCTCGGACGCGGCCGTCCGGTGTTCGGCTATTCCAACAGCGCCGCGCCCTTCGCCGAACGCTGCCGCCGGCAGGTGGCGGCGCTGCCCGATCCGCTCCCCGGCCTCAATGTCGAGGGCTTCGGCCTGCCGGACAACCTGATGATACAGGGCGCCGTGGTGCAGGGCGGCGGGCATCCGGTCGTCGTGCCCGCCGATGGGCAGGACCGTCCGTTCGCTTCGCTCGCCATGTTCGAGGCTTGTGTGGCATTGGTGGGCCGGCTGCACGAAGGATAAGGCCATGGCGCGCAAGATCATAATCGACACCGACCCTGGCAAGGACGACGCCGTGGCGATCCTCCTCGCCTTGGCCGCGCCATCGGAACTGGAGGTGCTCGCACTGGCCGCCGTCGCCGGCAACGTGCCGCTCGCGCGCACCGCGGGCAATGCGCGCCGCCTGCTGGCGCTGGGCGGACGTCCGGATGTCCCGGTCTACGCCGGTTGCGCCCGTCCGCTGGTGCGCCCGCCCATCACCGCCGAGCATGTGCATGGCGACACCGGCCTGCGCGGCCTCGAACTGCCGGAACCGGCGGCACCTGTGCGTCCGGAGCATGGCGTGGATTTCCTGATCGGCGCGCTGCGCGCGGCGCCGGGGGCGATTACCCTATGCCTGCTCGGCCCCGCGACCAACCTCGCCATGGCGCTGGTCAAGGCGCCGGACATCGCCGCCTGCATCGCGGAGGTGGTGTGGATGGCGGGCGGGCGCAGCGCCGGCGGCAACACCACGCCGGCCGCCGAGTTCAACGTCCACGCAGACCCCGATGCGGCGAAGGTCGTGCTGGGCAGCGGCGTCCCGCTCACCCTGCTGCCGCTCGACCTGACGCACCAGGTCCGGCTGACGCCCACAAGGATGACCCGGCTGCGGCAGATCGAAACCGCGGCCGCGCGGGCCATGGCGGTCCTGTTCTCCGACACCGAAGGGGCGCCGCTGCACGACCCCTGCGTCATCGCGCATCTGCTGCGTCCGGGCCTGTTCACCGGGCGGCGCACGAATATCGAAGTCGAGACCGCGAGCCCGTTGACGCTGGGCATGACCGTGGTCGACTGGTACGGCGTCACCGGGCGCCCGGCCAACGCCCTTTGGCTGAACCAGGCGGATGCCGACGGCTTCTTCGACCTGCTGTTCGAACGCCTCGCCCGGCTGCCCTGAGGCTTCACCCGACCAATTTGTCCCGTCCCGCGAGCGCGCCCGCGACCGCTGCGCCCAGCCCGGCCACCAGGAACAGCCAGCCCGCGCCGCTCCAGTCGCCGTTGCGGTCGTGCAGCACGCCGACCAGCAGCGGCCCGAACGCCGCCATCGTGTAGCCCACGCCCTGCGCCATGCCGGACAGCCGCGCCGCCGTGCCGCTGTCGCCCGCCCGCATCAGGATGATCAGGATGGCCAGCGAGAACGCCGCGCCCTGGGCAAGGCCCAGCACCGCCGACAGCACCCACTGCCACGACAGCGGCGCCGCCAGCAGCGCCACGAAGCTGATGGCTGCAACCAGCATGGCCGCCGCCGCCGGGCCGCTCTGGCTGCGCAAGCGGGCGGCGAGGATGGGGGCGGGGAGGGCTGCGATGATCTGGAACACCACCGACACGGATACCACGAGGCCGGCGGTGACGGCGCTGTCGCCGCGGCTGCGCAGCACCGGCGCCATCCAGCCGAACACGACGTAGGCGAGCATCGATTGCAGCCCCATGAACAGCGTCACCTGCCATGCCAACGGATTGCGCCACAGCTTAACTCCGGGGCGTGCGGCCGGCGCCGCTGTGTTTGTCCCCGCTGTGCCCGCCACAGGCTGGCGCCGGATCTGTTGCGCCCACACCAGCGCCGCGGCCGCCATCGCCAGCGCGGCCGGCAGGGTCCAGGCCGCCAGCGCCCCGGCCCACCATCCGCCCAGTGCCACCCGCAGCGGCGCCGTCGTCGCGGCGGCGACCCCGGCGCCAATCGAGAGCGACATGATGTAAACGCCGGTCATCAACGGCGCCTTGTCCGGGAAGTCGCGTTTCAGCAGCCCCGGCATCAGCACGTTGCCGACCCCGATCCCGGCGCCGGCCAGCAGCGACCCGGCCATCAGCGCCGGTGCGCTCGCCAACCCGCGCAGCCCGGTGCCGAGCAGGATGGCCAACAGCGCCGCCAGTGCGGTCCGTTCCGTGCCGATGCGCCGGGCCAGCCAGGGCGCGAGCGGGCTGAACAGGCCCAGGCACAGCACGGGCGCCGTGGTCAGCACGCTGGCGCCGGTGGCGGTGAGGCCGGTGTCGGCCATGATCTCGTTCAGCACTGGGGCGATGCTGGAAAAGGCCGGGCGCAGGTTGAAGGCGATCAGCACGACGGCGACGGCGACGGGCCAGCGGTTGGCGCGCGTCGTGGGGATGGCTGGCCCGGTTGCGGGGCGTGCCGCGGTTTGGGTCATGGTGGTGTTTCCTGCAAGTCGCGTGGTTGGCGCGGTTCCTAGCGGCAAACTGGGGAAAGCGGAACGCGGGCATGGCGATGGGCGAAGCTCCGTGCCGTTCCAGACGTTCCCGATGTCCACTACGGTGCGGCGATGAACGCAGAAACAAGCATGACGCCGCCCTTCACGCTTCGCCGCCTGGGCTTGCCGGATGCTGCGGGTTATCGCGAGCTGCGCCTCGAAGGGCTGCGCAGCCATCCCGAAGCGTTCGGCGCATCGTGGGAAGACGAGGCCGCCAAGCCGCTCGCGTGGTTTGCGGAGCGGCTGGAGCGCAATGCGGTGTTCGGCGCGCCGCTCGACGCTGAGCATCTCGTGGGAATAGCGGGCCTGCTTGTCCCCGATGCGGCCAAGCTCAGGCACAAAGGCGTGTTGTGGGGAATGTTTGTCCAACCTGAAGCCCGGGGAACCGGGTTGGCAGCCGCCTTGGTGGTGCGCGTGCTCGAACAAGCCCGCGGCATAGTGGAGGAAGTCCGGCTCACGGCCGTGGCGTCCAACACGGCTGCGGTCCGTCTCTACACCCGTGCCGGCTTCCGCCAGTATGGCTTGGAACGGCGGGCGCTGAAAATTGGTAATGAATATCATGATGAGCTGCTCATGGCGCTCCGGTTGAGCCCAGGGTAGATGCCGCCCCTGTTCCTGCTGCGCGACCCGGTGTTCCGCGCCTTCCTCATCGCCAATATGGCCGAACGGTTCGCCGCCGCCGCCATGACGGTGCTGCTCGGCTTCCAGGTCTACGAACTTACCCACAATCCGCTCGACCTCGCATGGCTCGGGCTGATCGAGGCGATCCCGGGCATCAGCCTGGTCCTCTATGGCGGCCATGTCGCCGACCGCCACAGCCGGCGGCAGGTCATGCTGATTGCCGCCGCCCTGCTGGCAGCGCTCGCGGCCGCGGTGGCGCTGGTCTCGGGCCAGGACCATCGCCACGCCCTATATCTCCTGTTCCTGCTCGCGTTCCTGGCCGGCGTGGTGCGCGCCTTCGAGAACCCGGCCGCGTCGGGGCTGGAGGCGCAAGTCGTGCCGATCCAGCACGTGCTGCCCGGCATCGCCCTCCTGGCCACCACGGCGCGGCTGGCCGACGTGCTGGGACCGCTGGCCGGCGGGCTGGCCTGGGCAACGCTCGGACCCGCTTGGACCTATGGCGCGATTGCCGTGGTGTTCGCCGTCTCCTGCGCCGCCATCCTGCTGGGCGTCCCCGAGCAGCCGCTGCCGAACCCTGGGCGCGACGGGCAATCGGCGATGCAGAACATCGCCGAGGGCGTGCGCTATGTGGCGCGCGACCAGATCCTGCTCGGGTCCATGTTGCTCGACCTGTTCGCCGTGTTCTTCGGCGGCGCCACCGCGCTGCTGCCGGTGTTCGCGACCACCATCCTGCATGTCGGCCCCGTCGGCTTCGGCCTGCTGCGTTCGGCGAGCGCCGCCGGGTCGCTGGCGGCGGCGCTGCTCGCCGGACGCCTGCTGCCGCAACGCCAGGCCGGGCAAACCCTGCTGGCCGTGATCGCCGGGTTCGGCGTCGCCATCATCGTGTTCGGCCTGTCCCGCTCGCTGCCGCTGTCGCTCGTGGCGCTGTTCGTGGCCGGGCTGTGCGACGGCACCAGTGTGGTGATCCGCCGCGCCATCCTGCGCCTGGCCTCGCCGGAAGGCATGCGCGGGCGCATCGCCGCGGTCAAATCGGTGTTCGTCGGCTCGTCGAACGAACTTGGGGCGTTCGAAAGCGGCGTCGCAGCCAGCCTGCTCGGAGCCTCGGCGGCGGTTTGGGGCGGCGGGCTCGTCACCCTCGGGATCGTCGCCGCGACCGCCTGGTGGGCGCCCCGGCTGCGGCTGCTCGACCTGATCAGCCTGGCGCAGGCCGGGCCGTCCGAACCGCCGGCGCATGGCCGCTCGAACGCGCCCCAAATCACCTGAATCGTTGACCCCTTCCAGCAGATGGCCGCATCGTGGGCGCATCCCATTGAGGGCCAAACCCGTGAGCACCGTCGATCTCAACCGCGCCAACCTTTCCCGGCTGCATGCGCCGGTCCGCACGCCCGGCTACGACGTGGCGGCCGTCACGCCGGGCATCGTCCACCTCGGCCTCGGCGGCTTCCATCGCGCCCATATGGCCCGCTACACCCACGCGCTGATGGAGCGGCGCCCTGATGCGCTCGCGTTCGGCATCGTCGGCGCCGGGTTGCGCCCGGCGGACAAGGCGATGTTCGACAGCCTGTCGCCGCAGGACAACCTTTATTGCCTGGTCGAGCGCAGCGGCACGGAGGAGGCCGTGACCGTGATCGGCTCCCTGGCCGGCCTTGCCTATGCCGGCGACGATACGGCCGCATTGCTGGACACCGCTGACGACCCCAGCATCCGCATCATCAGCCTGACCGTCACCGAAAATGGCTATTGCCTGAACCGCGCCACCAAGCAGCTCGACCCCGGGCATCCGTTGATCAAGCGCGACCTCGCGGACCCCATGCGCCCGGCGAGCGCCATCGGCGTGGTGGTTGAGGCGCTGCGCCGCCGGCGGGATGCGGCGCAACCCGCCTTCACTGCGCTCAGTTGCGACAACATCCAGCATAACGGCGCGGTGCTGCGTGCAGCCGTGCTGGCGCTCGCCCGGCTGCGCGACCCGGCGCTCGCCGATTGGATCGAGCATGAGGCTGCGTTCCCCAACACCATGGTCGACCGCATCACCCCGGTCACGGCGCCGGCCGACATCGCCTATCTCGCCGAACATTACAACGTCGCGGACCGCTGGCCGGTGGTGTGCGAGGCGTTCACGCAGTGGATCATCGAGGACCGCTTTCCCGCCGGACGCCCCGCCTGGGAGGAGGTCGGCGCGCAGTTCGTGACGGATGTGGCCCCTTATGAGGCCATGAAGCTGCGCCTGCTGAACGCGAGCCACCTGGCCGTCGCCGGGTTGGGCCGCCTGGCCGGGCTGACCTACATCGACGAGGCCATGCGCGAGCCGCTGCTGCGCGGCTACATGGCGGCGCTGATGGACCGGGAGACCGGGCCGACCCTGCCGCCGGTGCCGGGCATCGACCTGCCGGACTACAAGCGCACGCTGATCGAGCGGTTTGCCAACCCGGCCATCAAGGACACCGTCGAGCGCGTCAACACCGACGCGCCGCTGAACGTGCTGATCGACCCGATTCGCGCGCGTTTGGACGCGAACGAGGGCATCGAGCTCCTGGCGCTAGCGCTAGCGGCCTGGATGCGCCGGGTGCGCGGCGAGGACGAGGCCGGACAGCCGATCGACGTGCGGCATCCGCTTGCCGAGCTGTTGCGCGAGCGTGCCATCGCCGGCGGGTCCGACCCGGCGCCGCTGCTCGCCATCGAGCCGCTGTTCGGCGATCTGGGCCGCGATCCCCGCTTGGAGGAACCGGTCGGCCGCTGGCTCACGTCGCTGTATGAGCGCGGCAGCCGGGCGACGTTGGTGCGGGCTCGGGATGAGCTGGGCTTCTAAACCGAGGCGCACGTTCAAGCGCTGCTTGACGTGGCTTGCACGACCTGGAAGTGTCTGCTGAATACTTCTTGCCGGCCGCATGCCGGCATAATGAATTTGGGGAAACGTACGTTGATAAAACTGCAATTGATCTTTGCGTTTACCGCCGTCATCGCGTTGGCCGCGCCAGGCGCCCGCGCCGAGTCGACGCTCACCATCGGCACCGTCAACAATGGCGACATGGTGGTGATGCAAAAGCTCGCGCCCGATTTCGAGAAGCAGCACCCGGACATCCATCTGCGCTGGGTGGTGCTGGAGGAGAACGTGCTGCGGCAGCGGCTGACGACCGACATCGCCACCAAGGCCGGCCAGTTCGACATCATGACCGTCGGCAACTACGAGGTGCCGATCTGGGCAAAGCAGGGCTGGCTGGAGCCGATGGAGGGCATGCCGGCGAACTATGACGTGGCCGACCTGCTGAAGCCGGTGCGCGAGGGCATCAGCTACAACGGCAAGCTGTATGCAGCGCCGTTCTATGGCGAGAGCGCCATGACCTATTACCGCACCGACCTGTTCCAGAAGGCCGGGATCACCATGGCGACGGCGCCGACGTTCGCGCAAATCGCCGAATATGCCGAGAAGATCACCGACAAAGCGAACCAGGTTTATGGCATTTGCCTGCGTGGCAAGCCCGGCTGGGGCGAGAACATGGCGTTCGTGACGCCGCTGGTGACGAGCTTCGGCGGCCAATGGTTCAACGATCAGTGGAAGACCGAAATCAATACGCCGCAATGGAACAAGGCGATCACCTACTACAGCGACATGCTGCACAAATACGGTCCGCCTGGCGCCACCAGCAACGGCTTCAACGAGAACCTGGCGCTGTTCGCCAGCGGACGTTGCGGCATGTGGATCGACAGCACGGTCGCGGCCGGCCTGCTGTTCGATCCGAAGCAGAGCCAGGTCTCGGACAAGGTCGGCTTTGCAGCGTTCCCGACCGGGGATTTCAAGGGCGGGCCGACTTGGCTTTGGAGCTGGAACCTCGGCATCCCCGTGTCCTCGAAGCAAAAAGACGCGGCCAAGACGTTCGTCGCCTGGGCCACCTCGAAAGACTACGTGAAGCTGGTGGCGAATGCGAATGGCTGGGTCGCGGTGCCGCCGGGCACTCGGCAGAGCACGTATGACGACCCGAACTACAAGAAGGTCGCCCCATTTGCCGACTTCGTGCAGAAGGCGATAGATACCGCCAATCCCAATGGCAGCACGAAGGACCCGCGCCCCTACACCGGCGCGCAGTTCGTCGCCATCCCGGAGTTCCAGGGCATTGGCACGCAGGTCGGCCAGACGATCGCCTCCACGCTGACCGGCGCGCCGGTCGAGGGTGCGCTCAAGACTGCGGAGACCGCGACCGAGCGCACCATGAAGCAGGCGGGTTATCCGAAGAAGTAAAAAGGACGCGCAATGTCCACCACTGTCGCCCCGCCTGTCGCTCAGGCTGCCGGTCCCAAGCAACAGGACCGCCGGACGAACACGTTGCCCCTCGTGGGCCCGGCGGTCGGGGTGCTGCTGCTGTGGATGATCGTGCCGCTGGCGATGACGCTGTGGTTCTCGTTCCAGCGCTACAACCTGCTGGACCCGAGCGTGGCGGGGTTCGCCGGGCTGGACAACTACCAGTTCCTGGTCACCGACCCCGACTTCTGGGTGTCGTTGTGGAACACTTTCGTGCTGGTCGGTTCGGTGCTGGTCATCACTGTCGGCTTGGGCACCCTGCTCGCGGTGCTGTTCGACCAGCCGTTCCCCGGCCAGGGCGTAGCGCGGCTGCTGGCGGTGGCGCCGTTCTTCGTCATGCCGACCGTCAGTGCGCTGATTTGGAAGAACCTGATGATGCACCCGATCTACGGGGTGCTGGGCTCGCTCGCCCGCGGCGTCGGCATGGCGCCGGTCGATTGGTTCGCCGACTATCCGATGCTGTCCGTCATCATCATCGTGGCCTGGCAGTGGCTGCCGTTCGCGCTGCTGATCCTGCTGACGGCCGTGCAGTCGCTCGACCATGAGCAAAAGGAAGCGGCGCGCATGGACGGCGCCGGCGCCATCGCGCAGTTCTTCTTCATCACCCTGCCGCACATGCGCCGCGCCATCACCGTCGTCATCATGATCGAGACGATCTTCCTGCTCACCATATTTGCCGAGATATTCGTCACCACCTCGGGCGGCCCGGGCAATGCCACCACCAACCTCGCCTTCCTGATCTATGCCCGCGCCCTGTTGCAATTCGACGTCGGCGGCGGCTCGGCGGGCGGCGTCGTCGCCATCGTGCTGGCCAACATCGTCGCATTCTTCCTGGTGCGCAGCATCGCCCAGCGGCTGGAGGCCTAGCCCCATGCAACAGAGCGCCGCCCAGCGCATCGCGATCTTCGTCCTCGGGTGGGGCACGGCGCTGCTGCTGTTTTTCCCGATCTTCTGGATGGTGCTGACCAGCTTCAAGGGCGAGGTCGCGGCCATCGCCACCCCGCCGCAACTGTTCTTCACCCCCACCGTCGAGAGCTACATCGAGGTGCAGGCGCGCGCGAACTACCTGCTGTTCGCGATGAACAGCCTGGTCATCTCAGTCGGCGGCACGTTGCTGGCGCTCGCGTTCGGCATCCCGGCCGCCTACGCCATGGCGTTCCACCCGACTCAGCGCACCCGTGGCACCCTGTTGTGGATGCTGTCGACCAAGATGCTGCCGCCGGTCGGCGTGCTGGTGCCGATCTACCTGCTGTTCCGCACGCTGGGCCTGCTGGACACCCGCAGCGGCTTGGTCGCGATCTACGCGCTGATGAACCTGCCGATCGTGGTGTGGATGCTGTTCACCTTCTTCAAGGAGGTCCCCAAGGAGATCCTGGAGGCCGGACGCATGGACGGCGCCCGCACCGCCGGCGAGTTCTGGTTCCTGCTGCTGCCGCTGTCCTTGCCCGGCATCGCCTCCACCGGGCTGCTGTCATTGATCCTGTGCTGGAACGAGGCGTTCTGGAGCCTGAACCTCACCTCGTCGGACGCGGCGCCGCTCACCGCCTTCATCGCCTCGTTCTCCAGTCCGCAAGGGCTGTTCTTTGCCAAGCTGTCGGCGGCGTCCACCGTCGCAGTGGCGCCGATCCTGGTGTTCGGCTGGCTCAGCCAGCGCCAACTCGTGCGCGGGCTGACGTTCGGCGCCGTGAAGTAGGGGATTTCGCACCATGGCCACGCTCGCGCTCCGCAACCTGCGCAAAAGCTACGGACCCGCCCACGTCATCAAGGGCGTCGACCTCGACATCGCCGACCGCGAGTTCGTGGTGTTCGTCGGCCCCTCGGGCTGCGGCAAGTCCACGCTGCTGCGCATGATCGCCGGCCTGGAAGAAATCACTAGCGGCGACCTGCAGATCGACGGCAAGCGCGTCAACGACGTTGGGCCTGCCGACCGCGGGTTGGCGATGGTGTTCCAGTCCTACGCGCTGTATCCACACATGACGGTCGCGCAGAACATGGGGTTCGCGCTGCGTCTCGCCCGGGTGCCGAAAGCCGAGCGGGACCGCAAGGTGGCCGACGCCGCCCGCATCCTGCAGCTCGGCCCCTATCTGGACCGCACGCCAAAGGACCTTTCGGGCGGCCAGCGGCAGCGGGTGGCGATCGGACGCGCCATCGTGCGCAACCCGCGCGTGTTCCTGTTCGACGAGCCGTTGAGCAACCTCGACGCCGCGTTGCGCGGCCAAATGCGCATCGAGCTGGCGCGCCTCCACGAGGAGCTGGAGGCCACGATGATCTACGTCACCCACGACCAGGTCGAGGCCATGACCATGGCCGACAAGATCGTCGTGCTGCAGGCCGGGTTGGTGGAGCAGGTCGGCTCGCCGCTCGAGCTCTATCACAATCCTGCCAACCTGTTCGTCGCCGGGTTCATCGGCTCGCCGCGGATGAATCTGCTGCCGGGGAAGGTTGCTGGCGCCGACAACATGGGCATTGCGGTGGACCTGCCCGCCAGCGGCCGTGTCGTGGTGCCGGTGCCGGCCGGTGCTGCGCATGTCGGCGACGCCGTGACGCTCGGCATCCGTCCGGAGGCGTTGCGGCCCGACCCCAATGGCGCGCTCGCGGGCGATGTGCGCCTGGTGGAGCGCCTGGGCGGATTGACCCTGCTGCACATCGCGCTCGCGGGCGGTGACGACGTGACGGTGCAGATCGAGGGCAGCGACGCTACCCAGGCGCGCCAGCCCATCCGCCTGGCCTTCGACCCCGCCGGCTGCCATTTGTTCGACGCCGGGGGCCAGAGCCTGTCGCGCCGCGCATCGATCCACTGACGCGATACCAAGGTTTCCGGGCATGTTCCTAGGCGTCGACCTCGGAACCTCCTCGCTGAAGGCGCTGCTTGTCGATGGCAATCAATCCGTTATCGGCAGTGCATCCGCGTCGTTGACGGTCCAGCGCCCGGCGCAGGGCCACAGCGAGCAGACGCCGGAAGCGTGGTGGCAGACGCTGTTGACGGCGATGGAGGCGCTGCGAGCCGAGCGTCCGCATGAACTCGCGGCGGTCGAGGCGATTGGCCTGGTCGGGCAGATGCACGGCGCAGTCCTGCTGGACGGGGCCGGGGATGTGTTGCGCCCCTGCATCCTGTGGGACGACACCCGGGCCACGGCGGAATGCAGGGAACTGGAACAGGCGTTCCCGGCTCTGCACGAAGTCACTGGCAACCTCGCCATGCCCGGCTTCACCGCGCCGAAGCTGCTTTGGGTGCGCCGCCATGAGCCCGGCATCTTCCGCCGCATAGCGCGGGTTCTGCTGCCCAAGGCGTGGCTGCGATTCCGGCTCACGGGCGAATGCATTGAAGACATGTCGGACGCGTCCGGGACCCTGTGGCTCGACGTCGCCCGGCGGGATTGGTCGGATGCGGCGCTTGAAGCGACCGGGCTGTCCCGCGCCAACATGCCTCGCTTGGTGGAGGGCACCGCACCGGCTGGCCGCCTGAAACCCGAACTGGCGGCGCGCTGGGGCATGAGCCGGGCGCCGCTGCTGGCCGGCGGCGCGGGCGACAATGCGGGCGGCGCGGTCGGCCTCGGCGCCATCCGGCCCGGCAGCGCCTTCGTCTCGCTCGGCACCTCCGGCGTGCTGTGGGCCACCACCGGGCGGTTCGTGCCGTATCCGCAGGCGGCGGTGCATTCGTTCTGCCACGCCGTGCCGGGCACATGGCACCAGATGGGCGTCACTTTGTCGGCGGCGGCCTCGCTCGCCTGGTGGGCCGGGGTTTCCGGCGCGTCGGAGGCTGAGCTGCTGGCCGAACTGCCCCCGGTGCGCGCGCCGAGTGAGGAGCTGTTCTTGCCGTACTTGGCCGGCGAGCGCACGCCGCACAACGATGGTGCGGTGCGCGGCGCGTTCGCCGGGCTGTCGCATGCGACGGGGCGCGCCGCGCTGACCCAAGCGGTGCTCGAAGGCGTCGCCTTCTCGTTCCGCGGCTGCCTGGACGCGCTCGCCGCCTCCGGCACTGTGGTCGCGGAGGCCGGACTGATCGGCGGCGGCTCGCGCTCGGCGGCATGGGCAGGCATCATCGCATCGGTGCTGGGCATCCCGCTGCACCGCCCGTCCGGCGGCGAGCACGGCGGAGCATTCGGCGCTGCCCGGCTCGCGCGCCTGGCGCTGACGGGGGAGGCGCCGGAGGCAGTCTGCACGCCGCCGGATGGGATGCAGACCGTCATGCCGGACCCGGCGCTCAACGCAGCCTACGCGGCCCGCCTCACCCGTTACCGCGCGCTGTATCCCTGCATCGCCGCTGCTACGGCGCTAGATTAGCGGAAGTCGAACACGGTTATCGGCAGATATGCTCATGTGCTCGCCCGCCTTTCAAAGCTGGCCGTTCGCCAGCGCCTCGCGCAGCACCTTTTCGACGCGGGCGTTATAGCCGCGTCCGGTCGCGCGGACGCCCTCGACCACATCGGCCGCGAGCCGGAAGCCGATATGCACCTTGGGCTGCTCGACCGGTGGCCGGCCGCCCTTGTTCTTGACCCATGATGCATACTGCGCGGGGAAAACCTCCTTGAAGGGCCGCGCCCTTGCAAAGTTCTCCTCGGTCCATTCGGGGTTCTCGTCGAAATCGGCGGGTGGCGGCTCGAGCTTCTTCGTCATAGCGTCTTACCTCTCGTGGGTTGGCCTTTCGCAGGGAGATCGCCCGGATTATGTCGCCGCGCAGGGTGAACACCAGCATATGCAGCGGGCCGTCAATCGCTCCAAGGGCCTGAAAGCGGTCCTCGCCATAGGCATGGCGACGGTCAGCATCGATCTTCGCCGTGCCCAAATCCATGCGCTCGGCGTCGGCAAGGGAAAGCCCGTGTTTGCGCCGGTTGCTCACGTCCTTGTCTGGGTCGAACTCGATTTCCACGGATTAACGTAGCAACAAGAACCGTTTATCGCAAGTTGAAGCATTTCGCGCTGGCCAGCACAGCGTGCAACTACAAAAGCAGGATCTCCTTGATCGGGTCGGTCACCTTGCCGGGCTTGTGGGACTCATGCCGGCCGTCGAAGTGCCTCAGCACGACGACCGCTTCGGCGAGTGCCTTGCCGTGCCGTTCGTGACCATCCCCGCGTCGCCAGCCGAGGATTGCCGGAGGTTCAGCGCTCTCGCCGTTCGTCACGCACCCCTTCACCCCGACCGCCCTGCATAATGGCCGTAGTATTCTTGCACGAGGCGGTTTCAGCAGATACGCTGCAACATTGGTTTGCCGAGGCGGGTCATTCTATTCAGCACCGAGCAGGTGGCCTTGGTTTCGGTTTTCGAGGTAGGCAGGGTGCGGGCGAAGGCCCCTTACGATCTCGCTGCAAGGACACCGGCAGGGCTGGATACAAATAACGGGCTTCGGGCCGAAAGGCCAATGCGAGCCTACAAGGAGGAATAAAATGTCTGGATTGCCATCGATACGGCCGGGCACTGCCATCAGCCAGGACGTCCCTGCGGGCGCTTTCTGGCCGCACGGCTGGTGGAAGATCGTCGATTTCAAGATCGGCATCGTGCCGCTCCCGGTGTTCTTGCTGCTGCTGGCGTTGATCACCGCCTTCACGCTGACCGGGAAGGTGCCGTCGGATATCCTGATGGCGATCGTGCTCCTGGCCATGGGTGGCTTCGCCTGCGCGGAGGTCGGCAAACGGCTTCCGGTGCTGCGCAACATTGGCGCGGCGGCGATCCTGGCGACGTTCATTCCCTCGGCGCTCGCATACTACAAGGTGCTGCCGGCTTCGATCGTCAATTCAGTGACGGAGTTCACGAAGGTCAGCAACTTCCTTTACCTGTTCATTGCCTCGATCATCGTGGGCAGCATCCTGGGCATGGACCGCCGGGTGCTGATTCAGGGCTTCCTGAAGATATTCATCCCGCTGGCCGTCGGCTCCCTCGTCGCCGGCGCAGTCGGCACGACGGTCGGCATAGCCATGGGCATGGACCCCTATCACACCTTCTTCTTCGTGGTCGTGCCGATCATGGCGGGCGGCGTGGGCGAAGGCGCCATCCCGCTTTCGATCGGCTACTCTACGATATTGAACCAGGCACAGGGCGACCTGTTCGCGCAGATCCTGCCGCCGGTAATGATGGGCAGCTTCACGGCCATCGTGCTCGCGGGCACCCTGAACTACGTCGGCAAGCGCTATCCGAATCTGACCGGCGAAGGCCGGCTGCAGCCGCCCGGCGATGGCGAGGTCCTGTTGGACGAGCGTGACGACAACGTGGCCCACCCCGTTGACATGCAGACCATCGGCGCGGCGTTGGTCACGGCGGTGACGCTCTACCTGATCGGCGTCCTGGGGCAGCGATTGCTCGACTTCCCTGCGCCGGTGACGATGCTGTTCCTGGCCGTGGTGCTAAAGCTGACCCATGCTGTCTCGCCCGCGCTGCAGCAGGGCGCCTACCAAATCTACAAATTCTTCTCCACCGTGGTGACCTATCCGCTGCTGTTCGCCATCGGCGTGGCCTTGACGCCTTGGGACAAGCTGATGGACGCGTTCCATTTTGCCAACGTCGTCACGATCGTCTCCACCGTTGTGACGCTGATGGGCACCGGCTTCGTGGTGGGGCGGTGGATGGGCATGTATCCGATCGAGACCGCCGTGGTGAACGCCTGCCATAGCGGTCAGGGCGGCACGGGCGACGTGGCGATCCTCACGTCCGCGAACCGCATGGCATTGATGCCGTTTGCCCAGATCGCGACCCGGATCGGCGGTGCGATCACGGTCACTGTCGTGCTGATCGTCCTTTCGCGCCTCACGTAGCGACAACGCCACGCCAAGCAGGACGCTCGGCACAACCAAAGCTTTGGTACGAAAGCCCTGGGCATCGCTGGGCTTACACTGGGGGCTTTGAGGAACAATATGCCATTGGGTGCGGCTTGCTGCCAGGGTTGCGCGTGGGCTGGGAACTTGGGGCTTTGAAAGAAATGGTTTTGCGCTCGCGGCTGAGCCACCTGACGCTGGTTGCCTCCGATAACGAGGCCGCCTTCACCGACGCGCTGTGGCGGCAATTGCGCCTGGAGGCCGAGCAGGCCTACGCAAACTCGCCCATGCTGGCGCCGCTGTTCTTCGACAGCATCATCAACCAGCCGGACTTCGAGGCCGCGATGTTCCACCGCATCGCCGCCCGGCTAAAGAACGACGTGATCTCGCAGCCGCTGATCGTGCAGGCGTTCCACCGGGCCGCCGCCGCTACGCCGGAGATCAGCCTGGGCCTGAAGGCCGACATCTCCGCCGTGTTCGAACGCGACCCGGCCTGCGAGCGGCTGATCGAGCCGTTCCTCTACTTCAAGGGCTTCCACGCGCTGCAGGCGCACCGGCTGACGCATTGGCTATGGGGCAACGGCGAGCGGGATTTCGCGCTGTACCTGCAAAGCCGCACCTCGGAGGTGTTCCAGACCGACATCCACCCCGCCGCCCGCATCGGACGCGGCATATTCCTCGACCATGCCACGGGCCTCGTGGTGGGCGAGACCGCGGTGATCGGCGACGATGTTTCGTTGCTGCAGGACATCACCTTGGGTGGCACCGGGAAACAGGCCGGCGACCGCCATCCAAAGATCGGACGCGGGGTGATGATCGGCGCGGGCGCCAAGATCCTCGGCAACATCGAGATCGGCGAGCAGGCGCGGATTGCAGCCGGCTCGGTGGTGCTGGCGACGGTGCCGCCTGGGGCGACGGTGGCTGGGATCCCGGCCCGCATCGTCCGTATGGCTGTGCCGGGCGAGCAGTCGCGCAGTGCCGACGAGGTGCTGCGCGAGCTGTCCTACGCGAGCTTCGACTACTCGATCTAACCAGGCATCCGCTGGCGCTTTCTCCTTGGGAGAGGGTCCCGGGAACCTGGCTTTCCACGCGAAACATCGCAGGCCGAAACACTCCCCTTGCATCCGACGGAATTCGATGTATCTATAACTTCGATACATCGAAACACAGTCAGGAAATCAAATGTTTCATAAATACTCCCACACTCCGCACGGCCACCACGGCCACCGTTTCGCCCGGGGCGAAGCCGGGCTAGACGGACCGCGCCACGGCCGAGGCCGGTTTCGAGGCCCCGGCGGACGGTCCGAACTCGGCCGGTTCTTCGCCCATGGCGACCTTCGCCTCATCATTCTTCAACTCATCGCCGAACAGCCGCGGCATGGCTACGAGATCATCAAGGAGATCGAGGAGCGCGTTGCCGGCGCCTATACTCCCAGCCCCGGAGTGATCTACCCGACGCTCACGCTGCTCGAGGAACTCGGCCATGTGACCGTCAGCCCGGGGGAAGGCGCGAAAAAGCTGCACGCCATCACCGACGCCGGCCAGGCGTTCCTGGACGGCAACCGCCCGGCGCTCGACGCCATCCTGGCCCGCATGACCGAGGCAAGCCGCACCCGTGGCGGCGGCCCGGCCCCGCAGGTGTTGCGCGCCATGGAGAACCTCAAGCTCGCGTTGCGGATGCGCCTCGCCAACGGCCCACTCAGCAACGAGCAGGTCGCCGGCATCGCGGCCGCACTGGACGCCGCAGCCACGGCGGTCGAGGGCACGCGATAGGCAGTCGCCATGCGGCTGGCGTGTCTGTGATTGCAACCTGCCTGTGAAGGCCGCGTTCGCCGGTCATCGTTCACAGGGGGCACTCACATGAAGGCACTTCGGCTTGGATTGGCGGCGGCGTTGATCGGCGGCGCGGCTGCGGCACAGGCGCCGAATTCGAACGGCACCGTCTATATCGCGCCCGGCAACCCTGCCACTGTCGGGCGCAGCGGGTCCGTGGTCGGCGTGGTACCGGGGGCGGCAACGCCCGCTCCACGCGGCTCCATGAGCACCTTCGGCGGTAAGTTCGGCACGGAAGGGCCGCGGAACGAGGTCAACAACAGCAGCCCGAGCCAGCCCGCCGTAACCACATCCGACGCCAACCGCAAGACGTCGGCCGCTCCGGTGCACGGCGCGAACAGCTTCACCATGGCCGAGGCGCGCCGCCGCATCGAGGCGGGCGGCTTTGCCCAGGTGACGGCGTTGCAGAAGGACCGGGATGGCGTGTGGCGCGGCAAGGCGATGCGTGACGGGGCGGCGGTGAGCGTCTACTGCGACTACCAGGGCAACGTCGGCGCGTCATAGCTCTTTGACTGAACGACGTTTAATCGACAATGCCCATGGCAGCGATGCCGCCAATCGCGCATGCTGGTGCCCCGAGAGCGGAATGGAGGAAAGCATGGCCAAGGGATCGGATCTTCTCGTTGCAGCGTTGGAGAACGAAGGCGTCGACCGCATCTTCGGCGTGCCCGGCGAGGAGAACCTCGACGTGGTGGAAAGCCTGCGCGGCTCCACCATCCAACTCGTGCTGACCCGGCACGAGCAGGCCGCCGCCTTCATGGCCGCGACGCATGGACGCCTGACCGGCAAGCCCGGCGTGTGCCTGACGACGCTCGGGCCGGGGGCGCTCAACCTTACCACCGGGGCGGCCTATGCCTTGCTTGGCGCGATGCCGATGGTCATGATCACCGGCCAGAAGGGCATCATGAGCAGCCGCCAGGCGCGGTTCCAGATCGTCGACGTGGTCAGCGCCATGAAGCCGCTGACCAAGCTGTCGCGCCAGATCGTCAGCCCCGGCAGCATCCCGACCCTGGTGCGCGACGCCTTCCGCATCGCCATGGAGGAGCGGCCCGGCCCGGTGTTGCTCGAATTGCCGGAGGACGTGGCGGGCGAGGAGGGGCCGGACCGGCTGCCGATACCGATCCATACGATCGAAATTCCCGTGGCGCACCGCACCGCGCTGGACCGGGCGGCGGCGATGATCCTGGCGGCCAAGCGCCCGCTCATTATGCTGGGCGCCGCCGCGTCACGTCCGCGCTCGACCGCCGGGCTGTCCGGCTTCGTGCGGCGGCTGCAGATCCCGTTCTTCACCACGCAGATGGGCAAGGGGACAGTGCCGGGCGGCGGCAGGCTGTATATGGGCACGGCGGCGTTGTCCGAGCGCGACTATGTGCACGAGGCCGTCGACCAGGCCGACCTGATCATCGCCATCGGCCACGACACCATCGAGAAGCCGCCCTTCATCATGGGCCCGGACGGCCCGCAGGTGATCCATGTCGGCTACACGCCGGCCAACGTGGACGAGGTGTATTTCCCACATGCCGAGGTGGTGGGCGACGTTGGCCCCAGCCTCGAATTGCTGGCCGACCGGGTGGAGGGCAAGCTGCACCATGCCGGGGCGCTGCTGCCGTTGCGCGACGGCATCCTGGCCCGCATTGCCGACCGCGCGGACGAAGACCGCTGGCCGCCGACGCCGCAGCGCATCGTGCACGACGTGCGCGAGGTCATCCCGGAGGACGGCATCGTGGCGCTGGACAACGGCATGTATAAGATCTGGTTCGCCCGCAACTACCGCACCCATGTCGCCAACACGCTGCTGCTCGATAACGCGCTGGCGACGATGGGCGCCGGGCTGCCGTCGGCGATGATGGCGGCGATGCTGTATCCGGACCGGCGGGTCATGGCGGTGTGCGGCGATGGCGGTTTCATGATGAACAGCCAGGAGATGGAGACGGCGGTCCGGCTCGGGCTCAACCTCGTGGTGCTGATCCTGGAGGACTGCGCCTATGGCATGATCCGGTGGAAGCAGGCGGTCGACAGTTTCCCCGACTTCGGCCTGACGTTCGGCAACCCGGAATTCGTGCGCTATGCCGAAAGCTATGGCGCGAAGGGCACGCGGGTGGCCAGCACGGACGGGCTGATCCCGGCACTGGAGGCGGCGTTCCGGGGCGGCGGCGTGCACCTGGTCGTGGTGCCGGTCGACTACACCGAGAACACCCGCGTGCTGGTCGACGAGCTGCGGGCCAAGCTGCCGGGCAGGGAGGCAGTGCCCGAACCGGCCTGATGCGCCGCGCCATGCCGGTGGGTTTCGCTGTGCGGGGCTTTCCCGCATAAGCCTGCGGCATGGACGCCCTTATCGCCGAAGCCCCGCCCGATCCCAACGACGGGTTTCCAACGCCGGACCGCGCCGGCTCCTGCCTTTGCCTCTCAAAACGCGGCTTCCACAACCTCGCCTACGTGGAGTGGGGCGATCCGGCGTCGGACCGCGTCGCGGTCTGCGTGCACGGCCTGTCGCGGCAGGGCCGGGACTTCGACCGGCTGGCGTCCGTCATGGCGCAGCGCGGTTGGCGTGTGGTCTGCCCGGACCTGGTTGGCCGCGGCCGCAGCGACTGGCTGCGCGATCCCGAGGAATACACCCTGCCGCAATACGCTGCCGATCTCACCACGCTGATGGCCCGGCTGGACGTGCCCACCGTGGATTGGGTCGGCACGTCGCTGGGCGGCCTGGTCGGGATGCTGGTCGCCGGGCAGGAGAACTCCCCCATCCGCCGCTTCGTCATCAACGACGTCGGGCCGTTCTTGCCGTGGCAGGCGCTGCTGCGGCTGGGCAACTCGGTGCGCAACACGCCACGGAGCTTCCCGGACCTGGACGCGGCGGTCGCGCATTACCGCACGGTGCTGGCGCCGTTTGGGCGGCTGTCCGAGGCCGAGTGGCGGCATCTCGCGGTGCACAGCCTGCATCGAGACGCGGCGGGCCGTTGGCACAAGGTGTCCGATCCCGACATCACCGCCTCGTTCCGCGCCGGGCTGTATTTCAATCTCAGCCTGTGGACCTATTGGGACGCGATCCGCTGCCCGACGCTCGTGCTGCGCGGGGCGGAGTCCGACCTGTTGCTGGAATCGACCGCCCGGGAGATGGCCCGGCGTGGCCCGCGGGCGGCCATCGCCGAAATCAGCGGAGTCGGCCACGCGCCGGCCCTATTGGATGCGGAGCAGATCGGCGCCGTCGTAGACTGGCTCGATCCCGCCCGCTGAGCGTGCCGGACCCGGCGGGCAAAATGCTGCATTGCACAAAAAGCATTGCATTTGGGCTGCGGGTGCGTGTAGAACTCCATTGCTGCACCGCAGCATTAAGCCATGGGGACGCGCTTTTCGGCACGGTGCCCCAGCAAACAGGAGCATCCGATGTCCGTTACCATGAATCCCTATTCGACCGAAGCCGCCTCGCAGACCTTCGACCGCACCGTTTCCGACCTGAAGGCCGGCGTGAACACGGCGACCGAGACCTACAACACCATGTCCGAGAAGGCCGTGAAGACCGCCTCCGACCTGACGACATTCAGCCGCGGCACGATCGAGGCGATCGCGCAGGCCAGCCAGATCTTCTCCGCGGAGTCGCAGGGCCTGTTCCGCCAGATGGCCGAGGCTAGCCAGGCTGCGTTCACCGAGAGCCTGACCAACCTGCGCGCGATCGCGTCCGCCAAGACCGCCAAGGAGCGGCTCGAGCTGCAGGCGAATTTCGTGCGCACGTCGGCGATCTCGGCAGTCACCGAGAGCAGCCGTTTCGCCCGGGCCAGCATCGACCTGGCCGAGAAGGCATCCGCCCCGCTCACGGCCCGCGCCTATCTCGCGGCCGAGACCTTCGGCAAGCCGGTCGTCTAGGACTTAAAAAGCGTCGAGCCGGGCCGCGAGGCCTGGCTCGGTTCGCCAATCCGGACTGGCGCGCCTCGGCGTCAGCTCCCTTGAGATCATCGTCGGCGACGCACGGTTCTACGGCTGATGCCGAGTTGCTCAGCGAGTTCAATCTCCAGGACTCGGCTGCCTGGCAGTAAATCACCGTCGACAATCCGCATGTTAACGAACATCCTTGGTCTCGCTTGCAGGAGAGACAATCGATGGAAGACAAGTGGGTGACGTTCGATTGCTTCGGGACGTTGATGGATTGGCAGACCGGATTCCGGAATGCGCTGGCTCCAATCGCCGGCGATAAGACCGAGGCATTGGTTGCCGCTTACCATCAGGCCGAGCACACGACGCAGGATGAAGCGCCGACCCGGCCGTATCGCGACGTCCTTAAGCTGACGCTGCAACGGGCAGCGGATTCCATTGGGCTAAAGCTCGACGGACATGACGCGGACGTGCTCGCCCGGACATGGGCCGATATGCCGATTTTCCCGGATACGGCAGCCTCCCTCGGCCAACTGCATGCCGATGGGTGGAAATTCGCGATCTTGACCAACTGCGACAACGAACTGTTTGAACAGACCGCAGCGGCCTTCCCGGTGAAGATTGACATGCTCGTGACCTCCCAGGAAGTCGGCAGCTACAAGCCGTCGCTCGGCCATTTCAAGGAATTCGAGAAACGGTCAGGCGTCGCGCATGATCGCTGGGTCCATGCCGCTGTCAGTTGGTTCTACGACATGCGTGCTGCGCAGGTCCTGGGCATCAAGCGGGTTTGGGTCGACCGCGAGAATACTGGCCAAGATGCCACGATCGTTACGGCCCATATCCACGACATGGCCAGCCTGCCCGAAACGTTGCGCTCGTTCGCGATCGTGTAATGCCCAGTCTCGGAGGGCGCGACTGCGAGGGGGAATGCCGGAAGCGATGCGGGCCTCGCTCGCAGACAGTGCGGCGACACAATCATGCCCGGTGCCCCGGCGCGGCCCGCCATGATACAATCAGGCACAGGTGAGTGGAGGGTGCGCCATGGACGATGCGGCAATCGCGTTGGTGCGGCACAAGCTGGATGCGGATGACTACTACCGGATGGCCGAAGCCGGCATTCTTGGCGAGGACGACCGGGTTGAACTCATCGACGGGGAAGTGATCGACATGGCGCCGGCCAGCCAAGGCCACGAGGCGACTGTGAACGGTCTCAATCGAGCCTTGGTAATGGCCTGTGGAGACAAGGCGATCGTATCGACGCAGAACTCGGTCCGTATCAACCGGCTCAACGTGCCGCAGCCCGACTTCGCCGTCTTCCGTCCGCGTGCTGATTTCTATGCCACTGGCGAGCGGCCCGGTCCCTCGGAGGTCTTGCTGGTGGTCGAGGTCGCCGACAGTTCGCTCCGCTATGACCGCAATATCAAGCTGCCGCTCTATGCCCGCGCCGGGATCGCCGAGGTGTGGATCGTCGACTTGAAGCGCCGGGTCCTCGACGCATACCGGCGTCCGGACGGCGGCGAATACACCGAGACGGCCACGCATCGCCCGGGCGACCAGCTCGCGCTGGCGATCGCCCCCGAGATCACGGTGCGGCTCGACCTCATGCTCGGATAGTCACCGTCAACGAGATGCCTGGCCGGGGATGCCAGAGTGCCGCTGGCATCAGGCGGGCGGCAGCCGGTTTTGATACACCGTGAGATGGGTTGACGCCGCCGTGAGCAACGGTGCCGAAACCCCCAGCGCATTGGCCCGCACCAGCAGGTCGCCAAGAATTTGATCGGCTTCGACCGGCATCCCCGCCTGCAAATCCCGATACATCGACGACGTGAGCGGCGAGCCCTTGGCGGTCATTGCCGCGGCCGCGGACGCCAGGAACGCCTCGCTCGGCGGGTGCCCGGACGCAGTCGACACGGCGGCGCATTCGGCGAGAAGCTGCAGCGCCAGCCCGGCTCCCCCAGCCTTCTCGATCTCGCCGATGGAGCCGCGCAGCAGGCTGTTGATGCCGCCCAGGGTGGCCAGCAGGACCCATTTCTCCCACATCTCCCGCGCGATCGCCGGCGACAGCTTCGCATCGAAGCCGGCGCCCCGGATGAAGGCGTCAAGCTTGCCGGCGCGGCCGGAGCGCACCCCGTCCAGCTCGCCATAAGCGAGTTCCTGCAACGGGCTGAGCTGGACGATGCGCCCCTGGCCATCGAGCATCGTCGCGACCTTGCAGGCGCAGCCCATCACCGCGTCCTTGCCGAAGCGGGCGGCCAGCAGGTCCATGTGCCGCATCCCATTCAGCACCGGGAGGATCATCGTCGCCGGGCCGACCACCGGGGCAAGGTCGCCCATGGCCGCGTCGAGCGAAAACGCCTTCACCGTCAGCAGCACGGCGTCAAACGGCGTGGCGAGCTCGCCGGCAGTCACAAGCTGCGGCTGCAGCGTGAAGCCGCCATGCGGGCTGATGACCTCCAGCCCGGCGGCACGCAGCCGCTCGGCCCGCGCCGGACGGACCAGGAAGGTCACGTCGCGTCCGGCCTGGGCCAGGCGTCCGCCGAAGTATCCGCCCGTCGACCCGGCCCCGACGATCAGCATGCGCATGGCGTCCGCTCTCCTTTCCAGGGCCGCGCGACGCGGGCGGCCGATCCGTTCGAAGCATGACGCGTGGCGTCCATCCGGGCAACAAACCCCTGCCTTGACGGCCCAGCCACACCCGCGTGTCCCGCGACACGACCAGGGAGGCGTAGATTGTCCTCGATGATTTCCCGCATCCTGGGCGTTGACCTTTGAAATTGCGCGCCTTTGTGTCTGAGCAGCACATCTTTTTCATGTGGGTGACCTCAGATGCGTAACGTTCTATGCGCTGGTTTGGCCGCAATTTCGCTTTGCACCGCATTGCCAAAGCCCGCTGCGGCGGGCGGTGGCGGTTTCTTTGTCGGCTCCGTGCTTGGGCTAGGCGTCGGCGCCGTGGTCGGGAGCGCCATCGCGCGACCGTACTACCCGTACGGCTACTATCCCTATGGTTATTATCCGTATGGCTACTACCCG
The DNA here is from genome assembly GCA_965277495.1 of Acetobacteraceae bacterium. Taxonomy (GTDB): domain Bacteria; phylum Pseudomonadota; class Alphaproteobacteria; order Acetobacterales; family Acetobacteraceae; genus CAHJXG01. The sequence continues at coordinate 885,325 of OZ255824.1, read as the reverse complement.
TCGGCAGTTCCTTATGCGGTCCCGTATGGATATCCCTACCCGCCGGTCGGCTATCCGCCAGTGGCCTATGCACCGCCCGGCTACCCGGTCCCGCTCGCTCCGCGTGCACCGTCGACCGGCCAGCCGGCCAACTATGCCCAGCCGGCGCAAACCCCGGCGACGCGGCAGCCGACGTGCCGATCCGGCCAATTCTTCAACACGCTGACCGGCAACTGCGACCGCCGCTAAGCGCTACCTAAACCGCTTGAGAGTCGCCCCGGGCGCTGAACGCGTGCGCTTCCGGGGCGGTCTCGAAGACGTGCGGCTTTAACCGGCGCTCGGACAAGCCGGTGCCGAGCTTTAGGCGCATGAACGCGCTGGTCGTATAGCGCGACGCAGTGGTGTAATAGCGGTCCTCTAAGTAGGCGATCATCGAGAACCAGGCGTCGGACACCGCCGGGTCGAGCGTGAAGCCGTCGTAGTTGACCACCAGCGCCACGCGTTGACCGACCGTGCGGCAGCGCCCTTCCACCTCGCGCCGTACCATCTCCACCTCGTCCAACCCGCGGACGTGGAAGCCTTCGTAATTGATGAACAGCGTGTTGCGCCCGGCGTCGTAGCTAATGCGGTCGGCCAGCGAGAGTCCGAGCAGTTGCTGCTCCAGGCCCATCGGTTCCGGCCGGAACAGCCGCGGGTCCATCGGCTTCGGGTCGTGCACGATGGGCCGGAACCCCATATGCGCCAGGATATCGCGGCCGATATCGATGCCGGGCGCCACCTCCATCAACTCGACCCCCGCCGGCGTGCGCCGCAGCACGCAGCGTTCGGTGACATAGAACGCCGGCTGGCCGATCTCGGCCGCATAGCTGCCGCTGAAGGTGACCTGTTCCACCGCGGCGATGAACTTGCGGCTGCGGCCCTCGCGCACGATCCGCAGGCGTCCGTCCTCGACCGCGATCTCCAGCCCGCCGGCGGTGAAGGTGCCGGCGAACACCACCTTGCGCGCGTTCTGGCTGATGTTGATGAACCCGCCGGCGCCTGCCAGCCGGGTGCCGAAGCGGCTCACGTTGACGTTGCCGTCCGCGTCCGCCTGCGCCATGCCCAGGCACGCCAGGTCCAGCCCGCCGCCGTCATAGAAATCGAACTGCTGGTTTTGCTGGATCACCGCGTCCGGGTTCAGCGCCGCGCCGAAGTCAAGGCCCGATTGCGGCATGCCGCCGATCACGCCGGGCTCCGCGGTGAGCGTCAGGTATTTCAGCACCTTCTCCTCCGCCGCCACCGCCGCCACGCCCTCCGGCATGCCGATGCCCAGGTTCACGACGCCGCCGGGCGGCAGTTCCAGCGCGGCCCGGCGCGCGATCACCTTGCGCTCGTCCAACGGCAGCGGCGCAATCCGGTCCATAGGCACGCGTATCTGCCCCGACAGCGCACCGTTATGCACGGTCCCGTAGGTCTGCCAGTGGTTCTCCGGCTCAGCCAGCACGACGCAGTCCACCAGCACGCCCGGCACCTTCACCCGGCGCGCATCCAGCGTGCCCTCCTGCGCAATGCGCTCGACCTGGGCGATGACCAGCCCGCCGGAGTTCTTTGCCGCCATCGCCGCCGGCAGCACGTCGAGCGTGAGGGCCTCGCGCTCCATGGTGATGTTGCCCGCCGTGTCCGCCGTGGTGCCGCGGATCAGCGCCACATGGATCGGGAACGCCTTGTAAAACAGGTATTCCACGCCCTCGATGGCCACCACGGACACCAGGTCCGCCGTGGTGCGTTCGTTGATCTTGCCGCCGCCGAGCCGCGGGTCGACGAAGGTGCGGAGGCCCACCCGGGACAGCAGCCCGGGCCGCCGCGCCGCAATATCGCGATACAGTTGCGCGATGCAGCCGAGCGGCAGGTTGTAGGCCTCGATCTCGTTGTTGACCGCCATCTGCGCCAGCTTCGGCACCAGCGCCCAGTGGCCGCCCACCGCACGGCGCACCAGGCCCGGATGCGCCAGGCGGTTGAGCCCGCGTTCCCCGCTGTCGCCCGGCGCCGCCGCGAACACCAGGGTCAGGTTCGCCGGCCCGCCGGTGTCCAGGAATCGCCTTTCCAGCGCCACCAGCAGCTCGTCCGGAACGCCGATGCCGACGAAACCCGAAATCGAAACGGTGTCGCCGTCCCGGATGACCGCCGCCGCTTCCGTTGCCGAGACGATCTTGTTCTTCATGACGCCCTCATTTCATTCAGGCCGGAAGGTCGTGCTTCCCCAAAAACGACGCGACGCCCGGCGCGAACAGCTTTTGCGACCTGCCGCCGACGAACACCCCGACATGCCCGCCCGGCAGCGCCAGCTCGGTGTAGTCCGACGTACCGAGCTTCGGCCCGATCGCGCGCGAGGTGGCGGGCGGAATGATGTGGTCGTCCTGCGCGAACACATTCAGCACCGGCATGTTGATCTTGCCCAGGTCGACCCGCCGCCCGTCCAGCTCCCACTCGTTCCGCACCAGCTTGTTCTGCTGGTACAGGTCCTTCAGCCACTGCTTCGCCGCCTCGCCCGGATGGTCCGGACGGTCGGCGATCCACTTCTCCATGCGCAGCCAGTTCAACAGCTTAGTCTCGTCCTCCATCACCTCCAGCATGTCGACGTTGTATTTCAGCATGCTGCGCATCGGCGACATCTGGTTGAACACGGCGCCCATGAGCTGGCCCGGCAGGTTGCCGTTCGCCTCGATCAGCCGGTCGACGTCCTCGGGCGCCAGCGACCGCACCCAAAGGTTGATGAAGCCGTGGCCGGGCCGATTCTCGACCATGTCGGCGTGGAAGTCGATCGGGGTAATGGTGAGCCCCAACGTGTTGACCCGCGCCGGCTCCAATGCGGCGTAGGCGGTGGTGAACACGCCGCCCTCGCACACGCCGAGCAGGTTGACCTTCTCCACGCCGGCGCGCCGGGCGATCTCGGACACGCAGCCGTCGAGGTAGCCCAGGATGTAGTCCTCGAGCGTCAAATAGCGGTCGGCGCGCGACGGGTTGCCCCAGTCCACGACATACAGGTCGATCCCGAGATGCAGCAGGTTGCGGACCAACGACCGGTCCTCCTGCAGGTCCGTCATCGTCCAGCGTCCAACCAGCCCGTAGCAGATTAGCACCGGCACGCCGATCCGCTGTTCCGCCAGCGGGCGGTAATGGAACAGGCTGACCTTGTCCTGGGTCCACACCAGGTCCTTGGGCGTCGTCGCGATCTCCACGTCGGCGTCGCGGAAGCGGTTCAACAACTGCCCGCCGCTCAGCAACTTGGCGCCGAGCTGCGCCGCCTCCGACAGCGCGCCCGCCGGGGTCATGCCGATTTGTGCCATCCCAATCTGTGCCATCCCAATCTGCGCCATCCCAATCTGCGCCATTAATGCGTTCCTTTCCGCTGAGCTGGGGGCCGGCGGGGCGGGGCCATCCGCGGCACGGTTGGAGGTGTGGGCGGCGCTGCCATCCGCTGTTCCCGCCGAATGGCTCGCATCTCGCGCCGAAGCTCGGTGACCGTGCGGTGCACGTCGTCCAACTCGGTGCGGGTCGGGAAGCCATACTGCTTGCCGAAATGCTCGGCCAGCTCCTGCTGCGCCAGGCTGAGCTCGGTGCTGGCGCGTATCATCGCCGTCTGAGTGCGCAGGAACGGCTCCGAACGCTGGGTTTCCAGCAACTGCCCGTTCGCCGTCTCCGTCCACAGCGACAGGGCGGCCTTGGCGTCCAGCGGCTTGCCATCGGCACTAGCCCGTCCGGCCAGTTCTTCGCTGAACCGGCGGCTCGCCCCCATCCAGGCTTCGAGCAGCACCGCGTTGTGTTCCAACGTCCGGCGGCGCACGCCCATCCAGGCCTGCATGATCCGGGCGTAGCGGCGCTCGGCCTCAAACAGGTCGGCCAGGCGCGGACCCTCGGCCATGCGGCCCAGCGCACCGTCCATCTCGCCGATGCTGCTCAGCCCCAGGCCGTTCAACCCCAAGCTTTGCAGCCAAGTCTGCGGATCGGTCATGTTGCGCAACGTCGCTTCGGCCGCCGCGTCGCCCTCGGCCGGCGTTGCCGTCGCGGTTGCCTGGGCGATCGTGTTGAACATCGACGTTGCCGCCGACCATAGCTCCGCGACCGACTGGCCGGCGCGCCATAGGTCGGCCACGCCCGCGGACAAATCGGACGGCATCTCGGGCAGCGCCGGGAACCCACCCGACGCGATAGCCTGCATGCCCTCCGCCATTGCCTTGCCCGCCTGCTCCTGCGACTTCATCCAGGCCTGGCCCTGCGTCGCCCAGAAATCCGTGAATGCCTTGGAGTAGTCAAACGGGTTCATCGGCAGCCCTCGCTGAACGGGTTCATCGGCAGCACTCGCTGAACGGGTTCATCGGCAGCACTCGCTGAACGGGCTCATTGCGCGAACTCGATCACTTGGCGCACCGCCTTGCCCTCGTGCAGGCGGTCGAAGCCCTCGTTGATCTCCTCCAATTTCAACTTGCCGCTCATCAGCCGGTCCACCGGCAGCCGCCCGGCGCGATACAGCGCGATGTAGCGCGGCATGTCGCGGGTGGGCACGCAGGTGCCGATGTAACTGCCCTTCACCGTGCGCTCCTCCGCCACGAGCTGCACCAGCGGCAGCGGCAGGTTGGCGCCCGGCGGCGGCAGCCCTGCCGTCACCGTCGTGCCGCCGCGCCGGGTGATCTTGTAGGCGAGCTCCATCGCCCGCACCGCGCCCGCCATTTCAAACGCGAAGTCCACCCCGCCGCCGGTAAGGTCGCGCACCTGCTCGGCGGCATTCGGGTCGCTGGCGTTTACCGTGTCGGTCGCGCCAATCTGCCGGGCGAGGCCCAGCTTGTCGTCCGACAGGTCGATCGCCACCACCTGGCGCGCGCCGGACGCGATGGCGCCGAGCACGGACGCAAGGCCGACGCCGCCCAGCCCGATCACCGCTGCGCTTTGCCCCGGCTGCAGCCTGGCCGTGTTCACCACCGCGCCCACCCCGGTCAGCACCGCGCAGCCGAACAGCGCGGCCTCGTCGAGCGGCAGGTCGCGGTCGATCTTCACCACGCTGCGGCGCGACACCACGGCATATTCGGCGAAACCCGAGACGCCGAGGTGATGGTTGAGCTCCACCCCGTCGCAATGCAGCCGCCGTGCGCCCGACAGCAAGGTGCCGGCTCCGTTGGCGGCGGCGCCAGGTTCGCACAGCGCCGGGCGGCCCTCGGCGCAGGGCAGGCAATGGCCGCAGGACGGCATGAACACCATGACGACATGGTCGCCCGGCACGAGGTCGGGCACGTCCTCGCCCACCGTCTCGACCACGCCCGCGGACTCGTGCCCGAGCGCCATCGGCATCGGCCGCGGGCGGTCGCCGTTGATGACCGAAAGGTCCGAATGGCACAGCCCGGCCGCGCCAATCCGCACCAGCACTTCGCCCCGGCCCGGCCCGTCCAGCTCGACGGTTGCGATGCGCAGCGGCTTGCTCGTTGCATATGGCGCCACGGCCCCCATGCGGTCCAAGACCGCAGCTTTGATCTTCATGGTGTTCCTTCCCCTAGGCTTGTAGGCGGCTGCAGTCCGGACGCTTCGGCGTGGCAGCCGTTTGCGCAATTTTGGTCCGCTACGCCGTCGTCGTCCACTGCTTCTTGGGCCGCGCCGTCCGTTTGGCCTTAACGCGCCAAGTGCCGCATCGGTGTTCGGCCGCATGCGCCGTCCGCGCCATATGCATGGCTGTCGCTGGCCGAATGCGTGGGAACACGATTGAGCGCCGGGCGTTCGGGCACGGTTCAAGGAGAAAGAGCAATGCTACGCATCGTAATCACTACTGCCGCAATTTGCCTCGGCGTCGCCGCCTGTGGCGAGCAACGCCCGGCGATCGATCCTAAGCTGGAGAGCGGCGTGACGTCGTCGAACGGCGGCGGTCAGCGCACGACCGGCGCTGTTCCGGACGTGACGGTCGGGCCGCGCGGCGTGACCACCACCAATGCCCCGAGCAGCGCTGGCGCCGCCTACTAACTTCGCGCGACTATGGCTCTACCCTTCCGCCGCGTCGCCCGCACGGCGGAAGGGAACAGGCATCGCTGGGCTGTGACCACCAAGGTACCATCACGATTTCGAGCGCGGCATCGATCTGTCTGCCGTAGTGCCGCCCATCCGCTGGCGAGGCCGTCCCGCCGATCATACAAAGGCAACGAGACTGGATGATTAGTCCGGCAGGGGAGGGACATCGTGAACGTCACTGCAGAGCTGACAACGCCCGATCAGGCAATGCGCAACAAGGCGCTCGTTTCCAGCATCATGGGCAGCCTGATCGAATGGTATGACTACGCATTGTACGGCACGGCTGCCGCGCTGGTATTTGGCCGGGCGTTCTTCCCGTCGTTCAACCCCGCCGCAGCGACCGTCGCGACCTTTGGCACATTCGCGGTCGGCTTCATCGCGCGACCCATCGGCGGGCTGGTCGCCGGTTACTATGGCGACCGCATCGGCCGCAAGTCGACCCTCGTGCTCACGCTCCTGACCATGGGGCTCGCCACCACGGCCATCGGGCTGTTGCCGACCTATGAGAGCATCGGCATCTGGGCGCCGGCCCTGCTCATCCTGCTGCGCCTGATCCAGGGCTTCGCAGTGGGCGGCGAGTGGGCCGGAGCCGTGCTGATGGCGGTCGAATATGCGCCGCCGGGCCAGCGCGGCCTGTATGGATCGTTGCCGCAGACCGGCGTCTCCGGCGGCATCGTGCTCGGGACGGCGGCATTCGCCCTAATCTCATCGCTCGTGCCCGAGGCCAGCTTCCTCGCCTGGGGCTGGCGCATCCCATTCCTTATCAGCATCCTGCTCGCCGGGATCGGCCTGTATATCCGCTACACCGTGGGCGAGTCGCCGGTGTTCGCGCAGGTTCACAACACCCACTCGACCGTCAAAAGCCCGCTGGTCGAGGTCGTCCGGTCGCAGCCCTGGCAGGTGCTCCGGGCCGTCGGCTCGCGCTTTGCCGAGGCTGGCAACTACTACATCTTCACCGTATTCATCCTGGCCTACGCAGTGAACAACGCCGGGATGAGCCGCCGGGACGTGTTGCTATGTGTCATGGTCGGCGCGCTGGCCAACGTCGTCACCATCCCGTTCTGGGGCGCGCTGTCGGACCGCATCGGCCGCCGCCCGGTCATCATCTTCGGCGCGCTGTTCATGGCGGCCAGCACCTACCCGTTCTTCCTGGCCGCCAACACCGGAAGTCCTACGCTGCTCGGCCTGGCACTGGTCGTGGTGCTCGGCATCGGGCACGGCGCCGTCTACGGCCCGCTCGCGTCGTTCTTCGCCGAGTTCTTCCCGGTCCGCGTGCGCTATAGCGGCATGTCGATCGGCTACCAGGCCGCTTCGGTGACGCTGGGCGGCTTGACGCCCCTGATCGCAAGCTCGCTCATCTTGGCGTTCAACGGCGCGGTCTGGCCCGTCGTCGCCTTCATCGGCGTAACCTGCATCATCGCGGCGATTTCGGTGGCCGCGAGCCCGGAAACCTTCCGGCAAGGCGCCGCGGGCGAGGAATATCCCCGGCGCGCCGCCGCGTGATGGCCAACGATATCCCAACCGGGCCGCTCACCCAGCGCAAACAGCCCTCTGAACTGCGCAGCGCCCGCTGGTTCGGCCCGGCCGACCTACGCTCGTTCGGCCATCGCAGCCGCGCCATGCAGATGGGCTACGCGCCCGAGGAATGGACGGGCAAGCCGGTCATCGCCATCGTCAACACCTGGTCCGACCTGCAGCCCTGCCACGCCCATTTCAAAAGCCGCGTCGACGACGTGAAACGCGGCGTGCTGATGGCGGGCGGCTTCCCGGTCGAGCTGCCGGCGCTGTCGTTGAGCGAGAGCTTCGTCAAGCCGACCACGATGATGTATCGCAACATGCTGGCGATGGAGACCGAGGAGCTGCTGCGCAGCCACCCCATCGACGGCGCGGTGCTGATGGGCGGCTGCGACAAGACGACGCCGGGCCTGCTGCTTGGGGCCACCAGCATGGGCATTCCGGCGATCTTCCTGCCGGCGGGACCGATGCTGCGCGGCAACTGGCAGGGCAAAATCCTCGGCTCCGGCAGCGACAGTTGGAAATACTGGGACGAGCTGCGCGCCGGCGTCATCACCGACCAGGACTGGCTCGGCGTCGAGGGCGGCATCGCGCGGTCGTATGGCACCTGCATGACCATGGGCACGGCCAGCACCATGACCGCCATCGCCCAGGCGGCCGGCATGGTGCTGCCCGGCGGCAGCTCGATCCCCGCCGCCGACGCCGGGCACATCCGCCTGGCGAGCGAGAGCGGGCGGCGGATCGTCGGCATGGTGTGGGAGGACCTGGTGCCGCAGCGCATCCAGACCCGGGCGGCGTTCCGCAACGCCATCGCGGTCGCCATGGCGATGGGCTGTTCCACCAACGCCATCATCCATCTGATCGCCATGGCGCGCCGGGCCGGGCAGGACATCGGGCTTGCGGACTTCGAGCACTACAGCCGCCGGGTGCCGGTCATCGGCAACGTGCGCCCGAGCGGCAACACATACCTGATGGAGGACTTCTTCTACGCCGGCGGCATCCGCGCCTTGATGCACAACATCCGCGGCTTCTTGGATCTGGATTGCCTGACCGTCACCGGGCGGACGCTCGGCGAGAACATCGCCGGCGCGCGGGTGTTCAACGACGACGTGATCCGCCCGGTGGGCCGCCCGATCTATGGCGAAGGCTCGCTCGCGGTGCTGCACGGCAACCTCGCCCCCGACGGCTGCGTGATCAAGCCGGCCGCCATGGACCAGCGCTTCCTGCAGCATTCCGGCCCCGCCTTGGTGTTCGACGACTACCCTAGCCTGAAGCGGGCGGTGGACAATGAGGCGCTGGAGGTGACGGCCGACCACGTGCTCGTGCTGCGCAACGCAGGCCCGCAAGGCGGCCCCGGGATGCCGGAATGGGGCATGCTGCCGATGCCGAAGCGCCTGCTGCGCGAGGGCCACCGCGACATGGTGCGGCTGTCGGACGCGCGCATGTCGGGCACGAGCTACGGCGCCTGCGTGCTGCATGTGTCGCCCGAAAGCTATATCGGCGGACCCTTGGCGTTGCTGCGCACCGGCGACATTGTGACGCTCAACGTGGCCGCCCGCAGCATACGCATGGAGGTGCCGGACGATGAGCTCGCCCGGCGCCGCGCCGCCTGGATGCCGCCCGAGGCGCGGTTCGGGCGCGGCTATGGCTGGGTTTACGCCAAGCACATCCAGCAGGCGAACGAGGGCTGCGACTTCGACTTCCTCGGCACCGAGTTCGGCGCGCCGGTGCCGGAGCCGGTCATCTTCTGACCCACCTTAACGCGCCCACTCGGGACCGCAGACCGTTTCCGCACGTGTTGCGGTAATGCAACGCTTACGGCCTGTGTCGGGATCGTGCGGCTGCGCAGCTTGCGTAACCGAGGCCACAGGCTCATGTTGCACTGCACAAGAGGTGGAAGCGTCCTTTCGATGAAGCGGGCCAGGCCCGATCAAGATGGGATTAGCAAGTGTATTAAGGTCAGATGTCTCGCGAAGCGAAGTTGATCGTCCAGGGTCAGCAGGAATAAGCGCGCGAGTTCGCCATACTCTAAGCCCGGTTTATAGCCCGGTTCACCATAAGCGACATAAAAGCAAAACCAGCACCAGTTTATTAAGGCTGAGTTTGCATTAGTATAAGAACGAATACCTGAGCGCTGAGTAAATACATGGAAACGTCCTTTAACGTGGCTGGTATCCCGCCGCCCGTAAAAGGAGATTACTGATGAACGTCATCGAACATTACGGCAATGCCCTGCTCCAGCAGCACGAGGGCAATCGACAGCTTGCATCGGCGCTGGCAGGCACCGCGCATGTCTTGCGCCGGCGTTTGACGGAGTTGCTGGCCAAGGCTCGTGCCCGCATCCCGGGCGCGCATCCGTCCTGACAGCGGCACGCCGGCGAACCCACGATCTTAGTTCCATTTAAGTGAAGGCAAGAATTTCATGGCTGTCCTATCCACTCTGCTGCCGAGCACGATGGCTTTCCGTAGCCTCATGGGCCTCAAGCGCAAGCATGCCGAGCTCCGCCTCGAGCGGCAGCGCGCGCGTGCGCAGCGCAAGGAAATGTTCCGGATCGAGCGCGAGCTTGACAGTTGCACCAGTCGTCAGTTGGCCGACCTCGGCCTCTACCGCTCCGACATACCGGCAGTTGCCCGCGGAACGTACGGCCGAGCCTGATCCAAAGCCGCTCCATCGCTGTGGGCCCCGTGAGCGGTGCTGCATACCGCACAGACGACGTTGCCGGCTCCAGCTTGGTCGCCACGGCGCTTTCCGCCAGTGCCCAACACAAGGAAGCCACCCATGGCTGAGCTGATCCCACCCGACCTGACCGTCCTCGACCGCGTCGCGCTGTCCTGGTTCCTGATCGCGTGGCTCGGCTATGGGCTGGCGATCCACGCCGTGCCCTGGGGCGGCAGCATCACTATGCGGATGAACGACGTGCGGCGCGTCTGGATGCGCACGATGCTCGCCCGCGACAACCGCATCACCGACGCGGCGCTGATCGGCCACACGGTGCACAGCGCGACGTTCTTCGCATCCACCACGATGGTCGGCCTCGCGGCGCTGCTCGGGATGCTTGGCGCCTTCGACCGCAGCGCCGCCGCCCTCGATGCGCTGGCGTTCACCGCCAAGACGTCGCATATGCTGATGGAAGCCAAGCTCCTGCTGCTCGTGCTGGTGTTCGCCCATACGTTCCTGAAGCTGAGCTGGGCATTGCGGCAGCTCAATTACTGCCTGGCCCTGCTCGGCGCGGCGCCGCTCAAGCCGGATGACGCGGCCCGGGACAGCCTCGCGCAGCCCATCGCCACCGTGCTGTGCCTGGCGATCCGCAGCTTCAACGCCGGCATACGCGGCTATTTGTTCGCGCTGGCGGTGCTCGCGTGGCTGGTGGGGCCGGGCGCGTTCCTCCTGGCGACCACCGGCATGGTGCTGATGCTGATGTGGCGGCAATTCGGCTCGGCCACCGCCGTGGCCATCCGGCACAGCCACGCGGCACTGGCCGGCGTGCGGCCAGCTTCCCAAATGGCCGCCCACGCGCCGGGTGCTCGTTCGGCAGCGGGCGTGAATGGGCCGTACCGGGCCGTCGCCATACGGATGCAGCCATGACGGCCGGCGCTCACCCCGAGTTCGGCGCGCCGGCGGTTCACCCTGTCGCGCTTGCCCTCGAAGGCGGCGGCTCGCTCGGCGCGTTCACCTGGGGCGTGCTCGACCGCATCATGGACGCGCCGGGCCTGCAGATCGAAGTGGTGAGCGGCACCAGCGCCGGCGCCATGAACGCGGCCTTGTTGGTCCAGGGCCTTGCGGCCGGCGGCCCGCCCGAAGCGAGGCGCTTGCTGGAGACGTTCTGGCGCCGCGTGGCGATGGCGGCCGGCTCGCTGCCCGGCCCGGTCGGCGCCTGGCTGCATTTGGTCGGCGGCGCCATGGCCCCGGTGATCGACGTTATGCGGCATGCCGGCGCCGCGCTGCAGCCCCGGGTCGGCGGTATCGGCATCAATCCGTTGCGCGGCATCCTCAACGAGCTGCTCGACCCCGCAGTGTTCGGACGCCCCGGCACGCCCGAGCTCGTCGTGGCGGCGACACGGGTGCGGACCGGCCAGGCGCGGCTGTTCCGCGACGCCGAGGTCACCGTGGACGCGCTGCTCGCCTCTGCCTGCCTGCCGCAATTGTTCCCGGCGGTCGAGATCGACGGCGAGGCGTACTGGGACGGCGGCTATACCAGCAACCCGCCGCTGCGTCCGTTGATCGAGGGTGGCGCGCCGCCCGATGTGCTGATTGTGCAAGCCAAGCCGCTCGAACGTCCCGGCTCTCCGGCCGGCGCAATCGCCGTGCAGCAGCGCGTTGACGAAATCACCTTCGGCTCCCCCTTGCGCGGCGAACTGCGGACCCTGGCGGTCGCGCAGGCGCTGCTGGCCGATGTGCCGCATCTCCCGCCGCCGCTCGCCCGGCTGCACGAAGCACGGTTGCACATGATTGGCGCCGAGACGGCGTTCCAAGCCATGCCCGGCGGCAGCCGCCAGGACCCGACCTGGGCCTTCCTGTCCGAATTGCACGAACTCGGGATCAGGACCGCGTCCGGATGGTTGGCCGACAACCTGCATGCGGTGGGCCGGCGCTCCTCCCTCGACCTGTCGCTGTTCGCGGGAGCAGCCGGCCCGACAAGCGCCCACACGCGCGCGGCGTAGCATGCGGACGCCGCGCTGAGCTCGCCAAACAGCGCCATGTCCGAGCAATGTTTGCCGCCGGTCGGCATGGTGCACCGGGCGATCAGCGACAGTTCATGCAGGTTATGGCTTGCGCCGGCGGCGTACGCGGTCAATGTGCGCTGGCATTGCATTCGTAAAAAAGGAAACGCTCCATGAGAGCCGAAAGCGTCCTCGACACCATCGGCAACACGCCGCATGTGCGCGTGTCCCGGCTGTTCCCCGACGCCAATGTCTGGATCAAGTCCGAGCGCAGTAATCCCGGCGGCTCCATCAAGGACCGCATCGCGCTCGCCATGGTCGAGGCCGCCGAAGCCAGCGGCCAGCTCAAGCCCGGCGGCACCATCATCGAGCCGACCTCGGGCAACACCGGCATCGGCCTCGCCATGGTGGCGGCGGTGAAGGGCTACAAACTGATCCTGGTCATGCCGGAAAGCATGTCGGTCGAGCGGCGGCGGCTGATGCAAGCCTATGGCGCGGCCTTTGACCTCACGCCGCGGGAGGGCGGCATGAAGGGGGCCATCGCACGCGCGACCGAACTCGCCGCCGAACACCCTGGCGCCTGGATTCCGCAGCAATTCGAGAACCCGGCCAATATTGCGGTGCATGTCCGCACCACCGCGCAGGAGATCCTCGCCGATTTCCCGGACGGCATCGACGCGCTTATTACCGGGGTGGGCACAGGCGGGCACATCACCGCCTGCGCCGAGGTGCTGAAGCCGCGTTGGCCCAAGCTGCGGGTGTTCGCGGTGGAGCCGGCGCTGTCGGCGGTGATCTCGGGCGGCGCGCCGGGTCCGCACCCGATTCAGGGCATTGGCGCCGGGTTCGTGCCGCTGAACCTGCATACGGGCGTGCTGGACGGCGTGATCCAGGTCGACGCCGAGGAGGCGCGCGAGTTCGCCCGCCGGTCCGCGCGGGAAGAAGGCATGCTGGTCGGCATTTCCTCAGGCGCCACGCTGGCCGCGATCTCGAAAAAGCTGCCGGAACTGCCGGAGGGGGCGACGGTGCTGGGCTTCAACTACGACACCGGCGAGCGTTACTTGTCGGTGCCGGACTTCCTGCCGGCTTAACCTCAGCCTACTGGAACGGCAGATAGCGGAAGCTGAACAGGAACATGTTGTCGGAGGTCGTGGGCGTGAAGCGTGTGCCGGGCGTGGCGCCAGTGCCGGAAAAGATGCTTCGCCGCGTGTAGGAGTACTGCCCGCCGGTCTCGAGCGTGCCGAAGTTGCCCTGCAGGAACCGCCACCAAGCGCCAGCCGTGCCCTGGGTGAGGCCGGACGTATTGGCGACGCAGGCCAGCGGCGACAGTTCCGCGCGGCAGCCGGCGTTGCTGTAACCGGGGTTGCCGTATCCGTAGGGCTTGCCGGCCGCGTTGAACGACGTGCGCGATATCTGTTCGGTGCCGACATAGGAATACAGGTCGACCGACGGCGCCGGGTGGCCGATGAGGCCGGCGAGGGCGGTATATTCCGGCAGCGGCTTCGGCGTTCCGGCGGTCGAAACGACCGCGTCCGGTAATTGGCCGGAAGCGTAGCTGCTGATGCCGTAGCCGGCCATGCCGCTGACCTGGAAGTCCAGTTTCTTGGGTATGATCGGCAGGATGGCGCCACCGCCGACCCCGCCGCCGACGGCCGTATTGTTGTGGCCGCTCCCGGCAACGCTGATGCGGTCATGCAGCAACTTGCCAAGGCCGAACACCTCGTAGTGGCCCCAGCCGGGATCGAATGCGGCCTTGACGATGAGGTCCGGCGCGATGTCATCCGAATAGCTGGCCGTGCTGTTGAGCTGCGAGCTGCCGGAATTGGTGATCGTCGTCGTGCCCGAAAGCACGCCCAGGCCATTCGGGCCCGTGTAATAGCTCGTTTGCGGTTCCTCGAGCGACACGCCCAGCCAGGCGCGCTTATCGAAGAAATCCTTGTCGAGGCGAAGCTGCCACTGCCGCTTCCAGTTGAAGCCCGGCACGTACTGGGCGTCGATCGTGAGTGGGATGGCCTCTTGGCGCGGCGTCATGCCGACCCGGTTCATCGTCATCAGGCTCCAGGACTGGCCCGCCAAAGCGTGCACGCCGAGCGAGGTGTTGTCGTAGGTGAGATAGGCCTGGCGCAGGCGGGGAACGTAGCTGTTGCTTTCGACGGAATTGGACGTCGTGCCGACCCCCAGGAAGTCCGATTCGAAATATCCGGCCACCGTCTGGCCCTCGGCGATCTGCCCCGCCGCCAGCAGGGAAAGCCGGCTCTGGCGCGCGCTGCCGCGGAACTCCCCGGTATGGTAATTCGGATTGTTCGCCGTCGGGATGGTGTTGAAGCTCGACGCCATGTCGGAGGTGAGATTGCGGGTGCGGTAGACGCCCTCCGCCGCGAGGAAGCCACCGAGCGTCACCGTCACGCCGCCGAGGCGGAATGTGCCGCTCGGGCCGGTCGTGCCGGCCGCCTGCCCTCCGGCGGAGGTGGCCGTCTGCGGATTGGGAGCGCCGCTCGGGACCGCGCCGCTGGACGTGGTTTGCGCTGGCTGCGCTGGTTTCGGGCCCTGCTCCGGTTGTGCTGATTCTGCGCCATGCGCGGATTGCGTCCTCGCGGTGTCGCGCTGCGGAGCGCGGGCCTGGTTGTTGCGCGCCGAAAGCTCCTTGCGCATCTGCCGCAATTCTTGCTGAAGCTGCAGGATTTGGTTTTGCATGGCGTCGATCCGCTTGCTCGCATCCTGCGCCAACGCCGGCGGTGCTGCGGACGTCCCAGCGATGGCGGTCGCCAGCAAAAGCGCGGTTCGTAGTGTGCTCATAGTGCCTCTGCCATTCTATCGCTGCAGGCTCAAAAACCGCTAAAAGCGCAGTGTGGTAAGCGCAGTCCTAGAGGGGCAAGCAAACGGAGCAAAGTTACAGTTTAATTTTAGCTGCTGATGGGCCTCAGTATGGGAAATTCCCATACCGTAACCACAGCGAACACAACTTTCATTGTGCTAATGTTCTTGTTCCGCTTCTTCTCGACTTTGCCAGTGTTGCGCGGCTGGCAACAGCGGCCTGCTAATCACCCAGGCCGTCCGCAACCTCGCCGATGAGGTCCAGCAGCCACTTCAACGCCGGGCTAGCGCCGTGCTGCAAGTGCCAGATCATCGAAACATGGGTCTCTGGGCACGGATAGGGCGGCTCCATAAGCTTCAGCCGATAGCGGTCCGCCAGCGCTGCGCCCAGGCGCCATGGCACCAAGGCCGCAAGGTCGGTCTCGCCCACGATCGCGAGCGCGGTCTGCGTGTTCGGCGCCGTGAGCCGCACCTGGCGCCGCCGTCCTATGGCGGCCAAAGCGCCGGTCAGGGCACCGTCGCCGTCCTGCGCCACCCGGCGTTCCAAGCCCCGCTCGACGATCACGCCGTCCATCGCCTCCGGGTGCTCGTCCGTCACGGCCCGGACGACGTGCGGAAGCTCCGCCAGCCGCTCCAACGTCAACGGTTCGCCTGCGAATGGATGGTCGGCGCGCAATGCCCACACCAGGCGGTCGCGCAGCAGTTCCCGCAGGCCGAGGCGCTCCGGAGCCCGCCCATATCCGGCCATGGCGAGGTCAAGCCGCCCGGTGTCGAGCGCCTCCGTGACATCGGTGGTGTCCGGCGAGACCCGGATTTCTACCCCCGGCGCGCGCAGCCGGACCTGTTGCATGAGCTTTGGCAGCAAGATGGCGCAGGCGTAAGGGTTGGCCACGATCGTGTAGCGGCACGCCGCCGTGGCCGGGTCGAATGCGTCGGCGGCGAGGATCGATTGCAGTTCGAGCAGCCCGGCCCGCAGCCGCGGCCCGATGACGCGCGCTTTGGCGGTCGGCGTCATGCCGTCCGAGCCTTTGATGAACAGTTCGTCGCCCAACAAGTCGCGCAGCCGGGCCAAGGCGTGGCTCACCGCGGATTGGGTGACGCCGAGGCGGCTGCCTGCCCGGGTGACGCTGCGTTCCTCAAACAAAGCATCGAACACGCGAAGCAGGTTCAAGTCGATATTCAGCAGGTTTGGCACCGGGAAGTCCCTTTGCCCAATTGGACCTCATGAGCGGTATTCATCTAGCATATGATGATTTATCATTGGAAGTCGGCTGTCCTGCCGGTCACTTCTAATAGCGAGCCTGGCCGCCAAGTCAGGCCGGTTTGTGTTAAAGAGGAGGGTCCAAATGCGCAGTTTTGTTGTTATTGGAGCGTTAATTGCCTTGGCTGGATGCAATGCGGCCAGCACTCCGGCGCCGACCAAGGTCTCCTGGCAGTATGGCGCTGGAAACGGCGACGGCGTGACGTATGCCGGCCCAGCCCCAAAATATAACCGGGCCTACGGCTGGGGTGCCGACCAGGTTACCATACCGGCCGGAAAGCCAGGTGTGACGAACTATTCCTGGGGCGCGGAGGGCCAGACCGGCACCATGGTGCAGGTTGCCCCGAATGAACAACAGCGCTTGGCCGCGCCGGCGCCGGCGCCCAACGCGACGCCGACCCCGGCCGAGCACGCGGCAGACCCGCGCACGCATAGCTGACGGTTTGCCGGGCACTCATACGAGGCCTGAGTGCCCGGCACCTTATGTCATTCCGTCAGCCAAGCAGCGGGCGCTGACCCTAGTTCTCCTGCGGGCAGATGCCAGCGCATCGGTGCGTCCTCCAAACCGCAAGGCGCCCTGACCCGGCGGGCTTTGCCCCACGGCGTCGTCTCAACCGCCGTTGCCTGATCGTCCTCCGTCTCCGGCGCGAACGGGAGTGGCTGGGTTGGCGGCAGGGCAATCAGCAACGCCGCCGTCCGTGCCAGCGACGCACGCGCCGAGCATCCCTTTCCCGTCGCCAGCCGCTCGGTCAAGCCCCTCAACACGGCGGCGGCCAGGAGATATCCGGTGGCGTGGTCCAGTGCCTGGGCCGGCAACGGCGTCGGCCTATCGCGGCCCATGCCCCGCATCCCGGCCTCGGCGATGCCGGCGCTCATCTGCACCAGGCTGTCGAAGCCGCGGCGGCCTTGCCACGGGCCGGACCAGCCATAGGCGTCCAGCGACACGTCGACCAAACCGGGGCACAACGTTCGGCGGTGCTCCGCGCCCAGCCCCAGCCCATCAAGCGCGCCAGGGCGATAGCCATGCACCAATACGTCGGCCCGGCTCAGCAACCGCTCAAACGTCTCCCGGTCCGGACGATGTTGCAGGTCGAGCCGGGCGCAGCGTTTGCCCAGCGTCATGTCCGGCACGATGCTGGGTTCTTCCCAGCCGGGCGGGTCGATGCGCAGCACCTCAGCGCCGAATCCGGCCAGGAAGCGGGTCGCGGCCGGCCCGGCCAGCACGCGGGTCAGGTCCAGCACGCGCACGCCATGCAGCGGACGCTCCGGCGGGACGGTCCATAGCGGCGGCGGTCCGGCTGTGCCGGGTTCCCGGATCAACAGCGGCTCCGCCATGACGGCCCGGCCCTGAGGATGCTCAGCCCAGGCCGCCATGCCGCGCATCGCCGCCGCGCAGCCGCCGTTCTGGACGACCGCGTTCTCCAATGCGTCCGCTTGCCAGTCCTGCACGGCCCTGACCACCGCGTCCCGGTCCGCCGCCACGTCCAGCACCGCGAGCGCCGCAGCCCGGTGATGCGGCGCATTGGTGTGCAGCCGGATCCAGCCATCCGCAGTCCGGTAATCGCCGGCGATCGCGTCCCAGGTTGCGGCCGTCTTCCAGCCTTGCGGGCGGATCGATGCGCCGAACCAGAACGAGGCGAGCCGGCGGTCCACCGTGGCCTGCGGCTGAATGCCGTGGCGCGCCGCGATCAGCTCTGCGACCGCGAGGCAAGCGGCGCCGACCGATGCGCCAGCCAGGTCGCTGACCGCAAAGACGGAGGGCAACCCTCCTGCGCCGCTGAACTGCGCCCGCTGCGGCCAGGCCGGGCCGCCGCCGAGGGCGGTCCAGATCAAGGAAAGGGCATGTTGGGTGGCTTGGAACATCGCGGCGGCTCCGAACCATGGCTGGGCCCGAACTTAGGCGCCAGGCCACCGCATTATGTCGGCGAAGCCTGGGCCGGCCCAGTGCGCCGCCGTTGCAGGATGCGGCGCGGGTGGTGGGGGGTACTTGCGGGTTAGATGCCGAATTGTTTCAGGACGGAGGGGATTCCGCGTCCGGCCTGGCGGATGTCTTCGAACAGCGTGGCGACCTCAAGGCTCAGGAGAAAGGCGGATCCGTAGAATATCCCCGGCAGCCGGAGTTCCCAACCGATGCCCCGCTGGGCCAAGGCGCGCGGCCCGAAACGCTCGAACATGAGCACCAGCGCCACGCCGAGCGCCGCCCCGCCGGCGACGTCGCTGAGGTAATGCAGGCCAAAGTAGACGCGTGGCAGGACGCCATAAACAGCGCTGAGCAGGGCGGCCAGGCCGAGCATTGGCGACCGCCGCCAGATGACGGCGACCAGGGCAAAGAACAGCGCCGCGTGGTCACTCGGGAAGGAGCCCCAGTGATTGGCGAGTTCGGCGTCGAGTCCCGGAAGCGGCAAAAACCCGCTCGCGAGATCGTGCAATGGACGGGCCCGCATCGGCAATGAAACCTGCAGCAGGCGGCTGAGCACGGCAGCGGCCAGCACCCCGCCAAAACCGAGCAGCAGCCGCTCGCGTGCAGCGTCTGCTTTCGTGTTGAACCAGCAATACCAAACCATGGCGATCAGCAACCCACCCGTGAGCACCGTGGTCTCGCTGGCGATATAGATGGCATGATTGATGACGCCATTTTGTGATGCTATCTGATTGATCAGCCGCGTCACGAGCTCGTCCGTATGGCGTGAGAGCGCAAATCCGTCGGCGGTAATCCGCCAGCACACCAACGCTGCCATGAGGATCGCGGCAATCCAGGCATATCTTAGACGCGCGGCCGCCCTGGCCTTTGCTGCACGGGCGTAAGCGAGCCCAAACAGAATCTCCGATGCGCCGAGGCGGGCTTGGCCCTCATTATGCTCCAAGCTTCGCGGCCTGGTGGTTGCTCGCGTGATCATGCTGCTTCTCAAATATGACGCTTCGATTACAATATGATCGAATGCTCCAGGACGGAGCTATAGATCAGACGGTTCAGTCCATTTCGGCCTCGCTACGTACCGTTGCCAACTGCGGCCATTCATTAACGAGGCGGCATGATGCGCCGATAAGCGGTCTCGTCATCCTGGCCGGCATGGTCGATACTGCACTGGTCGCGGCCGTCTCCCAGGCTAGTGGTGCGAATCTGACGGAAAGAACCGTCAGATTCGCACCACTAGCTGTTATCTGGTGGACCGATTCACCTAACGCTTGGGACTCAAGCGTTAGGATCGGACCACTAGGGCGTCGGCCGGGCGCTGACCTATTGGCACAAGGTAATGGAATGCCCGCATTGCACCCAGACGCCGAGCAACTCCTTGCTCTAATACGTTTGGCGGGCCGTCCGCCATTCGAGGCGTTGTCGCCGGCTGATGCGCGTCTTGTCTATGCCGCAAGCCGCGCCGTGCTGCAGCCGCCTCCCGACGAGGTCGCCGAGGCGCGCGACGTGACGATCCCCGGGCCGGGCGGGCCGCTGCGGCTGCGACTGTATCGTGGGCTCGGTATCCCAGAGGTGGCCGCGCTGCCGACGCTGCTTTACCTGCACGGCGGCGGCTGGGTGATCGGCGACCTCGACAGCCATGACGGCGTCTGCCGGCGGCTGGCGAACCTCGCAGCGTGCCGGGTCATCGCCGTCGACTACCGGCTGGCGCCCGAGCATCCGTTTCCGGCCGCGGTCGACGATGCCGCCGCCGCCCTGGCCTGGGTGGCCGGAAACGCCCAGTCGCTCGGTGTCGATCCCGCCCGGATTGCGGTGGGGGGCGACAGCGCCGGCGGCAACCTCGCGGCCGTGCTGGCCATCATGGGGCGCGACGGCGCGGCGCCGGCTTCGGTGTTCCAGATGCTGCTCTACCCGGCCGTGGACCTGGTCATGGCGTCTGGCTCCTACGCGCGGGTCACCGAGGGCGTGCCGCTTACGGCGGCGACGATGCGATATTTCGTCGACCACTACGCCCCGGAAGCCAGCCAGCGGCTGGACTGGCGCGCCTCGCCGCTGCGGGCCGAGCGGCTGGCGGGCACGCCCGCGGCCCTGGTGCTGACGGTCGCGCATGATCCGCTCGCCGACGAGGGCCGCGCCTATGCGGACCGGCTCGAGGCCGAGGGCGTGCGGGTCACGGCGCTGCACCTTTCTGACCAGCTTCATGGCTTGGTGACCATGGGCCGGGTGATCGCCGCCGCCGACCCGGCGCTGCAATACGCCGCCGCCGTGTTGCGCGACGCCTGGCGGGTTGCGGCTTGATGGGCATGCTGGCGGGCAAATCCGCGCTGGTGACGGGCGGGGCGTCCGGCATCGGCCGGGCCACGGCGCTGGTCCTGGCGCGGGAGGGCGCGCGCGTTCTGGTGGCCGACCTGCCCGGACCCGGCGCCGAGGAAACGGCGCGCATGATCCAGGACGCCGGCGGCGAGGCCATCGCCATGGCGGCCAACGTCACCGTCGACGCGGAGGTCGAGGCGATGGTCGCGGCGGCGGTGTCGGCCTGGGGCCGGCTCGACTGCGCGTTCAACAATGCCGGCATTGCGCCGAAGGCCGTCGGGCCGGGCGGGCAACGGGTGGGCGACCTGTCGCGGCAGTCCTGGGAGGGCATGCTGGCGGTGAACCTGACCGGCGTTTGGCTGTGCATGAAATACGAGCTGGCGCAGATGGAGCGGCAGGGCGGCGGCGTCATCGTCAACACGGCCTCGATTGCCGGGTTGGTGGGCTTGCCGGGATCCGGCGCCTATGTGGCGGCGAAGCACGGCGTGGTCGGGCTGACGAAAGCGGCGGCGATCGACCATGCCGCCGCCGGCGTGCGGGTCAACGCCGTCTGCCCCGGCTACATCGAGACACCGATGGTCGCCGAATCCATGGCGCGCCGCGGCGATCAGATCATGGCGACGGTGCCGATGCGGCGCCTGGGCGCGGCGAGCGAGATCGCGGAGGCGGTGGCCTGGCTGTGTTCAGACCGTGCCGGCTTTGTCACCGGCGCGGCGATGACGGTGGATGGCGGCTACACGGCAGTTTAAGGGGGGCAAAACATGGACTTTACCGGCAAGGTGGCGTTGATCACCGGCGGGGCGAACGGCATCGGGCAGGCGGCGGCACACGGGTTCGCCCGGCTCGGCGCCCGCGTGGTGGTGGTGGACCGCGACGAGGCAGCGGGCGAGGCGACCGTCCAGGCCATACGGCAAAGCGGCGGCGAGGCGCGCTTTGTGGCCGCCGACGTGACCCGGTCCGCCGACGTGCAGCGCTATGTGCAGGCGACGCTCGACGCCCACGGGGCGATCGACTGTTTCTTCAACAATGCCGGCATCGAGGGCACGGTGGTCCCCCTCGTGGACTACGACGAGGCGGTGTTCGACGCCGTGATCGCCGTCAACCTCAAAGGCGTGTTCCTCGGGCTGCGCCACGTGCTGCCGGTCATGCTGCGGCAGGGCCGTGGCGCCGTGGTCAACACCGCCTCGACTGCGGCGCTTGTGGGCTCGCCGGGCTTGTCGGCCTATGTCGCGTCCAAGCATGGCGTGCTCGGCCTGACCCGCAGCGCCGCCGGCGAGGTGGGCGCGTCCGGGGTGCGGGTCAACGCGGCGTGCCCGGGGCCGACGGACACCCGGATGATCCACTCGCTCGTGCAGCAGTCGAGTCCTAACGACCACGCGGCTGCCACCGCGCGCTACCGGGCCAGCATCCCGCTCGGGCGATACGCCACCGTGGACGAGGTCACCAACGTCGTGCTGTTCCTGTGCTCGGACATGGCGAGCAGCGTGACGGCGGCGCATTTCGTGGTGGACGGCGGACGCACCGGGACGGCCGTTGCTCCGCGCAGCTACGCCCGTGCATAAATATGCTGGGATCGTTCTGCCTGGCTTGAAGCAGCGGCCCGGCAGCGATAGCATTGCTGCAATGCATAGCGCGCACGCTTGCCGGGCGCGCAACAAGGTGATGGGAGCGAAGGTGCGACGTCCATGCGAGGCGGCTACAATGCCGCTCAAACTGCGCGGCTCAACCTGACCGGCAGCGGGGGGTTGGACACGCACGTCGACGGTCCCGCGGCCCTGCTCCAAGTCTCCGGCGTCGGCGTGCGGTTCGGCGGCATCGTGGCGCTCGACGGGGTGTCGTTCGACGTGGGCCGGCGGCAGATTTGCGGGCTGATCGGGCCGAACGGCTCCGGCAAGACCACGCTGTTCAACTGCATCAGCGGCATCTACCGACCGGGCCGGGGCGAGGTGCGGCTGGAAGGCCGGTCGTTGCAGGCCATCAGCCGGCACAGCATCGTCGACCTCGGCATCGGCCGCACGTTCCAGAATGTGGCGCTGTATCGCAGCATGAGCGTGCGGGAGAACATGCTCGCCGGCGCGCATCATTTGGGGCGGACCGGCTTTATCGCCAACGCGCTGCGCCTGCCCGCGGTGCGGCGCGAGGCGGCGGCGGGCCAGCGCCGGCTCGATCAGTTGCTCGACCTGCTCCGCCTGCGCGACGTCGCCGACATATCCGTCAGCAGCCTGCCGTTCGGCACGCAGAAGCGGGTGGAGCTGGCCCGCGCCCTGATCGGCGCCCCCAAGCTGCTTCTATTAGACGAGCCGGCGGGCGGGCTGAACCACTCGGAGGTCGACGAGCTCGAGGGGCTGATGCGGCATATCCGGGCCGAGTTCGACCTCAGCATCCTGTTGGTCGAGCATCACATGAACCTGGTCATGCGGGTGTCGGACAAGGTCGTGGCGCTGGAACTCGGCAAAAAGATCGCCGACGGCACGCCGGAGCAGGTGCAGAACGACCCGCAAGTGATCCGCGCCTATCTCGGCGAGCCCGTCGAGCCCGTGCATGCTTGATGCGCCCATCCTTGAAGTGGCGGGCCTGCATGCCGGATATGGCGAGGTCCAGGTGCTGCACGGCCTGGATTTCATGGTGCAACAGGGGGGGATCACCGCGTTGCTCGGCGCCAACGGAGCGGGTAAGACGACCACGCTGCGGGCATTGAGCGGCATGGTCCGCACCTCCGGCAGCATCATGCTGGACGGCGTGCGGATCAACGGCAGCACGACCGAGGACATCGCCCGGCGCGGCGTCGCCCACGTGCCCGACGGACGCGGCACGCTCATGGAATTGTCGGTCGAGGAGAACCTGCGGCTCGGCGCATACACGCGGCGGAAGCGCGAGGTGACGCCGGCCATGGACCGCGTGTTCGGCTATTTCCCGCGGCTGAAGCAGCGGCTGCGCCAGCAGGCCGGCACGCTGTCGGGCGGCGAGCAGCAGATGCTGGCGATCGGGCGCGCCCTGCTGCTGGGGCCGAAGCTGCTACTGCTCGACGAGCCGTCCTTCGGCCTGGCGCCGCTGATCGTGCGCGAGATCTTCGACATCATGCGGCGGATCAACCAGGACGACGGCGTGAGCATCCTGGTGGTCGAGCAGAACGCCAGCCTGGCGCTCGCCGTCGCGGACCATGCGTGCCTGCTGGAAACCGGTCGCATCGTCATCGCCGGGCTGGCGTCCGAAATCCGCAAGGACGAAGCGATCCAACGTTCGTACCTGGGGTATTGATGGACGAATTCCTGCACCAGGTGCTCTCGGGCATCGCATCCGGCGGCATCTACGCCAGCCTGGCCTTGGCCCTGGTGATGATCTTCCAGGCGACCCACCACGTGAACTTCGCCCAGGGCGAGATGGCTATGTTTTCTACTTATATCGCCCTAGCATTGATCCAGGCGGGAGTGCCGTATTGGGGCGCGTTCGCCATCACCGTTGCAGCTTCCATGGTGATCGGCGCCCTCATCCAGCGCGTGCTGCTGACGCCCATGGCCAACTCGCCGGTCCTGGCCAGCGTCGGCGTGTTCATCGGACTGCTGCTGATCTTCAACAGCGTCGCGGGCTGGCTGTTCACCTATACGCTCAAGCAGTTCCCGACCCCGTTCGAGGGGCCGCCGGTGCTGGGCGGCTTCGTCACCCGGCACGACCTCGGCTCGACCGCCGTGACCCTCGGCGTGCTGGCCTGCGTCTATGCGTTCTTCCGGTTCACCAACTTGGGCCTCGCCATGCGCGCGGCGGCCTACAACCCGGCGTCCAGCCGGCTGATGGGCATCCGGGTCGGCTGGATGCTGGCGCTCGGCTGGGGCCTGGCGGCGGCGATCGGGGCGGTGGCGGGGATGATGATCGCGCCGGTGGTGTTCCTCGACCCCAACATGATGTCGGGCGTGCTGCTGTATGCGTTCGCCGGCGCGCTGCTGGGCGGCATTTCCAACCCGGCCGGCGCCGTGGCGGGCGGCTTCGCCATCGGCATCATCGAGAACCTCGCGGGCGCCTATATTGTCGGCCAAGAGCTCAAGCTGACCCTGGCGCTGGTGATCATCGTCGCGGTGCTGACCATCAGGCCGGCGGGCCTGTTCGGCCGTGCCGTGGTCAGCCGGGTTTGAACGTCATGCGCGCAGCGCTGCCATGGGCCAATGTCCTGCTGGTCGCCGCCGCGGCGTCGCTGGCGGTCGTGGTCAGCGACTACCGGCTGTTCCAGCTCACCATGGTGGTCATTTACGCGGTGGCGATCCTGGGACTGGCGCTCGTCACCGGCTTCAACGGGCAGATTTCGCTGGGCCACGGGGCGTTCTACGCGGTCGGCGCCTACGTGACCGCCATCCTGATGTCGGTTTATGACGTGCCGTATTGGGCGACGCTGCCGGTGTCCGCAGTGGTTTGCGCCGGCATTGGCTTCCTGGTCGGGCTGCCGGCGCTGCGGCTCGGCGGGCTGTATCTCGCGCTGACCACCTTCGCCCTCGCCGTCGCCACGCCGCAACTGTTGAAATACAAGCTGTTCGAGGGCTGGACCGGCGGCGTGCAGGGCATCGTCATCGACAAGCCCGACGCGCCGTTCGGCCTGCCGCTCAACGCCGACCAATGGCTGTATCTGTTCACCCTGGCGGTCGGCGTCGTGATGTTCGTGCTGGCGGCCAACCTGGTGCACGGGCGCATTGGGTTGGCGATGCGGGCCATACGCGACCATCCGCTCGCCGCCGAGGCCACCGGCATCGACGTCGCCCTGTTCAAGACCCGCACCTTCGCTGCCAGCGCCATGTTCACGGGGATCGCCGGGTCGCTGGGCGCGGTGGCGGTGGGGTTCGTGGCGCCGGACAGCTTCACCGTGTTCCTGTCGATCACGCTGTTCGTCGGGCTGGTGGTGGGGGGCGTCGCCTCGATCGCCGGGCCGGTGTTCGGCGGCGTGTTCATCGCCTTCCTGCCCAACGTCGCCGAGGAGGTCTCGAAGGCGGCGCCCGGCGCGGTTTATGGCGTGGTGCTGATCGCCTTCATGTACCTGTTGCCGTCGGGCGTCGCGGGCGGGCTCGGGCGCCTGCTGCGGCGTCGGGTGGTGAAACAATTTTGATCGGGAGAAATCATGTATCGTCGCACCCTGCTCGCATCCGCGGGTCCGTTCGCCGCCACGCTGGGGATTTTGGGCCATGCCGGGCCGGCGGGCGCGCAGGCGCCGGGCGTCACCGCGACCGAGATCAAGATCGGCCAGACGGAGGCCTATAGCGGCCCGGCCTCGGCCTATGGCGCGATCGGGCGCGGCCTCGTCGCCTATTTCAAGCGGGTGAACGACCAGGGCGGCATCGCCGGGCGCAAGATCAACTTCATTTCGGTCGACGACGGCTATTTGCCGCCCAAGACGGTCGAGCAGACCCGGCGGCTGGTGGAGCAGGAGGGCGTGGCGTTCATCCTCAACGGCCTGGGCACGCCGCCGAACAGCGCCGTGCAGCGCTATTTGAACCAAAAGAAGGTGCCGCAGCTTTTTGTTGCGTCCGGCGCCGACAAGTGGGCGAACCCGAAGGAGTTCCCGTGGACGATCGGCTTCCAGCCCAGCTATCGGACGGAGGGGCAGATCTACGCCAAGTACATCCTGAAGAACAAGCCGGACGGCAAGGTCGCGGTCCTGTATCAAAACGACGATTTCGGCAAAGACTATGTCACCGGGCTGCGCGACGGGCTTGGCGACAAGTATGACCGCATGGTGGTGAAGGCCATCAGCTACGAGGTCACGGATCCGACGATCGACAGCCAGATGGTGACGTTGCAGGGCTCCGGCGCCGACGTGCTCGTCAGCGCGGCGACGCCGAAGTTCGCGGCGCAGGTGATCCGCAAGATCTACGACCTCGGCTGGAAGCCGCTGCATTTGCTTACGGACGTGTCGATATCGGTTGGGGCGGTGATCAATCCGGCCGGGCCGGAGCGGGCGCTTGGCCTGGTTGCGGCGGCCTACCTCAAGGACGCGGGCGATCCGGCCTGGAAGGACGACCCCGGCATGAACGAGTGGCGGGCGTTCATGAAGGAATACATGCCGGATGCCGACCTGACGGACTCGAACTATCCGTATTCCTATGCGGTCGGCGGCGCCACCATGCAGGTCTTGAAGCAGTGCGACGGCGATTTCTCGCGCGAGAACGTCATGAGGCAGGCGGCCAACCTGAAGAATTTGCAGCTTCCCACGTTGCTTGCCGGCATCGTCATCAACACCAGCCCGACCGACTTCCGCCCGATAAAGCAGATGCAATTGCAGAAATGGAACGGCTCGCGATGGGAGCTGTTCGGCAACGTGATCGAGGGGGCGGGGAGCTAGAGGGTCCTGCATACGCCGGGTGGCGGCGTTGGCGGACAGACCAAGGGGGCGGTCAATGGTGGTTTGGGGGCTGGAGGGTTGCTGACTGCCCGCCTGGATTTCGACCTCCAAGCTTTTGCTTCGGGGACTGACTACGGCAGCCCTGGCAGCAGGTTGTCGCGCTCCCACGCCAGCAAAGGTTTGACTTCACGTTCCAACCATGTGGCGGACAGCATCTCACGCCCCCATTCCGCCGTGCGGCCGGCATACTCGCCCATCAGCCAGATGTGCCGGATAGCGACGAATACGGGGATCGCCGCCTCATCTGCCGGCGTGACCGCACGGACCGATTGATACCCGGCCCGGAAGGCGTGCCACATGGCGTGACGCTGGCGCCCAAACGACACCTGCCCCCACAAATGCACCGCCAGGTCGTAGGCCAAGTAGCCGTATCCGCCATCGTCGAAGTCGAAAAACACTGCCCGGCCCGCGCGTGGCCCCGTCGTGGCGATGCGGGCGTTCAGCCCGTGGCAGTCGCCATGGCAGCGCGTGCGCGTGAGGCCGTGGTCGAGGCGAGCGACGGCTTCGGCAAGCCGCGCTGCCACGGCCAGGAGGTCGCGCAGTGCTTTCGGCGTGTTGAGGCCGAGCGCCAGCACTGCCGCCACCTGGCGGTGCAGCAGGTGGTCAAGGTTCAGCCGATGGCGTCCGGCTTCCCAGCCAGGGTAGCCATCTGCGGCTTGGTGAAGTTGGGCCAGGGTGATGCCCTGAATGCGCGCATCATTGGGATCGTCCAGGTCCGGCGGGCGTCCATCGGCGGCTTCAAGATAGGCGAGGAACGCGGTTTCCGCCTCAACGTCGGCCGGCCCACGGGCACGGCGGCCAGCTAGGCGAAGCACGAACTGCTCCCTCGCGTTCGTGTCCACCAGATAGACATCGTTGAACCCGCGGTTCAGCAACGCGCATGTCAGTGCGCCGTGTAGGCCGTAGTGCTCGGCGACGAAGGCAATGACCGCCTCCGCCGACGCGGTGGCATAGCTGACGGGTAAATGGGGAAAGGAGGCACCAGCAAGCGTCATAGTTCACTGCTGCCGCGCATGGACCGGCTGCCCAAGTCCAACACTAAGCATCATCTCGCAGGGCGCCCTTGCGCGCTGCGAATAAGATGATGCGTTATCAAAGGCCCCTAAACAGGCATTCGTTGGCCACGCCACGAATGTCTGCTTAGAAAGACCCGCACCAATGCGCTGTCCCGCCAAGGCTGCATGCTATACGAACCGATCCCGAACATTGCCGAGCACCGCGGCCACGCATCACGACCGGCGCTCCACAATCGCAGCGCCAAAGTCATCGCGGCCACCCAGCACATCCCGCTTCGTCCCGCGCCTCAACCCGGGCGCCGTCGCAGCCGCCTTGGCGACCTGCGCCTGCCAACCCTCGATCCTTTTCTTGGCCTCGCCGCGCCGGGTCGGGCCGAAGCGGAACACGCGGACGGGATCGAAACCGCAGAATCCCAGCACCTGGCGCCGCCAGCGCCGGCCGACCGGATCGCCATAGACGGCGCGGAGATACCAAGGCGGCGTGTCCATCGTCACGATCACATCCGCCGACCGCCCAGCGAGCAGCCGGTCCCAAAACGGGCCTTTCTTGCGATATCGGAACGCAAAACCCGGCAGCAACACGCGGTCGAGCAATCCCTTCAAGGACGCCGGCTCGCCGCCCCACCATAGCGGGAACCCGACGACGAGGTGGTCGCAGGCCTCGATCGCCGCGCCGGCATCGCGCAGGCCAGGCTCCCACGCCTGGTCTGCGCCATAGCCCCGGCGCAGATTCGGGTCGAACGTCAGGTCGCGCACCCCAATGCGTCGGACCGTCGCATCCAGCCCCAGCGACTTCGCATAGTGGTCGAGCAACGTGCTGACCAAACGTCCTTCGTCGGGGTGGCCGTCCAGTATCAACACGCGCATCAACAAGCTCCGCCAGTGCCATCGGCCAAGGCCGGCAAGGCCGCGCGCTCGGAATCGTCTTTCAGCCGCACCCCCGACCCGCCGATCGTCCGCATCCGGTCCAACAAGAACGCCAATTTCCAAGCAGCGTCGGGATAGCCAAGCCCATCTGGGCGGATGTTGGAAACGCAGTTGCGGTCCGCGTCCGTCGTGCCAACGGCGGGCGCCCAGGTCAGGTAGGCGCCCAGGCTGTCCGGCGCAGACAGGCCCGGGCGCTCGCCGATCAGCACCAGCACTGCATTGGCGCCAAGGGCCAGGGCGACAGCATCGCCCAGGGCCACACGCGCCTGATGCGCCACGACCAACGGCGCCAGCGTCCAGCCGCGCGCGCGCAATGCCGGCAGCAGCGCCGCCAGCACAGGCGCGGCATGGCGCTCGACCGCAAGCGCGGACAGGCCGTCGGCGACGACAATGGCCAGGTCATGCTTGCCAATATGCGCCGCGAGCAAAGGCGTGGCCGTGGCGTCCAGGGCGCGGCCCAGGTCCGGGCGCATAAGGTAGGTGCGCCGGTCTGCAGCCTGGCTATGCACCACCAAGACCGGCAGTCCCAGCGCATCCAGGCCCGGCGGTGCAATCAGCGCATGATGCACCGCGTCTCGCGCGCGGGCGTGGGCCAGGCGGAACTCCAGCAACGGCGCAGTGCCCAGCGATGCCCCGGAGCGTGCCAGGCCGATCCGGGCGGCGGTGAGCGCGCGCATCGGCACCCAGGACGGATCGGTCATGCCGCGGCCAGCAGGGCTTGGAACCGCTGCGACAATGCGGCCGGAACGTCCGGCGGGCGCACGCGTCCGGCTTGGTCCAGCAGGCCCTGCTCCCGCAGCCACGCCTCGAACTCCGGCGCCGGGCGGCGTCCCAGCAGGTCGCGCATCGCCAGCGCGTCGTGGAACGAGGTGCTCTGGTAACCCAGCATGATGTCGTCGGCGCCAGGCACGCCCATGACGAAGGTGACGCCCGCCGCCACCAGCAACGCCAGCAGGGCGTCGGCGTCGTCCCCGTCGGCCTCGGCGTGGTTGGTGTAACAAACGTCCGCCCCCATCGGCAGGCCCAGCAGCTTGCCGCAGAAATGGTCCTCAAGGCCCGCCCGGGTGATCTGCTTGCCGTCGAACAGGTATTCCGGCCCGATGAAGCCCACGACCGTGTTCACCAACAACGGTCGGTAGCGCCGCGCGACCGCATAGGCCCGCGCCTCCAGCGTCTGCTGGTCCACCCCGTGATGCGCCCCCGCCGACAACGCGCTGCCCTGCCCGGTCTCGAAATACATGACGTTCGCGCCGGGATGCCGCGCCGCCGCCGCCGAGTGCGCCTCGTCCAGCAGCGCCAGCGACACGCCGAACCCGGCGTTCGCGGCCTCGGTCCCGGCAATCGACTGGAACACCAGGTCCACCGGCGACCCCCGCCGCATCAACTCCAGCGTCGTCGTCACATGCGCCAGCACGCAGCTCTGCGTCGGGATCGCGAGCGTCTGCCGCACGTCGTCCAGCAGGCACAGCAACGCATGGGTGCGTCCGGGGCTGTCGGTGGCCGGGTTCACCCCGATGCAGGCGTCGCCGGAGCCGAGCAGCAGCCCGTCCAGGATGCTCGCCGCGATGCCGCGCGGATCGTCGGCGGGATGGTTGGGCTGCAACCGGGTCGACAGGCGTCCGGGCAACCCGATCGTGCTGCGGAACCGGGTCGTCACCTGCACCCGGGCTGCGACAACCATCAGGTCCTGCAGGCGGCAGAGCTTGCTCGCGGCGGCAACCATCTCCGGCATGAGGCCCGGCGCCAGGGCGGCCAGCGCCTCGGTAGTGGCCGCGTCGGACAGCAGCCAGTCGCGGAACCCGCCCACCGTCAGATGCGCGATGGGGCGGAACGCGGCCTTGTCGTGGGTGTCCTGGATAAGCCTTGTGACCTCGTCGACCTCGTACGGCACCACGGCCTCGGTCAGGAACTCGGACAATGGCAGGTCCGCCAGCGCCCACTGCGCCGCGACCCGGCGCGCCTGGCTGTCCGCCGCAAGCCCGGCCAACTGGTCGCCGCTGCGCGACGGCGTGGCCTGCGCCATCAACGCGGCGAGGCTCGGGAAGCAGTGCCGCTCGCCGCCGGCCGTGGCTCGATACATCGTCCGCTCCCGCCCAGTGCTTAGCATTGAATGCCTGGCGACCATAGCCTGGCTGGTGCGCCCGGGGACAGTCTGTTGCATCATGCCGCCATGGAACCTGCGCCCATCCTGACCGCCGTTGGCTTGATCAGCGGCACCTCCGCCGACGGCATCGACGCCGCCCTGATCGAGACGGATGGCGTCGCCGTGCGCGCGGCCGGGCCGTCGCTCACCGTGCCCTATCCGGCTGCCCTGCGCCGCGCCCTGCTCGACCTCATGCAGGACCCCGTGCGGGCCGAGGCCGATACCACGCTCGAGCCGGCGGTCACGGACGCCAACGCCGCCGCCGCACGCGCGTTGCTGGACCGGGCCGGGCTGCCTGCGTCGGCGGTCGATGTGGTCGGCATGCACGGCCAGACCGTGCTGCACCGTCCGGAAGCGCGGTTCACCCGGCAGCTCGGCGACGGGCTGGCCTTGCATCGGATGTTGGGAATTCCCGTGGTGAACCGGTTCCGCCACGCCGACATCGCCAGCGGGGGCCAGGGCGCGCCGCTGGCCCCGGCATTTCATCAGGCGCTGGCGCGCCACTTGCCGGGGCCGCTTGCGGTGCTGAACCTGGGCGGGGTCGCCAATGTGACCTTCATCGCGGGGGAAACGCTGCTGGCCTTCGACACCGGACCGGCCAGCGCCCTGCTGGACGATTGGGTGGAACGGCACACCGGGGCCGCGTTCGACGAGGACGGCCGCATTGCCCGGTCCGGCACCGTTGACCCAGGCGTGCTGGCGGCATTGCTGGCGCATCCGTTTTTCGATCAGCCGCCGCCGAAGTCGCTGGACCGCAACGCTTTCCCGCTTGCAGCGGTGGCCGGGCTAGGCCTGGCGGACGGGGCCGCGACGCTCGCGGCGTTCACGGTCCGCAGCGTCGCCGGGGCCCGGGAGCACCTGCCGTCGGCGCCGCTCCGTTGGCTGGTTGGCGGCGGCGGGCGGCATAACGGCGCGCTCATGGCCGGGCTGCGCGCGGCGTTGGGCGCGCCGGTCGATCCCGTCGAGGCGGTCGGCTGGGACGGCGATGCGCTGGAGGCGCAGGCGTTCGGGTTCCTCGCCGTCCGGTCCCTGCGCGGCCTGCCGCTGAGCTTCCCCGGCACCACCGGCGTGCCGCGGCCGATGCCCGGCGGCGAACTGCACCGCTCGTAGCCCCTACAGCAGCACGGGCTGGATCGCCGGAGCCGGAACCGTGCCGTTGCGGCGGCCGCGCTCGTGCCGGGCAGTGAAGCGCATGTCGCGGTCGCCGTCGCGCGCCAGGATGGCATCGAGCGCCGTGTCGTCCAGGTCGGTCCAGCGCCGCCCGCGGAACGGGCCGTACGGCACCCGGACCAGCAGCGCTGGCTCCCTCGACCAGGCAATGAGCTGGTCCAGGCCGGCCTCGTTCAGCATGTCCCGCAGGTGATGCGCCGTGACATAGGCGTCCGGTCCGGCCCGGTGCGCCGGCAGACCCAACGCGCGGTCGAGCCCGGCCGGCATGCGTTCGTATCGCAGCGCCTGGTTCGAGTGCGACGGCATGTCCGGCCACAGCCGCAGCGCGCATTTATAGGTGCAGACCCACGGCAGCCCGCCGGTCATCGGGTCGACGCACCAGCGCCGTTCGAACTCTATCCGATGCGCCGCCAATGCGATCAGGCCGGGCGCGGCCAGGATGGGAGGCGCCACAACCTGCCAGGGCGGGCTGCCGGCCACGTCGGCGTCGATGATGTGGTGCACCGCCGCGGTGCGGGACGGGATCGGGTGCTGCGGGTTGACGAACAGCGCGCCGCGCTCGCCCGTGAGCTGCCAGCCGGCTGCGCCCGCGTTGGCCCCGCCGGCATCGGCGACATCCTGCCAGCCGAGCTCGACCACGCCGTCATTTGGCGGGCGGGAACCCGTGGTTTCGAGGTCGATGACGCGGACGGCCGGTTGCATGGCGGGGATATAGGGGCGCAATCCGGCGTGCGGAGGTGCGGTTGACAATCGCCGGCGCCGGCCAGCAAGTTCGTGCTCCAACCGGAACGGAGGGACACCTTGGAGGAATTTACGCGCCGCCGGGTGGTCCAGGGTGGCGTCGGCCTTGCCGCCGTCGCGGTGTTGCCGGCGGCGCCGTTCACGGCCGCGGCCGTGCGCCGCGCCGCGCAGGATTTGGCGAAGCGGACGTTCCGCGAGCCGGACACGACGCTGCCCGGTGCTGCCGCGTCCATGACCTATGAGCAGTATCGCGGCATCCGGTTCAAGCAAGACCGGGCGCTCTGGCGCGGGCAGGACTTGCCGTTCCAGGTCGGCTTCTTCCCGCGCGGGTTCTTGTATCGACCGGTGGTGGAGATATACGAAGTCAAGGACGGCCAGGCGTCGCCGGTCCCCTATGATCCCGACCTGTTCGACTATGACGACCCGGCGGTGCGCGTGCCCGACCGGCTGGGCTTCGCCGGGTTCCGTGTCCATGCCGCGATCAACCGCCCGGGCGAGTTCGACGAGTTCTGCGTGTTCCTGGGCGCCAGCTATTTCCGCGCGGTCGGGCGTGGCCAGTCCTACGGCGTGTCGGCGCGTGGCCTCGCGGTCGGCACCGGCACGCCGCGCCCGGAGGAGTTCCCGCTGTTCCGCGCATTCTGGCTCGAGCGTCCGCAGCCGAGCGTCAGCACCCTTGTGATCCACGCCTTGCTCGACAGCCGCAGCGTGGCGGGCGCGTTCCGCTTCACCGTGCGCCCGGGCGAGACGACGGTGATGGACGTCGAGAGCGTCCTGTTCCCGCGGACCGCCATCACTGAGGCCGGGATCGCGCCATTGACCAGCATGTACTGCTTCAGCGCGCGGGATCATGGCCGGTCCGACGATTGGCGCAGCGGCGTGCACGACAGCGACGGGCTGGCGGTGGCGACAGGACGAAACGAGCGGCTGTGGCGTCCGCTGATCAACCCGGCCACCGTGCAGTTCAGCGCATTCATGGACGCCAACCCACGCGGCTTTGGGCTGTTGCAGCGCACGCGGGAGTTCCGCGACTTCGGCGACCTGGAGGTGCTATATGGCCGGCGACCGAGCCTGTGGGTCGAACCGATCGGCGACTGGGGCGTGGGCGCGGTGGACCTGGTCGAAATCCCTACGGACAGCGAATACAACGACAACATCGTCGCGTTCTGGCGTGGCCGCGAGCCGCTGCGGGCCGGGGGAGAGTACGGCTTCACCTATCGCATGTACTGGGGCGCCGATGCGCCGGGCGATATGCGGCTGGCGCGGGTGGCGGCCATGCGCACGGGGGCGGGGACGGCTCCGGGCACGCGGGTGTTCGTGCTCGACCTGGCGGGCGATGCGGTCAGGTCGCTGGGGGCCGACGCGAAGACGCGGGTGGAGCTTGGCAGCAGCGCCGGGCGGGTGGCCGAGGGCTATTCCGGGCCTAATCCGGAGACCGGGGGCTGGCGGATCAGCATCGTGTTCGACTCGGCGGGCGCCGTGGCGGCAGAGCTGCGATGCGCCTTATGGGGCGAGGCGGGGCCGCTTTCGGAGACGTGGATGTATCGCTGGATCGCTTGAGCAGATTCAGTGATTTTTCTTTCGGCCCGTTCATACTTTCCTAAACATTTTCGGCGAGACTGCTCCTACGCCGGCAAAATCCGGCGCTGTGAACTAAGCAGGCCGCACCGATCGGATCGTGTGCGGACTGTTCGGAGTAAGTCATCATGTCGTTGAACTCAGTAAACACCAACATCGGCGCACAGGTCGCGCTTGCGTCTTTGAACTCCACCAACACGCAGCTTCAGGCGTCGCAAAAGCGTATCTCTACGGGCCTGCGCGTGGCGGATGCTACGGATGACGGCGCCGCCTTTGCGGTGGCGCAGCGGGTGCGGTCGGATGTCGGCGCACTGACCAGCGTGAACGAGCAGCTTGGCAACGCCAAGGGCCTGGTCGGCACGGCGCTCAGTGCGCTTGGGCATATTTCCGACAGCGTCAACACTGCGAAGACGCTGCTGGCGAAGATTGGCGACAGCAGCATCGCGCAGGACCAGCGTGACCAGTATGTC
This sequence comes from Acetobacteraceae bacterium, assembly GCA_965277495.1. Lineage (GTDB taxonomy): Bacteria > Pseudomonadota > Alphaproteobacteria > Acetobacterales > Acetobacteraceae > CAHJXG01. Next base: position 850,421 of record OZ255824.1, on the reverse strand, counting down.
ACGTCGTACAAGAACCTTGTGATCGGGGTCGCCAACTACGTCGACAACTCGACCTACAATGGACAGAGCCTGTTGGGGAAGGCCTCCGGCACCGTAGTGGGCACCGGCAAAACCGTCATAAACAGCGAGTCCGGATCGACCAGCGCGATTTCGGCCGCTGACAACAGCGGACTGGCCTCTACGCTGGCAAGCTTGATCGGCGCGACCTATAGCCGTGGCGCGACCGGGATCGATACGTTCACGGCTGCGGCCGCGGGTGCCGATCAGACGGCGGCCTCGACGGCGTTGACGGCGACCACCGGTGCAACGGCGTTCACCACGGCCTTGAAGGGCGTGGCGAACCAGTTGAACCAGACGGGCTCGGACTCGAACCTGCTGGACGAGACAGTCACGTTCAACAGCTCGAAGATTGACAGCCTGAATGCCGGGATGGGCGCCTTGATCGACACCGACCTGTCGAAAGAGTCCGCCAAGCTGCAAGCGCTGCAGATCAAGCAGCAGTTGGGCACGCAGGCGCTGTCGCTCGCCAACCAGGCCCCGCAAAGCTTGCTGAGCCTGTTCAAGTAACTCGTACGGCGGCGCGCAAAAGGCGCGCCGCCGCACCGTTGCCTCGCCATCGAGGCAGATGAACCAACCGGGAAAACCGCATGACCAACCTAGTCCTTGAATTGCACGCCGGCGAAGCGATGATCGTGAACGGGGCCTCGCTCCGCTTCCGCACCCGCACCCGGGTTGAGTTGACCACCCACGCCCGGTTCCTGTTCGGCAAGCAGATCATGACGCCGGAGCACGCCGACAGCCCGGCGCGGCGCATCTATTTCGCCCTGCAGCTCGCCTATATCGGCACCGACGACGAACGGGTGCTCGGCATGGCGCAGGTGCGGGCGACCATCGCCGACTTCCGCGCCGCGACCACGTCCACGCTGGCGCGCGAGATCCTGGATCGTGTGCTCGCGCTGGTCGAGGCTGACGAGTGCTACGCCGCCTTGAAGCTGACGCGGCGCATTATCCGGCACGAGGACACCGTGCTCGGCCGGCACACCGCGGACGCGCCCGACGAGATCGGCGTCCGGCCCCGCGCGGCATTGCAATAAAGGAACGCCGTCATGCAGCAAGCACACGCCACCCGCGCCTACCGGGCCGCATCCGCCCATCGCAGCCCACGCGAACAGGAAGCCGACGTGTTCCGCCGTGTGACCGGCGCGCTGCGTGCGGCGCAAGACGGCACGCCGTTGGACCAGGCCAAGGCGCTGGCGGACAACAGCCGGCTATGGATGATGATCGGCGACCTGCTGCGCGACCCGGCCAATGCGTTGCCGGCGGCGCTGCGGGCATCGATCGTCTCGGTGGGTCACGCGCTGCAGCGGGAGATGCGCGCCTCCGTGCCGGATTTCGCTTTCTTGATCGCGGTGAATGAGGACATCACCGCCGGCCTCTCCGGCTAGCCATGAGCGGCACGATTACCGGCCTCGACCTCAGCGTGCTGTATGGCGGCGCGGCGTCGAGCGGTGCCTCGTCCGGCAATCCCATCCTGGCGCTGAGCCAGGCGGAACAGAACCAACCCAAGCAGATCGCCGCCCAGGCGAAACAGCCAGACGTGCAGCGCGACCTCGCCGCATTCAACAAGGCCGTCGCCGGCGCCAAGGATGTGAAGTCGCTGCTCGCGAACCCGATCGTGCAAAAGGTGCTGCTGACGGTGAATGGCCTGGCGGACCAGATCGGCTACACCGCGCTGGCGACCAAGGCGCTGATGTCGAAGCCGGGCGACCCGAAGTCGTTGGCCAACGTGCTGCCCAATACCGCTTGGAAGTCGGCGGCGGCAACCTACGACTTCGCCGACAAAGGCTTGACGGTGCTGCAAAACCCCAAGGTGCTCGCCACCATGGCGAGCGCCTACGCCGAAATTAGCTGGCGCAAATCGCTGGACGCGACCACGCCTGGGTTATCGGACGCACTTACGTTCCGGGACCAGGCCGCTTCGGTCACCAAGGCAGACGATATCCTGGGCAATCCGGTCCTGCGCCGGGTGGTGACGACGACGCTCGGAATCCCCCTCGAGATCGCCTACCAGACCTTGAACGCGCAGGAGAATGCGATCACCAGCAAGGTCGACATCAAGCAATTCAAGAACAAGAATTTCGTAGAAAGCTTCGTCAAGCGCTATTTGATCGCAGCGGCGGGCAGCACGGCCCAGGCTTCCCCCACTCCGGAGCAACTCGCGGTCCAGGCGTTCGGCCTCGTGCTTTAACGCGATCCCGGACGTTCATTGCCGGACGTTCACGACCGTGCGCCCGCGCACTTGCCCGGCGAGGATGGCGTCGGCGCGGGCCGGCAACGCGTCGAGGCCGACCTCCTCCGTCACCAGTGCGAAATCGTCCGCGTGCAGTTCCCGCGCGATGCGGAGCCAGGCTTCCTCCCGCAACGCAGCCGGGCACTGGACCGAGTCGATCCCGAGCAGGGCGATATTGCGCAGGATAAAAGGAAACACCGTCGTGGGCAGGTCCGTCCCGCCCGCCAGCCCGCACACCGCGACCGCGCCGCCATAGGCCGTGGCCGCAATCAAGTTGGCCAGGATCGTGCCGCCAACCGTGTCGACCGCGCCCTGCCACCGTTCGGCCTGCAGCGGCTTACCCGGCGCTTGGTATTCCGCGCGCTCCATGACGGACGTGGCCCCCAGGCGCTCCAGGAACTCCCGCTCGCTGGCCCGGCCGGTGAGCGCCGTCACTTGGTAACCGAGGCGCGACAGCAATCGTACGGCGACGCTGCCGACGCCCCCGGCGGCCCCAGTCACCAGCACGTCACCGCCCAGGCGCATACCATGGCGCTCCAATGCCATGACGCACAGCATGGCCGTGAGCCCCGCGGTCCCAACGGCCATAGACTGCCGCGTGTCGAGCCCGGCGGGAAGCCGGACCAGCCAATCCGCCTTGACCCGCGCACGCCCGGCAAAGCCGCCCGACCAGCTCTCGCCCACGCCCCAGCCGGTCAGCACCACCTTGTCGCCGGGCCGGAACCGCGGGTCCCCCGATTGCGCGACAGTCCCTGCGAAGTCGATGCCCGGCGTGATCGGATAGCGCCGCAGGATCCGGCCCAAACCCTTGAGCGCCATGCCGTCCTTGTAGTTGAACGACGAGTACTCGACGTCGACCGTCACCTCCCCTTCCGGCAGGTCGGCATCGGTCAGCGTTTCGAGCGCGACCACCTGCCCGTTGCCGTCCTTGCGGGCGACGAGCGCGCGGAAACCGGTAGGGCTCGCGGCATCCGCGGTCGCGCTCGGCTCGTCGGTCATGGGCTCTCCAGGCTTGCGTTGCCCCGGCTTGCGGCGCCCCAGGCTTGCGGCGCCCCAGGCTTGCGGCGCCCCAGGCTTGCGGCACCATGACCTTCACAGATCGCGGCATGGCCTGCAATATGCCCGGAAGCTGGCCCATGGCCGCACCGGACGAGTTGGAGGGAACTGCCATGGCCCGCGCGCTCACGGCGGCGCATCTAGGCCGGCGCTTGTCGCTGGCCGTGCTGCTGGCGAGCGAGGTCGCCGCCATGTCCACCTGGTTCGCGACCACCGCGTCGCTGTCGGCCATCCGCGCGCAGGTTTCGCTCACGCCATTCCACGAGGCGCTGCTCACCAGCAGCGTGCAGGGCGGCTTCGTCGCGGGCACGCTGTTCAGCGCCCTTTTGAGCCTGCCGGACCGGTTCGACCTGCGCCGCCTGTTCTCCGCCGGGGCCGCCGTCGCCGGGCTCGCCAACGTCGCCATCCTGTTCTGCGACCCCGGCTCCGCGGCGGTGCCGGCGCTGCGTTTCCTGACCGGCGCTTGCATGGCGGCGGTGTATCCGGTGGGCATGAAGCTCGCCGCGACCTGGGCGACCGGCGACCTCGGCTTGCTGGTGGGGCTGCTGGTCGCGGCATTGACGCTCGGCTCCGCCTTCCCGCATCTGGTGGCGGTCGCGGGCGGGCTCGACTGGCGCTGGCCGATCGCGGCGGCGGCGGCGGGCGCGCTGCTTGCGGCCGGACTGATCCGGGCCGCGGGCCTCGGCCCGAACCTCCCTGCCGCCGCGCCGTTGCGGCCCGGCAACGCCCTGCATGCCTGGCGCAACCGCGGGGTGCGGCTCGCCAACCTCGGCTATCTCGGCCACATGTGGGAGCTGTATGCGATGTGGGCCTGGATCGGCGCGTTCTTCGCCGCGAGCTTCCGGGTGCGCTACGGCGCTGCGCCGCCCGTGAATGCCGAATTCGCGGCCTTCGCCGTCGTGGCCGTCGGGGCGCTGGGTGCAATGGGCGGCGGCTGGGCAGCCGACCGCTACGGCCGCGCGCCCGTCACCATCGCCGCAATGGCGATCAGCGGATTGTGCGCCGCCAGCATCGGCCTGCTGTTCGGCGGCCCGGCCTGGCCGCTGCTCATCCTCGGCCTGGTCTGGGGCGCCGCTGTCATCGCCGACTCCGCCCAGTTCTCCGCCGCCATCGCCGAACTCAGCGAGAAGTCCCTCGTCGGCACGATGCTGACCGTGCAGACCTGCCTGGGCTTCCTGCTCACCTTGGTCAGCATCCAGCTCATTCCGGTCGTGGTCGGCTGGATCGGATGGCAGCGCGCCTTCATGGTCCTGGCGATCGGCCCGGCGCTCGGGATCATCGCGATGGCCCGCCTCCGCCGCGCTTCGCAGCCTGTCGGCTTGCTGCCGGGCCGAACCGTGTGAGAAGGTGGGCAGCATGGGCAGGGGCCCGCGCAGGGGAATGCAGGATGCTCTCGAAACGATCGCTGTTGGCAGGCTTGGCGTTGCTGCTCGCCATATCGGTGCCGGCCGCGGCGCAGGAGCCAGTCAAGATCGGCGTGATCTATCCGCTGACGGGCGGCACCGCGTCGGCCGGCACCGCATTGCGCGACGCGGTCGAGATCGCGGCCGAGATCGTCAACAACCCGCATCCCGAGCTGTCCGCCCTGCCGCTCGCCGCGGCCTCCGGGCTGCCTGGCCTGGGTGGCCGCAAGGTCGAGCCGGTGTTCGCCGACCACCAGGGCAACCCGGCCGTCGCGCAGAACCAGGCGCTACGGCTGATCACGCAGGAAAAGGTCGTTGCCCTCGTCGGCGCCTACCAATCGAGCGCCACATTGACCGCCAGCGCCGTCGCCGAACGCTACGGCATTCCCTACGTCGCCGGCGAGGCTAGCGCGCCGAGCCTGACCCTGCGCGGGTTCAAGTGGTTCTTCCGTCCGACGCCAATCGGCACCGACTTCGGCGCCGCCTATGCGGATTTCCTGACGCAGATCAAGGCGAAAGGCCGCGCGGTCAACTCCGTCGCCTTGATCAACGAGAACACGGAATACGGCACCTCCACCGGCGACGCCATTACCAAGGCGCTCGATGCGAAGGGGATGAAGCTCGCGCTGCGCATCGCCTACTCCGCCAACAGCACGGACGTGAGCGCGCAGGTGCTGCAACTGAAGCAGGCCAACCCGGACGTGGCGATCTTCGTCAGCTACACCTCGGACTCGATCCTGTTCATGAAGACGATGCGCAACCTGGACTGGAAACCGCCGGTGCTGATCGGCGACGACTCCGGATTCTCGGACACGGCGTTCATCACCGCGGTGGGAGACCTGGCCGAAGGTGCGGTCAACCGCAGCTCCTACGACATCGGCAAGCCCGGCACCGTGTCCTACCTCGTAAACGAGCTGTATAAGAAAAAGGCCGGCCATGCCTTGGACGACACCAGCGCACGCGGGCTGCAAGGCTTCCTGGTGCTGTGCGAGGCGATCAACCGGGCCGGGTCGACCGAGCCGGCCAAAATCCAGGCGGCGCTGCAGGCGACCGACTTGACGGCGGAGCAGTTGATGATCGGCTACAACGGCGTGAAGTTCGACGCCAACGGGCAGAACGAGCGGGCGGCGACCCTGCTGGTGCAGCTCCGCAACCGTGCCTACGTGCCGATCTGGCCCGACAAGCTCGCCACCGCGCAGCCGGAGCTGCCGTTCCGCGGCTGGGGCAACTAGCAGCCTGCCTTGATCCTCCTGCAAGTCATCGTCAGCGGCCTGCTGACGGGTGCGGTGTATGCGCTGTTCTCCTCCGGCCTGACCCTGATCTGGGGCATGATGAACGTCGTCAACTTCGCGCATGGCGATTTCGTCATGCTCGGGATGTACGTTGCATTTTTCACCTTCACGCTGGTGGGGGCCGGGCCGCTCGTCTCGATGCCGCTGGCGGCGCTGCTGCTCGCGGGCCTCGGTGTCGTGGTGTATTTCGGATTGATCCGCCATGTGATGCGCGGGCCGATGTTGGCGCAGATCCTTTCGACCTTCGGCCTCGCGCTGCTGCTGCGCTACGGCGCGTTCTGGGCGTTCAGCGCCAACTTCGTCACCCTGCCGGATAACCTGGTCGGCGGCACCTTCGCCGTGGCCGGCCTGCGGATCGAGGCGTCCCGGCTGCTCGCCGGCGTGGTAGCGCTGCTGCTGACGCTGGGCATGCACCTGATGCTGACCCGGACCATGCTCGGCAGCCGGCTGCTTGCCGTGTCGGAGGACCGGTCGGCGGCGATGCTGGTCGGCATCCGTCCGGAGCCGATGCAGGCGCTGGCCTGGGCGCTCGCGGGCGCCAGCACCGGGATCGCCGGGGCGCTGATCGCGCTGTTTTTCTATGTTTCGCCGACGGTCGGCGAGGCGCTGACCCTGATCGCCTTCATCACGGTATCGCTCGGCGGGTTCGGCAGCGTGCCCGGCGCGTTGATCGCCGGCCTGCTGATCGGCGTCATCCAGGCGCTCTCGGCATTTTGGGCCGGGGCGGTCTACCAGGACATTGTCATCTACGCATTGTTCCTGCTGCTGCTGTGGGTCCGGCCCCAGGGCTTGCTGGGCCACGCATGAGGGCCGCATGGGCTGCTGCCGCGCTGTTCCTGGCGCTTGCCGTGCTGCCGCTGCTGGTTGGGGACGTATTCTACCAGCGGGTCGGGGCGCTGGTGCTGCTGGGGGCGATCTCGGCTTCGGCGTGGAACCTCATCGGTGGCTATGCCGGGCAGGTGTCGGTCGGCCATGCGGTGTATTTCGGCGCCGGGGCCTATGCCTCGCTCGTGGTTTACAATCAACTAGGCTGGCCGCCGATCGCCGGCGCGCCGCTCGGCATCGCCGTCAGCCTGCTGCTCGCCACCGTCACCGGGCTGCCGACGTTCCGGCTGCGCGGGCACTATTTCTCCATGGCGACCCTCGCGGTGGCGGAGCTGGTGCGCCTGCTCGTCAGCAACTGGGTCCTGCTGGGCGCGGCGGTCGGGCTGATGGGGCCGGCGGTGCCGCGCGGCGTGGCGGACCTGCAGTTCACTGATCCCCGGATCTATTATTGGATCTTTCTCGGCGTGCTCGCGGTCCTACTGGGGCTGACCTGGGCGATGCAGCGCGGACGCATGGGCTACTACCTGCGCGCGATCAACGGCAGCGACCGTGCGGCCCGGAGCCTCGGCGTGCCGGTGCGCCGGTTCAAGCTGTATGCGCTGCTGCTCTCCGCCGCCTTCACCTCGCTCGCCGGCACGCTGTATGGCGTGATGGTTGGGTTCGCCGACCCGGACAGCGTGCTGGGCGTATTGGTTTCGGTCAAAATGGTCATTATCGCGGCGCTCGGCGGCGCGGGCACGCTGTTTGGGCCGTTGATCGGCGCGGCCATCCTGGTCCCGCTCGAGGAGGCCACCAACGCCGCGTTCGGCGGGTCCGGCACCGGCATCACCTACGTGGTCTATGGCGCGGTCATCCTGCTGATCGCCCGGTTCCGGCCCGGCGGCCTCGCCGAACTGGGCCACGCCTTGGCGCAACGGGTGCGCCGTGCTGCTTGAGGCGCGCGGCATCGTCAAAAACTTCGGCGCGTTCCGGGCGGTCGACGGCGCAAACCTCGACGTGGCCGAAGGCGACATCATCGGCCTCATCGGCCCCAATGGCGCCGGCAAAAGCACGTTCTTCAACGCCCTTGCCGGCGACGTGGCGCCCACGGCGGGGACCATCGCCTTCGACGGCCGCAACATCACCCATGCAACGCCGGAGCAGCACGCGCGCCTCGGCATCGCCCGCAGCTTCCAGGTGCCGGTCACGTTCGAGGACATGAGCGTGGCGGAGAACGTGCTGGTCGGCGCATTCCTGCGCCATCCCAGCCGGGCGGCGGCGGAGGCGGCCACGGCGGAGGTGCTGGAGTTCACCGGCCTTGCACCGCTCGCCAACAGCCGCGCCCGCAGCCTGGGCACGCCCGGGCGCAAGCGGCTGGAGATCGCCCGCGCGCTGGCGACTGCGCCGCGGCTGCTGTTGCTCGACGAGGCGCTCGCCGGGCTGACGCCGGTGGAAATCCGTGCCGCGATCGAACTGGTGCGGCGCATCCACGCGCGCGGCATCACGCTGATCATCGTCGAGCACATCATGGAGGTGATCCTGACCCTGGCCCACCGCGCCGTGGTGTTCCACCAGGGGCGGGTGATCGCGGACGGCGCGCCGCGCGCAGTCGTCGCCGACGCCGCGGTCGTGTCGGCCTATTTGGGCCGCAGCCTGTCGCGCAAGGCGGTTCCGCCGTGACGGAGCCGGCGCTCGACGTGCGGAACCTTGCCGTGCGCTACGGCGACCTGGTGGGCATCGCGGACGTGTCGCTGCAGGTGCGCCGGGGCAGCGTGGTGGCGCTGATCGGCTCCAACGGGTCCGGCAAGACGACGACGCTGAATGCGGTGGCCGGGCTGGTGCCGGTCGCGTCCGGACAGGTGGTTTGGCACGGTGCCGACATCACCGGCCAGCCGGCGTATTCGGTGGTGAAGCGCGGGCTGGCGCTATCGCCGGAGGGTTGGCGCCTGTTCGTCGGCCAGACCGTGGAGCAGAACCTGCGCCTGGGCGCCACCACCTTGCGCGACAAGTCGCGGCTGCCAGCGGCGCTCGACCGCGTGTTCACCTGCTTCCCGCGCCTGGCCGAGCGGCGGCGGCAGCGTGCGGGGACGCTGTCGGGCGGGGAGCGGCAGATGCTGGCGATGGGCCGCGCCCTGATGTCCGAACCGCAGATGCTGCTGCTGGACGAGCCGAGCCTCGGCCTGGCCCCGGCGGTGGTGGAGGCGCTGTATGAGACGCTGGTCCGGCTGCATGCGGACGGCATGACCCTGCTGCTGGCCGAGCAGTCGGTGGAACTGGCGCTGGAGATCGCGCAGCACGCCTATGTGCTTCAGACCGGGCGCAGCGTGCTGGACGGCCCGGCGGCGGAGTTGGCGCGCGACCCGGAGGTGCAGCGGATTTACCTCGGGCTGTGAATATCGCGGCCTCGCTGAACCGCTCCCCTGCGCAAGCGCTTGGCCCGGTAAGAAGAAGTGACTGGCCGGCGCGATGAGGGCCTGGTCCATTGCGTTTGGAATTTGAACGAGGCGGGCGCCATTGCCGAAACGACGCGCGGATCAGTTGCTGGTGGACCGCGGCCTGGTCGAGAGCCGCACCCGGGCGCAGGCGTTGATCCTGGCCGGCAAGGTCTGGAGCGGGGACCGGCGGGTCGACAAGGCCGGCGACGGCCTGTTGGCCGATGCGGCGTTGGAGGTGCGCGGCCAGGACCATCCCTGGGTGTCGCGCGGCGGGTTGAAGCTTGACCATGCGATCGGGCATTTCGGGCTGCACGCTGCCGGGCTCGTGTGCCTGGATGTCGGGGCGTCCACCGGCGGGTTCACCGATGTGCTGCTGCATCATGGCGCGGCGCGGGTGCATGCGGTGGACGTGGGCCATGGCCAGCTCGCCTGGCGGCTGCGCAGCGACGCTCGGGTGGTGGTGCATGAGCGCACCAACGCGCGCTATTTAACGGCCGAGCAGGTGCCGGACCCAATTCAGGCATTGGTGTGCGATGCGGCGTTCATCGGGCTGGCGACGTTGCTGCCGGCGCCGCTTGCCCTATGCGCGCCGGGCGCGTGGGCGGTCGCGTTGATAAAACCGCAATTCGAGGCTGGGCCAGGCCAGGTGGGCGCAAAAGGCGTTGTCCGCGATGACGCCGTGCACCGCGCGGTGTGCGCCCGGGTGCGCGGATGGTGGGAAGCGTTGCCGGGCTGGCGGGTGCTGGGCCTCACGGACAGCCCGATCACCGGACCGGAGGGCAACCGCGAGTTCCTGATCGCAGCACAGCGCGGCTAGGCGCGGCAGGCGGCATCCAGGCGTGCGATTTCGGCCAGCAGCGCCCACACCCGCGCCGGTTCCATGGGCACGTCGGGATCGTTCAGAATTCGGTCAAGCTCATCGAGCTTCGCCGCGTCGTCGCCTTCCGTCATGCCGATGTTCCTTCTTTGATCTGCTTGCTATCATCCATGAACGTGGCAGGAGCGTGGCGGTTCGGCTTTCGCGTTGCAACATTTTGCCGCGGCACCGGCTCGCCCTTGGTATCCCGGGGCTTCCCCCTTCCGCTGGCCTGTGCCACCACGGCCAGCCAACTCCCCCACCCACCGAGGTTTTTCATGCCGGACGGCAGCCCAGTTCTCCAAGGCACCCTGATGAAGGGCAAGCGCGGCGTGGTCATGGGGGTGGCGAACGAGCGGTCCATCGCCTGGGGCATCGCCGCAGCGTGCGCGGCCCAGGGAGCGGAGCTCGCCTTCACCTATCAGGGCGACGCGCTGGGCAAGAGGGTGCGGCCCCTGGCCGAAAGCGTCGGCAGTTCGGTCGTCGTGCCGTGCGATGTGGCGGACGACGCGAGCCTCGACAGCGCATTCACCGTAATCAAGGAGGCTTGGGGCGGGATCGATTTTCTGGTGCATGCCATCGGCTGGGCGGACAAGGCGTATCTGCGCGGCAAGTATCTGGATACGCCGCGGCAGGCGTTCCTGGTGGCGATGGACATCTCGTGTTTCTCGTTCACCGCAGTGGCGCAACGGGCGGTGCCGCTGATGTCGGCGGGCGGGTCGTTGCTGACGCTCACTTATTTGGGCGCCGAGCGGGTCATGCCGCATTACAACGTGATGGGCGTCGCCAAGGCGGCGCTGGAGTCGTCGGTGCGCTATCTCGCGGCGGACCTTGGCGGCCAGGGCATCCGGGTAAACGCGCTGTCGGCCGGGCCGATGAAGACGCTGGCGGCGAGCGGGATCGGCGATTTCCGCTACATCCTGCGTTGGAACCAGTATAACTCGCCACTGGAACGCAACGTGTCGCTGGAGGAGGTGGGCGGCGCCGGGCTGTACCTGCTGAGCCCGCTGTCGTCGGGCGTGACCGGCGAGGTGCATCACGTCGATAGCGGCTATCACGTCGTCGGCATGAAGAACCCGGCGGCGCCCGATATCAACGTCGCCAGCGAATGATGATCGGATTGCCATGAGCGGGGACCGGTGAGCCACAATACCTTCGGGAAACTGTTCCGCGTCACGACTTGGGGCGAGAGCCATGGAGTCGCAATCGGCTGCGTCGTGGACGGGTGCCCGCCGCGGCTGCCGTTGACCGAGGCCGATATCCAGCCCTGGCTCGACCAGCGCCGCCCGGGCCAATCGCGCTTCACGACGCAGCGGCAGGAGCCGGATACTGTCCGCATCCTGTCCGGCACGATGGACGGCATGACGACGGGCACGCCGATCGCGCTGGAAATCCAGAACGTGGACCAGCGCAGCCGGGATTACGGCGACATCGCGCAGCAGTTCCGGCCCGGCCACGCGGACCTTGCCTATGAGCTGAAATACGGCATCCGCGACCACCGCGGCGGCGGGCGCAGCAGCGCGCGGGAGACGGCGATGCGGGTGGCGGCGGGCGCCATTGCGCGGATTGTGCTGGGCCGGGGCATTCGGGTGCGCGGCGCGATGGTGCAGATGGGCGGCCATGCCGTGGACCGGACGCGCTGGGATTGGGGTATTGTTAACGAGAATGCGCTATTCTGCCCGGACGCGGTGGCGGCGGCGGAATGGGAGACGGAGCTGGCGGCGATCCGCAAGGCCGGGTCGAGCGTGGGCGCGGTGATCGAGATCGTCGCCGATGGTGTTCCGCCGGGCCTGGGCGCGCCTATTTACGGTAAGCTCGATGCGGACCTCGCGTCGGCGCTGATGGGCATCAATGCCGTGAAGGGCGTGGAGATCGGCGACGGATTCGCCGCTGCGGCGCTCCGGGGCGAGGCCAACGCGGACGAGATGCGGATGCAGGACGGGGTCGTGCAATTCGGGTCGAACCACGCCGGCGGCGTTCTCGGCGGCATATCGACGGGGCAGCCCGTGGTGGCCCGGTTTGCCGTGAAGCCGACCAGCTCGATCCTGGTGCCACGGCTGGCGGTGGACCGCGCCGGGCGGGATGTCGAGGTCGTGACCCGCGGCCGGCATGATCCCTGCGTCGGAATACGCGCGGTCCCGGTCGGTGAGGCGATGATGGCCTGCGTGTTGGCGGACCATTTGCTGCGGCACCGGGCGCAGGTGCCGGACGCGGCGTGCTCGGCACGGTTGCCGCGCAATTAGTCGTGCAATTGCAGCGACGCGCGCGCATTCTATTGCGCGCGGCCGTTCCCAGTGGCAGGGATGTGCGTTAGATGCAGCCGTGCCCCGATCCCGTTGATCCTGCCGCGCTCGATGCTTTCGTCGACCGCATTGGCATGCGGTTGTGGAGCGATCGGCTGGCTAAGTTGCGGGCTGGCGCCGGGGCGCAGACTCGGCTGGGGCGGCAAAAGTCGCAGCGGCATTGCATTGAGTTCGCGATTGAGCGGTTGCGGCGAGATGTGCCGGGCCGGACCGCCAGCACTGCGGAACGCTGGATCGCGACCCTCGCCGCGGCTGCCGTCACCTTGTTCGACGCACTGCCCAACGAGGGACGGCTGCGTTTAGCGGCGCTGCTTCGCTCCGCCATCATCGATGACGCCTGCCTGGTGCCGGCGTTCCATTTGCTGCGCACGGCGGCGCTGCAGCGTTCGCGCGGCTTCGCGGTGGCGTTTGCCGGGCTGGAGGATGCGGCGCCGTTCGACCTGCTGCTGCACCGGGACGGCGTTGAAGCCGAGGTCGCCTGTGACGTGATTTCGGCCGAGGATGGCCGCGGCGTGCATCGGGGCGCGTGGTTCAACCTAGTGGACCGCGTCGATGCGGAGTTGCAGACCTGGCTGCGCGCGCATCCGGGCCGTTACATATTGAAGATGACCCTGCCGCAAGGTTTGCGTGAGCAGCAGGACGGCGGGTTGCTGGCGGCGTTGCACGCCCGCATCACTGCGATGCTTGGGGAATCGCGCCGGGCGGACCATGACGCAGCGGCGGTGCTGCGGCTCGATCCGCTGATGCTGGCGGCGGCGCAGGCGGACGAACTGGGGTTGATGCCGCGCCTGCGCCGGGAGTTCGGGCCGGAGGCGCATTTGTCCGTCACCGCCGCCGGCGGGGGAGTGTTCGTGATGGCCGCGCGGGCCGGGCAGGAGGATGAGGTTGCCGCCGCGATCCGCCGCCGCATGGCCGCCATCGCCCCGGCCCGGCTGACCGGTACCCGGCCCGGTATCCTGGCTATGTTCATCGAGGATACCGACCGCGCGGAGTGGCGGGGCCTGCGGGAAAAGCTCGAGCTGGAGGGGGAGGCGCGCAAGTTCATGACCCACCCGGAGGCGCGCAGCGTTGTCGCCGTAACCTGCGTGTCGCGATTGGAGCTGTTCGGATTGCCGGAACCCGACAGCGCGCCGGACGGTGAGCTGCGCTTCCGCAACCCGGCCCATCCGGCAGCCAAGGCGCCCGAGTTGGCCCCGGCGGTGCTGTCCTCGGTTTAGCCACAGGAGGCTTGCCATGCTCGATACTCCGCTGCCGTCCCTCGATGCCCGCGGCATTCCTGCGGCCGGCGATCCGTTCCTGCTGTTCCAGATGTGGCTTGATGAAGCCAAGGGCACCGAGGTCAATGACCCGAATGCGATGACGGTCGCCACTTGCACTCCCGCTGGCCTGCCGTCTGCCCGGATCGTGCTGCTGAAGGACTTCGACGCGCGCGGCTTTGTTTTCTACACCAACCGCGAGGGCCGCAAGGGCGGGGAGCTGATCGCCAATCCAAACGCGGCTTTGCTGTTTCATTGGAAGACCCTGCAGCGTCAGGTTCGCATCGAAGGCGAGGCCGAGGCGGTGACCGAGGCCGAAGCCGACGCTTATTTCGCAAGCCGTGCCCGCATTTCACGTCTCGGCGCGCTGGCGTCGGACCAGTCGCGTTCGCTGCCGTCGCGTAATGAATTGGAGCGCCGGGTTGCCGAGCTCGACGCGCGTTATCCCGGCGACACGATCCCGCGTCCGCCGCACTGGTCCGGATTTCGGGTGAAGCCGCGGGCGCTTGAATTCTGGCAGGACATGCCGTTCCGGTTGCATGACCGCCGGGTCTATACGCGGGCCGGCGACGGCTGGAGCGTTGGCGCGCTTTACCCATAGATAGCGGCCCGGCGGGGCAGGCGGAAGTCGCGGTGTTGTTGATGCATGTTCTGCCATCACCCTAATGAATTGTGCTAGCATCCTTCTCCAAACCGTGATCGAGGAGCTTGGACCATGGCCATACGCAAGCTGCTGCTGCCTTTGACCGGCACCGCCGCCGGCGAGGCCGCGTTATCCACAGCCTTGATCGTCGCGCGGATGTGGGACGCGCACGTGACCGCGCTGCATGTCCGTGTCGACAGCCGCGACGTGGCGCCCCTGGCCGGGGAGGGCCTGTCGGGCGCGATGATCGAAGAGATGATGTCCGCGACCGAGAAAGAGAGCAGCGACCGCAGCAACGCCGTGCGTACGATGTTCGACCGGTTCGTGGCGGCGCACGGCGTCGTGGTGGCCGAGCCGCATTTCCGTGCCGGCGCCACCGCGGACTTCACCAGCGTCACTGGGCGTGAGGAGGACCTGGTCGCGCAGCTCGCCCGGCTCGCCGACCTGACGGTTGTGCCGCACCCGGAGTCTGGGGATGAGGTATCCAGCTCGGACGCGCTGCACGCCGTGCTGTTCGATAGCGGCCGTCCGGTGCTGATCGCGCCGCAGAGGGCCGGGGCGACGATCGGCACGCGAATCTGCGTCGCCTGGAACGGCACCGCCGAGAGCGCTGCTGCGGTCCATGCGGCAATCCCCTGGATGCAGCGGGCTGAGGCGGTGCGTGTGCTGTCCGCGGACGAATACCAGCGGCGCGGCCCCGGCGCGGCCGAGCTTGCCAGCTATCTTGCGCTGCATGGCATCCGGCCTGAAATCGCGCAGTTCCGGCCGTTGGACCGCGAGGTGGGCCGTGGCGTGCTGAGCGCTGCGAGGGAGTTCGGTGCCGATATGCTGGCAATGGGCGCCTACAGCCATTCCCGGCTTCGGCAACTGATCCTTGGCGGCGTCACCCGGCACGTTTTGGAGAACGCGGCGCTGCCGGTCTTGATGGCCCGGTAGCGCGGACGGCGTGGCTCAGCCTGGCGCCGGACCGGTTGCGGTCTGGACTGTCGGCACCGAACTCGTTGGCCTTCTGATGCGTTGCGGCTGCAAAACTGGAGAATGTGATGCGTAAGTTCTTGGTAATGGCGGCGATTGGCGCCGCGATCGTCGCCCCGGCTGCGGCACAGAGCCTGAACGATGTTGGGCGCTTGCTTCAGCAGCAGATCGCGCCGGGCCAGCAACAGCCGAGCCAGCAGGATCGCGACCGCGAGATCTATGAGCGGGGCCGCCGCGACCAGGAGGAAAGCCGCCGCGAGGAGAGGCAGCGTCGGGAGGACGCCGGCCGGGGCCGGGATGACCGGCGCGAGGATGATCGCCGCGAGGGTGATCGCCGTCGGTCCGACGATCGCGATCAACGCCAACAGCGCCCGTACCAGCAACGAACCTACGACGACAACCAGCGCACGCGGGAACAACCAAACCGATATTGAGTTCGGCGAAGCAGGCAAACCCCTATTGCGCCTGGGTGTTCGCCGCGATCCGGTATAGCCGGGTGGTCCGCAGCACCCGGTCCTCCAGCTCCAGCGATGTCGGCACGTCATAGTCCCCGAGCAACTCCATCCCGGCGGCCGGCAGGTAGGCGCGCCCGGGATCGGCGATCCAGACCTCGCACACCATGGCCATGCCGCGCAGCCATGGCATGATGTGCCGGGTCATCGGTGCTTCGTAGCAGACGTCCCCGCATAGGATCAGGTCCCAGCGGCAGGGATGGCCCACCATATCCTGATCCAGGACCTGGATGGCCACATGGTTTGCCTGCGCATTGGCGAGCGTCGCCGCGATCGCCATTGCGTCGATCTCCGCCGCCTCGATCCGGGCCGCGCCCGCCATGGCGCAGGCGATCGCCGCGATGCCGCAACCGGCAGCGAAGTCCAGCACCCGGCGGCCACGGACGGTTTCGGGGTGGTCGAGTATGTGCCGGGCCAACGCTTGTCCGCCGGGCCATGCAAAGGCCCAGAATGGTGGTTCGACGTTCGCCTGCTGCAGCCAGGCTTCGCTGGCCTGCCAGATCGGCGTGATCTCGGTCGCCAGATGCAGCATGATCTCGGGCACCAACGGAGTATGGGTCAGCACGGTGTGCGCGCGGATGAACTCGGCGCTCATTGCGCCGCGATACCTCCGAATTGCGCGTCGTGCAGCCGCCGATAGGCGCCGTCCACCCTTAAGAGCTCTGAGTGGGTGCCCTGCTCGGCGATCCCGGCCTCGTTCACCACGACGATGCGGTCGGCGTTGCGGATTGTCGCCAGCCGGTGGGCGATGATGAGGGTCGTGCGCCCGTCCGCCAATTCGGCGAGCGATTGTTGGATTGCGCGCTCGGTTTCGCTGTCCAGCGCCGAGGTCGCCTCGTCGAGGATCAGAAGTGGCGGGTTTTTTAAGAAGATGCGAGCGATGGCTAGCCGCTGCTTTTGCCCGCCGGAGAGTTTCACGCCGCGCTCACCCACTACGGTATCAAGGCCCTGCGGCAGGCTGTCGATTAGGTCGCCCAGCCGCGCGCGGGCGGCGGCATCCCGGATCGCCGCCTCACTCGCGCCGAGCCGGCCATAGGCGATGTTGTCCCGCAAGCTGCCGGCGAACAGGAACACATCCTGCTGCACGATGCCGATCTGGCGCCGGAGCGACGCGCGAGCCATATGGCGAATATCGATCCCGTCGACGGTGATCCGGCCTGCCTCGACCTCATAGAACCGTGGCAGCAATGAGCACAATGTCGTCTTCCCCGCGCCCGATGGCCCGACCAGCGCCACCGTCTCCCCGGCGCCGATCTCGAGGCTGATCCCTTGCAGCACCGGGCGGCCGGGTTCATAGCCGAAGGTCACGTTCTCATAGCGGACATCGCCACGCAGCGGCGGCGCCGTGATGGCGTCCGGACGGTCGGCGATGTCGGGCGCAATGGCCAGGAACTCCAAGTAGCGCCGGAAGCCCGCGATGCCGCGCGGATAGGTCTCAATGACGGCGCTGATCTTGTCGAGCGGGCGGTAGAACACGCCGACCAGCAGCAGGAACGCTACGAAGTCGCCCACCGAAAGCCCGCCGCGCACGATAAAGGCTGTGCCGGCCAGCATCACGACGATCTGCACCAGGCGCATGCCCAAGTAGTTCAGCGTCAGGCTGACCGCCATCGCTGCATAGGCACGTAGTTTTTCGATTTTGTAGCTGGCGTTTTCGGTGGCGAACAAGGCGCGCTCATGGTCCTCGTTGGCAAAGGCCTGGACGACGCGCACGCCCCCTACGTTCTCCTCGATCCGGGCGTTGAACCCGGCGATGCTGCGGAACTGCGCCTGCCAGCTCCGGTCCATGCGTCCGCCATAATGCGCCACGATCCCCATCGCGAGCGGCACGACCAGCGCTGCGATCAGGGCCAAAGGCGTGCTGATGTGAACCATGAGCGCGAAGGCGCCGAGGAACGTCAGCAGGGCGATGATCAGGTCCTCGGGGCCATGATGCGCAACCTCGCCGACATCGACGAGGTCGGTGGTGAGGCGGCTGACCAAGTGGCCGGTCTTCTGGTTGTCGAAGAAGCGGAACGAGAGTTTTTGCAGGTGGTCGAAGGCGCGGCGGCGCAGCTCGGTCTCGATGCTGATGCCAAGCACGTGGCCCCAATAGATGATCATTGCCGTGAGACCGCCATTCAGCAGGTAGACGGCGAGCAGGGCGGCAATGGCCAGCAGGATCACCGACAGCTCGCCCTGCGGCAACAGGCGGTCGATGAAGGCGCGCACCGCCATGGGAAAGGCGAGCTCGAGCACGCCGGAGACTGCGGCGCAGCCGAAGTCGAGCAGCAGCAAGCGGACATGCGGACGGTAATAGGCCAGGAACTGCCGCAACAGCGTCATAGCCGTCCGGCCAGTATCGCGGCGGCGACCAGAAGCCCGGCCTCCCGGTTCAACTTGAACCGCAGCAGGCAGCCCCGGGGATCGTCGATGTCGATGGTCACGACCTGCCACGCCAGCAGCGCGGCGGGAAGCACGAGGGCCAAGAAAAACCATGCCGACAACCCGGCCAACCAACCCGACAGCGCCAGCAAGCCGATTGTCGCGGCATAGCACACCGTCAGGAACGGCCGCGTTCGCCCGGCGAACAGCCGCGCGGTGCTGCGAACCCCGATCAGCGCATCGTCCTCCCGGTCCTGGTGCGCGTAGACGGTATCGTACCCTAAGATCCATGCGAACGCTGCCGCATACAGCAACAGCGCCGCCGCATCGATGTGCCCTGCCGCGGCGGCGTAGCCCATCGGCGCACCCCAGCCAAAAGTAAGGCCCAGCACCGCCTGCGGCCACCACGTCACCCGCTTTGCCAGCGGATACAGCGCGACCAGCGCCAGCGATCCCACGCCAAGCGCCTGTGCCAGCCCATTCAGTTGCAGGAGGATGATCAAGCCGAGACTGAGCAGCACGGCAACGAACCCGGTCGCCTGCCGCATACGCAATGCGCCGCTGGCGAGTGGGCGCCCGGACGTCCGCGTCACGAGCCGGTCCATGTCGCGGTCCCACATGTCGTTCACGGCACAGCCGGCGCTGCGCATCACGAGGCTGCCCAGGCCGAACAGCAGGATGAGCCATGCGGCGCTTTGGTTGGTGGGTGCTGCGAGCAGGATGCTCCACAGGCCCGGCAGGAACAGCAGCCAAATGCCGATCGGGCGGTCGAGCCGCGCCAGCATCGCGTAGGGGCGCCAACTGGACGGCAGCCGCGCGACCCAGCCATTCCACGCGATGTCCGTCCAACCTGCCATGCGCGCATCCATAGGGTCCGGGCCGGATGCGCGCCAGCCTGATTGCGACGGTTATGCTTGCGCTCAGCGCCCGGGCTGTCCCAGGATCTCCAGTTGCCATTGCATTTCGTCGGTTGTGAATGGAAACGCTTCGCGCGGACCGGCCAAAATCGTTGCACCGGGTCCAAGCTTCGCCAGCATAGTCTGCACGATAGCAGCAGCACGCATGGTGAACCCGGCTTTCCAGACCAAACTTATCAGGCCCTTGGCGCTGCGCAGGGATGCCGCACGGTCAACGGCGGCTAAGGTAAACCCACTTGCAACAGCCAGGACCGCGGCGACCCGGCGCTCATCCCCGGCGCGCGCGGCTTCGATCAGCGCCGCTTCATCCAACGAGCCGGCCCCGTCCAGCCGGCGAACGCTGGCAACGATCTCGTCATCGGTGGTGGCGCGTGCCGGCAATTCAGCGTCTTGATGGAACCGGGCCGCGACACACCGCTGCAGCGTGCTGGCCGTCGCCGGATCGAGGTTCGCACGCTGCGCCAAGGTGTCGACAAGCTGTATGGCGACGAAGCCGGACAGTGCTAAAACCGCTTGCACCGTCAGCACCGGGCGATGCACCAGCGGCCCGTGCCAATCGGGATGCATCTCGGCCTGCGCGATCAGCGCGTCGAGCGTTGCTTCTTGGATTGCAGCGGAATGGTTGGAAAGCAGAGCCCGGATCGGGGCGCCGTCCGCCTGGTCGACGATGGCGTCCGCCACTGTGGCGGTGAGCCCAAGGCGGCTCGCGACGGCTATGGATATCTCGGGGTGGGGCGGGGTAGCCAAAAGCGCAAGCAGGTCCGCGTCTGTCAGCAAGGGCGACAGGCGGATAATCGGGCCACAGACGGTCAGGGCCGTGTCCTGCGCCAGTTGCAGGATCATGTCGCGCGGCGCGTCCGGCATGGCCTTCACGCAATCGGCGATGACGGCACGCACACTTACGGCAGCATCGGCGGCCAAGGCGGCGAGGGTGGCGCGGACCTGCTGGCACGCATCCGCCTGCTCACTGCGAGAAAGCGAAGGGGCCAGCATCGCCAGTTTGTGGGCCAACAGCGAACGCACGTGTTCGTCCGGATCGCGGCTGGTCGCCTGGTCTACGTGGGGCGGACAAGCCGGGTTCATGGCCACGGCCGCACGCACCGTGACGGCCGGGTCGCGCGTCAGTTGGCCGAGGATATGCGTCGGCGTGCTGATGCTGCTGCCCAGCCTCACCCGCGCCGACTCCGTACCGTGCCTGCCAGCGTGCGAGGCCACGGTTGCGGATGCGGCTCCGGGCATCATGTCGGACCCCAAGGTGGTCATGGCGACGGCTCCGCATGCGAGACGCGCCAGTGTCCGCGGCCGGCGCGCTTGACCTCGTACATCGCCTGGTCGGCGCGTTGCAGCAAGCTTTCGAGCGCCTCGCCGCTGCTGGGCTGGCGGCATGCGATGCCAATCGACATGGTCATGTCCTGCTCCTGCCCAACCGTCAGGTGAGCCAGCGCCCGCGGACAGCCGATCCGCAGGCCCTCGGCGCGCTCAGCGGCCGTCAGCTCGTCTGAGCCATCGAGCCACAGCGCGAATTCATCGCCGCCCAGTCGTGCGATGAGGTCGGCCGGGCGCACGGTGCGGCGCAGCAGTTCCGCGGTGGCTACCAGTGCAGCGTCCCCGGCCTCATGCCCCATCCGGTCGTTCAGCAGCTTCATCCGGTCCAGATCGACGAACATCAGGGTGCCCGGCAGGGCCTCCCGGTCCAACCGGTCGATCCGCCTCGCGGCCTCGTCGAGAAACGCCCGGCGGTTCAACAAGCCCGTCAGCGAGTCGGTACGCGCTTGGCGCGCCAATTCGCGCTGTATGGCTTCGTGCTCCATCACCATGCGGATAAGCCCGGTGACCGACGCCGCCAGCTTGAGATCGTCGCAATCCCACGCCCGGTCCCCAGCCGCGCGCCATGCGACCAGCCCGGCACGTTCGCCAAATCGGGTATAGGCCGGGCAAGCGAGGACCATGTAGCCCTGCGGCGTCCGCTCCATCGCCACGGCATCGTCCTGCCCGTGCAGCAACGCCAATGCGTCGGCAAGGACCGGCAGCGGGTCCTTCCCCGCATGATGCAGCACGGGCCATGGCAGCGCCGGCGGTCCGTCCAGCGGTTCGGCAGTCAGGTCCAGCAACGCGGCGCCCTGGGCGCCCACCGCGAGCATGATCGCGTTCAGGCCCGCTTGCATCATGTGCGGCGCCATCAACTCCTGCCGCATCTGGTTCATCGTGTGGTCCAGCACGTTGGCCCGGCGCAGCGTCGCCGCCGCAGCCGCATCGCGCTGTTCCTGTTCGGTGACATCCACGCCTACGCCGCGCGTGCCGATGCGGTGGCCGTACTGGTCCAGCAACGGCCGCGACGAAATCGCCATGCAGACCGTCTCTCCCGCAGCGCCGCGCAGCCAGATCCGCCGGTCCTGCGCCAGGGCCGCAAAGCGGAACGGTTCCAATGCATTGCCCGCCGCCTCAGGCTTGACGAGCAGTTCGCTTGCTGCATCGCCCAGCAGCGCGGAGGCCGGCCAACCCAGCACATGGTCCGGGGCAACAAACGTCACTCGCCCTTTCAGGTCCGTCTCGAACATCAGGTCCGCCGCGATCATGCCGAACTCTCGCCAGCGCTGCCGGCTGTCGAGCAGCGTCGTTCCCAACGCACCCATGCGGGGAGACAAGATTTCAGCAACTGCGGTCGTCGGCATCATTTCCATAGACCGAGTTTGCACGGGATATGCTGAAGACTTCGTTAACGGGCTGCATCATGACCTGCGAGGAATGCGACTTAATTGGACCGCTCAACTCGGCGCGGCCAGCGAATTGACACTGGGGGGTTGTCTGCGCATGGTCCGGCCAACGCTAGCCAAGAGCCCCACCGTATGTCCCTGCACACCCTTCGCCCCGAGATCGAGCAATTATGGGAACAACGGGAAACGTTGTCCGCCACCACGAGCGGGGCAGGGCGGCGAGCGGTGGATGATGCGCTGGCGGCGCTCGACGCCGGTGAGTTGCGGGTCGCGGAGCCGACGGCACAGGGCTGGGTCGTGCACGACTGGCTGAAAAAGGCGGTGCTGCTGTCGTTTCGCCTGAATGACTCCGTGCCGATGCCAGGCGCCGGGGATGCGCCGGCGTTCGACAAAGTGCCGCTCAAAACCGCCGGCTGGGGCGCCAACCACTTCGCCGCGGCCGGTTTCCGTGCCGTGCCGGGCTCGGTCGTGCGTCATAGCGCGTATATCGCGCCGGGCGTAATCCTGATGCCCAGTTTCGTGAACGTGGGCGCCTATGTGGACCGCGGTACCATGATCGACACCTGGGCGACCGTCGGAAGCTGCGCCCAGGTGGGCCGCAACTGCCACCTCAGCGGCGGCGTCGGCCTGGGCGGCGTGCTGGAGCCGTTGCAGGCCAACCCTACCATAATAGAGGACGATTGCTTCATTGGCGCGCGTTCGGAGGTCGTGGAGGGCGTGGTCGTCGAGCGGGGCAGCGTACTTGGCATGGGCGTGTTCATCAGCCAGTCGACCAAGATCGTGGACCGTGCCACGGGTGAGATTTTCATAGGCCGGGTGCCCGCGTATTCCGTCGTCGTGCCTGGCACGCTGCCGGGCCGGCTGATGGCGAACGGGCAGCCTGGCCCTGCGCTGGCCTGTGCCGTCATCGTCAAGCGCGTCGACGAGCGTACCCGGGCCAAGACGTCGATCAACGACCTGCTGCGGGACTAGGACATATTGAAGAACGCAAAATCTCGCTGCAGGTGACGCAGTCTGCACCGATGCTGCTTTGGTGACCGATCCTGTCCCGCTGGCGCAGGCGCTGATCCGCTGCGCCTCCGTCACGCCGGCGGATGCGGGGGCGCAGGATGTGCTGGCGGCGGCGCTGAAGGCGCTCGGGTTCCAGGTTTGGCGCCTGCCGTTCGGCACGACGCCCAATTTGTTCGCACGGCGCGGCGCCACGGGGACGCATCTTTGCTTTGCCGGACATACGGACGTGGTGCCGCCAGGCGCTGCCTGGTCCGCCGACCCATTCGGCGGCGAGGTCCGGGATGGCGTGTTGTATGGCCGGGGCGCCTGCGACATGAAGGGGGCGATCGCGGCCTTCGTCGCCGCGGTAACCGATCATAAAGGACTTGGGTCTATAAGCCTGCTGATCACCGGGGACGAGGAGGGTCCAGCTATCGATGGCACCGTTCGCGTGCTGGACTGGATGTCGAGGCACGGCCATATCCCCGACCTATGCCTGGTCGGGGAGCCGACCAATCCGGGGCGGCTGGGCGAAGTGATCAAGATTGGCCGCCGCGGCAGCCTGAATGCTGCGATATCGGTGCATGGCGTCCAGGGCCACGTTGCCTATCCGCACCGGGCGGACAATCCGGTGCATCGCCTGGTCCGCGCGTTGTCGGCCTTGATTGCCGCCCCGCTCGATAGCGGGAGCGAGTGGTTTGAGCCGTCCTCGCTGCAGGTCACCAGCGTCGATGTCGGCAACCCGGCGACCAACGTGATCCCGGCCAGTGCCACGGCCCGGCTCAACATCCGGTTCAACGACCTGCATACCGGGGCCACGCTTTCGTCGTGGCTGCGGTCGAAATTGGCGCTGCATGTCGACCGGTTCGAGCTCGAGGTGTCGATAAGCGGCGAGTCGTTCCTGACAGCGCCGGGTCCGCTTGTGGACCGGCTTGCCGCCGCTGTTGCCAAAGCGTCCGGGATGGCTCCACGGCTCGACACCGGAGGCGGAACTTCGGATGCGCGGTTCATCGCACGCTACTGCCCGGTGGCCGAGTTTGGTTTGGTCGGCGCGACCATGCACCAGGCAGACGAGCGGGTGCCGGTCAGCGAACTGCGGCATCTGGCCCTTATCTACGGCGGCGTGCTGGCGGCTTTTGCATGACGCCGCAGGTCTCTGGCTGGCTCAAGCCGTTGCTCGGCATGGCTCGGCTGGCGCGCGGGCGGGTGGACGGGTTGACTGAGTTCGGCGACACGCCGCAGGCGTTCCTTGGAAGCCTGGCGCCGTTGCTGGCGTTCCCGATTGTGGGCGCGGCATTGCTGCTGGCGACCGAGGGCCCAGTTCGGGCGCTCGTGACCCTGTTTGCCACCGTGGTCGCCCAGCTCGCCCCTGCAGTGCTGTCCCACGCGCTGGCGCGGGCATGGGGCCGCGAGCCGCAGTGGCTGCGATATGCCACCGCGTTCAACTGGTGCCAGTGGGCGCTGCCGTTTGCGGCGATGGCGTTGCTGATCGTGCTGCAGTTCGCGCTCCAACTTGGCCTGCCGGAGGACGCGGCGGATCAGATGCTGATTGTGGGGTTGGCGGCATATGGCCTGTGGCTGAACTGGCTGCTGGCCCGGCATGGGCTGAACCTGTCGACCGGCAGGGCTGTGGGGCTGGTGGCGCTGACCAATCTTGGCACCATCGTGCTGGCGATTGGGCCGCGGCTATTGGTCCTGGCACTGGGGATGGGCCAAGGAGTTGGCCAATAAGCCGGTTGGCCGGCGGCCGGGCTTTATCGGATGAACGGGTCCTGGGCATAGTGGACGCTTGCCAACGTCAGCCCATCCGGCGGCGCGGTCGGGCCTGCGGCCCGGCGGTCCCGTGCCTCCAAGGCCATCCGGACCTGCGCCGCCGGCCAGCGGCCCTCGCCGACCAGCTTCAGCGTGCCAACCATGTTGCGGACTTGATGGTGCAGGAAGCTGCGGGCCTCCGACGTGATCGTGAGCAGGTCGCCTATGCGGGCCACGTCCAGGCGGTCCAGCGTGCGTATGGGGCTTTTGGCTTGGCAGGCACTGGCACGAAACGAGGTGAAGTCGTGCCGGCCGAGCAGCATCGCCGCCGCTTCGCCCATGGCAGCCTCGTCCAAGCGGCGCTCCACGTGCCAGGCGCGGTGCAGCGCCAGCGCTGGACGGGCGCGGCGGTTCAGGATGCAGTAGGCATAGGCGCGTCCCACTGCGTCGAAGCGCGGGTTCCAGCCCGGGGCGGACGGCGCGGCCCGGAGCACCACAATCGGATGCGGCTTTAAATGGAAGTTCAGCGCGTCCCGCATCTGGTCCGGGCGATAACGGTCCGGCAACATCACCTGGGCGACTTGTCCCGCCGCGTGCACCCCGGCGTCCGTGCGCCCAGCCGCCGTGGCCGCGACCGGCGCGCCGCCATTCAGCCGCGCGCAGGCGTCCTCCAGCACCGCTTGAATTGACACGCCGCTGGCCTGGCGCTGCCAGCCGACATAGGGTGTTCCGTCATATTCAAGCAGCAGCGCCCAGCTTTTCACGTGAGGCGAGTGCCCGGCGGGATGGCGAAACCGCGCAGCAGCGCGTCGGCATCCATTGGCGCACGGCCCGGACGTTGGACACGCAGCAGCCGCAACGCGCTCTCGCCGCACGCGACCCGCAAGTGGGCATCCAGCACAGTGCCCGGCACGCCAGCGCCCGGCGCAGGCTCGGCACTTAGGATTTTCAGGACCTCAGTGCCGAGCATCGCCCAGGTGCCGGGCCATGGCGTGAGTCCGCGGACCTGCCGATCCAACTGTACGGCCGGCTGCGCCCAATCCAAACGGCCGCTGTCCCGAGTCAGTTTTGCCGCATAGCTGGCACCTTCCAACGGCTGAGGCACCGGGGCGGGAGAAGCCTCCAACGTTCGCAGGACTAGGTCGGCACCTAGCACGGCTAGGGTATCGTGCAAGTCCGCAGCCGTTGCGCGCGGCCCGATCGGCACGCGGCCCTGCAGCAGCATTGCGCCCGTGTCCAGCCCGGCGTCCATCTGCATGATCGTGACCCCCGTTTCCGTATCGCCCGCCAGCACGGCGGCTTGGATGGGGGCGGCGCCTCGCCAGCGCGGCAGCAGGCTGGCGTGGATGTTGAGGCAGCCGCGGCGAGGGGCGGCCAGCATCGCGGGCGGCAATATCAGGCCATAGGCTGCGACCACGGCAGCATCCAGGCCGAGCGCAGCAAAGAATGCGTGCTCGCCGGCGTCATTGCGCAGCCGCGCCGGCGTGCGCACTGGCAGGCCAAGCGCCAAGGCTGCCGCGTGCACCGGGCAGGGGGTGACGGCGAACCTACGTCCAGATGGGCGCGGCGGTTGGCTGTACACCGCCGCGATTTCATGGCCTGCCCGCTGTAACGCGTGCAATGCGGGCACTGCAAAAGCCGGACTGCCCATGAATGCAACGCGCAATGACCTTGATTGTGGCGGCGTCACCCAGCGGCTTTCTGCTTGAGTTCTTTCGCGAGTTTCCGCATCAGCATATTCCGCTTCAGCGCCGACAGGTGGTCGACAAACAGCACGCCATCCAAATGGTCGATCTCGTGCTGCAGGCAGGCTGCCAGCAGGCCCTCGGCCTCGACCTCCTGTGTCGCGCCCTGAGAATCCTGGTAGCGGACGGCCACGCGCGACGGGCGGGAAACGTCGGCGTATTGGCCGGGCAGCGATAGGCAGCCCTCTTCCCGCACCGTCCAGTCCTCGCTGACCCGGATGATCTCGGGATTGACCAGCACGAATGGAGCCTTGGCGTCACCAGGCATCAGATCGACCACGGCGAAGCGCAAGCCGACGCCAATCTGCGGCGCGGCAAGGCCAATGCCGGGTGCGGCATACATCGTCGCGAACATTTGCGGCAACAAAGCCTGCACTTGATCGAGGTCCGCCGGCGCGACCTTGCGGGTTTTAGCCCGGAGAATGGGATTGGGCGGCATCAGTATCGGCAGCGTGGCGTTGGCAGGCGGCGGCATCGAACGGTCCATGGACGCGATGTAGCGGGGCGGGCGGTTGGGTTCAATCTTCGTTCCAGCGTGCGGCTTCATGCCTCTTGCATCCCTCGCCGGCTCTGCCAACATCGGGGCAACCGGGATGCCGCACTGGGTCCCGGGCGCTGCTTCGCTCGAAGGAGGGGGCCTCTGTGTCGTCCACACGTATGTTTACCTCGCCGCTATTCCTTGGCTTCGATCATCTCGAACAGATGCTTGAACGGGCTGCGAAGTCGCCCAGCGACGGATATCCGCCCTATAATATCGAGCAGACCGCGCCCAATGGGCTGCGGATTACGCTGGCCGTCGCTGGGTTCACCATGAGCGACCTACAAATCACGCAGGAGGACAATCAGCTCGTCATCCGCGGACGGCAGACCGACGACGCACAGGGCCGGGTTTATCTGCACCGCGGCATTGCCGCCCGGCAGTTCCAGCGTGCTTTCGTGCTGGCTGAAGGCATCGAAGTGAAGGGCGCTTGGCTCGACAATGGGCTGCTGCATATCGATTTGGCGCGTCCGCAACCAGAAATCCGGGTGCGAACCATCGAAATCAGCGCGCCCGAGCCGTCTGGTCGCGGTCAGGTGATGGACCCCACGTCGGAAACGAGATGATTTAACGCTGCATTTTGCATCTAAATCAGATAATGAGACGTTACGATATCACGTTGTTAGTTTTCTGTTTATAATTGCCGTTCCCTTGATGGCGCGATGCGTGACCGCGGTCACATATCGCTTAGACGCTTCGCAATAGTTTTCACGATCAATTCGGGCTGCCGCGGCGCCCAGGAGGTTTGACCATGAATATGACTGCCAACGACCTGGACGCCGACGATATCTCGGCGCGGGAGTCAATTGACCTTCGTAATTTAACCCAGGCGCAGCTCATGCAGCTTGGCATGTCGCAACTCGCTTATGTCAAGCCGGTGTGGATGGATGGCGAGACGGCATTTGCAATTTTCGCGGCTGACGGCTCACCAATGGCTGTGGCGGCGGACTCTGATCTCGCTGTGGCTGCCATCGTGCAACACGAGATGGTTGCGGCTTCGGTGCATTAGGCTGCCGAGCGTGTAGGGCGCGCCGCACTTCGTTCGCGGGCCACCATCCGCTCGAATCCGGCACCGGGGCAAGGGCGTCCAAATAGGTAACCCTGCGCCTCGTCGCATCCGATTGCTGCCAACAAGTCGATTTGCTTTGCCGTTTCGACCCCCTCCGCGGTGACACGCATCGCCAAGCTGGACCCGAGGGTGATTACCGCTTGGACGATCGCGGCGGTGCCCGGATCGGTTGCCATGGCGCTGATGAAACTGCGGTCGATCTTTAGCTTGGTAAATGGATACCGCCGCAAGTAACTCAGGCTCGAAAACCCGGTGCCGAAGTCGTCCAGAGCGATGCTCACGCCCAGCGCACGCAGCCGCTCTAGCGTAACTGACGTTATCGCCGCCTCATGCAACAAGCTTCCTTCGGTGATCTCCAATTCCAACAGGGATGCCGGTAATCCGGTCTCGGCCAGCACCGTCGTCACCAGATCGATCAGGCCAGGCCGGCGCACTTGTTCCGGCGAGAGATTGACGGCAACGCGGAGGCCCTTCCAGGACACGGCCCGTGCGCAGGCGGTGCGCAGCACCCAAGCGCCGAGTTCGCCGATGAGGCCAATATGCTCCGCCAGCGGGATAAACTCGCAGGGCGGGATGAAGCCGTACTCCGGATGCCACCAGCGCGCGAGCGCCTCGGCGCCAATAATGCGCTGGGTTCCGGCTGCCACTATCGGCTGGTAATGCACCTCCAAGTTGCCGTCCGCGAGCGCTCGGCGGAGATCACGCTCGAGTTCTTTCCTCCGCAACAGCGCGACATGCATCTTGGGCTGGAAGAAGCAATAGGTGCCGCGCTTCTCCATTTTAGCTTGATAAAGCGCCAGATCGGCTTGGCTCAGCAGCGTTGCCGGCAAAGCATCCTCGTCGCCGCGGGCGCAAAGGGTGATGCCGACGCTGACGCCGACCACCGCCTCCTGGCCATCCAGCATATAGGGCGCCGATGCGGACTGGATCACACGATGCGCAACCTCTGCCACCTGATCGGCCGTCGTAACCTGCTCGCTCAACAGCACTGCAAACTCGTCGCCGCCGAATCGGGCCAGTGTGTCCGTGGCGCGCAAGCACGTGCTGATACGTCCGGCGACCAACTGTAAAAGGGCGTCGCCCGCAGCGTGGCCCCAGGTGTCATTCACATCCTTGAAATGGTCCAGGTCGAGGAAGAGCACCGCTACCATTTTGTCCTCAGCCCCCAGAATGGGCCGAGAGTCCTCCAGCCGGCTCTGCCCGCGCAGGCGGGCCAGAGTGCTCTCCAATCGTTCGGTGAACTGCGCCCGGTTTGCCAGGCCTGTCAGGGCGTCGTGGTGCGCCATGTGTCTGAAACGTGCCTCGGCGCGACGCCGCTCGGTGATGTCTTCGAAGGTCACGACAAATCCACCGCCAGCGATCGGCTCATAATGAATGGCGTGCGCGCGGCCGTTGCTCAGCGTCACCTCGGAGTTGACGAGCTTGTCGGCTATGGCGATTCGGTCGCGCCAAACGGCATAGTCTTCATACGGCATATCTGGACCCGTGCCGGCGGCATAGCGCAGATCCAGCATGTCGCGCATGCTCATGCCGATCCAAAGCTTTGCCGGGTCGATTTTATGCATCTCGGCATACAGTCGATTGAACAGCACCAACCGTTGCTGCGCGTCGAAGACACACAGACCCTGCCGTATGCGATCGAGCGCCAGGTCGCGCACCTCGATCTGCCGCAACATCGGCAGCCGCGGCGCGACGTCCTGTGGACCACCGGCGCGGATGCGCGGCGCCACGGGCGGTCGCAGCAATCCAAGGTTAGGCAGCGGCTTGCTCACGGGGCGGCACCAATTCAAGATACCCGCCGAACATACCACTTTCAGGTTAAAAGAGAGTAAAGTCTTTCAACCCCATGCGCCTACCGGGCCGTGGTCGGATCGATCCAGCCAATGTTGCCGTCGGGCCGGCGATAGACAACGTTCAGCTCAGACGTCGCGC
The DNA here is from genome assembly GCA_965277495.1 of Acetobacteraceae bacterium. Taxonomy (GTDB): domain Bacteria; phylum Pseudomonadota; class Alphaproteobacteria; order Acetobacterales; family Acetobacteraceae; genus CAHJXG01. The sequence goes on along the minus strand of OZ255824.1, from coordinate 820,575 downwards.
TGTTGCGGAACATCAGGACTTGCTGGTCGGCCAAGTCCATCCGCATCACCGCCTCGCCGACGGACAGCGTGTTGATCTCGGCCGGGCTCTCGGCGATGACGGTGGCGTAGGCCGGCGTGTCGCTGCGGTGTTCCACGCCGTTTGGCTGGCCGTCGTCGTCCTGCCTCAATATATACTGCCGTCCCGCCTCTGGCCGCGCCCGGTTCGTCAGGTCCCGCGCATGCTCGTTCACCCGGCGCCGATAACGGCGGAGGCGCTTGGCGATATGCTCCGCCGCGTCGTCGAAGGCGCTATGCGCGTCCGCGGCCTCCCCCTCGCCCCGAAGCGTGAGGCCCCGTCCGGCATGGACATTGATATCGCAGGTAAAAAAGCTGCGGGCGCGGCTGAAGGTGACGTTGGCCTCCAGCGCGCCATCGAAATACTTGCCGGCGATCAGGTCCAATTGCTCCGACACGCGGTCCCGCAGGGCGTCCGAAAGGTCCACCTGCTTGCCCGACACTGTGATCTGCATCCGCTTGCCCCCGCTTTGTTGCCGCTGTGGTTAGGCCGCCTTGGTCACATGCCGCGTTATGCCGGCATGGCCTTCTCGCGTTTGCGCTGCACTGAACTTGGAATACGCAGCGCCTCGCGATATTTGGCCACGGTCCGGCGGGCAATGTCCACGCCTTCTCGTCGCAAAGCCGCAACAATCGCATCGTCGGACAGCACGTCTTCCGGATGCTCTGCCTGCACGAGCGCCCGGATACGGTGGCGCACGGCCTCGGCGCTGTGGCTTTCACCGCCTGCAACGGAATTGATTGCGGTCGTGAAGAAATATTTCAGCTCGAACACGCCGCGTGGCGTGGCGATGTATTTGTTGGCCGTCACCCGGCTCACGGTGCTCTCATGCATCTCCACCGCCTCGGCGATGTCGCGCAGGATCAGCGGACGCAGGTGCCCGACGCCGCCGCGGAAGAACGCATCCTGCTGCCGCACCACCTCGGCCGCGACCTTCAGGATGGTATTCGCCCGCTGCTGCAGCGACTTCACCAGCCAGTTGGCGCTCGACAGGCTCTCACCCAAGAAGGTTCGTTCTTCGCGTCCGCCCCGGGCATTGACCTTGGCGTGATAAGCCTCGTTCACCAGGACGCGCGGCATGGTGTCGGGATTGAGTTCCAGCAGCCAGGCGCCGTCGGGGCCGTGGCGCATCAGCACGTCCGGGATCACCTGCTGCAGCGGCCCGCCGTCGAACCCGGCGCCGGGCTTCGGGTCCAGAGCGCGCAGTTCGGTGATCATGTCGGCCAGGTCCTCGGAGTCGACGCCGCAGACCGCCATCAAGCCGCGCAGGTCGCGCCGGGCCAGCATCTCGAGGTTGTCGAGCAGCGCCTCCATGGCCGGGTCGAGCCGGTTGCGGTCGGCGAGTTGCGCCGCCAGGCATTCGCGCAGGTTCTCGGCGAACAGGCCGGCCGGGTCGAAGCGCATCATGGTCGACCGCACCCGTTCCACCCGCGCCGCGTCCATGCCCATCGCCCGTGCCAGCTCGCAGGTGGTGACGGGCACACGGCCGGCCGGGTCCAGCAGCGCGATCAGGTGGGCGCCGATCATGCGGTCCACCGGGTCGGGGAAGCCCAGTCGCAATTGCTCGCCGAGGCGTGCGCGCAGGCTGCGCGGCGCTTCGACCAGGTCGTTGATGCCCGCGCCGTCCATATCGTCCCGCTGGCCGCTGCCGCGGAGTGCGCTGGCGTAGCCGCCGTCCATGGCGCCCGCATTATGCTGTGCGCTGGCCCCATCCGCCGGCCCGCCCGCGTCATAGTTGTTGCTGTGGTCGGCCTCGACCAGGTCCGGCAGCTTTTCCCGCCGCAACAGCGCCACCGCGTCGAGTTCGTTGAGGCCCTCGGGCCTTTGGTCCGGGGCGGGACGTTCCGGCAGGTCGTCGGTCCGCTCGTCGCGTTCCAGCAAGGGGTTGCGCTGCAGTTCCTCCTCGACGAAGGCGCTGGCTTCAAGGTTGGTGAATTGCAGCAGCTTGATCGCCTGACGCAACTGCGGCGTCATGACCAGTGATTGCGTCTGCCGGAACTCTAATCGAGGACCCATCGCCATCGGCGTAATCTACAGGCTAAACCTTTCGCCAAGATAGACCCGGCGCACATCTTCATGGGCGACGACCTCGTGCGGGCGGCCCTCCATCAGCACCTCGCCATCGTGCATGATGTACGCGCGGTCGATGATCTCGAGTGTTTCGCGCACATTGTGGTCGGTGATCAGCACGCCGATGCCGCGGTCCTTCAAATGGGACACAAGGTCGCGGATCTCGCCGACCGCGATCGGATCGATGCCGGCCAGCGGCTCGTCCAACAGGACATAGTTCGGCTGCGTCGCCAGCGCGCGGGCGATCTCGACCCGGCGCCGCTCGCCGCCCGACAGCGCCAGCGCCGGCGTACGGCGCAGATGCGCGATGCCGAACTCGGCAAGCAACTCGTCCAGCATCAGGTCGCGGCGGTCCGGATCGCGCTCCACCACCTCGAGCGCCGCCATGATGTTGCGCTCGACATTCAACCCGCGGAACACGCTGGCTTCCTGCGGCAAATAGCCGATGCCGAGCCGTGCGCGGCGATACATCGGCAGGCCCGTGATGTCCTGGCCGTCGAGGCTGATGATCCCGGTGTCCGGGCGAACCAGGCCGGTGATCATGTAGAACGTGGTCGTCTTGCCGGCGCCATTCGGTCCCAGCAGGCCGACGGCCTCGCCACGGTGCACGCGGATGGTCACGTTGCGGACAACCGGGCGCTTTTTGTAGGTCTTTCCGACGCCCGTCGCCACCAGCCCGCCGTCGCCCTGTATGACCCGGTGCGGCTTGTTCATCGTATCCCGTTCTTGCCCGGCGGCTTGCCGACGGCGCCGGGGACGCTGGCCGTGGCGTCGTTCGGCACCACAAGGCCCTGCACGCGCTTGCCGGGGTCGCGGGACAGGGTCGAGATGCCGGTGCGCATGTTGATGATGGCCTCGTCGCCGTTCAACTGGCTCTGGCCGCGAGTGATGCGCACGTCGCCTGCCAACCGGGCGATGCCGGTGTCGGCGACATAGACGCCGCGGTCGCCTCGGATGGTCTCGGCCGCGGTGCGAACTTCGACGTTGCCGAACGCCTCGACCCGCTGCAGCTTGCCGGACGAAAGCAGCGGGTCGGCGCCGGGCCGGGGCGCCGGGGCTGCGGCGGGCGCGGTGCCGGGGGACGTGCCGGGCGCGTCTGGCGGGGTCGTGTAACCCACGAGCGTGTCCCCGGCCAGCCGGCGTCCGTCGATGGTCGTCACGGTGGCGAGGCCGCGGCCCACCGCCATGTGCTTCTGCGACCAGTATTCCATGGTGTCCCGCGCCGTGAGCACCTGCTGCGGCGTCGTCAGCTTCATGTTGCCGCCAGTCATCAGCAACACGGCCTGATCGATGTCATAGATAGCCTTGTCGCCCACGGCCAAATCGGACGCGGTGAAGATGTGGACGTTGCCCTCGGCCTCCAGGCGGTAGATTTCGTTGTTTCCCGTGTCGGCCGCGACTGGGGCGGAGCTGGGGGCCGCGGCGCTTGCCGGTGTAGCAGCCGCGCCGGCCTTCCGGCGATAATGGGCGATCAGCGTGTTGGCCGTGACGGTCACGTCGCCGCGCACGGCGCGCGCATTGCCACGGGCGATGACGACCTGCTCGTTTTGGCGCCACTCCATGCCGTCGCTGGCGGTCACCTCAATGGGGCCGCCTTTGGACAGGTCGAGCGCCTGCGCATACGCGAATCCCGGCGCCAGCAGCACCATCCATAACAGCAATGCACGCATCATTTGCGCTCGTTCAGGATCAGCCGGGCCGGTCCGTGGAACTGGATGGCGGCACCCTTGTCGGTGAGGGTGAAGCCCTGCGCGTCCAGCACTCCGAACGGCCCCTCGGCATGGGTCATGTCTTCGCTTGCGGCGGCGCCCTGCTTTACGTCCACCGCCGCCGATTGCGTGCGCATGACGGTGCCGTCGTCGCGATACAGCACCACGTCGTGCGACAGATCGAGCTGTCCGGCGTGCTGAATGAACACGCCCTCGCGCGCTTCCACCATGACCCAGCCGCCGTTTTCGGGCACCAAGTCGCCCTTCGGCTGCACGAGGTCGATCCGCAGCGGCCCGGACTGCAGCGCTGAGTCGGCCGTGATGGTGTAGGGACGGCCACGCTCGTCGACGCCACGGTAGCGCGGCTGCTTCATGCGCCCGCTGTCGGGTTCGACGCTGAAGGCGCGGCGGAACGCGATGCGGCCCTGGTCCTTGACGCGCGTGATCTCGGGCCACAGCGCGACCGACGCCAGCAGCAGCAATGCGCCCAGCGGCAGCAGCCATTTCGTCAGCGTCAGCATGGCCCGGCGGCGGGCGATGCGGGATGCCGTTGGCGCCTGCCGGACACGGGCGGCTCCAGCGGCGGAGAGACGGTCCATCCGCACCAGCCGCGTCGGCGGCTCGAGTGCGGACGGGGCGCGCGGCGGCGAGCTTTGCGGCGCTGAACTTTGGGGGGAAGGAGCGGCTGCCATCAGGCCACGCCCGCGCGCAGCAGGTCGTGGATATGCAGGATGCCCATGGGGCGGCGATTGGCATCCAGCACGAACAGGCTGGTCACCGGGCGCGGGCCTGCGTTCATGGCGCGCAAGGCGTCGGCGGCGAGGGCGTCGGGGCCGATGGTGCGGGGGCTTGGGCTCATTACGTCCTGCACTTTACGGCTCAGCAGGTCCGGCCCCATGGCCCGGCGCAGGTCGCCGTCGGTCAGCACGCCCTGCAGCCGCCCATCGGCATCGAGCGCGCCGAGGCAGCCGAAACCCTTGCTGGTCATCAGGATCAGTGCGCGATCCATCGGCAGCGCCGCATCGGCCAGTGGGATCGCCTCGCCCCTGTGCATGAGGTCCGCCACCCGGCGGAGCTGCGCGCCGAGCCGCCCGCCGGGGTGGTTGGCGGAGAAATCCGAGGCCGTGAAGCCGCGCCGGGTCAGCAACGCCACCGCCAGCGCGTCGCCGAGCGCCAGTTGCATGGTGGTGCTGGTAGTGGGCGCGAGGCCCATGGGGCATGCTTCGGCCGCCGCCGGCAGCAGCAACAGGATGTCGGCGGCGCGCGCCAATGCGGAGGCGGCCTTGCCAGTGATGGCCACGAGCGGCAGGCCGAACCGCCTGGCGTGGGCGACAAGGTCGGCCAGCTCGGCGGTTTCACCGCTGTTGGACAAGGCGAGCACGGCATCGTCGGCGACGATCATGCCGAGGTCGCCATGCGACGCCTCGGCGGGATGGACAAACAGGGCGGGAGTGCCGGTGGAGGCGAGTGTCGAGGCGATCTTGCGGGCGACATGGCCGGACTTCCCCATGCCCGACACGACGACGCGCCCGGTGCAGGCGGCGAGGCGATCGACCGCAGCGTCGAAGTTCGCGTCGAGCGAGGCCGACAGCGCTTTCAGCCCCGCTGCCTCGGCGGCGAGCACGGCGCGTGCGGCCCCGATGTGGGAGGCGGGTATCTGGGAAGCGGGCGAAAGGGCGACGGCGTCCATAGGGGACGCTTTCTATCTGACTTGTATGGGCGGGCATACCCCACGGCCTGGGCGGTAGTGGGTTAGTTTGACCGTTTCGTAATGACCCCTCATTGCGAGCCGGCTTCGGCGTGGCAATCCAGTGCGGCATGAAGCAATATTCGCGCTTGCGGTCCTGGATTGCTTCGTCGCAAGGGCTCCTTGCAATGACGGAGGTGGGCTAATGCGATTTCCCTAGCAGCGCACGGTGATTGCCGGGTTCATGACGGGATCGCGGGTGCTCGACGGCGCAATCGAAGGCGTAAGGCCGATCCTAGCCCGCCGTGTATTCTTGATGTTCAATTCCATCCGCAGCTAGTAGCCTGTCGGAGTCGGGTCGCCAACCCGACTCCGACAGGCTGCTAGGGCCTATACCTGACTTGCTTGTTTATCGAACAGCCGCTGTGGATCGGATCCTGAGGGGGCGCTGCGCTTCGCGTTGCGTTCCGTGGCGGCGTCGTCAGCAATCTGAAGGCCCACCCCTGGCCGGTCGGACGACGCCGGGGGCGCCGTCACTTGGTCGCAATAGCCGCATCAGGCCGTCCGATCCCGTAATAGGCAAAGCCTGCGCCGAGCATTATCGCCGGGTCGTAAACGTTGCGCAGGTCGACGAGCACCCGGCCATGCATCGCATTGCGCAACTGCTCCGGCGCCAGCGCGCGGAACTCGTTCCATTCAGTCGCCAAGACCAGGGCGTCGGCCCCGGCAGCCGCGTCGAGCGCGTTCCGGCAATACACCACGCCGTCCGGCAGCAGGGGCCGGGCCTGCTCCATTCCCTCGGGATCGAAGGCACGGATGACCGCGCCGTCGCCCACCAAGCGGGGCACGAACGATAGCGACGGGGAGTCGCGCATGTCGTCGGTCTCCGGCTTGAAGGTCAGGCCGAGGACAGCGATGGTCTTGCCGCGCACCGATCCGCCGCAGGCCGCGATGATGCGCATCGCCATGCTGGATTTGCGGGCGTCGTTGATCGCGACCGTGGTCTCGACCAGCCGCGATGGCGCGCCGTGGTCCTGGGCGATGCGCACTAATGCCAGCGTGTCCTTGGGAAAGCACGAGCCGCCATAGCCGGGGCCGGGGTGCAGGAACTTGCGCCCGATGCGTCCGTCGAGGCCGATGCCGCGCGCCACGTCGTGCACGTCCGCGCCGACCTTTTCGCACAGGTCGGCCATTTCGTTGATGAACGTGACCTTCATGGCCAGGAACGCGTTAGCGGCGTACTTGGTCAGCTCGGCCGTTTCGAGCCCGGTGAACACGATGGGGGCCTCGATGAGATATAGCGGACGGTACAAGCGCCGCATCACCTCGCGCGAGCGTTCCGACTCTGCGCCGATCACCACGCGGTCCGGGCGCATGAAGTCGCCGATCGCGCTGCCCTCGCGCAGGAATTCGGGATTGGAGACGACGTCGAACTCGAGGCCTGGGCGCGCGGCGCGGACGATCTCCGCGATGCGCCGGCTGGTGCCGACGGGTACGGTGGATTTGGTGATGATGACCGCATAGCCATCGAGGCTGCGCGCGACCTGTTCGGCGGCGGCGTAGACATAGGTGAGGTCGGCATGGCCGTCGCCGCGCCGGGTGGGGGTGCCGACGGCGATGAACACCGCATCGACGCCGGCCAGGGCTTCGGAAAGCTCGCTGGTGAACGAGAGGCGGCCCGCCGCGACGTTATCGGCCACGAGCGTTTCGAGGCCGGGCTCATGGATCGGTATGCGGCCTTCCCGCAGGACGCTGAGCTTTTGCGGGTCGGCTTCGACCACGATGACTTCTGTGCCGAATTCGGCGAAACAAGCGCCTGAAACCAGGCCGACATAGCCGCCGCCAATCATAGCTATCCGCATGTCTTTGTGTCCTTGGGTAGTCTGGGCCAGGCTGAGCGCAACGGCTGGGCTGGCTCGTTCACGGTTCAGATGAAGTCAGCGAGGAGGCCGCGCTGATCTTGGCGTAAGCCTGCGGGTTCGGAGAGAATGCATTTCATTACTGGACTTGCCGGAGCGCGAATCTTGGGAAGATGCGCCGATGGCGCGACTGTCGAGTCATTAACAAATTCGCAACGTCAGGTTGTGGCTCAGATGATTGCGCAGCCTAATCGAACTAGTTTTACTCTGTGATCGTGGATTGACTCACAGACGATAGCAATAGGTAAAATTGTGGCTGCACTTCGCGCAGGCTAGACTGCCCTTTTGTGTCTTGAGGTAAGAGCAGCACCGTGCGATTCGATATCGAAATCGCGCTTTCGTGTTGCATCGATTTCAGTTTTGGCATGTGAGTTGGGCAGGAAACATGTGTAGGTTTGTATCGAAGTGATCAAGAGCAGTAAACGCCAATTTCACGGAATAATACGCTGAAGCTGGTTGTAATGATTTGGTAATGTCGAGAATGCTTTATCAGAGGACGGCAACGCGCATCCTGGCCTGGCTTAGGTTTTCGCCATGGGTAATGTTCATTGTGCGTCGCTTGGAAAATCGTTTGGATTTAAGGTATGCATCAATGGATGGCGACGCGCGCCTCCTGTAACGATCAACTCAGTCTAGGCCGTGGGTATGAGCAACTGATCTTTCCGGTAATCCGCGAGGCTTCTAGAAATGGAATTGGATACTGCTGTCTCTGATCAGCAAGCGACGTTAAGCCGTTCTCGGCAATCAGAAACTGCAACAATCACTCCGGGCGCTCTCCTGCTATCCGATCTGTGCTTCTTGTTCACAGCGTGGACGCTTGTCATGACCGTCCCGTCGCATGATCTGCACGTCGGCAGCCTTCTGCCCAGCTCGTCAGCCGGTGCGTTGTGGGTTTGCCTATGCTGCTGGTTTGCGGCCCAGGGGCATTATACCAGCCGCAACAGCTTCTCGTCCGAAGTGCTGCAGATCGCAACCGGCGTCCTGTTTGCCGCATTCGTCGGTTGGTCGATGCAGTCCGACGGCGTCCTCGGTAGTTGGCGAAACGCGCTTCCCTGGATTATAGCTTTGTTCCTGGTCCCGCTCGGCCGGCTCGCGCTAAAACGGACGTTGTTCCAACTTGGGCACTGGCGCCTGCCGACGGCAGTCGTTGGTTCGGCATCCCAATGCGCCGCAATTTCCGACATGCTCACCGCCGACTGGTATCGCGGGTTCGAGGTACGCTCTAAAATTCACTGCGACGGTAACGACATGGCCTCACTCAAGAATGAGCTCGAGCGGCTCGCGGGCCGTGGCGTCGTTCGGTATGTCCTGGTCGCCGCGGGTGGCGACGCCGCCGGGCCCACAGCCTACGCGGTCCTTTCATCGGCTGGCATCTCGCTCGGCGTCGTTCCGCCATTATCGGGCATTCCGGTCCGCAAGGCGGCCATAGATCGTTTTTTCGGCAGTGAACTGCTCGTGCTCCGGGACCGAAGCTTCCTTTCGCCCCGGCATTGCGCACTTGTCAAACGCGCCTTGGATATCGCAATCAGCGCGGCGCTGCTGCTGCTGGCGCTTCCGGTCATGCTTGCCATTGCCTGGCTCATCCGGCGCGACGGCGGCCCGGTGTTCTATGGGTCGCAGCGCCTCGGCCACGGCGGCCAGCCGTTCTCGGCGCTCAAGTTCCGCACCATGGCGCCCGACGCCGACCGCATCCTGCAGGACCTGTTGCGCCGCGACCCCCTTGCGCGTGAAGAATGGGAAACCGGATTCAAGCTCCGCCACGATCCACGCATCACCGGCATCGGCCGAGTGTTGCGCGAGCTGAGCTTGGACGAGCTGCCGCAGTTGATCAACGTGCTCAATGGCGACATGAGCCTGGTCGGCCCGCGCCCGTTGCTGCTGGCCGAGCGCGTGGCCTATGGCGAGGCGTTCCAAACATATTGCCAATGCGTGCCCGGCATAACCGGCCCATGGCAAGTAAGCGGGCGCAACGACCTAGAGTATCAGCAGCGCATCACGCTCAACAATTGGTACGCCAACAATGCCTCGCTTTGGGTGGACATGGTCATCCTGTTCCGGACCCTCTCCGTTGTTGTCCGTCGTGTCGGAGCCATTTAAAATATGAAAACAAAACTTTCCACCAAGCGCTGCATGGTTGCCGGAGGCGCCGGTTTCCTCGGCAGTTTCCTCTGCGAACGGTTGCTGGCCCGGGGCGACGAAGTGCTGTGCGTCGACAACTTCTACACCGGCACCCGCAACAACATCCGCCACCTGCTCAGCAACCCGGGGTTCGAGCTACTGCGTCACGACGTGACGTTCCCGCTGTATGTCGAGGTCGACGAGATCTACAACCTGGCCTGCCCGGCCTCGCCGGTGCACTACCAGCATGATCCCGTCCAGACCACCAAGACCAGCGTGATGGGCGCGATCAACATGCTAGGGCTGGCGAAGCGGCTCCGCGCCAAGATCCTGCAGGCAAGCACGAGCGAGGTTTACGGCGATCCGCTGGTGCATCCGCAGCCGGAGCATTACTGGGGCCACGTCAACTCGATCGGCCCGCGCGCGTGCTATGACGAAGGCAAGCGGTGCGCCGAAACGTTGTTCTTTGACTACCATCGGCAGCACCGGCTGCGGGTCAAGGTTGCCCGCATCTTCAACACCTATGGGCCGCGGATGCATCCGGATGATGGCCGGGTGGTGTCGAACTTCGCCGTGCAGGCGCTCGGCAACCGCGATATCACGGTTTACGGGACCGGGGCGCAGACGCGGTCGTTCTGCTACGTGGACGAGCTTGTGGACGGGCTCATCCGCCTGATGGACAGCCCCGACGAGGTCACTGGCCCCATCAACCTGGGCAACCCGGGCGAGTTCACGATCCTCCAGTTGGCGCAGGAGGTCATCGACCTGACCGGCAGCTCATCGCGGATCATCCATTTGCCGCTGCCGGTCAACGATCCCGCGCAGCGCAAGCCGGACATCACGCTCGCAGGCGAGCTGCTCGATTGGCATCCGGCCATCCCGCTTCGGGAAGGCCTGCAGCGGACGATTCCGCATTTCGCGGACCAATTGCGGGCGAAGGCGGCATGAGGACCGACCATGTCCTCGTGACCGGCGGCGGCGGCTATGTCGGCAGCCATGCCTGCAAGGCGTTGGCGCGCGCCGGATACATCCCCGTCACTTACGACAACTTCGTATCGGGCAACCGTTGGGCGGTGCGCTGGGGGCCGCTCGAATTCGGCGACATCCTCGACGTGGGCCGGCTGAACGAAGTCTGCCGGGCATACCGCCCGGTTGCGGTCATGCATTTCGCCGCATCGGCCTTGGTCGGCGAGTCGATGGCGTCGCCGTCGCTGTATTATCATAACAATGTGGTCGGGGCGCTCAACCTGCTCGAGGCGGCGCGGCGGAACGAGGTGCCGAACTTCGTGTTCTCGAGCACCTGCGCGACATACGGCATCCCGGACCAAACGCCGATTCGCGAGGATACGCTGCAGCGACCGGTCAACCCGTATGGCGCGAGCAAGCTGATGGTCGAGCGGATGCTGGCTGACTACGAGGCCGCCTATGGCCTGCGCTATGCCGCGTTGCGCTATTTCAACGCGGCCGGCGCCGATCCCGATGGCGAGATCGGCGAATGCCGCGCCGTCGAGACGCACCTGATCCCGTTGATGCTGGATGCGATCCTGGGCCGGTCGCCACCGCTGCGCATCATGGGCATTGACTACCCGACGCCGGACGGCACCGCGATCCGGGATTTCATCCATGTCGCCGACCTGGCGGATGCACACATCGCCGCCCTGCAACGTTTGCTTGCCGGGAGGGCCTCGATCGCGTGCAACCTGGGCACCGGCCAGGGACACTCCGTTCGCGACGTGATCCGTGCGGCGCAGTCGGTCACGGCCCGCGAGGTCCCGCACGTCGTGGGCCCGCGCCGGCCCGGCGACCCGCCCGAGCTCGTCGCCCATCCGCAGCGGGCGCTCGACGTCCTGCAGGTCACCCTGCCCCGCTCCGCCGACATCAAGCAGATCATCGGCGATGCCTGGATGTGGCACCAGACGGGGATGTCCGCCCGCTTGGCGGCCTGATCACTGGTCCCGGCAACACGGCTGCTGCAGGCGATAGCTTGGCGGGAGTTGCCGGAGCTTCACCCATCAAGACACAACACGCCTGGCTGACGAGGGCCAGTTGGACCATTGCGGCGTCGGATACGCTGTGCCAAATGCAAGCGCCCCGGCGCGGAACCGTTGCGGCGCCTGGAGTCTCGATCGTGCCGGCGGGAACAGAAGGGCGCTTATAGATGGGCATGACGCTTGGCTTAGCTGTCGCCGCCGTCTTGGCGCTGCTCGTTGCATTCTGGCCGTTCGGTCCGTATCAGCTCTCGCTTTTGCTGGCGCGGAGGCTGCACGCCTTTCCGCCGTTCCCCGTCGCACGCGGGGCGGCAACGACCGAGACCATGGCGATCTGTTTGTGCGTTTATAACGAAAAAGCCGTGATACGCGAGAAGGTCGAGGACCTGCTTCGCCTGCGTGCATCGGCTAATGAGCTTGAGATCCTGATCTACGTCGACTGCGCCGATGACGGAACGACGGAGATCCTCGATGCCTACCGAGACCGGATCGAGGTTGTCGTTTCACCAGAACGCCACGGCAAGACCTATGGCATGAACCTGCTGGTAAGCAGGACCATGGCGTCGATCGTCGCCTTCACCGACGCCAACGTGCTCATCACGCCGGACGCCGTCGCGGTCCTGCGGCGCTATTTCGCCGACCCCAGCATAGGATGTGTTTGTTCAGACCTCACCTACCTCAATCCGCAGGACTCGGCGACCGCGAACGTCGGCGCCGGCTACTGGCGCATGAACGAGTGGAGCAAGAGCCTGGAAAGCGCCACGGGTTCGGTGATCGGGGCTGACGGCTCGTTGTTCGCCATCCGCCGGAGTTTGCACCGGCTCGTCCCCAAGGGGCTGTTCGACGACATCTATGTTTCCCTGGGCGTGCTGCTGCAGGGCTTTCGAGTGGTGCGGGCGCCGGAACTGAAAGCGTTCGAGACCCATACCACCGAGGCGCAGGACGAATTCCGCCGCAAGGTCCGGATCGCCTGCGAATGCATGCACGTCCATTTCACCCTTTGGCCGGAACTGCGCCGTCTCGATGCGTGGAACCTGTACAAGTATGTCGGCCACCGCCTGCTGCGTTGGATCGGCGGCTACGTGATCCTGCTTGGTTGCTTGCTGGCCCTCGCCGCGGTCTGGGTTGCCGCCGGGCCAGCCTGGGCTGTCGGCCTGCCGCTGGCTGGGTCGGCCGTGTTCTGGCTCGCGGTGACGGCCCGGTTCGGCTTGGCGCTGAAATGCTGGAACGTACTGCTCGCCTTCGCCGGGAACGGCGTCGGCGTGTGGCGCGCGTTACAGGGCCGGCGCTCGGTCACCTGGAATGCGCCGGAATCGGCCCGCCGCGTCGCGCTCACCATGCATGCGGAAGGGCAGGACGCACGAGGATGACCGCGCGGCGGGACGGCTGGATAGGTCTTTGTCGGTGCGCGAACCGCCAGCGCTTTGCTTAGCGGGGGTCCTGGGATGGCGGCCAAGGTCGTGTATTTCGTCCATGACGTCGGCGACCCGGCGATCTCCAAGCGGGTCGCCATGCTGCGGGCGGGCGGCGCCGATGTAGCAGTCGTCGGCTTCCGCCGCGACGGCCGGCCCGTCGGCGAGGTGAGCGGCGCGCCGGTTTTCGACCTCGGCCAAACCTTCCATTTGCGGCTCGGGCATCGGACGGCCGCGGTGTTGCGGCAGGTGATCCAGGCCGCGCGCCTCGGCGACGTCGTCCGCGGCGCCGACGTGGTGCTGGCCCGCAACCTCGAAATGCTGGCCATCGCGGCGCGGGCCCGGCGCCTGGCCGCTCCTCGGTCGCGCTTCGTCTATGAATGCCTCGACATACACCCGGCGATGGTCGGCCTCGGACGCAAAGCCCAGGCGCTGCGGGCGATCGAGCGGTTGCTGTTGCGCCGCTGCGACCTTTTGATCGTCAGCTCGCAAGCCTTCATCGATGCTTATTTCTTGCCGCGCCAGCGCCTGGCCACGCCGGTGATGCTGGTCGAGAACAAGGTGCTGCGGCTCGAACCAGGCGCGCCGCAGCCGGCAACGCCGCCGGGCAGGACGCGCCCGCCCTGGCGCATCGGTTGGTTTGGCATCATCCGGGCGCAAAAGGCCCTTGATATCCTGGCCAAGATAGCCACCGAGAACGCCGGATTGGTGGAGATCGTCATCCGGGGCCGCCCCGGGCTGGCCGAGTTCCGCGACTTCCACGCCCAGGTCGAAACCACTCCTGGCCTGAGCTTCAACGGCGGCTACACGCAAGGCGACTTGCCCGCCATGTATGCCGGCATCGATTTCTGCTGGGCCTTCGATTATTTCTTCGAGGGTGCCGGTTCCGACTGGCTGCTGCCCAACCGCCTCTACGAAGGCGGCCAGTTCGGCGCCATCCCCTTGGCCCGCGCCGGAACCGAAACGTCGCGGTGGATGCAGCGGCGCGGGATTGGCGTGTCCTTCAAGGACCCCGCTGACGAGATCGGGCCATGGCTGCGGGCGATGACCCCCGCGCGCTATGAGGAACTGGCCCAAGCGTCCCGCCGGCTGGCTGACGATGCCGTCGTGGCAGGCCCTGGGGATTGCCGCAACCTGGTTCAGGCGATGCTAGCGGCGTGATGGCGGCCCGCGACTGTCAACCATCAGTCCAAGCCTCAAGCCGTCGCGGTCGCGCCCTGCGCCCGGCGGCTCTGCCACAGCGATACGAAGTCGATCGGCTGCAGCAGCACGGGCGGGAAGCCGCCGTCGCGCGTCACGTCCGCCAGGATGTTGCGGGCATAGGGGAACAGCAGGCGTGGGCATTCGACGAGCAGGATCGGCTCGACCGTGTTCTCCGGCACGCCCGTCAGGGTGAAGACGCCGGCGTATGACAGCTCGGCAATGAACACCGGACGGCCCTCGACGGCCTGGCCGTTGCCGGCCTGGGCGGGCGCCTGAGGCTCGCTCGCCTCCGCCTTGATCTGCAGGGTGACCTCGAACACGTCCTGGCCATCCTGGATGCGGCGGGCCTGCACATCGAGGTTGATGTTGACGTTCGGTTGGCTGCGCAGCGTCGTATAGATCTCCGGAGCGCCCGGCACCTCGAACGACAGGTCCTTCACGTATTGAATGTTGACCGTCAGCGGTTGGATCGGCTGGGCTTCGGGTGCGGCTGTGGTCTCGGACATCGAATTCCTCGAAAATTCAGGAAGCGGGCAGGGGAAAGTTACCAAACAGGCAGACGTTGCGGGCCGGGTAGCATGACGGGCGTCGCCGCGCCACCCGAATGCGCGGCCCGGTCAATGCTTCCAGATGACCTCGCCCGGCGGCGGGGCAGTGGGGTCGCAGCGCAGCCAGTTCCCGTTCATCACGCTGCGCCCGGTCATTGACAGTATGAAGCCCCAGTGGCTGACCACCAACGTCTGTGACCAGTCGGGCAGGGCGGCCATCTCGGCCCGGAACAGGCCCGCCCGCAGAATGACCTGGCCCGCGGGCTCCTCGACCGGCGGCCACCAAATGTCTTCGATGCCGGAGAAATCGTGTTCCGGCCAGGTGGCGGCGAGGGTGGCGCGCGGGCTGCCGATGTCGCAGGAAAACGCATAGCGCTCCCGCACGATCGGGTTGACGACGATCGGCACGCCCAGCGCCCGGGCGATCGGGGCGGCGGTCTGCAGCGCGCGGGTGTAGGGCGAGGCAAGGATGCGGGTGATGCCCTCGTGCCGCAGCGCCGCCGCCGCCGCTTCCGCCTGCTCGTGGCCGAGCGGGGTGAGCTTTGGGTCGTGGATGCCTGGATCCCGCCGGGTTTCGGTGAACAGCGCATTGAATTCGCTTTGGCCGTGGCGGAGCAGGATCATGCCCCCATTTATGTCCTGCTGCTGCCGCCCGCAACGCCCGGGACGTTTCATTGCCCCGGTGCGTCGGCGTGCCTATGTATGGCTGGCACCGGGGATCAAGAGTTATGGGCAGCGGCGGCTTTCCAATCGACCTATTGCTGTTCGGCATGATCGCCGCCTTTTTGGTGCTGCGTTTGCGCGGCATACTGGGCCGAAAGACGGGGTTCGAACGCCCGGCCCAGCCCGAGGCGCCGCAGGCTCCGGTGCCTGGCCTTGGCCGCACGACGCCCGCGCCGGTCATCATTGGCCGGGCCGAACCGGCGGCGCGCCCGTTGCCGGACGCTGTCACCCCGGCCGGGGCGGCGCTGGCCCAGATGCGCACGGTCGACCGCAGCTTCGATCCGCAGCATTTCCTGAACGGCGCAGAAGCCGCGTTCCGGCTGATCGTTGGCGCCTTTGCCGCCGGCGACCGGGTGGCGTTGCGCCCGCTTTTGGCGGACGACACCTACCGCAGCTTCGAAGCGGCGATCGCCGCGCGCGAGGCCGCCGGCGAAACTCAACGCAGCGAGATCAAGCGCATCGAGAGCCTCACGGTTGAGGAGGCCGCGGTGTCCGGCAGCCAGGCCGCCATCACGCTCCGCATTGTGTCCGACCAGGTTGCGGAAACGCTGGACCGCGACGGCAAGCCGGTTTCGGGCGCGGACGCCGTGGCCGAGATTACCGACGTCTGGACTTTCGAGCGCGACCTGTCGCAGCCCGACCCGGCCTGGCGCCTCTCCGCGGCCCGGTCCGGCTGAGGCCCGCTGCCTGATACGCCAGCGGTGTCGACCTCACGGAACGACTGTCAGGCTTACGCCACGGGTCCACTGCCGGCGTGCTTTGCCACCTCCACCAGCGTGTCGGAGAACGTCGGCGCATGGCCGTAGTCGGCGTAGGCGGGCGGATTGACGGCATTGACGGTGCGCCCGTCGCCGTCACGCCGCGCCCAGTATCCCATTGGAGCGACGACGATGCCGGCCATCGTGTCGGCCGTGAGTTCGGCCGCGGCGTCGAAGCTGCCCCGGTCGTTGTAAATGCGCACCACGTCGCCCGCCGCGATCCCGCGTGCGCCGGCGTCGTCCGGGTTGATCAGCAGCTTCTGCTCGCCGGCATGGTGCAACTGCCTGCGGCCGTTGCCGTATGACGAGTTGAGGAAAGCGTGGCTTTTGGGCGAGAGCATGTTCAGCGGAAAGCGCGACGCGAGTTGCGGGTTGGTCTGCGGCGACTCCCTTGCAGGCACATAGTCGGGCAGCGGATCTAGCGCCTCGCCGGATTGTCCGCCCATGTAGCCCTGCCGGAACAGCGGCAGCACCATGTTGCCGCCCGTTGCGATCGACGACTTGAACTCGCATTTGCCGGAGGGCGTCGGGAAGTTGCCCTCCCGGTGCGGGACGAAGTCGTCGGCCGATCCGATGTTGAGGCGGGCGTAGCCCTTGGCGCGCAAGGCCGCGAGGTCGATGCCCTGAAGCGCTGGGCTGGTCCAATCGAAGGCCATCTGCGCCATGTCCTCGTCGGTCATCGCCCAGTAGGAGTCGTCGAAGCCCATCGCATGGGCCAGCCGGCGGAACAGCTCGGTGTTGGGCACCGACTCGCCGAGCGGCGCGATCGCCGGCTCGTTCACCGTCATGTACAGGTGGCCCCAGGAGAACATGACGTCGAACTGCTCGAGTTGCGTCGCCGCCGGCAGCACGATGTCGGCGAAACGCGCCGTGTCCGTCATGAACTGCTCGCTGACGACGGTGAACAGGTCTTCCCGCGACAAGCCCTGCTCCAGCTTCGCCTGCTCGGGCGCCACCACCATGGGGTTGGAGTTGTAAACCATCAGCGAGCGGATCGGCGTCTGCAGCCCCAGTTCGCCGGTCAGCGCCTGGCCGAGCCGCCACTGGTTGATGACGGGCGTGCCGGGCCGGATCCAATCGGGCCGGCTGAGCGCGTCCCATCTGACCGGGAACGCCCAGATCGGCATGTGCATGATGCCGCCGCCGCAATGCCTCCAGGAACCAACGAGCCCCGGCAGGCACGATAGCGCGCGGACCGCATTGCCGCCGCTGGCGCTGCGCTCGATGGCGACGCCTATGCGGATCACCGATGGCTGCGTCGTCGCGAACCCGCGCGCGAGTGCGAGCAGGTCGCTCGCGGCGACGCCGGTGATCTCGGACACGCGCGCCGGCGGGAAGGCGGCGGCGCGGGCCTTTAGTTCCTCGAAGCCGACGGTGTATTTCTCGACGTAGTCATGATCGATCAGGTCCTCATTGATGATGACGTTGATCATGCCGAGGGCCAGGGCGGCGTCGGTGCCGGGCTTGAGCTTGACGTGCCAATTGGCGGCCTTTGCCGTGCGCGTCGCCACGGGATCGATGACGACGACCTTGGCGCCGCGTCTTTGCGCCTCGGCGATGAACGGCCAGTGGTGCAGGTTGGTGCTGATCGAGTTGATTGCCCAGAGCACGATGAAGCGCGAATGGACGAAGCTTTCCGGGTCGATCGCCGCCGTGGGGCCGCAGGTCATGAAGAACGCCGTGATGGCGCCGGAGTCGCAGAAGGTCCGTTCCGAGATCGTGGCGCCGAGCTTGTTGAAGAACGCATCGCCGACGCTGAGGCCGTTCAGCGTGCCCTGGGTGCCGAGATAGCTGTACGGCAGGATGGCCGCCGGCCCGCTTTTGTCGATGATGGCGGTCCAGCGCGCCTTGATCTCGGCGAGGGCCGCGTCCCAGGAGACCGGCTCGAACGTGCCGCTGCCTTTTGGGCCGGTCCGCCGCAGCGGATGCAGGATGCGGTCCGGGCTGTAAACCCGCTGCTCGTAGTCGTTGACCTTCACGCACAGGCCGCCGCGGGTGAACGGGTGGTCCGGGTTGCCGCGCACCTTCACCGCAACGCCATCCCGCACGGTGGTGATCATGGCGCAGGTGTCCGGGCAGTCATGCGGGCATGCGCTCAGAACCAGCTTTTCCGGCATTGGCCTCTCCCGCGTTCACGACGGCGCCATAGAGAGCCTAATCAGCGTCGCGGGCAATGCCTCCAGCGCCTGGCGGAGACGGCTGCGGCGGCTTAAGTTAGAAAAATGCTCCAGACCCGGCCCCGCGTTGCGTTGTTCGTCACCTGCCTCGTGGACCTGCACCGGCCCACGGTGGGGTTCGCCGCCATAAAACTGCTGGAACAGGCGGGCTGCCAGGTCGAGGTGCCGCGCGCCCAGACTTGCTGCGGCCAGCCCGCGTTCAACAGCGGCGACCGGACGACCGCGCGCGACATTGCGCGTGGGGTGCTGGAGACGTTCGGCGGCTATGACTACGTCGTGGTCCCGTCTGGCTCCTGCGGCGGCATGATCAAGCACCACCTGCCGCATCTGTTCGACGACGACCCCAACCTGCGCGCCCGTGCCGAGGCGCTGAGCGAGCGCACGTTCGAGCTGGTCGGCTTCCTTGCCGACGTGATGGGCATGACGTCGGTTCCGGCGAGCTACGACGGCGTCGCCACCTATCACGATAGCTGCTCCGGCCTGCGGGAGATGGGGCTGAAGGCGCAGCCGCGGGCCTTGCTGGCGGGGGTGGCCGGGCTGGAACTGCGGGAGATGGCGGATGCGGAGGTGTGCTGCGGTTTCGGCGGCACCTTCTGCGTCAAGTATCCGGAGATCTCGACCCGGATGGTGTCGGACAAGGCGGCGCATGTGGCGGCGTCCGGGGCGGACACGCTGCTGGCCGGGGATCTCGGCTGCCTGCTGAACATGGCCGGACGGCTTTCGCGTGAGGGCAGCGCCGTGCGGGTGCGCCACGTGGCCGAGGTGCTCGCAGACATGACCGCCGACGTGCCGCCGATCGGTCAGGCGCGCGCGCGCGGGGCTTGATCGAGGACGTGCAGGGCTGGCGGATAGCCGGGGCCGCGCTAGATTACAGGGATATGCGCCACGTCTGCTGCGCGTGGCCCGGGAGACGCCGATGCTGACCACCTCGCCCGAGTTCAAGGCCAATGCGCACCACGCCCTGGGGGACGCCGGCCTGCAAAAGGCGCTGGCGTTCAGCAAGCCGCAGTTCATGGCCCGGCGCAGCGCCGCCGTCGCCAACCTGCCGGAGTTCGAGCGCCTGCGCGACATCGGGCGCGACATCAAGAACCACGCGCTGGCCAACCTCGATTTTTACTTGGAGACGTTCGAGGCCAACGTGCAGCGCGCCGGCGGCCAGGTGCATTGGTGCAGCACCGCCGACGACGCCCGCGCCGCCGTGCTGGAGATCTGCCGCAAGGCCGGCGCCCGCACGGTGACCAAGGGCAAATCGATGATCTCGGAGGAACTGGGCATCAACGCCCACCTCGAGGCGAACGGCATCGCGCCGATCGAGACCGACCTCGGCGAATACATCATCCAGCTCCGCAACGAGACGCCAAGCCATATCATCGCGCCCGCCTTCCACCTGAACCGCGAGGATTGGGAGGCGCAGTTCCGCCTGTCGCACACCGACCTGCCGGCCGACCGCGTGTTCGCCGAACGGCGCGACATCCTGACCGAGGCGCGCGGCAAGCTTAGGGAGAAGTTCCTGGCCGCCGACGTCGGCATCACCGGCGCCAACTTCTTGATTGCCGAGACCGGCAGCAGCGTGATCGTCACCAACGAGGGCAACGGCGACCTGACGCAGACCTTGCCCCGGGTGCATATCGCGCTGGCGAGCATCGAGAAGTGCGTGCCGACGCTGGAGGACGCGACGAGCCTGTTGCGCATCCTGGCGCGTTCGGCGACCGGGCAGGATTTTTCGGTCTATACCACCTTCAGCACCGGCGGGCGGCGGCCCGGGGACCTGGACGGGCCGGAGGAGTACCATGTCGTCATCGTGGACGCCGGGCGGTCGGCGATGATGGGGACCGAGTTCCAGGACATGCTGCGCTGCATCCGCTGCGCCGCCTGCATGAACCATTGCCCGGTCTATGGCGCGGTCGGCGGCCACGCTTACGGTTGGGTGTATCCGGGACCGATGGGCAGCGTGCTGACGCCCTCCTTGATCGGCGTCGACAAGGCCGGGCACCTGCCCAACGCCAGCACGTTTTGCGGCAAGTGCGAGAGCGTGTGCCCGGTGAAGATCCCGCTGCCCAAAATGATGCGCCATTGGCGGGAGCGCGAGTTTGAGCGCCATCTGCAGCCCGGCGGCATCCGGACCAACCTCGCATTATGGGCGTTCTTCGCCCGGCGCCCGGCGTTGTACCGGATGGCGGCGCGGATAGGCGCGGCCACGTTAGGCATGATGGGACGCCGGCGCGGGCGGTTCGGGAGCCTGCCGTTTGCCGGCGGCTGGACCGCTGGGCGGGACCTGCCGGCGCCAGAGGGGGACACCTTTTTCGCCCGCTACGCCCGCGAGCAGCGGTCCAACCCCGCCGCGGAGCGGTTAGCAAGATGACGAAAGAGGCGATCCTCGGCGCGATCCGCCGCGGGCTGAAGCGGGGGCCGCTGCCCGGCGACCAGGCTGCGATGCTGCGCGAGCGCATGGCGCATCCGCCGCGGCATCTGGTCCCGGCCCGCAGCCAGGTGCCGCGCCCCGATCAAATCGCCCTGATGGTGCGCAATATCGAAAAGGAGTTCGGCACCGTCATCCGCGTTCCCGGCAGCGAGGACGTGCCGGAGGCGGTGGCGGGCTACCTCGCCGGGCAAAACCTGCCGTCGAGCTTCGTCATGGCGCCGCATCCGGACCTGCGCGCCATCCCGTGGTCCAGCCGCCCGCTGCTGCTGATCCGCGAGGGCCGGGCGGAGGCGACGGACCTTGTCAGCCTGCAGCACGGATTTGCCGGCGTGGCCGAGACCGGCACGCTCGTGCTGCCGAGCGCGCCGGAGCGTCCGACCACGCTCAACCTGCTCGCCGATACGGCCATCGTGGTGCTGCGCAGCAGCCGGGTCGTGGGGGCGTACGAGGACGCATGGGACCTGCTGCGCGGCGAGCGGCACGATCCGCAGACCGGTGGCTTCATGCCGCGCAACGTCATGTTCGTGACGGGGCCGTCGCGCTCCGCCGACATCGAGCAGACGCTGGAGCTCGGGGCCCACGGCCCGCGGCGGCTGCATGTGGTGTTGATCGAGGACGATCCGGCCGCCCGCGCCGCCTGAATGCGCACGTCGCGCCGCAAAGGCTCATAGATGCGCGCTCCGCGTCGCAGGGCTTTGTCCGAGCACGACCGCGCCACCTGGGCGCTCTTTGTCCGCAATGTCGCTCCGATGGCAGGCGTTCCGGTGCCGGATGCGCCGCCGGAGCCGCTGCAGACGCAGCCGGCGTCCCAAGCCGCGGCGTCCATCGCCTTGCCGGCCATGCAGCGCCTATCGCCCGTGACGATCGGCCATCACCCGCCGGGCGTCGACAAGGCGACCTGGAACCGCTTTCGCACCGGCAAGCTCTCGGCCTCGCGCACCCTGGATTTGCATGGCCGCACGGCGCAGCGGGCGTTTTTCGCATTGCAGGACTTTTTAGGAAGCGCCCATGCCGAACGGCTGCGCTGTGTCGAGGTGATCACCGGGCGCGGCAGCGGGGAGAACGGCGGGGTGATCCGGCGCGAGTTCCCGTTATGGCTGAACCAGCCGGAGTTGCGTTCTTTGGTGCTGGCGGCGGCGCATCCGCACGCGGCCAACCCGGGCTCGGTGCGGTTACTGCTGCGCCGGGTGCGTCCGGGGAAATAGGGCGCGAGCGGCGCGTGGATGAGGTATAGTCGTTTGAAGCCTGAAAGGCATCGCCAATGAGCCAAGTGCAGCACAAACCGATGACTTCAGCAGAGTTTCTTGCCTGGGAGGCCAAACAGGAATTCAAATGGGAGTTCGACGGGTTTCAACCGGTTGCGATGAATGGTGTCACCGTCGCGCATTCAATCATCCAGGGCAACTTGACCACGATGCTCAATATTCGGCTGCGTGGCAAGCCTTGCCGGCCATATGGACCCGACCTGAAAGTTGAGATTGGCCCGAAGTATCGTTATCCCGACGCGTTCGTCTCCTGCATGCCAGCCACTCCCGGCGCCACGGTTGCGGGTGAACCCGTAGTGATTTTTGAGATACTTTCCGAAGGCACCGCAAAAACCGATCGTACGCTAAAGCTGTTGGATTATCAGTCACTTCCTTCTGTAAAACGCTATATCCTGCTCGAACAAGATCAAGCGATGGCCACGGTCATAACCCGCGGCCAAATCGGCTGGCTCATAGAGATGCTGGACGCTTCAGGAACGCTCTCGATGCCGGAGATCGACGTCGAGATCCCCATGGCTGAATTCTACGAAGGGCTGGAACTCGCACCGCTGGACCTTTAGCAGCCGGGGCTGCGCCCTTTGGTGCTGGCGGCGGCGCATCCGCATGCAGCCAACCCGGGCTCGGTGCGGTTGCTGCTGCGCCGGGTGCGTCCGGTGAAATAGGGCGCGTGCGGCGCGTGGATGCGCTATAGTCGTTTGCAGCCTGAAAGGCACCGCCGATGAGCCAAGTGTAGCACAAACCAATGACGTCAGCAGAGTTTCTCGCTTGGGAGGCCAAGCAGGACTTCAAATGGGAGTTCGACGGTTTTCAGCCGGTTGCGATGACCGGCGGCACAGACGCGCATGCAGCCATTCAAAGTAATCTCCTTACAGCTCTTAATGTCCGACTGCGTGGCCGTAATTGCTATTCGCGCGGTTCTGAGGTCAAAATTCAGATTGGCTCAAAGTATCGATACCCAGATGCATTCGTGTCGTGCACACGTGTCGAGCCAAGCGCCACGATCGCGGCGGAACCGGTCGTTATCTTCGAGGTATTATCGGAAAGTACGGCAAAGAAGGACCGCACAATCAAGCTGATGGAGTATCAGTCACTCTCCTCTGTGCAGCGCTTGATCCTTTTAGAGCAGGACCAATCGGTAGCGACGGTCATCGCGCGCACTGCATCCGGATGGAGTATCGAAGTGCTGAAGGCCGGTGGAACGCTTAAAATGCCGGAGATCGACATCGAGATCCCCTTGGCTGAACTCTACGAAGGGCTGGAACTCACGCCACTGGACCTTTAACCGCCGAAGCCGCTACCTTTGCCTCGATGCTGTCCCAGATCGCCGCCGCCAGGTCGACCCCATCGAACCGGGCGATCTCCTGCAAACCAGTCGGCGAGGTCACGTTGATCTCGGTCAAATAGTCGCCGATCACGTCGATCCCCACGAAAATCAGGCCGTGTTCGCGCAGATATGGCCCGATCCGGCGGCAGATCTCCTGCTCACGCTCGGTCAGCGCCGACTGCTCCGGACGGCCGCCGACATGCATGTTGGACCGCGCCTCGCCCGCCGCCGGCACCCGGTTCACCGCCCCCATCGCGACCCCGTCGACCAGGATGATCCGCTTGTCGCCCCGGCGCACCGCAGGCTCATAGCGCTGGATCATCAGCGGCTCGCGCGACCGGGCGAAGTGCATCTCCAGCAGCGACGCCAGATTCTCGTCGTCCGGCTTGATGCGGAACACCCCGGCGCCGCCATTGCCGAACAACGGCTTCACGATGATGTCCGAATGCTTGGCGCGGAAGGCGCGGATCGCATCGGTGTCCCAAGTGATCAGCGTCGGCGGCATCAGGTCGGGAAAATGCGTCACCAGCAATTTTTCCGGCGAATCCCGCACGTGCTTCGGGTCGTTCACCACCAGGGTCTGCGGATGGATGTGCTCCAGCATGTGGGTGGCCGTGATGTAGGCCATGTCGAACGGCGGGTCCTGCCGCATCAGCACGGCGTCCATGCCCGCCAGGTCCAGCGTCTCAGCCGCGCCAAACCGGTAATGGCCGCCCGCGACGCGCTGCACCGTCACCGGACGAGCGCGGGCCAGCAGCCGGCCTTCCCGCGATTCCCCCACGCCCTCGTGCAGCGACATCTGGCGCACGTCGTAGTGCCACATCGCATGGCCGCGCCGCTGCGCCTCCAGCATGAGGGCGAAGGTGCTGTCGCCGTTGATGTCGACGGTCTCGATCGGGTCCATCTGGACCGCGACCTTCAGCGGGATGGTCATGCTGCGCCTCGTTGTTGCCGCCGGTGTGCTAGCAGAGGTTCAGGCAGCCGGCACGCCCTTGCTGGTGGAGTATTCGAAATGCAGCGCCGTGCCCGGGTGCACGATCGGGTGGATCGCGTGCGCCGCCATCGCCCCCTCGCTGAACCCCTGCAGGATCAGCTTCAATTTGCCCGGATAGGTCGCGATATCGCCGATGGCGAACACGCCGGGAACCGAGGTCTCGCAGCTTGCGGGCGTGACCTGCACATGGCTGTGCTCGAGATCGAGGCCCCAGCCGGCAATCGGCCCCAGGTCCATCGACAAGCCGAAGAACGGCAGCAGCGTGTCGGCCGCGAGGTGCCGGGCCTGCCCATCCAAGGTCGCCACTTCGACCGACTCCAGCGCGCCGTTCGCACCGTGCACGGCATGGAGCTGATACGGCACCACCATCTCGACCTCGCCCCGCGCGGCGGCGGCGTCGAGCTGGGCGGCGGTCTCCGGCGCGGCGCGGAACTTGGCCCGGCGGTGCACGACATACACCTTCGCCGCCAGGTCCTTCAGCGACAACGCCCAGTCCACCGCGCTGTCGCCGCCGCCCGCGATCACCACATGGCGACCGCGGAAGTCCTCGCGCCGGCGACAGGCGTAGCGCACGGCGCCGGTGGCCTCGAACGCCGCCAGCCCCTGCAATGGCGGACGGTTCGGGCCGAACGCGCCGGCGCCGGCCGCCACCAGCACCGCCTTGCAGCGGATTTCGTCGCCGCCGTCGGTTCCCAACACGAACTGCCCGGCCTCCCCCTGCAGGCGGTCCACCCGGCGTCCGAGCAGGCGCGGCACGTTGAACGGCTCGATCTGCTGCTCGAGGTTGCCGATCAGGTGCCCGGCGGCGATCGCGGGATGCGCGGGGATGTCGTAGATCGGCTTCTCCGGATAGAGCGCGGTGCACTGGCCGCCGACCTCCTCCAGCGCGTCGATCAGCGTGGACCGCAGCTTCAACATGCCGCACTCGAAGGCGGCGAACAGGCCGACTGGCCCCGCGCCGATGATGGCAACGTCGGTCTCGATGTGATCAGGCATATCGGCTACTTAGCGACAATGCCGGGGACATCAAGCGGTTTGCCGGCGGCGTCGCCATGGGGCAGATTGCGCAGGTGCCGCCGATTGCGATTCTCCTGCCCGGCCTCGCCGCGACCGAGGCCCTGGCCGGGCGCATCGGTGCCTTGCTGCGTCCGGGCGACGCCGTGCTGCTCGAAGGCCCGCTCGGCGCCGGCAAGAGCGCCTTGGCCCGTGCGTTGCTCCGCGCCCTGTTGTCCGACCCGGCGCTCGAAGTGCCGAGCCCGAGCTACACGCTGGTGCAGCTCTATGATGCGCCAATCGGCCCCGTGCACCATTTCGACCTTTGGCGCCTCGATGGCCCAGCCGCCGTGGCGGAGCTGGGCTGGGACGACGCGCGGGATGGCGTCGTGCTGGTCGAATGGCCCGACCGGCTGGGCGCGCTGCGGCCCGGTGATGCACTCACTGTGACCCTTGGCCTTGCGGACGGCGATGCGCGCCGTGCCGTGCTCACCGGGTGGCCTGGCCGGTTGGAGCGCCTGATATGAACCTGCACACCATTCCGCCGCATGTGCCGTTCCTGGATGCGCTGGCCGCGTACTGGCTGCGCCGCGCCGGCCCCGATCCGCTGTCGCTGGCGGACGGGCTGATCCTGCTGCCTACCCAGCGCGCCGCAAGGGCGCTGAACGAGGCGTTCCTGCGCCAGTCCGGTGGCCGCCCGCTGCTGCTGCCGCGCATCGCCGCATTGGGCGCGTTGGACGAAGCGCCATTGGCCCTGGCCGGGGCGCTCGCCCTGCCGCCGGCGGTCGACAGCGCGCGGCGGCTTGCGGTGCTGACCCGGCTGGTGATGGCGATGGGCGGTCAATACGGCGCGCCCGCAACCGCCGACCGCGCCTGGCAGCTCGCGATGGAGCTGGCCGATTTGCTGGACGAGGCGCACCGGTCCGAGGTGAAGCTCGACGAAGCGCTGCCGGCAGCGGCGGAGGCCGGCTATGCCGAGCACTGGGGCCGTATCATCGAGTTCCTCAAGATTGTCACGCGCGCTTGGCCGGAATGGCTGGCCGATAATGGCCTGCTCGACGTGGCCGACCGCAATATCAAGCTTTTGGACGCCCAAGCTGAGGCGTGGTCGCAACAGTCGGCAGGCTGTCCGGTCATTGTCGCCGGGACCACGGGCGGCATCAAGGCCGTCGCCCGGCTCATCCGCGTCGTCGCCACCATGCGTGGTGGAATGGTTGTGCTGCCGGGCCTCGACCTTTCGATGGACGACGCCGTTTGGGACCAGTTGGACGCCGGCCATCCCCAGGCCGGGATGCGGCGGTTGTTGATCAATCTCAACGCCTCGCGCGGCGACGTGCAACCGTGGCAGGAAGAAGCGACATTGGTGACGCCGGGCCGTTGCGCCGCCCTATGGCAGTCCCTGCTGCCCGCCCAGGCGCTTGGCGAATGGCGCACGGCGGACACCCCGGAGATCGAGGGCCTGACCCGGCTGCAGCCGGCCGACCAGCAGGAGGAGGCGGTCGCCATCGCGCTGGCGCTGCGCAACGCGCTGCAAACGCCGCATGCCCGCGCGGCGCTGGTCACGCCCGACCGGCAACTCGCGGCGCGCGTGGCGGCGGAATTGGGCCGGTACGGCGTGGTCGTCGACGACAGCGCCGGGGAGCCGCTGGCCGATACCCCGCCCGGCGCCTTCCTGCGTCTGCTGGCCCATGCCGTGGCGGACGGCTTGGCCCCAGTGGCCTTGCTGTCCCTGTTGAAGCATCCGTTGGCGGCGCTCGGCCTGCCCCCGGCTGAGGCGCGCCGCGCCGCCCGCCGGCTCGAGCTTGCGTGCCTGCACGGCCCGGCTCCTGCGCCAGGGTTGCAGGGGCTGCGCGCGGCGCTGGAGCTGCGGCCCAACACGGCGGCACAGGACCTGCTCGACCGCCTCGACGCCAGGATGCAGCCGATCTTCCGCATCGCGGCGCGCGCGGATGCCACGCCAGCCGAGGCGTTGACGGCGCTGATCGAGTGTGCCGAGGCCATCGCCGAGGCCGACGCGCTGCCCGGCGCGGCCCGGCTTTGGTCCGGCGAGGAGGGCGAGGCGCTGGCGACCCATCTGTCCGCGCTGTCGGCGGCGCTGCCGATATTGCCGGCGCAACCGGTCGCGACCCTGCCGGGCCTGCTGGATGCGTCGATGGAGGGCGCGGTCGTGCGCACCCGCCGGGCACTGCGCGGGCGCGAAGGATCTGAACATCCGCGCGTCGCCATCCTCGGCCTGCTGGAGGCACGGCTGCAATCCGCGGACTTGATGGTGCTCGGCAGCCTGGCGGAGGGGGTTTGGCCGCCGGCGACCGACCCCGGCCCTTGGATGAGCCGGCCGATGCGCGTTGCCGTCGGGTTGGAGTCGCCGGAGGAACGCGTGGGCCAGATGGCGCACGACTACGCCATGCTGGCCTGCGCCGCGCCCGCGGTCGTCCTGTCCTGCCCGCGGCGGCGCGAGGGTGCGCCGACGGTGCCGGCCCGCTGGCTGGTGCGGCTGGACGCTTATCTCAAAGGGCAAGGCCTCGCTTTGCCGCTGCATCCGAGCGCCGCCTGGGCCCGGTTGCTGGACCAGCCGGACGGCGAGCCTCGCCCGGTCGCGCCGCCGCAGCCCCGTCCGCCGATCGGGGCCCGTCCGCGCCGGCTGAGCGTCACGGAGGTCGAGACCTGGCTGCGCGACCCCTACGCCATCTATGCCAAGCACGTGCTGCGCCTGCGTGCGCTCAGCCCATTGGAGGAGTCGGCCGACGCCGCCGACTACGGCAGCATCGTGCACGCGGCGCTCGCCGATTTCCTGACCGGCTTGCCGCCGACCTACCCGCCACAGGCTGCCAAGCTGTTGCGCGCCGCCATGGACCGCGCGCTGGATGCGGAGGGGCTGCGTCCGGCGCTGACCGCGTGGTGGCGTCCGCGGCTCGCCCGCATCGCCGAGTGGGTGGCCGAAGCCGAGCGCCAACGCCGCCTGCGTGGCCCGATGGCGCTGGTGCGGGCCGAGGTGGACGGCGTCTGGGCCGTGCCGGGCAACGGCCGACCGTTCACGCTCAGCGGACGGGCCGACCGTATCGAGCGCCGGGCGGACGGCACGCTCGCGATCCTGGACTACAAGACCGGCGCGGTGCCCACGGCGGGCCAGGTCGAGCAGGGCTTGGCGCCGCAGTTGCCGTTGGAGGCTGCGATGGCCGCCGCCGGGGTGTTCGGCCCCGAGCTCGCCGGCCGCACCGCGGAGCTCACCTATTGGCACCTCTCAGGCGGCTTCGAGCCGGGCAAGGAGACCAAGCTGTTCAAGCACGACCCGGAGGCCACCGCGTCGGAGGCGGCGGCGGCGGAGCGCGCCTTGGTCGCCCTGATCGCCGCCTTCGACGATCCCGGACGCGCCTATTTATCCCGTCCGCATCCCGGCGCCGCGCCGCGGTTCTCCGACTACGCCCAGCTCGCGCGGGTCGCGGAGTGGGCCGCGCTGGAGGACGACGAATGACCAGTTTTCCCCTGGCCGCCCGCGCCCGCGCCGAGGCGGAGCAGCGCCAAGCCTCCGACCCCGCGGTGTCCGCCTTCGTCGCCGCGTCGGCCGGGTCCGGCAAGACCAAGCTGCTGACCGACCGCATGCTGAGGCTGATGCTGACTGGGGCGAACCCGTCCCGCATCCAGTGCCTGACGTTCACCAAGGCGGCGGCGGCGGAGATGTCGCTCCGCTTGCAGCATCGGCTGGGCCGATGGCTGACCATGGACGACGCGGCGCTCGATGCCGAGCTGGCGGGCCTGCTCGTCCCAACCGGCGATGACGCCCGGCGGGATGCCCGCGCGCTGTTCGCCCAAGTGCTGGACCTGCCCGGCGGCATGCGCATCGGCACCATCCACGCGTTCTGCCAGTCGCTGCTGCGCCGGTTCCCGCTCGAGGCCGCGATCTCGCCGCACTTCCGCTTGGTCGAAGACGCGGACGCCCGGACGGCCATGGACCAGGCGCGCGAGGGCGTGCTGTCCGGGTTTCCAGCCGATGCGTTGCTGGAGCTGGCGGGCCTGACCTCGGCGGAGGGGTTCGGGCGTCTCGTCGCGGGGCTCGATGCGAAGCGCGGCGTGTTGGCGCCGGCTATGGCACTGACGGAGCCGCAACTCATTGCGGCGATGCGGCGGGCGGCGGGGGCCGGGGCAGGGGACGACGCCACGCTGCTCGCCGCCGCCGTCGATTGGCCGGAGCGGGAGAGCATCGTTGCGGCGCAGCGCATCGCCCAGGCGCACGGAACTCCTGCCGTGCAGCAAAGGGCGGAGCGCATGTTGGGCTGGCTCGGCCTGCCGCCCGAGCTGCGGCGGGAGCATTGGGACGAATGGCTGAAGGAGCTGCTCACCGGTGCTGGCGAGCCGCGCGCGCGGAGTTCGTTCGCCGCCAAGGGCCTGGACGCGAAGCATCCGGAGATCGCCGAACAGATGGCGTCCGAGCAAACCCGGGTGCTGGCGGTCGAGGATCAGCGCCGGGCGCTGCGGGTGGCGGCGGTCTCGACGGCGCTGCTGCATCTGGCGGCGCCGGTGCTGCGGGCCTATGCCGGACGCAAGGAGGAGGGCGGGCTGCTGGACTACGGCGACCTGATCGGCCGAACCTCCGACCTGCTGCGCGACCCCGGCGCGGCTTGGGTGCTGTATAAACTCGACGGCGGCATCGACCATTTGCTGCTGGACGAGGTGCAGGACACTGCGCCGGAGCAGTGGCAGATCGCGCATCGGCTCACGGAGGAGTTCTTCGCCGGCTTAGGCGCCGCCGCGGACGAGGGGCGCAAGCGCACGTTCTTTGCCGTGGGCGACCCGAAGCAGAGCATCTACTCGTTCCAGGGCGCCGACCCCAGGGAGTTCGACCGGTCCCGCGCCGAGATGGCCGCCCGCGTCGGACCGACGGACTGGCGGGATGTGACGCTCGACGTGTCGTTCCGCTCGACGACGCCGGTGCTGGCCCTGGTGGACGCGGTGTTCGCCGATCCCGACGCGGCGCGGGGAGTGGCGGATGACGGTCCGCTGCACCATTTCGCCGACCGTGCCGGGGCGTCCGGGCGGGTCGAGCTATGGCCGCTCACGCCGGTGCCGGAAACGCCGCAGTCGGAGCCATGGACCGTGCCGGAGCGCAACCTGGGCCAGGTTTCCGCGCCGCAGCGGCTGGCGGACGCGCTGGCGGGCTGGATCGGCGACGCGGTCCGCACGGGCATGCGGCTGGAAAGCCGGAACCGGCCTCTCGCGCCCGGCGACGTGCTGGTGCTAGTGCGGCGGCGCGACGATTTCGCCAAATCGCTGGTGCGGGCGTTGAAGGCGCGTGGCGTGCCGGTGGCCGGGCTGGACCGCCTGGTGCTGGACGAGCAGGCGGCGGTGCAGGACATGCTGGCGCTGTGCGATGCGATCCTGTTGCCGGAGGACGACCTCGCGGTGGGCTGCGTGCTCACCAGCCCGCTCGGCGGCCTGGCGGATGACGACCTGATGCGGCTTTCGATCGGACGGCAGGGCACGCTGTGGGACGCGCTGCGCACCCGGAACGGCGAGCATGAAGCCTGGGGCCGGGCCTGGACCCTGCTGTCCACCCTGCAGGCCCGGGCCGATTATGTCACTCCGCATCACCTGATTACCGAGGCGTTGGGGCCGCTCGGCGGGCGCGCCCGGCTGCTCGCGCGGCTGGGACCGGACGCCGCGGAGCCGCTCGACGAGCTGCTGAATGCGGCCCTGGCCTACACCGCCCAGCGTGCGCCGTCGCTGCAGGGCTTCGTGCATTGGCTGCGCCGGTCGGGCGCCACGGTAAAGCGGGAGGCCGAGGGCGCCGGCGGCACCGTGCGCGTGATGACGGTGCATGGGGCAAAGGGCTTGCAGGCGCCGCTGGTGATCCTGCCGGACACGACGGCGCTGCCGCCCAAGGACGAGCCGTTCGGCTGGCGGGCCGATCCGCGGACCGGCGTCATGCTGCCGCTGTGGTCGCCGCGCAAGGAGTTCCGCTGCGCCGCGGTGGACCAGGCCCGTGCGGCGGAGCAGGAGTTGAAAACCAAGGAATACAACCGGCTGCTGTATGTCGCGCTGACGAGGGCGGAGGACCGGTTGCTGATTTGCGGCTGGGAAACCCGTAAAGGCGTGCCGGACCAGAGCTGGTACCGCATGGTCCAGCGTGGCTTTCAGGCCATCGAGGCCGCCACGTCCGCGTTCGATGCCGTGCCCGGTGGATGGCCGGGCGAGTGCCTGATGCGGGATAGCGAGCAAACGGCGCCGGCGTCGGGCGGTGCAGCGCCGTCTGCCGGCACCGCCGCACCACTGCCTGCCTGGGCCGGCCGTCCCGGCAATTGGCGTCCGGACCCGCCGCCGCCGGAGCCGCCGGTGCCGGTGCCGCTCGCGCCCAGCCGGCCAGACGGTGGGGCGTTCGGGCCGGTGCCGCGTGCCGCCTCGCCGTTGATGTCGCGCGATGACGCCGGGCAGCGCTTCTTGCGTGGCAAGCTGGTGCATACGCTATTGCAGCATCTGCCGGACCTGCCGGAGCAGGCCCGGCGCGGCGCGGCGCTGGCGCACCTGCGGTTTGGCGGCTTTGGGTTGACGCTGGCTGAGGCCGAGGCGCTGGCGGACCAGACCCTGGCGGTGCTGGCGCATCCGGAGCTTGCGCCGCTGTTTGGCCCAGGCAGCCGGGCCGAGCAGCCATTGACGGGCCTGATCGGCGACGTGGTGGTGAACGGCGTGGTCGACCGCATGGTGGTGTTGCCGCACGAAATTCTGGTCGCCGATTACAAGACGCACCGCTCGGCGCCCGCGGATGTCGCGGATACGCCGGTGCGCTACCTGCGCCAGTTGGCGGCATATCGCGCCGTCCTGCGCGGCATCTATCCCGGACGCCCGGTGCACTGCGCGCTGGTCTGGACCGACGAGGCCACGGTCGCCAGCGTGCCGGGACCGTTGCTGGACGCGCACCAGCCCGGCGCTTGATCGCAATACCCACGAACCCCAAATATCGGGAAAGAGTAGGAGAGCACCATGAGCGAGAACACCGTTGCCGTCGGCGATGACACCTTCAAGGCGCAAGTGCTGGATTCGAAGGAACCCGTGCTGGTCGACTTTTGGGCTGAGTGGTGCGGCCCCTGCAAGATGATTGCTCCGGCGCTGGAGGAGATCGCGCTGGAGTATAAGGGCCGCGTGACGGTCGCGAAGGTGAACATCGACGAGAACCCGATGTCGCCCAACACCTATGGCGTACGTGGGATTCCGACGATGATCCTGTTCAAGGACGGCAAACCGGCCGCCACCAAGGTGGGCGCGTCACCAAAAAGCGAGCTAAAACAGTGGGTCGCGAGCAACCTGAGCTAGCGTGCGGCACGCCTCTAACCGAGCGGGTATTCGTAACGTATGAAGCCGGAGTGTTTGGCTAGCCGGTCATAGAGCAGCCGGGCCGTCGCATTATGGTCCTGGGTAAGCCAGTACATGCGTGTGCTGGCTCGGTCCCGGGCCTGTGCGGCAACCGCCTCGATCAGCGCGCGGGCGGTGCCGTGGCCGCGGGCTGCCTCCTCGACGAACAAATCCTGGAGATAGCAGGCCGGCGTCAAGGTCCAGGCGCTGCTATGGAACAAGAAGTGGGTGAGGCCGATGATCCGCCCGTTGACCCGCGACGCCAGCCCATGCAACTCGTCGTCCTGCAGCAAGCGTGCCCAAGTGTGTACATAGATGGCGTCGGGCAGCGTTATTTCGTAAAAGGCCAGGTAGGCGCTCCAGAGCTCAGCCCATCGCGGCTGGTCTTTCGCAACGAACTTGGTGATCTCGACGGCACCGCGGTTGGTCACACCGGTTCGCCGCCTTCGGGTCCGTAGAACACCACCCAGGTCGCAAAATCCGCTGAGAAGTCCTCGAAGCGATGGACGGTGCCCGCCGGCACGAACAGGGCGTCGCCGGGTCCGAACGGCACGCGGTCCTCGCCCTGCAGCGGCAACGCCTGATCGTCGAACGGCGAACTCTCTATCGCGCGCATGAAGATGCCGGTGCCGGACGCGATAACATAAAGCTCGTCGCGGTCATGCGGGGTCTGCAGATCATTTGCTTTGGGAGCGAACCAGCGCAGTTCCATCGTGCCGTGCGCCAGCAACAATGCAGTGCCGCGGCCAGGATCGCTAGGCTTGCTTCGTGCTTCCGCAGTAGTGACGCGCAATTTGGCCGGCGCCGGCACATTTGGACCGTCCATAACCAGCTCCAAGATGTAGAAGAATGCGGCCAACCCGCCTAGTTATCAAGAGTTGGGACGTTCTGCCATACGCCAAGTCCCCCCAAGGCAGCTTATTCATCGCCGTCCGCCTTCAACACCTCGCCAGCCAGGTATAAGCTGCCGCAGATCAGCACCCGGGCCGGCGGTCCGGACGGCAGGCTTGTGAGGGCGGCCGCGACCGTCGGACCCGGCTTGGCCACGCCGCCCGAAGCCGCAATGATCGCCTCGACAGGCAACGCCAGATGCTGCCCCGGCTCCTGCACGGCCACGACCTGGGCGGCGTGCGGCAGCAACGGGCGCAGGAATTCGGCCGCGTCCTTGGACTGTTTCATGCCGACAATCAGGTGCAGCGGGCGGTCTGTCCATCCTGCGGCGTGCTGCGCCAACGCCGCACCGGCGCCAGGATTATGCCCGCCGTCCAGCCATACCTCCCAACCCGACGGCGCCATGCGGGCCAGCCGTCCCTGCAAGCGCTGCATCCGTGCCGGCCACTCCGCGCGCGCCAGCCCGGCCCACGCCGCTTCCGGCACCGGCATCGCCGCCCGTAACGCCGCTACCGCGATGCCGGCGTTGTCCACTTGATGGGCGCCGGGCAGGGACGGCGGAGGCAGCTCGACCGTTCCAGCCCGGTCGGAAAATTGCAGGCCGCCGCCATTGGGAACGATGTCCCAGTCGCGGCCACGCGCCAGCAGCGGCGCGCCGGCCGACGCCGCGGCTTCCCGCAACGCCGCAAAGGCTTCCGCCGGTTGCGCCCCGGTCACCAGCGGCACCCCGCGTTTGGCGATGCCGGCCTTCTCCGCCGCGATCGCCGCCAGCGTGTCGCCGAGCAGTTCGCGATGGTCCAGCGATATGCAGGTGATCGCGCAGGCCGCCGGCGCCTCGATGACGTTGGTCGCGTCCCCACGTCCGCCCAGCCCGACCTCCAGCACGCACAAATCCGCCGGCGTTGCGGCGAACAAGTGGAACGCGACGGCGGTGATGACCTCGAACACCGTGATCCCAGCGCCGTCGTTGACCCGCTCGACGTGTTCGAGCGCATCCGCCAGGGCAGCGTCGGACACCAGTTTTCCAGCAATCCGGAAGCGCTCGTTGAAGCGGACCAGGTGCGGCGAGGTGTAAACGTGAACGCGAAG
Organism: Acetobacteraceae bacterium; assembly: GCA_965277495.1. Lineage (GTDB taxonomy): Bacteria > Pseudomonadota > Alphaproteobacteria > Acetobacterales > Acetobacteraceae > CAHJXG01. The sequence continues at coordinate 785,887 of OZ255824.1, read as the reverse complement.
CCCGGACGCCTCCGCCATCGCGCGCAGGAAGGCGCAGGTGCTCCCCTTGCCATTGGTGCCCGCCACATGGATCACCGGAGGCAGGCGGCGCTCCGGATGGCCCAACTGCGCGAGCAGGCGTTCCAGCCGGACGAGGCTGAGGTCGATCAGCCGCGGATGCAGGCTATGCAGCCGGTCGATGATCGGTTCGATACGGTTCTCTGGCCGAATATGGCTCACGCGGCGGCTTGCTCCGGCGGTTGTTCGTGCGGCGGATCGGGCTGCTGCTCGGGCGCCGGTTCCTGCGCTTGGACGGGCACGCGCAACAGGCCGATCAGCCGCGCCAGCGTATCCCGCATCTCGTTGCGCGGCACTACCATATCGAGAATGCCATGCTCGAGCAGGTACTCGGCCCGCTGGTATCCATCCGGCAGCGTTTCGCGCACGGTCTGCTCGATGACGCGCGCGCCTGCGAAGCCGATCAGCGCGCCGGGTTCGGCCAACTGCAGGTCGCCGAGCATGGCGAAGCTTGCCGTGACGCCGCCGGTGGTCGGATCGGTCAGCACCGTCAGGAACGGCAGCCCGGCCTCCTTGACCAGGCGGGTCGCGATGACGGTGCGCGGCATCTGCATCAGGCTGACGGCGCCCTCCTGCATGCGCATCCCGCCGCTGGAGGTGAAAACAATCAGCGACGCCTGCTGCAGCACGGCCAGGCGCGCGGCGGCGACAATGGCCTCGCCGACGGCCGCGCCCACGCTGCCGGCCATGAACTCGAACGCCTGCACCGCGACCACCGCGCGGTGGCCGCCGATGGTGCCGTGCGCCACCAAGATCGCGTCCTCCAGGCTGGTCGCCTCCCGTGCCTCCTTCAGTCGGTCGGTGTAACGCTTGCTGTCGCGGAAGCGCAGCGGGTCCGCCGGGACGCGCGGCAGCTCGATGCGGGTGAAGCCGGGCTGCGGAGCAGCGCTCCCAGCGGGCTCGGCGTCGAAGGTGTAGGCCAGGCGTTCCGCCGCGGTCGGGCGCATATGGAAGCTGCAGGCGGTGCATACCTTGAGGTTGCGCTCCAGGTCGCGGGTGAACAGCATTTGCTGGCAGTTGGGGCACTGCATCCACAGATTGTCCGGCACTTCCCGCCGGCCGAGCAACGTGCGGATCTTGGGCCGGACGTATTCGGCGAGCCAGCTCATGCGGGCACCCTGGCGCTCCGCACGCCATCGGCGAGCGCGCGCACCTGGTCCAGCACCCGCCGTGCGGTGTCGGGCGCGGCCCGTCCGTCCGCATCCAGGCTGGCCGCGAGCGTGTCGATCAGCGCCGACGCCACCACCGCCGCGTCCGCCACCCGCACCGCCTCGGCCGCCTGCGCGGGCGTGCGCACGCCGAAGCCGATCGCAATCGGCAGGTCGGTGACGGCCCGCACGCGGGGAATCGCCGCCGCCAGGCTCGCGGCCGAGGCGCTGCGCGTCCCGGTGATGCCGGTGATGCTGACGTAATAAACAAAACCCGAGCTGCCCTGCAGCATCAACGGCAGGCGCGCGTCGTCGGTCGTGGGCGCGACTAGGCGAATGATGTCCAAGGCGTGGGTTTGCGCGTGGCCGGCCAGCAGGTCGGCCTCCTCGGTCGGCAGGTCGACGACGATCAGGCCGTCCACCCCGGACGCCGCCGCGTCCTCGCAGAAGCGCTGCGGGCCATAGGACGCGATGGGGTTCAAATAGCCCATCAGGACCACCGGAGTGTCGGTGTCATCGAGGCGGAAATCCTGCACCATGGCCAAGGTGCGGGCCAACGTCGCGCCCGCCTTCAATCCGCGCAGGCCGGCTGCTTGGATGGTCGGGCCATCCGCCATCGGGTCGGTGAACGGCATGCCGATCTCGATCAGGTCGGCGCCGGCGCCGGGCATGCCGCGCAGGATCGCCATGCTGGTGGCGGCGTCGGGGTCATAGGCTTCGAGGAACGGGATCAGCGCGCCGCGTCCCTCGCGTTTCAGGGCGGCAAACCGGGCGGCGATGCGGCTCAAAGCTGCACGCCTAGATGCTGCGCGACGGTGAAGATGTCCTTGTCGCCGCGTCCGCACATGTTCATCAGTATGACCGCGTCCGGCCCCATCGCCGGCGCGATCTTCGCCACATGGGCGATGGCGTGCGCCGGCTCCAGCGCCGGGATGATGCCCTCGGTGCGGGTGCAGAGCTGGAATGCCTCAAGCGCCTCGGCGTCGGTTGCGGCCACATACTCGACCCGGCCGATCTCGTGCAGCCAGGAATGCTCCGGCCCGATGCCGGGATAGTCCAGCCCGGCGCTGATGCTGTGCGCCTCCTGAATCTGGCCGTCCTCGTTTTGCAGCAGGTAGGTGCGGTTGCCGTGCAGCACGCCGGGCCGTCCGCGCGACAGGCTGGCGGCGTGCTCCAGCGTGTCGAGGCCGCGCCCGGCCGCCTCGACCCCGATCAGCCGCGCGTCGTCGTCGAGGAAGGGGTGGAACAGGCCCATGGCGTTGCTGCCGCCGCCGATCGCCGCCACGATCGCGTCCGGCAGCCGGCCCACGGCTTCGAGGATCTGCGCCCGCGCCTCGGTGCCGATGACGCTCTGGAAATCGCGGACCATGGCGGGGTAGGGGTGCGGTCCCGCCACGGTGCCGATCAGGTAGTAGGTGTCCTCGACGTTGGCGACCCAGTCGCGCATCGCCTCGTTCATCGCGTCCTTCAGCGTGCCGGCGCCGCTGGTCACGGCGTTGATCTCGGCGCCCAGCAGCTTCATGCGGAACACGTTCGGCTTCTGCCGCTCGACGTCGGTGGCGCCCATGTAGATGGCGCAGGGCAGGCCAAATAGGGCGCAAACGGTGGCGGTGGCGACGCCGTGCTGCCCGGCGCCGGTCTCGGCGATGATGCGGGTCTTGCCCATGCGCCGGGCCAGCAGGATCTGGCCCATGCAGTTGTTGATCTTGTGGCTGCCGGTATGGTTCAGCTCGTCGCGCTTCATATACACCCGCGCGCCGCCGAGCCGTTTCGTCAGCCGCTCCGCGAACCACAGCGGGCTGGGCCGTCCGACATAGTCCTTGAGGTAGGCGTCGAGCTCGACCTGGAAGCTCGGGTCGCGCTTGGCGTCCTCGTACGCCTGTTCGACCTGCAGGATCAGCGGCATCAGCGTCTCGGCCACGAAGCGCCCGCCGAATTCGCCAAACCGGCCGCGGGCGTCCGGACCCAGCCGCAGGCTGTTGGGGCGGGCCCCCTGCACGATCGGACTGGGCGTGATCTCGTTCAAGTCGCTCTCCTGTATCAAGCACCGACTTATACCGCACCGCCCGCCGCCGGTCACGCCTCGCTGCTGCTTAGGGGTGCGCCGCCGGGCCGAGTCGGAATAGGATAGGACATGCTCTACATCAACACCGGCCACGCCCCCCGTCGCTTGTTGCAGCCGCATTCCGAGCTGCCGGGCTCCGGAGCCATCTGGATCGACCTGCTGAACCCCACCGACGAGGAGCGTTCCGCCGCCGAGCGCCTCACTGGCCTGCGCGTGCCGGCACAGGCCGACCTCGCCGAAATCGAGAGCAGCAGCCGCCTGTCGACCGAGGGCCGCGCGCTGTATCTCAGCACGCCGATGACCTACCGCTCGGCGGAGGGAGTTTCGTTGACGGCGCCGCTCGGCTTCGTGCTGTCGCCGGACCACTTGATGACGGTGCGCTTCGCCGACCTGCCGGTGTTCGACCGGTTTGCCGAGCGCTTCACCACCTACGACCGGGACCCGTGCAGCATATCGGCGTTCTTGGGGCTGCTGGAGGCGACCGTCGACCGGCTGGCCGATGTCCTGGAACACGTCGGCGCGGACCTCGACTCCATCTCGCGCCGCGTGTTCCGGCCCGAACGCAATGGCAAGCCGAATGCGGCGCGGATGGACCTGCAGTTGCGCGCCACCCTGCGCGGCGTGGGCAGTGCCGGGGAGCGCGTTTCCAACATCCGCGACAGCCTGCTGGGGGTGAGCCGGATCGCGCAGTACACCAAAGAGGTCGCCAGCGACTGGGTGCCCGCGGACTTGCAGCCCCGGTTCAAGACGCTGCGCCAGGATGTCGCCTCGCTCTCGGACTATGATGTCCAGCTCACCAACAAGGTGCAGTTCCTGTTGGATGCGACGCTGGGCTTCATCAATATCGAACAGAACAACGGCATTAAAATCCTGACGGTCGTCTCGGTCGTCGGTGTGCCGCCGACATTGATGGCCAGCATCTACGGGATGAATTTCAAGGTCATGCCTGAGCTGCAATGGCAGTATGGCTATGCCTACGGGCTGACGGTGATCGTGCTGAGTGCGATCCTGCCGCTGCTATGGTTCAAGCACCGGGGGTGGATTTAATCGAACATAGTTTGGGCAAGAGCGGGGCAAAACACCAACCGGAGAGAGATTCATGTCGGGAGTCCAAGGAAAAGTCGTCGCAATCACCGGTGCCAGCAGCGGAATCGGCCGGGCGACGGCGCTGCTGCTCGCCGGGCGCGGCGCGAAGCTCGTGCTCGGCGCTCGCCGGCCGGATCGCCTTGCGGCTGTCGCCGATCAGATCACGGCAGCGGGTGGCGATGCAGCCTACGCGGCCACGGACGTAAAACGGCGCGATGACCTGACCAATCTCGTCAAGCTGGCATGTGAGCGGTTCGGCAAGCTCGACGTTCTCGTCAGCAATGCTGGCATCGGACCAATATCGCTCCTTAACGAGCTGCGTGTCGACGATTGGGAGGAGATGATCGACGTCAACATCAAAGGCCTCCTCTACGGCATCGCGGCGGCGCTGCCTGTGTTCCGCAAGCAGGGTTTCGGACAGTTCGTCAACATCGCATCCACGGCGGGGCTTATGACCAGGCCGGCCATGTCGGTCTATTCCGGCACGAAGTTCGCCGTGCGCATCATCTCTGAGGGTTTGCGCCAGGAGGCCGGCGACAAGCTGCGCGTGACGATCATCACGCCAGGCTTCGTGCGAACGGACTTTGCTGGTTCCATGACGAATCCGGAGATGAAGGCGCAGATCGTCGGCGCTATGGACAAGATGGCGATCCCGCCGGATGCGATTGCCGGCGCCATCGCGTTCGCGATCGAACAGCCGGCCGAGGTCGACGTGGGCGAGATCGTTGTCCGGTCGACGGCGCAGGGTTAGCTCCGCCCCCAATGAGCGGAATGTTGCATTCAACCGATTCGGGCACTTCGGATAAACGCCCGGATCAGCGCCGGGTCCTTGATCCCGCGGCTGCGCTCCACGCCGGATGACACGTCGACCGCCGGTGCGCCTGAGATGCGGACGGCGTCGGCGACGTTGCCTGGTGTCAGCCCGCCCGCCAGCATCCACGGCATCGGAGATTTCCAGCCGTGCAGGATGGACCAGTCGAAGAGTTGGGCATTGCCGCCGGGAAGCACGGCGTCGAGCGGCGCCTTGGCCTCGATCAGCAGGCCGTCGACACCTGGCGCCGCCAGAGGCAAGTCGGGCACATCGGACACCCCGACCGTCGCCCATGTCGCAATGCCAAACAGTAAGCGCAACGATGCGGCGCGGCCCTGGGGACCATAGATCTGCAGAACATCCAGCGCCACTGCCGCAAGGACCGCGGCAACATCGTCATCAGACGGGTCGACGAACAGCCCGACTAGGGCCGGACCGCCAGGATGGCGCTTCGAGAGAGCCGCGGCCTGCGCCGGCGTCACGACGCGCGGCGACAGTCGGAAAAAATTGAAACCGATGTAGTCAGCCCCTGTCTCCACCGCCGCATCCATCGCGTCCGCAGAGTTGATGCCGCAGATTTTCACCCGCGTGATCATGCGATCTCGGCGGCGATCGCAGCGGCGGCGGCGGCCGGGTTGGGACTGCCCGTAATGGGGCGGCCGACCACGATCCAGTCTGCGCCGGCGTCCACCGCCTCACGCGGGGTCATGGTCCGCGCCTGGTCGCCCGGAGCGGCGCCTAACGGTCGGATGCCAGGGACGACCAACACAGGCCCCGCACCCAGCGCATCCCGCAGCATCGACACCTCATGCGCGCTGCACACCAGGCCATCCGCGCCCGCGCCCAGCGCCAAGCGCGCCAGCCGCAGCACCTGCTGGCGCGGGCCGCCAGCGACGCCGGTCGCGTGCAGGGCGTTGCTGTCGAGGCTGGTCAGCACCGTCACCGCCAGCAAAATCGGCGCATTCCCGCCTGCATCCGCAACATGGCGCGCCGCCTCGATCATGGCGGAACCGCCGCCGGCGTGGAGGGTCAGCATCCGCGGGCGCAATGGCAGCACCGCGCGCACTGCGCCGGCGACCGTGTTCGGGATGTCATGCAGCTTCAGATCGAGGAAAACCGGGCGTCCCGTGATGGTACGGACCCCCGCCGGCCCTTGCGCCAGGACGAACTCGAGCCCTAGTTTCAGCATTCCGCAATGCGGCCCCAGCGCTTCGGCCCATGCCTGCGCCTGGTCCGCATCCGCGGTGTCCAGTGCCGCGATGAGTTCGGCCATTACGCTCCGGGCGGCGGCAGCGCCATGGCGGACCCGCCAACGCTCGGACGCGACTTCAATGCCTGCACCTCGGCCTCGAGCTGCCTGACGGTGCGCTCGGCCCGGCGGGCACGGCCGCGCATCGCGACGCTGGCGCCCCAAGTCATCAAAGCGCCGGCAATGAAGAACACGCCAGCGGCGATCAGGACCGTAACCGACAGCGGCAAGTCGACCATGATGTCCGTCGGCCAAAGCCCGAGTTGCACCACCTGCTGGTTGGACAGGGCGAACACGATCAATATGATCAGCACGGGGACGGCAAGCAGGATGCGCACGGTTGCTACGCCAACACGCGTTCGGCGCGGGCCGCGGCGCGGGCGGGCCTGGCGCCGCGGTCCACTCGCTCGCGCAATTCCTTGCCGGCCTTGAAGAACGGCACCGCCTTTTCGTTCACCGGCACAGCCTCCCCGGTGCGCGGGTTGCGCCCGGTGCGGGCGTCCCGCCGTTTCACCGTGAACGCGCCGAAACCGCGCAGCTCGACGCGGGTGCCGCGGGCCAGGGCGCCGGTGATCTCGTCGAAGATGGTGGACACAATCAGCTCCACATCCCGGCTGAGCAGATGCGGGTTCGCGGCTGCAAGCTCCGCGATCAACTCGGATTTGGTCATTTTTCTCAATCGCCGTAGTGCGTTGCTTTAGATTGGCCCAGTCGAGGGCAAGTCGGCAGTACGATGCCGGACCCGGTGCCGCGCGTCAACCAACATGCAGCCTGTAAACCCTATTGCGCGTAACTGCCCTGCCAGATCGCCCAGGCCCCAGCGGGCGCCGCCAGGCCCGGCAGCGCCGACCGCAGCAAGCCAGTCAACTCGGCGCCCACGGTCCGGTCATAGAAGTCGCCGGGCTTCAGATCGGCGGCCGGCACCGACACGGGCACGTGGCGTTCCCGCGCCAGCCATTCCCGCGCCTCGATCTCGCCGCCGATCTCGTCGACCAGGCCAAGCTTCTGCGCCTGCCGTCCGGTATAGGCGCGGCCGTCGGCCAGGCCGCGCACCTGGTCCTTGTCCATGTGCCGGGCCTCGGCCACCATGCCGACGAACTGGTCGAACATGTCGCCCACCAGCCCGTGCAAATAGTCGCGTCCCTGCGGCGTCAGCTCGCGGGTGAAGCTCGGCTGGTCCTTCAAAGGCCCGGACGTGATCGCCTCGGCCGTCACGCCCAGCTTGCCGAGCAGGCCCGAGATCTCCCCGGTCTGCAGGATGACGCCAATCGACCCGGTCAGCGTCGCGTCCCGGGCAAAGATCCGCGCGGCCGGCAGCGCCACCATGTAGCCCGCCGACGCCGCCGTGCCGCGCATCACCGCCACCACCGGCTTGACCGCGGCGACGCGCAGCAACGCGCCGCGCAGGCTTTCGCCCCCAGCGACGGAGCCGCCGGGGCTGTCGATCGAGATGATGACGGCCGGCACGCTACGGTCCCTAGCCAGCGCGACGATGCTCTCGGTAAGCTTGCGGTCCTCGCTGATGACGCCGGTGATATTGACCCGGGCCACATGCTGCCCGAGGCCGCCGCCGATTCTCGGCAACACGACCGCGGCGACCGCGATCACGCCGGCGCCGACCGCCAGCACCCGCCAAAGATTCAGGCGGCGCACGATGCGCCGCCTGTCCAGGATCAGGTCCGTCTCCAGCGACAAAGGCTAGGTGTCGCTCTGCTGGTTCCGACGGCGGATGGCCGCGCCCAGGATGTCGCCCAGCGACGCGCCGGAGTCGGCGGTGCCGAAGTCTTGGATCGCCTGTTTGTCCTCTTCCATCTCGCGGCCCTTGATGGTCAGGCTCAGCTTGCGGGCGGCGCGGTCGATCGCCGTCACCTTCGCATCCACCTTCTCGCCGACAGCGAAGCGGTCCGGGCGCTGATCCGACTTGTCACGCGCCAGTTCGGCCCGGCGGATAAACCCGGTCAGCACGTCGTCGACCTTCACCTCGATGCCGTTCGCCTGCACCGCGGTCACGATGCACGTCACCACATCGTTCTTGTGCACGCGGCCGAGCACGTCGGCGGCGGGATCGTCCTGCAACTGCTTGACGCCCAGGCTGATGCGTTCCTTCTCGGCGTCGATGTCGAGCACCTTGGCCTTGACGATCTGGCCCTTCTCGAACTTGGCGATGGCCAGCTCGCCGGGCTCGTCCCACGAGAGGTCGGACATGTGCACCATGCCGTCGATGTCGGCGCTGATGCCGATGAACAGGCCGAACTCGGTGATGTTGCGCACCTCGCCCTCGACGGTGCTGCCGACCGGGTGCTCGTCCTGGAACTGCTCCCACGGATTGCGCTGCACCTGCTTCAACCCGAGGCTGATGCGCCGCTTGCTGCTGTCCACGTCCAGCACCATCACGTCGACCTCTTGGCTGGTCGCAACGATCTTGCCGGGGTGGACGTTCTTCTTGGTCCAGCTCATCTCGGACACGTGCACCAGGCCCTCGACGCCCGGCTCCAACTCCACGAATGCGCCGTAGTCGGTGATGTTGGTTACGCGTCCGGAGAACTTCGCGCCCGGCGGATACTTGGCCGCAACGCCTTCCCACGGATCGGCCTCGAGCTGCTTCATGCCCAGGCTGATGCGCTGCGTCTCGCTGTTGAAGCGGATTACCTGCACGCGGACCGGCTGGCCGATCTGCAGCGCCTCGCTCGGGTGGTTGATGCGGCGCCAGGCGATGTCGGTCACGTGCAGCAGGCCGTCGACGCCGCCCAAATCGACGAACGCGCCGTAATCGGTGATATTCTTCACCACGCCGTCGAGGATCATGCCTTCCTTGAGGCCCTGGATCAGCTCGCTGCGCTGTTCGGCGCGCGTCTCCTCCAGCACGGCCCGGCGGCTCACGACGATGTTGCCGCGGGCGCGGTCCATCTTCAGGATCTGGAACGGCTGCGGGGTGCCCATCAGCGGGCCGACGTCGCGCACCGGGCGGATATCGACTTGGCTGCCGGGCAGGAACGCCACAGCGCCGCCGAGGTCGACGGTGAAGCCGCCCTTGACCCGGCCATAGATCGTGCCGTTGACGCGCACCTGCGCCTCGAACGACTTCTCCAGGTTGGTCCAGGCCTCTTCGCGCCGCGCCTTCTCGCGCGACAGCACGATGGCGCCGTCGCGGTCCTCGTAGCGTTCGACATAAAGCTCGATGTTGTCGCCGGGCTTCACCTCGGGCTTCTGGCCTGGCAGCGCGAATTCCTTGAGCGCGACGCGCCCTTCGCTTTTCAGGCCGACATCGACGATGGCGTATTCTTCGGTGAGGCGGACGACGCGGCCGGTGACGACCGAACCTTCAAATCCGGCCTCGCGGCCCATCGACTCGTCGAGCAGGGAGGCGAAGTCTTCGCCCATGTCACCGTGGGATGGGCGGTCGAGAAGTGCTGTGGCGGAGGATGCCATGTGTGGGGTAAGTTCCTGTGCGTGAGACCGGCGACAGCCGGGGTCATCGAATGCGCGCCATGTCCCAACGCAGAATCAAGTGGGATCAGGGAACGTCTAGCCCGCGACGCGGACCGGTTGAACGAAAATAGGACGGAGCCGCGAGGCTCAGTCCCTGCTTTAGGCTAGTGGGGCACACATACGAGACGCAGGCTAGGAGTCAAGCAAAACCAGGCCGGCCGCGCACGATTCCAAGGGCGGCGGCGAACGCAGCGTCGGCGTCGAGTGATGTGGTGTCGAGCACGACCGCGTCGCTCGCCGCCACCAACGGCGCAGCGGCACGCGCGGCGTCTTGCGTATCCCGCGCGCGCAGTTCGGCCTCGACCTGCGCCAGCGGGGTGGCGATGCCGCGTGCCTGCAGCTCCAGCCAGCGGCGGCGTGCCCGTGTCGCGGGGTCGGCGGTGACGAAGAGCTTGACCTGTGCGCCGGGCATCACGACCGTGCCGATGTCGCGTCCGTCCAGCACCGCGCCTTGGCTGGCAAAATTTCGCTGGAACGCCAGCAGCGCCGCCCGGACGCCGGGCGCCTTGGCGACCAGGCTCGATGCCCGGTCCGCCTCGCCGCCGCGCAGGTCCGTGCGCCGGAGATCGTCTGCAATCAGCGCGCGGGCGGCGGCCTCGGCGGCAACCGGGTCGGATGGCTCCCCACCGGCGTCAAGCAGCCGACGCCCGACCGCCCGGTAAAGCAGGCCGGTGTCGAGGTAGGCCAGGCCAAGCTCCGCCGCGAGACGCCGTGCCAGCGTGCCCTTCCCGGCGGCGGCCGGGCCATCGATGGCGATGACGAGCGTCACGCGATATCGGCGCCAAGCCCGCGCATCAAAGCCGCGAACCCGGGAAAGCTGGTGTCGATGAACGCCGCATCGTCCACCCCGACCGGCGCCGCGGCCGCGCACCCCAGAACCAGCGCGCTCATCGCCAGCCGGTGGTCCATATGCGTCTCGACCAGGCCGCCACCCGGCGGGCCCGCGTTGCCGCCGTAAACGATGAGGTCATCGCCGTCGATCTCCACCCGCCCGCCATTGACCGCCAGCATCGCTGCCGTTGCGGCCAGGCGGTCGCTTTCTTTCACCCGCAGTTCCGCCAAGCCGCGCATCCGGGTCCGCCCGGTGGCGCAGGCGGCCGCCACGGCCAGGACCGGATACTCGTCGATCATGCTCGGCGCACGCTCCGGCGGCACGTCGACGCCCCGCAGGCCGGTATAGCTCGCGGTCACGTCGCCGATGGGCTCGCCGCCTTCCAGCCGTTCGTTGGTTACATCCAGCCGCGCGCCCATCTCCCGCAACGTAGCGAACAGCCCGGTGCGCAGCGGGTTCAGGCCGACGCCGCGGATCGTCACCGCCGAGCCGGGCACGATCAGCGCGGCCACCAGCGGGAACGCCGCCGAGGACGGGTCGCCCGGCACGACCACATCGGCGGCCCGCAGCTCCGGCTGGCCCATCACGCTGGCGACGCGGCCGGACCCGGCTTGTTCCACCACGACTTCCGCGCCGAAATGCCGCAGCATCCGCTCACTGTGGTCGCGCGTCGGCTCCGGCTCCTCGATGCGGGTCCAGCCGGGCGCGTTCAGCCCAGCCAGCAGCAGGGCCGACTTCACCTGCGCGGACGCCACCGGCAGGCGGTATTCGATCGGCAGCGCATCACGCGCACCCTGTATGGCCAGCGGCAGCCGCCCGCCATCGCGGGACTGGAACCGCGCTCCGCAAGCCTGCAGCGGGTCCGTCACCCGGCGCATCGGACGGCGGCGCAGGCTGGCGTCGCCGGTCATGACGGCGAACAGGTCGTGGCTGGCCAGAACACCGCACAACAGCCGCGCGGCGGTGCCGGAGTTGCCCATGTCCAGCACGTCGGCGGGTTCCCGCAGCCCGCCGATGCCGCGGCCCGCCACCCGCCAAGCGCCGGGCGCGTCTTGCACGACTTCGGCGCCGAGCGCCCGCATGGCCGCCGCCGTCCGCAGCACGTCTTCGCCCTCCAGCAGCCCGGTGATCCCTGACTCTCCGACCGCAAGGCCTGCGAACATCAGCGCGCGATGGCTGATGCTTTTATCGCCGGGCACACGGAGGTCGCCGGCCAGCGGCTGCGCCGGGCGTGTGGAGGTCAAGGAAAGGCGGGCATGGCTCATTCAGGGCTCGTGTCGGTGGGGCAGGGCCGGTTAGCATGGCGCCCGGGAGTTTGACAGCGGGCCGCAGCGATGGCATGGCCCGCGCCCTTCGCCGCCTATCTTGCGGCAGATGGAATTTGAGGGACCCGATGGCGAAGCCTGAACTCGGCACCAAACGCGTCTGCGTCGCCTGCGCCACGCGGTTCTACGACCTGGCCAAGGCCCCGGCAGTATGCCCGAAATGCGGCACCGAGCAACCGGTCGAACAGCCGCGTCCCCGCCGCACCGGCGGCAACGTGATCGAGGAGAAGCGGGTCAAGAAGGTTCCTGTCCCTGGCCTGGAGGATGGCGAGGTGGAGGTCGAGCCGGCCGAGGAGGAGGTCGAGGAGGATGTGCTCGAGGACGCTTCCGACCTCGAAGACGACGCCGACGCCATCAGCGGCGATATCGAGGTCGAGCCGGAGTCCGACGAAAAGGAGCTGTAGCGGCCCGGCGCACCCCTTTTTAAAAACAGGTATGCATGGGGCGCGAGGGCTTCCGGCAATTCCTCGCCATCCGCTAAATAGTTGCGGTGGCTCCGGGCCGGATACCCGCGAGCGAGCCGTGACAATAAAGCAAGGGGATGGGGAATGACGCCGCTGACAATCATTGCCAAACTCAAAGCGAAGAACGGAGGTGAAGGGGAGCTCGGCGAAGTGCTGAGAGGCCTGGTCGAGCCGACCCGGGCCGAACAGGGCTGCATCACCTACGACCTGCACCGGTCCCATGATGATCCCGGCCTTTTCATCTTCTATGAAACCTGGGAAAGCCGGCCGCTGTGGGAGGCGCACATGAAGTCGCCGCACCTCGTCGAGTTCGGCGAAAAGCAGGGCGCCCTGACCGAGAGCTGGGACTTGTTCATGGGCGAGAAGCTCTAGAGGCGCTAAAAACCTGGAGGCAGCCATGAAGATCAAGTTCTACGCTCATGCGTGCTTTCGGCTCGAGGCGGGCGGCCTGGCGGTCATCACCGACCCCTACACGCCCGGACCCGGCAACAGCGGCTTCGATCCGGTCAACGAGGCCGCCGACCTCGTGATCATGAGCTCGGCGACCGACGCCTTCCATTCCGACCCGAGCCACGTTATGGGCGAGCCGGCCGTCGTCAACGCCCTGGAGCTGCCGCCCGAGGGCACCGAGGCGCGCGGGGTGCCGATCCGCTCGTTCCGCGCCTACGAAAGCAAGACGTTCGACTACCAGGCGGAGTTCGGACGCGATCCCGACGCCAACGCCCTCTACCATTTCACCCTTGGCGGGCTGCGGGTGCTGCACATGGGCGATATCGGCAATCCCGTCGCCCCCGAGCACCTGGACGCGCTGCGCGGGCAGGTCGACATCCTGCTGGCACTCACCGGCGAGCATGCGACCATCGCGCTCGACGACTTGGACACGGCGATCAAGGCCATCGGCCCGCGCGTCGTCATTCCCATGCACTACTTCAACCCTCGCGGCGTGCTGAAGATCGAGCCCGTGGACCGTTTCCTCGATCGCCTGCCGCAGAAGTCCATCACGCGGGTCGGAGGCCCGGAGATCGAACTGACGCCCGAGACGCTGCCGGGCGACGCGCCGCATGTCTATGTGCTGGAGCAGTCGCGCTGATGTCGCTGCTGCTGTATGAGCACCCGCTTTCGTCCTACGCGCAGAAGGTCAAGATCGCCTTGCGCGAGAAAGGCATGGCGTTCGACCTGGAGCTGCCCGACAGCTTCGGCACCGGGCGCACCGACGGGCCGTTCGCCGCCGCCAACCCGCGCGCCGAAGTGCCGGTGCTCATCGACGGGCCGACGCGCATCTTCGAGTCCACCGTCATCATGGAATACATCGAGGAGCGCTGGCCGGACCCGCCGCTGCTCCCGCGCGACCCGGCTGCCCGTGCCGCCGCGCGCATCACCGAGGACGTGTGCGACACCCAGTACGAAGCCGTGAACTGGGGTTTCGGCGAGGTGCTGTGGTTCCGGCGCGCGTCCGGCCCGCTCGGTGAGACGCTGCGGGCGGAGGCGGCGCGGCAGACGGCGGTGCTGCAGGACTGGCTCGGCGCGCGGCTCGGGGAGGCGGACTGGTTCGGGGGCACGGCGTTCGGCTGGGCCGACGCGGCGGCGGCGCCGATGGTCAACCGCTCCGTCCATTACGGCTTGGGGCCGCCGCCGGGCAGCCCGCTGGCCGGCTGGCACCGGCGCGTGCGGGAGCGGCCGTCGGTGGCGGCCACCTTCGCCGAGTTCGACGCGGCGGCAGCGCACATGGCGCAGGCGTCCGAGCTTTACACCACAAGCGGGCGGCGCCGGGAGTATCGCGACCATCGGCTGGAGTGGATGATCAAGTCCGGCGGGATCGAGGTGGTGCTGGCTGGCCTGCGCGACGGCAACATCCGGTTTCCCTGGCCGAACGCCTCGTAGCCCGGGCGGTGACGGCAAGCATCGCGTGACGCCGTTGCGGCGCGCCGTCATCGACGCCCGTTCCTAGGCGGTAGTCAGACAGCCGTTCGGTCGCCGAATATCTCCGCAGCGCTTCGCGACGCGATCAGCAGCGCCTCGGGGGCCGGCGTGCCTAATCCCACCAGCGTGGTCGCGATGCTCTGCGCCGCCAGCAGCGACGCGTCGTCCGCATCCGGGACGCCGTGCAGCCGGCTCATCAGCACGGCGACCTGCCCGACGACCAGCATGGCGCCCGCCTCGATGGAGATCACCACGATGCGGCGGAGGCGCAGGCCCTCGCGCAGATCCTCCATCAGGCCGCCGGTCGCATCCGTCGGCAGTAGCTCGTCGAGGCGGCGGAGCGCGAGTATCCGTGCGTCCTCCGGAGCGGTGATGGCGAAGCGGGCGTAAACCGCCATGCCGCGCGCGACACGCGCGACCGGGTCGGTGATGCCCTTGTTGACCGATCCGACCTCCTCCTCCTCTTTCTTGCGGATCAGCCGCAAGACTTCCGACGCCAAGGCCTCCTTGTCCGGGAAGTGGTTGTAGAACGAGCCCTTCGCGACCGCCGCCGCCTGGACCACCTCGTCCACCGTGAACGCCTCCCGAGGGCTGTCGGCCATCAGCCTCCGCGCGGCCGCAAGCAGCGCCTCGCGCGTTCGCGTGCGCCGCAGCCGGGCACGATGCCGCTGCGGCGCGAGGGTCGGGGAGGGGGCGCTGTGTTCCATCGATACGGGGTAGCTCCCCCTGCCGGATGCGTGAAGCATCCGACATTGCCAAACCGGATTTAAACCTTTATATGGACGTTTTAGTCATTTGAGGAGCGGCTATGTCGGTTATCAAGATCGAGGACGTGGCGTTCGTCGGCTTCAGAGCGCCTGATCTGGCCGTCATGCGCACCTTCATGGAGGAGTTCGGCACCGTCGTCGCAAAGCAAAGCCGAACCCAGCTCTACATGCGCGGTTCGGGCGCCGCACCGTTCCTGCACATGACCGAGCTGGGCCATCCCGGCTTCGCCGCCCTGGGCCTGCGCGCGGCTTCGCGTGAGGACCTGCAGCAGCTCGCGAATGCCGAAGGTCTCGATGTCATGGCCCTCGATGCGCCGGGCGGCGGCGTGTGCATCGATCTCCGCGATCCCGACGGGCATCTGGTTAGGGTGGTGGCGGACCAGTCATCCGCCGAACCCATGCCGGTTCCCCAGAACGACGGCTGGAACTGGCATGCCGAGAAAGGCCGGCTTCGCCGCGCCAAGCGGACCCACCAGGGCGCCGCGCACATCATGCGCCTGGGGCATTGCGTCCTGAACGTCGCGGATTTCCGGCGGTCGGAGCGGTGGTACAAGGACCGGTTCGGGTTCATCACGTCCGACGAGATCCAGGCCGCGCCCGGCGTCGCGATCGGCGCGTTCATGCGCTGCGACCGCGGCGACGTGGCCACGGACCACCACACGCTGTTCCTCATGCAGGCACCATCCGGGGCGGGCTTCAATCATGCCGCCTTCGAGGTGACGGACCTCGACGACCTCCAGGCCGGACATGCCCGGCTGGCGCAGGCGGGCCGCAACCAGGTGTGGGGCGTCGGACGCCACCTGCTGGGCAGCCAGGTGTTCGATTATTGGCGCGACCCGTGGGGCCACATGCTCGAGCACTGGACCGACGGCGACGTGTTCGCCGCGGCGGACGGGTCGCGCACCGCGTCGGTCGCCGACCTGCTCGGCGTGCAATGGGGTCCGTCCATGCCGAATTCGGCGATGGCGTGAGGCGCCCGTGAAGCTCGTGACATTCGACGCCGGCGGCGGCGACGAACTCGGCGTCGTCGTGGATCAACAGGTGATCGCGATCACGCGGGCGGCGCCGGGCATCGGCACGGACATGCGAGTCCTGATCGCCCGCTGGAACGCGATGGAGGCGGATGTCCGCCGCATCGCGGCCACCGCACCCAACAGCCTTCCGCTCCACTCCGTGCGGTTGCGCCCGCCCATACCGCGTCCAGGCAAGATCATGGCAATCGGTCTCAATTATGCGGACCACATCGCGGAATCCGGGACGGATGCGCCGCAGCACCAAGTCTGGTTCGCCAAGGCCTCGACGGCTGCGTCCGGCCCTTTCGACCACATCGAGCTCCCGGGCAATACGCCGCGTGTCGACTACGAGGCCGAGCTCGTCGCGGTGATCGGACAAGGCGGGCGCGGCATCTCGCCCGACGACGCCGGGGCAGCGGTGTTCGGCTATTGCGTGGGCAACGACGTTACGGAACGAGCCTGGCAGCATCGCACGCCGCAGTGGACGCTGGGCAAGTCGTTCGACACCCATGCGCCCTTCGGCCCCTGGATCACCACGGCCGACGAGGTCCGCGACCCGCACGCGCTCGGCATCCGCTGCCTGGTGAACGGAGAGGTCCGGCAGGACTCGAACACGCGCCACCTAGTCTTCGACGTGTGGCGCCAGGTCGCCCACCTGTCCTCCGCGATGACCCTGGAGCCGGGCGACCTGATCTTCACCGGCACGCCCGGAGGCGTCGGCGCAGCGATGAACCCGATGCGCTTCCTCGTAGCCGGAGACCGGGTGCGGGTCGAGATCGAGTCGCTCGGCGCGATTGAAAACGTCTGCGAGGCGCGGCCATGAGCGGAGCAGCCTTCGACGCCGATGTCGTCGTCGCCGGACTGGGGCCCGTCGGGGCGGTGGTCGCCGGCCTGCTTGCGCGGACGGGGCTTGGCGTCGTCGCCATCGAACCAAGCCCTGATGTCTACCCGCTGCCGCGTGCGGCGCACATCGACCATGAGGTCATGCGCGTGTTCCAGCAACTCGGGATCGCCGACGCGATCCGGCCCAGCACGCGCGTCGCCGCGGCGTACGAGTTCCGTTCGGCGTCCGGCGGGGTGCTGCTGCGGTTCGACCCCGATCCCGCCGGATCGCCGTCGGGGTGGTCCGGCGGCTACATGATCCACCAGCCCGGCATCGAGCGTGCGCTGCGTGCGGCGATCACGCGCGCGGGCGTCATTGTCAGCCTCGGCAAGTCGGTCGAGAGTGTCAGTGAAAACGGGGACGGGGTCGACGTCCTGATGTCGGATGGCGGCAGGGTGCGCGCGCGCTACGTCGTCGCATGCGACGGCGCCTCGAGCGCGGTGCGAGGCTCGGTCGGGATCGCGCTGGAAGACCTCTGCTTCGACGAACCATGGCTCGTGATCGACGCGCTCGTCGATGCCCCGCACCTCCTGCCAGCCGTCAACCTGCAGATTTGCGATCCGGCTCGTCCGATGACCTGCGTGCAGATGCCGGCGGGACGGCATCGCTGGGAATTCATGCTGCTGCCCGGCGAAAGCCCGGACGAGGTTGCCAAGGACGCGTTTATCGCCCGGCTGCTGGCGCCATGGGGCGTCGAAGGGCATGTGGAGGTCGAACGCCGGGCAGTCTACCGCTTCCATGGCCTGGTCGCCCGCGATTGGCGCAAGGGCCGGGTGCTGCTCGCGGGGGACGCGGCGCATCAGATGCCGCCGTTCGCGGGCCAGGGTCTCTGCTCCGGCGTGCGCGACGCGGCCAACCTGGCCTGGAAACTCGCGGCGGTCATCGCCGGCCACGCCGATGCCGCGATCCTCGACAGCTACCAGACGGAGCGCGGGCCGCATGTGCGCGCCTATGTCGACCTCGCCATCGCGATGGGCCGGGCGGTGTGCACGCTCGATCCGGCGGCCGCGATGGCGCGGGACACCGCGATGATCGCGCAGCGCAACGCCAGCGGCAATAGTCCTCCGAGGCGGCCGGCGCCGGCGCTTGGCCCTGGCCTGCACCTCGCCGGCACTCCTGCGGCGGGAACCCTGTTTCCGCAACCGTGGTCGCCGGAGGGCGAGCCGGCCGCCCGGCTCGACGACATCCTGGGCGAGGGCGCCTGGTTGATCACCCGCACGCCGCATACGGCGCCCATCCTTGCGCCGGGGCTCGTCGCGCATGATCTCGCAAGCCGATCGCTCGAGCCCTTCCGGGCCGCGCTCGAAAGCTGGCTTGCGGAACGTGGCGTGGCCGCAGTGCTCGTCCGCCCGGACCGGTATGTGTTCGGGTCCGGGCCGCCGCCGATGCTGGCAGACGCCTATGCGTGCGCCCTCGCCGGCCACCCACCCGTTGCGGCAGCGGCATGATGCGGGGTTCGGGCGGTCCGGCATCCCATGGTTCGCTCAGCGGCTTCGAAGGCCAGGATTTCCGCACCCTTCTCGACGGGGTGGCGAAGCGGCGCGCATCCCACCCGTTCCTGATTTGGGAACCGTTCGAGGGCGAATCCACGCAATGGACCTATGCCGCGTTTGCCGCCGCCGTGCGCCGGCTGGCGGCGGGGCTGCAAGGGCGGGGCGTCCATCCGGGCGAACGCGTTCTTATCCACTGCGACAACCGGCCCGAGTTTCTCCTAGCGTGGCTCGGCTGCGCCTATGCAGGGGCGGTCGCGGTCACGACGAACACAAAAAGCGCGGTCGACGAGATCGCCTATTACGCATCCCATAGCGCCGTCGTCGGCGCCGTGACCGAGGAACAGTACGCGGCCGCGGTACGGTCCGCGCTGCCGCCGGGCGCCTGGATGGTCGCCGCTGGGGCAGCCGGCCCGGAGACGGCATTCGAAACCCTGGACGGCGAGCCGGAAGCGCTTCTTGCGCGGCCCCACGATCCCTCCGCGCCGTTCAGCATCCAATACACCTCAGGCACGACCGCCCGGCCCAAAGCCGTGCTGTGGAGCCATGCGAACGCGCTGTGGGGCGCGCAGATGTCCGCGATGCACGAAGCGCTCGGCCCGGCGGATGTGCACCTGGTGCATCTGCCGCTGTTCCACACCAATGCCCAGGCGTACTCCGTCCTGTCGACCCTGTGGGCAGGCGGGACGGTGGTGCTGCAGCCGCGTTTCTCCGCGTCGCGGTTCTGGGCCGTCTCGCAGCGCCATGGCTGCACATGGACGTCCATGGTCCCGTTCTGCGTGCGCGCGCTGCTGGCCCAGCCCGTTCCGGTCCGCCATGGGTATCGCCTGTTCGGCAATGCGGTGTGCGAGCATCCGGCCGACGCGGCGCTCGGGGTCAGGACGCTCGGCTGGTGGGGAATGACCGAGACGGTCACGCACGGGATCGTCGGATCGGCGTTCGGCGCCGACGCCCCGCTGTCGATGGGCCGCCCTTCCCCTGGCTACGAAATACTCATCCTGGACGAGCGGCGGCAGCCGGTGGCGCCTGGCGAGGTGGGCGACCTCCATGTACGTGGCCGAAGGGGGGTCAACCTGTTCGTGGAGTACCTGAACGACCCGGCCGCGACGGCGGCGGCGTTCACCGATGACGGGCTGTTCATCACCGGAGACCGCGTTCTGCGGAGTGCGGACGGCTACATCTACTTTGTCGAGCGCGCCAGGGACATGCTGAAGGTCGGCGGGGAGAACGTGGCCGCATCGGAGATCGAGCGGGTCGTCATGACCGTGCCCGGGGTGTCGGAGGTCGCGGTTGCCGGGCGGCCCCACGCCATGCTGGACGAGGTTCCCGTCGCATTCGTGATCGCTGCGCCGCCCGGCAGCGAGGGGCTGGTTGACGCGATCGAACGGGCGTGCGCCGCCGGGCTCGCGGTGTTCAAGCGTCCGGCCGAAATCCGGCTGGTGGACGAACTGCCGCGCTCCACGCTCAACAAGGTGTCCAAATCGGCGCTGAAGATGCAGCTCGCGCGCGAGACGGACGCGCAGGACCCATCATCCCTTTCGACGAACACGGAGCGCGCATGACGACATTGAACGGCAAAACCATCTTCATCTCCGGCGGAAGCCGCGGGATCGGCCTCGCCATCGCCGTCCGCGCCGCGCGGGACGGCGCCAACGTGGTGATCGCCGCGAAGACCGTGGCCCCGCATCCCAAGCTGCCCGGCACGATCAAGACCGCGGCCGCGGCGATCGAGGCGGCGGGCGGCCAGGCGCTCGGTGTCGTGTGCGACATCCGGGACGAGCAGCAGGTCGCCGCCGCGGTCGGCAGCGCGGTGGAACGCTTCGGCGGCATCGACATCTGCATCAACAACGCGAGCGCCATCGCCCTGACCGGGACGCTGGAAACCGACATGAGCCGCTACGACCTGATGAACAGCGTCAATGCGCGCGGAACGTTCCTCTGTTCGAAGCTGACGCTGCCGCATCTGCTCGAAGCCGAGAATCCGCATATCCTCAATCTCGCGCCGCCGCTGGACCTCCAAGCCAAATGGTTTGCCCGGCACACGGCCTACACCATCGCCAAATACGGCATGAGCCTGTGCACGCTGGGCATGGCCGCCGAGTTCAGCGGCCGGGGCGTCGCGGTCAACTCGCTATGGCCGCTGACCGCGATCGACACCGCCGCGGTGCGCTTCGCATTGGGCGGCGACTCGATGGCGTCGACCAGCCGCACGCCCGAAATCATGGCCGATGCGGCGCATGCGATCCTGACGCGTCCGTCGCGCGGATGCACCGGCAACTTCTTCATCGACGAGGAGGTGCTGCGGGCGGAAGGCGTGACCGACTTCGCGCGCTATGCTCCCGCTGCCGGCCAGATGGCGCTGACGTGCGACTTCTTCGTGCCCGACGCGGCGATAGCCCGATCCGCCACCCGGCTGCGGCTTGGCTATTAGCGCGGGATCGCGGACGGCAGTGGAAATGATCCCAAAGCACGAGGAGGATAGACGATGACGACCGCCACATTGCATGACAAGGCCGCGCGCTCGCTTGAACGATGGATCGGCATGGTGAATGCAGGCGACCTTTCCGGCGTGCATTCGATCATCAGCCCGGACGCCGTGTTCCGGTCGCCGATGAGCATCCATGCCTACGAGTCGAAGGCGGCCGTCATGCTGGCCCTCGAGAGCGTCTCCAAGGTCTTCGGGGGTTTCGCCTACCATCGGCAGGCCATCGGCACCGACGGATGCAGCGTGGTGCTGGAGTTCAGCGCCTCCATCGGCGGTCGGCAGCTCAAGGGGATCGACTTCGTGCGCTTCGGCGACGATGGCCTGATCGTGGATTTCGAAGTCATGCTGCGTCCGTTCAACGCCCTCCAGGCGCTGGGCGAGGCCATGGGACAGCAGGTCGGCAACCGCATGACGGCGTATAAGCGGCCCCATGACGCTGCCGTGGCGGGGACTTAGGGCTTCATCCGGCCGTCCCGGATACGTTGCGATGCCGCCGGAGCTGCGGCATAGTGCCCGACGATGCTCGATCAGCTTCATGGCGTGTCGTGCGAGCGCGCCGTCGTACCGCATGTCGACGACCTTGGCGCCTGCCATGGCGCGAACCAGGCCTTTTTGGACTTGGCTGCGCGAGGGCTCGTGACGTGCGGGTCGGTGATGGTGCCCGGTCCCTGGTTCCGGGAAATTGCCGACGCCGCCGGCGCCGACCCCGCCCTGGACCTCGGCGTGCACCTGACCCTGACGAGCGAATGGAGCGCCTGCCGCTGGGCGCCGGTCTCGACCGTAAGCCGGGCGTCCGGGCTGATCGATCCCGACGGCTTTTTCTGGCGCGACCTGGACGGCCTGCGGCGTCATCTCGTCCCCGAGGCGGCCGAGTTGGAGTTGCGGGCGCAGGTGGAGCGGGCGATCGCGTCCGGCATGCGCCCGACCCATCTGGATGCGCATATGGCAGCCGCGATGCTGCCCGAATTGCTGGACGCCCACGTCCGGCTTGGCCTTGAGTTTGGATTGGTGCCCGTGCTGCCCCGCTCGATCACCTGGGCGCCCGGCCTGGACGCTTACCGGAGCGCGGTGGACCAGCTTGACCAGGCGGGCGCGCCGGTGTTCGACCATTGCCGAGGCACGCTGGCCGTGGACCGCGAGCACCTCGAGGCGGGCTGGCGCACGCTGGTCGCGGAGCTTGCGCCCGGCGTCACCCACTTGGCCCTGCATTGCACGGCGCCGGGCGAGTTCGAAAGCATGGCGCCGGCGCATGCAGGCTGGCGCCACGCGGAGTACGACCTGCTGGCGAGCGGGAAGTTGCAGGCCCTTTGCGCAGCCAACGGGACCGTTATGGTGGGCACCCGCGCGGCGCAGCGGCTCTGGCTCGCCTGGGGTGGCGACGGGTTTCCTGCGGCCCCTGACGTTTAGGGCCAACAGGACAAAGCTGCAGCCGGCACTAATTTTTAGAGAATCTCAGCAGTAATGCCTTATTAAGAAAGACGCTGCATGATAGGGAGCCAACATCGGAGAACGCCATGCTGCCGTCTTCATTCAAACAAGGTTCATTGCTACGGTTTTTGTTCGGCGGCGCTGAGCGGGGGCCGATGCTGGCCGGAATGCTTAGGTCCGACCGTGGCTCTGCCGTGGGACGCGAACCGCCGCCGCTTCCGCTCGGAGTGGCGTTGACGTTGATCGCGGCGCTGTCGCTGGCGCTATGGGCCGGCTTCGGACTGCTGTTCGCCGCGTTCATATTTAGGTAGCATTCGGGCGATTGACGTGGCTTCAGTGATGGAGTTTGTCACGTTAGGCGTGCAATCGTGCGCCACGCAGAAAGGGACCCGATGCTCGCAGCCGACCATGATTTCGTCGCCGAGTACCTGGCCCATTCGAAGGAGGCATTGGCGCGCTACGTCGCCGACCCCGGCCACGTGGCGTTGCTGAATCAGATGGCGGATGCGGTGACCACGGCGCTCCGCAATGGCGGCAAGCTGCTGATTGCCGGAAATGGCGGCAGCGCTGGCGATGCGCAGCATATCGCCGCCGAGTTCACCGGGCGTATGCTGTATGACCGCGCGCCGCTTGCCGCGGTCGCGCTGCATGCGGACACCTCGGCATTAACCGCCATTGGCAACGACTATGGTTTCGCCCATGTGTTCGAGCGGCAGGTTCAGGCGCTGGCGCGCCCAGGCGACGTGGTGCTGGGTTTGTCGACTTCGGGGCGATCCGACAACGTGCTTCGGGCACTTGCGGCCGGGCGCGCGATGGGAACAGCGACGATGGGCTTCACCGGGGCCAGCGGCGGCATGTTGGCGGCGCACGCCGACCTGCTGCTGCAGGCGCCATCCGATCTGACGCCGGTCATCCAGCAAATCCATATGGTGGCCGGGCATCTGCTGTGCGCGCTGGTCGAACGCGCGATGTATCCGCGGGCGTCATAGGCACGGCGTTGACGGTCCGGCAATGCGCCGTGCTGGTTGGCGGGCTCGGCACCCGGCTCGGCGCCGCGACGGCCGGCACGCCGAAACCCATGCTGACGGTCGGCGGCCAGCCATTCCTGGCGTGGCTGCTGCGCGAGGCCGTGCGCTATGGCGTCACCGACGTGCTGTTGCTGACGGGCCACCTTTCAGCGGTTGTCGAGGACGGCCTGCAGGCAATGCGGGACTGGTTGCCGCGGCCCGTCACGCTCACGATCAATGAGGAACCGGTCCGTGCCGGCACCGGCGGCGCGCTGTTCCATGCGCGCGGGCACCTGCAAAACAGCTTCCTGCTGCTGAACGGCGACTCGCTGTTCGACTGCGACCTGGCGCCGGCGTTGGCGCGGGCCGAGGAGCCTGGGGTGCTGGGCCGCCTGTTGCTCCGCCGGGTGGCCGACGCATCGCGGTATGGCGTGGTCGAGACAAGCGGGGACCGGGTAACGGCATTCCAGGAGCGGCCGCAACCCGGCCGTCCGGGCCTGATCAACGGCGGCGTTTACCGTTTCGACCGCCGCATCCTTGACCGGGTGACGCCCGTGTGCTCGCTGGAGCGGGACGTATTGCCGGGCCTGGCGCGCGAGGGGCTGCTGCGCGGCGTCGAAAGCGATGGCTGGTTCATCGACATCGGCATCCCGTCCGACCTCGCTCGCGCCCAGCACGAGTTGCCGCAGCGGCTGACCCGGCCCGCGCTGTTCCTCGACCGGGACGGCGTGTGCAACGTCGACCACGGCTGGGTGGGCACGGTAGAACGGTTCGAATGGATACCGGGGGCAAAAGCGGCAATCCGGATGGCCCATGCGCGCGGCTGGCACGTCTTCATCGTCACCAACCAAGCCGGGGTCGCGCGCGGGCTGTATGACGAGGCGGCGGTCCAGGCGCTGCATGCCTGGATGCAAGACGAGGCATTGCGGGCCGGCGGAACCATCGACGATTTCCGCTATTGCCCGTTCCACCCCGAGGCCGTCATCCCGGCCTATCAGCGCGTCAGTTCCTGGCGCAAGCCGGCGCCTGGCATGATCCTCGACCTGCTGCGGGCTTGGCGCCTCGACCCGGCCCGGTGCATGCTGATTGGCGACCGTCAGACCGACATGGCGGCGGCGGCGGCGGCAGGCGTGGCCGGGCGGCTGTTCCCGGGCGGCGACCTGGCCGAATTCGTGCGGCCCATCCTCGACGCATACCCGGCGGAGCGCGTCGCATGATTCCGCGGTTTCCAACGGTCCGCGCGCGTGTGCCGCTGCGGTTGGGGCTGGCGGGAGGCGGCACCGACCTGAGCCCCTATTGCGACGAGCATGGCGGGGCCGTGCTGAATGTGACGATCGACCGTTATGCCTACGCGTTCATCGAGCCTTCCGAGACCGGCATGGTGCATTTCATCGCGCCCGACATCGGCATCGAGGAGAGCTTTCCGCCCGATATCGCCGCGATCGCCGGCGCCAAGCTGCGGCTGCATGCGGGGGTGTTGCGGCGCATGGCGGCGCAGTTTGGCGGCGGACGCGTCGCGCCGATGCGGGTGACATCGTTCGTCGACGCGCCGGCCGGGTCGGGGCTGGGCTCGAGTTCCGCCCTCGTGGTGGCGCTGGTCGAGGCGTTCCGCTTCTATCTGGGGCTGCCGCTCGGGCGCTACGACGTGGCGCACATGGCGTTCGAGATCGAGCGGCTCGAGTTGAACCTGGCGGGCGGCAAGCAGGACCAGTATGCCGCATGTTTCGGCGGGGCCAACTTCATCGAGTTCCTGCGGGACCAGCGGGTGATCGTGAACCCGTTGCGGGTGCCGACCGCGGTGCTGAACGAACTGGAGACGGCGACCGTCATCTGCTTCACCGGAGTGTCCCGCCGGTCCGAGCAGATCATCGAGGACCAGCAGCGGCGGATGTCCGGCCCGGATAAGCAGCTCGATGACCTGCATCGGTTGAAGGCTGACGCGCTGCTGATGAAGGAAGCGCTGCTGCGTGGCGAGATCGGCCGCATGGCAGACGTGCTGAACCGCTCATGGGAGGCGAAGCAGCGGACGGCTGCGGGGATCAGCACGGCGCTGATCGAGACGATGTATGCGCGCGGCATGGCGGCCGGCGCCATGGGAGGCAAGGTGTCGGGCGCCGGCGGCGGCGGCTTCATGATGTTCCTGGTGCCGCCGCCGCGCCGGATGCAGTTGATCCAGGCGCTGAATGGGGATGGCGGCACGGCGACCGGGGTGCATTTCACCTCGGAAGGCGCGGAGTCCTGGTCGGTTTAGCCCGGGCTTACGGCGGCACCGATTGCGAGACCGCTGCCACAGCAGACGTCAGATCGGTCTGGGCGTCCACGAATGCGCTTAATATGGTGTCGGCCCGCTGCAGTTCGGCTGGCGTCGTCCGGGCGGGATAGTTGATCGTGGCGGCGATCAGGACCGGATCATAGGCCGCGCCGAATAGGCTATTACGCGCTTGACGGACACGCCCGCCGATGCCGCCCTGCGCCGGCGCGCCGTCAATCCAGCTTGCGGCCGCCGTGGCGCGGGGCGGGTCGGACGTGCGGACCAGCAGCCAAGCGCCGTTTTCTGGACGCAGCGTCGGCAGCGTGCTGACCATGGCCTCCTCGGCTGTCAGCTCGCCCGTGATGCGCCGGCGCTCGCGCGTGAGGCGGTCGGGCGTCGAGCGGGGCGGGAAGGCCTGGATCGTGACGGCGAGTGGCTGGCCCGCGCAGACAAAAGCCATGGAAACCTGTTGCGCCGGGAATGAGGGCGCCGGGCCACTCTCGGCAACGCAGCCGGCAGGGATGGCGAAGGCGACTGTCCCGTTCAATAAGGCCGGCGTGACCTGCCGGGTGAGCGCGAATGCCGCCGCCGGGCCGCTCGCGAGCAGGATGATGATCAAGAGCGACGCCCAGATTGGGCTGCCTGCGGCGTAAGCCTGGTTGGCAGGCGCCGGCTGCGCTGGCCCAGGCGGCGCTTGGCGAAACGGCATGCCGCTGACCACCAGCAGCAGCATGACGATGGAAAAGAACACCCAGCCATAGATGATATGGTCGGCGGCGGCGGCCTCGGCGCTTCCCAGCACGGCGCCGAGCACGACGATGCCGAGCGCACGCACTCCGTTGGCGACGATGGGGATCAGCACCGACGCGAGGATGAACAGGGCGCGCCTGCCAGGGCTGCGATAATTGAGCAGGGCGTAGAACACGCCGAATGCGACGGCGGCGACCAGGAAGCGCAGCCCGGCGCAGGCCTCGGCCACATAGAACACGCCGGCGGCGATTTCGATCTTGAGGTCGGTGGCGTAGTTGGCGATGCCGAGGGTATTGAGCCCGGCGACGATGAACCCGGCGGTGAATTGCTGCAGCGCCGGCGTGGTGAAGGCGCCGAACGGCACGAGGAACACCAGGAACAGCAATGGCGCCATCAGCGCACGGAACAGCCGCCAGCCCAGCACCGCCAGGAACAGCAGCTCCAATGCTGCCAGCGCCGCCAGTTGCCGGCCCTCCATCACGCCCAGCCGTTCGGCCGCGAACCAGACCGCTGCGACCGGCAACGCCAGCAAAGCGAGCGCTGGTTGCGGACGGGGCGTCAAACCGGCCAGTGCTCCCCGGCGGTCCCAGGCAAGGTAGAGCGACATGGGCAGGATGAGGAAGCAGTGGCCATAGGTGTCGGACGCGCGCCACACGCCGACCGCCGCCTGGCACTCCGGCAGGAACAGGAGCGTCCAAGCCAGCAGGCCGATGGCCATCGCGGCCACCCACGGGACGAAAGCCGGGCGCAGGGTGGCAAGGGAAGCGGTGGTCATGCCGCCGACCTGCGTGCATCCGTTGCACTTACGGTCTCCAGGATCGCGTCCAACCGGCCGAGCGTTGCGGACCAGGCATAGCCCCGGACCATCGCCGCGCGCGCTGCGCCGTTCAGGCCCGGGTGCATGCCGTCCAGCACCTCGGTGATCCGCTCCGCCGTCGCGTCCGCACCGTCGGCGACCAGCAGGTCTTGCCTGGGAATTGCGCGCACGCCCTCGAACGCCTGTCGCGAGGCAACGACCGGCCGGCCCATCGCCATGGCCTCGAGCACCTTGTTTTGTATGCCGCGGGCGATGTGGAGCGGGACGACGCACACGTCGGCATGCGCCATAAAGGGCCGGGTGTCGGCAACGCGTCCGGTCACGCTTACTCCTGGCGTGCCAGCGAGCCGCAACACGTCCCGGCCTGGGTTGGCGCCCACGATGTGGAACTCGACGTCCGGGTATTGGCTGCGCAGCAACGGAAACACATCGGCGGTGAACCGCAGCACGGCGTCTGCATTGGGCCAGTAGTCCATGTTGCCCGTGAACACCAGATGCGGCCCGGCGGCCTGGAAAGGCGACGGAAATGCATGGGCGGGGGAGAAACGGTCGAGGTCCACGCCCATTTCGACGGCATGCACCCGGCCCGTGGCTTCGGGCGCCAGCTCGATGAACCGGTCGCATTCCTGTTGGGAGACGAACAGCGTCCGGTCGCACTGCATCGCGGCCTTGCGCTCGTAAGCCAGCAGCGTCCGGCCCTCCCGCGACCAGACGGCGCGCATGGGCCAGTCTGCTTGCGCAGCGTAGGAAGCCCATTTCTCCGAATCGATATCTTGCGCGTCGAGGATCAGGCCCGGGCGGCGCACGCCATCGACATAGGGGGCCATGGCAACGGAGAAGATGTAGACGATGTCCATGTGTTGCCGGGCCATGCTGTCCCGCACCCAGCGATGCAGGCCGGGATGGTTGTAGTAGTCGAGCATCAGCGGCCGTCCCGGACGGAACCGGGCCAGCGCCTTGAGCTTTTGCCGCCGTTTGTCGATCGGAAAGCCCGCGACATCGACGCACCATTCGCGCAGCGCCGGCAGATGCTGCATGTCGCCGGGTTCGTCGACCAAGCAGCCGAGGTGGACGCGGTAGGACCGGGACAGGTGCTTCAGCAGGTTGAGCCCGCGGATTTTCTCGCCCTTGTCGGGCGGGTAGGGGATGCGGTGGGCGATGAAGATCAGGTCTCGCATTAGCCGATGCCGCGGACGATGTGCGGGCCGATCAGGTTGGCGATCGGCAACGGCAAACGCTTCCAGGCGGCGATGAGCATCCGGTATTTCGGGTTGAGTGGATTGTGGTCGGGGATGGTGGCGCCGGACGCCAGGCGATAGCGGTATTGCAGCGGTTCCGGGGTGAAGCCCCAGTGCTTTTTGAACGCGAACGCCCCCGTGCCCGCCTTGCTGCGGCCGAAGTCGAACAGGCGGCTGCCTTTGGCCGCGGCCCGGCGCATAACCTCCCAATACATGAAATCGTTGGCATGGCTGGCCCGCGCCGCCGCCGTGCCGCCGCCGTAATAGGGCAGCACCTCGTCCCGGTCATAGAAATTCAGCACCGCGCTGACCGGCACGCCGGCGTCCAGCACGGTCACCACGTCCATGCGCCCGCGAAAGACCTGCGCCAGGATGCGAAAATAGCGTTGGCTGAACACGGGAGTGCCCAGGTTGCGGACGCTCTCGGCGTAAACCGCGTGCAGGCCATCGACCTGATCGGATGCAACGGACGTCAGGCCGCCGTCGATCCCCTTGCGCACCATGGCGCGCTGCTTGCGCGGGATCGCCTTCATGTTGGCCTCGTCATCCGCCGCGATTGTTTTGCGGAACGTGACATAGAGGTCGGACCGGGTGGGCCAGTCGGCTTCGGTCAGCCAGCCCTGCGGCAACGGGTGCAGGAAGCGGAACTCCGTCAGGCCCGCGCCGACTCGCTGCATCAGATCGGCGGCGTAGGCATCCAGCGCCGCGGCGGCGTCCGAGTTGGCAGCAAGCGGGCCGCCGTAAACGCAGAATGGGCTGGACATCAGGCTGTTGCCGAACAGCCGGGTCCGCACGTGGACAAGCGGCAACACGCCCACGACCGCGCCGTCCTGTTCGGCCAGGACGTAGTGCGGATTGTGCCCGAAGGCGCGGTTGAACACCGGCGCCCACGCGGCGCGGTGGAAGAACGTCCCGGACGGCATGGCGTCGACGAACGCATCCCAAGCGGGCGCGTTCGCGGCGTCGAGCGGTCGGCAGACGATCGACATGCAGTGCGTCCTGAAAAGTTTTTTTGGCCTGGTGGCTCAGCGGGCAGGCGGCGCGAGGGCGGAGGCAAAAACGCGGTCCATCCGGCCCCAGGCGAAATCACGCAGCAGGCGCTCGAGCCGGCCATGCATGGCGCCGAGGTTTACCGTATGGCGGAATCGGGACAGGCGGCTCGCGGTTCCGATACGAGGTTGGCCGGGATCGACCTCCCACGGATGGAAGTAGAACACGCCGGACGCGGCATCCGTCCGGTTGAAGCGGCGCAGCAGGGTGCGGAACAGCCCATAGGGCATCAGCCGGAAGTAGCCGCCGCCAGAGCAGGGCAGGTTGCGCCCGCCGAGCCGCACAGTCGTCATCGGAATCTCGACCAGTGGCCCCGGTGTCGGGCGATAGGGAAAGCGCGGCGCGTCCGGCGATCCATACAGGTCGTGCTTCACCGGATAGACGCTGGAACTGTAGGAATGGCCCTCCTCGGCCAGCACGTCGAATGCCCACGGGTTGCGCGGTCCGATCGAGAACGTCGGCGCGCGATAGCCGATCACCGGCACCCCGCCCAGATCCTGCAGCACCCCATGCGCCCGGCGCACGTCCGCACGGAATTCGTCCAGCGTCTGGTTGTCGGCCCTCCGGTGGCCATAGCCGTGGCTCGCCAGCTCGTGCCCGGCGGCCACGATGCGGCGCACCACGTCCGGATAACGGTCGGCGATCCAGCCAAGGGTGAAAAATGTGGCGGTGACCCCTGCGCGATCGAATTGCTGCAGGATGCGGTCCATGTTCGCCTCGACCCGGCAGGGGATCGTGTCCCACTCGGCCCGGGCGACGACGCTGGCGAAGGCCTGGACCTGGAAGTAGTCCTCGACGTCGACCGTCATGGCATTGATGGGCGCCATCAGCCGCGTGCGCCGAGCATTTGGGTCAGGCGATTGAACATATGCTCGCGCTCGGACATCTGGTGTTCCAGCGCCTCGATGCGGGCCAGCAATTCGGCGTGGGATTTGCCAACGCCGGGCGCCGCAGCGTCTGCGCCCAAACGGATCGCGGGCGCTGCCCCATTCGTCCGCTCCGCATGCACGCCGTCCAGATCCTGCGCCAGCTCCGTGGCCGTCGCGTCCACCATGCCGCCGGTGATGTCGTGCGTTTCCTCAAGCACGCCGTAGAGCAGCACGCGGGAGCACAGGCGGTTGATGCGGCGCGGGATGCCTTCGGTATGGCTGAACACCGCTGCGAACGCGGCGTCGTCCCAATAGGGATCGCCGGCCCAGCCGACGGCGCGCATCCGATGCTCGATATAGGCCCGCGTCTCCTCCTGGCTGAGCGGCCCGAGGTGGTAGGACGTCAGCACCCGCTGGCGGAGCTGGTCGAGGTTGGGACTGGCGAGCAGGCGGCGGAACTGCGGCTGGCCCAACAGGATCGTCTGCAGCGAGGTGCGCCCGTCGACCGTGACGTTGGACAGCATGCGCAGTTCCTCGAGCGCTGCGAACGAGAGGTTCTGCGCCTCGTCCACGACCAGCAGGCAGCGGCGGCCGGTGGCCTGATGCTCGCGCAGCACGTCTTCAAACCGGCGCAGCAGGGCGGCTTTGCCCAGGCCCTCCTCGGTCAGGCCGAAACCGGCCATCGCCAGGCGGAACAGGTCATTTTCGGAAACCTGTGTCGTGCTGATCTTTGCGATGGTGTAGGCGGCCGTGTCCATCTGCGACCGCAGCCACTCAACCAGCGTCGTCTTGCCTGCGCCGACCTCGCCCGTGATGATGATGAAGCCCTCACCCTGGGCCAGGCCATAGTTGAGGTGGGCAATCGCCTTGCTATGGCCGGCGCTGCCGAAGAAGAAGCGGCTATCCGGCGTGAGCTGGAACGGCATCGCGGACAGCTTGTAGAATGTTTCGTACAATGAACGGCGCCTAAAAGCTTTTCCGCAGGCCGACGAGCAACAGGTTCTCGGTCAGGTTTTGACCCGCCTGCCCGAAGCCGAACGGACTGGGGTTGGATTGGGTCGTCCGCGCGGCGGCACCCGAACGGTCGGTGAACAAATACTGTGCGCTGCCGGTCAGCGTTTGGGTGATCGCATAATTGAGCGCGAGGCTGGTCTGGATCGTGTGCTGCGTATCCGACGACGCAGCGCCGCCCCCGTTGCCATTGTCTTCTACGCCGTAGGAGAACGACGCCGAACTCGACAGGACCGGTGAAAGCTCATGCTGCCACGACAGCGTTCCGATCACGCCGCTGTTGCTGCCGCCCGCCGGCAATGCCGAAGTTCCCGCGGACGCTGTCGTGGAGCTGACGTTGGTCCTTTCATCCTGGGCGAGGCTGACGCTCACCGCGTCGCGGTTCAGCACCAATAGGCCGGTCACCGAGGCGCGGCGGAGACGATACAGGCCGTTTTGCGTGCCGAACGCGCCGCTCGAGGACGAAACCGGCGCGCCAGTCGCATTATCGACCAGCAACCCGGTCGGCCCCACGTTGGTGGATTGCAGCAGGTTCTGCTGCTCCTCGGAATCCGTCGTCAGGCCAGTACTGTAACGCACAAACACGCGGGTGCGGGCCGTTGGGGCATAGGACCCGTCAACCGCAGCGGCGTTGAACCCATCCCGGTGGCCATAGGTTATCGTGAGCGTGCTGTCCGCATTCGGCGTGACCCGGCCGCCCACGCTCCAGATCGGTTCGTTGATCCGAACGCCGGGAGTGCCGCCGAACCGGAGGTCCTGGTAGCCGAAACCGGCCAGCGCCGTGATGGTGCGGGTCACGGCATAGCCAACGTCGTTGGTGACCTGGTTCCGGTGCGCACCCCGGTAGAGCTGGCCGCCGCTATACTGCACTGCCTCGAGGACCACGATGTCGTTCACCCGGCCTAGGTTTTCGCCGGTGACGAACGATGCCCGCTCCCGCTGCGTGGTCAGGTTGCCAGGGACGCCGAAACCATTGTTGTTGAGCAGCAATATATCGTTGGCGCCGGCCGTGTTCTGGTTGCCGCGGCTGCCTTGTATCGTCCGCGCCACGGAGTAGCCGATCCGGCCTGTGCCCCAGCCGGCGAAGCGATGCTCGACATAGGGCGTGGCGCTGAGCGCAATCGTTTGTATCTGATCGTTCCGGTTCAGCGTTTGCGTGCTGGTTTGGCCATAGCCGCCGGCGCGGGATTGTTGGGTTACGCTGCCGCGCAGGTCGAGGAACACTGCATCCGGCACGATGGTCGCGAGCGCCACGGCATTGCCGAACTGATCGAACCGGGTCTGGCTCGGCGTTTGGGCATAGACGCTGGCGACCGGAGCATAGTTGAGGTTCACCTTCAGCCGCGAAGTATCCCCGGACACCTGTATGGATGGGCTGAATTCAGTGAAGATATCCGCCCGGCGTGGCCGTTCGACGCGCAAGGCGTTATCGGTCAGGCCCACATCGACGCCGAGCGAGGTCGTGACCAGGAAAGCCGGGCCGGTGTTGCGGGGCAGCAGGCCCGGCAGGTACTGCAGAAGTTGCCCGCGTAGGTCGCCCACCCTGGTGTCGGCGACGGTGGCGGGAAGGCTCGGATACCCTCCGCTATACTGTGCCCAAGCCGGACCGGCGCCGACGCAGGCGGCCGTGACCAAGAACGCGCCATGACGCCGCATGAGCGGTTTGGCAGCAGGCCTTGGCTTGCTCGCGGCGGCGTCCATCGGATCAGCTATAGGACCCGTAATAATCGTACGCGCCGAAGGTATGACTGGTGGTCAGCTTCACCTTGTTCAGCAGCATCGTGACCGTTGGGCAGACGCGCACGAGGTCGAGCGCCGCTTCGACTTCGCTGCGCTGGGTCCGTTCTGCTTCGACCACCATCACGACCTGACCAACGAACGGCGCGACGGTGTGAGGGTCGCTGGTGGACAGGCAAGGTGGCGCGTCCAGCATGATCAGGTGGTTTGGGAAGCGCCGGGCCAATCGGGCGATGATCGGCGTGATAGGCCGCACGTGGGCGACCCCGGTGTTCTCCTCCGGTCGGGAGCCGACGGGCAGGAACGTCAAGTTGCCGACTGCGGTATTGAGGATGACGTCCTCGGGCCGCAGCGTCGGATCGACGACCAAGTCATGGAACCCCAGCCGGTCATCGACGCCGAGCAAGGCAGAGATCGGCCGCAGCTTGGCATCCAAGTCCACTAGGAGCACGTTCTCGGTGCTGTGCTGGGCGATGCTGCCGGCCAGGTTGAGCGCGGTGAAGCTCTTGCCTTCGCCCGGCCGGGCGCTGGTGACCATCACCACATTATGTGACCCGGCGCTGTCCGGTTCGTCGCGCAGCGCGCGGAGCACCCGGCCGATGACGATCCGGTATTCCTCCGAAATGCGTGTGCGTGCCGTGCGTGCGACAACCATGCCGGCGCGCTCCATCGCATCTAGCCCGATGATCGGCAGGGATGGCGATGAATCCGGCCCCATATCGGCGGCCATCCGCTGCGCCGCTGCGTTCTGGACGACGGACGCGGGCATCGATGGAGCAAGGCTCGGGGCCGATACCGCCGACGCCGGCGTTTTGGATAGAATGTGCGGCGAGGCCGTCTCAGCGTGTCCTACGGCCGGTTCTTGAAACGACCGTGGCGCAACGCTGGATTGGGGCACCGGAGGAATAGTCAGTAAGGGACCAAGCGTAGGCAAAAGGGGCGCTAGCAATGGCGACTTTGCCGCGTCAGACCCGGTGTGGTCTGCTGATTCAAGCGGCGCGCTGCTGGACCGAGGCGCCCTGCTGGCATGGAGCAGGGCTGCAGCGCGCTCGATCAGGTGATTGGGTTGCTCAATCATTGTTATATCGCCGTCATGCTCAAAGGGGTCCGGACCTAGCTAATTCGGCCTTTACGGGCCGCCGTGAGTTTTATCGATGCAAGGCGTGAGTCATATCGATATCAGGCAGACACTTCCCTCTCACAACGTTGCGACTCTCTCGCTGCCGGCCAGGCCCCCGGCTGGACGTTCATCTCATCCATAAAGGCCTCCAGCAACAACTATTCGACAAGGCGCAACGGCTTGGTGCTGTATCGATACGAGACGTGTGCCGCACACCACAGTAGTCCGCCGTCGCCAACGTCCGGCATCGCAACCTTTAAGGCACAAAACTTAATAAAATGTTGCCCTTATGGGGCGGCATACGCAACGAGCGACGGGAGGCGTTTCTTTAGTGTAGCAGAATTATCTCGTGGTGTCGCCAACTACGGTGATAATCCGTAACATTCCGATATATTAACGTTGTCAGTTGTTCGGAGCGAGAGTATGGAGTTCGCAGCCTGAAGCGTCCGAGGCGCCGCCGCCATCTTGGGATCGTCCCATCACTCGCTCGCCGATCTGGCGGCGGGCCGGAACGAACCCTTGGGTGCGCGGCACGGATCGGCAGGCCGATGTCCTGGACAGCAGCCCTCGCTCTGGCTGAATTTTTTTGCACGAGGGTGGAATGACGCGACTGCTGGAAAACTATTTGTCGCTGCAAATGCTTGCGTTGTGGTTGCTCGAGTTGCTGCTGTCGTTCTGCCTGGCCTACATCCTGCTTGGCACCAGCCCTTTGACGGCCGGTCTCGAACCGATGGCCGCCAACCACGCTCTTATTCTCGCCTTCACCATCGGCGCCACCGCCTTCGCCATAGGCCTGTATCGGCCCGAAGTGTTCCGCCGCACGCGTGGCATGCTGGTCAACACGGCGCTCGGCGGCCTGTTGACGTTCCCTGTGGCATGGCTCGTCAGCAAATTGCTCGGCATAGACGTGGACCGGCTCGTCGGCATCGACACGTTCTGGCCCGCGAAGATCGTCATCATGTGGATCGCGGCCCTGTCCGCGATTCGGTTGCTGTTCCTCGCTGCGGTGCGGCAGAACCTTTTCGTGCGGCCAATCGCCTTGCTTGGGCCAGTGAGCGCCGTCGCAGGAACCATGGCCGCGATCCGCAGCGGGCATTGCGGGTTCCTCGACGTCGTAAGCGGGTCTTTCGCCAATGTCGGCCCGGCCACTTTGCGCGCCGCCGGCGTCCGCGGTGCCGTGCTGCCGCAGTCGGCCCTCGCTGCCATGCTCGCAAGCGACCGGGCCGAATATGCATCCGAGGGTGTTTTGCTGGAGACGGAGGCGTGCTTTTGGGAGCGCTGCCTTATGCGCGTGGACGTCGCGCACATGAATGAGGCGTGGACCGCCGGGCTCAAGCCGGTCCGGGTGGGCGGCCTGAGCAACCATGCGTATCGTGGCGCGGATTTGGCTGTCAGCGTGCTGCTGTTGCTGTTCACGCTGCCATTGATGCTGACCGTCGGCTTGCTGGTGCGCTTGGAAAGTGCTGGGCCTGTGCTGTATCGCCAGGAGCGGATCGGCCTGGGCGGGCGTCCGTTCACCCTATTGAAATTCCGCAGCATGCAAGCCGATGCCGAAATGCGCGGCCCGGCCTGGGCCACGCAAAAAGATTCGCGCGTCACCCGCGTGGGTTCATTCATACGGCGCACCCGGATCGATGAGCTTCCACAATTAATTAACATTTTGCAGGGCACAATGAGCTTCATCGGCCCTCGCCCCGAGCGGCCGCATTTCGTCGATCGGCTCGTTAAGGTGATCCCATATTATGACCAGCGGTCCCGTGTGAAGCCTGGTTTGACGGGATGGGCACAGGTGAATTTCCCATACGGCGCCTCGGTCGAGGACGCTCGGGTCAAACTTTCCTATGATCTTTACTATGTGAAATATCGGAACGTGTTTCTGGATCTCGCGATTTTAGTCTCGACCATAAGAGTCATCCTTTTCCAGGAAGGCTCGCGCTAGGAATGTCGCCGCAAGCGCACCCCGGCCCTTGTTGATGGCGCACATCTCCATAACGCAGCTTCTATTCGGCGCCTGCGCGATGGTCTACGTGTTGCTGCCCCTGCTCATTGCCGCGCGTTCCCAGCATTTGACCGGGCGGTGGCTGCTCGCCTGCTGCATCGTGACCGCGGCCTGGGCAGCCACATACGTCGTTTTTTGGCCGGAAACATCGGGCGGCCTGTCCGGGGCGGTCGAGCTACTTCGTGCGCTCATGTGGTATGGCTTCGTCCTGCACCTGTATCGACGGTTCGTGCGGAACGACCAAGTCGAAAAGGCATTCCTGGCCGTCGGGAGCGTCGCCGCCGTTCTTGCTGCGGCTACGGTCGTCATCGAATGGCACGTCGGCGTGGCACGGCCGTCGCTGCTGTCGGTCGGCGTCGTGGTCCGGCTTGGAATCGCGGTTTGCGAACTGCTGTTGATCGAAAACCTATATCTCAACATGCCGGAACATGCCCGGTGGCATGTCGCGCTTCCCTGCGTCGCGCTTGGCGGCCTAGCCTGCTTCGACATCCTACGATGCGCCGATCTCGTGCTATACCAAAATGCAACGGTTTCGCTTACCGGCGCACATGCGGTAGCAATGATCACCGTGGCGCCGTTGCTGGCTACGGCAGCGGTGCGCGACCATCGCTTCCGCACGGAACTGCAGTTATCGCGCAGTGCAGTGTTCCACAGCGCCACGCTGATCCTGAGCGGCGGGGTGCTGCTGGCGATATCGGCGGCGGGCGAGGTGTTCCGCCAGGTTGGGGCCGATTGGAGCTGGACGGCCGAGATCAGCCTGTTTTTTGCCGGGCTGATCGGCATTGGAACGTTGCTGACCTCTGGCTCCGCCCGCTCGCGCCTGCAGCGGATGGTGGTCGAGCATTTCTTTGCCAAGCGATACGATTATCGACGCCAGTGGCTCAATTGCATCGATACGCTGTCGGATACACGGCTGCAAGGACGGACGGCGTTGCACTCGCGGGCCATCCGCGCGATGGCAGACGTAGTGGACAGCCCCGGTGGCGCATTGTTCCTCCGCGACAGCGGCGCCGAGGCATTCCAATGGGCAGGATCGTGGAACATGCCGGCGTCGGCCTCCGTCGCGTCCGCCCATCCTGTGGTCGCGGCGATGGCAGGCGGCGATTGGATCGCAGTGCTGGACGATGCCGGCAGGCCAGGATCGTGCTTGGCGCCGCTTGATCGGCTCGGGCGCCTCTGGCTGGCAGTACCGCTGATGACTGGGGAGGTACAGATCGGCTTCATATTAGCCGGGCCGCCGCGGGCGCCGTTCCAATTGGACCAGGAGGTTTTCGACCTGTTGCGGATTGTTGGGCGCGAGGTTGCCAGCTTCATCGCTGAGCAACGGGCGACAAGCGTCCTGATGCAGACGCGGCAATTGCACGACTACGGCAAGCGGTTCGCCTTCGTCGCCCACGACATCAAGAACGTTTCGAGCCAACTCTCGCTGCTGTTGTCCAATGCCGAACGCCATCTCGCCAATCCAGAGTTCCAGCGAGACATGCTCGGGACGGTCAATGCCTCGGTGCAAAAGATCACGACGCTCCTGCGCAGGCTGGATGCCCCGGCAACCGACCAGACAGCGGCATCGCTTGCCCCATTGCCTCAATTGGAGCGGCTGATCGCGACCTATCGCAGGATGCGCACGACTCCGCTGTTGCTGGATCATGACGGATCGACGGCGGCGGTGACGATCGGCCCCGATGCTTTCGAGACGGCGGTCGCCCACCTGCTCAATAATGCCATCGAAGCGTCGGGTGGCCTACCGGTCTTGATACGTGTAAGACACGAGCTTCGGCAGGTCATCATCGATATCGTTGATAAAGGTCCTGGCATGGCACTTGACTTCGTCCGGGACCGGTTGTTCCAGCCGTTCGGGACCTCGAAGCGCGAAGGGTCGGGCCTCGGCGCATTCCAGGCGCGGGAACTGCTGCGCGAGAGCGGCGGCGATGTGCAAGCGGTCACCGCCCCAGGCATGGGCACGACGATGCGGCTGATGTTGCCACGCGCCGACGTGCCGGAGAGTGGAGCGCCAGCAGTCGCGACGTTTGCGGGACGCACGGCGGTTGAAGCGGTGGGCCAAGAGGGTGAACTAGCGCTCACTGGCACAGGCGGCGCCCGGCCTTGAACGAGCTGCTGCCAAAGCTGCTGATTATAGAGGACGACATTGGCCTGTGCAGCCAGTATCGCTGGGCCTTTCCGTACTGTCAGGTCGTATTCGCCCATACCCGCGCGCAGGCGCTTGCAGTCGTGCAAAAAGAACGTCCGGCGGTCGCCATAATGGACCTGGGCCTGCCGCCGGATTCGGACGGAGTGAGCGAGGGATTTGCGACTTTGGCCGATTTGGCGCGGCAAACGCCGGGCACCAAGGTGATCGTCGCGACAAGCCATGGCGATCGCAACCATGCGTTGCGGGCAATCGCAGGTGGCGCCTATGATTTCTGCGAAAAGCCGATCGACATCGGTATGCTGGGCACGATTGTCGCGCGCAGCCTGCGCCTGCAGACCTTGGAGGACGAGAACCGGCGCCGGTCTGAAGTGCCGTCGCCCTCGCCAATCAAACGGATCGTGACAGCCGATCCTGGCATGCTGAAAATCTGCCGCGATATCGAAAAGCTGGCCGCAGCAAACGTGTCGGCTCTGCTGCTCGGCGAGAGCGGAACCGGCAAAGAAGCGCTGGCCCACGCGCTGCACGCCCTCGGCCCGCGTGCGAACCAGCCCTTCATCGCCATCAACTGCGGCGCGATCCCTGAGGCCCTGCTGGAAAGCGAACTGTTCGGGCATGAGCGCGGCGCGTTCACCGGCGCTGTCAAACAGACGATTGGCAAGATCGAGCTGGCGCATAAAGGCACGCTGTTCCTGGACGAGATCGGCGATCTGCCGCACCCGTTGCAGGCAAAGCTGCTCCGCTTCCTGCAAGACCAGCGGCTCGAGCGGATCGGCGGGCGGCAGCCGATCCAAGTGGACGTCCGCGTCGTGTCAGCAACGAACCTGATCCTGCAGGACCAGGTGGATCAGGGCCGGTTCCGCGGTGACCTGTTCTACCGCCTGAACCCAATCACCGTGCGCATCCCGCCGTTGCGCGAGCGGGGCGGCGACAAGCTGCTGCTGGCGCGGCATTTCCTGGCGCAATACGCTCGGGAGTTCGACCGCCCGGTTCGCGGGTTCAGCGACGATGCGCTTACGGCGCTCGCCGCCCATTCTTGGCCCGGCAACATCCGTGAGATGGAGAACCGGATGAAACGCGCCGTCCTGATGAGCGAACAACGGCTTATCTCGGCCGAAGACCTGGAGCTTGCGCCGGGGGTTGAGGACATGACCGCCTATGATCTGCGGACTGCCCGGTCCCGGGCCGAGCGCGACGTGGTGCAGCGCGCTTTGGCCCGCAGCAGCGGCATCTTGGCGAACGCGGCACGTTTGCTCGGCATAAGCCGCCCGACGCTTTACGCCCTCCTGGACGCGCATGGGCTCTCGGCGGACGCCGGGTTTGCGGACGGAACCCCGATGCAGGCTGCCGAGGATACCGCTCCTCAGAACGCCACATCTTAAAAGTTGGACCGGTATCGATGAAGAAGTTCTTGATCCCAATCGTCGTCTTAGTCCTCGCCGCCATGGCTGGCGGAAGCTGGTACGCTTTCGGCCGCAATGGCGACCCGATCAATAATGCGCGCTATTTGCTGACGAAGGGCGACATGCGCGGGGCGCAGATCGAACTGCGAAACGCAATCAAGGCTAACCCGGGCAACGCCGAGGCGCATGTGCGCTTGGCGCAGCTTCAGTTGCAGACCTCCGATCCGGTCGCGGCAGAAAAGGAGCTCAAGCTGGCGCGCGGGCTGAAGTATGACACGAAGATGGTTGCGCCGTTGCTGGCCCAGTCCTACCTGGCGCAACAGCGGTTTGCGGACGTGCTGTCCGACCTGAAGGCCGACAGCGCCGATCCCAGCGAAAACTCGAAATTGTATGTGCTGCGCGCCGTGGCGCAGATCGGCCTGCAGGACGCACCCGGCGCCCGGGCCAGCCTGGCGGAGGCGCAGCGGCTGGCGCCGGACAACCAGGATGTCCCCATAACGGCGGCCCGGGTTTTCATCGTTGAAAAAGACCTTGCCGGGGCGGAGCGCCAAATCGATCGGGCGCTGGCGCTCAATGACCAGCGGGCAGACGCGTTGGTGTTGAAAGGACAGCTTCTGGCCGCCAAAGGTGACAGCGCCGGCGCGCTCGACTACTTGGAGCGGGCGGTGGTGGCGGCGCCGGGGTCTCCAGGCATGCGGTTGGAGCGGGCGAACGAATACCTTACGTCCGGACAGGATGCCAAGGCGCGGGCCGATGTCGATAGAGTCTTGGCGTTGCAACAGCATAACGGCGCTGCAGTGTACCTCGACATGGTGCTGAAGCTGCGCGCCGGGCGATATGCCGACGCGGACCTGGCGCTCGAGGCGCTTGCGCCGGTCATCGACCATTTCCCGCGCGGTCGGTATTTCCAGGCGTTGATCAAGTCAAATCTTGGCCAGATCGAGCAGGCGGTGGACGCAGCGCTGCGCTATGTGGCGGAGGCGCCCAGCGATCTCGATGGCGTGCGGCTGTTGGCTCGTATTGAAATCGGGGCGGGACGGCCGGAGCGGGCAGTGGCGGCGCTGGCAAAGGCTATTGCCGCCGGCGCCGCGGACGCGGAGACGCTGGACCTGCTGGGCCGTGCCTATGCGGTCGAGGGCAAGACTCAGGAGGCGAACAGCACCTTCCAGGAAGCTTCGGCGCTGGCGCCAGCAAATCCCGCGATCCTGACGCGCCTGGCGTCCACGCGCATGCAGCTCGGCGATACTTTGGGCGCAACGGCCGCGCTCGAAAAGTCGTTGGATCTTGCGCCAGCCCAGCCCAATGCCGGAGAGGCGCTGGTTGCCGCGGCATTGGGCGCTGGCGACGCCGACAAGGCGCAGGCGGCGCTCGATCGGCTTCGTAAGCAAACAGGCGACACCGAGGCGGTCGGCATGCTGACTGGCATGGTCAAGCTGGCGCGGATGGACCAGGAGGGCGCGCGGGCGCAGTTCGCCGACACTGCAAAGAAGTTTCCCGAGTCGAAACCAGCAAAGCTGAACCTCGCGAAGGTGCTGCTGCTGCAGGACCGCAGGTCCGACGCGGAGGCGACGTTGCAAGAACTATTGGCCAAGGACCCTGCAGATGCGCAGGCGTTGGGAACGCTCCTGCAAGCATTGGTGCAGGACGGCAAGCTCCCGCAAGCCATCGCCGCCGTCGAAGCCGCACGCGTGGCGGCGCCGGCGAAACCGGCCCTGACGGCGGCGCTGGTGGACCTGCAAATTAGGGCGAAGGAGCCAAAGAAGGCGTTGGCCTTGCTGCATCAGGCGCTTGCGGACGGCGTGCCGCCGCCGGTGTTGCTCGGGGCGCAGGCGCGGGCGCAGGTGGCGGATGGCGACGTGGCCGCCGCCAAGGTGACGTATCGTCAAATTCTCGCCGGCACGCCCATGGACCTGGAGGCGCGGCGGGCACTGGTCGAATTGTCGCTCAACAACAATGATATCGATGGCGGCAGGCAAGCGCTCCGGGAAGGGCTCAAGCTTTCGCCGGGCAATCTTGGGATGATGAACACCCTGGTTTCTGTGGAACAGCGTTCTGCAGGGATTGCGGCCGCGTTGGCGCTGGCCGACGAGCTGCGGCGCGACCCGGCCAACATGCCCGCGGCCACCGTCATCAAGGGCGACGCCTATATGGCGGCCCGCAGGTTCGGTGATGCCGCGGCAGCGTTCGCGGCCGAGTTGAAGGCCAACCCGTCGAGCGTGCTCGCGATGCGGACCGCCGGTGCGTTTGCAGCCGGCGGTGGCCTTGACCAAGCCGCGCAGCAACTGCGGACATGGCTGGCGCAACAGCCAGGTGACCTCGATGCAACGCAGATGCTGGCGTCGCTCGATATCGCCGCCGGACGCAACCAGGATGCCGAGCAGCGCTTGGACACGGTGCTGAAGATGCGCCCGAACGACCCGATCGCGCTCAACAACCTAGCTTGGTTGTATCAGGCGAAGGGCGACGGGCGGGCGCTGGGCTTGGCGCAGCGGGCGCACCTTTTGGCGCCGTCCAGCGAGACGTCCGACACGTTGGGCTGGATCATGACGAAGCATGGCGAGGCCGCGGCAGCATTGCCGCTGCTCCAGCAGGCATCCCAGCAACGGCCGGCAGACAGGTCGATCAAGTTCCATTTGGCGACGGCGCTGAACGCCACGGGCAAGCGGGACGAGGCAGCGCAGACGTTGGCGCCTATTTTAAGCGAACCCGCCGAGTTTGAAGGACGAGGCGCGGCGAAGACGCTGTTGGATCAGATCAAAGCTGGTAAATAAAGGTTGCCGCCGCGGGGTCGCCCGGCCATGACGCCATCACGCCGGCGGCGACCCGACCCGCATCAGGCCAGGCCCCTCGGTCTCGAGCCAGTGCACGGCCGCAGGCTTATTAGGGGTCAATCGGGCCACCAGCGCCCAGAAGCCGCGGCCATGGTCCATATGACGCAGGTGCGCGACCTCATGCGCCGCCACATAGTCTTGCACATGCGGCGGCGCCATCACCAGGCGCCAGCAAAACATCAGCGTGCCATCTGCGGTGCAGCTTCCCCAGCGGGTGCGTGTGTCCTTCACGATAATGCGCCGTGGAGAGAGGCCGGCGGCGGTCGCCTTCACGGTGGCAAGCGCCGAAAGGCGCCGCCGCCCCTCGGCGCGCAGGAAATCCGCCGTGCGCCGGGCGAGGAATTCCGGCGCGCCCGCCACCAGCAGCTCACCAGCCTCCAGCCAAGCGCCGCCGCGGCCGGTGGGCATGTGGCGGATGCGATGCGGCAGTCCACCGATGGGAACGGCGACGCCGTCGGCGAGCAGGATCGGGTCCGGCAGGCGGGCCAAGCGTTCAGCGACCCAGGCGGAATTGTCGCGCAGCAGCGCAATGCCTGCGGCCCGGGCGGCGCGTGGCGGCATGGTCACGATCACGCCGCCGGCCCTGGCGTCAATGCGCAGGCTGATTTTGCGGGCACGGGCACTGCAGCGCCAGAGCACGGGGGTTGGCCCGGTGGAAAGGTTTAAGGTCTCGCAATGCACGGGAAGCATGCCGGCAGGATGCGGCTTGCGGCGTCGATGGGCAATCGCGGGCATGTTAAAGTTCTACGCCCGGAGCTATGCCGTTCAGATCGGGCGCAGAAACAAGCC
Organism: Acetobacteraceae bacterium; assembly: GCA_965277495.1. Classification (GTDB taxonomy): domain Bacteria; phylum Pseudomonadota; class Alphaproteobacteria; order Acetobacterales; family Acetobacteraceae; genus CAHJXG01. Next base: position 742,357 of record OZ255824.1, on the reverse strand, counting down.
GATGGTCAAGGCGGCCCCCACGATGACGATCCCGCCGCGCAGCACCCGTTCGGGCACGCGCTGCAACAGCCAGGCGCCCGTCAGGCCGCCGATGATCGCCGCAGCGCACACGATGGCGGCCGGACCCCAATGCACCTCGGGCGACCACAGGAACACGAGCACCGCCGAAAAATTCATGACCGCTGCCAAAACGTTCTTCGTCGCTCCCGCCGCCCGGACCGCCAGCCCCGCCGTCGTCAGCGCTGCCAACATCAGAAATCCAATCCCGCCGCCGAAGTAGCCCCCGTAAATGGCAATCATGAACTGCAGCAGCCCGGACGGGACGGCACCCATCGGATGGGCATCGGCAGCCGGGCGACGGAAGAAGCTGCCCCATGCGAACACGCCGGTCGCGAACAGCACCAACCAGGGCACCAGGCGAGCGAAAAACGTCGCCGGCGTAGCGAGCAGCAATATGGCGCCGACGGCTCCGCCTGCCACGCTCACGGCGCATAGTGCCCGGAACGACAGGCCGGGCGTGCCCTGCACGAAGCGGCGTCCAGCCCATCCCGACAGCACCTGGCCCGGGAACAATGCCACCGTGGAGGTCACGTTGGCTGCGCGCGGATCGAGGCCAGCGAGCAGCAGCGCCGGCAGCGTGACGAACGACCCGCCGCCGGCCAAGGCGTTTTGCGCCCCGGCCAGCAACGACGCGACGAATAGGACAACAAGACTCGTTCCATGCGGCATCGAGGGCACCATGCCGGAAACAGCGGGCCGCGCCAGCCTGGTTCTTGAACAATCCGGCGTTTCGAACAGCCCGGCCCTACTTTCCCTCCAACCTTTTCCAACGCAATCGGTTATGATATCCCCTGCTGATTGGAGCCGCCGATGCCTGCACGCCGCATCTTGCTTGTCGAGGACGAGCCTGCCATCCGGGGCATCATGGCCGATACGCTGGGCGACGCCGGGTTCGAGGTGACGGCGACCTGCACGGGCGACGAGGCCGCCATCCTCATCGCCGATTGCGACAAATTCGGCGTGCTGCTCACGGATGTGACCATGCCGGGCCTGATCGACGGCATCGGACTCGCCGAACATGCGCGGGAGGTGCATCCCGACCTGCCGGTCGTGTTCGTCTCCGGGCGCCCAGATAATGCCCGCCGGGCCGAGGCGGTCGGCCAGCCGTCGGCTTTCATGCCAAAGCCCTACGACATGGACCGCGTGATCAGAACAATCGGCCGGTTGATGGGTGACGAGCAAACTTTCCCCTAAACCGCCCAACTGCTTTGCAGCCGTTAGCCGATCCGTAACCCTTAGGCCGTTATGATGCCCCCGTGCGTAGGGCTGCTCCGCCCGGCGCCGAAAGGGGTTCATCGTGCGGCGCGCATTACATTGGTTCAAGGCATCGTTGAAGGCCGTGCTGCCGCGGCGGCTCTGGCTGCGCCTATCCCTGCTGATGCTGGCCGCGATGGGCCCGTTGATGGTGCTGCTCATGGTCTCGGCCGTCGCGGATGGCCGGCGCGTGCTGGACTCCGCGCGGGACCGGGTCGTGCAGCTCGCCCAACTCGCGGCCGAACAGCAGGACGATATGGTGCAGGAGGCATCAGGACTGTTGCGCGTGCTGGCGCGGGTGCCGGAAGTAAAGCTGATGAGCGGTCCAGAGTGCGACGATCTTTTGAACGCGGTCATCGCTGACCATGTCCGGGTCAATACGCTCGCGGTCGCGGGCGTGGATGGCGTGATCACCTGCAGCACGAACCCGGCTGCGAAGGGCAGGAGCGTGGCGGACCGCCGCTATTTCCAGCAGGCATTGGCGTCGGAGCCTGGTGCAGGAGTGGTGATGAGCGCCATGACCATCAGCCGCGTCACGGGCCTGCCGGCGGTGTTCTTTGCCAGCCCCCTGGAACGCTTGCCCGGCAGCGCCGCGTCGCTCGGGGTCGTCATCACTGGGCTTGATCTCAACTGGTTTGCACGCCTTGCCAATAGGTCTTCGGACTCGGCTGAGCGGCTGGTGCAAGTATTCGATAGCCAGGACGGCGCGATGCTAGCGCAGTCCCCGGACATCAGCCACCAAACGGGCCAGCGGTTTCCAGACCATCCGGTCCTCTCGGCGTTCAAGGCGGCACCCCATGGCGGGTCCGTGCAAGCGAAGGACCTCGACGGCGTGAGCCGCGTTTTCGGTTTCGCTCCCTTGCCGGGGCGTGCGGCCAGTCTGGTGGTCGCTATCGGTTTGAACGAGGCGGATATCCGGGCCCAGGCGGATCAGCGGTTTTGGGTTTCGATCGCGGTTGCGCTGTCGGCGGCGGGGCTTGCGTTGTTGATGGGCTGGCCGGTCGCCACGTTGACGGTGCTGCGCCCGGTCGGCGCGCTGATGGCGGCTGCGACGTTGGTCGGGGCGGGCGACCTCACGGCCCGGGCGATCATGGGCCGTGGCGCCTCTGACGAGTTGCGGTCGCTGGGCGCCGCTTTCAGCCGAATGACTGCCAAGCTAGAGGCGCGGGATGAACGGATCGCCGCTATGCAGCAAGAGATCGCAATTAGCGAAAGCCGCCATCGTTTACTAACCGACAACGCCAGCGACCTTATTACGATGTTCTCGCCCGAATTCCAGCGGCTTTATGTTTCCCCAGCGTGCCGTGATCTGCTGGGGTATGAGCCCAAGGAGATGGTTGGAGCCCACCCCAACAGCATCACCCATCCGGACGACCAGCGTACGTTCCACGAGGCGCTCGAACGGCGGTTGATGACCGGACAGGCGACGGCGCGCGCCAGCTATCGCGCGAGGCGCAAGGATGGCCAGTATGTGTGGCTGGAGACGAGCGGCCGGCGGCTCGAGGATGGCAGCGGCTTCGTCGCCGTAACGCGCGACGTATCCGAGCGAAAGGCGCTCGAGGCGCAGCTTGAGAACGCGAACCATCAGCTTCGCGCCCTGGCGCGGGAGGATGCACTGACGGGCTTGCCGAACCGGCGTCGCTTCGACGAGGCGCTGGGGGAGGAGTATCGCCGGGCGATGCGGGTGCGCTCGCCGCTCGCGGTCATCATGCTCGACGTGGACCGGTTCAAGTCGTTCAACGACACCTACGGCCACCCCGGCGGGGACGCTTGCCTTAGGGCCATGGCCGACACGATCAAGAACCTCGCCCGCCGTCCGGCCGACCTGCCGGCGCGCTATGGCGGTGAGGAGTTCGTCATCCTGTTGCCCGGCACCGACGCTGCCGGAGCGCTGGCCCTGGCGGAGCGCATCTGCGCCGCGGTGCGCAGCCTCGAGATTCCGCACGCCGGGTCTGATTTCGGCTATGCCACGGTCAGCATGGGCGTAGCGGTCATGCTTCCAGACGCCGCAAACCAGGGTCCGGCGGCGTTGGTCGAAGCAGCCGACGCGGCGCTCTATGCGGCCAAGCACGGCGGGCGGAACACGATCCGGCTGGCAGAGGACCGGACGGCGGCTCCGGCAGCCTAAAACCACAGCAAGGAGGACGCTTGACAACCAAATGCTGTCGCCAGACCGCAAGCATCGTCTAGGCGGCTTGGCTGAACACCAGCCGCCGTCGCCGCGCCCGCTGGACCGGCAGGGCAGCATAGACATCCTTTACCGCTTCGGTGATTGTCACGCCCGCCAGCCTAGGCGCAATCCGCCGCCCGCCGTGCTCCCACATCTGCGCGCTGCGGAGCATGACCCGCAGGTTGGTTGGCGGTAGATAGAGTGCGGTGTCCCGGTGTTCGACACGAAACAAGCTGGCGGCGAGCAGGCGGCCGATTTGGCCCGGCGAGTAGGGCTGGCCATGTCCGAACGGCGTGCTCTCGACATTTGCCCAAAGGCCCACACGGTTCGGCGCGACGACCAGCAGGCGGCCGTCGTCCTTCAGCACCCGCCAAACCTCCCGTAGCATGCGCCGGGCATTCTCTGCTGCCTCCAAGCCGTGCACCAGCAGGATGCGGTCGAAACAAAGATCGGGAAACGGCAGGCTGTCCTCCTCGATGGTGCAGGTCAGGTTCGGGCTGCCGGCCGGCCACCGGGCGACGCCGACCTGCGCCGGGGTGGCAGCGATGCAGCGCGCCGCGCTATCGCGCCAATGCCGCAAATAAGGCGCCGTGTAGCCCAGGCCGAGCACGGTGCAGCCGGCAAGCTCCGGCCAGGCGACCGCAAGGCGGTCACGGATCAAGCGGGACGCCACCGCGCCGCGCGCCGTGGCATAGAATTCAGCCGCCGTATGCGTGTCCGCCGTCATTACGTTCGTATAGCACAGTGCCGGCCACGCGTGCTCATTGCCCACCCGCTTGATCTGGACCCACAGGTGCGACACGGTGCGCCATCCGAAGCGGAGCCCCAAATGAACTTGTCCGCCCACGCCATCCCCATCCTGTCCGACAACTACGCCTGGTTGCTGCGGGATGACGCCAGCGGCATGACCGCCTTTGTCGACCCGGCCGACGCGGACGCCTGCATGAAGGCGATCGACGCCGTCGGCGGACGTTTGGACATGATCCTGCTCACCCATCACCACGGTGACCACGTGGCCGGAACCGACGACGTCCGCGCCCGCTACGGATGCCCTGTCGTGGGCGCGGCGGCCGACGCGCACCGGCTGCCTCGGCTGGACCGCGCGGTGATTGAGGGCGACACGGTGGCGCTGGGCGACTGCAGCCTCGGGGTGATCGACACGCCCGGCCATACGCTGGGCCACATCGCCTTTTTCGGTGGCGACAACCATGTGCTGATCTGCGGCGACACGCTGTTCAGCCTGGGCTGCGGACGCCTGCTGGAAGGGACCGCCGCCGATATGCATGCAAGCCTGCGCAAGTTCGCAGCGCTGCCCGCGGACACGCTGGTCTGCTGCGGCCATGAATATACCCAAAGCAACGCGCGCTTCGCCTTGCACGTCGACCCCGGCAATGCGGCGTTGCGCGCGCGTGCCGCACAGGTGGACCGCCTGCGCGCCGATGGGCAGCCGACAATCCCGAGCCGCCTTTCGGACGAACTCGCAGAAAACCCGTTCCTGCGGGCGCCCGATGTCGCGGCCCTGGCCCGCCTGCGCTCGCAGAAGGACAATTTTCGATGAAACTGTACTATTCCGCCACAAGCCCGTATGTCCGCAAGGTCATCGCCTGCGCCATCGCGTGCGGCGTCTTGGATCAAATCACCCGGATTGAGACGAATCCGCACGCGTCGCCGCACGATCTGCTCGCGGTCAACCCGATGTCCAAGGTGCCGTGCCTAGTGACCCAGGACGGGTTCGCGCTGTTCGACAGCCCCGTCATCTGCGAGTACCTGGACGCTACAGGCGGCGGTTCGCTGTTTCCGCCGCCGGGGCCGGTCCGCTGGCGCGCCCTGAAATGGCAGGCGGTCGGCGACGGCATTATGGACGCGGCCGTGCTGCGGCGCCTGGATATGGCCCGCCCAACGGAAGCCGAGCGCAACGCCGCCATGGCCCGGCAACAAGCGGCAATCGTCCGCGCGCTTGATCTGCTGCAGGCTGATCCTCCGGCCAATCACCTCGACATCGGCTCCATCACCGTCGCCTGCGCCCTCGGCTACTTGGACCTCCGCTTTGCCGGCGACGCTTGGCGCGACGGGCGCGGCAAGCTCGCGCAGTGGTTTGCCGCGATGGAGCAGCGGCCGGAAATCGCCCAATCGGCGCCACCCCAATCCGCCTAACGGCCCATCCGCTCAACGATCGGCTGGCAAGCCAAGCGCCGTATACAACCGCTCACTGGGTGGCCAGGCGTGCATGACACTGTTGCGCCAAGCCACAGCCGCCCAAGCCAACCCCACCAGGACCGCGATGCTTACAGCCCAGCCAGCAACGAGCGCCGGCTCGCCCCTCCGCGCAAAACTGAGCCGGTCGAGGCTTCGCCCCAGCAACGTCGGCGTTGCCTGCATGGCCGGCGCCGGGCTGGAACGGGTCATGGGCTCAGGGCTGCCCGTGAGCGGTGGCTGTCCGGCCGGCTCGGAGGAATGCACCGACGTCTCCGGCTCGGCTTCGGCGAACGGAGTCCAGTCCGTCCCGCACCGGGCGCAGCGCACGGCTTGACCCGGCGCCAACCGCGTTTTGGGGACCTCAAAGGTTGCGGAGCAGGACGGGCAGACGATCCTCATGGGATTGTGATACTCCCCGGCCAGGGATGCGAACAGGGTTTGCAGGCTGGCCGGAATGCAGGCGGTTGACGTCGGTTCGATAACGCGAATGGAGCACGGCTGATGGTGCGCCTGGATGGGGTCGGCCTGGAGTATGGGCACGCCCGCGACGCCCATGTGGTGCTGCATGGCCTATCGTTCAGTATCCCGGAAGGCGGGTTCCGTTGGCTGCTCGGACCGTCGGGCGCGGGAAAAACCAGCCTGCTGCGGCTGTTGCACCTGGCCGTGCGCCCTACCGAGGGCCGGCTCACCTTGCTCGGCCAGGACATCAGCGCCGTGGGCCGCCCGCGCCTGCCGGTGCTGCGCCGCCGGATCGGCATGGTCTTCCAAGACTTTCGCCTGCTGCCGCATTTGTCGGCCTTCGACAACGTCGCGTTGCCGCTGCGGCTCGCCGGACGGCCCGAGGGCCAAATCCGCGTCGATGCGGTCGAGCTGCTGAGCTGGGTCGGCTTGTCGAAAAAGCTGCAATCCCGGCCGGCCGAGCTGTCCGGCGGCGAGCAGCAGCGGGTCGCCATTGCCCGTGCCGTCGTCGCCCGGCCGCTGTTGCTGCTGGCCGACGAACCCACGGGCAACCTGGACGAGCTCCAGGCCGAACGGCTGATGCAGTTGCTGCACGAGATGAACCGCCTGGGCACCACGGTCGTGGTCGCGACGCACAACGCGGGGCTGGTCGGACGGCACCCGGCCCATACGCTCCGGCTCGCCGACGGCTATTTGACTCGCGATGACTAGATCCGTACGGCCCAATAGACGGACCGCCGCGCTGCTGCGCCCGGCGCGCTTCGATGACCTCGGGCTGCGGCGAGCCTTGTCCGACCGGTTGCTGCCGTTATTGGTGGCGGCGATGGCGTTCCTGGCGGCATTGGCGTTGGCCGGCACCATGGCCGCAAGCGCCTTGGCGCAGCATTGGCAGGCGGGGGCAGGTTCGGTGCTGACGGTCCAGGTTCCGCAACCCACGGCGGCGGCTGCGGAAGGCGTCGGCGCGCGGCTGGACCGGGTGGTGTCGTTGCTGCGCGGCACGCCCGGCGTCGCATCGGCGCGTGCGCTCAGCGACAACGAACTCGCCAACCTGCTGCGCCCCTGGCTCGGCAGCGGGCCCGGCCGGATCGCGCTGCCGTTGCCTGGCGTGGTCGAAGTGCGGCTGTCCGATCCCGGCCTGGATACCGGACGGCTCGCAACCCGGGTGGAGGCGGCCGCGCCGGGCACGCTGCTGGAGAGTCACGATGTCTGGATTCGGCGCCTTGCCGTGCTCGCCCGCAGTTTGCAGGCCTGTGCCGGGCTGGCGCTTGCCGTGGTGGCGTTCGTGGCCGTTGCGGTCATTGCCGTCGCCACCCGCGCGGGGCTATCCGCCCGGCGCGATGCAATCGAGATCGTGCACGGCCTAGGCGCCACGGACAGCTACATCGCGGGGCGGTTCGCACGCCGGGCTACCTTGCTGGCGACCGCCGGCGCCGCCATCGGGGCTGTGGCGGCGCTGCCGGTGCTGCTCGGCCTGGCGGGGCTTGCGGCGCCTTTCAACGGCCAACCTGAGCAGGCGGGGGCCGTGGTCCCGGTGACCGCGTTGCCGGCAGGGCTGTGGCTGTCCCTGCCGGCATTGCCGATGATCGCGGCGGCGATTGGCTGGCTGACGGCGCAGGGCACCGTTCGCCGGTGGCTGCGGCGGCTGCCATGACCGGCCCACGCTGGCGGCGATGGACACGGCGGGGATTGGCAGCGGTCAGCATCGTGCTGCTTGGCGGCGGGGCGGCTTGGGGAATTGGATTTTCGATGTTCATCAGCTCTGTGTGGCAGGAAAGCGAGGCGCCAACGAACGCGGACGCGATTGTCGTGCTGACCGGTGGGGCGGACCGCATAGAGGCGGCGCTGCGCCTGCTGGCGGAGGAACGTGCGCCGCTGCTGCTGGTGTCCGGCGTGGCGGCCAAGGCGGACCTGGCTGATCTCGGCCGCCGGGCGCCGCTTGATGCCGAACACGCCGCCCGGGTGACGTTGGGCCGCGTCGCCCAGACCACGGCGGGCAATGCGGCTGAAACCGCCCTCTGGTCGCGGGCGCACGGCGCCAGGCGGCTGATCGTCGTGACGGCGGGCTACCATATGCCGCGGGCGTTGCTGGAGCTGCATCGCGCGCTGCCGGACGTGCAACTGCTTCCTGCGCCGGTGCAGTCCCCGGCGCTGCGCGATGCCACCCGGGTCCGCACGCTCGCGGTCGAGTATGACAAACTGCTGGCAGTCCGGTTCGGCCTGGCCAGGCTGCTGCGCAATGGGGGCGCACCATGATCTGGCCGCGGTCCCTGCTGTTCAATATTTGGTTCTTTGCTGCCACGGCGGGAATGGGGCTGCTTGGCGTGTTTGTCCGCTGGTTTGCCCCCCGGCACGCGCTCTGGGTGGCGCAAACCTGGGCCGGGCTGGTGCTGGATGGCGCTTCGGCGCTGTGCGGCATCCGTGTCGTCGTGCTGGGGCGGGAGCACTTGCCGACCAAGGGCGCAGCGCTGATCGCGTCGCAGCATCAATCGGCGTTCGACACGCTGATCTGGCTGCGCCTAATGCCGCGGGTCGCGTATGTATTCAAGGCCGAGCTTGCGCGCGTCCCGTTGTTCGGCTGGCTGCTGGTGCCTGCGGGGCAAATCCCAGTGGATCGAGGCGCATCGTTCAGCGCGGTCCGGAGCCTGCTGCGAGGCGCCGACCGGGCGAAGGCGGACCATCGGCAGATCGTGATCTTCCCAGAGGGCACCCGGGTCGCCCCGGGGGTAGAGGCCGAGTTGCGGCCCGGCATCGCCGCATTGGCAGCACGCACCGGATTGCCGGTGGTACCTGTGGCGACCGACTCCGGCCTGCTTTGGGGCCGCCGGGCATTCCGCAAACAACCGGGTGTCATACACATCATGGTCGGGCCGCCAATCCCGGCGGGATTATCGCAAACCGTTGTGATCGCGACCCTACGGGAGCGTTGGCGAGAGGCGGAGAAGCTTGCCAGCCCTGTGGATAAGTCTGTGCACAAAGACGAGGCGGCGTCACCGGGTTGACCGATAATCACGGCTTAACATCTTCAATTGTCTTGGCTTTATGGCACTTCGAAGACAGGCGTTCGATCGGCAATGCGCATCGTGGATAGCATACTGTTCGCGTAACGCACTGTATTCAAAGGAGAAACAAAATCCACCATCCGTCGGAAATCGCGTGCTGGTTTAGAAGTGCATTGAATGGTTAACCAACTCTTCCGCCGAACCCAGCCGCTGTGGATGAACGGGCGCTGCTGTGCGTCCGGCATAAACGCCCCGACTTTCCTGAGTTAAGAAATGTCAAGGGAACGTTTGCCGTCCGGACAGTTCATTTCGCGCGCTGGGCGTCATCGGGACTGAGTCTGGACTCCGAATTCATTCCGCAGCAATCGCATCGATCGCCTCGGCCAGGCCTAGATCGCGTTCCGAAAGGCCGCCGGCATCGTGGGTCGTGAGGATGACGCAAACGCGGTTATAGACGTTCGACCACTCGGGATGATGGTCGCGCTGTTCCGCCAATAGCGCCACCCGGGCCATGAAGCCCCATGCGGCGCTGAAATCCCGGAACTTGAAGTCGCGTGCGATGGCGTCGCGGCCGGCCAGGATGCGCCATTTCGGCAGCAACGCCGCAAGCTGCGCGCGCCTGCCCGGCGGCAAAAGCTCGATTTTCGCGGTCGGCTGCATTTATGTTGACCTCCGGTGCGGGATCGGGCGCATAGACCCATGTCTATATATACTCTGCCCCCCGCGCCCGAGGACATCGCCGACTTGGCCGACCGCGCCTTGTCGGCGATCCCCAAGGCATTGCGACAGCACGTCCGTGGCGTGTCGATCCTGGTCGAGGAGGTCGCCGATGATGAAACTCTGGGCGAACTGGGCATCGACAATGCCTGGGAGCTGACCGGGCTCTATCGTGGGGTGCCGCTCGGGGAGAAGGGCGCGGGAAGCTCGCCCCAGGCGCCGGACCTGATCGTGCTGTATCGGGAGCCGATCCTGCTGGAATGGATCGAAACCGGGGAGGACCTGTTCCGCCTGGTCCGCAATGTCCTGATCCACGAGATCGCCCACCATTTCGGCTTCAGCGACGCCGATATCGCGGCCCTGGAAGCGGACGGGGATTAGGGCGCGGAGCTGCCCCCGGCCAAAGTTTTTTCTGGAAAGATCCGTCCGCTCAGACCTCGTTAATCTCTCCGGCGTAGGGTGCGCGCATGTCCGCCGCAAACCCACCGCAGCCGCCCCGGCCCGAAACCGCGCCAGACCGCTGCACGCTCGAGCACCCGCTGTTCAATCGGCTGGGGGAGATCGTGTTTCGCCCGGCCGAGGCGGACCGCGCGCCCTCGTTGGTCATGCCGCTGGGCCGTGGCAGCGCCGCGCTGACGTTGCGGTCGCTGCAGTCCGAGCTGCGTATCATGGACGCCTCACCTGACGGACGTATGTTGGCGCTGATCGCCCGGTCGCTGGACTTCGTCGCCGATCTGCGGCCCGGCGAAGCATTGCCCGTCGAAGTGCTCGTCGGCGCTGCGAGCTGGCAGCCGAGCGCGCTGCACCAGAAGCTGGCCGCGTCACGCATGAAGTTGCAGCTCATCAGCCAGCTTGGCGGCGACGAGCCGACGGATTGGAATAAGGCAGAGCCACGCGCCGTGCTCGCCGCTGCCGCCGGTCCCGGGATGGGGATGCGGCTGCAGGCGGCGTATATCGAGGTGGCAGCGCGGCTCGATCTGGCGGATCCAGCGACCGCGGTGACGCTGGCCGAGACCGCCGCATACGAGCTGGGCTTCGTCGAGGCGCTGCGGGACCGGCTGCTGCGCCGGGTGCTGCGGCTGATGGAACGCGTGCGCCATTTGGCGAGCAGCTTGGCCAACAACCTATCGGGGATCGAACTGCTGTCGCGGGTCAAGCGCCTGACCGGCATCGCGATCGACAAGCTGAACGCGCGTTTTGCCGAACTCGACCGGCAGACCGAGGTCGTTGTGGATACGCTGCGGCTGCTGGACACCCGGCGCGAGATCATTCGCCAGCACCGGGATTGGCTCTATTGCAGCCTGCGCGGCTGGGAGCCGATCCTCGCAGCGTGGGAGGCGGCAAGTTTCGAGTGGTCGGATGGGAGCTGGCCGCTGCTCGGACGCACCTACCGGTTCCTCGCTCCGCGGTTCATGCCGATGCAGGAATGGCAACTGACCAACCGCGTCAAGCTGCACGACGTTGCGACGCGGGCGCGGATGGTTTGGTAGGCCAGGGCCGCCTCTGCGACGTTTGCAGCCCCGAGCGGCGCGTCCCCGGCGCGCCTGTCTTGTGACGGCCGGGGTTTAGCGATAGGGCGTAGCGCAAGGTTGCACGGAGGCATGGTTGCGGATTCTCGGCATCGGATCGCGGATCGACCTGGGGGACTTGTACCTTTCCCTGATACGTGAAGGCCACGATGTTCGGGTCCATGCTGGCGACCCTTCCTACGCCGGCTGTTTCGCCGGGCTGCTCGACCCGGTGCCGGATTGGCGGGCCGAGCTCGACTGGGTCGGGCGCGACGGTCTCGTGCTGTTCGAAAAGGTCGGGCGTGGCGCCGAGCAGGATGCGCTGCGGGCGGCGGGCTATCAGGTGATCGGCGGCGGCGCATTGGGCGACCGGCTGGAGTACGACCGCGCCTTCGGCCAGGCAACGCTGCGCGACGCCGGCCTGCAGATAGCGCCCGCCCATGCGTTCGACAGCCCGGCCGACGCCGCTGCTTGGCTGCGGCAGCATCCCGCGCGCACCGTTTTGAAACACGACAACAACGCCCGTGCGACCTTCGTGGGCGACCATAGGCAGGGCGCGGACGTGCTGTTCCAGCTTGCCCGCACGCCGCCGGGCCGGGTCATGCTCATGGAACGGCTTGAGGGTGTGGAGGTCGGCGTCGGGGCCTATTTCGATGGCAAAAAGTTCCTCAGCCCGGCGTGCATCGACTTCGAGCATAAACGCTTCTTCCCCGGTGAAATGGGCGAGATGACCGGCGAAATGGGCACCCTGCTGTCCTACGAGGGCGCCGGCCCGCTGTTCGACGCCACCTTGGGACGCATCGCCCCACAACTCGCCGCCGCGCGCCATGTCGGCTACGTGAACCTGAATATGATCGCGAACGAGGCCGGGCTGTGGCCGCTGGAGTTCACCTGCCGCTTCGGCAACCCGGGATTTGCCGTGCTGGCGCCGTTGCAGCGGGACGGCTGGGGCGACCTGCTGCGCCGCATGATGCGCGGCGACGCAACAAGTTTCGCGACGCTGCCGGGCTGGTCCATCGGCATTGTTCTGACCGTGCCGGGGTTTCCCGAGGAGCTGCCCGACGCCGACCCTGACGCCGATCCCCCGATCTTCTTCCACGAACCGCCGGACGCTGCGGACCTGCCGCACTACCATTTCTCCGACATGCGGCGGGAGCAGGGGCAGCTTTTTGCCCGGCGCCGCACCGGATACGCCATGGTCGTGACCGGAACCGGCGCGGCCGTGCAGCAGGCGCAGACGCAGGCCACGGCGCGGGCGCGCAACGTCATCATCCCCGGCCTGCGCTGGCGCACCGACATCGGCGGCCGTTTCCTGGCCGGCGAGGGCGCCCAGCTGGCGCGGCTCGGCTGGCTCGCGCCGCTCGGGCTCGCAGCCGCCGACGTTCAAGTAAACGCGGCGTGAATCAGGACCAATCCATCGAGGACTGCCTGGCGGCCCGCATCTCGCCCGAAGTCGCGGTCGCGCGCATGCTGCTGGCCGGCACCGCGGCGGAGGGGATCGTGGCCGGCCTGGCCCGGCACCGCTCGGGGGATGCGCGCTGGGCGGCGATGGCGCGGCTGGTCGAAGGCCGGACCGCGGCGTTGGATCGGCTGGCGGCGGAGGTCGAGGCGACCGGCGCGCAGCACGACGCATCCGGCGACGACGGCGTGGCCCGCATCGCGGCGTTCTTCGACCGTGCCGTGGCGCACTCGCCCGAGGCCAGCGTGGCGCTGTATTCGCTGGGCGATCCGGCGATCCTGGCTCAGGCCACGGCCGAAATCGTGGATTGGCTGGAAACCCACGCTTTGCTGCGCCCGGCGGCCGATGTGCTGGACCTCGGCTGCGGCATCGGCCGGGTCGCCGCGGCACTCGCGCCGCGCTGCCGGTCCGTGCTGGGGCTGGACGTTTCGGCGGGCATGGTCGCGGAGGCGCGGCGGCGCAACGCAGCGCTGGCCAACGTGCGGTTCGACCAAACCGCCGGACGCGACCTCGACGCTTTGCCCGGCGCGGCGTTCGACCTCGTGCTGGCGATCGACAGCTTTCCCTACATCGTCCAGGCCGGGCACAGCCTGGTCGACCGCCATGTCGAGGGCGCGGCGCGGTTGCTGCGGCCCGGCGGGGCGCTGGCGGTGCTCAACTTCTCCTATCGCGGCAATCCGGCGGCCGACCGCGCCGACGCTGCGACGCTCGCCGCCGCGCACGGCTTCACGCTGGAACAGGCCGGCACCGCGCCGTTCAGCGTATGGGACGGCACGGCGTTCGTGTTTCGCCGCTGATCCGCCGGGCCGTCCTGCTGGCGTTGCTCGCCGTGCCGGCATGGGCGCAGGACCACGCCGCGCTGATGCAGGCGCATCGTGGCGGCGTCATGCGTTTGCTGGCCCACTCCGCCGCCGGCACGATCGACCCGCAGGTGAACTACACCGCGCAGTTTTGGCAGGTGTTCTCAATGGTTTACGACGGGCTGCTGGCGTTCCGGAAGGCGCCGGGACCGCGTGGCAACGACATCGTAGCCGATCTGGCCGAAGCCGTGCCGATCCCAACCGACGGCGGCCTGACCTGGCGGTTTCGGCTACGGCCCGGCATTCGTTTCTCGACCGGCGCGACGGTGCGTGCGAGCGACGTGGCCGCATCCTTCCGCCGCCTGTTCCGCATCTCGAGCCCGACCGCCGACAGCTTCTACGGCGCGATCGAGGGCGCCCAGGCCTGCCTGCGCACACCCGCGTCCTGCGCGCTGGAGGGCGTCGCCGCCGATGATGCGGCCAACACCGTCACCATCCGCCTGACACGGCCGGATCCAGAATTCGCCATGAAGCTCGCATTGCCCCACGCCAGCGTGCTCCCTGCCGATACACCCGACGTCGACACCGGCACCGTCCCGCTGCCCGGCACCGGCCCCTACCGCATCACCCACTACGACCCCGGCGACAGCCTGCGCCTGGTGCGCAACCCCTACTTCCGCGAATGGAGCGTGGACGCCCAGCCCGACGGCTATCCCGACGCGATCGACTACGATTTCGGCCTGGAGGACGAGGCCGAGATCACCACGATCCAGAACGGCCAGGCCGACTGGACCTTCGATGCGCCGCCTGCCGACCGGCTGGGCGAACTCGGCGCGCGCTACGCCGCCCAGGTCCACCTCAACCCGGCCTTCGCGATGTGGTTCCTGCCGCTGAACACCCGGTTGCCGCCCTTCGACGACGTGCGCGTGCGCCAGGCATTCAACCTTGCCGTCGACCGCAACGCCGTCGTGAAGCTGTTCGGCGGCGGACGCCTGGCGGCGGAGGCGTGCCAAGTCCTGCCGCCGCGCCTGCCGGGCTATCGGCGCTATTGCCCCTATCCGCTGGACCTGCCGCGCGCACGCCAACTGGTGGCGGAGAGCGGCAAGGCCGGGCAGACGGTCACGCTGGTGATCGACGACAGCCCGGTTGCCCGTGCCATCGGCACCTATTTGCTCGACGTGCTGCACGACCTCGGCTTCGTCGGACGCCTGCGCAGCCTGTCCAGCAACGTGCAGTTCACCTATATCCAGAACACCAGCAACCGCGTGCAGGCCAGCCTGACGACCTGGTATGCGGACTACCCTTCCGCGGCCAATTTCCTCGGCGGCATCTTCGGATGCTCCGCCTTCCGCCCGGCCTCCGACGCTTCCCCCAACATATCCGGCTTCTGCGACCCGGCGCTCGATGCGCGGCTGCGGGCGGCGCTGGCCCATGGCGACCAGGCCGAACTCGCGGCCATCGACCGGGCCATGACCGACCAGGCCCCGGCAGTGGTGCTGTTCAATCCGCTTTACATCGACATGGTGTCGGCCCGGGTCGGCAATGTCGGCTACCATGAGCAGTTCCGCTGGCTGATCGACCAATCTTGGGTAAAATAGCGGCCCGCGTGCAATGAGGGCAGGGGTGGCCGTGCTCGCTGCCATCGTGCTCGCGTGCCTGCTGGCGCCGCTCTATGCGTCGCAGGTCTCGCGCACCGACCCGTTCCGCAGCAACGTGAACGGCACGGTGTCCGGCATGGACGTGCTGGCGGAGAACACCGCCGGGCTGGGCCTCGGCGTCACCCCAATCGGGCCGACTTGGCACGGCGCCTATTTGCTCGGGGCCGACACGCAGGGCCGGGACGTGGCGGCGCGGCTGCTCTATGGCGGGCGCACCTCGCTGCTGATCGCCACCTGCGCGACGGCGCTGTGCCTCATGCTCGCGGCGGTGCTGGGCGTGCTGTCCGGCTTCGTGGGAGGCGCGGTCGACACCGTGCTGGCCGGGCTGCTGGACCTGCTCTGGGCCTTCCCGGTCTACCTGCTCGCCATTTCCCTCTCGATCGTGCTCATCAGCCAGGACCTGCGCATCGGCCCGCTGCTGGTCGGCTCCGACAGCCTGGCGCTGCCCATCCTGATCCTGGGCATCGTCTATGTGCCCTACGTCGCCCGTCCGATCCGGGCGCAGGTCCTGGCGCTGCGCCGGGCCGAGTTCATTGAGGCCGCCCATGCCACCGGCGGCGCGCCGCTCCACATCCTGCGCCGCCACATCCTGCCGCAGGTCTGGCCCAGCCTGATCGGCTTCGCCCCCGTCGTCATGGCCATGGCGCTGCTGACCGAGGCCGCGCTGTCGGTGCTGTCGATCGGCGTGCAGGCCCCGGCGGCGAGCTGGGGCACGCTGATCGCCGATGGCCAGGCGCTGATCTACACCCGCCCGATGGTCGCCATCGCGCCGGGCATCGCCGTGGTCATCACGGTGCTGGCGCTGAACGTGGTCGGGGAGGCGTGGCGCACGGCGCTCGAAACCCGCCGATGATCACCCGGCCATGATCACTCGGCTAGTCCGCTCGCTACTGGTCATGTTCGGCATCAGCGTCCTGGTGTTCCTGATCTTCTTCGCCACACCCGGCGCCGACCCGGCGGCACGCCTGGCCGGGCGCGGCGCATCGAACGAAGCGCTGGCCGCCGTGCGCCACGACTACGGCCTCGACCGTCCGCTGCCGGTGCAATACGGCCTGCTGATGCAGCGCCTGTTCATCGCCGGCGACCTCACGTCGCAGGTGAACCGCGGCCAGCGCGTGGTTCCCGCCGTGCTGCAGGCGGCGCCCGTAACCCTGTCCCTCGCCGCCGGCGCCGCGGTGCTCTGGCTCGCGGCCGGCCTGGTGATCGGCCTGATCGCCGCCGCGCGCGAGGGCAGCGGCTGGGACCGGGCGGTCACGGCATTCGGCCTGGTCGGCATCTCCATCCCGGTGTTCTGGCTCGGCGAGGTCGTCAACCTGCTCACGCAAAGCCGCCTGCACGACACGTGGCTGTTCTCCTGGGTGCCGCCGCTCGGCTACCATCCGCTGCTCGCCGGTCCCGCCGCCTGGGCGCGCAGCCTGATACTGCCCTGGATCACCCTCGCCCTGCTGTATGCCGGGGTCTATGGCCGCGTGCTGCGGTCGAGCCTGATCGAGGCCTACCGCCAGGACTACATCCGCACCGCCCGCGCCAAGGGCATCAGCGAGGCCCGCGTCCTGCTGCGGCACGCGCTGCGCAACGCGCTGGTGGCGGTGCTGGCGCTGTTCGGCCTCGACATCGGCGCATTGATCGGCGGCGGCACCCTGCTGACCGAGGTCGTGTTCGGCCTGCGCGGCATCGGCAAGCTGACCTATGACGCCTTGCAGAACCTCGACCTGCCCGTCGTGATGGCCGCCGTGCTGTATGCGTCGTTCTTCGTCGTGCTGGCCAACGCCGTGGTGGACGGCGTGCAGGCGGCCCTCGATCCGCGGCGGCGGTGATGCCACACTGCGGCGCCAGCATCCGGAGGCCACCATGCCCGTCCTAGGCCGCGCCCTGCTCGACGCCCTCCGCCAGCACGGCGCGCGCGAGCTGTTCGGCATCCCCGGCGACTTCGTGCTGCCGTTCTTCAAGGTGATCGAGGAAAGCGGCGTGCTGCCGTTCTACACCCTGAGCCACGAGCCCGCCGTAGGCTTCGCCGCGGACGCCGCCGCCCGGTTCCGTGGCGCGA
The DNA here is from genome assembly GCA_965277495.1 of Acetobacteraceae bacterium. GTDB lineage: Bacteria > Pseudomonadota > Alphaproteobacteria > Acetobacterales > Acetobacteraceae > CAHJXG01. The sequence continues at coordinate 725,030 of OZ255824.1, read as the reverse complement.
TCTCGGTCGCCGTGGCCACCTGGGGCGCCGGCGCGTTCAACCTGGTGAACCCCATCGCCGGCGCCTATGCCGAGCGGGTGCCCGTCGTCGTCATCTCCGGCGCGCCGGGCGTGCACGAACGCGCCAGCGGCTGGCGCCTGCACCACATGAGCCGCGAAATCGACACCCAGACCCGCATCTTCCGCGAGATCACCTGCGACCAGGCTGTGCTCGACGACCCGGCCCACGCGCCCGCCGACATCGCCCGCGTGCTGCGCAGCGCCCGGGAATACTCGCTCCCGGTCTATATCGAGCTGCCGCGCGACATGGTGGGCGTCGCCGTCGCACCCGTGCCGCTGCTGCCGCCAAGCCCCGTGCTGCCGGCGGCGCTGGAGGAGGCCGCCGCCGAAATCCTGCACCGCCTGCGCGACGCCGCCAGCCCGTGCATCATGGTCGATGTCGAGGTTCGCCGCTACGGCGTCGAGGCCAGGGTGGCGGAGTTCGCCAGGCGGCTAGGCATCCCCGTCGTCAGCACCTTCATGGGCCGCGGCCTGCTGTCCGGGCACCGGGACGTGACGCGCGGCACCTATCTGGGCGCCGCCGGGCAGCCCGCCGTCACCGGATTGGTCGAGGGGTCCGACGCGCTGCTGCTGCTGGGCGTGATCCTGTCCGACACCAACTTTGCCGTCAGCGAGCGCAAGATCGACATGCGCCGGGCCATGCTGGCGATCGACCGCAAGGTGCAGGTCGGCCATCACAGCTATCCCGACATCCCGATGGACGCGCTGATTGACACGCTGTTGGCGCAAGTGGGGTCGACCCAGGCCGGCGCGGAACACGGACGCCCGCCCTGCGCCGTGCCGCCCGAACGCTTTCCCGAGGCGCTGCCGGCGGACGATGCGCCGATCGCGCCGAGCGACATCGCGGCCGCGGTCAACGACCTGTTTGCTCTGCATGGCCCGATGCCGATGGCCGCCGACATCGGCGACTGTTTGTTCACCGCGATGGAAATCCGCAACACGGACCTGGTCGCGCCGGGCTATTACGCCGGCATGGGCTACGGCGTGCCGGCGGGCCTCGGCGCCTGCGTCGCGGCGGGCAGCCGCCCATTGATCCTGGTCGGCGACGGCGCGTTCCAGATGACCGGGTTCGAGCTCGGCAATTGCCGCCGCTACGGCTGGGACCCCATCGTGATCGTGTTCAACAACGCGTCGTGGGAGATGCTGCGCGTGTTCCAGCCCGAGAGCGCCTTCAACAACCTGGACGATTGGCGCTTCGCCGAGCTGGCGGGTCCGCTCGGCGGCGACGGCGTGCGTGTTGCGACCCGGCGCGAACTGGCCGAAGCTTTGGCCCGCGCCCACGCCACGCGGGGCCGCTTCCAACTGATCGAGGCCATGCTGCCGCGCGGCCAGACCTCGGACACGCTGGCCCGCTTCGTCGCAGGCTTCAAGGCGGCGCGGGAACGGCCCGTCATATAAAAGGAGACGCCCATGCACGAAGGCATCAACCACGTCGCTGTCCTCGGCGCCGGCACCATCGGTGCAAGCTGGGCGGCGTATTTCCTCTCGCGCGGCCTGTCCGTCGCCGCCAGCGACCCGGCGCCGCACGCCGAGAGCTTCCTGCGCCACTTCGTCGAGCAGGCCTGGCCGACCCTCGAACGCCTGGGCCTGCATCCCGGCGCCGATCCCACGCGCCTGCGGTTCTCGGCTGAGCCGATGGCCGCCGTCGAGGGCGCGGGCTGGGTGCAGGAGAACGGGCCGGAGCGCATCGACGTGAAGGTCGCGCTGTTCGAGCAGGTGAGCGCAGCCCTGCCGCCGGACGTCATCATCGCCAGCAGCAGCTCCACTTTGCTGCCCACGGCGATGCAGGCGCGCACCCGCCATCCGGAGCGCCTGGTGCTCGGCCATCCGTTCAACCCGCCGCACCTGATCCCGCTGGTCGAAGTCGTCGGCGGCGTGCGGACCTCGCCCGAGGCGGTGGACCGCGCCATGCGGTTCTACGCCGGCATCGGCAAGCACCCGATCCGCCTGATGAAGGAGATGCCCGGCCATGTCAGCAACCGCCTGCAGGCGGCGATCTGGCGGGAGGCGGCGTACTTGGTCGAGCAGGGCGTGGTCAGCGTGGCGGACGTGGACGCCGCGGTCAGCCAGGGGCCGGGCCTGCGCTGGGCGATCATGGGGCCGATCATGACCTATCACCTCGGCGGCGGCGCGGGAGGCTTGCGCTACCTGATGGACCACATCGGCGTCGCCAAGCTGTGGCCCGACCTGGGCACGCCGGAGATGACGCCCGGGTTCGAGCATGCGCTCATTGACGGTGTGGTGGCCGAGGCCGGTGGCAAGCCGGTTGCCGAGATGGCTGCGGACCGGGACCGCAAGCTCGTCGCGATCCTTGAAGGCTTGCGTTGATCAAATCAAGACCCGTCGCACCTCGTCCCGCAGCGCCGGCAGCACGTCGGTGACGAACCAGGGGTTGCGCTTTTCCCAAACCTCGGTGCGCCAGCTCGGGTGCGGCAGCGGGAAGTAGCCGGGCAAATACTGGCGGAAATCCCGCACCCGGTCGGTCATCGCGCCAGGCCCCAGTGCATACGCCTGGGCGTAGCTGCCGACCAGCAGCGTGAGCCGCAGGCTTGGCATCGCGTCCAGCAGGCGGCGACGCCACAACGGCGCGCACTCCGGACGCGGCGGCGCATCCCCACCCCGCGGCAGGCGTCCGGGATAGCACAGCCCCATCGGCAAGATGGCGATGCGGGCCGGGTCATAGAACTGCTCGGGCGTCATGCCGAGCCAGTTGCGCAGGCGCACGCCCGAGGCGTCGGTCCATGGCGTGCCGCTGATATGCACCTTCGTTCCCGGCGCCTGGCTCGCGATCAGGATGGTTGCGGTGTCGGAGATGCGCAGGATGGGCCGCGGCCCCAACGGCAGCTTGTCCGCGCAGAACGTGCAGGCCCGGACCTCCGTGGCCAGGTCGTCGAGAGTCATGCCCCTCTATATAGAGTGCAGCAGCCGCTCCACGAAGGCCGGGACGACCTGGGTGGCCGGGCCGTGATGCGCTTCGTCGAACAGCGCCGATCCCGCCGAGGGTTCGAGGTTCAGCTCCACTGTCCGGGCCTGCACGGCGTCGGCGACGAAGCTTGCGGCGGGATAGACCGTGCCGGAGGTGCCAATCGAGACGAACAGGCCGCACTCGTCGAGCGCGCCCGCGATCCGGTCCATGCCCATCGGCATCTCGCCAAACCACACGACATCCGGACGCAGCGCGGTGGCGGCGCAGGACGGGCAGGGAGTCGCCGTATCCAGGTCCGTGGTCCAGGGCATTGTGGCGGCGCAGGCCAGGCAGCGTGCCCGGCGCAATTCCCCATGCATATGCAGCGGCCGGCTGCCGGCGCGGTCGTGCAGGTCGTCCACGTTCTGCGTCACCAGGAACACGGGACCGGGCCACTCGCGCTCCAGCCGGACCAGGGCGAAGTGCGCAGCATTCGGCTCCACCTGCGCCAACTGCGCGCGGCGTGCGTTGTAGAAGGCATGCACGCGCGTCGGGTCGCGGGCGAAGGCCTCGGGGGTCGCCACATCCTCAAGCCGGACCTGGGCCCAGATGCCGTCCGCATCGCGGAAGGTCGACAGCCCGCTCTCCCGGCCGATGCCGGCACCGGTCAATATAACAATCCCAGTCACGCCAGTTCGTACTCGACCTCGGGCGTATAGACCGCCTGCTCCTTGCCAAGCCGCGAGCTGAACAATGTAAAATGCTCCACCACCACCGGCTCGCTGCGGAACAGGTTGTGCCCGGCCACCCAGGCGGCGATCTTGGCCTCGGGAATGCCGTCCATGCGCGCGAGCGTCACATGCGGGGTGAAGCGCCGGCGCTCCCGCTCCAGCCCGGCGCGCTGCAGGGCGGTCTCGATCTTGGTCTGCAAATGGTCGAGCTGCGGGTTGCGCTCCACCCCGGCCCACAGGCTGTTGACCCGTCCGCCCTTCTCGAAGGTGCCCACGCCCTTCAACTGCAGCGTGAACCCCGGCGCGCGCAGCCCGGCCAGCGCCACGTCCACCTCCTCGGCCCGGTAGCCCGGCAGTTCGCCGATGAACCGCAGCGTGACGTGGTAGTTCTCCGGCGCAACCCAGCGCGCGCCGGGCAGGCCGCCGGCCATCCACGACAGCCGCTCCCGCAGCGAGTTCGGCAGGTCCAGCGCCACGAACAGCCGCATTAGGGCACCTGGCCGGCCATCGCGACGAGCCGTTCCATCATCGGCAGCAGCCGCGCGACCTCCTGGCGGACGCCCCGGGGGTTGGGATGGATGCGGTCGCCCTGGTTCAAGTCCGCTTCGCCCGCGATGCCCTGGAGGAAGAACGGGTCGAACAGCACGCCGGGCCGCCGCCCGAGCCGGGCAAACACCGCCTTGTAGGCGTCGCCGTACTCCGGGCCTAGGTTTGGCGGGGCCAACATGCCGGACAGCAGCACCGGAATCTTGCGCGCCGCCAGCGTGTCCAGGATCGCGGCCAGGTTGGCCTCCATGTTGGCCGGGCTGGTGCCGCGCAGGGCGTCGTTGGCGCCCAGCTCGACCAATGCCGCGTCCGCCCCGTCCGCCAGCGCCCAGTCCAGCCGCGCCCGCCCGCCCGCCGTGGTGTCGCCCGACACGGCCGCGTCGACCAGCGTCACGTCCAGCCCATGGGAACGCAGCGCCGCCTGCATCACCGCCTGGAACCCGTCCGGAAGCGCCAGGCCGTATCCCGCCGTCAGGCTGTCGCCGAGCACGAGGATGCGCGTCGTGCGCGCCTGCGCCGGCGCCCCGGCCAAAAAAGCCAGCATCCCGATCAGCGCGGCGTTGGCCAGCCAACCGCGCACGCCATATGGAGACATCATGGACATATCTGTGGCTCATCCTGCCGCTGCGCCCCTGGTGCGGGTGCGGGACCTGCGGCTGACCGTGCCCTCCACGGCCGGACCGGTCAATATTCTCGGCGGACCCGATTTTGCGATCAGCCTCGATATCGGCGCGGGCGAGGCCGTCGGCATCGTCGGACCCTCTGGATCGGGCAAGACCAGCCTGCTGATGGTGCTGGCCGGGCTGGAACAGGCGACGGGCGGCAGCGTGGTGGTCGCCGGGCAGGAGCTGACGCGACTCGGCGAGGACGCGCTGGCGAGGTTCCGCCGCGACAACATCGGCATCGTGTTCCAGGCCTTCCACCTGATCCCGACCATGACGGCACTGGAAAACGTGTCGGTACCGCTCGAGCTCGCCGGCGCGCGCGACGCCGAGAAGCGCGCCGCCGACAGCCTGGCCGCGGTTGGATTGTCGCATCGCCTGACGCATCTGCCGGGCCAGCTTTCCGGCGGCGAGCAGCAGCGGGTCGCGCTGGCCCGCGCCTTCGCGCCGCGCCCGCGCCTGCTGCTGGCCGACGAGCCGACCGGCAACCTCGACGTCGCCACCGGACGGACGGTGATGGACCTGCTGTTCGGCATGCAGGCCGATGCCGGCACCACCCTGTTGCTGATCACCCATGACCCGGCGCTCGCGGGCCGCTGCGACCGCCGCATCCGCATCGCCGACGGCCGCGTCGGCGTGCCCGCATGATTGCATGGCGGTTCGCAATGCGGGAGCTGCGCGGCGGGGTGCGCGGCCTGCGCATCGTGCTGGCGTGCCTGGCGCTCGGCGTCGGCGCTATCGCGGCGGTGGGCAGCCTGCGCGAGGGCATCGACCGCGGGCTGTCGACCGAGGGGCGCCGTATCCTCGGCGGCGACCTCGAAATCCAATCCGGCGCGCAGCCTTTGCCGGACGCCTTGCGCGAATGGCTGCGCGTACGGGGCGGCCAGGTCTCGGACATCGTGCAGATGCGGTCGATGCTGATCGCGCCGGGTGCGGATGGCGCGTCCGGCGAGCGTCAGCTTGTCGAGCTGAAGGCCGTCGACGGCGCATACCCGCTGGTCGGCGCTGCTGCCGTCTCGTCCGGCACCCTGCAGGACACGTTGGCCGAGAAGGATGGGGTTCCCGGCCTGGTTGCCGAACAGGTCGTGCTGGACCGGCTCGGCGTGCAGCCCGGCGCCCTGCTCCGCCTCGGCCACAGCACGGTCCAGTTGCGCGGCGTGCTGCTGACCGAGCCTGACCGGGTCGCCGCGCCCACCATCCTTGGCCCGCGCGCCATGATCGCCGCGGCCGCGCTGCTGGCGACCGAACTGGTGCAGCCGGGTTCGCTGCTGAACTACGACCTGCGCGTCGTGCTGCCGGCGGGGACGAACATCGCTGCCACGTCCGAGGCGTTGCGCGCCGCCTTTCCCGATGCGGGCTGGCGCATCCGCAACGCCTCCGAGGCCGCGCCGGGCGTCGCCCGCTTCATCGACCAGACCAGCCTGTTCATGACCCTGGTTGGACTGACCGCGCTCCTGGTGGGCGGCATCGGCGTTGCGACCGGCGTGCGGGCGTGGCTGGAGGCGCGGGCGCGGACCATCGCCACGCTGCGCTGCCTGGGCGCCGCCACGCGGACCATCTTCTCGGTGTTCCTGATCCAGGTCATGGCATTATCGGCGCTTGGCGTGCTGATCGGCGTCGTGGCCGGCGCAGTTTTGCCGATCGTTGGCGTGGTGCTGTTCGGCGATGCGTTGCCGATCCCGCCGCAACTGGGCCTGTATCCGCGGTCCCTGGCGTTGGCGGCGGCGTATGGCCTGCTGACGGCGGGGGCATTCGCGTTGTGGCCGCTGGCCCGGGCCGCGCAAATCCCCGGGGCGGCGTTGTTCCGCGACGCGCTGCTGCCGGCCCGTTTGCGCGCCAGGCCATGGCTGCTGCTGACCCAGGCGGCGTTGATCGCGGCACTCGTGGGCCTCACCGTCGCGGCGTCCCCGGAACGCGGCTTCGCGCTGTGGTTCTGCGGCGGCGCCATGGCGACCCTGCTGCTGTTCCGCGTCGGCGGCGGCGTCTTGATGGCCATTGCGCGCCGGGCGCCGAGGCTCGCCGCGCCCTGGGCACGCCTGGGAGTCGCCAACCTTTATCGCCCCGGCGCTGCCACGCCGCTGATGCTGGTGTCGCTGGGCCTGGGGCTGTCCACCCTGGCCGCCGTCGCGCTGATCCAGGGCAACATCCGCAACCAGGTGCTCGAGCAACTGCCGGCCAACGCGCCGACCTTCTATTTCATCGACATCCAGAACGACCAGCTCGACCGTTTCCAGCAGGTGCTCCACGCCCAGCCCGGCGTCGGCGAGATCGCCGAGGTGCCCAGCCTGCGCGCCCGGCTGGTGGCGGTGAATGGCGTGCCAGCCGATCAGGTGCAGGCCACGCCCGAGACGCAATGGGCGTTGCGCGGCGACCGCGGCCTGACCTACAGCCGCACCATCCCCGACGGTTCGCGCCTGGTTGCCGGCGAGTGGTGGCCGGCGGACTATGCCGGGCCGCCGTTGGTGTCGTTCGACGCTGGCCTGGCGCATGGCTGGCATGTGGGGGTGGGCGATAGCTTGCGGGTCAACGTGCTGGGCCGCGATATCGACCTGCGCATCGCCAACCTGCGCGACATCGCCTGGCGGTCGCTGTCGATCAACTTCACCATGGTGGCGTCGCCGGGGTTGCTGGAGCGTGCGCCGCACACGCATATTGCGACGGTCCGAGCAGCGGCAGCGGACGAAGGCGTCATCCTGCGTGCCGTCACCGACGCATTGCCGAACGTGTCCGGCATCCGGGTGGCCGACGTGCTGGGCGCGGTTGCGTCGCTGGTCGGCAAGATCGCGGCGGCGCTGGCGGCCACGGGGTCGGTCACGCTGGCCTCCGGCGCACTGGTGCTGGTGGGGGCCGTTGCGGCGGGCCAGCGGCGTCGGATGGCGGAGGCGGTGGTGCTGAAAACGCTCGGCGCCACCCGGCGGCAGATCAGGGCGGCCTGGCTGGTGGAGTTCGGGCTAATCGGCGCGGCGGCCGGGCTGATCGCGGCGCTGGTGGGCACGCTGGCGAGCTGGGGCGTCGTGCGTTTCCTGATGCATGCGGACTGGATCTTCCTGCCCGGCATTCTGGCGGCGACGATCTTGGGGTGCATCGTGCTGATGCTCGGGTTTGGCTACGCTGGGACCGAGGCGGCGCTGCGGGCCAGGGCTGCGCCATTTTTGCGAAACGAATAGATCAATAAGCGATCTGAGGATCTCGCGATTTCGCTTGATCCAGAATTGGTTATAACCAACATACGCTGCACGGGCAGTCACGCCCATATTTGAGGAAAGAGGATTATGGCCTTCATTCCCGACTCTCGAACCTACGCGCCCAGCGCGGCCGCAGATACCGCGGTGCTCGACGCCGGGCTGCGCGCATACATGCTGCGCGTTTACAACTGGATGTCGTCTGGCCTGCTGCTGACCGGCATCGTTGCCTACACCATAGCGAACACGAGCCTGATCGAGCTGTTCTATCGGCAGGTCGCCACACAGCGCGGGTATGCGATCCAGCCGACCATCCTGGGCTATGCGGCGATGTTTGCGCCGCTGGTGTTCGTCATGGTACTCAGCTTCGGCGTCAACCGGCTATCCCGGTCGGCGACGCAGGCGCTGTTCTGGGCATTCGCCGCGGCGATGGGCGCATCGATTGCGAACATCTTCCTGATCTACACCGGCTCCAGCATCGCCCGGGTGTTCTTCGTCACGTCGGCCACCTTCGCGTCCATGAGCCTCTATGGCTATACGACGAAGTCCGACCTGAGCAAGATGGGTAGCTTCCTGATCATGGGCCTGATTGGCGTCATCGTCGCCTCGTTGGTCAATATGTTCATCGGCAGCACCATGCTGCAGTTCGCCATCAGCGTGATCGGCGTGCTGGTGTTCGTCGGCCTGACCGCCTACGACACCCAGCGTATCAAGGGCGACTATTTGCAGTATGCCTATGCCGAGGGCACCGACGGCGCGGCCAAGCGCAGCGTGTTCGACGCACTCAGCCTTTACCTGAACTTCATCAACCTGTTCATGCTGCTGCTGCAACTCTTTGGCGGACGCAACAGCAACAACTAAGTCGCGCGCGCATGCAAGAAAGGCCCGGGGGAGCAATCCTCCGGGCCTTTTTCATTGCCAACCTAAGCGTCGAGCTTTCTACCCCGCCTCGATCACAGCCTCGGCCTCGACCTCCGCTTCGACCTCGGCGCCATCGGCGTCGACCTCGACCGCCGCGCCCTTGACGATCGCCTTTAGCTTCTCGGCCAGCTTCAACGCCGCCGTCGCCTTGTCGGTGCCGTCCAGCGCGCCCATCTCGGCCGCCAGCCGGTCCATCGCCGCCTCGTAGATTTGCCGCTCGCTGAAGCTCTGGTCCGGCTGGCCAGCGTTGCGGTGCAGGTCGCGCACCACCTCGGCGATCTGCAGCGGGTCGCCGGAGTTGATCTTCTGTTCGTATTCCTGGGCGCGGCGGGACCACATCGTCCGCTTGATCCGCGCCCGGCCCTTGAGCAAATCCAACGCCTTGTCGAACATCTCCCGGGTCGCGAGCTTGCGCAGCCCAGCCGTCCGCGCCTTGGCGACCGGAACCCGCAGCTTCATGCGGTTCTCTTCGAACGTGATGTGGATCAGCTCCAGCTTGTGGCCGGCGATCTCCTCCGTCGCGATGCGCTCCACCTTGCCGACGCCGTGCGTGGGATAGACGACGTAATCGCCCTCGGCGAAGTCTTCCTTCGCGGCCATGGCGCGCGGGACGATCTGCGGGCGCCCGTGCATGCCGGGCATATGGCCGGGCATTTTGGGCGGCGAGCGGTACTGCTGCTCGGGAACGTCGGGCGCTGGCTTCGGCTCGGCCGGTATCTCGCCAATGGGATCGGCGACAGCGGGCTCTTCAGCGAGAACTTCCGTCTTGTCTGTTGCGGGCTTGGTGGGCACCGTTAGATACTCCTAGCCTGCATAGCGGCAGGCGCATGCTAAAACTGGATGTGTCACGGCCGCTTTCGGTCCCGCGCCTTGAACAAGATTTGATTTAGCGGGACCGCTGGCCGCCAAACATTTCATAGCACGATTTTCACGCGGCGTCACGGCGGCTCGATGCGCTCCGGAGTCGTGCCGGCGGCCCTACGGCTTGCCCGGCGCCGACGAGAACAGCGCCTCCTTACCCGGTTTGTCCTTCCAGTCGTCCGCGTCCGTGGGCGCCTCGCCCTTGCGGACGATGTTCGGCCACTCCATCGAGAAGATGCGGTTGCGCTCGGCCCAGGCTGCCGCGCGGTCGTCGCTGTCCGGCACGATGGCCTCCGCCGGGCACTCGGGTTCGCACACGCCGCAATCGATGCACTCGTCGGGATGGATCATCAGCATGTTCTCGCCGACATAGAAGCAGTCCACCGGACACACCTCGACGCAATCCATGTATTTGCACTTGATGCAATTCTCGGTGACCACGTAGGTCATCGCTAGCCCTTTCCTATCCCAGACGCGGCTGTTCCGGGTCTCGCCGTTGAAGTGGGGCGATATGCGGTCCTTTCACCCCAGGCGCAAGCGGCTGCGGGGAATATCAGGGTTCCGCGGCGGTCTCGTGCCCCGCAATTTCCTGATACAGCGCTTGCGCCTCCGGGGCCGGGCCGCGCCGGGCCGCCAGCGCCAGCACCCGGACCACGCGGACATCCTGCCGCAACGGCAGCGTCAGGATGTCGCCCGGACGCAGCCTGGCATGCGGCTTGTCCGTCACCTGCCGGTTGATGCGCACCAGCCCGCCGGCTACCAGCCGCGCGCAGTCCGACCGGGCCTTCATGAAACGCGCGCACCAGAGCCATTTGTCGAGCCGCTGCCAAGCCCGGTCCTCCCCGGACGTGCCCTCCGTCACCGCCGCAACGCCACCAACGCCGCGAACGGCCCATCGGCCACGCGCGGGGCAGGCGGCGGTGCGGCAGCGGTTGGTTGATCGCGGCGTCGCCCGGGCAGCATCATGGCCGGCGACGGCGGCCCATACTGGTCGGACGGCAACACCGCGCCGGGCGCCAGCCGCACGCCCAGCGCGCGCAGGGCGGCCGGCACCGCCTCGGACCGGATCGACAGCCGCGAGGCCAGCCCGTCCGGCACCGAAGCCGCACGGAACCGCGTGGCGTGGGCGAGTTCGGCGGCAATCCGCTCCGCGACATCCAACCGCAGCAGCACCGGGCCGGCCGGCAGCCAACCCATGGCGGCGGCGAAGCCCGGCGGCCAATTTGGCGGCGGCGGCACCGACACCAGCCCTGGCGCAGGCAATACAGGTGTGGTGACCCGCGCCCGCACCGCCCATAACGCGGCGCGGGTCGCCTGCGCGCGCGGCTTCAATGCCGCCGGCAGGAACAGCGCGAACCGGCCGGCGCGGACGCCCAGGGCTTTCAGCCGCCCGCGCAGCGTTGGGGGAATATCATGCTCGGTATAGCCGGGCACGACGCCGCCCGCCTCGACGATGCGGTGCAGCGGACCACGCAGCGCCGGGTCGGGCCCGGCCGCCGCCTCAGCCGCAAACAGCGGCGCCAGGTCGCGCGTGATCATCCCCGCCATCCAGCGCGCCAGCCGCACCCGCACCCGTTCGCGCTGCGGGCCGTCCAGGAACTCGCTGTCCAGCACCTCGACCTGCGGGCGGAGCAGGCTGGCGCCGGGCCGCAGCCGGGCCACCGCCACGCCGTTCCAGGCCAGCTTGTGGTCGGCCGCGAGCGACAGCGCGGCGTCGTCCGCCGCCTCCAGCTCCGCGACCTGCCGCGGCATCCACTCCCGCAACGCCCGGCGGGCGGCGCGCAGCACCAGGCGTTTCTCCTGCCCCTCCGCCAATGGGTCCGGCAGGAAGGCGAAACCGCCGACATGGCCGACCGAGTGCCCTTCGACCACGACCTCGCCCCGGGCGGTGACGGCCGAAAGCAGCTCTTCCCCGTCGATCTCCTCCAACCGGCGCAGCAAATGCGCGGCGCGGCGGTCGACGAACCGCGTCGTCAGCCGTTCGTGCAGCGCGTCGGACAGCAAGTCCTCGACCTCGCGGGTGCGGGCCTGCCAGGCCGGCGCATCGCGCACCCAATCGGACCGCGCGGCGATATAGGCCCAGATGCGCACGCCCGAGAGCCGCTGCATCAGCGTGTCGATATCCCCCTCGGTCCGCGCCAGCGCAGCGATGCCGCCCTCCAGCCAATCCGTCGGGATCGTGCCCTCGTTCGCCAAATGGCCGAAGATGCGGGCGCAAAGCCGGGTGTGGGTGTCATCCGCCAGCTTGCGGAAGTCCGGAACCTGGCAGGTCTCCCACAGCAGCCGCACCATGCGCCGTCCGCGCGCCATCCTGCGCACGTCGTCCTCGCGCGACAATGTTTCCAATGTCTCGAGGTCCGTCGCGTCGGGGCCGCGCACCAATCCGGGCCGCGGCGGCGCAGCGGTCAGGGTGGCGAGCAGCGTGTCAAGCGTGGTGAAATCCAGTTCGGCGTTGCGGTAATAGAGCTGTTCCAGCGGCTCGAACTCGTGCCCCTCGACCGCGCGGACCAGGTCGTCGTCGAGCGGGGGGCAGGTGGCGGTGGTGCCGAACGTCCCATCGCGCATGCCGCGTCCGGCCCGTCCGGCGATCTGCGCCACCTCGGCGGCCGTCAGCCGGCGCGGGCGGTGGCCGTCGAACTTGCTCAGGCGGGCGAAGGCCACATGGTCCACGTCCATGTTCAGCCCCATGCCGATGGCGTCGGTGGCGACCAGGAAGTCGACCTCCTTGTTCTGGTAGAGCTGCACCTGCGCATTGCGGGTGCGGGGCGACAGCCGGCCCATCACCACGGCGCAGCCGCCGCGGCGCCGGCGTATCAGCTCGGCGATCGCATAGACCTCGCCGGCGCTGAAGGCGACGACGGCGCTGCGCGGCGGCAGGCGGACCAATTTGACCGGTCCGGCATAGGTGAGCTGCGACAGGCGGGGCCGGGTCTCGATCTCGGCCTGCGGCACCAGGCGCTGCAGCAGGGGACGGATGGTCTCGGCGCCCAGGAACATGGTCTCGACCAGGCCGCGCGCGTGCAGCAGGCGTTCGGTGAACACGTGGCCGCGGTCGGGGTCGGCGCAGAGCTGAATCTCGTCCACGGCGACGAACTCGGCGGCGCGGTCGAGCGGCATGGCCTCCACCGTGCAGGAATACCAACGCGCGCCCGGCGGCACGATCTTTTCCTCGCCGGTGATGAGCGCCACCGACTTCACGCCCTTGCGCGCGACCATGCGGTCGTAGTTCTCGCGGGCGAGCAGGCGCAGCGGAAAGCCGATGATCCCCGACGAATGCGCGAGCAGGCGCTCGATGGCCAGATGGGTCTTTCCGGTGTTGGTTGGCCCGAGGACCGCCTTGACCCGGGAGGGGAAGCCCGACATGCGGGGATGGTTGGGCCTCTGCCGGCAGAATGCAAGCCGGGTTGTTCGAGGGCCGGGCCACGCTTGCGTTGCCTTGCCAATCAATATGGATATGCAACACATCCGGCTGGGCCGGTGCGAATCGGCGAATCGCATGGAGGTGTTCGATGTTCGACCGTGAACTGGACTGCCTCATCGAGGCCGCGCCGGACGGGGCGGCTGTGCTCCCGGTATGGCCGGTGCGTCCGGACGGGCTTGACGCGGCGCTGGCGGCGCAGGCGGACCACGGCGCATTCGTGCGGGCTGGCGGCTTCGCGGCGGCGGCGGGGCAGCTCGCGTTGCTGCCGGGCAAGGACGGGCTGGCGGGCGCGTTGCTGGGCCTCGGCGAGGACCGGACCCCATTCGCGCATGGCGGGCTGCCGGCGGCTTTGCCGGAGGGCGTGTTGGCGCGGCTGGAGCCGGGCGATTTCAACATGGATGACGCGGTGCTCGGTTTCTGCTTGGGCGCGTATCAATACACCGCGCACACGAAGCCGCGCCTGGCCATGGCGAAGCTGCTGGCGCCGTCCGGGTCCGAAGCGGCGCGGTCGGCCGCCCGGGCGACATGGATGGCGCGGGACCTGATCAATGCGCCCGCCAACCACCTCGGCCCCGCGGAGCTGGCCGACGCGGCCTTGGCGCTGGGCACGCGCTTCGGCGCCACCGGGCAGATCGTGGCCGGCGAGCGGCTCGAGGACGAATATCCGGCGATCGCGGCGGTGGGCGCCGGTTCCGTGCGGACGCCCCGGGTCGCGAGCTTCACCTGGCGGGGCAGCGCCGCGAAGGATGACGCGCCGCTGGTGGCGTTGTGCGGCAAAGGCGTGTGTTTCGACACCGGCGGCTATGACCTGAAGCCCTCCGCCGGCATGTTGCGCATGAAAAAGGACATGGGCGGGGCGGCGTTGATGCTCGCCTTGGCGCAGATGGCGATGGCTGCGGACCTGCCGCTGCGGCTCAGCGTGCGGATCGGCTGCGTCGAGAACATGGTCTCCGGCGGCGCCATGCGCCCGTTGGACGTGCTGCGCACCCGGCGTGGGCTGAGCGTCGAGGTCGGCAACACCGACGCCGAGGGCCGCCTGGTGCTGTGCGACCTGCTCGCGGAGGCGTCCGATGAGCGCCCGGACCTGCTGCTCGACGCGGCGACGCTGACCGGCGCGGCGCGGGTGGCGCTGGGTCCCGATCTTCCGGCGCTGTTCACGCCGCATACCCCCGCGGGCGACCGGCTGGCGGAGGCCCTGATGGCTGGCGGACGCGCCTGCTGCGACCCGTTGTGGCGGCTTCCGCTGTGGCCCGGCTATGATCCTTGGCTGGCGAGCCCGGTGGCCGACCTGAACAACGTTTCGAGCAAGCCCATGGCTGGCGCGATCACGGCGGCGTTGTTCCTGCAGCGTTTCGTCGTGCCCGGAACGGTCTGGGCGCATCTCGATACCTACGCCTGGAACGATCAATCGCGTCCTGGGCGGCCCGAGGGCGGCGAAGCAATGGGCCTTCGCGCATTATTTTTGTTACTCCAAACATTAAATCACATTCACAAACCAGGTTAGGAGCGCAAGATGACTACCCTGTGATCATTCATGGGGCTGGAACGCTTGCTAGACACTGTTAACGATCCGTAGTGTCACCAATTAAAAACGACTCGGTGACGATCAGCCTCCGAGACTTGCTTCTCCTGCTAACCGTTGCTTGGGTGAATTTTAGCCCTGTCTAAAGAAAGGACCACGCCGTGGCAGCCAATCCATCCGCCGACCAGTCGGTCGGCATCCTTCGTGACACCATCGTCGCTCTTGTCCGGCGTGACGGGCCGGACCTGTCGGCGCGACAGCTTGGTGTTTTCTTGACTTGTTATTTGCAGGACGGCGCTCATACAGTGCGTGGCCTTGCCGCCGACCTGAATGTATCCAAGCCTGCGATCACCCGCGCGCTGGACCGTCTCGGCGAACTCGACCTCGCCCGCCGCAAGGTTGACCCAATGGACCGCCGAAGCGTGCTGGTGCAGCGGACCCTAAAGGGCCAAGCATTCCTGCGCGACCTGCGCGGCATCATGGTCGAGGCGACAGCAATCGCCAAAAAGCCAACGTCGTCCGGCAGCGGCGCGCATGGCGAGGGTTCGCGTAAAAGCCAAACCGCGTAATTCCGTCAAAGAAACGTGAGAAAACGGCGTGATTGCGTTAAAGAAACGTCACATGGCGGCTTCTACTAGCCGCCTTTCACGCCACGGGTGGTTAGGCCCGCCACGATCTCCTTTTGCATCAGCAACGTCAGCAGCAAGACTGGCGCGGTGACCAGGAGTGCCGCTGCCGCAAGGGGTCCCCAACTCACTTGCTCGAACGTCAGCACGTTATAGACCGCCACCGGCAGCGTTCTCGTTTCTCGTCCGGCGAGCACGATCCCAAAAATGAAGTTGTTCCAGCTAAAGATAAATGCCAGAATCGTTGCTACGGTAATGCCGGGCCGGGCGAGTGGGAGTGCCACGTAACGGAACGCCTGCCAAATCGTTGCGCCGTCAACGAGGGCGGCCTCCTCCAACTCCGGCGGCAGGCCTTCGAAAAAACCGATCATGATCCAAACCACGATCGGGATCGTAATCACCAAATGCGTGATGACGATCGGCGTCAGTGTCCCGGTGAGCTCGATCCATTGGAACAGCAGGAACAGCGGAATCAGGTAAGACAGGCCGGGCGTGATGCGGGCTACCAATATCAGCAACGCCGCGCGGGTGGCTTTCGCCTTGGCAATTCCGTATCCCGCTGGGACTCCAATCAGCAGCGCTGCCCCGGTCGCACTGAATGAGACAATAATCGAGTTAATCGTATATTGCAGAAAGTCGTTCTTGCGGAACACGTCGGCAAAGTTGGCAAGCGTCGGCGGATTGGGGATGAACACCGGTGGGAAAGCCGTGTTGTCGACCTCGTTCTTCAAAGATAGTGACAGCATCCACAGGAATACGAACAGCGCCGGCGAGATCAGCAGGAGCACGCAGGCATAAAGCCCCACCCGCCCCATGATGCGGCGGACCCGGCGGCGCGCGGGCGTGGAACGCCGCGCGATGCTGTCCCGGTTGCCCATGGCCGCGCTCAAGACAGCGCATCCCGCTGCCGAAAATGCAGCATGAGCAGCGTGATCAACAGGATCAGGACGAAGAACACCACGACGATGGCCGAGGTATAGCCCATGTCGTAGAAGCTGAATGCCTCAAGGTAGAGCATGATGTTCAGCGTCTCGCTGGCGGTGCCGGGTCCGCCGTTGCTGATGACGAAGATAGTGTCGAAGGCTTTCAGCGCATCGATGCCGCGGATGACGGCGGCGATCATGATGAACGGCCAGACCAGCGGCAGCGTGACATGCCGGAACACCTGCCACGGATTGGCGCCGTCGAGCACCGCCGCCTCATACGGATCGGTCGGCAGGCTGGCGAGGCCGCCGAGCACGATCAGCATCACCAGCGGGGTCCACTGCCAGGTCTCGACCATCACGAGCGTCGGGATCACGGTGCTGCTCGAATAGACCCATGCGCTGGGCGGCAGGCCCATGCTGGTCAGCAAATAGTTCAGCACGCCGAGTTGCGGGTGGAACATCATGGTCCAAACGAGGGCGATGGCGACCGGGGTGGCCATCATCGGCATGATGAACAGCGTGCGCGCGAGGCCGCGGCCCGGGAAGTTGCGGTGGAACACCACGGCCGCGGCGACGCCGATGACCATCGGCAGGAACACGGAGGCGGCGGTGAAATAGAACGTCCGCAGCATGGCCCAGCCGAACCGTTCGTCGGCCAGCATCCGGGCATAGTTGCGCAGGCCGATAAAGGTCCGGTCGCCGCCGATGTGCCAATCATGCACCGACATGAACAGTGTGAAGATCCAGGGGAACAGGATCACGGCGAACACGACGAGGCCGGCCGGCACGATGAACGGCCAGTATTGCCGGGCGTAGTTGCGCCGCCGGGCCGGCTTGATACCCGCAGGCGCCTGCGCCGTGGCGCCTAGCGTCGTGCCCATGCTTCCCCCTTTTGCCCCGGGTCAGGCCCGCGGCGTTCCGGTCAGGCTACACGGGTTTGCCGGCGCCAACAAAAGGCTTCGGATCGGAAGGCGCCAGGGGAACAACGGATAATGGGCCTCAAGGCACGCGCATGTCGTTCATGCCGCACAGGTTGAGGTGCCGTTTCTCGGTCGCTTCGCCGTTCGCATAGACGATCCGCACATCATAGAGGCATGGGCCGTTCGGCAGGCGCACGACACGGGCCGCGCCGGGGGCGACCGTGTCGTCGCCCAAACGGTCCTCGCCCCAATCGTCCTCGCCTTCCGCGCTGGCATACAGCTCGCTGATGGCGCTGCGCCCGCGGTTGACCAGGCGGAAAGAAGGATCGTCGCCCGCCTGTTGGCGGCCCGGCAGCGTCGCGCTGCGTCCGCCGGAGGATGGAAAAATCACGTTGTCGACGTTGCAGGTGTTGAGCTCGCGCCGCTCATCCGACTGTCCGTTCGCATAGACGATACGGATGTCATAGACGCAGTTGCCATCGGCCGGCAGGCGAACCGGACCCGTCTGCCCCGGCGGGATTGGACGGCCGCCGATGCGGTCGCGGCCCCAGGTGGTCATGCCGGCCGGGGTGGCATAGACTTGGTTGATCGCACTCGACCCACGATTGACCACGTTGAAGGATGGGTTGGGAGCCTGGGCGGCGGCTGGCCCGGCAGCCAAAAAGGTGACGAGAGTTGCAATTGCAATGCGTTGCAGCATGGTCGTATGTCCCTGATGGCCGCCAAACCCATGATGGATGACAAATATGGCGCGTAGCTCCGCGTTACCACCGGCCCAACGACGCCCGGCGCGCGCGAAACGTCACCAACGCCACCCAGGCGAGCTGCGGCGGCACCACGAGCAACACCGGCAGCGGCTTCGCCCACCCCTGCGCCGACACGAACAGCACGCAGCACAGCCCGCCCCACAGGACGAATCCCCAATGCACCAGCGTGACTGCGGTGGCGTCCATGCCGGAGCGGTGCGCGATTTGATACAGATGGCTTCGATGCGCCTCGGTCACCCGGTCGCCGGCGAGGGTCCGGCGCACCAGCGTGAAGGCGACGTCGAACAGCACGCCGGACAGCAGCATCGGCACCAGCAGGATCGATAGGTCGACACCCTGGAACCGCCCTGCCGCGACCGCCAGCACCGCCAGCACGAAGCCGCAGAACTGGCTGCCGACGTCGCCCATGAAGATGCGGGCGCGGGGGAAGTTGAACGGCAGGAAGCCGAGCAGCCCGGACGCCAGCAGCAGCGAGGCGAAATAGACGAACCACCCGGCATACGTCGCCGCGATCGCCGCCAGGATCAGGCAGGCGATGGCCGACACGCCGGACGCCAGCCCGTTCAGCCCGTCGATGAAGTTCATGGCGTTGGTCGCGAACAGGATCCAAATCAGCGTGAGCGGCGCCGCCGTCCAGCCGAGCTCGACCGGCCCCCACCACGGCAGGTTCAGCCGTGCCACCAGCAGCCCGCTGCCGACCGCCAGCGCCGCCGCCGCCAACTGCGCGCCGAGCTTGATGGTGAATGGCCAGTCCAGCATGTCGTCCAGGAAGGCCACGACGGCGATGGCGGTGGCGGCCAGGATCACGCCGCGGAAATACGGGTCGGCGAGCCGGGAGAACTCGGCATAGCGATACAGCAGCGCAATCCCCACCAGGAACGCGCCCACCACCCCGACTCCGCCGCCCTTCGGCACCGCCCGTGTATGCGCCTTGCGGGCATTCGGACGGTCGAGCACGCCGACGCGGGTCATCATCGACACCAACGCTGCCGAGAGCAAGGCGAGGCCGGCGCAGAACAGCAGGTGCGTCGCAAAGGCGTCTGTGGTCAATCGGGGCTTCCGGCGATGGGGGACTGCTAAGCGGCGCGGGGTGGGCTATAGGGTCCGGACGATGCCATCGCAACGCTCGGTCAACCGCATCCTGCTGAACGTCGCGTTGGACGGCGTGCTCGCCGCCGTGGCGACGCCGTTGGCGCGCTATATCGCCGACCCCGGCGGCGGGCTGCTACATCCGCTGTGGTTCGTGGCCGGGGGCGCGGTCACGCTGCTGGTGGCCGGGCTGCCATTCCGGATGCCGCAGCAATACTGGCGTTTCTCGGGGATCGAGGACCTGGTGGGCCTGGTGGGCAGCAGCGTCGTCAGCGCCGTGCTGTTCGCGTTGCTGCTGGTCTTGTCCGGCTTCCCGCTGCCTACGCCGACGTTCCCCGTCGTGCACGCATTGACCCTGATCGTGGCGCTCGGCACGCCGCGGGTCATCTACCGGCTCCGGGTGGCGCGGCGCGGCGGACGCGCGGCGGATGCCCAATCCGTGCTGCTGGTCGGGGCCGGGGAGGGGGCCGACCTGTTCCTGCGGGCGCTCGAATACGGCGAGGGCCGGACCGCGTTCCGGGTTATCGGCATGCTGTCGGTTCGGGAGGGGCAGACCGGGCGCCGCATCCATGGCCAGGCCATCCTGGGGTCGATCACCCAGGCCACGGCGGTCCTGACCCGGCTGCGCAGCGAGGGCCGGCTGCCGTCCGCCTTGGTCGTGACCCAGCCCGACCTCGCCGGCGCACCGCTCGCCGCCTTGCTGGCCCAGGCGGATATCGAGGGCGTGCCGGTGCGCCGCGTGCCGCGTCCGACGGCGCTGCAGACCGCGGCGGACGGCGGCGGCGCGCTGGAGCTTGCCCCGGTCGTGATCGAGGACTTGCTCAATCGCCCGCAGGTGCCGCTCGACCGGGACGGCATGGCGCGCCTGGTGCATGGACGCCGGGTGCTGGTGACGGGCGCCGGGGGGACCATCGGGTCGGAACTGGCGCGCCAGGTGGCAGCGCTCGGCCCCGGCAGCCTGACTTTGCTCGACAACGGCGAATACGCGCTGTGGCAGATCGACCAGGAACTGCATGAGGCGCATCCGGACGTGCCGCGCGAGACCGTGATCGCCGACATACGCGACGATCACCGCATCCGCGCGGTGTTCGAGCGGGTGCGGCCGGAATTGGTGTTCCACGCCGCGGCACTCAAGCACGTGCCGATGGTCGAGGCCAATCCGCTCGAGGGCCTGCTGACCAACGCCGTCGGCACCCGGCACGTGGCGGAGGCCGCGCGCGCCGTCGGCGCCAATGCCATGGTGTTCATCTCGACCGACAAGGCGGTGAACCCCAGCAGCGTCATGGGCGCCAGCAAGCGGCTCGCGGAGATGTATTGCCAGGCGCTGGACGTGGCGGCGCGGCGCGGTGCTGGGATGCGCTGCGTGACGGTGCGGTTCGGCAATGTGCTCGGCAGCACCGGGTCGGTCGTGCCGCTGTTCCGCCGGCAGCTTGAACGTGGCGGGCCGCTGACTGTGACGCATCCGGACATGCAGCGCTATTTCATGACGGTGCGGGAGGCGGTGGGCCTCGTGCTGCAAGCGAGCGTGGTGGGCATGGCCGACGCGGCGCTGCCGACCGGCGCCCAGGGCGGCATCTTCGTGTTCGACATGGGCGAGCCGGTGCGAATCGTGGATTTGGCGCGGCAGATGATCCGGCTTGCCGGCCTGCATCCGGCGGAGGGGACGCCCGAGCCGGGATCGATCGAAATCCGCTTCACCGGGTTGCGCCCCGGCGAGAAGCTGTTTGAGGAATTATTCCACGGCAGCGAGCCGCCGGTGCCGACCGGGCACCCGGGCCTGCTGATGGCCGCGCCGCGCACCGCCGACCCGGCCATCGTCGGACGCGCCATCGACGAGATCGCCGCGGCCTGCCGGGCCGGGCAGGCCGGCTTGGCGCTGATGCTGCTCGGACGCATGATCCCGGAGTTCGAGCATAACGCTGAGGGCGCGCCTGGACGGGTGCGCCTACCTGGAGAATAGAGATGGCCGAGCCTATCCCGTTCCTGGACCTGAAGGCGCAGCAGGCCCGCATCGCCGGGGCGCTCCGCCCGCGGCTGGACGCCGTGCTGGCGCATTGCCAGTTCGTGATGGGGCCGGAGGTCGCGGAGCTGGAGGGACGCCTCGCAGCCTATTGCGGCGCGCGGCACTGCGTGGGCGTCAGCTCCGGCACCGACGCGCTGCAGATCGCCATGATGGCCGAGGGCATCGGACCCGGCGACGCCGTGTTCCTGCCGGCGTTCACCTACACCGCCACCGCCGAGGTGCCGCTGGTGCTGGGCGCGACCCCAGTGTTCGTGGACGTCGATCCCCGCACGTTCCAGATCGACCCGGCGCATCTTGCCGCCCGCATTGCCGAGGTGCGTGCCGCCGGTCGCCTGCGTCCGCGCGCATTGGTGGGGGTGGACCTGTTCGGCCAGCCCGCCGACTGGCCGGCGCTGAACCGGATCGCGGCGGCGGAGGGCCTGTTCACCCTGGACGACTGCGCCCAAAGCTTCGGCGCCGTCCTGCATGGCGCGCGGCTCGGCACCCAGGCGCAGGCGACCGCAACCAGCTTTTTCCCAAGCAAGCCGCTGGGCGCCTATGGCGATGGCGGCGCATTGTTCACCGACGACGACGGCCGCGCCGCGTTGTATCGCAGCCTGCGCAGCCATGGCGAGGGCACGACCCGCTACGAGGTCCTGCGCACCGGGATGAACGGCCGGCTGGACACGATGCAGGCGGCGGTGCTGCTGACCAAGCTCGACGTGTTCGACGACGAGTTGGCGGTGCGGGAACGCATCGCGCAGATTTACGACCGCCGCCTGGGCAACGCGGTCGTCATTCCGGCCCGCGTGCCGGACAGCGCCAGCGCCTGGGCGATCTACGCCGTGCTGCTGCCGGACGAGGCGGCGCGCACCCGGCTGCAGGCCACGCTGCGCGACGCCGGCGTGCCGACCGCGATCTATTACCCACGTCCGCTGCACCGGCAGCCGGCCTATGCCGCCCACCATGACGGCGCGGAGTTGCCGGTCTCGGACGACCTTTCGCGGCGTATCCTGGCCCTGCCGATCCACCCGGACCTGTCCGCCGCCGACGCCGAGCGGGTATGCGACGCGGTGACGCAGGCGCTGGCTTGACGCAACCGCATCCGTAGGTTGGCGTTTCCTGCGCATGAACCAGCCAAAGATACAGACCGACGATCCACCGTCTGAGGGCGCCAGCCCCGACCATAACCCCACCGGAAACACGCCGCATGGCATTCCAAAGGGGACCGAGGACGCCGACGCCAAGGCGCTGCCCACCAGTGATCGACAGGCCAGCGAGACCGCGCCGCGGGAGAGCGAGAAAAGTTAACGGTTTAGGATGCGTGTGTCGCTAGATGTTGCAAGCCGCGCCCATCGGCGGGCGGTGCCCAAAATTGTCGCAACCGGTTTGGAGGCCTGCGATAGCTAGGCCGCGCCTACCAAATCCCCGATCACGACCACCGGCGCCTTGTTGCTGAAGTTGGGCACGTCGCCGAAAACCGGGCCGCCCTCGGCTGCGACCGCGGCCTTGAACTGCTCGGCCGTGTCGAATTCCAGGTTGGCGATAATGCTGTAGCGAGGCTTCTCGCCTGTCGGCGTGCCGACGGCTTTGAGCACGCGCCATCCCTTGATGCCGAAAGGTTTGAACTTCTCGTCGACCAACGGCATGTCCTTTGCCATGTAGTAGTCGAGATCGAAGGACGCGTCGTCACCATTCTCATATATCACGGTGATCGTAGTTGCCATTGCGCGCTCCGGGCAGTTGGTATTCGGTCGGGGAAGCAATGCTTGTGCCAGATAGTGCTCACCGCCGGCGGACGCTCCTTGTGTCTAGCGACGCGCATACGAGCCGATGGACACGCCGGGCGTTCTGTTCATCCATAGGAATGTTAGTTCGTGCTTGTTGTGGAACAGGTGCATCACATGCCCGCCGGGCAGCGCAGCGAACGCGTCTGCCGCGTCGAAATCAGTCTCGCCCTGGAACTTGATCGTGCAGATGATGTGCCGCGCCATCCCGGACGCGACCCACCGCTCCACGAGGGACAGCAGCCTGGCGGGATAGGCGATCACGTCGCACACCAGCCAATCCACCGGCTCCGGCGGCAGTGCGAAGGCACTCTCGATCACTTGCTCGACGCCAGGCATCGCCGCGATGCGTGGATCGAGCGGCGCCTTGTCCACCGCGCGCACCGATGCGCCGAGGCTGGCCAGCACCCAGGTCCAGCCGCCCGGCGCGGCCCCAAGGTCGATGCACCGGTCGCCTGGGCCGGGATGGGCGCCTAACCGGGTCAACGCCTCCCACAACTTGAGGTAGGCTCGGCTGGGTGGGCCGATATGGTCCTCCTCGAACCCGCACTCTCCGAGCGGGAATGGGCTTGATTTGGCCGGGCTGGCCAACATCATGCCGCGGTCGAGCAGGGTCCATGCGCCCAGATGCGACGTGGGCGCGGGTTCGGGAAAGCGCAACGGCCGCGCGCGGACCGGAGGCAGGTGGCCCTCGATCAGCGCCATCCGGCGATGGTCCTGGACGGCGTAGGCGGACCAGTTGCGTTGCTGCGCCCGCAGCAGGCCGGCAGCGGTCTTCACCGACGCAATGGCGTGCTGCTGCGGCGCGGTCCAGACATCCAATGCCCAGGCGCTGGCGTACGGCGGGTCGGGCGACAGCGCCAGCCGGCCATGCCACGCGGCTACGGCCACGCCAGCCCGGGCCAGTTCCTCCGCCAGCGGACGCTCCAGGCCCTCGGCGGCCAAATAGGCGCTGGCGACCGGCGGTGCCGTGGTCAATGCCGAGGCGCGGGCCGGATCGCGGACAGGCCCAACAGCAGCCAGCCCAGCATCAGCAAGGTGCCGCCGACCGGGGCAAACACGCCCAAATGCGGCCCGCCCAACGCGCCGGCATACACCGTGCCGCAGAACAGCAGCACGCCGAGCGCGAACGCCCCGCCCGCCGCATGCACCAGGCGGCCGCCGCGTGCGCCCCAAATCCCGCATCCCACCAGCGCCAGCGCGTGCCAGCCCTGCATCTGCACGGCGGAGCCGATGGCCCGCGCCTCGCCAGCGTCGACCGGCAGATGCGCCGCCCCCGCCGCCGCAGCCACCGCCAGCAACCCGGCCAATGCGCCCAGCGCCACCCATCCGCGATACGCATCCGTGATCATGGGAGTCGTTTACCCGCTGCGGGCATGTTCCGCCACCGCGCGCTTCGGTGTAGATTAAGGCATGCCCCGCGGAGACTTGTTTCCCGAGATCGGACCGTTCGAAACCGGCTACATGCCGCTATCGGGCGGCCACGTGATGTATTGGGAGCAGGTTGGCGCGACCCACGGCCAGCCGGTGCTGTTCCTGCACGGCGGACCCGGCGCGGGCGCAGGCGCGGTACATCGCCGCTTCTTCGACCCGCATTTCTGGCGGGTGGTCATCTTCGACCAGCGCGGCGCCGGGCGTTCGCGTCCGCTCGGCAGCCTGGCGCACAACACGACGCCCGACCTGGTCGCCGACATCGAAACCCTGCGCCGCCATCTCGGCATCGAGCGCTGGCTGCTGTTCGGGGGATCGTGGGGTTCCACCCTCGCGCTGGCCTATGCGCAGGCCTATCCGAACCGGGTGCGCGGGCTGGTGCTGCGCGGGGTGTTCCTCGGGCGGCGGGTCGAGGTCGAATGGTTCCTGCACGGGCTTGGCGCGGTGTTCCCCGATGCGCACGCGGCCTTCGTGGGCCACCTGCCGCCCCATGAGCGCCACGACGTGCTCGGGGGCTACCTGCGGCGGCTGGTCGACCCGGACCCGGCGGTGCATATGGCCGCCGCCCGGGCCTGGTCGGTCTATGAAGGCTCCTGCAGCACCCTGCTGCCCAGCCCCGACACCGTCGCGTCGTTCGCGCAGGACCGCACGGCGCTTGGGCTCGCGCGGATCGAGGCGCATTACTTCGCGCATGACCTGTTCCTGCCGGAGGGCGGGCTGCTGGCCGGCATGCACCGGATCGGCCACCTGCCGGCGGAAATCGTCCAGGGCCGCTACGACATGGTCTGCCCGGCGCGCACCGCCTTCGAACTCGCCGCAGCGTGGCCGTCCGCCCGGCTGACCGTCATCCCCGACGCCGGGCACTCGGCGCTGGAGCCGGGGGTGCGCCGGGCCCTGGTCTCCGCCGTGGAGCGGTTCCGCAGCGTCCGCTGATCGTGCATGCTCCGGGGATCAACGGGGAGGGGCGCATGAAAGTCGCGGTCATCGGGTTGGGGTCCATGGGCATGGGAGCGGCGCTCAACCTGGCAAAGGCCGGCCATGAGGTCGCGGGTTGCGAGATCCGGCCGGAGGCGTGGCCCGAGCTGCAGGCGGCTGGCGGCGCTTGCGTCGCGGCCCCTGCCGAGCTCCCCGGGGAGCTGGACGCGCTCGTCGTCTTCGTGGTGAACGCCGCGCAGGCGGAACAGGCGCTGTTTGGCGAGGCGGGCGCGCTGTCCCACGTCGTCGCGGGCGGCGTCGTGCTGTGCTGCACCACGGTGGCGCCCGAGGCGGCCCGCACGCTGGCGGCGCGCGTGGCCGAATCTGGCCGGCTGTTCCTGGATGCGCCCGTCTCCGGCGGCGCGGTCGGCGCCAGGGGCGGCAGCATGACGGTCATGGCCAGCGGCAGCCCGGCCGCATTCGAACGCGCGGCCCCGGCATTGGAGGTGATGGCGTCCAAGGTCTGGCGCCTGGGCGACGATCCCGGCGTCGGCAGCACGGTGAAGATGGTCAACCAGTTGCTCGCCGGCGTGCATATCGCCGTGGCCGCTGAGGCGATGGCGTTGGGCATCCGCGCCGGCGCCGATCCGCGCACGCTGTTCGAGGTCATCAGTTCGTCCGCCGGCAGTTCCTGGATGTTTCAGAACCGGGTGCCGCACATCCTGGAGGGCGACGACACGCCGCTGTCGTCGGTGAACATCTTCGTCAAGGACTTGGGGATCGTGCTGGACCAGGCGCGGGCGCTGACCTTCCCGCTGCCGATGGCGTCCGCCGCGCACCAGCTTTTCCTGGCGGCCGCCGCCGGAGGGCATGGCGGGCGCGACGACGCCTTCGTCATCCGTGTCTGGGAGGCGCTGGCCGGGATACCCCTGCCGCAAAAACCGTCATGAAATCCTCCTTCATCTCAAATTAAGGATTGTGCGTCTAATCCTTGTTCTCGGCACAGCGCGGCTGGCCATGAACGGGGATAGAAGCATTGGCAACACTGACGGTGGGCATCCACCAAACATTCCAGCGCATCGCAGACGCGGTCGCAGCGTCGCACGACGGTGACGTCATCGCGGTGCAGGCCGGGACCTACATCAACGATTTCGCAACGATAACCCAAAAGATCACGCTGCAAGGCATTGGCGGCATGGTCAAAATGATCGCGACGGCAGCGCCAACGAACGGGAAGGCGATCTTTACGACCGACAATGACGTCACGATCGATCATTTCGAGTTCTCAGGCGCGAAGGTGGCCGACCAGAACGGCGCGGGCATCCGCTACGAGGCGGGCAACCTCGTCATCACCAACTCATATTTCCACGACAACGAAAATGGCCTGCTGGGCGCCCCCGACGTGAACGGGACCATCACGGTGAAGAACTCCGAGTTCGGGCATAACGGCAACGGCAATGGCCTGACCCATAACATCTACGTCGGCGTCATCAAGCAGCTCACGATCCAGGACAGCTATTTCCATGACGCGGTCATCGGGCATGAGATCAAGAGCCGCGCGCTGAATATGGTGATCACCGGGTCACGCATCCAGGACAACTCCGGCAACGCCAGCTATGCGATCGACCTGCCGCAGGGCGGCAACGCATTGATCCAGGGCAACGTCATCCAAAAGGGCGTCAACGCCCCCAACCCCGTCATCATCGCGTTTGGCGAAGAGGGGCGCCTTAATCCGAACTCGTCGTTGGTGGTGCGCGGCAACACCATCGTGAACGACGATCCCAAGGGAATTGCGGTTTGGAACGCCACCGGGGCCACGGCGACGATGGACGGCAACCGGGTTTTTGGCATGGGCAGCGCGCCGAGCAACCGCGGGACGGTCGGGCAGACCGGAACCACAGTACTGACCGCCCGCCCCGCGCTAAGCCTCGCCTCGCCGGTCGGCAGTGGGCAGGCCACGCTGGTGTTCAGCCTGTCCGAAGATGCCTGGAAGGGCGATGCGCAGGCGTGTTTCCAGTTGGATGGGAAGCAACTCGGCGGGATGCAGGCCATTACCGCGTCGCACGCGCTGGGCCAGGTGCAGAAACTGTCGTTCCTCGTCCCGCTGACAGCGGGTCCGCATACGGCTTCGGTGGTGTTCGCCAATCGTATGGACAGCGCGGCATCGGCGGCTCCGCGCCACCTCTATGTGAATGCGGTCGACCTGGGCGCGCAGCACCTTGCGATACTGGCGCCAGTTCGGGTGACCGGAACCACGTCATTCGCCATTCCGGCGGTGCCGGCGCCAGCCTTGGGCACGATTGCCGTCGTCAACCCCCTGGCGCATCTCTCCTTGCTGCCCGCGGCCGCATGAGGGGAAGCCGCACGATGCATGCAGACCCTAACCGGCCAGCGCCGCGGTGACCCGGCGGGCAAAGGCGGCCGGGTCGGACGGCATGTCGCCGTCCTGCACCCGCGCCAGGTCGAGCAGCGTATGGGCTGCGTCCGCGAGGTCCGCGCCGCTTTCTGCCCGGTCCGCCAGGCTGCGGATCAGCGGATGCCGCGGGTTCACCTCCAGCACCGGCGGCCTCGCCATGCCGGTCTGGCCATGACGCCGCATCAGCCGCTGCATCTGCAGGTCCGGCCCGAACCCGGCCGCCGCCAGCACCACCGCGCTGTCCACCAACCGGTCGGTCGCGCGCACGTCGCCCACCGCATCGCCCAACTCCGTCCTCAACGCCGCCAGCAGCTTCTCTATGTCGGCCGCCTCGCCCTCAGGCGCCGCCACCACCGGCAGCTTGGACAAATCGGCGGCGCCCTGCGTCACGCTGCGGATCGGCTTGCCTTCCCATTCCGACAGCCGCTCCGGCCAGAACGTGTCGACCGGGTCGGTCAGCAACAGAACCTCCACACCGCGAGCCTTGAACCCCTCCACCTGCGGCGACCGCGCCAGCGCGTCGGCGTCGTCGCCGGTCAGGATGTAGATCGCCTCCTGCTCAGGCTTCATACGCGCGACATACCCATCAAGCCCGGTCCAGCCCTCGTGCCCGGACGCCCGGAACCGCATGAGCGCCGCCAATTCCTTGCGATGCTCGTTGTCCTCCCACACGCCCTCTTTCAGCACGGGGCCGAAGTTCTCCCACAGCTTGGCGAAATCCTCCTCGTCCTTGGCGCGCGTCTTCAGTTCGCCCAGCACGCGGTTGGTCACCGCCTTGCGTATCCGCGCCAGCACCGGCGTCGCCTGCAGCATCTCCCGGCTGACGTTCAGCGGCAGGTCCTCGGTGTCGACGACGCCCTTCACGAACCGCAGCCAGGACGGCAGCAGCCCGGCCTCGTCGGTGATGAACATGCGGCGGACATGCAGCCGCACCCGGCTTTCACGGGGACCATCGACCGGCTCGAACGGACGCGAGCCCGGTATGAACAACAGCGCCGAATACTCCAGCGCGCCC
Organism: Acetobacteraceae bacterium; assembly: GCA_965277495.1. Taxonomy (GTDB): domain Bacteria; phylum Pseudomonadota; class Alphaproteobacteria; order Acetobacterales; family Acetobacteraceae; genus CAHJXG01. The sequence goes on along the minus strand of OZ255824.1, from coordinate 696,326 downwards.
TCCGCCCGCCAATGCAGGGTGGCCCAGGGCTCGTCGTATTGGCCCAGATGGCGATAGAAATCCTTGTACTGCTCGGGCGTGACCTCGTTCTTCGGCTTGCGCCACAGCGCGGTGCCGGCGTTGGCGGGCCGGTCCTCGCCCTCGGTCGCGACGGTGATCGGCACCGTGATATGGTCCGCCCACTTGCGCACGATGGTCTCGAGCCGGATCGGTTCCAGGAACTCGTCGGCATCCGGCTTCATGTGCAGCAAGACGCTGGTGCCGGGCTCGTCCCGCGTGGCCGGGGTGAGGGTGAAGGCGCCGGCCCCATCGGACGCCCAGGTCCACGCCTGCTCCGACCCGGCGCGGCGGCTCGTGACCTTGACCCGTTCGGCAACCATGAACGCCGAGTAGAAACCAACGCCGAACTGGCCGATCAGGCTCATTTTCTCGTCGGGCTTGGCCGCCGCCGCTTCGGCGCCGAACCGGCGGGTGCCGGACCGCGCGATGGTGCCGAGGTTCGCCGACAGTTCCTCCTTGTCCATGCCGATGCCGCTGTCGGCGATCAGGATCGTGCGCGCAGCCTTGTCCGGCACTATGCGGACGCTGGCGTCGGGCGGCAGTGCCAAGGCGGGGTTGGTCAGCGCCTCGTAGCGGCGCCGGTCGGTGGCGTCGGCAGCGTTGGCAACCAGCTCGCGCAGGAAGATCTCGCGGTCCGAATAGAGCGCGTGCACCACAAGGTCGAGCAGGCGGCCGACCTCGGCGCTGAATTCGTGGGTCTCAACGTGGACGTCGCTCATCGCGGTCTCCCAAGGCTGTCACGGCGTCGCCTTATGCCGTGCCGCCCGAGGCTTTTCAACCGGACGCGGGTTCGTCAGGTGCCCTGGGTGTCCGCTCCGCTGCCTCCGCCGGAAATGCCGGTGCGGGATGGCGCGTCGGCGCCGGGTTCGACGGTGCGGGATATCGCAGCGATCTCGGCATCATTTTGCGGCGCGGCGCCGGCGGCAGGCGCGGGATCATCGCGATGTTCCTGCAGTACCGCGACCACCGCGTCGGCGTCGATCCGCTCGGCCTCGGCAAACAGCCGGTCGGCTTCATCCGCGTCGCCGTCCGCTTGGGCACGCAGCGCCCTTTCCGCCATCTGCCGCGCCGACGCGTGCTTGCCGCCAACGCCGTCGCTCTGGTCCAGCTCGTCGCTCATGACAATCCTTTGCGAATATCTCGGTTCACTCGGCCGCTGCGGGCGCCGGGGCACGCCGCCCCAACAGGCCCTGCACGACGAAGATCATCACCCCGGCGAACGCCAGCGAGGCCGCGAGGAACAGCATCGGCGTCAAGTTGCTGCCAGTGCTGTCCTTGATCCAGGGCACGACGTTCTGCGCCACGAACCCTCCAAGGTTGCCGACGGCGTTGATGACGGCAAGCCCGGCGGCGGCGCTCGCTCCGCTCAGGAAACTGCTGGGCAGAGTCCAGAAGATCGGCTGGGCGGAAAAGATGCAGGCGGCGGCGACGCAGAGCAGGGCGAATTTCGCCACGTCGCCGGGCACGACGACGCTGCCGACCAGGCAAGCCGCGCCGATCGCGACGGGGATGACGATGTGCCAGGTTTTCTCCCCCACCTGCTCGGAATGGCGCGGCACCCACCACAGTGCTACGGCGGTGACGAGCCAGGGCAGGATGTTGATAAACCCGTTCATCGTGTTGGAGACGCCGAAGCCCTTGACGACGGTCGGCAGCCAATAGCTGAGCCCGTAAGCCGCAAGCGGGAAGCCGACAAAGGTCAGCGCCAGCAGCAGCACGCGTCCGTCAGCCAAGGCACGCAGCGGGTTGCCGTGCTCCACCTTTCCGGCCCGGCGGTTTTCGGCTGCGATGGTGTCGCGCAGCCAGGCTTTCTGCCCGGCATCCAAGAACTTCGCCTGCTCGGGGCCATCCGGCAACACGAAGAAGGTGACAAAGCCCATGAGCACCGCGGGGATGCCGGTCGCAAGGAACACCCATTGCCAGCCATGCAAACCGAATGTCCCGTCCAGGTCCAGCAGGCTGCCGCAGATCGGCGCGCCGACAGCGTTGGCGATGACGCTGAAGATCATGAACCAGCCGACCATGCGGGCACGGTGCCCGTATGGCATCCAGACCGTCAGCAAATACAGCACGCCGGGGAAGAAGCCTGCCTCGCAGGCGCCAAGCAGGAAGCGAAGGATGTAGAACATCGTCGTGCCGGTCGTGAAGGCGAGCGCCACGGTCACGAGGCCCCAACTGAACATGATGCGGGCGAACCAGCGCCGTGCGCCGACCCGGCCGAGGATCAAGTTGCTGGGCACTTCGAACAGAAAATAGCCGATAAAGAACAGCGACGCGCCGAGGCCATAGGCGCTTTCGGAGATGCCGAGTTGTCCCAGCATTTGCAGCTTGGCGAAGCTGATGTTCTGGCGGTCGACATAGGCGATCAGGTACATCACGCCGAGCAGAGGCATGACCCGGCGCAGGAACAGCCCGATCGTCTGCTGCTCGATGCCTTGTGCGGCGCCAGGCGCCAATTGTGGTGAATAGCTTTGCGCCATCGCCGTTCCTCCGAATGCGCTGTTTTGAGCGGGTTACGGCATCAAACGCGGGGTGTCGAGGGGCATGGTCAAGCGGCGGGGAGCCGCACGGAGTGAACCTATGCCGATCCCGCCCGTTATCAGCGGGGGAGGCGCTGCAAATGGTCGAAATCATCAGGTTGGACCCGCACGATCCGCTGCCCGAGGGACGCAAGCACCGGGTCATCGTGCTGCGGCGGTTCGACGAGGACGATCCACGCCGCGTCCTCACCGAAATCACGTTAACGGGTGCGCCTGGGCGTTCCGAGGTTGCCAGGCCGGTGCATGCCGACGGGACGGCTATGTCGCTCGACGAAGCGGTTGCGGCGGCGCGAAAGGTGGCGGAAACAGAAGGCGTGCACGAAGTGTTCGTGCTGGACCGCACCGCCGGCCGGTTGGAGCACGACGTGATAGATCACGAGGGGGACCATAGTTTCCGGGGCAAGAAGCTGGATGACAGCGATCTCGAGGAGGATGAAAAAGGCCCGGACATGCGCGATGTGCGGCCCTGAAATTGGCCAAAACACGCCAAATTCTCGCCACACGAGGGCATTATTTCCCTGAATCCTCAAGTATTTGGTGGTTAATCACGTGGCTGTGAAGCGTCCGAGCCTTCTCGTTGTTGTCATAAGCCGCGATGACTACCTTTCCATATCGATGGCTCCGCCTATGTCTGCGACCCTACCACAAGGCCCCCATTCCGGGCGCGGCCCCCAACAAGAAGAGAACTCCTGATGCCTGATACCGGGCTGGACGTGTCCACTACAGGACGACGTGTTGGCGTGCTTGTCGTCGGTCTCGGCGGCGCTGTCGCCACCACGGCCGCCGCCGGCATCGAGATGCTGCGCGCCGGATCGAACGACATGGCGGGCCTGCCGCTCGCGGGCGTCGGGGCCTCGGGCATCGCGGCCTACCGCAACCTGCACTTCGCCGGGTGGGACCTGCACGGCGAAGACCTGGAGAACGCGGTGCGCGAGCATCGGGTGCTGGACCGCGATCAATCCGAGCTTGTCGGCCCGGCGATGCGCGGCATGACCCCGTGGCCCGCGGTCGGCAGCGTCGACTTCTGCAAGAATGTGGACGGCGTCAACAAGGTCGTGGCGAAATCGCACCGCGAGGCGGTCGACCGCATCCGCGACGACATCCGCCGTTACCGCGAGGCTTCCGGGATCGAGAACCTCGTGGTCATGAACCTGGCGTCGGTCGAGCGTTGGCCCGACAAGGCCGCGGCGGCGCTGCACACGCCCGAGGGTTTCGAAAAGGGCCTGGATGCCAGCGACCCGGCGATCAGCCCGGCCATGCTCTACGCCTATGCTGCCATCGTTGAGGGCGTGCCCTATGGCAACTTCACGCCGAGCCTCGCCGCCGACATCCCGGCACTGACGACGCTGGCCCAGCGCCGCAATGTGCCGGTGGCGGGCAAGGACGGTAAAACCGGGCAGACCTTTATCAAGACGGTGCTGGCGCCGGCGTTCCGCAGCCGCAGCCTGTATGTCGAGGGTTGGTACAGCACCAATATCCTGGGCAACCGCGACGGCCTGGCGCTGGACAACCCGGACAGCCTGCGCAGCAAGCTGAATACCAAGGGATCGGTGCTCGAGGACATCCTGGGCTATCCGGTCGAGGACCATCTCGTCGACATCCGCTATTACAAGCCGCGCGGCGACAACAAGGAGGCATGGGACAACATCGACCTGGTGGGCTTCCTGGGCCAGAAGATGCAGATCAAGGTCAACTTCCTATGCCGCGACAGCATCCTGGCCGCGCCGCTGGTGATCGAGATCGCCCGCGTGCTCGACCTGGCGCGCCAGCGCGGCCGCGGCGGCATCCAGGAGCAACTTGGCCTGTTCTTCAAGGCGCCAATGACCCCCGCCGGCAAGCGCGAGGAGCACAGCTTCCCAGTGCAGGAGCGCGTCCTTCTTGATTGGCTCGCGGCTTAAATCAGCGTTCGGGCGGCGCGGCCAGGTGCTGGACAGCGTGCCGGGCGAGGCGGCGGGCCTAGCTGGCCTGGTGCCGCTCGCAGCCGAGCTCGGCGACCTCAAGCGTGTCCGGGATGCGTCGAGTGCAGACAGTATGGCCTCGCGGCTGTTCCGCCGGGCCTGGGGTGCGATGGCAGCGGGGCAAGACGCCGCCGAGGTCGCGCTGCTCACGACGGCCAGCGCCATCGCAGCCGCCCGGCTCGGCGGCATCGACCGCGGCGTTCTGCTGGTGGCGGGCCTGACGAACGCCGAGGCGACCGAGATCCTGCGGCGTTCGTTCAACGAGGTCGCGGCCCCGGTTGACTCCACGCTCGCCGAGCAGCTTCGCGATCATCTCGATCGTCGGTTCCTGCCAGGACCAACCCCGGAGTTCGCCGAAGCGCTGATCCGCCAGCCGCGTGCCGGCGCGACCTGCCCGGGCAAGCCGCGCATCATTTTGGAACCGCCGGAGGGGCATGGCGACCACTGCTTGGTCGTGGCGGTGCTCGCGGCCGTGCTGGCGCCCCGCTATGACGCCGACCCGGCCACTGCGTTCCTGGCCGGCATGGCGCATCATCTGCACAACGCGCATTTGCCCGATAGCGGCTTTGCCGGCGAAATGCTGCTCGGTCCGCATCTTGGCCCAATCATGCAGACCCTGTTCGCCCGTGAACTCGCGACCCTGCCGGAGCCATTGTCGGCTGCCACGGCGACGGCGCTGGCGGCGATCCCGGACGCCACGACCCCAGTCGGCCGGGCGTTCCATGCGGCGGACGTGATCGACCGCGTGCTGCAGATGCGGCACTACGACCAGGTTGCCCGCTTCACCGTCGATCAGGCATTGGACGATATGGACCTGGTCCATGCCGGCCCGACCCAAAGCTTCCATCGCGCGGTGCTGCAGGACGCCAACCTGCCGTGACCCGTTGGCCCGATGGCGCGCTGTCCAGCCCGGTGTCCGGCCAGGCGCTGCACGCCGACACGCCGCACTCCGTCGCCCACGGGCCGGAGCGGTGGCCGGTCATCGCCGATATCCCGTTCTTGCGGGCCGACCGCCGGACGCTGACGGACGCAGCGCTTGCGGCGCTCGATGCAGGCGATGCGGAGCGTGCACTGGTGCTCCTTTTGGGCGACCAGGACAACTGGGCGCGCACGCCGCCACCCTCGGAGGCAGAACGCACCGCTCTGGTCCGCGAGGCCGGCACGATGACATTTCGTGCCGCTATGGACCGCTTGGCATTCGGGGCCGTCGGCACCTATTTCGCCCATCGCTGGTCCGATCCGACGTTCCTGTCCGGCCTGGCGCTGGCGGAGGCGCATTGGAACGCCCCGGCCTGCGTGTTCGAGCTGGCGTGCGGCGCCGGGCACTATTTGCGGGAGTTCGCCCGGTTGGCGCCCGCAGTCGCCGGGGCCGACATCGTGTTCGCCAAATTATGGCTGGCCCGCCGCTATTTGGCGCCGGATGCCCGGCTGGTCTGTTTCGACGCCGCCGCGCCGTGGCCGCTTGCCTCGGGGTTCGCCGAGCTCGTGTTCTGCCACGACGCCTTCTATTTCCTGCCGAAGAAGCCGCACGTGGCGGCGGAGATGCTGCGCGTCGCCGGGTCGGGCGGCCGTGTCCTGGTCGGGCACGCGCATAACGCCTTGGTGGACAACCTTTCGGCGGGCGAGCCGCTGCCCCCGGCAGGCTACGCCGCGCTGTTCGGCATGCCGCTGCTCTACGATGACCGTGAGCTGACCCAGGCCCTGATTGAGGCGCGGGCGCCCGTGCCCGGCACTGCCGCCATGATCGCCGGCGCGCCGGCGGTGGCGTTGGCGACCGGCGCCGGTGAACCGCGTCCGGTATCGGGCGGGTTGGCGATGCCGCCCGCCGGAGCGGCGCTGCGGCGCAACCCGCTCTATGCCGGTCCGGCGATCCAATGGCCGTCGGAGCGGTATAAGCGCGAGTACGGCCCGCTCGCGACCTATCCGATGCAGGCGGACGTCCCCGAACATGCTGTGGCCGGCGCCGACCCGGCGACCGACCGGCTCGCCCGCCGCCGCGTGCTGCTGGATTTGCCGCAGCAATGGTGAACCCCGTGATGGACTGGGGCATCGCCGGCTGCGGCTGGGTGGCGCGCGACTACGCCGGCCCGGCGATCCAGGCATCGCGCAACGGTCGCCTCGCCGCCCTGTTTGACCCGGCGCCGGCATCGTTGCAACAGGCTGCGAAGCTGTTCGGCGTCCCAGCCCACGCGAGCCTGGACGATTTCCTCGCGACCCCCGGCCTGGGCGCGGTCTATGTCGCGGCCCCGAACCACGCCCACCGTGCGCTGGTGGAGGCTGCGGCCCGTGCCGGCTTGCCAGTGCTGTGCGAAAAGCCAATGGCGACCACCATGCCCGACGCCGAAGCCATGGTCGCCGCCTGCAGCCGCGCCGGCGTGCTGTATGCCACGGCGTTCGACCAGCGGTTCCACGCCGCGCATCGCACCCTGGCGGGGTTGATCGCCGAAGGCCGGCTCGGCACCGTGACCGCCATCCGCATCGTCTATGCCTGCTGGCTGCCGGTCGATTGGGCGGCGGGCGGGGCGGGCGACAACTGGCGCATCGACCCGGCCCGTGCCGGCGGCGGCGCTTTGATGGACCTTGCGCCGCATGGGCTCGACCTGTCGTGCTACCTGTTGAACGAGCCGCTGGCCGACGTCGCCGCCATCGGCCAGGCCCGCGTACACCACTACACCGTCGAGGACGGCGCCCTGTTGATGGCGCGGTCGCGGTCCGGGGTCATGGTGCAGATGCATGTGGCCTATAACTGTCCGGAAACCCTGCCGCGACGCCGGTTGGAGGTCGTCGGCACCGCCGGGCAGGCGATCGCGACGGACACTATGGGGCAGACGCCCGGCGGCACGCTCGAGTGGATCGACGCTGCCACCGGCGTGGCCCAGGCCGTTCCGGTGCCCGGCGCCGGCCGCTCCCCGTTCCTCAATCAGGTCGAGGCCTTTGCCGACGCCGTCCTGGGCGTAAGCCCCTTCCCATTCCCCGCCGCGCATGACCTCGGCATCATGTCGTTGGTGTTGCGGGCGCAGGCGATGGCCAAGCCGCCTGGGGTGCACAATGCCGCTTAGGCCCTATTCCTGCACCAATTGCGGCCACTGGCAGCGTTACTTCGCCGTGCCGCCGGACTGCCCGATCTGCTCGGACGTGCGCAACGACCTGCCGGAGGATGGCTGGGAGTTCCTGACGCCGGAGCAGGTTGCGCCCCGCCTCACGCATCATTGGCGCGAGGCAATCCCGGGTGTTTGGGAGTTCTGGTCCACGCCGCGTTATGGGCTGGACGGGCATGGCTGGCTGTTGACCTATCCGGACGGCAACGTCGCCTTCGAGGCAGCGCCGCTGTATAACGGCGCGCAATTGCACAAAATCGAGGAGTTGGGCGGCATACGCTGGCTCGGCAGCAGCCATCCGCACGGCTACGGCGCGCTGTATCAACTGCAGGACCACTTCAAGCCGGACCTGCTGATCCAAAAAGACGACCTGCAATGGACCAAGGCGTTCCGCGTCACCATCCCGTATGACGAGGCCTATGAAATCCGCCCGGGCCTCACGCTGCATCATACCGGCGGACATTACGAGGGCCATTCCGTGCTGCATGACGCCGAGCGCCGGGCGATCTTTTGCGGTGACGCGCTGAAGATCGACTTCGACCCCGACGGCACGGCACAGCGCATTTCGTGCCACAAAGCGTATCATAAACAGATCCCGCTCAGCCGCGGCGAGGCGCAACGCTACCGCGAGGTGTTCGAAAAGCTTGATTTTACGGCGGCGTTCACCCCGTTCGAGTACGCAACCGGCCTCAATACCCATGCCGCGCTCAAGCTGCTGGACGAGGTCATCGAGGGCCCGCCCTTTACCCGCCCCATTCAGATCGAGCGATGACCAAGCACTTCCTGCCGCCTACGCTGCCCGACGCGGCGTCCGCTTATGTTGCCTCCATGCCGGAGGGCCGGGTCGAGCTGTTTTCGTTGACGCCCCTCGACCGCACCGGCGTATCCTGCTGGAACGCCATCTTCTTGAACGGGGATGGCACGCGCTGGCATGGCGTCGCGCCGCATGGCGTCGGCTACGGCGTGGACGATGACAGCGCCATCATCGGCACCACCGGCGAACTGGCGGAGGCGGTGCATTCCGCGACCGAGATCCACCGGATGGAGCGGCGCGCCGCCAGCTACGATGCGTTGCGGGCGGAGGTTGGCGCCCGCAACGTCGCCGACCCGCTGACATTATGCCTGCCCGCCGGCAGCCCGGTCGACGGCGGCACGACGCTGGAATGGGTGCCGGCCCGGCGCTGGCCCGGCGGCGAGACGGTATGGCTGCCGATCGACATCGCGGCGTGCTCGGTGGGCGACCTGTCGCCGGGCTATGTGCCGTTCACGACGCCGATCACCAACGGCCTCGGCGCCGGGCCGACACTTGATTTCGCGATCGGGCATGGCCTGTGCGAGCTGCTGCAGCGGGACGGCAACGGCCTTGGCTTCCGCGCCATGGATCGCGGCATCGCGCTCGACCTCGGCGACGGACCCACGGACCCACGCACCCGCGCCCTGCTGGACCGGCTGCGCGGGCTCGGCATCGACGTGCTGCCAAAGTTCGCCGCGACCGAGTTCGGCACCGCGAACGTGTATTGCGTCGGCGCCGAGCGGGACGGCGTGGCGGCGCCATATCCGATCATGGTGACGGCCTGCGGCGAGGCGGCGTCGCTCGACCGCGAGCACGCGCTGCGCAAGGCGGTGTTCGAGTTCGCCGCCGCCCGGATGCGCAAGGTGTTCAGCCACGCGCCGCTGGCCGACATCGCGGGCGTCGCGCCGCCAGGCTATTTGGAGCGTTTTCGCACCTATCACACGCTCGGCGGCGAGGAGAGCCGCAGCCTGCGCGCCATGATGGAATGGCTGCGGTTGGACCAGGCCGCATTGAAGGGCAGGCTCGCCGATACCGTGCTGTCCCGCAACAGCGTGCAGCGCTTTGACACGCTGCCGACCTGGGACGGGCCGCTTTCCGGTACTGGCCTGGTCGAGGAACTGGCCCGGCGCTTCGCGCAATCCGGCATGGAAATCCTTTATCTCGACTACTCGCCGCCGCATGCGCCCGGCGTCCACGTGGTAAAGGCGCTCGTGCCCGGGCTGGAGGTCGAGACTATGAGCTATCACCGCATCGGCGAACGCGGCGTGCGCAAGCTGCTGGAACGCGGCAGTGCGCTCGCCGGCCTGGGCGCGCCGCCGCCGGGCGCTGCCCCGGTCCGCTTGCCGGCTGGCGCCATGGAACGCCTGGGCGGGCCGGCCTGGCTGGATATCGCGGCGGTGGACCGCATCGTCGGCGGGCTGTATCCCCTATATCGGGAACCCGAGGTGCACAGCGCACCCATCGCTATGGAACGGCCTTGACGCTGCGATTTGCCTATAACACCAATGGCGCTGCGAACCATCGGCTCGACGACGCCTTGGCGCTGATCGCCGACGCTGGCTATGACGGCGTGGCGCTGACGCTCGACATCCACCATCTGGACCCGTTCGCGGACGATTTCGCCACCGAGCGGCGGCGCGTTGCGGCGCGGCTGCGGCAATTGGGCCTGGGCTGCGTCATCGAGACCGGCGCGCGTTTCTTGTTGGACCCGCGCGCCAAGCACGAGCCGACCTTGCTGACCGCCGATCCTGCCGGCCGTGCCCGGCGCGTGGAGTTCCTGTCCCGCGCGCTCGAGGTCGCCGTGGAAACGGATGCCGACGCCATGTCGTTCTGGGCCGGCGTGCCCAGGCCCGGCGTCTCGCCCAGCCACGCGCGGTCCTGGCTGCGTGAGGGCGCCGAGCAGGTGGCGCGCCGTGCCGAGGACCTGGGCGCCACGGCGGCGCTGGAACCCGAGCCCGGCATGCTGGTCGAGACCGTCGACGACTGGGCGGCGCTGGCGATCCCCGGGCTGAAGCTGGCGCTCGACACCGGGCACTGCATCGTCACCGGCGAGCGTGACCCGGCCGCCGCAGTGGCCGAGTTCGCGCCGCATCTCGGCACCGTCACGATCGAGGACATGAAGCGCGGCGTCCACATCCACCTGCCGTTCGGCGAGGGAGACATGGACGTGCACAGCGTCTTGCGCGCGCTGCAGGTGGCCGGTTTCGACAAACTGGTCTGCGTCGAGATGTCGCGGGAAAGCCATCGCGCCGACACCATGATCCCCGCCTCCCTCGCCTATCTCAAGGCTGCCCAATGAGAGTGTGCTTCATCAGCCGGCGCTTCTTTCCGGCGATCTCGGGCATGAGCGTCTATGCGCTGAACCTGCTGCGCGAGCTGGTCGCGGCTGGGCACGACGTGACCATGATCAGCCAATATCGCGGCGATGACTTCGGCCGCCGGGTCTATGGCGGCGGCCCGCCCCCCGACGTGCCCGGCGTGCGCGTGATCGGGCTGGAGCAGGTCGGCGAACAGGACGGCGGCGACTTCGAGCGGGACGTGGCCAACATGGTCGCGGCCATCGTCAATGAGCACGCACGCCAGCCGTTCGACGTGCTGCACGCGCAATACGGCTATCCCTGCGGCTGGGCCGTTCTGGAGGCGTCGCGCATCCTCGGCGTGCCGAACGTCGTCTCGATCCAGGGCGGCGACGGCCATTGGGTCGGCAGTTGCTGCGAGACGCACCGGCTGGCGATGACCCGGGTGCTGGACCACGCGAACGCCGTGCTGATCGGCTGCGAGTCGTTCGCGCAGGAGGTCGTGCAGCGCTTGGGCACCGACCGCGCCCGGTTCACCATCGTGCCCGGCGCCGTCGACGTCGGCCGTTTCCATCCCGAAGCAGCCCGTCATGAGCACGATCCGCCGGTGATGCTGTATCACGGACGCGTCGACGCCCGGAAAGGCGTGCTGGACCTGCTGGACGCGGCGCGCCAGTTGCGGGCGACCGGCGACCAGTTCCGCCTGCTGATCTCCGGCATTGGGCCGACCTATGACGAGACCGCGGCGTCCATCCCGCTCCTGGGCCTGCAATCATGCGTCGAGATGACCGGATACGTGGATTACGCCGACGTGCCCGCGGTGTATCGCCGGGCTGGCATCTTCGTGTCGCCGACCTATGCCGAGGGCTTCAGCAACACTATTCTCGAGGCCATGGCCAGCCGGCTCGCCGTGGTGTCCTGCCGGTCGGTTGGCGTGATCGATTGTATCCGGGACGGCGAGAACGGCTTGCTGACCGAGCCCGGCGACCGGACCGGCTTGGCCGAGGCGCTGCGGCGGGTGCTGCGGGATGGCGCGCTGCTCCGCCGGCTTGCAGATGCGGCGTATGAGGAATGCCGGGCGATTTATTCGTGGTCAAAGGTCGGCCATCAGATCATGGACGTTTACGCCGCGGTGGCCGGGCAGCCTCCCGACCTCGCCTGGCCGCCAGAATTGCCAATCACCCCCTGCCGGTTTCGTGCCGAGCCACATCTATTGTAGATGCCGACCGCGCTGTTCCTGTCTCCGCATCTGGACGATGCTGCGTTCTCGTGCGGCGGGCTGCTGGCGCAGTTGGGCGACGCTGGCTGGCGCACCGTGTTGGCGACGGCGTTCACCGCGACCGTGCTGCCGGCGACAGGTTTCGCCTTGGCCTGCCAGACCGACAAGGGGCTGGGTCCGGACGTCGATTACATGGCGGTGCGGCGCAACGAGGACCGCGCGGCGGCGGACATCCTCGGCGTGTCCGACCTGCGCTGGCTTGGCTTGCCCGAGGCGCCGCACCGCGGCTATGCCGCTGCGCACGAGCTGTTCGGCGCAATTTTGGCCGGGGACGAGGTATGGCGTCCCCTGGCCGAGCAGATTTCGTCCCTGGTCGATGAGTTGGCGCCGGAGCTGGTATTGGCGCCGCAGGGCCTGGGCAACCACGTGGACCACCGGCAGATGATCCATGCGGTGGCGCACGCCGCGCCGCGGCACCTTGCTTTCTATCGAGACACGCCGTACGCAATCCGTAACGCTGGCGCAGTTCCGCATGTAGGCGGACCCGGTATGCGGGACTGCGTGTTTGGGATTGCGGACGGGCTGGACCGCAAGATCGCGGCGTCATGCGGCTATGCCAGCCAAGTTGGCTTCCAGTTCGGCGGCCCGGCTCCGCTCGCGGCGGCATTGCGGGAGTTTGCGTTGCGTGAGGGCCGGGGCCGCCCGGCGGAGCGTTTCTTGGCGGTTCCGGGTGCTGCCTTGGAACTGCTTTCCGGCAGCCACCTGGCGGCCATATTGTAGGGGTTAGATCATTGCCGTCGCACCCCTCAATAAGGTACAGGCCGTAACGGCAATGAAGATGCAACCGCTCCATGGCTCCCTTCGGCCCGATCAGGCTGCCGCAAGCCTATGCCAGGTGAGTTTGCTGCGCTCGATCGCGCCAGGCTGGATGCGGCGGGCGGCGTTCGTCGTCCCGGTTGGCGGCGCCACGGCGCTGGCGACCGGGCTCGCGACGTATCTGACGGCCGGGATCGCCGACCCGTTGCGCTGGCCGTTGCTCGCGCTGCTGGCGGTGAACGTGCTTTACCTGGCGCTCACCGGATGGCCGACCGTGCTGGGTTTCCTGGCCCGCCTGTCCGGGCGCACGTTTCGGGTCTCGGCGGCGCCATCCGGGCAAAGCCGGACCGCGCTGGTGATGCCGATCCACCACGAGGATCCGCGCGCCGTGTTCGCCGCGGTCGAGGTGATGGTGCGCGCGGTCAACGACGCGAAGCTGCGCAATATCGACCTGTTCGTGCTGTCCGATACGCAGGACCCGGCGGTCGCCGCCGCCGAAGCGCGGGCATTTGCGGAACTGCGCGGGCGGACCGCTGCGGGCTGCGAACTGCATTATCGCCGCCGGGCCAGCAACGCCGGACGCAAGGTCGGCAACCTGGCTGAGTTCTGCGCCACATGGGGCAGCGGCTACGACTACATGATCGTGCTCGACGCCGACAGCCTGATGGGACCCAGCGCGATCGCGACGCTGATCGGCCTGATGGATGCAAACCCGCATACCGGCATGGTGCAGACGGTGCCGTATCCGGTAGGCCGCGAAACGCTGTTCGCCCGGGTGCAGCAGTTCTCCGCCCGGCTATACACGTCGATGCTGGTCGAGGGCCTGACGTTCTGGCAGGGGGGCGACGGCAACTACTGGGGCCATAACGCCATCGTCCGCATCGCGCCCTTCGTCACGCATTGCCGCCTCCCGGTGCTGCCCGGGCCGGAGCCGTTCGGTGGCGAAATCCTATGCCACGACGTGGTCGAGGCCAGCCTGATGCGCGCCGCCGGCTGGGAGGTTTGGGTGTTGCCGCAGATTTTGGAGAGCTTCGAGGCGCTCCCGGCCAACCTGGTCGACTTCGCCAGCCGTGAGCGCCGCTGGTGCCAGGGCAACCTGCAGCACTCGGGCCTGCTGCGGCATCCCGGGCTCCGTCCGGTGGGCCGGTTCCATCTGGGATACGGCGTGCTGCACTACGTGTCCGGCCCGCTGGCGGTACTGTTCCTCGGGCTGGCGACCCTCGATGCGGTGCTCGGCGGCGGCTTCGTGCCTGCGTTGCTACTGGGCGGTGGCGCGGCCCATGCGGCGCTCGCCATCTTGGTGTTGGGGCTGCTCTATGCCGGCAAGCTGCTGAGCCTGGGGGCGGCGTTGCTCGATCCGCGGGCGGCGCGGTCGTTCGGCGGACGCGGACGCCTGCTGGCCAGCGCCGTGCTTGAGCAATTGGCCGCGCTGGTCATCTCGGCCCTGCTGATCGCGTTCTACACGCAATACGTCGCGGCGCTGTTGCTTGGGCAGACGGTGCGATGGGATGCGCAGCCACGCGACGACCGCGGCGTATCCTGGGCGGAGGGCTGGCTGCGTCTGCGCGGCACGCTGATCGTGGGCATCGCCTGGTTCCTGGTCCTGCTGCAGGCCGATGCGGCGCTGTTGGCCTGGTGCGCCCCGCTGCTGTTTGGATTGGTGTTCGCGCTTCCCATGGCGATCTGGTCCAGCCGAACGACCCTTGGCGGCTTGGCACGGCGCCTGGGCCTGTTTCTCACGCCTGAGGAGTTGGCGCCGGCGCCGATCCTGCGCGCATACCGCCGGGCCATGGCCGGGTCGCTGGTTGCCGAGCGCCCGCACCCGGCGCTGGTCGGGCTGCAATTGGCGCCCAGCAGCGCCGATGGGGACTGACGCCATGCGCCGCATCCTGTTCGTCTTGCTCATGCTAACCGGGCCGGCATGGGCGCAGTCCGCGGTGTCTGCCGAAGATGAAGAGGCGATACGCGGCGTCATTACCCAGCAGCTCGAGGCCTTCGGACGCGACGACGCGAGCGCTGCCTATGCCTTTGCCTCGCCGCATATCCAAGAAAAGTTCGCCGACCCCGCCCGGTTCCTCGACATGGTGCGGCGCGCCTATCCCGCCGTGCACCGTCCGCGTTCGTTCGATTTCTCCGAATTGCTGGTCGGCGACAGCACGATCGTGCAGCAGGTCGAGCTTATCGGCCCCGACAATGAACCGAAACTGGCGTTATACTCCATGGAGCGGGAACCGTCCGGGCAGTGGCGCATTGACGGTTGCATTCTGGTCCGGAGCACACGCACCGGTTCGTGAATCGTTGTGGAACTGCAAGTATTACGATATTGTACTTGCAGACACGAGGAGCACGAAGATGCCTGCACCACGCACGCGCCTGGCCACATTAGCGGGGATCGTAGCCTTCGCCGCCCTGTCGGCGTTGGTTCCGCACGCCCATGCCCGCACGCTCGAGGTCGGCGAGGGCAAGGCTTACAAGATGCCGTCGCTCGCCGCCGCCGCCGCCCGGGATGGCGATGTGGTCAAGATCTTCCCCGGCGAGTACTTCGACTGCGCCGTATGGCAGGCGGACAAGCTGGTGGTCGAGGGCGTAGGGGACGCCGACAAGGTCGTCATCACCGACAAGACCTGCAACGGCAAGGCGCTGTTCATCACCACCGGCGCCGATGTCACGATCCGCAACTTGACGTTGACGCGCGCCCGCGTGCCGGACGCGAACGGCGCCGGCATACGCGGCGAGGGCGAGAAGCTGCTGGTCGAGGGCGTCCGCTTCATCAACGACCAGAACGGCATCCTCACCGGCGTCGAAGGCTCGACCGTCATCGTGCGCGACAGCGTGTTCGAGCGGAACGGGACCTGCGAAAAGGCCTGCTCGCACGGCATCTACGTCGGCAATTCAAAGCTGCTGCTGGTCGAGCGGTCGCATTTCAGCGACACAAGGCAAGGCCACCACATCAAGTCGCGCGCGGAGCGGACCGAGATCATCGGCAACACCATCAGCGACGGGGCCGAGGGCACAGCGAGTTATTTGATCGACATTCCCAATGGCGGCTCGGTGGTGATCCGCGGCAACACCATGGAAAAAGGTCCGATGGCGGAGAACCGCAGCACGGCCATCGAGATCGGCGCGGAGGGCGTGACGCAGGCCACCCGGGAGATTGTTATCGAGGACAACACCTTTCGCAATGCCGGCAGCTACGACACGATGTTCGTGTCCAACTTCACGGCGACCGAGGCGGTGCTGCGCGGAAACCATGTCTCGGGCCGAGCCAAGCCGCTGCGGGGCGACGGTGTCGTGACCGCAGCGCGCTGAACCGCGATGCGTGCAGCCTTTTGCGCCGTCGCGATCATGGCCGCGGCACCGGCGGGTGCGCGGACCCTGGGGGTGGGGCCGGGCCAGGAGTTCGACCTGCCGTCCCACGCCATCGCCGAGGCGCAACCCGGCGACATCGTGCTCATCGAGCCCGGCACCTATTATGATTGCGCCACCTGGGTCGCGGATGCCGTCACCGTCGCGGGCCGTGCGCCCGGCGTCGTCTTGTCCGACACCACCTGCGGGGCAAAGGCAATATTGGTGATCCGCGGCAACGACGCCGTCGTCCGCGACCTGACCCTGGCGCGTGCTCGGGTGCCGGACGGCAACGGCGCCGGCATCCGGCTCGAAGGGCAGTCGCTGCTGCTGGAACGCGTGCAATTCGTGAACAACGAGGTCGGCGTGCTCTCTGGCATCGGCGGGCCGGGCGCGATCCGGGTGGTGGAGTGCCGGTTCGAGGGCGGCGGAGTGTCGGGCGACCGTCCGACTGTGGCGTTGTCGGTCGGCGAAGTGGCGCTGCTCCAGGTCGAGCGGTCGGTATTCACGGGGGTCAAAGGCAGCCAGGTCGGCTCGGCGGCGGCCGAGACCGAGCTGACCGGCAACACAATAGCCACATCCAGGCTCGCGGTCTCGGCCGCGGGCGGCAGCCTGCTGTTGGAAGACAACGTGCTGGAACTCTCGCCAGGCAACGAGGCGCATCAGGCGGCGGTGTTGGCGAACGGGGCCACCAGCGTCGTCATGCGGCGGAACCGGCTGCTGAATGAAACCGGGCGTCCGGCAACCTTGTTGCTGGACTGGACGACGGGCGCACCGGCGCTGGAGGGTAATGTGGTGGCTGCGTCCGACCGGGAAGTCGCGTCCGATGGCATTTGGCGCCACCGCAGCGGCGCCGCGTTGCAGGAGTTGAAGAATGCCGCCCATGGCTTGCTCGGTGTCGTGAAGCGGCAGCTTTCGGGAGGATGATTGCCCGCGGAGCGGTGCTGGCGTTCTGCCTTGGAATTGGCATGGCGCCGGCGATGGCGGCGCCAAGCCGTTGGGACGATTACCAGCTCATCATGTGGCAGGACCATGGCGCGGCGGGCATGGCCGGGCTGGCACGCATGGGGTTCACCGGCGTCAAGCTGCGCGGCACCGGCGGGCAGATCGACCCGGCTGCCGTCGCGGCACGGCGCAGGGCAGGGCTGCCTTGGTATGTCGAGAACATCGCAACCGATCTTTTTGCGCCGTATCACCGCGCCACGCCGGGCAAGTCCGTTTCGTGGCTATTCGATGCGGCCCGGGCGCGCCGCCAGCAGGCGCCGGATGACCTGGGCGTGTTCGTGCGTGAGCCCGGCCTGTCAGACCCGGCCTGGGCCGCCGACGTGGCGGCACGGCTGGACGCCGTGGTCCGAAGCCAGGCGCCTGACCGCCCGCTGTTCTATAACCTTGGCGACGAGACCGGGATCGGGGACCTTTCCGCCAATTGGGACTTCGACACTTCGCCGGCCTCGATCGCGGCCATGCAGGAGTGGCTGCGCACCCAGTATGCCGGCCTCGACGCGCTGAATTGGCAATGGGGCAGCCATTTTGCCGCGTGGGACGAGGTCGTGCCGGAACTCACGGACGATGCAATGCGGCGCACGGACGACAATTTCTCGGCCTGGGCGGACTTCAAGGCATGGATGGACGTGTCGTTTGCGCGCGCCGTCCGTGCCGGGACCGACGCCGTGCATCGCGCCGACCCGGATGCGCTGGCCGCGATCGAGGGCGCGCAGGTGCCGGGCTGGGGCGGCTACGACTATGGCCGGCTGGCCGGCGCGGTGGACGTGATGGAGATCTACGACAGTGGCAACTCGCTGGAGATTGCGCATGGCCTGAACTCCGCGCTGATCCCGCTCCGCACGATCTTTGAAAACGGCCAGCGCGCGACCCATGCCGCCTGGCGCGACCTGCTGCGCGGCGGGCGCGGCATGATCGTGTGGGACGAGCAGGACGACACCGTCACGCCGGCCGGCGAGCCTGGTCCACGCGGACGGGCGCTCGCGGCGCTTGCTGCGAGCCTCCGCGTCGTCGCCCCGGCCATCATCGCCAGCCAGCCAGCGCCTGGCGGCGTCGCGATGCTGTATTCGCAGGCGAGCTTCCGTACGCGCTGGATGCTCGACCAGCGCCCGCGCGGCGCAGGGTGGTCCGACCGCGATGCGGAGCGCGAGCTGGACGACAACGCCTGGCGCGCTGCCCGGCGGCAGGCGGCCGGGCGCTTGGGCGAGCTCGGGATAATGCCGCGGTGGCTGTCGTCGGAGCTGCTTGAGGGCGGCGCGTTGCAGGATGCGGGGTTGCGTGTGCTGATGCTGCCGCACGCGATCGCGCTGTCGGATACCGAGGTCGGTGAGATCAGGCGCTTTGCCGCGCGCGGCGGCACGGTGCTGGCCGACACCGAACCCGGCGTCTTCGACCAGCATAGCCGCCGCCGGACCGCCAGCCCGTTGGCCGGGATTGCGATGATGCCGCAGGTCGTGCGCCCGGATGCGGAACCGTCGAGCGCCGCCGGGCTGGCCGCGCTAGCCGGACTGCTGACCACGGCTGGGGTCGTGCCGCGCATTGTGCTGACGGGTCCCGACGGCCAACGCGCTGCCAACGTGGATGCGCATGTGTTCCAGGATGGCGGCGTTGGGATCATCGCCTTGCAGGCCATGGTCCCATGGGGTGCGCCGGGCGTGGTGGGCATGCAGCTTGGGTCGCCCGGCTTTATCTACGACATGCGCCACCCGGGGCCGCCACGATGGTCGGATCGGCTCGATGTTGGGTTGGACCCGATTGAGCCGACGATCCTGGCGGTTTCGGCCACGCCGCTGCCGGCGCCCACGCTGGCGGGTCCCGGCCATGCGGAACCTGGCGAGCGGCTGACTTGGCGCGTGGGCCGGGATGGGCCGACGCCGGCCGATGCCCACGCCCTACGCGTCGAGCTGTTGAACCCCGCCGGCGTCCAGGTTCGACCGATGTCGGGCGTAATGCGGGCCGCATCGGCGGGCGCCCACTGGTCGGCCGTGCTGCCACCCGACGCAATGGCTGGCGAGTGGTCGATCCGGGTCACCGACGGCTTGTCTGGGCATTCAGCCACGCGCGCCCTGATCGTCGAGCCGCGTCACGCCTCCTGCAGCGCCTTGGCAGGAATGCAGCCTCCGTGCAACCCGAGCCCGCCCTCATCGGTTGATACTGGTGACCTAGCAAGAGGGGGACACCCATGACCGAGACGAGCCAGACCGAAGCCACGCAGAAGATGTGGTCGATGATGAAAAGTATCACCTTCGCCATGCTGACCACCGAGGACGACGACAACCTGCGTGCCCGCCCCATGGTAGCGGCGCAGAGCGACTTCGACGGCACGCTGTGGTTCTTCACCCGCGCCAGCAGCCACAAGGTGGATGAGGTGCAGCAGGACCAGCGCGTCGGCGTCACCTATGCCGACCCCAGCAAGCAGGACTACGTCAGCCTGTCGGGCAAGGCCCGGCTGGTGCGGGACAAGGCCGCGATCGACGCGCACTGGGGCGAGTCGATGCGCACCTGGTTCCCCAAGGGCAAGGACGATCCTGAGATTGCCTTGCTCAAGGTCGACGTCGCCATGGCGGAATACTGGGACGCGCCCAATAGTACGATGGTGCATGCCTATGGCTATTTGAAGGCTGCGTTGACCGGCGCCCCGCCGAACCCGGGCGGCAACGAGAAGGTCAGCTTTTCCTGATGCTGCGTCTCATGCCCGGCCGGCCGCCGGGCATGATTCCTCAATTCAGCCATTTCTCCAGCAGACGCTTCTCCTCGCCGGTTTCGGATTGGATATGCAGCCATTGATCGACCCAGGCCTTCAACGCCGGGTCGCGCGGCAGCAGATAAGCGAGTTCGGAGAAGTCGAACGGCTGGTCCGGGTGGACGGCGCATAGCTCGGGGTGCAGGCGCTGTTGCAGCCGGGTTTCAACCGCGTCGGTCATCATGACATCGGCATGGTTGGCCACCAGTTCGTCGAAGATGGCGGCGTTGTTCGGGAACACGACGATCTCGGCCTGTTTGACGTTGGCGCGGGCGAAGCGTTCGTTGGTGCCGCCGGGATTGGTGATCACGCGGACGCCGGGCTGGTCGATGGCGGCGAGCGAGGTGAACCGGGCCTGGTCGGCGCAGCGTGCGATCGGCGTCTTGCCGGACCGCATCACTGGCGATGAAAAAAAGGCGGTCTTGGCCCGATCCAGCGTTACCGAGATGCCGCCCATGCCGATATCGTATTTCTGCGCCTGCAGGTCGGCCATCAGCGTAGGCCAGGCGGTCGGCACGATCTCGAGCTTCACGCCGAGTCCTTTGGCCAGGCTCTCCGCCATGTCGACGTCGAAGCCTTCAAACTTGCCGGTGCTGTCCTTGATTGAGAACGGCCTGTAATCGCCAGTGAGGCCAACGCGGATGACACCACGGACCAGAATGGCGTCCAGCACTGATAGTGCCTGGGCCGGCACTCCGAAGAGGACCAAGGGTGCATTCTGTACCGTCTGTGCCTGAGCCTGCGATCCGAAGAGAAGCACGGGGGTGAGCAGCAGCACGGCGGTTCGCAGCAGGTTGCGGTGCACGGGCCTATTCCTTGACAATGGCTTCGATGGCGGCGGCGATGGCGAACAGGCGGGCGTCGCCCCCGGTCTCCCCCATCAGCATGAATCCGACCGGCGCGTCGCCGGGGCGATGGGCGGGAATGCTGATGCTGCAACGGTCCAGGAAGTTGGCGAGCGACGGGTTGCGCAGGACCAGGCTGTTGATGCGGGTATAGTCGGCGTCGTCGGCGAAGGCGTCGAGGCGGGGCGGCAAGATGGGACAGGTCGGCATCGCGACCGCGTCGTAGGGGGCGGTGGCGGCGTCCATGCTGGCGCGTATTTCGGTGCGGGCGGCCTGCAGCGCGATCAGCTCGGCCCCCGTCATGGCCGCGCCGCGTTCGATGCGGCTGCGTACCCGCGGGTCGTAGCCGTCCGCGTGTTCGGCCAGCAGCTTGCGGTGCCAGGCATACGCCTCCACCGGCGCCAGCCCGCCCCCGGCATTCGCCGCCGCGATCCGCTCGAGTTGCGGCAACGGCAAATGGGTGACGCGCACACCGAGCGTCGCCAGGCGGTTGAGCACGCGTCCAAAGGTCTCGGCCACCACGGCATCGACGTCGTCCATCACCATGTTGCCCGGCACCGCCAGGCGCAGCCCGCGCAACGGCATCGGCTCGATCGCACGCGGCGCCAGTCTGGCCGGTACGGTCCCGGCCAGCACGGCGTCCATGATGGCGCAGCATTGCACGCTGGGCGCCAGCGGGCCGACGCTGTCGAGCGAGGGCGCCAGCGGCAGCACCCCGTCAAGCGGCACCCGGCGCGCGGTGGGTTTGTAGCCCACCACGCCGCAGAACGCCGCCGGAATCCGGCAGGACCCGCCGGTGTCGGTGCCCAGCGCCGCGAGCGCCATGCCGTCCGCAACGGACACCGCGGCGCCGGAGCTGCTGCCGCCGGGGATATGGCCGCCCGGAATATTGCCGCCCGGAATATTGCCGCCTTGGCCGTCGCGGTCCCGCTTCCAAGGGCTGCGCGGGGTGCCGTGATGCGGGTTGATGCCGATGCCGGAGAACGCGAATTCCGTCATGTTGGTGCGGCCCACCGGCACGAAGCCGCCGGCCAGCACGCGGGACACCACGGATGCATGGGCGCTGGCAGGCTTGGCGGCGGCGAGCACAATGCTGCCGGCGGCGGTCGTCTCCCCGGCCACGTCGAACAGGTCCTTCAGGCTGATGGGCAGGCCGGCATACGGACCCGGCGCGCGTCCGACTCGGCGCAGGTTGTCCATCGCGTCGGCCCCGGCCCGCGCCTGTTCGGCATAGACGGCGATGAAGGTGCGCGCGCCTTCGCCCGCAGGGTCGGCGATGCGTTCGACGCACGCCTCGATCAGCGCACGCGCGGTGGTGCGTCCGGCGGCGAGGGCGGCGGCGGCTTGGGTCAGGGTCTGCATGGGCGCAACCCTGACGCTAGCTTGACCCGAGGGCAAGCCCGCGAAACACTATCCGGCCATCCATTCCGTCGAGGTTGCCATGAGTGATAAACCAGCGCGGCCTGTTCTGCTGACCGGCGCCAGCGGTGCGCTCGGGCGCGTGTTGGCGAAGCACCTGGCGGGCCTGGGCTGGAAGCTTCGGCTGACCGACATCGCGCCGTTTCCGGACGCCGTGCCGCCGGGCGCCCGCTTCACCGCGGCCGACCTGGAGGACGGGGTCGCGATGCTGCGCCTGGCCGAGGGCTGCGGCGCCATCCTGCATTTCGGCGGCATCTCGGTCGACCGTCCGTTCGAGGAGGTGCTCGGCCCGAACATCCGCGGGCTGTATCACATCTACGAAGCGGCGAGGCGGGAGCGCGCCCGCGTCGTGTTCGCCAGCAGCAATCACAGCATCGGCTTCCACGAGCGCACGACCGTGCTGGACGCCGGCTGCGACTTCCGGCCCGACAGTTTCTATGGCGTTTCCAAGGCTTACGGCGAGCTGATGGGCCGGCTGTATTGGGACAAGCACGGTGTGGAGAACGTCAACGTGCGCATCGGTTCGAGCTTCCCGGAGCCGCGCGACGACCGCATGCTGGCGACCTGGCTGTCCTATGCGGACCTGGCCCGGCTGATGGAGCGCTGCGTCATGGCCGGCCCGGTCGGGCACTGCGCGGTCTGGGGCGCGTCGGCCAATGCGCGCATGACCTGGTGGCGGCATGACCAGCGGGCGCGCGTTGGGTGGGTGCCCAGCGACAGCGCGGACGGGTTCGCGGGGCAGCTCGTTGGCAAGACCAGCGGCAACGCGGTGTCCGAACGCTACCAGGGCGGCGGCTATTGCGCGGCGGGCTACTCGCGGGAGGCGCCGTCGCCGGCGGAGTTATTTCAGGATTGAGCGGCGGCGACATGGAGCCGGTTGCTGTCATCGGCGCCGGCCCGTCCGGGCTGATGGCGGCGGAGCATTTGGCGCAGGCGGGCAGGGCGGTCGCGGTCTATGACCGCATGCCGTCCGCGGGCCGCAAGTTCCAGTTGGCCGGGCGCGGCGGATTGAACCTGACCCACTCGGAGCCGCTGGACCGCTTCCTGGACCGCTACGGCCCGGCCCGGGCCACGCTGGAGCCGGCGATCGCAGCTTTTCCGCCTGATGCCTTGCGGGCCTGGTGCGCCGGGCTGGGCCACGAGACGTTCGTGGGCAGCAGCGGCCGGGTATTCCCGCGGTCATTCAAGGCGACGCCGCTTCTGCGGGCGTGGCTGGGAAGGCTGGCCGGGTTGGGCGTGCGGTTCCACATGGGCCACCGCTGGGTTGGCTGGGACGACGCGGGGGCGCTGCGGTTCGCGGCGGCATCTTGCGAGGTGTTGGTCCGCCCGGCGGCGACGGTGCTGGCGCTGGGCGGCGCGAGCTGGCCGCGGCTGGGCTCGGACGGCGGCTGGGTCGAGTTGCTGCGCGCCCGAGGTGTTGTGGTAAATGCGCTGCGCCCGGCCAATTGCGGTTTTCTGCACGCATGGTCGCCGGTATTCCGGGAGCGCTTCGCGGGCGAGCCGTTGAAGCGGATCGCGGCGACGTTTGGGGGCGTGACGGTGCGTGGCGAGGCCATGGTGACCGCGGACGGGATCGAGGGCGGGGTGATCTACGCATTGTCCCGGGCGCTGCGGGATACCATCGACGCTGAGGGTAGTGCTACGCTTCTGTTGGATTTGCGTCCCGACCTGGATGCGGCGGCATTGGCGCAACGCCTAGGTGGCCACGGCCAATCGCTTGCAAATGCTCTGCGCAAGGGTGGGCTGGCGCCTGCCGCGGCCGGGCTGGTGCGTGAAGTCGATGCAGCCGGTCCTCTTGCGGAACGGGTGAAGGCAGTGCGGCTTCGCCTTGTTGGCGTCCGTCCAATCGAACGTGCGATTTCGTCCGCGGGAGGAGTGGCCCTTGCGGAGTTGGACGCCGGCTTCATGCTGCGCCGGCTGCCCGGCGTGTTCGCAGTCGGCGAAATGCTGGACTGGGAAGCGCCGACTGGCGGCTACTTGCTACAGGGGGCGTTCAGCACGGGCGTTACCGCAGCGCGAGCGGCCATTGCGTATGTGCCGTAACATCGGTCTGCGCCGTTACACCTTACGGTAATTGCATTAAACAACTTGCTTGAATACCAATCCTTGGTATAATGGTGATGGAGCACCGATGATGAACAAAAACACATCCGTCAGCCTCGGCGATCATTTCACCAGCTTCGTTGAGGGGCAGGTCGGCCAAGGTCGTTACAGCAATGCAAGCGACGTGATGCGCGCGGGCCTACGCCTGCTAGAAGAACACGAGGCCAAGCTGGCAACACTGCGTGCGGCCCTCATCGAAGGCGAGCAAAGTGGCATTAGCTTCCGCGATGTCCGCGACATCTGGGCGGCGGTAAGGGAAGAACATAGCAGCGCGAATGGGTAGCTACGCCCTTTCCCGGAAAGCCGACGATGACATCCTGCAAATCGCTCGGTCCTCGATGCAGCAATGGGGCCTTGCTCGCTCGGAGCGCTACATAATTAGCCTGCATGAAGCATTTGAACGGCTTGCAGAGTTTCCTGAGATGGGCCGCACTGTCGACGAAATCCGCCCCGGTTATTTGCATATGGAAAGCGCTAGCCACGCTATCTTCTACCGCAAAACCGAAATTGATGTTAAATGATAGTGCGCCATGCAACTACTCAGGCAGCGACTTTATGGAGACCGTTCCGATGGGCACTCCATTCTCCTCAAAAGTCTGCAGCACTCCTTTCTGCCGTTCATTGAACCATTGCTCATTTTTCCAAGAATGGCCCTCTATATATTGCGTTCCAAGTGCGGCCAACAGCATCATCTCAAAGCGAGTGATTTGGCCTTGACGACCGCCTGTCGCAACTTGGCTCAACCTATCACTGTCATATTGAGAAATCGCGCTTTCAACTTGCTTTAAGTTTATAAATCCAAGGTGCCGAAGCTGCTTCGCAGACCATTCATAACTCCAGTCGCTCATTCGACCGTCTACTCCTAAACGCTTATCCAAGAAGATCTTTAGTGTCTTGGGTGTAATCTCGACTCCCGTAAGATCCCCCTGTCGAACCATCGTTGCGGCTGTGTTTGCTAGTTTCTTATCGGCACTTTGAATCGACTGAAACTCGCGATCAGCGAGTTCCAACAATCCGGCAAGCGCCATAAATCGCCTGCGTATTTCCGCGGGGATCGTATAGGATGATTTATATTGAATATCATGCTCAATTTCAGCCCAAGCATGTTGCAATATAGTTCGGACCTGTATCTCAACAATGGATTCCGAAAAACGGCGATATTCAGCTAGAACTGCTCGCTCTTGCTTCAAACGTACGAGATAGTGAATGCTTCTATAACCAAACTTGTCCTCAGCTATTAATCCCTTGCTCTTATCAGAGCGTTCAATGACATGGAATTCCCTATCAATTAATGAGTCTACCCTCTCAAGAGTGCCCTGGAACTGAGTGATGACACGGACTCCGGCAAGATCAGTTATCTGATTGATTGGCTCGTCGTACTTTGGCTGATTGACATCGTTCTCTGACGGGATTGCAGCCTTTCTGCCGAAACTCGCAGGGTCTTTCGCCCGGAATTGGACAGAGTGCACATCAATCTTGTTGTGTTTGATGCACTCGTCGATGATACGAGCAACTACGCCTGCCAAACTCTGAAAGTATGCTTGCTCTTTTAGATATGCTACAACGGCATCGCGTTCATGCTTTTCGAAATCGAAAAGATCTATCCCAAGCTGCGTATCGGCGTCCATTTAGGCCTCTCTCAACGAATTACCCACGGTAAGAGCCGCAATAATCCGATCATCTAGGAAAATAGGCAATATCGAGAACTCATGGTTCGGCGTTAGCCCTAAGCAGCCTCCGCCCGGATCGCATCCGACAGCGTCTTCACGATCCGGTCCACCTGCGGCTCCTCGATAATCAGCGGCGGGCTCAACGCCAGAATATCCCCCGTCGTCCGGATCAGCAGCCCGGCGTCAAAACAGCGCTGGAACACCCGCCCCGCCCGGTCCGTCGGCATCCCCACGCGCCCCTGCAGCTCAACCCCCGCAATCAGCCCGGCGTTACGAATGTCCACCACGTTCGGCAGGCCGCGTAGGCTGTGCATCGCGTGCTCCCAATATGGTTCCATCGCCAGCGCCCGGCCGGGCAGGTCCTCGGTCCGCTGCAGGTCCATCGTCGCGATCGCCGCCGCCGCCGCTAGCGGATGCCCGGAATACGTGTAGCCGTGGAACAACTCGATCCCCGCCGGCGACCCGTCCACAATCGCCGAATAGATCGCCTCGCTGGCCGCGACCGCCCCCATCGGCACGGCGGCGTTGGTCAGCCCCTTGGCCATCGTCATTAAGTCCGGCACCACGCCCAGCCGCTCGGCGCCGAAGTTCGTGCCCATGCGGCCGAACCCGGTGATCACCTCGTCGAAAATCAACAGGATGCCGTGCTTCGTGCACAACTCCCGCAGCCGCCGCAAATATCCCGCCGGCGGCACCAGCACCCCGGTCGAACCCGCCACCGGCTCCACCATGACAGCCGCGATCGTGTCCGCGCCGTGCAGCGCGACCAACCCCTCCAGCGCGTCCGCCAGATGCGCCCCCCAGGCCGGCTCGCCTTTGGTGAAGGCGTTATGCTCCGGCGCGTGGGTATGGGGCAGGTGGTCGACATAGGGCAGCATGGCGCCAAACTGCTTGCGGTTCGGGCCGATGCCGCCGACCGACATGCCGCCGAAGCCCACGCCGTGGTAGCCGCGCTCCCGCCCGACCAGCCGCACCCGCTGCGCCTCGCCCCGCGCGCGATGGTAGGCGAGGGCAATCTTCAATGCGGTGTCGGCGCTCTCGGACCCGGAGTTGGTGAAGAACACGCGGTCAAGCCCGTCCGGCAATATCTCGGCCAGGCGCGCGGCGGCCTGGAAGGCGAGCGGGTGGCCCATCTGGAACGTCGGCGCGAAATCCAGCACCGCCGCCTGTTTTTGGATGGCCTCGACGATCTCCCGCCGGCCATGGCCCGCATTCACGCACCATAGGCCCGCGGTGCCGTCCAGAATTTCGCGGTTGTCGTTAGTGTAATAGAACATGCCCTCCGCGCGGGCCAGCATACGCGGCGAGGCCTTGAACGACCGGTTTGCGGAGAACGGCATCCAGAAGGAATCGAGGTTGTTCGGACGACTGCTCTCGTTCATCGCTGCGCCTTCGCCATAGAGGCCTGCATGCCAAGGCCCCAACTTCGCGCTTTAACCGCGGCGCGGCAAGCGTGGCAACAGCGGCCCTGACATCATGCCGTCTCCGCCGCCCGCACGCCCAGCTCCCGCTCCATCGCCTCGCGCATCAGGAACTTCTGCATCTTGCCGGTTACGGTCATCGGGAAGTCGTCGACGAACCGCACATAGCGCGGCACCTTCTGGTGCGCGATCTGGCCGCGGCAGAACCCTTGGACGTCCGCCTCGGTCAGGCTCTCGCCGCCGCGCAGCTTGATCCAGACGCAAAGCTCCTCGCCATATTTCGGGTCCGGGACGCCGAACGCCTGCACGTCGTGAATGGCCGGGTGCCGATACAGGAATTCCTCCACTTCGCGCGGATACACATTTTCGCCGCCGCGGATGACCACGTCCTTGATGCGTCCGACGATGTTGCAGAACCCCTCCTCGTCGACCGTCGCCAGGTCGCCGGTGTGCATCCAGCGCGCCGGGTCGATCACGCCGCGGGTGCGGGCCTCGTCGCCCCAGTATCCCAACATCACGCTGTAGCCGCGGGTGCACAGCTCTCCGGCCACGCCGCGCGGCACGATGCGGCCTTCGGCGTCGATGACCTTCATCTCCAGATGCGGATGCACTCGTCCCACCGTGCTGACCCGGCGCTCCAGCGGGTCGGAGGTGGAGCTTTGGAAGCTGACCGGGCTCGTCTCCGTCATGCCGTAGCAGATCGTGATCTCATTCAAATGCATGCGGTCGACGGCGCGGCGCATCACCTCGATGGGGCAGGGCGACCCCGCCATGATGCCGGTGCGCAGGCTGCTGAGATCGAAGCGGTCGAACTCCGGATGCTCGAGCTCGGCGATGAACATGGTGGGCACGCCGTGCAGCCCGGTGCAGCGCTCGTTCGCGACCGTTTGCAGCACATCCAGCGGGTCGAACCCCGGGCCGGGATAGACCATGGCGGCGCCATGCGTGGTGCAGGCGAGGTTGCCCAGCACCATGCCGAAACAATGATACAGCGGCACCGGGATGCACAGCCGGTCCTGCTCCGACAGCCGCATGGCCTCGCCGATGAAGAAGCCGTTGTTCAGGATGTTGTGGTGGGTGAGCGTCGCCCCCTTCGGCGCGCCGGTGGTGCCGCTGGTGAACTGGATGTTGATCGGGTCGTCGAATTGCAGCAGCGGCTGCAGGCGCGCCAGTTCCGCCCGGTGCGCGTCGGTGGCAAGCCCGGCCACGTCGTCGAACAGCACGCAGCCCGGCGCCGCGCCGCCGATCTGGATGACGATGCGCAGGTCCGGCAGCCGCTGGCTGATGAGCTCGCCCGGCGTCGAGGCCGCAAGCTCCGGCACGATCTGGGTCAACATGCCGAGGTAGTCGCTGGTCTTGAACCGCGTCGCGCAAACCAGCGCCTTGCAGCCGACCATGTTCAGCGCGAACTCCAACTCGGTCGCGCGATAGGACGGGTTGACGTTGACCAGGATGATCCCGGCCTTGGCGGTCGCGAACTGCGCCACGACCCATTCCGCATTGTTCAGCGACCAGATGCCCAGCCGGTCCCCGCGCCCGATGCCCAGCGCCAGCAGCCCGGCGGCAAACGCCTCGGCCCGCCGCACCAGCTCGGAGTAGCTCCAACGCACGCCTTGGCTGCGCACGATCAGCGCCGGGTGGTCGGGGATGCGCGCGGCGGTGCGGTCGATGTTCTGGCCCAGCGTCTCGCCCAGCAGCGGCACATCCCGCGCGCCGTGCACATAGCTTATAGCTGTGGTCATGCGCGGCTCCTGGCCTATATTCGGGTGGAACACAAAAGGAATCCCCTCGTGTCCGCAAGCCTGCTCAATCGCCTGCCGGGCCTAAATTTCGACCTCGGCGAGGCCGCCGACATGCTGCGTGGGTCCGTCGAGACCTTTGCCGCCGACGAGATCGCCCCGCGCGCCGCCGAAATTGACCGCAGCAACGACTTCCCGGCCGACCTATGGCGCAAGATGGGCGACCTCGGCGTGCTCGGCATCACGGTCGAGGAAGAGTACGGCGGCGCAGGCATGGGCTATCTTGAGCACTGCGTTGCGATGGAGGAGATCAGCCGTGCCAGCGCGTCGGTGGGCTTGAGCTACGGGGCGCATAGCAACCTTTGCGTCAACCAGATCCGCAAGAATGGCACCGAGGGGCAGAAGCGCCGCTATCTGCCGGGCCTGATCGGGGGCGCGCAGGTCGGCGCGCTGGCGATGAGCGAGAGCGGCGCCGGGTCGGACGTGGTGGGGATGCGGCTGCGGGCGGACAAGCGCGGCGACCGTTATGTGCTGAACGGCACCAAGATGTGGATCACCAACGGGCCGGAGGCGGACGTGCTGGTGGTCTATGCCAAGACCGACCCGGCGGCGGGTCCGCGCGGCATCACCGCGTTCCTGATCGAGAAGGGGATGACTGGGTTTTCGTGCGCGCAGAAGCTGGACAAGCTTGGGATGCGGGGCAGCAACACCGGGGAATTGGTGTTCCAGGACTGCGAAGTGCCGGAGGAGCACGTGATGGGTGGCGTGGGCCGCGGGGTGAACGTGCTGATGTCCGGGCTGGATTACGAGCGCGCAGTGCTGGCGGCGGGTCCGCTGGGCATCATGCAGGCGTGCATGGATGTTGTGCTGCCGTATGTGCATGAGCGCAAGCAGTTCGGCCAGGCGATCGGCGAGTTCCAGCTTATGCAGGGCAAGATCGCCGACATGTACACGACGATGAACGCCGCCAAGGCCTACGTTTATGCCGTGGCAAAAGCATGCGACCGCGGCGAAACGGCGCGCAAGGATGCGGCTGGGGCCATTCTATATGCCGCGGAGAAGGCGACCTGGATGGCGCTTGAGGCGATCCAGGCGCTGGGGGGCAACGGGTATATTAACGACTACCCGACCGGGCGGCTGCTGCGGGATGCCAAGCTGTATGAGATTGGGGCGGGCACTAGCGAGATTCGGCGGATGCTGATTGGACGGGAGTTGTTTCGGGAGACGGCTTGATTTGAATTTAGATGGCTGTCGGGAAAGGTTTGATTTCGGCTCTGATTGCGTCGCAAGAAGTTCTGATTTCTGTCGAATTTCCGCCATCGCAAACGTTCATTGCTTTCTGCAAGATTGGCCTGATATGATTTGCTTCCAGACTTGCAACTATTAGATCGAGAAAAGGAAATATTATACACAAGATACAAAGTAAGAGAGCAGGAAAATTTGGTATTTTACCGAATGGGTCTATAGCTGAGGACCAAAATAACAGAAAAATGTTAATTGTTGCAAAATATAAATGCAATGTGTAAAGCCTTCCTCTTGTGTAGCCGACAAGCTCTCGTTTATAGGATTCATAATCTCGTAATGCTTGAATAAGTGCTTTCAAATTTTCTATTGGCGCATTTGGATAACACATCACTGTTCTAGCTTTTTGAATGCCTCCCTCAACTCTAGGGCCAAGGGCATGTTGTATTTGCGGACCTGCAACAGCAAATGCGATACTAGTAGCAGCTCCAAGTTGAAACCAGGACTGCAAGGGGGCGATTTTTGTCATGCCAACTAGCCATTTCTGGCCTTTGTGCGAATTGGAAAGCATAACAAAACCCACGATGATAAATCCGATGAATGCAGCACCGGAGTTGATTTCAATTAAATAACGTTTATAAAATTTCAACAAATTACATTGAAATTTTATTGGGTAGAGGTGTTTAAGAAGTTTTCTCATTGAGAGTAACATGCTTGTATGAACGATGAATATGTGATAATGCTATCTTCACGATCTTTGGAACCTGTCAACTGATTAATAAAATAATTTTACGGCTCCACCCATTCCTGAGCCAGAACTCCCGGATATGCAACCCATGCCTACTGCTCCTCCCGCGCCGTCGCCACCGCCTGCTGCAAATCCCCCAACTCAATCAACCCAGCGAACACCTTCTTCCCCACAATCAACGCCGGCGTCCCCTGCAACCCAATCTGCTGGGCAGTCGCAATATTGAACTCCAGCCGCGCCTTGATGGCCGGGTCGTCCATGTCGCGCACCAGCCGCCCGCCATCGAGCCCAAGCCGGTCAGCCTCGGCGCGCAGCGTGTCGCGCGTTGGCGGCGCCTTGTCGTTCATCACCGCCTGCTGCAGCTTGAAATAGCCGCCCTGGCGCTGCGCCGCCAACAGCGCGCGGCTTTCGAGCTGGCTCGCCGGCCCCAGGATCGGCAGGTCCTTGAACACGATCCGCACGTTCGGGTCGGCCTGCAGCAGGGCGGCGTGCGTCGGCAACATGCGCCGGCAATACGGGCACCGCGTGTCGTAGAACTCGATGATGGTGACGTCGCCCAGCGGGTTGCCGGCGACCGGATCGGCCGGATCCACCAGGCTGCTGCCAAGCTTGGCGATGGTGTCGCGCATCGCCGTGTCCTGACGCCGGGCGTCGTCGGCCTGCAACGCCACCAGCGCTTCACGCAGGATGGACGGGTCGGCGCGAAGGGCCTCGCGCAGCACGCCGACAACCTCGGCCCGTTGAGCGGGGGTGAGGCTCTGGCTCACAGCCGGCACGGCCAGCAGCATCAATGCCAGGGCGGCGGAAACAACTGGGCGCATCCGGAATGATCCTCGAACTAGGGCGGCATCGCGTCAGCCCGGCATAGCACTGGTTGCCGGTGGAGGCGAAGGCCGCTATGGCACGGTGCTTAGTTCATAAGGGGATCAATCGTTGGGACGGAGCAGGAGCCAAGCCGTAGCGCCCACCCGCATGACGGGCGGCGTTCGCCGCCCAGGGGTGCGCCGCCGCGCCGCGGTCCTGCTGGCGTCCGCCCTCGCGATGGCCGGCTGCTCGACCCTCGGATCGATCAAGGACACCTTCCTCGGCGGCCAAACGGCATCCGATGGGCCGCAGCGCCTGACCGGCTTCATCGGCGGCGCGGTCGCCGACGAGCCGCGGGCGGCGCTGGCGGCGCGGGAAGTCCTGGCGCTCGGCGGCACGGCGGCGGACGCGGCGGTGGCGCTGGGGTTCACCCTGGCCGTGACCTTGCCGTCACGCGCCGGGCTGGGCGGCGGCGGCGCATGTCTCGCCTACAGCCCAAGCACCAACGGACCCGGCCAGGGCAACCCTGAGGCTATCCTGTTCCTCCCCGTCGCCCCCAGCGCCCCCGCGCCCAACACCGATCGCCCGGCGGCGGTGCCGATGCTGGCCCGTGGCCTGTTCGCCCTGCACGCCCGCTATGGCAAGCAGTCGTTCGAAAGCCTGCTGGCCCCAGCCGAACAGCTCGCCCGCTTCGGCGTGCCGATCTCGCGCGCATTGCTGCGCGACCTGGCGCTGGTGGCCGGGCCGCTGGCGGCGGACCCCAACGCGGCGGCCGTGTTCGAGCCGGGCGGCACGCCGATCGCCCAGGGCGGGACCCTGGTGCAGAACGACCTCGGCGGCACCTTGGCGCAGATCCGCACCGCGGGCGTGGGCGACTTGTACCAGGGCGCGTTGGCCCACCGTTTAGAGGAGGCGTCCCGCATCGCTGGCGGCGGATTGTCGCTGGCCGACCTGCGGGCCGCGCTGCCGCGCACCGGCGCACCGCTGGTCATTCGTGCCCGAAATGACAGCGTGGCGTTCCTGCCGCCCCCGGCCGATGGCGGACTTGGGGCCGCGGCGGCGTTCCAGGCGCTGCAGTCCAGCCCGAACGACATCGCCGCAGCCCAGGCGCGCGCGGTCGACGCCGTCGCACGGTGGCGTCAGGGTGGCGGCGATGCGTCTGCGGTGCTGGCCGCGGCGTCCGCCGGCGGGTCATTGCCGTCGCTGCCGGCGTCAACGGGCTTTGCCGTGCTCGACAAAGACGGCAACAGCGTCGCATGCGCGTTGACGATGAACAACCTATTCGGCACCGGACGCATCGCGCCGGGGACGGGTATCCTGCTCGCGGCCTCGCCCAACGCCGCCACTCCGCCGCTGCTGTCGGCTGCCATCGCTTGGAACGCCAACTTGCGGGCGTTCCGTGCCGCCATCGCTGGTTCCGGGCAGGAAGGCGCGTCGCTGGCCGTCGCCGCCGGCATGGCCAATGCGCTACGGTCCGCCGCCGCATTGCCGGCCCCGGTGCCGGAGCCCGGACGCGCCAACGCAATCGCCTGCTCGCGCTATTTGCCGGACAACGACGGCTCCTGCAATTCGGCCGTCGATCCGCGCAGCGCCGGCCTCGCCGCGGGCAGCAACTAGGGTGGCGCTCAAGGTCGGGAGTGGCGCGCACGCGCCGCCATTCCTGGTGATGGACGTGATTGCCGCCGCAAATGCCCGGCAGGCTGCGCTGGCGCCCTCGGACCCGCGTGTCATCCGC
The DNA here is from genome assembly GCA_965277495.1 of Acetobacteraceae bacterium. GTDB lineage: Bacteria > Pseudomonadota > Alphaproteobacteria > Acetobacterales > Acetobacteraceae > CAHJXG01. Next base: position 662,729 of record OZ255824.1, on the reverse strand, counting down.
ATGGAGGTCGGGCAGCCCGGCACCGGCGCGCCCGCCGGGGCGGTGGCGGCGGCAACGGCGGCGCTGCGGGGCGGCGATGTCCTGGGCTATACCGAGGCCCTGGGACGGCGGCCGCTGCGCAACCGGATCGCGGCGCATTACCAGGATTGGTATGGCGCCACGGTGCCGGCGCACCAAGTCGCGGTCACAACGGGCGCGAGCGGCGCTTTCCCGCTGGCGTTCCTGGCCGCGTTCGATCCCGGCGACCGGGTGGCGCTGGCCGCGCCGTTTTACCCGCCTTATGTCAACATCCTGACCGCGCTCGGCCTGCGGCCCGTCATCATGGAGACCGGGCCGGCGACGCGCTATCAGCCGACGGTCGCGCTGCTGGACCAGTTGGACCCGGCCCCGGACGGCCTGATCGTCGCCAGCCCCTGCAACCCCGCCGGGACGATGCTCGCGCCGGACGAACTCGCCGCCATCGCCGGGTGGTGCGACGCGCATGGGGTGCGGCTGATCTCGGACGAGATCTACCACGGGCTGCAATACGACCGCCCGATCGCCACCGCCGCGGCATTCAGCCCGAATGCCATCGTGATCAACAGCTTCTCGAAGTATTTCAGCATGACCGGATGGCGGGTCGGTTGGATGGTGCTGCCCGACGACCTGGTGCGCCCGGTCGAGTGCCTGGCGCAGAACCTGTTCATCTCCGCGCCGCATATCTGCCAGGTGGCGGCCGAGGCTGCCTTCGACTGCATGGCGGAGCTTGAGCTCAACGTCGCGCGATACCGGCGGTCGCGCGGCCACCTGCTGCGGGCGTTGCCCGACGCCGGGTTCCCGGACATCGCGGCGGCCGACGGGGCATTCTACATCTATGCCGACGTGGGCGCGCGCACCAATGACAGCACGGCATTCTGCGCGCGCATGCTGGCGGAGGCCGGCATTGCCGTCGCGGCCGGCGTGGATTTCGACCGGACCCGCGGCAGCCGGACCTTGCGGTTCAGCTACTGCGGGCCAGAGGCTGACATGATCGAGGCGGCGGACCGGCTGATGCGGTTCCGTTAGGCATCATCGTTCACCGGGCGTCAGCGCCGCCACCAGCCGCGTTTTTTCTCGGTGAGCGTCTCGGCGCCGTCGATCAGGGTTGGCACGATCAATGGCCCGGCTACCGGTTTGGCTTCCGGCTCCGCCACGGGCTTGGCTTCCGGCTCCGCCTGGGGGGCTGGGTCGGCCAAGGACACGGTCTCTGGCTCCAGCGCGATGGGTTCGGCGATGACCGGCTCCGGCTCCTTTGGCGCCTCGGCGGCCTGCGGCTCATCCGGGTGCTCGATATCGTGCGGCTGCAATGCGGCAGGCGCGGGAACCACAGGCTCCGGTATCCGGCGTCCTGGCGTGGTCACGGCAAGCGCGCGTTCCTGCTCGGCCTGTTCGATGGCGTCGAAGATGTCGAACGCCGATGTGCCGCCGAACGGGTCGGCCGGGGTCGGTCCAGCGTAGGGCGGCGGCGTGTAGGCGGGGGCTGCAGAGGACTGCAGAACCTCCGCATCGGCCGGTGTCGAGTCGGCCGGCTCGGCTGCAGCCGCGACATCGCCGGGTTCGCGACGCCGCCGGCGGCCACCACGGCGGCCACGCCGTTTATTGCGGTCGGCCTCCTCGCCCGTCGCGTCCGCGGCTTCCGCAACCGTGCCATCGGCGGCCGGAGCATCGTCCTCGGCCGGCTCGGCCGCGAGAGCCTCCATCACGGCGCCGCCCACCTCCGGAGCCTCCGCGCCGTTGATGGCCGGCTCGCCACCGATATCGCTGCCATCCGTCGGGGGCGCGGCAGGCTCCGCGGCGCCAATCGCTATTTCGGTCACGCTGACCATGGCCCCATCGGCCGCGCCATCCTCCCGGCGTCCGCCACGACGACGGCGGCGGCGGCGGCGGCGGCGCTGCTCACCTTCCTCGGCGGTCTCGCCCGGACGCGGAGCGTCTTCGTCATCCCCTTCGTCACCAGCCGCCACGGCGTCGGCCACTCCCTCCGCCGATGGCTCCATAGGCTCCTCATCGGGATCCTCGAACGGCTCCGGCGGGGCAAGCTGTGATATCGGCGCCGGCAGTTCCGACGCCGCCTGCGCCCGCACCCGGTCGATCCGGGTATTCGGCGGCAACAACGTGTCGTCGGCGGCGAACGCGGCCCGCATGCCGTAACGGTTCTCGATCTCCGCCAGCCGCACCCGCTTGTGGTTCAGAACATACAGCGCAATCGACCCGGCCACATGCACCACGATCTCGGCCGCCCGGCGCTTCGCCCCCTCCTCCTCGACCGCACGCAGCACATGCAGTGCCGCGCTCTCGGTGCTGCGGACCTGGCCGGTGCCGGCGCAATGCGTGCACATCACCAGGCTGGTTTCCGCCAGCGACGGGCGCAGCCGCTGCCGGCTCATCTCCATCAGGCCGAAATGGCTGATGGAGCCGACCTGGATGCGCGCCCGGTCGATCTTCAGCGCGTCCTTCAGCCGTTTCTCGACCGCGGCAATGTTGCGGCGGCTTTCCATGTCGATGAAGTCGATGACGATCAGCCCGGCCAGGTCGCGCAGCCGGAGCTGCCGCGCCGCTTCCTCGGCCGCCTCCATGTTGGTCTTCAGCGCCGTCTCCTCGATGCCCCGCTCGCGCGTGCTGCGGCCCGAGTTCACGTCGATCGCCACCAGCGCCTCGGTCTGGTTGATGACCAAATAGCCGCCGGACCGGAGCTGCACGGTGGGCGACAGCATGGCGTCGAGCTGCGCCTCGACCTGCGCCTTGACGAACAGCGGCTGCGGGTCCTTCCACAACTGCACCTTGCGCGCATGGGTCGGCATCAGCATGCGCATGAAGTCGCGCGCCGCCCGCCAGCCGTGCTCGCCATCCACCAGGATGTCGTCGACATCGCGGGAATAAACGTCGCGGATGGCGCGCTTGATCAGGTTCGCCTCTTCGTAGATCAGCGCCGGCGCCACCGACTTCATCGTCAGGTCGCGAATCTGGTCCCACTGGTTGAGCAGGTATTCGCAATCCCGGATGATCTCGGGCTTCGGCCGGTTGGCCCCGGCGGTGCGCACGATCAGGCCCATGCCGCGCGGCAGGTCGAGCTCCGCCGTCACCTCCTTAAGCCGGCGGCGGTCCGCGGCGGAGGTGATCTTGCGCGAGATGCCGCCCCCGCGCGGCGAGTTCGGCATCAGCACCGAGAACCGCCCGGCGAGCGAGATATAGGTCGTGAGCGCCGCGCCCTTGGTGCCGCGCTCCTCCTTCACGACCTGGACCAGCAGGATCTGCCGGCGGCGGATCACCTCCTGGATCTTGTAGTTGCGGGTGAACCGCGGCGGCGCGCGCTGCTCACGCGGTTCCTCGACCTCGCCGCCCATCAACTCCGGCGGCGGCTCCGCCTCATTGAAGCCGGTCTCCGAGGACTGCTCAGGGCCTGCCGCATCCAGCAGCCCATTGGCCACGGCTGTCTCGCCCACGGGCGCACCGATCCCGGGACCGTCGAACGCGTCGAGCTCGGGAGCATCCTGCGCCGCCGCCGTGGGAACATCGATCTCGAAACTATTGGCTTCGGGTGCCATGTCCGCGCCCGGCTCATCGAGCGGGTCCGCGCCAGGGGCTTCCAAGGACGTTGGACCGTCGGAAAACAGCGTCTCGGCCTCATGCGGTGAGACCAGGATATCCTGGCTGATTGCGGCGGCCTGGGCGACCTGGTCCGACCGGGGCAGCGCCGCTTCGGCCGCCTCCGGGTCGGCTTGGATGGCATAAGACGCTTCGGTAATAGCGTCCATTACGTCGGGCGTCTCGGCCGTTTCGGCATCGACCGCCATGTCGGACGGCTCGACCACGTTCGCCCCAGGCGCATCTATCCCAGGCGCATCGGCACCGGATTCCGGAATTGCCGCGAGGGCATCGCGCGCGTCGCGGGCGGCGGCGCGGTCCTCGGCTTCCTCCTCCTCGCGTGCCTCGGCCTCCTGCATTTCCAGCAGGCGTTGCCGGTCGGCGACCGGAATTTGATAATAGTCGGGGTGGATTTCGCCAAAGGCCAGGAAGCCGTGCCGCCCGCCGCCGTACTCGACGAATGCCGCCTGCAGGCTGGGTTCTACGCGGACGACCTTGGCGAGGTAGATGTTGCCTTTAAGCTGCTGCTTGGTCGACGTTTCAACGTCGAAGTCTTCGAGGCGGTTACCGTCCAGCACCACCACGCGGGTTTCTTCCGCGTGGGTGCTGTCGATCAGCATACGTTTCGTCATCGTGTCTTGAACTCCGGTGCGCCGGGGGCATGCGCGTGCGGGGCACGGCGCGGCGGCGGCAAATGGGGCGGGGAGGGGTCGGGTTCCCGCTACGGCCGGGAGCCGGCTGCCGCGTATTCAGTCCGGAGATATTGTGGACGAGCACGGCAGTCGGCATGAGGGTCCTGGCGAGCGGGTCAGCACGGCCGGCATCCGGCAGCGCTGCCCAAGGTTGAGGGCATCAGCACTGGCCCATGAACCCGGCGCCAGCAGGCAACGGGTTCGGTGGACGCACCCGGCGCGCGAGTCCGCGCGGCGCGGGCGACGGTGCTAGTGGGCGAGATCGCTACGGCAGATGCGGCAGTGTCCGATAAATCGGGGCCGCAAACACGTTGGCTCGCCGGCGTCGCACCGCCGGAGCGTTGCAACTATGCCGCAACCAGATCGTGTTCGCAAGGTCACATCATGCGGCGCAGGTTAGAAGGATGCACTGGTCTGCCGCTCGGTGTGCTAGAGGGCGTCATGGCTGAAGCCCCCACCCTGTCCCGTCGCGCCCTGCTTGCCGCCGCGGCCATGGGCGGCGCCGCAGCCGCTGTGCCCGGGCGGGCTTTGGCCAGGAGCGCCCCGCCGGCCTTTTCCGCGCCACAGCGTCCCGCTCGCCCGTTGCCGCTGGTCATGCTCGACCCCGGCCATGGCGGCAAGGACCCTGGCGCCATCGGCGTCTCCGGCACCTATGAGAAGCACGTGGCATTCGCCGCGGCGATCGAGCTGAAACGGCGGCTCGAACACGGCGGCCGGTGCCGGGTCGAGCTGACGCGCAGCCGGGACGTGTTCATCCCGTTGCACGGGCGCGTCGACATCGCCCAGCGCCGGGGCGCTGCGCTGTTCATGTCGCTGCACGCCGATGCGTTGAAGGACCCCAGGGTGCGCGGCGCCAGCGTCTATACCCTGTCCGACACGGCGTCGGACGCGCAAACCGCCGCATTGGCACAGCGGGAAAACAGCGCCGACCGGTTTGGCGGCCCCGATTTCCGCGACATGCCTCCTGCGGTCGCCAATATCCTGGGCAGCCTGGTCCGGCAGGAAACGCGAGCCGGATCGGTGCGTATTGCCCACCGGCTGGTCGACGCCTTGCAGCCCGACATCGGCATGTTGGCCAATCCCTCGCGCCGGGCCGGGTTCATGGTGCTGCGCGCCGCGGACATCCCGAGCATATTGGTGGAAATGGGTTTCATGTCTAATCTTCAGGACGAGGCCGCATTGCGCCATTCCGAGCATCGTGTGCGCGTTGCTGCGGCGTTGCAGCTTGCCATAGAAAGTTTTTTGGCCGGGACCGAGCACGGCGCGCGGGTCAGCGGCTAGAACAAGGAATACGTGATGAGCGGTCAAGACCAGGATCGGGACCGGACCCCGATCTCCGATAAGCCGGCGGCGGGCAGGGTGCGGGTGAGCAAAATCGGGGCGGCATGGCAGGGCGCCCGCACTCCGGTTCAAGCGAGGCGTCCGCGTTTCCGCTGGCTCCGCCGGCTGTTCGCCGCCGTGTTCACGCTTGTCGTGCTGGCAGGGGTCGCAGGCGGCCTGTTCGCCTGGCATACCTACGAGCGCTATGCCGCCGACCTGCCGACGCTCGACGGCCTGCGCCATTACGAGCCGCGGGTCATGAGCCGGGTCTATGCCGGGGATAGCCGCCTTATCGCCGAGCTCGCCACCGAGCGCCGCATCTTCGTGCCCATCAGCGCCATCCCGGACATGGTGAAGCAGGCGTTCCTGTCGGCGGAGGACCAGAAGTTCTGGAGCCATCGCGGCGTCGATCCGCTGGCGATCGCCCGCGCCGGCTGGTTCGACTTGATGCAGTACGGCCATGGCCGGCGTCCGATCGGCGCGTCGACCATCACGCAGCAGGTGGCCAAGAACATGCTGCTGGGCAACGAGGTTTCGGTCGCCCGCAAGGTCAAGGAGCTGATCCTGGCGGTGCGCATCGACCAGTCGATGAGCAAGGAGCACGTGCTCGAACTCTATTTGAACGAGATCTACCTCGGCCTGCAGTCCTATGGGGTCGCCGCCGCGGCGCAGGCCTATTTCAACAAAGGCCTCGACGAGCTGACCCTGCCGGAGGCCGCGTTCCTCGCCGTGCTGCCCAAGGCGCCGAACAACTACAACCCGTTCCGTTACCCCGAGGCCGCCAAGGTCCGGCGCGACTGGGTGCTCGACCGCATGACCGAGGACCACGCCATCACCGCCGCCGAGGCCAGCGCGGCCAAGGCGACGCCGATCCGCCCCGCCGCGTTCCACCGGCCCGAGACCATCACCGGCGCCGAGTGGTTCGGCGAGGAGGTGCGCCGCCAGATGATCGAGCAGTTCGGCGCCGACGCGACGACTCAAGGCGGCTATGTCATCCGCACCAGCCTCGACCCGGCGCTGCAGTCTGCCGCCGACCGCGCCTTGCGCCAGGGCCTGTTGTCGTATGACCGCGCCCGTGGCGGCTGGCGCGGCGCCGTGGCGCATTTGGACGGCGGGCCTGGCCTCAAGCTCAACTGGAGCAGCCGGCTGGCCGCGACGCCGCGCCCGGGTGGCATGTTGCCGGAGTGGACCCTGGCCGTTGTGCTGGAGGTCGCAAACGACGAGGCTAAGCTCGGCTGGCTCGACCGCTCGTCCGAGGCCGCGACGCCGCGGGTGTCGTCGATGACCCTTTCCGATGTCGCGTGGGCGCGCCCGGCGCAGGCCAATGGGCTGGGGCCGGTGCCGCGGCGGATGGGCGACGTGCTGCAGGTCGGCGATGTCGTCATGACCGACGCCCCCGGCGGGACCCAAGCCCATGCACCCGCGAAACCGGACCGGTTGGCGCTGCGGCAAATCCCCCAGGTGCAGGGGGCGCTGGTTTCCATGGACCCGGCGACGGGCCGCGTGCTGGCGATGTCCGGCGGCTGGAGCTTCGAGGGCAGCCAGTTCAACCGCGCCACCCAGGCGCAGCGGCAGCCCGGCAGCTCGTTCAAGCCGTTCGTCTATTTGACGGCGCTGGAGACCGGGCTCTCGCCGAGCCAGCGGGTGCTGGATGCGCCGTTCGTGCAGAACCTCGGCGCGCAGGGGGTGTGGAAGCCGAACAACTACGGCATGACCTTCAACGGCCCGACGCCAATGCGGATCGCGCTCGAACGGTCATTGAACCTCGTGACCATTCGCTTGGCGGAGAAGGTGGGGATGGAGGCCGTGGCGCAGAACGCGATCGCCTTCCATGTCGTGGACGGCATGCCGCGCGTGCTGCCGGCGTCGCTCGGCGCGGTCGAGACCACGGTGCTGCGGCAGACGGCCGCCTATGCCGGCCTGGCGATGGGCGGGCGCGAGGTGCTGCCGTCGTTGGTCGACGCCGTGCAGGACCGCGACGGCAAGGTGATCTGGCGGGCCGGCGGAGTGCAGTGCCAAGGCTGCGCCGATCCGGGCAAGCCGCCGAGGATCGTCGACGCGCGCAAGCAGATCGCCGACCCGGCCAGCACGTTCCAGGTGGTCACGATGATGCAGGGCGTCGTTACGCGCGGCAGCGGGGTCCCGGCCGGCATCGGGCTGCACCGGGCAATCGCGGGCAAGACCGGCACGAGCCAGGACTTCAACGACGCCTGGTTCGTCGGCTTCACCCCCGACTTGGTGACTGCGGTGTGGGTTGGATTCGACGACAACACCAGCCTTGGCGAAAAGGAGACCGGCGGCAGCATCTCCGCCCCGATCTGGCATGACTACATGGCGGCGGCGCTGAAAAACCGGCCCTCGCTGGCCTTCCGCATGCCGGACGGCGTGCGGATGGCGGCGTGGGACAGCGGCAGCGGCCGGGTGACGGACGCTTGGAAGCCCGACCAGGTCCCCGGCGCCACCCAGGGCACCATCGGCGGCGGCGACAGTTCGAGCGGCCTGACCGTCAGCGCAGGTCCAGGGCTCGGCGTCGACAGCGGGGTGGGCGGGCTGTATTAGTGCGGGCTGGATATTAGATCATAGACGATGACGACCGAATCCGACGCGCTCAACCAACAGCTCAAGCAGACGTTCGCGTTGCTGAGGAGGCATCTTTGACTGGGATGCCTCCTCGGCCCGCCTCGAAGAGCTGAACGCCCTATCGGAGGACCCGGCGCTTTGGAACGATGCGGCGGCGGCGCAGGCGCTGATGCGGGAGCGCAACCGCCTGGCCGGCGCCATAGACGGACTGCGGAAACTGGAGGGTGACGCCACCGACACGGTCGATCTGATTGATATGGCGGAGGCCGAGGGCGATCAGGCCATGGTCGCGGATGGCACATCTACGCTGCGCAATTTGCTTGAGGAGGCGAAGCGGCGCGAGATCGAAAGCCTGTTGTCCGGCGAGGCCGACGCGAATGATGCGTTTCTGGAGGTGAACTCCGGCAGTGGCGGCACCGAGGCGCAGGACTGGGCCGAAATGCTGGCCCGCATGTATTCCCGCTGGGCCGAGCAGCACGGCTACAAGGTGCAGCTTATGGAACAGAGCGAGGGCGAGCAGGCCGGCATCAAATCGGCGACCATGCAGGTGACGGGGCCGAATGCCTATGGCTGGCTGAAAACCGAGGCCGGGGTGCATCGCCTGGTGCGCATCAGCCCGTTCGACAGCGCAGCCCGGCGGCATACCAGCTTCGCCAGCGTTTGGGTCTATCCGGTGGTGGACGACACGATCGAGATCGAGATCAACGAGAGTGACCTGCGCATCGACACCTTCCGTGCGAGCGGCGCCGGCGGCCAGCACGTCAACAAGACCGAGAGCGCCATACGCATCACCCACATCCCGACCGGGATCGTGGTGGCCTGCCAGACCGACCGCAGCCAGCACCGCAACCGGGCGACGGCGATGGGCATGCTGAAGGCGCGGATGTATGAGGCCGAGCTGCAACGGCGCGAGGCGGCGGCGACCGTGCAGGAGAACGCCAAGACCGACATCGGCTGGGGCCACCAGATACGCAGCTACGTCCTAGCGCCGTATCAGTTGGTGAAGGACCTGCGCACCGGGGTGGAGACGGGCAATCCCGGGGCGGTGCTGGACGGCGCGCTGGACGAGTTCATGGCGGCGGCGCTAGCGGCCCGCGTGGGCGCAACCCGCAGCGAGGCGAGCGCCACCGCGCAGTAATCGGCTGTCGCAAGTTGATTTGCAAAACTGCTTTTCCGGCCTGTCGCTTGGTTGACCGCCCTGCCTGCGAAAGGCAGGCTTCCGGCCATTGACCGGGCCAGTCCAACAACACCGGGCACAAGGGAGGCGTCAGCCCATGCCGAGTTCTAATTCCAGCGGCGTCGTCAGCAGCCTGATCCCCGCCCGGATGGACCGGCTGCCTTGGGCCAGGTTCCATTGGATGGTGGTGGTCGGGCTGGGCGTGTCATGGATCCTCGACGGCCTGGAAATCCAGCTCGTCGCATCCGCCGGTTTCCAGAAGACGCTCGGCATGAGCACGCAAGGGGTGGCTTTGGCCGGCACCATTTACCTGATCGGGCAAGTTGCCGGCGCCCTCACCTTCGGGCGCTTGACCGACAAATGGGGCCGCAAGAAGCTGTTCCTCATCACGCTCGGCATCTACCTCATTGGCAGCGGGGTTGCAGGGCTGTCGACCAGCGTCTGGTTCCTTTACCTGTTCCGCTTCATCGCGGGCCTGGGCATCGGCGGGGAATACACCGCCATCAACTCCGCCATCGATGAGTTGATTCCCGCCCGTTACCGCGGGCGGGTCGATATCGCTATCAACGGCACCTATTGGGCAGGCGCAGGCCTGGGCGCGTTCGCCAATTTGTGGCTGCTCGACCCCGCTTACGTCAACGTGGATTGGGGCTGGCGCATTGGCTTCCTGATTGGGCCGGTCATGGGCCTGTTCATCATCTGGTTGCGGCAGAAGATTCCCGAAAGCCCGCGCTGGATGCTCACCCATGGGCATGCCGAAGCGGCCGAACGCATCGTCGCCGACACGGAAGCGTCGGTGCGCGCACAGGGCATTGACCTCGAACCAGTCCCGGAAAGCCGAGCGATGCTGGTGCAGGCCAAGGAGGAGGTGTCACTCCGGCAGTTGGCGCAGGTGTTCTTCAAGGATTATCCGACCCGCACCGTGCTTGGCATCACGATGATGGTGACGCAATCGTTCCTTTATAATGCGATATTTTTCACCTATGCGCTGGTGCTGCAGAATTTCTACGGGACGACCCCGTCCTCAACCCAATATTACTTTTTTCCATTTGCCATCGGCAACCTGCTCGGGCCGCTGTTGCTTGGCTCTTTGTTCGACACGGTCGGACGGCGGAAGATGATTTTCTTGACTTACGGGCTTGCTGGCGTGGTCCTGGCCGTCTCGGCGTTCCTGTTCCACGCCGGCGCGCTCACGGCGACCACGCAAACGCTGCTCTGGTGCATCGCCTTCTTCTTTGCGTCGGCCGGCGCCTCTGCGGCTTACCTTACTGTGAGCGAGATATTTCCGCTGGAGGTGCGGGGCCAGGCGATCTCCTATTTCTTTGCCGTCGCGCAACTGGCCGGCGCCGTCGCCCCGGCGATCTACGGGCTGCTGATCGGTGACGGGACGGAGCGCACGCCGTTGTTTTATGGCTATTTAGTGGGCGCGGCCATCATGTTCGCGGGCGGCGTCGTCGCCCTGGTTTTCGGCGTAGATGCAGAGGGCAAAGGCCTGGAGGATGTCGCCAGCCCGCTGTCGCGGGTGGACGCCCAATCCGAACTGGGAACTCAAATCGCAGGCGAATGAGCGAGGGGCCGGACCGAGGCGTTCCTGGATGTCGACGCCGAACATGGCTCGGTCGAGCAGGCCGGGCCACCGCTCTCGGCTGCTTGAAGCCCGGGGCGCATTGCAACGCAATAGCCGCGGAACCATTATGAAAACCGCGGCATCCGACCGCAAGGGAGTGCAATAATGGTTGACGAAAACCGAGTTGGCGGCGCGATGGACAAGGCGAAGGGCGCCCTCAAGGAAGGCGCCGGCAAGGTGACCGGCGACGAGAAGCTTCAGGCAGAGGGCAAGGCCGACAAGGCCTCCGGCGCGGCCAAGAGCGCCGTCGGGGGCGCGAAGGACGCGGTCCGCGACGCCGCCAAGAAGATTTAGTTTCCCGGAAAGCGGCCGATAGGCGGGCATCCCATGTGGGTGCCCGTTTTCGCCCCACCCCTCCCATTTCCGGATTGGGCGCGCCATATTCCGAAGCGCGACGGGTTGAGGTGATGCATTGGTTGACCGTGAAGCGTACCGTAACGCGATGGCCCGGCTTGGGGCGGCGGTCAGCGTCATCACCTCGGATGGTCCGGCCGGGCGTTGCGCGTTCACCGCGTCGGCGGTTTGCAGCGTGACCGACGATCCCCCGACGTTGCTGGTCTGCATGAACCGCGGCAGCGATTCGTATCAGGCGTTCAAGGCCAACGCCGTGCTTTGCGTGAACACTTTGGGTGCCTCACAGGAGGCGCTGTCGCCGTTGTTCGCCGGGTTCACCGACCACACGATGCCCGAACGGTTCGACCAGGCCCGCTGGCTGGTCCTTGCCACGGGTGCGCCTGTGCTGGCTGACGCGGTAGTGTCGTTCGACTGCCGGATCGAGCATATTTCCGAAGTCGGCACCCATGGCGTGTTCTTTTGCGAGGTCGAGGCAATCCAGGCCGGGCCGTCGCACGAAGGGCTGATCTACTTCGGCCGGTCGTATCATCGCATTACCGTGGCGCCGTAGTCCCAACAAAACAAAAAAGGCCCGGGACATGCCCGGGCCTCGTGACAGCGGGCGGCTTACATTTCGGAGTAGCCGCCGTTCTTCCACACATAGAACACGTAATCAGACTTGGTGACGTCGCCCTTCTTGTCGAAGGTGATGTCGCCCAGCACGCTGTTCCACGTGCCGCTGTGCAACGTCGTCGCGACCTTCTTGGGGTCGGTGGTGTTGGCCTTGTTCGCAGCCTCCGCCCAGATTTGGACGGCGGCATAGGTATAGAGCGTGTAGCCCTCGGGATCGATGCCCTTGGCCTTGAACTCCGCAACGACTGCTGCGGCCGTCGGGCGCTTCCGCGGGTCGGAGGGGAAGGTCATCAAGGTGTTCTCGCCAGCCGGGCCGGCAATCTGCCAGAACTCATTGGTCGCCAGCGCATCGCCGCCGACGATGGTCACCTTCATGCCCTGCTCCTGCGCCTGCCGCGCGATCAGGCCGGTCTCGGTGTGGTAGCCGCCGATGTAGATGACGTTGACCCCAGCCTGCTTCATGCGGCTGACGATCGCGGCGTAGTCCCGCTCCCCTGGGGTGTAGGCGGCGTACATCGTTTCAGTGACGCCATTGGCGTTCAGCGACTTCTTGGTTTCGTCGGCCAGCCCTTTGCCGTAGGCCGAATTGTCATGCAGGATCGCGATCTTGCTGCCTTTGAATTCGGTGGCGAGATACTTGCCAGCCACGATGCCTTGCTGGTCGTCGCGGCCGCAGACGCGGAACGTGTTCCAGCCGCCTTCATCCGTCAGCTTCGGGTTGGTACTGGCCGGGCTGATCTGCAGGATGTTTTCTTCGGCATAGACCTTGTTCGCCGGGATCGAGCTGCTGGAGCAGAAGTGCCCGGCGACAAACACCACCTTGCGGCTCGCCATCTGGTTCGCGACCGACACCGCCTGTTTCGGGTCGCAAGCGTCGTCGCCGACCTCCAGCACGAGTTGCTGGCCATTGACGCCGCCGGCCTTGTTGATGTCGGCGACGGCCTGCTCGGCGCCCGCCTTCATCTGCCCGCCGAACGAGGCGTTGCTGCCGGTCATTGGACCCACGGTGGCGATGTGGATCTGCGCCTGCGCGGCGGCGCCGGCGAGGGTGACGGCCAGCAGCGCGGCGCTGGCGACCAAGGTTCTGCGAAACATGGGAGTATTCCTTTACTTATGCGTGATCTATTTTATGCGGAAGCCGCGGCGCGGGGAAGGGTGCTAATGACCGCCCTCCAGGTAAGCGGCGCGGATCTCGGGCCGGGCCAGAAGCTCGGCGCCAGGCCCGGCCATGGTGATGGCGCCATTGACCAGCACATAGCCGCGGTGGGCCAGGCGCAGCGCCTGGAACGCGTTCTGCTCGACGAGCAGCACCGTCAGCCCGGTCTCCCGGTTGAGCTGCCGGATCGCGCCGAAGATTTGCCGCACGACCAGGGGCGCGAGGCCAAGGCTAGGCTCGTCGAGCAGCAGCAGGCGCGGCTGGCTCATGAGCGCGCGGCCGATCGCCAGCATCTGCTGCTCGCCGCCGGACAGCGTGCCGCCGCGCTGCGCCTGGCGTTCCTTGAGGCGGGGGAACAGGCCGAACACCAGGTCGCGGGTCGCGGCGTAGTTGCGCATCGCCACCACTTGGGCGCCCATCAGCAGGTTCTCGTGCACCGTCATGCGGGCGAAGATGCGGCGGCCCTCGGGCGCCTGCGCCATGCCCATGTGCATGATCTCGTGCGTCGGCAGCGCCGTGATGTCGCGTCCGTCGTAGATGATCTGGCCATGGCGCGCATGCGGGCTGCCGCAGATCGTCATCATCAGCGTGCTCTTGCCCGCGCCGTTCGCGCCGATCAGCGTCACGATCTCGCCCGGCGCGACCTCGAGATCCACGCCCTTCAACGCCTGAATCGCGCCATAGAACGCGGTGACGCCGGTCAGCCTGAGCAGTGGTTCGGTCATTGGGCAGCCGCGAGCGGCACGTCTGGGTCGTCCTCGTCGCCCTCGCCGAGGTAGGCCGCGATGACGTTCGGATCGGCGCGGACCTGGGCCGGGGCGCCGTCGCTGATGCGCTTGCCGTGGTCCAGCACGACGATGTGGTCGGAGATGCGCATGACGACACCCATGTCGTGCTCGATCAGCAGCACGGAGCAGCCATCGGCCTGGATGGTTTTCAGCAACTCCGCCAGCGCATCGCTTTCGCGCGGGTTCAGCCCGGCGGCGGGCTCGTCGAGGCACAGCAGCACCGGGGCGGTGCACATGGCGCGGGCGATCTCGAGCCGGCGCTGGTCGCCATAGGGCAGCGCGCCGGCGGGGTCGTCGGCACGGGGCAGCAGGTTGATGCGGCCGAGCCAGCCGCGGGCACGGTCGATGGCGGCGATCTCGGCCCTGTGGTGCCCGCCAAGGCCGAACACCGCGAGCAGGCCGGAGCCGACATTGGGCATCAGCGCGTTGTGCTGGGCGACCAGCAGGTTCTCCAGCACCGTCATGCCGGCGAACAGGCGGATGTTTTGGAAGGTGCGGGCGACGCGGGCGCGCCGGGCGATGCGGTGGCCGGGCAGGGTCTGCAACCGGAACGCCGTGCCGTCGGGATGGGTCAGCGCGAGCTCGCCGGAGGTGGGCCGATAGAATCCGGTGATGCAGTTGAACACGGTCGTCTTGCCGGCGCCGTTGGGGCCGATCACCGAGGTGATCTCGCCGCGCCGGGCCTCGAACGAGAGGGCGTTCACCGCGGTCAGCCCGCCGAACCGCATCGTGAGGTCGGTGACGCGCAGCAGCGGCGTGGAAGCGGGGAGGCTATCCACGGCCTTCCGCCACCAGTTCCGCCGAGATTTCATGCGGGCGGCCCAGCGCCACGCTGGGAGTGCGGCCCGAGACCAGGCCGCGCGGGCGCAGCACCATGATCAGCACCAGCGCCGCGCCGAACAGCAGCATGCGGTATTCCGCGAGGTCGCGGAACACCTCGAACCCGCCGATCATCACGACCGCCGCGAGCGCCGTGCCGAGCTGGCTGCCCAGCCCGCCCAGCACGACAATGGCGAGCACGATGGCGCTTTCGATGAAGGTGAAGCTCTCCGGGCTGATGAAGGCATTGCGCGTGGCGAAGAACGCGCCGGCCAGGCCGCCGAACCCGGCGCCGATGGCGAAGGCCGTGAGCTTGGTGACGGTGACGTTGATGCCGAGCGAGCGGCAGGCGATCTCGTCCTCCCGCAGCGCCTCCCAGGCACGGCCGAGGGCGACACGGCGGAGCCGCAACGTCACCCAATTGGTCAGCAAGGCGAGGCCCAGGATGACGTAGTAAAGGAAGGCGACCCGGTGGGTTGGGCTGTATTCGATGGGGAGGCCGACGCTTTCGAGAAAGCCGGTGAAGGTGCCGGGTCCGCCCGCGGCGGTGAACTGCAGGCCGAACAGCGTGGGCCGCGGAATGCCGCCGATGCCGTTCGGGCCGCCGGTGATGCTGGAGGCGTTCAGCAGGACGATTCGGATGATCTCGCCGAACGCCAGCGTCACGATGGCGAGGTAGTCGCCGCGCAGCCGCAGCACCGGGAAGCCCAGCATGACGCCCCAGGTCGCCGCGAACAGCCCGGCGAGCGGCAGGCAGGTCCAGAAGCCCAGCCCGAACGTTTGCGCCAGCAGCGCGAACGAGTATGCGCCGACGGCATAGAAGGCGACGTAGCCGAGGTCGAGCAGCCCGGCCAGCCCGACAACGATGTTGAGCCCCCAGCCGAGCATGACGTAGGTCAGCACCAGGATGCCGAGGTCAATGCCGTAGCGTCCGGAAATGAACGGCAGCACGACCGCAAAGGCCAGCAGCGCCGGGGTCAGATAGCGTCCGGAGCGCTGCAGCGTCTCGGCGAGGCGCCGGTTGGCGCGGTATTCGTCGCTGCGCCGCCCGCGCCAGGCCAGCAGCAGCAGGCGTCCGAAGAACACCGCGGCGACGGCGGCGGCCAGCGCCAGAGGACGTGGCACCAGGATCAGGCTGGTGGGCCCGGCATCCGTGCGCAATCCGATCATCGGGCCGAACAGCCCGAGCGCCACCAAGGCCGAGATGCCGGCATCCCTGAGGTTAGGGTTCATACCTTCTCGACGTCCGTGCGGCCCAGCAGGCCCGTCGGCATGAAGATCAGCACGATGATCAATATGCTGAACGCCGCCACATCCTTGTATTGCACGCTGAAATAGGCGGACCAGAACGTCTCGATCAGGCCGATGGCGAGGCCGCCGAGCACTGCGCCGGGCAGCGAGCCGATGCCGCCCAGCACCGCGGCGGTGAACGCCTTCACGCCCGCCACGAAGCCGATGAAGAAGTCGATGACGCCGTAATACAGCAGGAACATCAGCCCGGCGACCGCCGCCAGCGCCGCGCCGATGACGAAGGTGAGGCTGATGGTCTTGTCCGTGTCGATGCCGAGCAGCCCGGCCATCTTGATGTCCTGTTCGCACGCCCGCATCGAGCGTCCGAGCGGCGTCGCGGAAACGAGGTAGGTGAAGATCGCCAGCACGCCGAGGGTGGTGACGAAGATGACGATCTGCATCCAGGACAACTGCACGGCGAACCCGTCCATGTTCATCAACTGGATGCCGCCGGGGACCAGCGGCGCGATCGGCTTCACCCGTGCGCCCTGGCTGACCTGCGCGAAGTTCTGCAGCACGATGGACATGCCGATGGCGCTGATCAACGGCGCCAGGCGAAAGCTGCCGCGCAACGGGCGGTAGGCGATGCGTTCGATGGTCCAGCCATACAGCGCGGCGATGGCGGCGGCGAACACGAGGGTGAGCGCTAGCGCCAGCGGGACCGAGGTGATGCCGAAGCTGGATAGTAGGGTGAGCGAGATCAGCGACAGGAAGGCGCCGATCATGAACACGTCGCCGTGGGCGAAGTTGATCATGCCGATGATGCCATAGACCATGGTGTAGCCGACGGCGATCAGCCCATAGATCATGCCGAGCGTCACGCCGTTAATGAGTTGCTGCAATGCGTACGCCACTTCACCCCCTGCCGGCGCCGCAGTGCCGATGCTTGCAAGAAACACGGGGCAGGTCTGCTATGCAAGCGACGAACCGGGGCAATCGATGAGGTGGACGTGACTTTTCAAGGCCGGGCGACGCTGCTATAGCCGGGTCCAGCGGGTGCCTAGCTCAGTTGGTAGAGCAGCTGACTCTTAATCAGCGGGTCGTTGGTTCGAACCCAACGGCACCCACCATTCTCCATGGATTTGAGGCGGGAGTTGCGTTGTTTGTCAACGGTTTGTTCTCGCGCTCTGACCGTTAGCTAAGCTCCGATGCCCAGCAACTCGTCTAAAGTCACGGGACAATCGGTCGGTATCGGCAACGGCGGCAGGTCGTCCATCGTGTCGGGCAACAAGCTCAGAGACTTGCGGTAAAGCCCATCCAAGTCGATGCGCTGCCGCATGGAGGGCGTAAACGCTTCAGCCGCGTCGATGCGGAATCTGCGTGCCTCCACTTGCCAATGCCATACGTCTCGCGACTGTGGCCAGGCCGCGCATTTCAGGTCGTGCTCAAGCGCCCGTATCAGCAGTGACCGGACGGCGGATAGCTGGCTGCGGCCCACGCTCTCGACTTCCTCGATGATGTTGGCCCAGTCGGGACGCTCGTTCACGGGATCGCCCGCCGCGTGCCGACGCAATAGGTCCGCCTGGTGCTCGGACCACTCCAGCACGTCGGCGTCATACAGGTCGCTCATCGCCCGGCCCTCCTCGTTGCGCGACGGTATAGGGTTGTGGCCGCCAAACCTCAATCACCACCTGCCGCCCGCCCGATCACGGCCCATAGCGGGTCGCTGCGCTGCCTGTCCCGCAACGTCCTGCTCTCAATCGACTGGAACCCGGCGCGGCTCAGGTACAGCTCGACCAGGCGGCATTGGTCCGGCCCGTCCAGCGCCTGCCAGATCGCCACCGCCTTGGTCGGGAAACAGCGGTTCGAGAAGGTGATCACCACGGGCGCACCGGGCCGCAGCGCTTTTCCCAGGTTTGCGAACACCTGGTCCGGGCGCTGCAGATACTGGATCGACACGCACATGCAGGCCGCGTCGACGCTGGCCGGCGCCAAGGGCAAAGCCGGGTCGGCGTTGAGGTCCTGGATGAAATGGCGGTCCAGCCGGGGGTTCGCGGCCAGCTCGCTTGCGTTCATGCCATGGCCGATCACCTCGGCGAACGCAACATCGTCCGGCAGGTGGCTGACCCAACTGGACATCAGGTCGAGCACCACGCCGCCCGGCGGCAGCACCTCCCGGTAGAGTGATGTGACCGCGGCGATGGCGGCGTCATCGATATGCGTCACCAGCCGCGCCTGGGCATAGAACCGCGTGTCCGGCGTCGGATCGGCCTTGGCGAACGCGCCGTCCGGAAGCTCCGGATACGCCCCGTTCATTGTGGGATCACGCCGGCTGAAAATCGAAGCTGCCGTCCTTCGACTGCCACTGCTGCACCGTCAGCACCTTGGCGCCGCCGCGGCTCTCATGCGGGCCGTGCACCTGGCCGGCCGCATGGGTCAGGAAGCCGCCCACACCCAGCTCCTGGCCGCCGTCGATCAAGTCGCCCTCGAGCACGTAGTGCATCTCGGCCCCGGCCTGGTGCTTGTGCGCGGGGATGCGTCCGCCGGGCGGCAGGTGGACGATGGTGGTCACGACGCCGAGGGCCTGGTCCTCGTTCAGGATTTGAATGCGGAACTCACCCTCAGCCCCGGGAATTTGGAATGGGGTCGCTTCGATACCGTCGGCGGCGAGCTTGATCGTTTGCGTGTCCATGGGCGTTTTCTCCTTAACCGGCGCTGCAACGCTGCTTGGCGTCCCCGGGTTCATGCTTCCGTGCAGCCGCCGCACGCGTCTAATATGCGGGCAATCAACCGAAAAGGAACCGCCACGATGGACAGCAAGCACCCCGAGACCCTGGCCCTGCACGCCGGCTGGCGCCATGACCCCGCCACCAACGCGGTCGCGGTGCCGATCTACCAGACCACCAGCTTCCAGTTCGACAGCGCCGACCACGCCGCCGACCTGTTCGCGCTGAAACAGCTCGGCAACATCTACACCCGCATCATGAACCCGACCGCCGACGTGCTGGAAAAGCGCGTGGCGGCGCTGGAGGGCGGGGCTGCGGCATTGGCGGTGTCGTCCGGCCAGGCGGCGTCGGCGCTCGCGGTGCAGAACCTGGCGCGGGTGGGCGACAACATCGTCAGCTCGACCAACCTGTATGGCGGCACCTACAATTTGTTCGCCAATACCTTCCGCGACCAGGGCATCGAGGTCCGCTTCGTCGACCCGGCCGACCCCGAGGCGTTCGCCCGCGCCACCGACGTCCGCACCCGGGCCTATTACGCCGAGACCCTGCCTAATCCGAAACTCGAGGTGTTCCCAATCGCCGAGGTCGCTGCAATTGGGCGGCGGTTCGGCATCCCGCTCATCATGGACAACACGGCGTGCCCGTTGCTGGTGCGCCCGTTCGACCACGGCGCGGCGGTCGTCGTGTATTCGGCGACGAAGTACTTGGGCGGGCACGGCACGTCGATCGCCGGGCTGATCGTGGACGGCGGCAACTTCGACTGGGCGGCCTACCCGGACCGCCAGCCGGCGCTGCACCAGCCGGATGCGAGCTATCATGGTGCGGTATGGGTCGAGGCGGCCAAGCCGATCGGCCCCGTCGCCTATGTGCTGAAGGCGCGCGTGACCCTGCTGCGCGACCTTGGCCCGGCGCTCAGCCCATTCAACGCCTTCCTGGTCCTGCAAGGGATCGAGACGGTCGCGCTGCGGATGGAGCGGCATTGCCAGAATGCACAGGCCGTCGTCGACTTCCTGGTGAAGCGGCCGGAGGTGGCGCGGGTCATACACCCGTCGCAGCAGACCGGTGCCGCGGCGGCGCGGGCGGCGCAGTATATGCGCGGTGGGCATGGCGGCCTGGTCGGGCTGGAGCTCGCGGGCGGCGCCGATGCCGGACGGGCGTTCATCGACCGGCTGCAGATGGTGCTGCACGTGGCCAACATCGGCGATGCGCGGACGCTCGCCATCCACCCCGCCAGCACGACGCACTCGCAGTTGGAAGCGGAGGAGCAGATGGCCTCGGGCGTCAGCCCCGGCTACGTGCGGCTATCGGTCGGGATCGAGCACATCGACGACATTCTCGCTGATCTCGGCCAGGCGTTGGACGCTGTGACGGTGCGCGCGGCGGCGTAGATAGCATGCCTCCGTCTCGGGCCTAAGCCCGAGACGGAGGCGGTTGGGGAGCGAGGTGATATCGAGGGTCCTGGCGACTTTCGACGGCGGGAGTTCGGCCGACCAGCAGGCTGGTGTCAGTGCTGTTGCCACAAAGGCGACGGCGAGGGATGCAAGGGCAGGCCTCATGCTTCCGACCTGCCTACCTTAAAGTGGCCCTAGGGACGCCCTAGCGTCTCTGCGACCTTAAGTTCCTTCCGCAGATCGTCGGTGCGGCGTGCGATCAGCTCCAGGCGGCATGCGTTGTAAACCAACGGCGCGTTCATGCCGCCAGCTTCTGCCGATATGCGGAAGGCGCACTCGGCACCAGAAAAGGTTATCCAGGTGCGCTCCGCCTTACGCAACTCTGCCTGCCGCTCGGGGCCGATTGCATGGAGAACTTGTTTGTAGAGTCTGTTCAGCACCGCCTCGCGGCGATCCAGTTCCGCAGCGTCGCAATCCTTGAGACTCATGATGCTCCAATTTGGGTCCGCCTGACACTGCTCGTAGGATTTCGCGTAGGAGGCGGAGGTCGAGAGGACCAATACCGCTACCCAAATAGCGAAGCCTAGGCTGGCCAAGCATCGACGTGTCATGGCTTCTCACCCTCCAACTCCCTGAAGGCGTCAAGCTGCTCGACGGCATAGCGGGTTTTCAGACCGGGCTGGCCCAGCTTGTCAACATAAGCATTGCGACCGGCGTACAGCTCGATGATGAGCTTGCGGTCATACTCGGCATTGGAGAGGTTGCCCTGAGGGCCAGCCTGCTGCACCGCGTCGGTCACGAGGCTTGCTGCCCCGCCGTGCTGGACGGCCATGGACCAAACGACGTTTTGCAGCGCTCTTGACCGCTGGTTGATGTCCAGGCCCGTAGCTTGCTGCACGTCCTGGGCCACTGGGTCGTAATGGGTGCGTTTGATGTATTCATGCTGCGCGCGGAAGAACTCGTCTGGCTCGTTGGCTGCAACTCTTTTCCATTCTTGCGCAAAAGCACCGCCTGGCTGGGTCGGGTCCATGCCCTTGAACCGGTCGGCCCAGCGTGCGCCTTCAGGACTCTTCAGGAACGCCTGCAACTGTCGGTCACCGGCCTCGGAAATTGCCGAAGGTCTGGGCCGTAAGCGGCCTCCCTGGACAAAGGTGGACGACGATCAGCAGTCCACGCGCCAGCGGCGGTGCCGTGGGGGCCCAGGTGTAGGCTGCCTCTGCCCCATTCAGGGCTTGGCCATGGCGTGGATGCCGCCGGACCGGTGAAGTTGGAAGCCCAGGTCCGTGTTGGCGACGTTGCGGAACGGCAGGTGGGTGCAGGTCTTGTCCATCTCGGTCTCAGGGGTCCGGCGACATGCCATACTTTAGCCGCCAGGCGGTCCTGTCGGCGGGGTCGTCCGGGTCGAAACGCAGGTCCACCCGCACGCCGCCGAACTCGCGCGTCAGCACCTTGAGAAAGGAGCGGTTGGGAACCGTGACCTGCAGGACGTCCGGCGCCGTCCATTCTAGGCGCGGCCTTTCGTCCTCGTGCGCGCCCGTGTCCACCCCGAGCAGGTCGGCGAAGCGGGCCGGGCCGCGGGTGGAGACAAGGTGAGCCTCCGCAGTAATGTCCATCCCTCCTAGTCCGACCCCGCACGTGGCCTCGTCCACCCTGGCCTCCCATGCGCCATCCGGCGAGGGTACGCGGGCAACGATGGCGTGCTCGCAGGTGTCTTTATCCCAGGTTCCGGCCAACACGGTGGCAAGTAAGGCCAGCAGCACGGCACCTAGGCCGAGCGCAACGCGCCAGCGGCGGCGCTGCGGTTGTACAGGCGTCAAACGTTGCCCCATTTAGGGCCTGGCCGCAGCGTGAATGCCGCCGGACTGGTAGAGTTGGAAGCCCAGGTCCGTGTTGGCGACGTTGCGTATAGGCAGGTGAGTGTAGGTTTTGTCCATCTCAGTGCCTGGTTGGTAGTGGCT
Organism: Acetobacteraceae bacterium; assembly: GCA_965277495.1. Taxonomy (GTDB): domain Bacteria; phylum Pseudomonadota; class Alphaproteobacteria; order Acetobacterales; family Acetobacteraceae; genus CAHJXG01. Next base: position 640,696 of record OZ255824.1, on the reverse strand, counting down.
TTCTGCTGCAGCGAAGGCGTCCTCAATTTGTAAAATCTCATCACGCGACATGCCGCGAGATGCCGCATAAAGGCCAATCGCGACGGTGGCGTAGTCCACGTATTCCGAATGGAATTTGCCGCCGACGCGCTGTGCGTCCCACTCGCCACCCTGGTTGAGCTTGGACAGTTGCATGACTTCAAGCGACAGGGCGGCAAGATCCGCGCCGCCATACGTGTCAGAAACGGCATTGTTGGTTAGGGCATCGTAGTTGCTCCTGTCCGCGGCCCCCTGGTTGACAAAGAAGTGCGGGTCGAGCCTGGCCGGACGCAGCATCTGCTTACCTTTGTCAGGGCCGGCGGGGATCAGGACGGGCCTGCCCTGGTCGTCCACAACCGGCACGGGTGCGTTCGGGTCGTTGGGCTTGTCCGCCGCGACGCCCGCGGCGGCTCCTGCGCCGGCGGTTGCTGCCGTGCCTGCGCCGGCCGGCGGTGAAGTGCCCGAAAATGGAGAACTCGCCAGCATGGCGCTGGCCTGGTCCGGCGCGGCCGCGCCAAAACCCTCCGTATTGCCGGCAGGGCTGCCCCGCCCGTCATCGGCGCCACTGCCACCGCTCAGCCCAGCGTCGGCCGCCTTCGCCGTCGGCCCTCGACCCTGGGGCGCACCGGCGCGCAATGCGCGAAACGCAGCCAGCAGCTCGGAAGCGGGTCCCCCTCCCTCTACAGCTTGGTTGATTGGCACGGCTTTGCCTTGCTCTGGAAAGGTGGGCGCGTGACCCGGGCCTGCTGCTGCCAAGCCGTCGCGGTCTGCGGTCACCGCCCCGGCGCGTCCTGCCGGGCTCCGCCCGTCCAGCCCCGCAACGGCCGCATGCTCCACTTCCGCCCGTTATACCCGCGCGATGCGGGCGCGGCCGGCCACGAGATGCGCAGCCGGATAGTGTCGACGCCGTATGGAAACTCATCGGATCGCAGGTCGTTGGGCGGAAGGTCATCGGACACCGGCAGCTCTCCCTAGCGCCACTTGCGTATCGACTTGTTGTGGTAAGGACGTAAGTCCTAAGCGGGTCCGAGGCACGCGCCATGTTCCCCGCCGCCGCATAGCCCGCTCGCCGCCCTCGTCAGTGGGCCCGAGTGGATGAGTATGGGTCCGTCCCATGTAATGCGGGCACCGGTGCAGCCAACGCGGGCCGAAGCGCCGATGACCTCGGGCCGCCATATTTAGGGGCGCTCACGCCTTGGGTGGTAGGGGCTTCTCGGCGAGCAACCGCTTCACATCGGCCTTGACCACCTTGCCATAGCCGGACTTCGGCAGCGCGTCCCAGACCTCGATCCGGGCGGGCCACTTATACTTGGCGAGCCGCCCGTCGAGCTGCGCCAACACTGCCGCCGCGTCGATCTCGGCGCCATCGCGGGGCACCAGCACCGCCACTCCATTTTCCCCCCATTTCGGGTGCGGCATGCCGACGACGCAGGCCTCGGCGACCCCGGGATGCAGCATCAGCAGCTCCTCGATCTCCCGCGGATAAACGTTGCTGCCGCCGGAGATATACATGTCCGACGCGCGCCCGGTGATGAACAGGAAACCGCGTTCATCAAGGTGGCCGAGGTCGCCGGTGTGGAACCAGCCATGCCGGAACGCCTGCGCGTTGGCGTCGGGGTTGTCGGCGTAACCGAGGAACACCGCCGGGCCGCGGGCGCCGATTTCCCCGGTCTCGCCCGCGGCCAGGCGCTCGCCGCCAGGGCCGAGGATCGCGATCTCCATCCCGGTGCGCGCCTGTCCGCAGGTGCCGGCGGGAATCGCCGGGTCTTCTTCCACCGCATGCAGATGCGGCGGCAGCACGGTGATGTTGCCCGTCACCTCGCCAAGCCCGAAGTACTGCACGAGGACGCGCCCGAGCTTTCGCAACGCGTGTTGCTGGTCGGCGCGGAACATCGGCGCCCCGGCGTAGATGACGTAGCGCAACGAGGAATGGTCGTGCCGGTCCACCGCGGCGTCGCGCGTCAGCATCGTCAGGATGGTGGGGACGGTGAACATGTTGGTGACCCGGTGCCGCTCCACCAGGCGCCACGCCTCGGCGCAGTCGAGCGTCTCGGATTCCAGCAGCACGCTCGCCGCGCCGCGGGCGACCTGGGTCACGGCGTGGATGCCGGCGCCATGCGACAGCGGCGCGACCACGAGGGACACGTCGCGCTCGGCCGTGCCCGGCATCAGGTCGCAAAGGTGGCTGAGGGTGACGAACGCCATCTGCCCATGGGTCAGCACGCCCGCTTTCGGTCGTCCGGTGGTGCCGGAGGTGTAGAACAGCCAGCACGGATCATCCCGGTCCACGTCCGCAGGCGTTTCGAGGGGGACGCTTCCGGCGGCCAGGCCGTCCCAGTTCAGGCTTCCCTCGCCGATGGCGATGCTGAGGCGCAGGGCCGGGTTCGCCTCGGCGGCGGCCGCAGCGTGGTCCGGGAATGCTGCGCCGATGATGTGCACCGCCGCCTTGGATGATCCGGCGAGGTAGGCGACCTCGGACGGGGTCAGCCGGACGTTGGTCGGCACCCACACGGCACCGAGCGCCCAGGTGGCCCACATCGTCTCGAACAGCGCGGGACTGTTGGTGGCGTGCACCAGAACGCGGTCGCCCTTGCCGATGCCTCGTGCGCCTAGGCCTGCGGCGGCGGCGCGGACGCGGGTGGCGAGCTCGGCCCAGGTCCAGGTTCGGCCGCCGCGTATCAGCCCAGGGCGTCCGGGGTGGCGCTGCGCGGTTTGGAACAGCAGGTTCGACAAGTTGCTGGTCGGAATCATGCCGTCATGGTGACAGGCCCCGCTGTTTGCGGGAAGCTGCCGCCTCGCGTCCGAGAGGCCCAGCATGTCCGCGGTCCCCAATGCTCCAAGGCTCGCCGGAAAGGTCGCCGTCGTCACGGGCGGACTGTCCGGCATCGGCGCGGCCATCGCCCGGCGCCTCGCCGCCGAGGGCGCGCGCGTCGTTGCGGCCGACCTTTCGGCGCAGGGCAGCGTGGTGCAGAACGGGGCTGCGGCGCCTGACGGGATCGAGCCGGCGCCGCTCGATGTTTCGAATGAGGCCTCGGTCACCGATTGTTTCACCGCGGCCGTCGCCCGGCATGGGCGGCTGGACATCCTGGTGAACTCCGCCGGGATCGGGCGCGACCTGCCGTTCCTCGACACGCCGGCGGCGGAGTTCGACCGCCAAATTGCGGTGAACCTCCGCGGGACGTTCCTGGCCGGCCAGGCGGCGGCGCGGCACATGGCGGCAGGCGGTGGCGGCGCAATCGTGAACATCGCCTCGGTCTCGGGCCTGCGCGGCAACCGGGGCCGGGCGGCCTACGGCGCGTCGAAGGGCGGGGTGGTCACGATGTCGCAGGTGATGGCGGTCGAGCTGGCGCAATACGGCATCCGGGTGAACGTCATAGCGCCCGGCCCGATCGAGACGCCGCTGGTGGCGACGCTGCACACCGACGCCATCCGGCAGGACTGGCTGCGGCAGGTGCCGATGCGCCGATACGGCACGACGGACGAGATCGCCGGGGTTGCGGCGTTCCTGTGTTCGGACGACGCAGGCTACGTGACCGGCCACGTGCTGGCTGCGGATGGCGGTTTCATGGCCGCTGGTATCGGCGTCGCGTAGGATTTGGAGCGGACGACGAGGTTCGAACTCGCGACATCCAGATTGGAAATCTGACGCTCTACCAACTGAGCTACATCCGCACGGTGATAGGTTACCAAAGGCGGCGAACGCCCGCAACGGGGCGGCTCAACGGATCAATACGTAATTGATCGTCAGCGGGATGGTGATCGTGCGGTCGGTGTTCTCGGCCGGCAGCGGCGCCAGTTGCGCGTTGCGCCAGGTGCCGACGGCGGCCATGTCGAGCCAGGGCGATCCGGAACGGCGCTGGATTTCGACCGACTCGACCCGGCCCAGGCGGTTCACGACGATCTGGATCTGGACGGTGCCGTCTTCGCCGTTCTGCGCAGCCTGCTGCGGGTAGTAGCGGTGGGTGCGCCAATAAGCCGCCAAGCCCTGCGCCCAATCGGAGCCGATGTTGGCGGCGCGGACGTCAAAGAAGGCCTCGCTCTTGTTGGGGCCGGGTTTCGGCGCACCGAGCGACAGGTCGATCGCGCGCGATGACCCGGCGATCCGCGGCGCAGGCGCGCGGGTGGAGGCGGGTCCGAAGTTCAGGTCGATCGGCGGCGGGAACGCGCCGGGCGCCGGGCGCTGCAACGCTTGCTGGCGGGGGCGGGGCGGGGCGGGCGGCAAAGGCGGCGGCGCGACCAACGGCGGCAGTTCTGGGGCCAGCGCCTGGGGCGAGTATGGCGCCGGGGCGGGGCCAGGCTCCTCAAGCCGGACTGCCGGCGGCTCATATGACGGCGGTTCAGGAGCAGGCGCGGCCTCCGGGACAGGTTGCGGCTGCGGCGGCGGCGCAGGTTCGGGCTTTGGCTCCGGGACCGGTTCGGGCGCTGGCTCGGGAACAGGGGCTGGTTCGGGCAGCGGGGTCGGAGGCGGCTCGGATTGCTCCGACTCAGGCGGGGCAGGCGGCTCGAGCGCAGGCGCGGGCGGGAGGTCGGCGGCCGGCGCTTCCGAAGGCGTATCAAGCGAATGGTCGGGGGCGGTAGGCGGGGTCGACGAGCCGCCGTTCTCGAAAACCAGGTCATAGGAGGGCGCGACCGGCTCCGGAGGCTCCGCCCGCCGCGCCGTCAGCAGGAAGAAGAGCGCCGCCAAATGCAGCAGCACGGACGCAATGATCGTCCATGGCCGACGCCGGTCGCGGGACATCGCTTGCCGGCCGCCAAGCGGCAATGCTGGGCTGGTCAGTGGCGGGAGGGGCATCGGATTCGGGTCATGCGATGCCGGTTATATAGGCGTCGACGGCCGGGCATTGGTAGGCTTCGGCCCGTGGGGCCGGTCAGGGCAATCGCTTGAAGGGCGATCACGCTGATTGCCGGAGCAGAGCTTCGAGGTAGGCGGTATCCCAAGCGGCGGATTTCCGGCGGACCTTGAGGCTATGTTTGTCCTTTGGCCGGCGCAGGAGGTTCATCGCCATGTGCCGGACGGTGGCCATGTTTTGCGGCCCGGCGCCGGATCGCAGGCGGTTGAGGTCCTCGTGGAACACGACGTCGAGCACCCAGTGCAGGCGGTTTTCGACATGCCAGTGGCACCGCACGGCGTGGGCGAACAGCTTGGCTTCGAGTGGCATGGAAGACAGGAAGTAGCGCCGTTCCAGACTTGTGCTGCCGTTGCGCTCGACCTCAGCCTCGACCACCGCGATAGCGCGCAGGCCGGGGAAGCGCGGCTCGCCTGGGAAGCGCCGTGCGGTGGTCAGCCAGCCCACGTCGTGGCTGATCCGATGACGGCGGACCTCGATCCGGCCGTGGTCGCCGTCGGTCGTCTCGAAGCGGCTGTGAATGATAGCAGCCGGGTCGTCGAGGTAGCGCCTGATCTCGTCGTGCAGGCTGGGCTGGTTGTCTTTGACCGCGAGCAGGTAGTCGCCGCCGCGGTCGAGGATGGCTTGGGCGATCTTGGTCTGGGTGCCCATGGCGTCGATGGTGACGAGCGCGCCGGTAAGGGCGAGGCGTTCGAGCAGCAGCGGCCTTCAGACCGCTTCGCGGTCTGTCCCTCCGGGGGATCGGCCGAAGGCCGATAGCGGTGATCTCGTTCGACTTGGCCTCGCACGCCTGCTGGCCGAGCACGAGACGCTGACTGCTGGCCCAGGCGGACACCATGTGCAGCGGCCCACGGTCCTTGCTGCGGTCATGCGTGCGTCGCGAGGTCTTGCCGTCGATGGCGACGATCTCGGGGGCGGTGCTGGCCGGGGCTGGCTCGCGCAAGCCCTCGACCCAGGCGGTGAAACACTGGGCAAAGAGCGTCCCGTCGATGGCGTTGATGATGTCGTTCAGGGTGTCGTGGCTGGGGATCCCGGCCTTGTAGGGCAGCAGGCGGCGGAGGAAGTCCTGGTGCATCTGACCCCAGCGCCTGATCTCCACGAAATCCTCAGCCCCGGCCAGCGTGCCGCACAGCACCAACAGAAGGACTTCCGGCAACGGAAACAGAACCTTCCAGGCCTGGCGCGGGTCCTCCAACGCAGCAAAGTGTTCGATCAGCGATGCACCGGACATCGGGAAACCTCCTCAACGAGAGGTCCCCTATGAATCAGACTTCAGACCGCGACAAAATCCCCGAACCGTTCAAGCGATTGCCTTGAGGAGCAGCGTAGTTTCATGGCTTTCGCGATCACGCTCTGCTTAGATGCGACAAGCGCATCTATAGTGGAAGGTACGTGGAATATCCTTGCTGCGCGGGGCATTGATGGTGGCCGTGCGCGCCTTGGCTACATGCCCCATATCACGCTTGCAATCTACCCGAACGACACTTCTATTGATCGATTCCAAGCCATACTGGAGCAGGCAGCTGAAAGCTGGGGAGCCCTGCCCATCGTTCTGAGCGGGCTTGGCATCTTTCCTGGCCCGTCATTTATCGTCTGGGCGGCTCCGGTCGTCACGTCCGATCTGCTTGACCGGCATGCAGCCATACAAGCGGCGCTTCCTGACATGCAGGTGCACTCTCACTATCAGAGGAGTGCCTGGATGCCCCACGTCAGCTTATCAGGCGCGCTGAGCGATCCAGGGCAGGCGATTGCAGCTCTGGTCCCTTCTTGGCGCCCGGTAAGCGGCGTTCTCAACCGTTTGGACCTCGTCCGCTTCCATCCCGTCGAGGTACTGCGGAGCTATGCTCTGGCCTGAACGCTTGGTAGCGGCTTAAAGGGACGCAAGTAATCGGCAGTTCGCGTCCCTACTAGGCAGGCCAACATTCCAAAAACTGGTTGCCCCTAGTTCCAACATGGGGCCCGTTCAGTGTCCGCTGTCCCTCAGCGCCGGGAGCAGGATGGCGACCTAGCCAAGCGCCGGCATATAGGAGCTCCGTAAGTTCACCTTGGCATATTATGCCAATGGCGGTAGCTTGGATAACAAGAGCGCCAGCAGGAGGACGGGTAATCATGCCGACGCGCAATGTCGTGCTCACCGCGCACCACGAGATTATCATTGCGAAGCTGGTCGGGTCTGGCCGTTACCAGAACGCAAGCGAGGTTCTGCGCGACGGCCTCCGACTCATAGAGGAGCGCGATGCCCGCGAGGTTGCAAAGCTGAAGGCGCTTCAGGCTGCTGCTCTGGTTGGTTTCACCGACCTCGACAACGGCCGCTACCGCGATGTTCCCGCGGATGAGCTAGGTGGCGTCATCGAAGACCTCGGCCGTAGGGCTGGCGAGGGGAGCCGTCGCACCGGCCGCTGAGAATGGCGGCGGTTCAGCTTTCCGTTGCGGCCGAAGCCGACATTGTTTCCTTGTTAGCCTGGACCGAGGATCGGTTCGGTCGCGCCGTGCGCCGGCGCTACCAAGCGCTGCTGACGGCGGCGTTGCGTGTTATCGCATCCGATCCTGAACGGCTTGGCAGTGCCGCCCGGCCTGAACTCGGATTCACAATCCGCAGCTACCACCTGCGCCACAGCCGGGAGCGGGTGGGCGCTTTCGAAGGAGTCGTCCGGACACCCCGCCATTTGCTGCTTTATAGGGCGATAGCTCCCGATATCGTCGGCGTCGGCCGCGTCCTGCATGATGCCATGGAACTGGAGCGGCATCTGCCGGCGGATTATGTTGATCTCTGATGGCGACTCAATCCGGCGATCCATCGCCTCTATATTTTAGGAGCAGGCTGCAAAGAGCCGCCGCCGTTCAGCCCTGGTTCTGAGCACGATCTTACGGCCGGGAAAGCTCTCGACCAGTGCGAGGCTTTGCAATCGCCGCACGCGATTCCAGGTCCATGCGAAGCGCAAGAAGGCCGGGTCGAACCGCTCGACAGCCGGGCGCAGCGTCTTCCCGAACGTCACCGTAGCTGACAGACGTGCGTCGAAGCAGGCGCAGCATCGACACCCACGACGGCACATCGAGGTAGATGACGGTATCAGCCGCCGCAAAGCGGGGGCCGATGGTGCCGGTGTAATTGCCGTCGATCACCCATGCGGCAAGCCCGGCAAGACGTTCCACCTCTGCCTCGAACAGATCGATCGGCGTCTCGGTCCACCCAGGCTGCCAGTAGGCTTGGTCCAAGTGAAATACAGGCAAGCCGAACCTCGCCCCGAGCTGACGGGCCAGGGTGGATTTGCCGCTGCCCGGCGGTCCCATTGGGATTGACCCGTCTTGGTGGACAATTTGCAGGTTCGGGAGCTACGTCGTGGTCAGGGCAGCCTCCCTGTCGGCTTCGTAGGCCATGGGCGAGCGGTAGCCCAGGCTGGAATGCAGGCGGACGGGGTTGTACCAGCCCTCGACGTAGCTGAAGCAGGCCATGCGCGCTTCGGTCTGGGAGGCGAACCGGCGGCGGCTGAGCAGCTCTGCTTCCAGGGTGGAGAAGAAGCTCTCGGCCATGGCGTTGTCGTAGGCGTCGCCGACCGACCCCATCGAGGGCCGCACGCCCGCCTCGGTGCAGCGCTTGCCGAACGCCAGAGATGTGTATTGAGACCCCTGGTCCGAGTGATGAACCACATTGCCCGGCCGCCTCTGGCCGACAGCCATCTCCATCGCGTTCAGCACCAGTTCGGCCCGCAGGTGGTTGGCCATCGCCCAGCCCACGACCTTTCGGCTCCAAGCGTCCAGCACGACAGCCAGATACAGGAACCCTGCCATCGTCGGCACATAGGTGATGTCGGCGACCCACAACTGGTTCGGCCCGGAGGCAGTGAAGTCCCGGTCCACCAGGCCGGGCGCAGGCCGGGCCTCCTTGTCCCGCTGCGTCGTCACCGGGCCGCCCCGGCGGTGGCTGGCGCCCACGAGGCCGCCCTCGCGCATCAGGCGCGCGATGCGTTTGCGCCCATGCTGCTCCCCTTGCGCCCGGAGTTCGGCATGGACGCGGGGCGCCCCATACGTCTGCCGCGAGGTGGCGTGGACGGTCCTGACCCGCTTCAGCAGCGCCGCGTCGGCGACGGCATGGGCCGACGGCGGACGATGCAGCCAGGCGTAGAAGCCCGCCTTGGACACGCAGAGCACGCGCGCCATGATGCTGATGGGGAACACGGCCTGGTTCGCGCTCATGAACCGGAAGACCCGGGGAGCGTCCCGGTCTCCCGGGCAAACCAGGCCGCGGCTTTTGAGAGGATGTCGCGCTCCACGCGGAGCTGGCGCACCTCGCGCCGCAGCCGGGCGAGCTCGTCGCGCTCGGCCGTCGCCAGGCCCGGGGCCGTCTCCTCCCGGCGGCCCTCCTGCCGGTCGGCCTGGGCGACCCAGTTGCCGATCGACTGCGCGGTCGGTTCGAACTCGCGGGCAAGGTCCTCCGGCGAGCGTCCGGCACGGACCAGCTCGACCATCTGGCGGCGGAACTCAGGTGAATACGGCGGATGAGTCTTGGGCATCAGGAACACCTCTGGCGAAAGCTTCAGGGTGTCCACCGAACCGGGTCAATCCCAATCTCACATAACGACAATGCGCTGCATCGATGCAAGATGCCGAAAGCTGCACGTGCAGGCCAGGTCTCGGGTGCCTGATCACCACTGCGAGCTACCGCCTTCCGAACCCAGCAATGGGATAAGGCAAAGCCTGACCCAGCACCCACCCCTCCCAACGCCGAACCCAGGGATCGTCAGGGACCGTATCGGACCGCCGGCCTGCGAGCACCTGCAACACGCACAACAGGCCAAGGACGCAGTCCATGCGGTCCTCCCCGGCCGCGTCCTGGCCGAAGCCTTCGGCCATCGAACGTTCAAGAACCTGGTCCGGCGACGCGGACAGCCCAGCCATCACTGCCCTGATGGCCGGCGCAAGCGCCATGCGGTCCGCACGACGCCGCTTGCTGCCGCCCATGCGCAGCCCGAGTTGCCGCATCGCCTCGGCGGGATAGGTTTCCGCCACAACGACCCGGTTTGCCTGCAACAACGGCAGCAACGCGCCGTCGAACGGCCATAGCGCCGGTGTATGCGGCCCGGCCAACGCCGGCAGCAGCAGGTCGCGCCATGCCGAGATCGCCGCCTTGCCGGTTTGGTTGGCGCCCAAGGTCCAGAACATCGGCGCACCCGCCGGCCGGTCCGCAGTCGCCGCGTCGCAAAGGCGCGACAGCCCGGATGCGCTGTCCAGGCCGAGCGCCAATGCGTGCGACAGCCGCGTCATGCCGCGCACGCCCCGCATCGGGTAGAATGGCCGCTCCGGCGCGACTTCATCCAAGGCACCGCAGACCGACAGGAAGCCAGGCCGGTCTGCAAGCCCACGCAGGAAAGCGGGGAAGCCGCTGCTCGCATCCAGATGCCGGGCGGCATAGGCGCGCGGCAGGCCAATCGGGAAATCAACCCCGAGCGCCACCGACCCGCCATCGGCCAAGGCACGCAAGCGGTCCAGCAACGCCGAAACCTCCCCAACCGGCTCGACGCTCAACCTCCAGTCTGCATCCGGCACTGCGAGTGCCATCCAGCGCTTGCCGGGATCGACGCTCCAATCGGCGTGGGCGGCGACCGTCCTCAGAGCGGCTTGTGCGCGCGGTCCAGCAGGCGCGAGATCAGGCCGGGCTTCTTCTTTGGCGGCGGGGCGGAAGGCTTGGCTTCGGCCATGGCGCGCTTCTGCTTGGCGTCCAGCCAGCTTTCCAGCGACTTACCGGCCTTTGCGGCACGCTTCTGTTCATACGCGCGTTGTGCGGGGGTCAGGGTCTTGGGATCGGCCATCGCGGAACTCCTCGGCCCTGTTGTGGCAACGGCGCGCCCGGCCTTCAAGCCTCGCCCCGGCTTCATCCAAACCGCCACGGCAGCCAAGCCGAGAGCACGCCGAGCCCGAGTTTGATCGCCAGGGAGCCGTACTCGGCCTCAGCCCTCCAAACCAGCGCGACTGCTACTGGGTCTGAGCGCGCCTGCGCCAAAGCTTGTGGAACCAGCCAGGCTATGAGCGTTAGCATGAGCAGGCCGGGCGTGCGCCGCATCGGGGCGTTGGGGCGGGTTGGAGCATGAGATGGCGACGCCGCGGGTAAAGGCGAAGTTGTGGGTGCAGATGGCGCTTCGCATGGGTGATGTGGACGGACGGCCCGGCGCAGTGCTGCGCAGCGGCGACGCCGACGCCGGCGGCATCCTGGTGGTGCTGCGCGGGCGGGAAGGGCTGTCCGTGTTGTCGCAGGTGCGGGTGGGTGAGGGCGACGTGTCGTGGATGCGCGCCACCGGGCCGGCAGCGGTGGCGCAGGATATCGCAGACGCCTACGTGGCGCGGCAGGTCGGGCGCGACCCCGATACTTGGGTGCTGGAGTTCGAGGCGCCGGACCTGCTGCCTCCATTCGAAGCGCGGATTGTTTGAGGTGAACCGGCAGGTTGATAGTCGGCATCGCATTGCGCCCATACGCTAACGCTGGTGTGTGGTATATCTGCTAAACCGTGTGTTGCTTGCTCGCAACAGTCTTGGGCAAAGTGCCTTATACATCTCGCACTGGCGGCCATTGATGCTAAAGTCTGTGTACCGAGAGGCGGGGGAACGAGTCCCGTAGGCCCCCGGATGCGTTGAACGCGCAGTTTGTAATTGAGGAGAGAAAGTATGAAGCTCCGCAGCGCGCTACTGGCCGCGACCGTCCTGGCCGCCCCCATAGCTGCAAAGGCCGAGGCGATTAGTGGCCTATACATTGGCGCCGGTGCAGGCGCCAACTTCCTGCAAAACGAGAAGATCAAGTCTGTCGGCTTTCCGCAAGCCGGCATTCGTCAAGCGCCGTTGAACGTCGCTGGCCTTGGCAGCGCCAAGACTCAGTTCGACACCGGGCCTGTTGCCGTGGCCAGCGTCGGCTATGGCTTGGGCAACGGCCTGCGGCTCGAACTCGAGGGCAACTACCGCTCGAACAAGTTCAGCAAGATTGGCGCGGGCAGCTCCGCCAACGGCAGCGTCAATGGCTTCAACCGCGCTGGCGGCGACGAGCGGAAGTATGGCGGGATGGTCAACGTCCTGTACGACTTCGATCCGAACGTGCTCGGCCTCGGAGCGGTTTTCGGCTTCTTCCCGGCCGCGATCTCTCCGTATATCGGCGTCGGCGCCGGCTACGTCTGGGCACAGGACCAAAACACGCGCTTCTCCGGCAACCCGGGGCCGGTCGCCGGTTTCCCGCGTGGCTATAATGAACTCGCCCGCACCAACGCGGGCCAGGGCGCGTTCGCCTACCAGGGCATCGTCGGCGCGGCCTTCCCGATTGCGTCGCTGCCTGGCCTGGCAATCACGGCTGAGTACCGCTTCCTTGGCCTCGAAGGCGACCGGACCTATAACTACCAGTACTTCGCTCCTGGCGTCGCGACCCGTGCCCGCGTCCGCTTCAACGAGGAATACAACCACAGCGTCATGCTCGGCGTCCGCTACGCCTTCAACGCAGCGCCGCCACCGCCGCCGCCCGCTCCGGCCCCTGCGCCGCAGCAGACGGCCGCCCGCACCTACCTCGTGTTCTTCGACTGGGACCGTGCGGACCTGACCGACCGTGCGCGCCAAATCATCGCGGAGGCGGCGCAGGCCACCACCCGCGTGCAGGTGACGCGCATCGAAGTGTCTGGTTACACGGACTCGTCGGGCACGGCGCGCTACAACCAGGGCCTCTCGGTCCGCCGTGCGCAGAACGTCGCGTCTGAGCTCGTGCGTCTCGGCGTGCCGCGTCAGTCGATCACGGTCCAGGGCTTCGGTGAAACCCACCAGCTCGTCCCCACCGCGAACGGTGTGCGTGAGCCGCAGAACCGCCGCGTTGAGATCGTGCTGCGCTAATCTGCAGGAAGCGTCGTTAAGGTCGAGGCCGGTCCACGCTTGGGCCGGCCTTTCCTATTTTTACCGACCTTGCCAAACACGATGCGGCCGCCGGTCGGCCGAGCAGGAGATTAGGTATGATGCGCTCGACGCTATTGGCCGCGACGCTGCTTGCCGCACCACTCTTGTTCCACGGCGCGGCGATGGCTCAGCCGGTCACCGGCCTCTATATCGGTGGCGAGGGAGGGGCGAACTTCATGCAGCACGAGCGGGTCAAGAGCGTCCTGCTCAATGGGGTTACTGTGCCATCTAAGGCGCGTATCGGTTTCCAATCGGGGGTTACGGGGATTGGCAGCATAGGATACGGATTGGGCAATGGGGTCCGCATAGAGCTGGAGGGAAACTACCGGTATAACCGGCCAGATAGGTTCTACAAAGTGCCGCCCATCCCACAATCTGTCGGGGGACGCGAGCAGAAGTATGGACCGATGGTCAATGCCCTGTTCGATCTCGACATCCGCAGCCCCTATATTTTCCCCTACATCGGCGCTGGCGCCGGCTATAGCTGGGTCGCGCGCCGCTTGGTTGACGCCACCCCGGCAGGCGCTCTCAACAGCCAAGGCGGCACGGACGGCAGCTTCGCCTATCAGGCGATCGCAGGCCTGTCGTTTCCAATACCACCTGTAGTCGGGCTCTCGCTCACAGCAGAATATCGTTATTACGCTCTAACGGGGCAGCGCGAGTTCGGTCGAACCTTGTCCAACAATGTCGCCGTCTCCTCCGGCGGCAAGACCCGCACGACGGAGGACTACAACCACAGCTTGCTGCTCGGGCTGCGCTACGCCTTCAATGTTGTCCCACCCCCAGTGCCGGCTGCGCCGGCGCCGGTTGCCGCTCCCGTCCAGCAGGAAGCCCGCAGCTATCTCGTGTTCTTCGATTGGGACCGCGCCGATCTGACCGACCGAGCCCGGCAGATCGTGGCCGAGGCTGCAAAGGCGGCTACCCGCGTCCAGGTGACCCGCATCGAGGTGGCCGGCCATGCCGATCGAACCGGTTCGGACGGCTACAACATGCGCCTATCGCTCCGGCGCGCCCAGGCTGTCTCGGCCGAGCTCGTGCGCCTGGGCGTGCCGCGCGGCTCCATCACCACGCAGGGCTTCGGCGAGCGGAACCTGGCCGTTCAAACCGCCGATGGCGTCCGGGAGCCGCAGAACCGCCGCGTCGAGATCGTGTTCCGGTAGCGGGAGGCCGCCGGACAGCGGCCTCCCACGCGCTCCCGGCTGCCGGGTCAGGACCGTCGGCGCGCCCGCGACCGTGCTGCCGGCGCTGGCGCCGCGCCGCACTCGGCCATCGAGATCGGTTGCGCAATCGATTTGGCCGCCGCGTAGTCCGTCAGCTCGGCCCCATTGCGCAGCGCCAGTACCTCATCGAACGTGCGGAGGTTATACCGGCAATACAGGCTACCTTGGCGCAGGCCGGTCTGCGACTGGCTGTTCGCAAGCTGCGTGACGTAGTCGTCATGCTGCTGGCGGCCCCGCCGCGCATTCGCCCGGCTGAAAAACCCATTCAGCGCCTTGTCCTCCGACGCCAGCTCGGGCCGGAATTTCATGATGAAGGCGTTGTATTTGTTGTCTTCGCCGCAGGTGACGGCGGTGACCATGAGCTTGGTCTTGAGCGCGGTGATGTCGAACGCCGGGTAATCGCTGGGCCGCACGCATTGCGCCTCAGCCATATGCCCGGTCAGCAGTCCAGCCGCAAGCAATCCGGAAACGAGGATGCGCATCAAAAATTTCTCCTGGATAATCAAAACGCGACGTTGCGATACTGCAATCGAACGCATCACGCGGCGCGTGAGGTAAACCGCCTATCGCGCAGGCACGCAACAGAAAAGTGCCGCTTAACCAAGCTGCCGCGTCCGTGTGGCTCGTATGGCGCAGCGGCCCGGCAATCAAAGGATGGTTGCGGGCAGGCACGCGCTGTGCATAACCGGACTCTCGGATGACGTTCAAGCCACGCGTTGCGAAAGCCAATCCTTCGAATGCAGCCCCTCCGCGCCGACCCCTTCGCCTCATACGACTCGGGCGCCTATTATTGCGAACTCACCGCCCGCGCCGGCGACGGCGGCGCGGCGGCGCTGATTCGGGAGCGCATCGCCGCAATCGGCCTCGACGCGTTGCGCAAGCGGGCCCGGGCGGCGGAGCGCGACCTGTTCGACCTCGGCATCACCTTCACCGTGTATTCCGAGGCGGACGCCATCGACCGCATCCTGCCGTTCGACTGCGTGCCCCGCATCATCAACGCCCGCGAGTGGTCGGTGCTGGAGCGCGGTGTCGCCCAACGGGTGCGGGCGCTGAATTTGTTCCTGGCCGACATCTACAACGCCCGCCACATCGTCAATGACGGCGTGGTCCCGCACCAACTCGTTTATGGCAACGCCAATTACCGCCCGGAGATGGACGGCTTCCCAGTCCGGTTCGGCACCTATGTGCATATCTGCGGCATCGACCTCGTGCGCGACGAGCACGGCGCGTTCTGCGTGCTGGAGGACAACGCCCGCACCCCATCCGGCGTGTCCTATGTCGTCGAGAACCGGCACTTGATGCTGCGCGCCTTCCCGGATCTCGTCGCCGGCATGAACTTGCGCCCGGTCGACGACTATGGCCGCCGCCTGCGCAACGCCATGGACGAGATCGCGCCGGAGGGGATCGACGGCCCGCAAGTCGTGCTGCTGTCGCCCGGCATCTACAACTCCGCCTATTTCGAGCACGTCTTCCTGGCCCGCGAGATGGGCGTGCCGCTGGTCGAGGGCGCCGACCTCACCGTGGAGGACGACCGGGTCTGGATGCGCACCACCGAAGGGCTCACCCGCGTCCACACCATCTATCGCCGAATCGCCGACGATTTCCTGGATCCGACCGTGTTCCGCGCCGACAGCATGCTGGGCGTGCCCGGCCTGATTGGCGCGTGGCGGCGCGGCTACGTGACGCTGGCCAACGCCGTCGGCACCGGGGTCGCGGACGACAAGGCGATCTATGCCTACATGCCGCGCATCATCAAATACTACCTCGATGAGGACGCGATCCTGCCCAACGTCGAAACCCACATCTGCGGCGAGGCGGAGGGCCTGGCCTACACCCTCGCCAATTTCGAGAAGCTGGTGATGAAGCCGGTCGGCGAGAGCGGCGGCTACGGCATCACCGTCGGACCCCGCGCGAGCCGGGCCGAACTCGACGCCGCCCGCGCGCTGCTGGTCGCCAACCCCGCCAATTGGATCAGCCAGCCGATGATCTCGCTCAGCGTCGCGCCGACGCTCACCGACGCCGGCCTGCGCCCGCGCCATTTGGATTTGCGGCCCTTCGCCATCACCGGGCGGGACACCTGGGTGCTGCCCGGCGGCCTGACCCGCGTCGCGCTAAAGGAGGGCAGCCTGATCGTCAACTCGTCCCAGGGCGGCGGGTCGAAGGACACCTGGGTGCTGGAAGAATGATCGGCCTCGCGCACCATACCCCGCTGCTGACGCGCGACGCCGAAGGGCTGTTTTGGATGGCCCGCTACCTCGAACGGGTCGAGAACCTGGCGCGGCTGATCGACGTGACGCAGACGTTCGAGAGCCCCGGGCGCGAAGCGGAGTCGTGGGCGGCGCTGGTCGCCATCAATGCGGACCAGGCCGGCTTGCAGGCGCGCGGCCTGCAGATCGACGCCGCGAACGTCAAGCGGTTCTATTTGCTGGACCCGACCAGCCCGACCGGCATCCTGTACAGCATCGAGGCCGCGCGCACCAACGCGCGCAAGCTGCGCCCGCTCATCAGCACCGAGATGTGGATGCAGCTCAACGTGTTCCACAGCGCCCTGCTCGCCATCGAACCGTGGGAGCTGGACGGCGACGCGCTGTCGCGCCTGTGCCGCCGCATCAAGGAGGGGGTGCAGGCGCATACCGGCATCACCGAGGGCACCTTCTTCCGCGACCAGGGCTGGCATTTCTACGAACTCGGCCGCCTGATCGAGCGTGCCGACCAGACCACCCGGCTGTTGGATATCAAGTATCACCTGCTCGCCCCGGGCACGGCGGAGGAGCGCCGGGTCGTCGAGCTTACGCAGTGGAACGCGCTGCTGCGGGCGGCGGCGGGCTATCATGCGTTCCGCCGGGTGGCGCAGGCGGGCTTCGTGCCGGCGGACGTGGTGGCGTTCCTGTTGGGCGACACCTCGTTCGCCCGCAGCGTGGCGCTATGCGTCGGGCAGATGGAATGGCATCTCAGCACGCTCCGCACCCGCTATGGCCTGCGCGACACGGCGCCGGTGCTGGAGCGGATCGAGGACCTTCGGGCCGTGCTCGCCGCGCCGGTGCCGCTGGACGCGCTGCACGGGTTCCTGGATGCGATGCAGCGCGACCTCGGTGGTTTGGGCGAGCTGATCGGCACGATGTTTTTCCGCGACTGGCGCCCATTGCGGCAAAGCCAATCCAGCGCGCAGGGCGGCCAGGCACAATCCCCGCCGCAGGGCGGTCAGTCGCAATCGCAAGGCGGGCAGACGCAATCCTTGGGCGGCATGACACAGTCGCAAGGCGGCACGACGGGTTGACGGGCCATTTGGCTGCGCCATGTCTCCGGCAACGGGGCAGGGGAAGCAGCATGCGGGCTTGGATATTGGCGGCGCTGCTCATCCTGGACTTGGGATCGGCGCTGGCGCAGCCGGCCGGCATACCCGCCGACCGCTTTCCAAAGCCAGCGCGCCCGGTCGCCAGCATCATCTCCGACCGCTGGTCGAGCGAGGACACCCGCGAGCACGCCGGCGAGGCGGCAGCGGTGATGCAACTGCTCGACATCCACCCTGGCATGGCGGTGGCCGACATCGGCGCGGGCTCAGGCTATTACACCGTGCGGCTGTCCCGGCGTGTTGGTCCAGCCGGGCACGTGCAGGCCGAGGACGTCATGCCGGACTACCTCGCCAGCTTGCAGCGCCGGGTCAAGACGGAGGGCCTGGGCAACGTGACGTTCGCGCTCGGTGAGGCGCACGACCCACGCCTGCCGCCTGCATCGGTCGATGTGGCGTTGCTGGTGCATATGTATCACGAGATCGATCAGCCCTTCGGCTTGCTGGTCAACCTGCTTCCGGCGCTGCGGCCCGGCGCGCGCGTCGCGATCCTGGACGCCAACCGTCCGACCTTGCAGCATGGCACGCCCCCGGCGCTGCTCGAGTGCGAACTGCGCGCCGTCGGCTACCGGCAGCTCGCGTTTCATCCTCTGGAGAACGGCGCAACCTATCTCGCGGTATTCGCTCCGCCGGCCCAGGCGCCCATGCCGGCTGCTATCGTCCCGTGCCAAAGCGGGGCGCCGCGGTAGACAAGCGGTATCGCCGGCCTGCATCGTTCGGCAACTAACGCCGAGGGGGCATATGACCGGGTGGAATCTCGATGCGGAATGGCTGGAGGCCGATGGGAAAGGCGGGTTTGCTTCCGGCACCGTCGGCGGCCTGCGCACCCGGCGCTACCATGCGTTGCTGCTGTCCGCCACGCATCCACCCGCCGGCCGGGTCGTGCTGGTGAACGGGATTGAGGCCTGGGTTGACCAGGATGATGGCCAGACGCCGCTGACCAGCCAACGCTATGCCCCGGACATGGTGCACCACGACGCCCGGCAACTGATTACCGCGTTCACCACCATGCCGTGGCCGAGTTGGACGCTGCAGCTTCCGAATGGCGTCGTGCTGCTGCATGAACTGCTGGCCGACAGCGACTCGGGCCGGACCTTGGTGCGCTGGCGTCGTCTGGCCGGGGATGGCGCCTGCCGCCTGCAGGCCCGTCCGCTGCTGTCCGGACGCGACTACCATGCCCTGCATCACGAGAACCCGGCATTCGACTTCACCGGCGGCGTGCGGGATACGCCGGCGGGCGTCAGCGTGACCTGGCGTCCCTATGCCGCCCTGCCAGCGATCACCGCCACGGCCAACGCGGCCTATGCGGCGGCGCCCGACTGGTATCGCAATTTCCTTTACACGGACGAACGGGACCGCGGCATGGACGACCTGGAAGACCTTGCCACGCCGGGCATTTTCACCTGGGACCTTGCGTCCGGCCCGGCCATCCTGGTGCTGGAGACAGGCGATGCACCGGGCGCGCCCGCGCTGGACCTGGCGGCGCGCATCGACGCCAATGAGCGCAACCGGCGTGGCGCCCTGACCCCGCCGGAGAGCTCGGTGCGGTCCTATATCGTCCAACGCGCCAACGGCCAGACCATCATCGCCGGCTATCCGTGGTTTACCGATTGGGGCCGGGACACTTTCATCGCGATGCGCGGCTTGCTGCTGGCGACGGGCCGGCTCGCCGAGGCGGAGCAGATCCTGCTCGCCTGGTCCGGCCTGGTCAGCGAGGGCATGGTGCCGAACCGCTTCCCCGACGACGGCGGGCAGCCCGAGTACAACTCCGTGGACGCCTCGCTGTGGCTAGTGGTCGCCATGCACGATTTCCTGCGCGCCGCGCCCGATGCGCCGTCCCGCGATGCATTGCAGGAAGCCGCGGACCTGATTTTGGAGGGCTATTCCCGAGGCACGCGGTTCGGCATCGGGGCGGACACGGACGGGTTGCTGCGCGCCGGCGTGCCCGGCCAGCAACTGACCTGGATGGACGCCAAGGTCGACGACTGGGTGGTGACGCCGCGCGTCGGCAAGCCGGTCGAGGTCCAGGCGCTGTGGATCAACGCGCTGCGGATCGGCGCGGCGTGGCAGCCGCAATGGCAGGCGCAGGCCGACCGCGCGCAAGCGTCGTTCCTGGCGCGCTTTCCCGATGCGGACACCGGCGGCCTGGCGGATGTCGTCGACGCGGACGGCGTGCCGGGCCGGATCGACCGCCAAATCCGCCCGAACCAGATCTTTGCCGTCGGCGGCCTGCCCACTCCGTTGCTGACCGGGGCAGCGGCACGGCGCGTGGTGGACTTTGTGGAGGCGCGGCTGTTGACGCCGATGGGCCTGCGCACCCTAGCGCCTGACGATCCCGCCTATGTCGGACGCTACGTCGGCGGCCGGGTGCAGCGCGACGGCGCCTATCACCAGGGGACGGTGTGGCCCTGGCTGATCGGTCCCTTTGTCGAAGCCTGGCTTCGCGTGCGCGGCAACGGCGCCGCGGCACGGGCCGAGGCCGACGCCCGTTTCCTGACGCCGCTGCGCGCGCATCTCGGCACGGCCGGGCTGGGCCATGTGTCAGAGGTGGCGGACGGCGATATCCCGCATACGCCGGGCGGCTGCCCGTTCCAGGCATGGTCGCTGGGCGAGCTGCTGCGCGCGGAAAGGCTGGTGGCGGCTTGACGATGTTCGATACGGCCGAGGGTCGCCGATTGCTCGCCACTGGCCCCGGAGCGCGCTGGCGCCGTTGGGGACCCTATCTCGCTGACCGTCAATGGGGCACCGTGCGCGAGGACTACAGCCCCGGCGGCACCGCCTGGGACTACTTGCCGCACGACCATGCCCGCAGCCGCGCCTATCGCTGGGGCGAGGACGGATTGGCCGGGTTCAGCGACGACCAGCAGACCTGGTGCCTGGCGTTGGCATTGTGGAACGAACGCGATCCGATCTTGAAAGAACGGCTGTTCGGCCTCACCAACGAGCAAGGCAACCACGGCGAGGACGTGAAGGAACGTTATTTCTTCACTGACGGGACCCCGACCCACTCGTATATGCGCATGCTGTACTGCTACCCGCAGCAGGCATTCCCGTACCAGCAGTTGCTCGACGCCAACCGCGAGCGCGGGCTTGATCAGCCGGAGTTCGAAATCGGCGACACCGGCGTGTTCGATCTTGATCAGGCTGGGGCCGGCTGGTTCGACATTACGGTCGAGTATGCGAAGGCCGGTCCAGACGACGTGCTGATGCAGGTGACGGCGCTAAACCGCGGCAACGCTCCGGCGCCGCTGCACATCCTGCCGCAGTTTTGGGCGCGCAACACCTGGTCGTGGGACAATGGCGCGCGGCCGAACCTACGGCTCGCGTCCGATGGATCGGTGCGGGCGGTCCGGAAGGGGTGGCGGCCGCGGCGGTTCGAGGTCGAGGGCGGCTATCCCTGGCTGTTCTGCGAAAACGACACCAACACGCGCCGCCTGTTCGGTACTGACCAAGCCGGACCGTTCAAGGATGCGATCAACGATTTTGTGGTGCATGGCGACAAGGCGGCGGTGTCGCGGGACGACAGCGGCACCAAATGCGCGGCCCACGCCCGGTTTGTAATGCAACCCGGCGAACGGGTGCAGCTTCGGGTGCGGCTGCGCGTGGACGACGCCAAGCCCATCCAAGGCGAGTTCGACGCCGTGATGCAGGCGCGCCGGGCGGAAGCGGACGAGTTCCACGCCGCGCTGTCCCGGGACATCGCGGGCGAAGACCGCAAACAGGTGCAGCGCCAGGCGTTTGCCGGCCTGTTGTGGACCAAGCAATGCTACCGTTTCGACGTGCGGCGCTGGCTCGCGGGCGACCCGGCCCAACCTCCGCCGCCGCAGGGCCGGGAAAATGGCCGCGACCACGAGTGGCAGCATTTGGACAACGCCGACGTGCTCTCGATGCCCGATAGCTGGGAATACCCATGGTATGCGGCCTGGGACCTGGCATTCCATGCGGTCGCCTTCGTGGAAATCGACCCGGAGTTCGCCAAGACGCAGCTCTATTTGCTGACCCGGGAATGGTTCATGCACCCGAACGGGCAGTTGCCGGCGTATGAGTGGGCGTTCGGCGACGTCAATCCCCCCGTGCATGCCTGGGCGGCGCTGTGGGTCTATGAACGCCATGCCGCGCTGACCGGGACGCCGGACCGCGCCTTCCTGGAGGGCGTGTTCCATAAGCTGATGATCAACTTTACCTGGTGGGTGAACCGCAAGGACCCGGACGGGCGCAACGTGTTCCAGGGCGGGTTCCTCGGCCTCGACAACATCGGCCTGTTCGACCGGTCGAAGCCGCTGCCGACCGGCGGCACGCTCGACCAGGCCGACGGCACCGCCTGGATGGCGATGTATGCGCTGAACCTGATGCGCATGGCGCTGACCCTCGCGCGCGACAACCATGTGTATGAGGACGTGGCGACCAAGTTCTTCGAGCATTTCCTGGTCATCGCCGAAACCATGTCGAACCTGGGCGAGGGCGGGTTGTGGGACGAAGCGGAGGGCTTCTATTTCGACGTGCTGCGCCTGCCGGACGGGACAACGGAGAAGCTGCGCATCCGGTCCCTGGTCGGCCTGATCCCGCTGTTCGCGGTGGAGGTGCTGGAACCCGACATGGTCGCCGCCACGCCGGGGTTCGCCAACCGGCTGCAATGGTTCCTGAATCACCGGCCCGAGCTCGCGGCCCTAGTGTCCCGCTGGACCGAGCCGGGCCTGGGCGAACGCCAACTGCTGTCGTTGTTGCGCGGCCACCGCATGAAGGCGCTGCTGCGGCGCATGTTGGACGAGACGGAGTTCCTCTCGCCCTACGGCGTCCGCTCGCTGTCGAGGGCGCACTTGGCCGACCCCTACGTCCTTGAGCGCGACGGCCAGCGTTTCTCGATCGAATACGTTCCGGGTCCGAGCCGGACCCGCACGTTCGGCGGCAACTCCAACTGGCGCGGCCCGGTGTGGATGCCGGCGAACATGCTGCTGATCGACAGCCTGCGGAAATTCTACCGCTACTACGGCCCGGAGTTCCGGGTGGAGTGTCCGGTCGGGTCCGGCACGCGGCTGGACCTGAACCAGGTCGCGGACGAGCTGTCGGAGCGGCTGGCCCGGCTGTTCCTGCGTGATGCGCAAGGCCGCCGTCCGTCGATGGCGGACGCGCCGCGGGACGACGCCATCCTGTTCCACGAATATTTCGACGGCGATACTGGCCAGGGCCTGGGGGCGGCGCACCAGACCGGATGGACCGCCCTGGTCGTGCTGCTGCTGGGCGGGCGCGCATGACGCTTGCCGACTCACGCGGGCGTTGTTTTTACGAATTATGACCTCGCTCACCCTCGCAGCTATGGCCTTCATCGGCATCCATCTCGGCGTGTCCGGCATCGTGCTGCGGGACCGGATCGTGGGGCGCATCGGGCTGCGCGGCTACATGGCCGCCTTTTCCGTGGCTTCGGTCGGGGCGATCATCTGGCTGGTGTCGGCCTATAATGCGGCGGCATACGTGCCGACCTGGGGCCAGTTACAGTGGTGGAAGCCGGTCATGATCGCGTTCATGCTGCCGGCGTTCCTGCTGGTGGTGATCGGCCTCACGACGCCAAACCCGACTTCGGTGGCGCAGGAGGCCCTGGTGGACCGCCCGCCGCAGGGCATCGTCCGCATCACCCGGCACCCGTTCCTGATTGGCGTGGCGATCTGGGCTGGCCTGCATTTAGTCGGCAACGGCGATGTAGCGTCGCTGCTGTTCTTTTCTGCGCTGGCGATTGTTGCGGTTGCCGGCACAGCGTCGATCGACGCGAAGCGCCGCCGGGTGCTGGGAGGGTCGGCGTGGGATGTGTTTGCGTCCTGCACGTCGATTGTGCCCTTCGCCGCGATTGCTGCGGGACGCAACCGGCTGATGATGCGGGAAATCGGCTTGTGGCGCCCGGCGGTGGGCTTCGCAGCCTACGCGCTGATGCTGGGCGGCCACGTGCACATCGTCGGCGTGTCGCCCTGGCCGGGGTAGTCCCGGGCGCATGATCCAGGCGGCGGTGGCCGGCGCTGGCGGTGGCATCGGCCAGGCACTGGAATGGCGAGGCCAGTCCATGGTGACGAGGGGGGATGACGATTTGGCTGGGGCACCTGGAAGGAAGCAGCGTGATGACCTATTAGGCCTGGCGCACCCGGCCGAAGAGAGCTGACTGGCTTAACGCTTACCGGCTCAAGTTTCTGGCCGGGTAGCAACAATACATCATAAACGATCACGATTTGAGCGTAGCCCCTGGATGGTGAGCGACACGGCCGCATCCGGACTCCAACTTTTCCTAATCTATTTCGTGTTGCGCCGAAACTAGAACTTTGCGAATAAATCGTACTAGCGATGCGGTTTAATACTTGTCCAATTTATTGATCGATTGCGACGTCATGCTACTTCATATGTCAGCTTAGAGGGTATGGCCGTTGTTTAGCCAGCAAAGCAAGGAGAGGCGAGGAGAAACGGCGCTCACCCGCTACACCTCTCGCCTCGGGCACTTGATCGAGCTGCACACGACACAGGCTGCGCTGGTCATTGCGCGAGAACTGGCAGAACGTGAAGCGCTGGAAGCTCGTTTGGCCAAACTTGAAATCGAGACTGCCAATAATGCGCTTCGTGCGGAAATGGCGGAGCACCTGCAAGCACAGTCGCGGCTAGCCTACGTTGCCACCCATGATGCATTGACGGGCCTTGCCAACCGTACTCTCTTCAGCACTCGTTTTGGCCGGGAGATAGACGACGCTCGTCGGGAAAATCGCAAACTGGCCCTATTCTACCTCGATTTGGACAACTTCAAAGATGTGAACGACACGCTCGGTCACGCCGTGGGCGACGTCCTGCTGCAGAATGTCGCCGCCCGGCTGCAACGGACTATCCGTGACGGCGAGACTGTTGCGCGGCTGGGCGGTGATGAGTTCGCGCTGTTGCAGGTAGGCATCGTCTCCATTGCACAGGCAAGTGCGCTTGCCGAACGGGTCATCGAAGTGCTCGCCGAGCCGTTTTCCATCGACAAGCGGCAGATTTTCGTTGGCGCGTCGATCGGCATCACCCTGTTTCCCGACGATGCCGGAGAGATGGAGGTCATGCACCGTAACGCCGACCTTGCCATGTACCGGGCGAAGAGTGATGGCCGAAGCTGCTTCAAGTTTTTCGAAAGCGACATGAACAGTGAGGTCCACCGGAGAGCTTGCCTCGAGCAGGCGATGCGCGAGCCGACACTTTCCACGCAGCTCAGGCTCGTGTTCCAGCCACAGGTGGACCTCAACTCCGGGCGCGTCAGCGGTGTCGAGGCGCTCATTCGCTGGAGGCATCCGACCCTTGGCGACATCGCGCCGGGCGAGATCATCCCTGTGGCAGAGCGCTCCGGCCTGATCATCGACATAGGTGCGTGGGTGTTGCGCGAAAGCTGTCGGCAGGCGATGCGCTGGCGCGAGGCGGGGCTTGAGCGCCTGACCATTGCCGTCAACGTAGCGGCGGCGCAGTTTCAAAACGGCGATATGCCGCGATTGGTCGCCGACGTGCTTGCCGAGACTGGGCTTCCGGCCGCGTGCCTCGAGTTGGAGATAACCGAGACGGGGATCATGCACGATATGCGTGACGGGGCGGAAACCCTGATCGCGCTGCATCAGCAAGGGGTTCAGCTTTCCATCGACGATTTTGGCACCGGTTACTCGTCGCTCAGCTATCTCCGGCAGCTTCCGGTGCAACGCATCAAGATCGACCGCAGCTTCGTCAACTGCGTTCCTGGCAGCGCCGACGCCGGGGCGATGGTCACGATGATCGCGAAACTGGCGCAGGCGCTACGACTAGAGGTCGTAGCAGAGGGGGTCGAGAACCGCTCACAAGCTGATTTTGTCCGCAACGCCGGCTGCACGTTTGCACAAGGATATTATTACGGGATGCCGGCCTACGCCTCGGCGCTGTCCGGCGTTTTCACGGGCTTAGACCTGCCGAGGCATTATGCGCAGCAATCGGAGTTTGTGTCGTGAACGTGTTGACGCCGCTTGAACGAATGCATTCCGATCAAGAGTTGGTCGCCGAGGCCTATATTCAGGCGGGGCGTGTTGTGTCCACGACCGGCTCTCAGATCATCGTGCTGCTCGATAAAAGGCTGCGCAGCCGTGGCGGCCTGCAAATGGGCGGGCTCGTGCGCGTGCAAAACGGGCACGTCGTTGTCTATGGCATCGTAGAAGGGCTTTGCACGCCCATGCCGATGCAGGAAGGCAGCGGCGATGAGTTGCATCTCGCAGAGATCGGTCTGCTCGGTGAAACCTGCGATGCACGGATACCCGCGCTTAACGGCGCGGTACCGGGTCGTTTTCGTCGAGGTGTCTCACACATTCCCGCGCTCGAATCGATCGTATGCGTCGCGAGCGAAGCTGATGTCAAAAACGTCTATGCCCTCCCCGGCCGACGGGAAGTTATCGTGGGAACCCTCAATAACGCGCCACAAGTGGCGGCGCGGATCAGCGTCGATGACATGTTGGGCAAGCATTTCGCGTTGCTGGGCACGACGGGGACCGGGAAGTCGTGTGCGCTCACGTTGATGATCAAGCGCATTATCGAACAAAGCCAAAATGGCCACGTGCTCCTGCTCGATCCACATGGCGAGTATGGGCAGGCGTTTGCTGATCAGGCGGCCCATCTGACCGTCGACAGCTTCCGCTTGCCGTATTGGCTTGCTGACTTCGACGAATTGACCGAGATCGTCTTCGGCCATGAAAAGGGCGAGCGGACAAGCGAGATCATGCTCCTGAGGGAGATGGTGCTGGAAGCGAAGCTCCAGTATGCCCAACCGGCGGACAGGGCGTGGATCACCGTGGACAGTCCGGTTCCCTATAACCTGAGCGTTCTCCACCGGCATATCGAAATCGCAATGGGTCGCCTTGACAACAAGAGCAGCATTGAGCCGTTCCAAAGGATCAGGGCACGCCTGACAGTCCTGCAGAATGACAAGCGTTATGCTTTCATGTTCAATCTAGGGCTTGGGGCGCATGACAACCTCGCGGAAATCCTTGGCGAGCTGTTCAGGGTTCCAGCTAACGGCAAGCCTTTGGCAATCCTCGACCTCGCGCGCCTCCCGTCTGAGGTGCTGAACGTTGTCGTCGCGGTGGTCTGTCGGATCGCCTTCGATTTTGCCACGTCCGTCGGCCAGATCGTCCCGCTGCTGCTGATTTGCGAAGAAGCGCACCGCTATGCTCCCCAGGATACGGCGCTCGGGTTCGAGCCTGCAAAGCGGGCGCTGTCGCGCATCGCCAAGGAGGGACGTAAATACGGGATCAGCCTCGGGATCGTCAGCCAAAGGCCATCGGAACTAGCGGCAACAATTCTCTCGCAATGCAACACCGTGTTCGCGTTCCGAATGGCCAACGCACGCGATCAGGAAATCATCCAGGCAACCCTGTCAGAAGCGTCGCCTGCGATATTCTCGGCATTGCCGTTCCTAGGCAACATGGAGGCGATTGCCATCGGCGAAGGGTTGCCGGTCCCCATGCGCCTGCAGTTCGAATCACTTCCGGACAATGAGCGCCCGCGTAGCGGCTCAGCCTCCTTTTCCAAACAATGGCAACGTAACGAAGCGATAGACGGCACACAAATGCAACGCGTTGTGGACAACATGCGAAGCCGGAACTCTGCTTCATAACGAGAGCGCAGGCTGTCCCACAGAAGCACCCGCCGAGGTTTTCCGATATGCGTGCTGGGGGACCTGGATTCGAACCAAGGCTTTCCGAGTCAGAGTCGGAAGTTCTACCGCTAAACTATCCCCCAACGGCACGTCGCGCTGCGGTATGGCAGATAACATGCAGCCCCCTGCGCGGCAACCGTCCGCAGGCGATTGTGAAAGTTCAGCTTGCCCCCGCTATCGAAGCGCGCCGAGACTGGTGCCATATAGGACCACTGAAAGGGTCCAACCATGGCCGATGCACACCGAGCGAACGCCGATCGAGGACGCCAGGAGCCGGCGTTCGCGGCGCTCGACCTCGGCACCAACAACTGCCGTCTGCTGATCGGCGCGCCGAGCGGCAGCGGGTTCCGCGTGCTGGACAGCTTCAGCCGGATCGTGCGGCTCGGCGAGGGCCTGCAGGGCAGCGGGCGCTTGAGCGCCCTCGCCATGGACCGCACCATCGACGCGCTCCGGGCCTGTTCGGACCGCATGGCCCGGCGGCCAATCCGCGCCATGCGGGCGATCGCGACCGAGGCGTGCCGCCAAGCCGGTAACGTCAACGAGTTCCTGGCCCGCGTGCGCACGGAAACCGGCATCCGCTTCGACGTGATCTCGGCGCGCGAGGAGGCGGAACTCGCGCTGGAAAGCTGCGCCCCGCTGCTGATGGGCACGGGCCGCCGGGCACTGCTGTTCGACATCGGCGGCGGCTCGACCGAGGTGGCCTGGGTGCGGCTCGACAGCAGCGACGCGCGTCCGGCGCTGATTGGCTATGACAGCTTGCCGGTGGGCGTCGTCACGCTTTCTGAACGATATGGCGCAGCCGCATTCACCGCCGCCGGGTTCGAGGCCATGGTCGGCGATGTCGCCGACCGGCTCGGAGCGTTCGAAGGCGTGCACTGCATCGCCCATGAAAGCCGGATCGGCGGCGTTCGCCTGCTGGGAACCAGCGGCACCGTCACAACCCTCGCCGGCGTGGCGATGGGCCTGGCGCGCTATCGCCGCCCGCTGGTGGACGGCACCGTGCTCACCGCCGTTGCCGCGGACCACGCGCTCGGCGTGCTGCGCGGCCTCGGACGGGACGGCTTGGCGCTGCATCCCTGCGTCGGCGCAGACCGCGCGGATTTCGTGCTGCCCGGCTGCGCGGTGTTTGAGGCGATCCGCCGCATTTGGCCCGCGACCGAGGTCGTGGTCGCTGACCGCGGCCTGCGGGAGGGCATGCTGCTGCGCATGATGCGGCAGCGGCATGGCGGCATGGGCGAGGCCGCAATCAGGAAGGGCTGGCAGCCGCGGCCATTCTCCCGTACTGCGCTGCCGGCATGAGCAACGGTCCACCCAAGGCGCCTGTCGCATTGCCTTCGCGCGGCCTTAGTGTCTCGTTGAAGACGGCGCGGGGCCGCACGACGGCGTCGCAGAAATGGCTGCAGCGGCAGTTGAATGACCCGTATGTGCGGGCGGCGAAGGAGCAGGGCTGGCGGTCGCGCGCGGCGTTCAAGCTGATCGAGATCGACGACCGGTTCCATTTGATCGGCAAGGGCGCCAAGGTCGTCGACCTCGGCGCGGCGCCGGGCGGCTGGGCGCAGGTGGCGGTGAAGCGCGGCGCGGCGCAGGTGGTGGGCGTCGACCTGTTGCCGATGGACAGCGTGTCCGGCGCCACGATCCTGCAGGGCGACTTCATGGACGACGCCATGCCGGGCCGGCTTGCGGACCTGCTGGGCGGCAAGGCCGACCTGGTTCTGTCCGACATGGCGCCGAACACGACCGGGCACAACGCGACCGACCACCTGCGCATCATGGCGTTGGCGGACTTGGCGTTGCACTTTGCGGTCGAGATGCTGGCCGATGGCGGCGGCTTCGTCGCCAAGGTGTTCCAGGGTGGGTCGGAGCGGGCAATGCTGGAGCGGATGAAGCGGTCGTTCGCCAGCGTCCGCCATGTGAAGCCGCCGGCCAGCCGCAAGCAGTCGAGCGAATTGTATGTGGTGGCAACTGGGTTCCGGTCGCGGGCGGATGGTTAGCGAGGGACGCGCTTAGCGTCCGTCAGCGATCAGGCTGCGAATTGCCTGGCGCTTCTCGCGCAAGGTCGTTCCGTAACCTAGCGGGAAGCGCCCGAACACCCGGGTGGGATCAGCGAGCGCCACGCCGCCTGTCTCGCTCGACCAAAGGAGCTTGAACCGGAAGCCGCTCAGCCGATGCTTGAACACCTCGCTCAGAAAACGGTGCGAAACGAACAGCCGGCCCACCCGGTTGCTCAGGCGGAAGATGTCCAATCCTTCGAGGGCGGCTGCGTTGAATTCGAACTGCGTGATGAGACCCTCAAGCCCTTCTTCATGTGTCGTCCGGACCGTGTCGAGCGGGTCGATATGGCGGTAGCAGACGAACATGCGGTAACCAATTCTATGTGGTGGGTTTACACGCAGTAAAGCCCCAGCTTGGTCCAGCATCGGCCCCAGCGCCTCCCACGCGCGTTGGCTCAGCAAGAGCGTGCTGCCAAGGCCTGTGTAGGGGCAATCTGTAACTACGCCCTCGTCCTCCGGTTCATGGAACGCGTAGTGGACATTAACGACGTGCGCTGGGTCGAGAGTTGTGTGCTCGAACTCGATCTTATGCAGTGGAGTGACCTCCGCGACTGAGGCGTAGGCAATCCCGATGTAATCGGGATCTCCCTCAACCTGATATATCTTTATGGTTCTGCTCCGGTTATCCAACTTGGAAGCTGTCCTGATTGACTAAATTCACGATCCGCGTCGCGCAACTGCTCGCTGAAACGGGATAGCCAATTTTTTACCTCCGCTGGCGTACGAAGGTTTCGCAAGCTTCTCTCAACGTAGGCGTAATAGTCATTTGTGTGTATCCGACGATGAAACCCTTGCGACAAGGCTGCGCCGTTTTCAAAGCTATTCAGGTCAATACCAAACTGCAATAGGACATCCTGGGAAATGCTCGGGTCACGCCGCCCTGTCATGCTGCGTCCGCCTTGCGGCACAAGATGATGGTCCTCATTATCGTCGCCGGGCTTGATTTGCCCGCTTCGTTCCAGCTCACGCCGCAGCCGAAGCTCCTGCTCCGGCAACGTAGGGTTCAGGATGGCCGGCGTCGATGGCGCTGCGCCGGCGCGCGGCGCCGACGCCCTGCCGCCTGGTGCGCCGCCACCGCGAGGACCGATGCCGCCCGGAAGAAACGGGTTCTCGCTCGTGCCGCCCAGTGGAGCCGGATACAAGGTCTCCGGCCGCGCATTTGGGTCGTACAGCAATCGCCGGGACGGGTGCTCGAACGGCAGCGCCTGCGGCCGGTGGGCTGGGTCCTGCTCATCGGCAATCGGAATGACCTCAGCGTCGTAGGCGCCGGCCCGCGGCCCGCCAGCGACGGCCCAGGGAGAAAGCGCGCCCCGGGCAATGTCCCATCGCCCTATCGACCGCCGGCGACGCAGCGGGGTATCCCACGTCATCCGCAACACGATCGTGTCCACGCCATACGGCAACTCGTCCAACCGCGCCCTCCACCCTCAATCCCAGGGCATTCTGGATTTGTTTCCTATATGAATAATGTCCTAACGGCGGCCCGATGTATGTTGCGGCTGCATCCTCACGCCGCGCTTGCACCGCCTTCCGCCGGGGCCTATGTCAAAGCGCCAAGGATGGGGACCCGCAGGCGGGCCGCCCGCGGATGAAAGGTCCCCACCATGGCTCCCGACACCACCCGTGCAGAACCGCCAGCCCCGCCGCTACGGATCGAGGAGGCGCTGGCCTTCGACGACGTGCTGGTCGTGCCCGCCTACTCGCAGGTGCTGCCCGCCAGCGTCAGCACCCGGACCCGGCTGACCCGCACCATCAGCCTGCATATCCCGCTCATCTCTTCCGCCATGGACACCGTGACCGAGGGCGCGATGGCGATCGTCATGGCGCAGCTCGGCGGCATCGGCGTCATCCATAAGAACCTGGACATCGCCGAACAGGCGGCGCAGGTCCGCCGGGTGAAGAAATTCGAGTCCGGCATGGTGGTGAACCCGCTCACCATCCATCCCGACCAGACCCTGGCCGAGGCCCGCGCCCTGATGGCGCAGCACAACATCAGCGGCTTCCCGGTCGTGGAGCGCGACACCGGGCGGCTGGTCGGCATCCTCACCAACCGCGACGTCCGCTTCGCCACCGACCCGGCGCTCCGCGTCTATGAGCTGATGACCCGCGAGAACCTCATTACCGTCCCGGCCGACATCGACCGGGAGGAAGCGCGGCACATCCTGCACCGCCACCGCATCGAGAAGCTGCTGGTCGTCGACGACGCCTACCGCTGCATCGGCCTGATTACTGTGAAGGACATGGACAAGGCGCAGGCGCATCCGCTCGCCAACAAGGACGAGCTCGGCCGGCTGCGCGCCGCCGCGGCGACGGGGGTGGGCGACGACGGTTATGCCCGGGCGGAGGCGCTGGTCGCGGCCGAGGTGGACGTGATCGTGGTCGACACGGCGCACGGCCACTCCGCCGGTGTGCTGGGCGCGGTGGAGCGGATCAAGCGGCTGTCGAACGCCGTGCAGATTATCGCCGGCAATGTCGCGACCCCGGAGGGCGCCCGCGCCTTGATCGAGGCCGGTGCGGACAGCGTGAAGATCGGCATCGGCCCCGGCAGCATCTGCACCACCCGCGTCGTCGCCGGCGTCGGCGTGCCGCAGTTCACCGCCGTGTTGGAAACCGCCGCCGCCTGCCGCGAGCTGGGCGTGCCGGCCATTGCCGACGGCGGCATACGCACCTCGGGCGACATGGTGAAGGCGATCGGCGCCGGAGCGGACTGCGTGATGGTCGGCAGCCTGCTGGCAGGCACCGAGGAGGCGCCGGGCGAGGTGTTCCTGTATCAGGGCCGCTCGTTCAAGAGCTATCGCGGCATGGGCAGCATCGGCGCCATGGCGCGCGGCTCGGCCGACCGCTATTTCCAGCAGGAGATCAAGGACACCTTGAAATTGGTGCCGGAAGGGATCGAGGGCCGGGTCGGCTACAAGGGGCCGGTGTCCGCCGTGGTGCATCAGCTCGTCGGCGGGCTGCGGGCGGGGATGGGCTACACCGGCAGCGCCACAATCGACGACCTGCAGCGCAACACGCGCTTCCGCCGCATCACCGGCGCCGGGCTGCGCGAGAGCCATGTGCACGACGTGGCGATCACGCGCGAGTCGCCGAACTATCGGCAGGAGCCGTGAGTCAAGGCCCGCAGATGAATGCCCGCGTGGCGGTGTTCGACGCCTACGGCACGCTGCTCGACGTGCATGCAGCGATGGCGCGGCATGCCGACCGCCTGCCGCCGGATTGGGAGCGGATCAGCGCCGAGTGGCGGGCAAAACAGCTCGAATACACCTGGGTCCGCTCGCTGACTGGCCCGGCGCACCACCGGGATTTCTGGACGGTGACGCAGGACGCGCTGGCCTTCGTCGCCGCCCGGCATGGCATCACCGACCCGGCCGTGCTGGCGTTGCTGCTGGACGCCTACCGGCGCCTGCCGGCGTACCAGGACGCGGTTCCCATGCTGAAAGCGCTGCGGGCGCACGGGCTGCAAACGGCCATCCTCTCGAACGGCGACCCCGGCATGCTGGGCGCCGCAGTCGATGGCGCGGGCCTGGCGCCGTTGCTGGATGCGGTGCTGAGCGTCGAGGATGTCGGCGTGTTCAAGCCGGATCCGCGGGTCTATCCGCTGATGACGCAGCGTTTCGGTTTGCTGCCGGAGCAGGTCGCGTTCGTGTCGTCGAATGCATGGGACGCGCAGGCCGCGGCGGCCTTTGGCGCCCAGGTGTTCTGGTGCAACCGCAGCGGCCAACCGGACGAATATGGCCTGCAAGGCGCCGCGGCCGTCATCTCCGGCCTCGACGCCTTGCCCCGCTTGTTGGCGTGACCCCAGCCGCACGCCTGGCCGCCTCGATCGAGCTGCTGACCGAGATCGACGCCTTTCCCCGCCGGCCCGCCGACGCCGTGGCCAACGACTTCTTCCGCGCTCGCCGCTTCATCGGTTCCGGGGACCGCCGGGCGGTGTCGGACCGGGCGTGGCGCGCGCTGCGGGCGCGGCGGCGGCTGACGTGGTGGATCGAGCAAGCCAGGACCGCGCCGACCCCGCGCATGCTGGTCGCGGCGTCGTTGCTGCTGGAGGGCTGGACCGCGGCGGGGGTCGCGCAATCCTACTCCGGCGGCCAGTACGGCCCGGCGCCCATGTTGCGGCTCGAGGCCGATGCCGCCCGCGCCTTGGAAGGCCATACGCTGGCGCATCCGGAAATGCCGCCCGCCGTAGCCTTGGAGGTGCCGGACTGGGTGCTGCCCCATCTGCAGGCCCGGTTCGGCGGCCGCCTCGAAGCCGAAATGTCGGCAACGCTCGACCCGGCGCCGCTCGACCTGCGGGTGAACCTGCTGAAAGCCACCCGGGACGAGGCGCGCGCGGCCCTGCTCGCGGAAGGGTTGGAGACCGTCCCGACGCCGATCTCGCCCTGGGGCCTGCGCATCGAGGGGCGCCGGGCCGTGACGACGGGCGCTGCGTTCCAAAGCGGGCTGGTCGAAATCCAGGACGAGGGCAGCCAGCTCGTCGCTGCGCTGGTGGGTGCGGCGCCGGAGATGCGCGTGGTCGACTGGTGCGCCGGCGCTGGCGGCAAGACGCTGGTATTGGCGATGCTGATGGGCAACCGCGGCCACCTGATGGCCTGCGACGTGTCCGCGCCGCGGCTCGATGGGGCGGTGCGCCGCCTGCGCCGGGCCGGTGTGCACAATGCGGAGCGGCATCTGGTCGCGCCGGGCGATAAGTGGGCCAAGCGGCGGGCCGGCGCATTCGACCGCGTGCTGGTCGATGCGCCCTGCACCGGCACCGGCACCTGGCGGCGCAACCCGGACGCGCGCCTGCGCCTGCGCCCGCTCGACCTCGATGAGCTGGTGCCGAAGCAGGCTGCCATCCTGGACGACGCCGCCCGCTTGGTGCGTCCGGGCGGACGGCTTATCTATGCGACGTGCTCGCTTTTACTGGAGGAGAACGAGGCGCAAGTGGACAGCTTCCTAGCCCGCTCCCCCGGTTTCGCCGTCGTGCCCCTCTCGGCCGCGTGGACCTTGCCGGCCCCGGCGCCTGGCCCCGGGCCATACTTGTCGCTTACCCCATTGCGGCATAACACCGACGGCTTCTTCGCCGCGGTGCTGGAGCGCTCGGCTTGATCCAAGTGCGCCGCGCCCGGTCCGCCGATGCGCCGTCGATCGGGGCGGTGCATGTTTCGGCCTGGCGCAACGCCTATGCCGGCATCCTGCCGAACGACTATCTCAGCGGCCTGTCGATGCCGCGCCAGGCCGCCCAATACGACGCGACCATACGCATCGATGGCGGGGTGTATGTCGCAACCGCGATTGGCCCCAGCGGAAAACCCAGCGTAATCGGCTTCGCGACGGTCGGACGCCCCCGATCGCGTGGCCTGGCGGAGGGCGAGGTCCAGACCCTGTATGTGCTTGATGACTGGCGGGAACGCGGCGTGGGCCGGCGGCTGCTGGCGGCCGGCGCTGCCCACCTCGCGGCGGCTGGCTGCCGCAGCGTGTTCCTATGGGTGCTGCGCGACAATCCCAGCCGCTGGTTCTACGAACGGCTTGGCGGGCGGCAGGCTGCGGCGTCGGCGACCCGCGTGGCCGGCGTGACGATCCCGCAGGTCGCATTCATTTGGGACCCGATCGACCGGCTTCTGGCCGAGGCGGACCGGCCATGACGCATGGCGCTTGCCGCCCGGCCCTCGCCATGCTGCACACTGCGCCATGACCCAGCCCCCCTCCGCGACTCCGGCCCCTTCTGCTGCGACAGCGCGGGACCGGGTGTTGATCCTGGACTTTGGCAGCCAGTTCACCCAGTTGATTGCCCGCCGCGTCCGCGAATCCGGCGTGTATTGCGAAATCCTGCCCGCCGACGCGGCACCCGAGCGCATCGCCGCGTTCAACGCCCGCGCCTTCATCCTGTCCGGCGGCCCGGCCAGCGTGACCCAGGGCGCCGGCCCCCGCGTGCCGCAAATCGTGTTCGACACCGGGCTGCCGGTGCTCGGCATCTGCTACGGCCAGCAGGCGATGTGCGCGCATCTGGGCGGCGAGGTCAGCATCAGCGACCACCACGAGTTCGGCGCGGCGGTGACGGAGGTCACGGATGACTGCGCGCTGTTCCACGGCGTCTGGTCGCCCGGCGCGCGCGAACAGGTCTGGATGAGCCACGGCGACCGCGTGACCCGGCTGCCGCCCGGCTTCCGCGTGGTCGCGCGCAGTGAAGGCGCACCCTTCGCCGTCATCGCCGACGACAGCCGCCGCTACTACGGCACCATGTTCCACCCGGAAGTCGTGCACACCCCGCACGGACGGCAGTTGCTGCACAACTTCACCCACCGCGTGGCCGGCCTGTCCGGCGACTGGAGCATGGCCGGGTTCCGCGACGCGCAGATCGCCCGGGTGCGCGCCCAGGTCGGCGCGGGCCGGGTAATCTGCGGGCTGTCCGGCGGCGTGGACAGCTCGGTCGCCGCCGCATTGATCCACGAGGCCGTCGGCGACCAGCTCACCTGCATCTTCGTGGACAGCGGCCTGTTGCGGCAGGGCGAAGCCGAAGAGGTCGTGAAGACTTTTCGGAATCGGTTCAATATCAGGCTGGTGCACCGCGACGCGAGCGACCTGTTCCTCAGCCAACTTGAAGGCGTGACCGATCCCGAGATCAAAAGAAAGACGATCGGACGCGTATTCATAGAGGTGTTCGAGCAGGAGGCCGCCCGCATCGGCGGCGCAGATTTCCTGGCGCAGGGCACGCTGTATCCCGACGTGATCGAGAGCATCAGCGCCCATGGCGGTCCCAGCGCCACCATCAAGTCGCACCACAACG
Source organism: Acetobacteraceae bacterium (assembly GCA_965277495.1). Classification (GTDB taxonomy): domain Bacteria; phylum Pseudomonadota; class Alphaproteobacteria; order Acetobacterales; family Acetobacteraceae; genus CAHJXG01. The sequence continues at coordinate 604,867 of OZ255824.1, read as the reverse complement.
TCGGCGGCCTGCCGGAGCGGATGCGCATGAAGCTGGTGGAGCCGCTGCGGGAGCTGTTCAAGGACGAGGTCCGCGTACTGGGCCGCGAGCTCGGCGTGCCCGATCATATCGTGGGCCGCCACCCATTCCCGGGACCCGGCCTCGCCATACGCATCCCCGGCGCCGTCACCCGCGAACGGCTGGAAATCCTGCGCCGGGCCGATGCGGTGTTCCTGGAGGAAATCCGCTCGGCCGGGCTGTATGACGCGATCTGGCAGGCGTTCGCGGTGCTGCTGCCGGTGCGCACGGTGGGGGTGATGGGCGACGGCCGCACCTACGACAACGCCTGCGCGCTCCGGGCCGTGACCAGCGTGGACGGCATGACCGCGGAAGTATACCCTTTCGACATGGCGTTCCTGACGCGCACCGCGACGCGCATCGTGAACGAGGTCCGGGGCATCAACCGCGTGACATACGACATCACGAGCAAGCCGCCTGGCACAATCGAGTGGGAATAGACAGCGATGACCCGAAAGACCGGCCGCCAATTCTTTGCCAACCCCGGCCCGACCAACATCCCGGATTCGGTGCTGCGCGCCATGGACCGGCCCACCATCGACTTCATGGACCCGGAGTTCGTCGAGGTGTTCGAGGCCGGGGTGGCCGGGCTGAAACGGCTGCTGCGCACCTCCGGCGACGTGTTCCTGTATGCCGCGTCCGGCCATGGCGCGTGGGAGGCGACGCTCGTCAACCTGTTCTCGCCCGGCGATACCGTGTTGATCCTGGAATCCGGCTGGTTCAGCGAGGGCTGGGCCGAGATGGCGCAGAAGTTCGGCCTGCATGTGCAGACCGTCGCGGCCGACTGGCGGCGGGGCGTCGATCCGCAGGCGGTGACGGCTGCGTTGCGGGCCGACGCCGGCCACGCGGTCAAGGCGGTGCTGGCCGTGCACAACGAGACTGCGACCGGCCTGTCGATGCCGATGCCGGACATCCGCGGCGCGATCGATGCGGCGGGGCATCCGGCGTTGCTGCTGGTCGACACGATCTCCTCGCTCGGCTCGCTCGAGTTCCGCATGGATGATTGGGGCATCGATGCCGTGGTGGGGGGCAGCCAAAAGGGGCTGATGCTGCCGACCGGGTTCAGCTTCACCGCGGTGTCGCCCAAGGCGCTGCGGGCGCACGCCTCGGCTGGGCTCGCCCGGCACTATTTCGACTGGTCGGTGATGCTCAAGCGTCCGCTGCGCAGCTTTGTCGGCACCGTGCCCGTCGGATTGTTCTACGGCCTGCGCGAAAGCCTGCGGCTGATTGAGCTGGAAGGCCTGGACCAGGTCGTCGCCCGGCATCACCGCCTGGCGGAGGCCACGCGCCGGGCGGTCCGGGCCTGGTCCGGCAACGACGGCCCGCAGCTTTTTTGCCTCGATCCGGCCCGTCTATCCGACAGCGTGACGGCGGTGATGATGCCGGACGGCTTCAACGCCGACGCGGTGCGGCGCACGGCGCTGGACCGGTTCAATGTGTCGACCGGCGGCGGGCTGGGCCGGCTCGGTGGCAAGGTGCTGCGAATCGGGCATTTGGGCGACCTGAACGAGCCCATGCTGCTGGGGACGCTGGGCGCGGTGGAAATGAGCCTGCGCATCAACGGCGTGCCGCATGGCCAAGGCGGCGTGGACGCGGCGATGGACTGGCTCGCCGCGGCCTGACAGCGGCGGCGCATCCCGGTATTGCCCTTTAAGGCCGTTCTGCTGCCCGAGTCGCGTCCGTTCGCGGAGAGTAGGGGCATGAGAAGCCTGCGCGGCCATCAACGGACGTCTACGCAAGTGTGGCCGCAGCGTCACAACAGTGTGTGGCAGCTCCACGACAAATCCCAGATGTGGTAGGTTATATTGCGGTGTTGCGACCAGATGTAGTATCCTGCGGGGATGAACGCGACAAACGCAGGAGACTCCACGGTGCTTGACGCAGTGCAGATGCAGGGCCGCCATCAAGTCCGCATGGACCGGTCGCGGGACAGCCTGCTGACCGATTTTGGCCGCGCGACGCTCGATGACCGCTACCTCATGCCCGGCGAGAGCTACCAGGACCTGTTCGCCCGCGTCGCCAGCTATTACGGCGACGACGCCGCCCACGCCCAGCGCATCTACGACTACGCGAGCCGGATGTGGTTCATGCCGGCGACCCCGGTGCTGTCCAATGGCGGCACCACGCGCGGCCTGCCGATCTCGTGCTTCCTCAACGAGGCGTCAGACAGCCTCGACGGCATCGTCGGGCTATGGAACGAGAACGTCTGGCTGGCGTCCAAGGGCGGCGGCATCGGTTCGTATTGGGGCAACCTGCGGTCCATCGGCGAGAAGGTCGGCCAGAACGGCAAGACCTCCGGCGTGATCCCGTTCATCCGCGTGATGGACAGCCTGACGCTGGCGATCTCGCAGGGGTCGCTGCGGCGCGGGTCGGCGGCGGTCTACCTGCCGATCTCGCACCCGGAGGTCGAGGAGTTCACCGAGCTGCGCCGTCCGACCGGCGGCGACCCGAACCGCAAGGCGCTCAACCTGCACCACGGCATCCTGGTGTCGGACTCGTTCATGCGCGCGGTGGAGGCGGACGAGCAGTGGGCGCTGACCTCGCCGAAGGATGGCGCGATGGTGCGGCTGGTGAGCGCCCGCAATCTGTGGATACGCATCCTGACGGCGCGGATCGAGACCGGCGAGCCGTACCTCGTGTTCTCCGACCATGTGAACAACGCGCGTCCGGAGCAGCAGAAGCTGGCCGGGCTGGAGATCAAGACCAGCAATCTGTGCAGCGAGATCACGCTGCCGACCGGCGTCGACCAGCACGGCAAGCAGCGCACCGCGGTGTGCTGCCTGGCGTCGCTCAACCTCGAGAGCTGGCTGGAGTGGAAGGACCATCCGCTGTTCATCGAGGACATCATGCGGTTCCTCGACAACGTGCTGCAGGACTTCATCGACCGCGCGCCGGAGGGCATGGAGCGGGCGAAATACTCGGCGATGCGCGAGCGTTCGGTGGGCCTGGGCGTGATGGGGTTCCACAGCTTCCTGCAATCGCAGAAGGTGCCGTTCGAGGGCGTGGTGGCGAAGGTGTGGAACAAGCGGATGTTCAAGCACATACGCGGCCAGGCCGACGCGGCGAGCCGGATGCTGGCGGAAGAGCGCGGGCCGTGCCCGGATGCCGAGGAATACGGCATCATGGAGCGGTTCTCCAACAAGATGGCGATCGCGCCGACGGCGAGCATCAGCATCATCGCCGGCAACACCAGCCCCGGCATCGAGCCGATCGCGGCGAACGTGTTCCTGCAAAAGACGCTGTCCGGCAGCTTCACCGTGCGCAACCGGCATTTGCAGCAGTTGCTCGCGGCCAAGGGGATGGACACGGATGCGGTCTGGTCGGGCATCACCTTGAACAAAGGCAGCGTGCAGCACCTGGATTTCCTGACCGAGCAGGAAAAGGCGGTGTATCGCACGGCGTTCGAGCTGGACCAGCGCTGGGTGGTGGAGCACGCCGCCGACCGTACGCCGTATGTGTGCCAGAGCCAGTCGGTGAACCTGTTCCTGCCGGCCAACGTGCATAAGCGCGACCTGCACCAAATTCATTACCTGGCTTGGAAGCGCGGGGTGAAGTCGCTGTATTATTGCCGCAGCCTGTCGATCCAGCGGGCGGACAACGTCAGCGAAAAGGTCGTGCGCCCGACCGAGATGGCGACGGCGGCACCGAACGAGACCGGACGCCTGTCGCTGGCCGGGGCCGCGAAGCCGAACAACTATGAAGAATGCCTCGCCTGCCAGTAGCGGCAGCGGGCCTACCGAGCAACACCGGCTGCGGCTCGGCAGCCGATATAGGAGCTAATCGATGGACGGCATGATACCCCGTGGCGACAAGCCGCAATTCGACCTGCTGACCGAGAACCCGGTCTACAAGCCCTTCCGCTATCCCTGGGCCTATGAGGCTTGGCTTACCCAGCAGCGGGTGCATTGGTTGCCGGAGGAGGTGCCGCTCGCCGACGACGTGAAGGATTGGCACAAAAATTTGACGGCTCCCGAACAGAACCTTTTGACGCAAATTTTTCGATTTTTCACGCAGGCCGATGTCGAGGTCAATAATTGTTACATGAAGCACTACAGTCAGGTGTTCAAGCCGACTGAAGTGTTGATGATGTTGTCGGCTTTCAGCAACATCGAAACGATCCACGTCGCCGCGTATAGCCACCTGCTCGACACCATCGGCATGCCGGAGGGCGAATACACGGCATTCCTCAAGTACAAGGAGATGAAGGACAAGTACGACTACATGCAGTCCTTCCGCGTGGACAGCAAGCATGAGATCGCCAAGACCCTCGCGGCGTTTGGCGCGTTCACTGAGGGCTTGCAGCTTTTTGCTTCGTTCGCGATCCTGTTGAACTTCCCGCGGCACAATAAGATGAAGGGCATGGGGCAGATCGTCTCGTGGTCGGTCCGCGACGAAACGCTGCACTGCCTGTCGATCATCCGCCTGTTCCGCACCTTCGTGCAGGAAAACCCGGAGATCTGGACCGAGAACCTAAAACAGGAGATCTACGAGGTCTGCGCAACCATCGTGGACCACGAGGACGCATTCATCGACCTCGCCTTCGAACAAGGGCCGATCGAGGGGCTGAACGCCGATGAGGTAAAGCGCTACATCCGCTTCATCGCCGACCGCCGCCTAGTGCAGCTTGGGCTCAACGCGTTGTTCCAGGTCGAGGACAACCCGCTGCCATGGCTCGACGACATGCTGAACGCGGTGGAGCATGCGAACTTCTTTGAGAACCGGTCCACGGAATACAGCCGGGCCTCGACCGCCGGGACCTGGGAAGAAGCATTCGCGACCAACGTGTTCGAATCGGAACAGCCGCTGGGTGCAATCCAGCTCGAGACTTAGCTGCCCGGCCACTTGCTGCAAAATTCTTCGGTAATGCGGCGCCTGCACTGGCGCAAGCTGCATCCGTTTTAGCGCCCGGGCGTATCCCAGTGGCGCTTTTCAAGGACGTTGTGGCTAAATGAGCAAGTGGACGTTAATAATGTCGCTTTCAGATTAACCTCTAGTCGACATTGCCTCACTTTACCGTTTAGTTTACGAACTCGGAAAAGTGAGGCGTGTCTTGAACCGTACAATTGAACAAGATGATGATGACGAAGTGGCATTAGCAACCCCGGACGACGTTGGGCGGGGCACCGGGCAAAACAGCCTGCCGCGGCACACGCGGCGGCTGTCGGATAAGGTGTTGGTCGCCTTCCATCACGCCTGCGACACCTCGGACCTCGAAATCGCCGAGCACTTGCTGAACATCCTCGAAATTATGCTGACACGGCGTCCGACCCACGCCGATGGCAACCGCCGGCGCAGCATCGAGGGCCTGGTGGCCGCACATGAGCGTCTCTGGCATTTGCGGCACCCGGCCACCGAGCAATAAGGCTGCACTGGCAGCTAGAACGCCAAGGCCGCCCCATTTCGAAGCAGTGACTGCGCCCCGGCGCTGAACTGACCGTCGGCATCGTGCAGCACGAGGCCGGGCGTTACCCGGTCGGGATCTTTCCGCCCGGCAAGTCCCTGCATTATCACCAATTTGGCATCGCGCCCAGGCTTCGGCCATAGCGGCGCCAGCGTGAGCCGGCCAAACCCCGCCGCCTGCAGCCCCGCCATCGCCCGCGCCGTTTGCCCAGCTGGCGTGATCAACGTAAGCGAGCCGCCCGGACGAAGTGCCGCGCGCAGCGAGCCGATCCAATCTTCGAGCGGCACCCCGCCCTCGTGCGTCGCCAAGCGGCGGCGAGTTGTGGGGGAGGGGGTCGAAGCCGCGTCATGCCAAGGCGGATTGCTGAAAGCGTGGTCGAAGGCGTCTCCGCCATCCCACGCGCCGATGTCCGCAGTCACGACCGCAAGGCCGTCCATGGCATTCGCCCGAATGTTCCGGCGCGCGAGTTCGGCCATCGCAGGGTCGATCTCGACGCCGACGCCCGACACGCCCGGCACCCGCGCGGCCAGGCATAGCAGCCCGGCGCCGGCTCCCGTCCCGGCCTCGAGCACCCGTTGCCCCCCAAGCGCCGGAACGCTCGCCGCCAGCAGCACGGGCTCAATTCCGGTGCGGTAACCCTCGACCGGCTGCATGTAGCGGACGCGCCCATCCAGCAACCAGCCGTCGGTCGTCAACATCAGGCCTCACCAGCCTCGACCAGCACGCGGCGCGCCTGGCGCTCGTCTTCCGGCAGCACGGCGAGGCGGCGCGGTATTGCGCCGATGCTGCCCTCGACGGCGCTGACGTGGCCGTCCAGCAGCACGCTCTCGATGCCGGCGTCGCGCAGCAACGCGGCAAGGAAACTGAGCTGCACCAGATTGTTGGAAATCATGATGGTTCGCATCGGCGCCTTCGGTGGTTGCCCGGCGATGACGCGTGTGCCGGCGCCCGAGGATGCTGGACAACAACCCGCCGCAGGACAAGAGAGCGCCCTGATCGGCTTGACCCATTTTCAGCGCCGCCGATATGGTGCCCGGGTGGCTTATGCCATCAGGTCAGGAGTTCAGCTTGGGCGTTGTTTCAGATATGGTGCCAACGTCCGCAGCGGGCGAGGGCGGGGCGCCGGTTAAGCCGGATGCCTTGTCGGCCCTGGTCACCCTCGTCGGTCCTGACCTGGCTGCCTGCAACCGCGCAATCATCGCGAGGATGGATAGCCCGGTCGCACTGATCCCGCAGCTCGCGGCCCATATCGTTGCTGCCGGGGGCAAGCGGCTGCGGCCATTGCTCACCCTCGCGGCGGCGCAGATGTGCGGCTATGCCGGTCCGCGTCATGTGCACCTGGCCGCTTGCGTCGAATTCATCCACACCGCCACGCTGCTGCACGACGACGTCGTCGACGAAAGCCTGCTGCGGCGCGGCCTGTCCAGCGCCAATGCGGTGTTCGGCAACAAGGCCTCGGTCCTGGTCGGCGACTTCCTGTTTGCCCGGGCATTCCAGCTCATGGTCGAGGACGGGTCGCTCAAGGTGCTCGGCATCCTGTCGCACGCGGCGGCGACGATCGCCGAGGGCGAGGTGTTGCAGCTCGTGACCCAGAATGACCTGTCGACCTCGGAGCAGCGCTACCTCGATGTGATCCATGGCAAGACCGCCGCCCTGTTTGCCGCTGCGTGCCAGGTGGGCGCCGTGGTAGCGGAGCGCCCGCCAGGTGAAGAACAGGCGCTGGCGGATTATGGCACCAACCTTGGCATGGCGTTCCAGCTTGTGGACGACGCGCTGGACTATGCGGCCGACCAGGTGACGCTGGGAAAGACGGTCGGCGACGATTTCCGCGAGGGTAAGATCACGCTGCCAGTGCTCGCCGCCTACCAGGCTGGCGATGCGGAGGCGCGGGAATTCTGGGTCCGCACGATTGAGGCAAGCAACCAAACCGACGCCGACCTCGACCGGGCAATGGCGCTGATGCAGCATAGCGGCGCGATCGGCACCACGCTGGCGCATGCCGCGCGTTATGCCAACAGCGCAAAGGCGGCGCTGGCGGTATTCCCCGACAGCCCGGTCCGCCGCGCATTGGCCGATGTGGCGGACTATACGGTAAGCCGGGTGAGCTGATCGGGCGTTGCTCTAAACCACAGCCAACTGCTCCCGCCGCAATTGCACCGTGAGTTCATCCAGCGCGAGGCCGACCCGGTCCAGCATCTCGGTTATTTCAGATTCGGTGATGATCAATGGCGGGCTGAAGGCCAGGCTGTCGCCCGGCAGGCCGCGGGCGATCACGCCGTGTTCCTCGCACAATTTGGCCAGGCGACCGGCAATCTTATGCTTCGGGTCGAAATTCCGGTGCGCTTCCCGGTCCGCCACCAGCTCGACCGCGGCGATCAGGCCGACGCCGCGCACCTCGCCCACCAGTTCATGCCCGGCAAACCGGCGGCGCAGCTCGGATTGCAGATACGGGCCGACCGTCCGCACATGGTCGACGATGTTGATCTCGTCGTAGATCTTCAGCGTCTCGACCGCGACCGCCGCTGGCACCGGATGGCCCGAATAGGTGTAGCCATGGCCGAAGGTGCCGATCTCGTGGCTTTCGCTCGCCAAGGCCTGGAACACCCGCTCGTTCACCATCACGGCCGAGATCGGCAGGTAGGCCGCCGAGAGCGCCTTGGCGCAGGTGATGATGTCCGGCTCCATGCCGAAGGTCTGGGTGCCCCAGTAGTTGCCGGTGCGGCCAAAGCCGCAGATGACCTCGTCGGCCACCAGCAGCACGTCATGACGGCGCAGCACGGCCTGGATCTTCTCGAAATAGGTGCGCGGCGGCAAGATCACGCCGCCGGCGCCCATCAGCGGCTCGGCGAACATGGCGGCGACGGTGTCGGGCCCTTCGGCGATAATGAGCTGGTCCAGCGCCTCGGCGCAGCGGGTGGCGAAGGATTCTTCGCTCTCGCCAGGTTCGGCGCCGTGGTAGTGGTGCGGCGTCATGGTGTGCACGAAGCCCGGCAGCGGCAGGTCGAAGCTGCGGTGGTTGTTGGGCAGGCCGGTCAACGACGCGGCGGCGATGGTGACGCCGTGGTAGCCCTTGATGCGTCCGATCAGCTTCTTTTTCGCCGGGCGGCCGAGGGCGTTGTTGTAATACCAGGCCATCTTCACCGCGCTGTCGTTCGCCTCCGACCCGGAGTTGGCGAGGAACACCTTGCTCATCGGCACCGGTGCCCGCTCGATCAGCATCTCGCTCAATTCGATCAGCGGCTCGTGCGACTTGGCGGTGAAGGCGTGGTAGAACGGCAGCTTGCGCATCTGCTCGTAGGCGGCGCGGGCCAGGCGCTCGTTGCTGAAGCCGAGGCTCGCGCACCACAGGCCGGCGACGCTCTCGATATAGTCGCGGCCATTCTCGTCCCAGACCCGCACGCCCTCGCCGCGGCTGATGATCATCGGCCCGTTTTTCTGATGGGCCACGAGATCGGTGTAGGGGTGCAGCGCGTGGGCAATGTCGCGCGCTGCGGCGGAGTTGGCGCGGACGGCAGATGGCGGAGGGGTCATGGCGGAACCTGCAATGAACGGATGTCGCCAGAGTAGCGCTTAGTCGACCCTATTTGGAACCTTAAACGGCGGGTCCCGCGGCCTTCCGCTCCGCCGCCTCCGCCGCAGACGCCACGCCGCCGTGCGCCGCCGACCAGGCCACCGGGTTCTCCAGAAAGCGCCGCACCTCGGCCAACGCCGGTTCGGCGAAATACGGGCGGTCACGGCAGGCCTCCAGCACGTCCCACCAGGTGCAGAGGTGGTGCAGGGTGATGTCCATCGCGGCAAGTTTTTCGAAGCTGCCGGGGAAGACGCCGTAGAAGAACACGACGAAGGCGTGGTTCACCAGCGCACCGGCGTCGCGCAGCGCCTGGGTGAACTGGATTTTTGACGCGCCATCGGTGGTCAGGTCCTCGACCAGCAGGGTGCGCAACCCCTCGGGTACGTCGCCCTCGATCAGGGAATTGCGGCCGAAGCCCTTGGGTTTTTTGCGGACGTAGGCCATGGGGGTCATCATGCGGTCGGCGATCCAGGCTGCGAACGGGATGCCGGCCGTCTCGCCCCCGGCCACCGCCTCGATCGACTCGTAGCCAACGTGCCGCATGATCTTCTCGGCGGCCATTTCGCAGATTTTCAGCCGGGCGCGTGGAAAGTAGATGATCTTGCGGCAGTCGATGTAAACCGGGGACTTCCAGCCGGAGGTGAAGGTATAGGGCTCCTCCGGACGGAAGTTCACCGCCTTGATCTCCAGCAGGATGCGTGCGGTGGTCAGCGCGGCGTCCCGGTCCCAGTCCGTCATATGCTCGGCGGCCATCTTATTTGTCCCGTTTTCTTGCCCAGGCTTCCTAGACCTTGGCACGCCGACCGTCCATTCTGGCCCAAAATTCGGGGAGCGCATCATGGGACGGACCTACAAAATTGCCGCGGTACCTGGCGACGGCATCGGCATGGAAACGTTGCCGGAGGGCGTGCGCGTGCTGCACGCCGCCGCCACGCGGTTCGGCTTCGGCCTGCAAACCACGGACTACGATTGGTCCTGCGAACGCTACGCGCGCACCGGCGCCATGATGCCCGCCGACGGACTCGATCAGCTCCGGGAGCATGACGCAGTGTTCCTGGGCGCGGTCGGTTCACCGGGCGTCCCCGACCACGTCTCGCTCTGGGGCCTGCTGATCCCGATCCGCCGCGGCTTCGACCAGTATGCCAGCGTGCGGCCCTGCAAGCTGATGCCCGGCGCCAAGACGCCGCTCGCCGGACGCACCGAGGCCGACATCGACTTCTACGTGGTGCGCGAGAACACCGAGGGCGAGTATTCGAGCCTTGGCGGACGGCTGTTCGAGGGCACCGACCGCGAGTTCGCCACCCAGCAGAGCGTGTTCACCCGGCAGGGCGTCGACCGCATCCTGAAATATGCCTTCGAACTCGCCATGACCCGTCCGCGCCGCAAAGTAACGTCGGCCACCAAATCGAACGGCATCACCATCACGATGCCGTATTGGGACGAGCGCTTCGCCGCCATGGCCGCGCAGTATCCCGGCGTCGCCACCGACCAGTTCCACATCGACATCCTGTGCGCGCATTTCGTGCAGCACCCCGATTGGTTCGACGTCGTGGTCGGCAGCAACCTGTTCGGCGACATCCTCAGCGACCTCGGCCCGGCCGTCGCCGGCAGCATCGGCATCGCCCCCAGCGCCAACATCAACCCGGAACGTCGGCATCCCAGCATGTTCGAGCCGGTGCATGGTTCGGCCCCGGACATCGCCGGCCGCCATATCTGCAACCCAATCGGGCAAATCTGGTCCGGCGCGATGATGCTGGAGCACCTGGGCGAGACCGCCGCCGCCGCGGCCATCGTCAACGCGATCGAGACGCTGCTGCGGGAAGGCGGGCCGCGCACCCGCGACATGGGCGGGCAGGCGGGCACCGCGGAGGTCGGCCAGGCGCTGGCGGAGATCGTCGCGGCCGGGTGAGGCGCGCTTGCGCGGGCTGGCGGCTGCCCCTACATTAGCGTCACGCCTGCGAATGATTCGCAGATAGGGGTTCCAATTGGGTCGTGACACCAGCACCATCGCCCGTCGCTGCGAACGCGCTGTCGTGACGGCCTACCGCGAGCTGCGCGTGCACGGCAATGCAGACCTCGAAGCGTTCCGCGCCTGCACGACGCTGTACCGCATCCACCATCCGGAGTCGTCGCTGAACGAGGCGCGGCGGCTGGTGGCCGAATGGATCGACCATCATGTCGTCCAGGCCCAGTCTGGCCCAACCGCGGGCTGCGACTGCGGCTAATCGGCGTTTCGCGCCCAGGCGATCGAGGCGCGCGCCAGGGCGTCGATGGTGTCGATGAGCGGCACTCCCAACCTGTCATATGGCCCAGCCTGGATACCGAGCGGGATCTCCGTGCAGGCGAGGATCACCGCCTGCGCGCCCCGTCCACGCAACGCCCGCACGGCCTCGGCCAGCGGTGCGTAGGCGTCGCCCACCCGGTTGGCCTTCACCGCGGCGATGGCGGGAATGACCAGGTCCGTCATCTCCTTCGCTGTGGGTTCGATGCATGGCCAGCCGGACGTGGCGAAAGGCTCCTGATACAGCCGCATCTCCAGCGTCGCGGCGGTGCCCATGATGCCGACCGGGCCGGGCGGGATCGCCTGGCGCCGCAACTCCGCTTGGGCCGCATCGACGATATGCAGGATCGGCAGGCTCGTTGCCGCGCGCATACCCTCGATCCAGCCATGCGCGGTGTTGCATGGAATAGCCACGGCGCCGCATCCAGCCGCCGCCAGTCCGCGCAGCCCGCGAACCAGGTAGGGCAACGGGTCCGGCCCAACGCCGCGCTGCGCCAGCCCGCGGTCGGGCACGCGCGGATCGGACCATAAAATCGCCGGCACATGATCCTGGTCGCGCCCGGCTGGCGTCAGCAGCGTGAGCCGCGCCATGAAATGCGCGCTCGCCAGCGGCCCCATGCCGCCCAGCACGCCCAGCACCCGCCCCATGTCCGTTTCGCCCATATGTTCAGTCTGCCCGGTCTTGACGCGGACGCAAGCGGGCGGCACAGGCGTTGCCATGTTCAGCCTACAAGGCCACCGCGGCGCCCGCGCCCTGTTTCCCGAAAACACGTTGGATGGTTTCCAGGCCACGATCGCGATGGGCATCCGCACGATCGAACTCGATGTCGGCGTGACCCGGGACGGTGCGGTCGTCGTCCATCATGACCCGGCGCTGAACCCGCATACCACCCGGGACCAGTCCGGCACATGGCTGCGTGCGCCAGGCCCGCTGCTGCGCGAGCTGACTTTGGCTGACCTCAAGGAGTTCGACGTCGGCCGCCTGCGCCCCGGCTCGGCCGTCGCCCGCCGCTTCCCACGCCAGGCCGCGCGGGACGGCGCCCGCATCCCCACGCTCGGTCAGGTGCTGGCACTCGACAGCGACACGGCATGGAACATCGAACTGAAGCTGATGCCGACCCACCCGGAATGGACCGTGCCGGCCGAGGAGATGGTCGAGCGGGTGCTGCATGTGGCCGCGGCGGCTGGCGCATTGGACCGGATCACGATCCAGTCCTTCGACTGGCGGGCGCCGCGCCACGTCCGCCGCATCCGCCCCGGCGTCGCGCGCGGCTGGCTGACGATGGCGCCGATGCTGTCGGGAGTGCTCTGGAAAGGCCGGGGCACTGCGAACGCCGACGACGCCCCAGAGGCCATAGCTGCCGAAGGCGGCGGGACCTGGACGCCGATGCACACCAACCTGACCAAGGCGCGTTTGCGGCGGGCGCACAGCCTCGGGCTGCTGGTCATTCCGTGGACCGTGAACGACCCGGCCGATATGCGCCGGCTGATCGGCTGGGGGGTGGACGGGCTGATCACCGACTGGCCGGACCGCGGCTTGGCGGCCTTTGCGGAACGCCCGGACGAAGCCGGGCGCCGCTGATCCGGCAGGCCCGGTTAGCCGCGTTCGGCGATCGGCGTGAAGTCCCGTTGGGTCGCGCCAGTGTAGAGCTGCCGCGGGCGGCCGATGCGCTGTGACGGGTCCTCGATCATCTCCTTCCATTGGCTGATCCAGCCGACGGTGCGGGCGACGGCGAACAGCACGGTGAACATGCTGGTCGGGAAGCCCATCGCCTTCAGGATGATGCCGGAATAGAAATCGACGTTCGGATACAGCTTCTTGCTGATGAAATACTCGTCGTGCCGGGCAATCCGCTCCAGCTCCATCGCCATGTCGAGCATGGGGTCGTCCTTGATGCCCAGCTCGGCCAGCACCTCGTGGCAGGTGCGTTCCATGATCTTCGCGCGGGGATCGTAGTTCTTATAGACCCGGTGCCCGAAGCCCATCAGGCGGACATGGCTGTCCTTGTCCTTCACCTTCTCAATGAACTCCGGGATGTTGTCCTTGTGGCCGATCTCGGCGAGCATCTTCAGCACGGCCTCGTTGGCGCCGCCATGCGCGGGACCCCAAAGGCTCGCGATCCCGGCGGCGATGCAGGCGAACGGGTTGGCGCCGGTCGATCCGGCCAGCCGCACCGTGCTGGTCGAGGCATTCTGCTCGTGGTCGGCGTGCAGGATGAAGATGCGGTCCATGGCTCGCGCCAGCACCGGGCTCACCGGGTAGGGCTCGGCGGGGACGGCGTTCATCATGTACAGGAAGTTCTCGGCATAGCCGAGGTCGTTGCGCGGATACATGAACGGCTGGCCGATGGTGTATTTATAGGCCCATGCGGCGATGGTCGGCAGCTTGGCGATCAGGCGGAACGCGCTGATGCGGCGGTGCTCGGGATCGTTGATGTCGAGGCTGTCGTGGTAGAATGCCGAGAGCGCGCCCACGACGCCGCACAGCACCGCCATCGGGTGCGCATCGCGGCGGAACCCGTCGAAGAACCGGCGCAACTGCTCGTGCAGCATGGTGTGGCGCATCACGCCGTATTCGAATTCATGCCGCTGATCGGCAGTCGGCAGCTCGCCGTTCAGCAGCAAGTAGGCGACTTCGAGGAAGGTGGAATGCTCAGCCAATTGGTCGATCGGATAGCCGCGGTGCAGCAGGATGCCTTCGTCGCCGTCGATATAGGTGATCTTGCTCTCACACGAGGCGGTCATGCCGTAGCCGGGGTCGTAGGTGAAGATGCCCAGGTTGGCATTGAGCTTGCTGATGTCGGCGACCGACGGGCCGAGCGTGCCGTGCCGGACCGGCAACGCGAGCGATTTGTTGGAACCCTCCATGGTCATCGTGACCGAGCCGTTTGCCGTGCTGCTCATGCTGTCATCCCGTTCTGGCCAGGCGGAGATCGCCGCCCTGCGACTGCGCGGGTCCGGGTGTGCTGCCCGGTCCGCGCTTCATGGCAAAATAAGGGCGACCGGCCTCGGGACGCAACCAGGGCAATCGCTTGAAGGGCGATCACGCTGATTGCCGGAGCAGAGCTTCGAGGTAGGCGGTATCCCAAGCGGCGGATTTCCGGCGGACCTTGAGGCTATGTTTGTCCTTTGGCCGGCGCAGGAGGTTCATCGCCATGTGCCGGACGGTGGCCATGTTTTGCGGCCCGGCGCCGGATCGCAGGCGGTTGAGGTCCTCGTGGAACACGACGTCGAGCACCCAGTGCAGGCGGTTTTCGACATGCCAGTGGCACCGCACGGCGTGGGCGAACAGCTTGGCTTCGAGTGGCATGGAAGACAGGAAGTAGCGCCGTTCCAGACTTGTGCTGCCGTTGCGCTCGACCTCAGCCTCGACCACCGCGATAGCGCGCAGGCCGGGGAAGCGCGGCTCGCCTGGGAAGCGCCGTGCGGTGGTCAGCCAGCCCACGTCGTGGCTGATCCGATGACGGCGGACCTCGATCCGGCCGTGGTCGCCGTCGGTCGTCTCGAAGCGGCTGTGAATGATAGCAGCCGGGTCGTCGAGGTAGCGCCTGATCTCGTCGTGCAGGCTGGGCTGGTTGTCTTTGACCGCGAGCAGGTAGTCGCCGCCGCGGTCGAGGATGGCTTGGGCGATCTTGGTCTGGGTGCCCATGGCGTCGATGGTGACGAGCGCGCCGGTAAGGGCGAGGCGTTCGAGCAGCAGCGGCCTTCAGACCGCTTCGCGGTCTGTCCCTCCGGGGGATCGGCCGAAGGCCGATAGCGGTGATCTCGTTCGACTTGGCCTCGCACGCCTGCTGGCCGAGCACGAGACGCTGACTGCTGGCCCAGGCGGACACCATGTGCAGCGGCCCACGGTCCTTGCTGCGGTCATGCGTGCGTCGCGAGGTCTTGCCGTCGATGGCGACGATCTCGGGGGCGGTGCTGGCCGGGGCTGGCTCGCGCAAGCCCTCGACCCAGGCGGTGAAACACTGGGCAAAGAGCGTCCCGTCGATGGCGTTGATGATGTCGTTCAGGGTGTCGTGGCTGGGGATCCCGGCCTTGTAGGGCAGCAGGCGGCGGAGGAAGTCCTGGTGCATCTGACCCCAGCGCCTGATCTCCACGAAATCCTCAGCCCCGGCCAGCGTGCCGCACAGCACCAACAGAAGGACTTCCGGCAACGGAAACAGAACCTTCCAGGCCTGGCGCGGGTCCTCCAACGCAGCAAAGTGTTCGATCAGCGATGCACCGGACATCGGGAAACCTCCTCAACGAGAGGTCCCCTATGAATCAGACTTCAGACCGCGACAAAATCCCCGAACCGTTCAAGCGATTGCCCTGGGGACGCAACCTTCGCAATTGCAGCATAAAAAATGTGCGCTATTGTACAATACGTGACTCAGTGCCCAAGCGCGGCGCCCCCGCAATTCCAAGTTGGCCAGCGTCCGCAGTTCGGATTGCACCGCGTCAATTAATGACGTTTGCGTGTGTCTTAGGACCAGAACGTCGGCGTCCCACGGAACCGCTTCCAAGCTCGGGCAATCTGCGCCCGCGACGCCTGGGCGCCGGCCGCGACGAAGCCTTCGACCAGTCCGGCCGCATAGCTGCGCTCCGACCGTCCGAGATGCGCCATCAGCCCGCCGGCCACCGCGCCATCGTTCAGCGCGCCCAGTTCCTCCTGCAGCGCGGCCAACTGTTTTATGAAGCGGCGGGCAGGCTTTGCCGGATACAGCGGCAGGAAGAACTCCGCGGTGTAGCGAAGCCGCTTGCAGTCCTTCCGCAACTCATGCATCGCCTCGATGGGCAAATCCGACAGCCCGCGCCCGGCGCGGCGCACACGCTTGATCTGATGCTCGAGCGCCATGCTGGCAAACACCGCCGTGTCCTGCCGCAGGCGTGGGTCGGGCGTGGCCTCGTTGTCCCACGGACGCAGTCCCGATGCGCAGGCCAGACCGACTTCCATTTCGCGGAACGCCCGGCCGGTCAAATGGGCGCGCAGCTCGGTATAGGCCGCATGACGCCGCCGCCGGGCCGCCGAGAGCAGGGCGCGCACCCGGGGCTCGTCCGGGAACGCCCCCGCGATGCGTTTTGCGGTGCCGTCCAGGAACACGTCCCAATCGCGGGCGGCGCCGAGCCGGGCGGCCGTGTCGCGCAATGCCGCGCTGAGCGGCACGAGATCGGGAAACGCCGCGACGTGTTTCAAGACATTCAGCGCCGAGCGGAGCCGGCGGGTCGCGACACGCATCTGGTGCACCGGCACCGGGGTGACGCCCGCGCCGGCGCCAGCCGCCCAATGCAGCATCGTGTCCAAAAGTTGCCCGATCAGCACGGCGACATTGTCGCTGAGAGGCAGCCCCGGCGTGGTCGTGGGCGGCCCCTCATGGCGGGGCGCAGGCGCGGCACCGCGTGCAACTGCGGCTGCCGCCGCTGCCAGCCCGGACCGCGGCACTGACAGCCGGATGGTCCCGGCGAGTTCCAATGCGAGCGGCTTGAGCAGCGCAGCGTCGCCGTGCAGGGTCAGGCGGCAGGTTGGCTGCTCGGCAGCGACGCCACGCAGATGCCCGTTCAGCACCGTGAGCCGCACCGGCTCGCCCGGCGCACCGGTTTCGCCGTCCATGCCGCCGGAGTTGAACGGCGAGCCTTGCGGCTGCATCGCGAACTCCATGCGCCGACCGCGCAATGCTGCGACCGGCGCCAGACCATTCGGCAGTGCGTGATGCAGGCCGGCGGGGCTGTCGCTCTCGGCAAGCAGCGGCGGCGGGCTGCCGGGCGGCCACGGGTGCCCGTGCGATGGGTGCAGCGCTTCCAGCCGCCATCGCCCGCGCTGTTCCGCCAACGAAAGCGCCCGCGCCGCCAATGCGCCGTCCGGCGTGTCGTGCCAAAGAATGGTGACGGAGGTGGCCCGGTCGATGCGGGTAATTGACGGGGTTTTTATAAGCTTGGCGAGGTCGTCCGGATTTAGCGTGAATTCCAAGGCGGCGTCGGGCATTGCCTCGATTTTTAGCCTCCGCCCGGCAGGTCGCGCGGGACGAGGAACCGGGTCAGCCGGCCGCCACCCTCATGCAGTTCCTGCCATGGGCCGGTTATGGTGAATTCCGCCAAGGCGCAGGACGGAAAGCCCTCGGACAGTCGACGTATATCGGCGTTGTCGAACGACGCCGCCTGCGCGCCGACCAGCAGCATTGCGAGGTCGTGCAGGCCGGGGTTGTGGCCGACCACCAGCACGCTGCGCGCCATCGCGCCGACTTCCTGGATTGCCGTCAGGATCGCCGGCGCAGAGGCCAGGTACAGCGCGCTGAGATGGTCCACGACGGGCGTTTCGGCCCAGGGCTCCAGCGACTCGAGTGTTTGCAGCGTGCGCCGGGAGGTCGACACCAGCACGACGTCGGGCGCCAGGCCCAGCCCCTCCATGGCGGTGCGCATGGCCGCCGCCGCCTGCTGCCCGCGCCGGTTGAGCGGACGGTCATGGTCGGGAGTGTCGCGTTCATCCCACGAGGATTTGGCGTGCCGGAGCAAGAGGAGTTGCCGCATGGATAGAGAGTGCCCGCACCTGGCGCGGCTCGCAAGCATACAGGTGGGGCCGAAGCGAGCCGTCCGGCGCCGCCGCAGGGTTGTGCCCCGCCGCTTCGGCGCCATTGTCGCTACGAAGCATTAATGGAGTGGGCATGGCGGGGCCGGTGGTGATCGTGGGCGCGGGGGCGATCGGCTCCGCCATCGCGCGGCGGGTGGCGGCGCGCGGCCAGGCGGTCCATCTGGTGGGCCGCGACGCTGCCCGGGTCGCGGCGCTGGCGGACGAGCTCGGCGGGACCTACGCGGTAGCCGACGCATTGGACGACGCGGCGCTGGCGGCGGCGGTGCAGCAGGCTGGTCCCAGCATCGGCGGCCTCGCCTATTGCGTCGGTTCGATCCTGCTGCGGCCATTGCGCCGGGCAACGACGGAGGATTTCGTCGGCGCGTTCCGGCTCAACGCCGTTGGCGCGGCGCTCGCCGTGGCCGCCGCGGCGGACGCGCTGAAAGCCAGCTCCGGCAGCGGCCCCAGCAGCGGTATCGTCCTGTTCAGCACCATCGCCGTCCGCTCCGGCTTCACCAACCATGCGGTCGTTTCCGCCGCCAAGGGGGCCGTCGAGGGCCTGGCCATGGCGCTCGCCGCAGAGCTCGCGCCGCAGGTCCGGGTGAACTGCATCGCCCCCAGCCTGACGCAATCCGGCATCGCGCAGCCGATCATCGGCAACGAGGCGATGGCAAAGGCGATCGCGGCGATGCACCCGATCCCGCGGTTGGGCGAGGGCGATGACGCCGGGGCGCTGGCGGCGTTCCTGCTGTCGGACGAAGCCGCCTGGATCACCGGCCAGGTGTTCGCCGTCGACGGGGGCCGGTCCAGCGTGCGGGTCAAGGGCTGATGCCGGGCGCACAGGCAGGGGGCACGTTGCGCATCGTCCTCGGCGACCAGTGCAGCGCCGGGCTGAGCGCGCTGCGCGGCCTCGATCCCGCGCAGGACACCGTGCTGATGGCCGAGGTCATGGGCGAGTGCACCTACGTGAAGCACCATCCGAAGAAGATCGTGCTCGTGCTGTCGGCCATGCGGCATTTCGCCCGGGCGCTGCAGGCGCGTGGCATTGAGGTCGACTATATCCGGCTCGACGACCCCGCCAACACCGGCAGCTTGCGCGGCGAGATGCTGCGCGCCGTCGAGCGCCACCAGCCCGCGGCCGTCGTCGCAACCGAGGCCGGCGAGTGGCGGCTGGCCGAGGACATGCGCCATTGGCACGAGGCGTCGGGGATCGAGACCGACATACGCGACGACGACCGGTTCCTGTGCCGCATCCAGGAATTCCGTGCCTGGGCGCGCGGGCGCGGGGCGTTCCGCATGGAGTTCTTCTATCGCGACATGCGGCGCCGTTACGGCATCCTGATGGACGACGGCGCGCCGGCGGGCGGCCAGTGGAACTACGATCCCGACAACCGCAAGCCGCTGCCGAAGACCATCGCCCCGCCGCCGGTGCCGCGGTTCGACCCCGACGAGATCACGCTGGAGGTTATGGCGCTCGTGGCCCGGCATTTCCCGAGCCATTTCGGCGATGTGGACGGCTTCGCCCTGCCGGTCACGCACCGGGATGCGGCCCTGGCACTGGCGGATTTCGTGACCAACCGGCTGCCGCTGTTCGGCGACTGGCAGGACACCATGAAGACCGGGGAGAGCGCGATGTACCACGCGCTGATCTCCACCTCGCTGAACACCGGGCTGCTGACCCCGCTGGAAGCGTGCCAGGCCGCGGAGGCCGCGTGGCGCGCTGGGCTGGCACCGCTCAACGCGGTCGAGGGATTCGTGCGGCAGATCCTGGGCTGGCGGGAGTTCGTGCGCGGGGTGTATTGGCTGAAAATGCCGGAATACGGGCAACTGAACAGCCTGGGCGCCACGCGCGGCCTGCCGGCGTTCTATTGGACGGCCGACACCCGGATGAACTGCCTGCACCAGGCGATCGGCGACACCCGGCGTCATGCCTACGCCCACCACATCCAGCGCCTGATGATCACCGGCAATTTTGCGCTACTGGCCGGGCTGCATCCGGACGAGGTGGATGAGTGGTACCTGATCGTCTATGCCGACGCCTACCAGTGGGTCGAGATGCCGAACGTGCGCGGCATGGCCCTGCATGCCGATGGCGGGATCATGGGGTCGAAGCCCTATGCTTCGTCGGGCGCATACATCAACCGGATGAGCGACTATTGCCGCAAGTGCTCCTACGACGTGAAGCTGAGCGTGGGAGAGGGCGCCTGCCCGTTCAACGCGCTGTATTGGGACTTCATCGCCCGCCATTCCGAGCGGTTCGGCCAGAACCCGCGCATGGCGATGCCGGTGCGGACGCTGGCGAAGATGGACCCGGCGCGGGTGGCGGCGATCCGGGAGCAGGCGGGCAGATTCTTGGCGGCGATGGATGCGGGGGAGGCGGTCTAGCCAGCGCCCCCCGGCAGATCGATCCACGACAAATGCCCACCCTTGCCGGCCCCGGTGTCGAGGAAGATCGCCAGCCCCCCCGACGCCCCCGTCCGCCGATACGGGCGTCCGTCCGTGCTGCGTTGGTCATGGCCGCAATACACCGTTAGGCCCGCGGGAATGCGGTCCACCCAGCGCAGCACGCGCTCGGGATAGCCGTCCGGCTGCATGCGGCCCGTCGTCTCGCCAAACAGCGCGCGGGACAGCAGCGGGTCCACCCGGCCCAGCGGCGGCGGCGGCGGTTCGCTCAGCATCGCCGGATGGAAACCGCCATGCACGAAGGCGATGTCGCCGTGCGACAGCCAGGCCGGGGCGTTGGCGATCTCCCGCAGCGCACGCTCGCGCAGGCTGTCGTCCAATTGCGCCAGCGTCGACTGTAGCGCGGCGTCCATCCGCACCGCTTGCCCGGCCAAGGCGCGTCCGAGCTTGCGGTCATGGTTGCCGAGGATGAACAGCCCGCGCTTCTGGTCCATCAGCCTGAACATGGTGCGCAGCACGCCGGCGCTGTCCGGCCCATGGTCGCTGAGGTCGCCAAGCTGCACGACGAACCGGTCCGTCGCCGTGGCCGCGGTGAAGGCGCGTATGTCCCCGTGCACGTCGCCGACCACGCGCAGCGGCACGCCCGCCGGGATCACGCGGCGGCGCGCCGGACGGTAGCGCGATAGGCGTCGAGCGCGCGCCGCCGGGCCTCGGGCAAATCGACAAGTGCGACCGGATAAGTGCGGCCCAGCTCGACGCCGGCCTTGGCCAGTACGGCGTCCGGCGCGGTCCAGGGTGCATGCAGGTACTTGGCCGGCATCTGCGCCAGTTCCGGCACCCACATGCGGACATAGGCGCCGTCCGGGTCGAACTTCTCGCCCTGGCTGACCGGATTGAACACGCGGAAGAACGGCTGGCTGTCGATGCCGCAGCCGGCGATCCATTGCCAGCTTGCGGAGTTGCTGGCCAGGTCCGCGTCGACCAGCGTGTCCCAGAAATACGCCGTCCCCGCCTGCCAGGGCAACAGCAGTTGCTTCACCAGGAACGACGCCGCGATCATGCGGACGCGGTTGTGCATCCAGCCGAGGCGCCACAACTGCCGCATGCCGGCGTCGACGATGGGGATGCCGGTCTGGCCGCGCTGCCACGCCCGCAACCCGGCGTCGTCATGGCGCACCGCAAGCCGGGCGAAATCCGGACGCAGCGGCTGCTCCGGCATATGCGGGTTGTGCCACAGCAAATAGGCCGAGAACTCCCGCCACAGGATCTCGCCCAGGAAGACCTCCAGGCCCTTGCCGGTCGCCTGCGACGCCAGTTGCGCGGTGGCCCAGACCTGGTCCGGCGACAGCTCGCCCCAGTGCAGATGCGGGGAGATCATGCTGGTGCCCGGCTGGCCCGGCAGGTTGCGGCCGATGTCATAGCCGTGCACCGCTTTCTCCAGAAATGCGGTCAGCCTGCCGTGCGCGGCGGCCTCGCCAACCTGCCAAGTCTCGCGGAACCCGCCGGCCCAGTCGGGACGGGTCGGCAGCAAGGCCCAGTCGGCGAGCCGGTCCGACCGGGGCAGGGCCGGGCAGGGAATGCGGTCCGGCGCCGGGGTCGGCGCATGCGGCTTGCCCACCGCGCGGCAGGTTTTTGCGAACGGCGTGTAAACGCCATAAACGCCGCCCGTCTTGGTGCGGATGGCATCCAGGTTGAACAGCGTCGCAGTGCGATGCAGCAGCAGGTCTGCGCCGTTCTGCCGCAGCACCGCCGCGGTGGCCGCGTCGGCCTGGCGCGCCCAGGGTTCATGCATTGTGCCGGCATGGACCTCGATGGCGCCGGTTTCCTGCGCCAGCGCCGGGATGACTTCGGCGGCCGGGCCGCGGCGCAGGACGAGGGCGGAGCCGCGTGCCTCAAGGCTGGCAGCCAACGAGGCGAGGCTGTGATGCAGCCACCAGCGCGCCGCACCGCCCACTGCCCATGGGCCGGCGCTCGCGTCGTCCAGCACATAAACCGGCACGATTGCGCGTCCGCCGGCCATTGCGGCCTCGAGCGCCGCATGATCCTGCAGCCGCAAGTCTTGGCGAAACCACAAAATAACCGGGCGCTTGCCGCCGTCCGCTGTTGGCGCTTCGCCCGCTCGCTTGCTCA
Source organism: Acetobacteraceae bacterium (assembly GCA_965277495.1). Lineage (GTDB taxonomy): Bacteria > Pseudomonadota > Alphaproteobacteria > Acetobacterales > Acetobacteraceae > CAHJXG01. The sequence goes on along the minus strand of OZ255824.1, from coordinate 582,480 downwards.
TCCCGAACTCCATGGACACTCGGTCCGGCCTATTCCTTATGATAAATGGGTTTGGCCCGAAGCCGGTCCATACCGTCCAATCTCAAACGCCAAAGAACATTAAGTGCTCGAACGCCTACCGGGTTGCACGGCCGGTGCCCCGGCGCCGGACGCCGCCTGCGCCAGGGTGAAGCTGAACAGCCGGTCCTGCCCCAGCAGGAATGCCCGGCCGCCACGCGGGAACAGCCGGGCGATGGCCGGGTGCGCCAGATCGAGCCCGCCGGTATAGGCGCCCAGCGCCGGCAGCATGATCCGCTTCGTGTCGGCCACGAAGCATGGCCGGGTCACGGTGCCGGCGCGGGTCGTGACGCTGGCCTTGGGGTGGTGATGGCCGCACAGCTCACCGGCGGCGCCGTGCTGGGCCTGGTGCCGGAACACCAGCGGCCCCGCCGTCCAAACCTCGGCAGCATGGCCGCCCAGCCCGTCCGGCGGCACCGGGTCGTGGTTGCCCAGCACCCATACGAACTGCGCCGCCGCGGTCAGGCCGCGCAGCCGGGCCGCGTCGCCGGCTGCCATCCGCAGCGAGCCGCGCGCGTCATGGAAGCTGTCGCCCAACGCCACGACAATGCGCGGCTGCCAGCGCCGCATCAGCAGCGCCAGCCGGTCCAGCGTCACCCGCGTGTCCCAGGGCGGCACCAGTTGCCCGCGGGCGGCGCAGGCGGACCCCTTTTCCAAATGCAGGTCCGCCACCGCCAGCAGCCCGGCCGCCGGCCAGGATACGGCGCCCAGCGGGTCCAGCAGCAGGCGCTCGCCCATGAAATGCAGAGGCGCCGCGGTCACGCTGCCCCCTTCACGCCGTACCTACCCGTTGGTTGCGCGGCTTGCGCTGCAGGATCGCCAGGTTGGCCCGGTGCACCGGATGCACCCGCAGCGGCGCGGTGCTCGGCTCGGCATCGCCGGCCGCTTCCGCCACCAGCGCCTCCGTCTCGGCCAATAGCGCGTCCTCGCCCCCGGCCGTGCGCACCGTCTCCCGCCCAATGTCCAGCAGCACCGGCACCGCCAGCGGCGACACGCGGGACAGCCGCACATGCCGGACCCGGCCCGCCACCCGCCCGAGCATGTCCGATAGCCGGCCCAGATCCGTCAGCCCGCCCGCCGCGTCGGCCCGGGTGGCGCGCAGCAGCACATGGTCCGGCTGGTGCCGCCGCAGCACGTCGTAAATAAGGTCGCTGTTCACCGTCACCTGCCGCCGGCTCTTTTCCTGGCCGGGATGGTTGCGCTCGATCAGCCCGGCCACCACCGCCACGTTGCGGAACGTCCGGCGCAGCATGCTGCTCTCCGCCATCCAGGCCTCCAGGTCGTCGCCCAGCATGTCTTGCTCGAACAGGCCCGGCACGTCGAGCGCCTCGTAGGCCGACCACACGGCGATCACGTAGTCCGTCGCGACGAAGCCGAGCGGGGCGTAGCCGAACCGCTCCATGCGCCGGGTCAGCAGCATGCCAAGGGTCTGGTGCGCGTTGCGGCCCTCGAAGCAGTAGGCGACCAGGAACCAACGGCCATTGCGCGGGAAGGTCTCTACCAGCAGGTCGTCAGTCCCCGGCAGCTCCGAGCGCCGGGTCTGCAGCATCAGCCAGTCGCGCACCTGGGGCGGGTAGTGCGACCAGGTGGCGGGGTCGTGCAGCATGGCGCGGACCCGGGCGGCGAGGTTCGTGGTCAGCGGATACTTCGCCCCGGCATAGGCGGGGACCATCGGCTCGCCAGTGCCGCCCTCGGCGACCTCGACCGTCGTCTCCCGCAGCCGGACATAGCGCAGCAGGCGTCCGGCGAACATGAAGGTGTCGCCGGGCACCATCATGCTGACGAAACTCTCCTCGACCTCGCCCAGCGCGCCGCCGCCGCGCCCGGCCAGGCGGACCTTCAGCAGCGGCGCCTCGACGATGGTGCCGAGGTTCATCCGCGCCATGCGCGCCACCCGCTCGCCGCGGATGTGCACCATGCCGTCGGCGTCGCGGAACAGCTTGCGGTAGCGGTCATAGGCGGCGAGCGCATATCCGCCATCCTCGACGAAGCGCAGCACGTCGTCGAAATCGGTCCGGGCCAGGCCGGCATAGGGCGCGGCGCAGCGGACCTCGTCGAACATGCTGTCCGGATGGAACGGACATCCCGCCGCCATCAGCAGCAGATGCTGGGCCAGCACGTCCAGCCCGCCCGGCCGCGGAGGATCGCCATCCTGCTCGCGCGCCTCGACCCCCTCGATCGCTGCCTCGCACTCCAGCAGTTCGAACCGGTTGGCCGGCACCAGGATGGCGTTCGACGCCTCATCCATGCGGTGGTTGGCCCGGCCGACGCGCTGCAGCAGCCGGCTCACCCCTTTCGGCGCGCCCACCTGGATCACCAGGTCGACGCCGCCCCAGTCGATGCCCAGGTCGAGCGACGATGTCGCCACCACGGCGCGCAACTGACCCGCCGCCATCGCCGCCTCCACCTTGCGCCGCTGGCCGATGTCGAGGCTGCCGTGATGCAGGGCGATGGGCAGCGTCTCGGAGTTGATCTTCCACAGCGCCTGGAACAGCAGCTCGCCCTGGGCGCGGGTGTTCACGAACACGATCGTCATGCCGTGCGCGCCGATGCGGTCCAGGATCGCCGAGGCGCTGTTGAGCCCCATGTGGCCCGACCACGGCAGCCGCTCTTCCGGCAACAGGATCGACAGGGCAGGCGGCGCGCCCTGCGCCACCTCGATCAGCTCCGGCGTCACGCCCGCGCCCACGTAATCGAGCAATGCCTGCTTATGCGCCACCGTCGCCGACAGCCCGACCCGGCGCAGCCCCGGCACTAGCATCCCGAGCCGCGCCAGGCACAAGGCAAGCTGGTCGCCGCGCTTGGTGCCGGCCAGCGCGTGCACCTCGTCGATCACCACCGTCGACAGCCCCGCGAACATCGCCGGCGCCTCCATCTGCGACAACAGCAGCGCGAGGCTCTCCGGCGTGGTCAGCAGGATGTTGGGCGGCTGCTCCTTCTGCCGCTTGCGCCGGTTGGCGGGGGTGTCGCCGGTCCGGGTCTCGATCGCGATCGCCAGCCCCATTTCATCGACGGGCGCCAGCAGGTTGCGGGCGATGTCGGTGGCCAGCGCCTTCAACGGGCTGACATACAGCGTATGCAGGCCGGCGCGCGGCGCAGCGGCGAGGTCGATAAGGCTTGCCAGGAACCCGGCCAAGGTCTTGCCGCCGCCGGTCGGCGCGATCAGCAACGCGCTACGTCCGGCCTGCGCCGCCGCGATCATGGCGCGCTGGTGCGGCCGCGGCGTCCAGCCGCGCCGGGCGAACCAGGCGGCAAAAGGCTCGGCGAGCGGCCCGGGCAGCAGTTCCGGCATTGTTCCCATCCTGCAGAAATAGTCCGAGTGGCCCGGCTGTGAAAGGAGGGTTAGCATCGAAGGATGCCGCTCCCCCCCTGGCACCCTGACAGCCTCGCCGGCCGGCTGCCGTTCTTGCGCCGGCGGACGCTGCTGACCCAGGCCGTCCGCGCCTTCTTCGCCGCGCGCGGCTACACCGAGGTCGAGACGCCCTATGCCGTGGCGGCGCCGGGCGAGGAGGTGCATCTCCGCGCGCTGGGCACGGGGATCGACCGCCCGGATGGCACGAGCCGCGCGCTATGGCTGCACACCAGCCCCGAGTTCGCCATGAAGCGGCTTCTGGTCGCCGGCGCCGGCCCGATATTCCAAATGGCCCGGGTATGGCGCAACGGCGAGGGCAGCGCCCGCCATGCCGCCGAGTTCACGATGCTGGAGTGGTATCGGCCCGGCCTCGGCTTCGACGGCCTTATCGACGAGACGATGGCGTTGCTCCGCGCCGTGCTGCCGCCGGTGGTAATCAGCGGTGGCGTGCAGACCAGCCTGGCCGGATTCAAGCGCCTCTCGGTCGCCGAGGCGTTCCGCCGTTATGCCGGCGCCGACGTGCTCGGCACCGCCGGCGACGCCCAGGCGCTTGCCGCCAGCGCCGGCGCAGCGTTGCGCAACGGCGAAAGCTGGGAGGACCTGTTCTTCCGCCTGCTGCTGGAACGCGTCGAGCCGCATCTGGGACGGGCGCATCCCACCTTCCTGACCCACTGGCCCGCAGCGCAGGCGGCGCTCGCCCGGCGGGACACGGCGGACCCGCGCGTCGCGCTCCGGTTCGAGCTTTTCGTCTGCGGGATGGAGCTTGCCAATGCCTTTGAGGAACTGACCGACCCGGCCGAACAGCGGGCGCGCTTCATGGCCGACCGTGCCCGGCGTCATGCGCTATACGGCGCGGATTGGCCGCTCGACGAGGATTTCCTGGCGGCGTTGGGCCATGGGATGCCTCCGGCCGCTGGGATTGCATTGGGCTTCGACCGGCTTGCAATGCTGGCCGCCGGCGCCGACCGAATCGGCCAGGTACAGTGGCTGCCCGATTGAATATGGAACGGAACGGCCGCCGTCGCGTTGTCGTGGTATGCGCAGCAGGGTCATGCTCACCGTCCGCAACGCGGCACTCCTGGCCGGAGTGGTGTTTGCGCTTCCAATCACCTGCGCACGGCCGGGCGATGGCACCTACTCCGGCGGCATTCAGCCCAGCCCAGCCGGACGCGTGAACCCCGAGGAACCCGGCTTCGCCAATGATGGCGCGCACTCCAAATAAAGGGATTACAAATCATGCGCATCACTATTTTGCTGGCCACTCTCATCGTCGCAGCCTGCGCTTCCGCGCCGACTGGTCCCGCCGGGCAAGCGAGCTCGACGAACGTGAATCCGGAATCAGGCTCGCGTGGAGGCAGCAGCTCGGGAGCTTCGAAGTAGCCTAACGGGCAGCCGCGATCGCGGCGTTCATGGCGCGGACGCCAGCGGCCGGGCCGTCCGGATGCTGCCACACCGCGCCGACCACCGCGAGGAAACTGGCGCCGGCTTGAACGAGCGGCGCGCAGTTTGCCGCCGTGATGCCGCCGATCGCGACGCATGGCAGCTCCATCAGCTCCGCCCACCAAGCAATCAGCTCCGGCTCGGCACGGGTCGGCGCTTCCTTCGTTGTCGTCGGGAAGAATGCGCCGAACGCCACGTAGTCCGCGCCAGCCTCGCCCGCCTGCATCGCGAGGTCCCGGCTGTCATGGCACGTGACACCCAGCGTGAGGCCAACCCCCAGCAGCTTGCGGGCCTCATTCGCTGGCGTATCGGTCTGCCCGACATGCGCGCCGTCGCACCCCATAGGCCGCACCAGGTCAACCCGGTCGTTCAGTAGGAACGCGACTCCCCGCGACTGCGCAACCGGGCGCAACGCGTCGATGGCGCGGCGCCAGGCGTCGTCATCGGCTTGCTTCAGCCGCAACTGCACCGCCGCCACGTCGCCCGCATCCAGCGCCCGGGCCAGGGTGTCGGCAAATGCAGCGTCCGCCGATGTGGGCGTCACGAGATAGAGCCGGCACGGGTCGTCCGCGTCCGGCTCCGCTCTTATGGCCAAAGGTCAGTCCTTGCCGAGATAGATGTCGATGATGCGCCCGAGCAGGGTCAGCGCTTCGGCCTCGGGCCGCTGAAAGGTGTTGCGTCCGATGATGCTGCCATTGGCGCCGCCGGCATGAATGCCGCGGATGTCCTCGAGGATGCTGTCGATGTCGCCCCGCGTCTCGCCGCCGGAGAACACCACGATGCGGCGTCCGTTGAAGCAGCACTGCACGACATGCGCGACCCGCTTTTCCATGGTCGAGATGTCGATGTTCTGCGTCGCGTAGGTCTTCTTCGCGGCTTCGAGGCTGACGACCGCGGTGGGCGGCTTCACCTTGATGATGTGCGCGCCCAGCAGCGCCGCCATGTGCGCGGCATAGGCGCAGATGTCGACCGCGGTCTCGGCCGCCTTGTCGAGCTCGGGTCCGCGCGGGTAGCTCCAGACGACGACGGCGAGCCCGGCGTCCTTGGCCTCCTCGGCAAGTTCCCGCAGCTCCTCCATCTGCTCGAAGGCGTATTCGCTGCCGGGGTAGATCGTGAAGCCGATGGCGGAGCAGCCGAGCCGCAGCGCGTCGGAAATGGAGCCAGTGACCGCCTGGTCCTTCTCGGTCGCCAGGCTGTTGCTGCTGTTCAATTTCAGGATGGTCGGGATGGCGCCGGCGAAGGTGTCGGCCCCGGCCTCGATCATGCCAAGCGGCGCGGCGTAGGCGTTGAGCCCGGCCGACAGCGCCAGGCGGAAGTGATACTGCGGATCGTATGCGGCGGGGTTCGGCGCGAAGCTGCGGGCGGGGCCGTGCTCGAAGCCCTGGTCGACCGGCAGGATCACCATCTTGCCGGTGCCGGCGAGCTTGCCCTGCATCATGATGCGGGCGAGGTTGGATTTGCTGCCGGGATTGTCGCTCTCGTATTTGTCCAGGATCGTTTTGACGGTCGAGGTGATTTCCATGGTGCCTCCTGTGTGCGGCTGCAGGCGTATGCGGCTTCAAGCTGGGCGGCGGCTTAGCCGATGGAGGCGCGGCTGTCACGCCGTACCGAGCCAGGCCGGTAATCTCCACGCAGTTTTGCGGTCGCCGAGGTCGAGCGACGGCGGGGGTTCCGCCAGCACGATGGCGCCCTGAGCTTCGGCGCGCCTGGCGATGTCGGCGAAGGCCGGGCCGGGCCGCAGCACGATGATGCCGCAACGGACGCTGAGTGCCTCCAGTGCCCGGCCCGGCGCGTCGGCGCAATCGAGCACGTCGGGCGGGTTCATCGCGGGGAACTCGGTGCGTGCGGCGGCGATCACGGCGCGCCACCAGGCACAGCCGGCGTAGGACGGCGCGCCCGGAGCCGAGAGCAGCGTGACCGGTCGCCCCGGGCGCAGCGCCAGCCGGGCATGCGCCAGCCCATGAATAACCACCGCTGGAGGAAGCGTCATGCTTGACGTTCAAGCGGTTACAGGCTTTCAGTTCAAGTCGGAACGAAGCCCCGGGACAGAGCCATGGACAATGAAACCCAAACCGCCGATCCGGCTGAACGGCTAGAGGCCGCGCTGGCCCGCATCGCCCGGCAGGCCAACGCCCCCGATCCGGTTGCGACGGAGATCGCCGCCCGGCTTGAAAGCCTGATCGCCCAACTGCGCGTAGCGCTTGAGGAATAGGGGACTGCGATGGCCCAGCTTACGGTGAAGATCAACGGATATGCCTATACCATCGGCTGCGTGGATGGGCAGGAGCAGCACTTGCAGGCCATGGCCGAGCAGGTCGAGTCGCGGGTCAGCAAGATCAAGGCGCTCGGCAGCCAGAGCGGCGAATCGCGCTTGCTGGTGCAGGCGGCGCTGCTGATGGCGGATGAGTTGCATGACCTGACGCTGGAGTTGGCGGCGCTGCGCCGCAACCGGCACGCCATGGCCGGCGACGCAGCGCTGAATGAACGCCTGTCGATGCTTGCCAATCGCGCCGAGGAGATTGCGGCGACGCTGGAGCGGCACTAAGTAGGTAAGGCGGGGCTGCCCGGTGCGTCAGGTACTTCACCCCCGGGGCCAATAAGCACTCCCTCGGGAGCTGGCTCTGTCATGGCCGTGGTCATGGTAACCGGCGCCCACCTGCGCAAGCAGGCTTCGGGAGGGTGAGACGCCAACGGCCAGGGCGGCTCCGTATTTCTTCATGCAGATGACCAAGTGCCAGCAACGAGGGGCCGCAATGGTGGCGCGGACCGGGCAGGACCCGGCGCTCGGCTGGCTGCTGGCCGGCCACGTCCTGGCGGCCTGGCGCTTTCGGCCTTCGATGGTTGTCGCCGGTTTCTGGCCCTTGCCGGGTGAAATCGACATCCGGCCGCTGCTGCTGGCGTTGGCTGGCCGCGGCCACCCCGTGGCGCTGCCGATCACCCCCCGGCGCGGCAACCCTCTCACCTTCGCGCGTTGGCGGCCCGGCGACACGATGATCCCGGAGCGCTTCGGCACCGTCCGCCCCATTGGCGAGCCGCTCGTGCCCGGCCTGCTGCTGGCGCCGTTGCTGGCGTTCGACGGCCAGTGCCGCCGCCTGGGCTATGGCGGCGGCTTCTACGACCGGACACTCGCGGCCTTGCCGGGCCGGGTTGCCATCGGTTGCGCATTCGCGGCGCAGCGTGTGGATTGCGTCGCCGCCGAGGCGCATGACATGCGGCTCGATGCCGTCGCGACCGAACGCGGACTGATTTTTCCAAAGGGCTAAACATGCGCATCCTGTTCCTGGGCGACGTGGTCGGGCGATCCGGCCGGGACGCCGTCGCCGCGGCCCTGCCTAGGCTGCGTGCCGCGCTGCTCACGGACCTTGTCGTGGTGAATGGCGAGAACGCCAGCCACGGCTTCGGCCTGGCGCCCGACATGGCGCAGGCTATTTTCACGGCCGGCGCCGACGTGATCACGCTTGGCAACCACGCATGGGACCGGCGCGAGCTGATCCCCTACATCGCGCAGGAGCCGCGGGTGATCCGTCCGCTGAACTTCCCGCCGGGCACGCCGGGCGCCGGGTCGTTCGTGGTGGCGCTGGCGGATGGGCGGCGCGCTATGGTGCTGAATGCCATGGGCAGGCTGTTCATGGACGCGCTCGACTGCCCGTTCCGCAGCACGGCGGAATTGCTGGCGCGCTACAAGCTCGGTGCCAGCGTGTCGGCCATCGTGGCGGATATCCACGCGGAGGCCACGAGCGAGAAGATGGCCTACGCGCATTCGTTTGACGGCTCGGTGTCGCTCGTGGTCGGCACGCACACGCATTGCCCTTCGGCGGACTATCAGGTGCTGCCCGGTGGCACGGCGTTCCAGTCCGACGCCGGCATGTGCGGCGACTACGACAGCGTGATCGGCATGGCGAAAGAGGGCTCGGCCGCGAAGTTCTGGTCCAAGATGCCCGGCGAACGCCTGCAGCCCGCCAGCGGCGAGGCGACGGTTTGCGGGGTGTTCGTGTTGACGGACGACCGGACGGGCTTGGCGGTGAGCGTGGAGCCGGTTCGCCAGGGTGGGCGCCTGTCGCAAGCGATGCCGCAGGCGCCGGCCGCAGTCCTGTCCGCGCACGCTTGACCGTATTGGGTCCAAGGGCCGAATATCGCCCGTCAAGCAGGAGACCCGCCCATGAACGTCGCCACCACCCCAGCATCGCTCGCCGGCGTCTCGGCCGAGGAATGGAAGGTCCGCTGCGACCTGGCGGCGTTGTACCGCCTGGTCGCGCACCACCGGATGACCGACCTCATCTACACCCACATCAGCGCGCGGCTTCCAGGGCCGGAGAACCACTTCCTCATTAACCAATATGGCGTGCTGTTCCACGAGATGCGCGCGTCCGACTTGGTGAAGATCGACTACGACGGCAACATCGTCGGCGACGGCAACCAATCGCGCCGGGTGAACGCGGCCGGGTTCTGCATCCACTCCGCCATCCACATGGCCCGGCATGACCTGGTGTGCGTCATCCACACCCACACCGCCGCCGGCATGGCGGTCGCGGCGCAGAAGCACGGCCTGCTGCCGCTCAGCCAGCACGCGCTGAAGTTCTATGGTCATCTCGCCTACCACGGCTACGAGGGCATCGCGCTCGACCTCGACGAGCGGGACCGGCTGGTGTCGGACCTCGGCGAGCACCGGGCGATGATCCTGCAGAACCATGGGCTGCTGGTCGCCGGGCGCACCATCCCCGAGGCGTTCAACAACATCTACTATCTCGAGCGCGCCTGCCAGGCGCAGGTCGCGGCGCTCGCTGGCGGGACCGAGTTGGTAACCCCGCCCGAAGCCGTGCGCCTGCACACGGCGGAGCAGTTCAACCGCGAGGGCAGCCTGGAGCACTACGAAATGATGTGGGAAAGCTGCCTGCGCCTAGTGGAGTACGACCGGCCCGACTACCGCTCCTGAGTGGCTGATCTTTTAGTCATCGAGGGCCTCCGGACCGTCTTCCGCGGCGCCGGCGGAGATGTGCCGGCAGTGGACGGCGTGAGCCTTTCGGTGGTGCGCGGCCAGACCCTGGGCATCGTCGGCGAGAGCGGCTGCGGCAAGAGCATGCTGTCGCTGTCGGTGATGCGGCTGGTGCCGCCGCCGGGGCGCATCGCCGCCGGGCGCGTGGTGTTCGACGGCCAGGACCTGCTGGCCCTGCCCAACCGCGGCATGCGCGCCATTCGCGGCAACCGCATCGGCATGATTTTCCAAGAGCCGATGACCAGCCTTAACCCGGTGTTCACCGTCGGCGACCAGATCACCGAGGCCATGCGTGCCCACGACCGCCGCGCCTCCAACGCGGACCTGCGCACCCGGGCCATCGCCGCGCTGGACCGCGTGCGCATCCCCGCCGCGGCCCGGCGGTTCGACGAGTATCCGCACCAGATGAGCGGCGGGATGCGGCAGCGGGTCATGATCGCCATGGCGCTGTCCTGCGACCCGGACCTGCTGATCGCCGACGAACCGACGACGGCGCTGGATGTGACGGTGCAGGCGCAGATCCTGGATTTGCTGCGCGACCTGCAGGCGCAGTCCGGCATGGCGATCATCCTGATCACCCACGACCTCGGCGTGGTGGCCGAGATGGCGGACGAGGTCGCGGTGATGTATGCCGGACGGGTCGTGGAGCGCGCCAGCGGCGCCGCGATCTTCGACGACCCGCAGCATCCCTATACGCTGGGCCTGCTGGGCAGCATTCCGAGGATCGAGGAGACCCGGACGCGCCTGCTGGCGATCGAGGGCGCCGTCCCCGCGCCCTTCGCTTTGCCCGAGGGCTGCCGGTTCCACCCCCGCTGCGTGTTCGCCGCCCCCGAATGCACCCGGGTCGACCCGGCGTTGCGCGGCCTGGGCGCCCACCATTCGGCGGCGTGCATCCGTGCGCCGGTCGAGGAGCTGGCCGCATGACCGCGCCGTTGATGGAGGTGGCAGGCCTGGCCAAGCACTACCCCATGCGCCGCGGCCTGCTGGTCACGCGCACGGTGGGCAACGTCCGCGCGGTCGACGGCCTGTCGTTCAAGCTGTTCCGCGGCGAGACGCTGGCGCTGGTCGGGGAGAGCGGCTGCGGCAAGAGCACCACGGCGCGGCTGGCGCTGCGGCTGATCGAGCCGACCGCCGGGTCGGTGTGGTTCGAGGGCATGGACATCACCAGCCTGCGCGGCGATCCGCTGCGGAAACTGCGGCGCCGTATGCAGATCGTGTTCCAGGACCCGTTTGCGTCGCTCAACCCGCGCATGACGGTGGCGGAAATACTGGAGGAGCCGCTGATCGTGCACGGCATCGGCGGCCGGGCGGCGCGGCAGGCCCGGGTTGCCGAACTGCTCGGCTTGGTGGGCCTGGCGCCGTATCACGCCGGGCGTTACCCGCACGAATTTTCCGGCGGGCAGCGGCAGCGGATCGGTATCGCCCGGGCGCTCGCGGTCGAGCCGGCGCTGGTGGTGTGCGACGAGCCGGTCAGCGCCCTCGACGTCTCGATCCAGGCGCAGGTGGTGAACCTTTTGAAGGACCTGCAGGCGCGGCTGGGGCTGTCCTATTTGTTCATTGCACACGATCTCGCGGTGGTGAAGCACGTCGCGGACCGGGTCGCGGTGATGTACCTGGGCCGCATCGTCGAGATCGGGCCGAAGGACGCGATGTTCGCCAACCCGCGGCACCCCTATACCCGCGTCCTGCTGTCGGCGATCCCGCGGCCCGACCCGCATCGCAAGCTGGCCCGGCAGGTGGCCGGCGGCGATGTCCCGAGCCCGGCCGACATTCCGCCGGGCTGCCGCTTCCACACCCGCTGCGCCTTTGTCATCGACCGCTGCCGCACCGAGGACCCTGCCTTGCACACCGTTGGAACCGGCCATTCGTCTGCCTGCCACCGCGCGGAGGAGCTGCCCGTGGCGGCCGCAGCGGACACGGCGCCCGTTGCAGCCCCGGCCGCCGTGCGCCGCCTCGCGCTGTATGCCGGCCGGCGCGCCGCAGCCCAGCCGGCTGCACTATGAGCGCCACCATCGTCTCGCCCCGGCTCATGTTGGTCGGCGGCGGCAGCGTGGCGGAGGTCGCGGGCGTGCTGGCCAAATTCGGCCTGTCGCGTCCGTTGGTGGTCACCGACCCTTATATGGTGCGGTCCGGCCTGGTGCGCCGTTGCCTCGACCCGCTCGAGGCCGCCGGGATCGCCGCTGCCGTGTTCAGCGACACCGTGCCGGAGCCGACCGACACCGTCATCGACGCCGGTACCGCGCTGCTGCAGGCCGGATTGTATGACTGCCTGATCGGATTTGGCGGCGGATCGCCGATCGACACGGCGAAGGCGATGTCGATCCTGGCGCATGGCCGGGCCTGCGGCGCCGGGTCGCATATGCGCGATTTCAAGGTGCCGGTGCAGGCAGACGCGGCGGGGCTGCCGGTGATTGCCATCCCGACCACGGCCGGCACCGGCAGCGAGGCGACGCGGTTCACCGTCATCACCGACACCGAGCGCGGCGAGAAGATGCTGATCGCCGGCATGGGCGCGCTGCCGCTGGCGGCGGTGGTGGACTACGAGCTGACCTTCACGGTGCCGAAGCGCATCACCGCGGATACCGGCGTGGACAGCCTGACCCATGCGCTGGAGGCGTATGTGTCTCGCCGGGCCAACCCGTATTCGGACACGCAGGCGCTAGCGGCGATGACACTGATTGGGGGCAACCTGCGCACCGCTTATGCCGAGCCGGACAACGCCCGCGCGCGGGAGGCGATGATGCTAGGGGCGATGCAGGCCGGGATCGCGTTCACCAACAGCTCGGTGGCGCTGGTGCACGGCATGTCGCGACCGATCGGGGCCGCATTCCATGTGCCGCATGGCTTGTCGAATGCCATGCTGCTGCCGGCGATCACGCGATTTGGGTTGGAGGCGGCGCAAGGGCGTTATGCCGAGGCCGCCCGGCATATCGGATTTGCCGACCGGGCCGACGCCGATGCGGTTGCGGCGGAAAAGCTGGCGGATGGCCTGGCGCAGTTGAACCACGAGCTCGACGTGCCGACGCCCGGCGGCTTCGGCATCGACAAGGCGGCATGGGATGCGCGGCTGGAGGTGATGGCGGACCAGGCGCTGGCGTCCGGCAGCCCCGGCAACAACCCCCGCGTGCCGAGCAAGGCGGAGATCGTGGCGTTGTATCAGGTGGTTTGGTCAGGAAACCGGTGATCTAGCAAGGCTCGGCCGGGTTGCAAACCAGCGCCGTCATGGGGGGGCGTCGGTGCGCCATGGCCTACTTGAACAGCGAGCGTCGCGGCCTCGACGAGGGCTTGCTACGGCGGTCGTTCACTGCACGCAAACGCCTGCGGCGGTTTAGTTTCAAATTTGATCAGAAAGTGCTTTTATTAAGCGATCAGAACGACTATGATGATGCAATCTGGTCTGCGGGTTTCGCGTGTAGCTACGGACAAGTGCTATCGCTCGGACTCTAAATATTTGATGCAAGTTACCGTTTAGCCTTCGATTCTTAATAGATGAAAGTGTGGCTATGCAAGAGGTCGTGCATTATTTCAAAGATATTCACGCTAACCGCCGCCGTGTCACCACAATGGAGAATGGCATCATGTTGTCTCTGATTGCTGTGATATTGATCATAGCGATTGGGACATTTGGCAATGCTATCACGCCAATTTTCTCCACCATCGCACTGCATCTTGCCGCGGGAACCTAATCTACCCTGTCCACGTCCACCCATTTTCGTCATGCCAGCCCGGGCGGGTTATCTGGCCCGGCAATGCCTTCGTCACAGGGCTTGATGCCGGGCTACGCCTTTCGCCCTCCCACGACTGGCGCTGTTTGCGCATCCCGCCGCAGCCGGTTCTCGCCAAGCAACAGCAGGATCGGCGCTGCAATGAAGATTGAGGACGAGGTGCCGACCACGATGCCGAACAGCATCATCAGCGCGAACCCCGAGAGCGACGCGCCGCCGAACAACGCCAAGGGCAGGCTCGCCAGGAACACCGTCATCGAGGTCCCAAGCGTCCGGTTCAAGGTTTCGTTGATCGATAAGTCGATCAACTGGCGCAATGGCATGCTCTTGTACTTGCGCAGGTTCTCGCGCATGCGATCGTACACCACTACCTTGTCGTTGGTGGAATAGCCGATCACCGTCAGGATTGCCGCCACCATCACCAAATCGAACTCGATCCGCGTCACGCACAAGAACCCGATCGCCTTGGTCACGTCCAGGATCAAGGTCGCCACGGCGCCAACGGCGAACTGCCACTCGAAGCGGAACCAGATATAGACCAAGATCATCAGCAAGCTGATGCCCAGCGCCAGCATGCCGTTGCGGAACAGTTCGGCCGAAACCGCGGCGCCCACGGCGTCGGTCCGCACGATGCGGCTGCCGGGCTGCGCGGCGTCCAGGGCCTGGCGCACGCGGGTGACGGTCGCCTGCGTCGATTTCTCGTCGCCCTGCGGGTCCATGCGGATGATCACCTGATCGTCCCCGCCGAAACGCTGCAAGCCGGCTTGCGGAATCTGCGCCTCGCTCAGCGCCGTGCGTATCTTGCCGAAGTCGGCCGGCCCAGGGGTGCGGACCTCCATCACCACGCCGCCACGGAAGTCGATGCCCAGATGCAGGCCAGGATAAAAGAACAAACCCAGCGAAAGCAGCGACAGCACCGCCGAGGTGGCCAGGCCGATGTAGCGCCCGCGCATGAACTGGATCTTGGTGTTGTCCGGCACCAGCCGGAACAAGGGGCGCATGAACATCGGCGCTATACCGGCAACATCGCGGGCTTGGTCGCGACATACCATCGCACCATCAGCATCCGCGCGAACAGCGTCGCGGTGAACAGCGTGGTGACGATGCCGACCGTGATGGTCACAGCGAAACCGCGCACCGGTCCGGAGCCGAACACGAACAGCATGACGTGCGCGAGGAATGCGGTCGCATTGCTGTCGATGATGGTGCTGTAGGCGCGGCGGAACCCGGTTTCCAACGCATTGAGCGGCGTGCGGCCGTTGTGGACCTCTTCGCGGACGCGCTCGTTGATCAGGATGTTGGCATCCACTGCAACGCCCAGCGTCAACAGGATGCCCGCCATGCCCGGCAAGGTCAGCGTCGCGCCGATCAGCGACAGCAGCCCGATCTGCAGGAACAGGTTGACCAACAGCGCAATGTTGGCGAACCAGCCGAACAGCCCGTAGAACACCGCCATGTAGGCGATCACCAGCAGAAAACCGACCGCAAGCGCGATGGCGCCGTTGCGTATGCTGTCTGCGCCAAGCTCCGGCCCGACGCTGCGCTCTTCCACGACCGTCAATGGCGCGGGCAGGGCGCCGGCGCGCAGCAGCACCGCCAGGTCCTGGGCGCTGCGTGCATTGAAGTTGCCGCTGATCTGGCCGCGCCCGCCGGTGATCGGCGTCTGGATCACCGGTGCGCTGATCACCTTGTCGTCCAGCACGATGGCAAAGCGGCGGCCGACGTTGGCGTTGGTCACGTCGGCAAACCGCCGGGCGCCGACGCTGTCGAAGGTGAAGTTCACTACCCAGCGGCCATTCTGGCTGTCTTGGCCGGGCCGCGCGTCGGTCAGGCTCGCGCCGTCCACCTCGACCCGGCGGCGCACTGGCTCCTTCGTGTTGGGCTGCCCCTCGGCCGGCAGGAAGTCCACCCCCGGCGGCGGCGCCGCGCCAAGGTTCGCCGTCTCATCCAACAGCCGGAAGGTCATCCGCGCCGTCCGGCCCAACAGCTCCTTGATCCGGTTCGGGTCCTCGACACCCGGCAACTGCACGACGATGCGGGACTCGCCCTGCCGGGTAATGACGGGGTCCAGCACGCCGGTCTCATCGATGCGGCGGCGTATGATCTCGATCGACTGCAGCACGGCGGAGTTGGCGCGGTCGCGCAATGCGGCGGCAGACAAGGACAGCGTGACCTCGTTGCCCTGCGCCGCCACATCGTATTCGGCCGGGCCGGTGGATGCCGCGGCCTCCCGCAGCAGGCGCACCGCCTCGTCCTGCTGCGGACCCGGGGCGATGCGGACCAGCACGCGGTTTTGCTCCGGCTGGACTTGCGGCGGCTGGAAGCCCGTCACCTTGCCGCGCAGCGCGCTTCGGGCGCCATCGGCCATGCTGTCCAGCCGCTCATGCGCCACCGCCGCCATGTCGACCTCCAGCAGCAAGTAGCTTCCGCCGCGCAGGTCGAGGCCGAGGTGGACCTGCGGCCAGGGCAGCCATTTCGCCGGCGCCGGCAGCGCGTTCGGCAAGCACAGCAGCACGCCCAGCAGGCAGACGCCGAGGATCGCCGCAATCTTTAAGCGGCTGAAGTACATCATGGCAGGCGTGGTTCCTCGGGATGCGGGATGCCCCCGGGTATGCCGAGGTCGCTACGCGGAAGCAACCCTGCGCATTGGTCCCGCCTGCGCATTAGCCCCATCACGCCCCGGCTGCTACAGGGGGGCATGATCCAGCATCCATTGCGCATCGGCATCGCCGGCGCCGGGCATTTCGGGCGGTTCCATGCGTTGAAGGTCGCAAGCAGCCGCCGGGCCGTGCTGGCCGGGCTGTTCGACCCGGACGCCGGCCGCGCCGCCGCGGTTGGCCGCGAGGCGGGCGGCGCACCGGCGATGCCGCTCAATGAGCTGCTGGCCGCCTGCGGCGCCCTGATCGTCGCAGCGCCGGTCGAGGCGCATTTCGAGCTGGCCATGCAGGCGATGGCGTCCGGGCGGCACGTGCTGATCGAAAAGCCGATCGCTGCGACCCTGGCGCAAGCCGACGAACTGGCGGCGCAGGGCCAATCCCGCAAGCTGGTGCTGCAAGTCGGCCACCTGCTGCGCTATTCGGCGGAGCATCGCGCCATCTCGGCCCGGATCACCCGGCCGCTGTATATCGAGGCGGCGCGCATCGCCCCGTTCAAGCCGCGCGGCACCGACGTTTCGGTGATCCTCGACCTGATGATCCACGACCTCGACCTCGTGCTCGCCCTGGTCAACAGCCCGATCAGCAGCGTGGACGCCCTCGGCGCCGCGGTGTCGAGCCCGCATGAGGACATCGCCAACGCCCGGGTGCGCTTCGAGAACGGCTGCGTCGCGACGATCACTGCAAGCCGCATTTCGTTGAAAACAGAACGAAAAATGCGGCTGTTCTCCCAGGAGGGCTATTTGTCGGCGGACTTCGTGGCGCGCAAGCTGGTGATGATCGGACGGGAGCGTGGCCTGCCGTTGCCCGGCAGCGGCGGCTACCGGCGCGAAGAGGTCAACTGGACCGAGGGCGACGCCATGGCCGCCGAGCACGAGGCGTTCGTTGCCGCGTGCCTCGATGGCGCGCCCGTGGTGGTGGACGCCGCCGCCGGACGCCGGGCGCTGTCGGCAGCATTGGATGTCGCCGAAAGCATGGAGGACTCACGCCGCCGCGCGCTGGCGTCCGGATTGATCCATGACCTGCAGCACCTCGCGGGCGGCGGCCTCTGACGGGAGCCCCTCGGGCGGGCGCAGGCTTTCGAGGACGCTATGGAACGCCTGCCGCTGCGCCTGGGCCGCATCCGGGTCGCCTAGCAGGTTCAGCGCAACCCGGCCGAGCGTCTCCGCCGTGCAGTCCTGCTGCAACAGTTCGGGGACGACGGCGCGTCCGGCCAGCAGGTTGACCATGGCGACGTAGGGCACTCGGATCATCCGCCGGGCCATGACGGCCGAGAGCGGGTTCACCCGGTAGGTCACCGCCATCGGCACGCCGGCGAGCGCCAGTTCGAGCGTGGATGTGCCGGATTTGGTGAGCGCGGCGCCGGCGGCGGCGTATGCGTCGTGCTTTTCCTGCAGTTCCGTTATAATCAGCGGCTGGATCGGCCAGCGGGCAGCGGCGCGGCGCACGGTGTCGGCGACGCCGGGGGACACAGGAAGCACCGGCCGCAGCCCCGGTTCGTGCAGCGCCAGGCGCTCCAGGGTCTTGCCGAACACCGGCAGCAGACGCGGCGCTTCGGACCTGCGGCTGCCGGGCATCAGGATCAGCAACGGCTGGCTCGGCGTCAGGCCGTGCGCCTGCCGGAACCGCGCGCCGTCGCCCTGGCCGGCCCCGGATTCGAGCACCGGATGGCCGACGAAGGTTGCGGGCAGATTGTGTTGGGCGAACCAGGCCGGCTCGAACGGCAGCAGGCACAGCAGCTTGTCCCACAGGCCCGGGTAGTGCCGGACCCGATGCGCGCGCCAGGCCCAGACCTGCGGCGCGACATAGTGCACCCGCGGGATGCCCAGCTTCGCCGTCGCGGCCAGCACGCGGTGGGTAAACCCAGGGCTGTCGATGGTGACGATCACGTCCGGCTTGCGCCGCTCGATGTCGGCCAGGGTCTCATGCAGCCGGCGGCGCAGCAGGCGCACGCGGGGCAGCACCTCGACGATGCCCATGACAGCGAGGTCGGCCAGCGGATACAGGCTGTCCAGTCCCTGTTCCGCCATGCGTGGCCCGCCGGTGCCGGCGAACTCCGCGCCGGGCTGCTGCGCGCGGATCGCGGCCATCAGGCGCGCGCCTAGCACGTCGCCGCTGGCCTCGCCGGCGAGCAGATAGATCAGGGGCATCGCTGGTTGCCAAAGGCCATGCGCGACTGCATAGGGTGCCGCATGTGCAGGTGCAACATGGTGGCGCCCGGATGAGCTGGCTACCCGTCGCCGCCGTGCTGCGGGTCGAGCCGGTTCAGCGGTAGAGATCCCCGGGCAGCACCAGCGGCGCGGCGATTTCCACCAGCTCGCCATCCCGCGCGGCAAGATAGAAGCAGGAGCGGCGGCCGGTGTGGCAGGCGACGCCGTGCTGATCCACCAACAGCAGCAGCGCGTCGCCGTCGCAGTCGACCCGCAGCTCGACCAGGCGCTGCGTCTGGCCGGAGGTTTCGCCCTTGCGCCACAGGGTTCCACGGCTGCGGCTCCAGTAGCAGGCCCGGCCGGTCGCGAGCGTCTCCACCACCGCGTCCCGGTTCATCCAGGCCAGCATCAGCACCTCGCCCGTGTCATGCTGCTGCGCCACCGCCGGCGCCAGTCCGGCCCGGTCGAAGCGTATGGCGTCCAGGATCAAGGCGGCGTTCATTCGCCCGCATGCGCCCGCAGCACGGCGAGCCCCCGGTCCAGATCGTCGATCAAGTCGGACGTGTCCTCCAGCCCGATATGGAACCGCGCCACCGGACCCTTGAACGCGCCATGCCCAGTCGTACGGGTCACATAGCCCGTGGTCGGCAGCGCCAGGCTCTCGTAGCCGCCCCAGCTTGCGCCGATGCCGAACAGCTCCAGGCTGTCGATCATTGCGTGGGTCGCGGGCGGCGTGTACTCCGGGTTGAACACCACGCCGAACAGGCTGCAGGCGCCGGTGAAGTCGCGCTTCCACAAGGCGTGGCCAGGGGCGCCGGGCAGGGCAGGGTGTAGCACCTGCTCGACCTCGGGACGCCCGGCGAACCATTCGGCCACGGCGACACCAGCCCGCATCTGGTGCTTCAGCCGCACGCCCATCGTCCGCACGCCGCGCAGCGCCAGCCAGCAGTCGTCGGGGCTGGCATATTGCCCGAGCGCCAGCGCCGCCGTCCGCACGCGCTCCCAATCCGCATCGTTCGCCGTCGTTATGCCGCCCAGCAGCACGTCCGAGTGCCCGACAACATACTTGGTCAGCGCCTGGATCGAAACGTCGACCCCGTGCCGGAATGGCTGGAAAAAGTGAATGCCCCAGGTGTTGTCCATCAGCACCTTGGCGCCGTGCGCGTGGGCGGCGGCGGCCAGCGCCGGGACATCCTGCACCTCGAAGGTGTGGCTGCCGGGGCTCTCGACATACAACACCGTCGTGTTCGGGCGCATCAGCCCAATGATGCCGGCGGCATCGATGTCGGCGCGGTAATAGGTCGTCTCGATCCCCAAACCGGCCAACATGCCGTCGCAAAACGTGCGGGCCGGCCCATAGACGCTGTCGGGCATCAGCAGGTGATCGCCGGACTTCAAGTAGGCCAGCAGCGGCGTGGTCACCGCGGCGAGGCCCGACGAGACGATCTGGCAGCGCGTGCCGCCCTCGATCTCGGCAACCACGTCCTCCAGCGCATGGTGCGTCGCATTGCCCATGACGCCATAGTTCGGCGCCTGGTCCAGCCGGGTGGCGGCGCTGGCCCGGCGCTCGTCGCAGTTCGGATACAGCATGGTCGAGCCGCGCAGCAGCGGCGGGTTGACGAAACCGCGGATGCGGGTGCCGGCGCGTCCGGCGTGCGACAGGCGGGTGCCCATCCCCTGCGGACGGGTGCGGGGCGCTTGGTCGTCGGGCATCAGTCGGTTTCCTTGATGGTGTCTGGCCGTCCGGCCCATTCCGTCCACGAGCCGTCGTAAACCGCGCCTTGCGGCAGCCCGGCGCGCAGCAATCCGAGGCTCAAGATGGTGGCCGTGACCCCGGAGCCGCAACTGGTCACGACCGGGCGCGTGCCATCGGCGCCCGCCGCGGCGAGGCTCGCGCGCAGTGCCGCCGGATCGAGCATGGTGCCGTCCGGGTTGAGCAGGCTCGACGACGGCACGTTGCGGCTGCCGGGGATGTGGCCGCTGGGCAGCCCCGCCCGTGGCTCCGGCGCAGACCCGGCGAACCGTCCGGACGGGCGCGCGTCCAGCACCAACTCGCCCCCCGCCAGCATGTCGCCGATCCCGCGCAGCCGGGTGGCGCGGAAGGCCGCCTGGAAGGTTGCGGGCGCAGGCGTCGCCGCCGGACCTGTTGCGGACGGACGGCCCTCGCGCAGCCACTTGGGCAGGCCGCCATCCAGCACGTACGCCTGGTCGTGGCCAAACAGCCCCATCATCCACCAGCCACGCGGCGACGAGGCGATGCCCTTCTGGTCGTAGAACACGACCCGGCTTGCGTTCGACACGCCCAGCTCACCCATCAGGCGTTCGAACCGGCCCGGCGATGGAACCATGTGCGGCAGCGCGGTGTCGGGATCGGCGATCACGTCGATATCGAAGAACCGCGCGCCCGGGACATGCGCGCGGACGAACTCTTCGGCGCCGTCCTTGCCCTCGCCGGGCAGGTATTTGGTCGCGTCGAACACTACGAGGCCGGGATCGCCGAGCTGATCAGCCAGCCAGTCCGTGCTGATGAGCGGGTCCATGATCAGGCCTCCGTTGCAAGTGCGATCGAGATGCGGCGGTTCTGCCGGCCCTTGTTCTCAATCTTGAGCACGCGCACGCCGCCGATCTCGGACGTGCTGGCCACATGGGTGCCGCCGCAGGGCTGCAGGTCGATCAATTGGCCGCCGCCGATCCGAACCAGGCGCAGCCGTCCGGTGCCCCGCGGCGGCTGCACCGAAAGCGTGCGGACCAGGCCCGGGTTGGTGTCGAGCACCGCCTCGTCCACCCATTCGGACGCGACTGGGTGGTTTGCGGCGATCAGCGTCCGGAACCCGTCCTCCAGCGCGTCGATAGGCGGCGGCCCCGGCAGGTCAAAATCGAGCCGCGACCGCTCTGCGCCGATCTGCCCGCCGGTGACGGCCGCGCCGGGCAGCAGGCTGCATAAAAGATGCAGCGCCGTGTGCATCCGCATCAAGGCGTGGCGGCGCGGCCAATCGAGCACGGCGTCGACCCGGACGCCTGGTACGGGCAGCGGGCTGCCGGTGCTGGGCAGATGCAGGATGTCGTCGCCTGCGCCCTTCACGGCCTCGGTTATCGACGTTTCCTGGCCATCCCAATGCAGTGAGCCGCTATCGCCGGGCTGGCCGCCGGCGCGGGCGTAGAACACGGTGCGGTCCAGCACGATGCCGTCCGGCCCCGCCGAGAGCACCGCCGCGCGTGTCTGCCGCAGCGCGCTGTCGTCGAGGAACAGGCGCTGCGTCATCGTCCGCTCCAGTGCGCGCGCAGCCACTCGCGCCGCACGGCGAGCCAGAGCAGGGCGATGGCGGTGACGGAATTTGGGTAGCGCCCGGCGGCGGCGGCCTCGATCGCGGCGGTGGCGGGATGCAGGCGGACGCGGATATCCTCCTGTTCCGCGGCCAGGCCGCCCTGGCCGATGATGCCGTCCGGCCCGGCCTGCGGCGCATGGATGCGGCCGACGAACATCGTGCAACGCTCATCGGACGCGCCCGGCGTCAGCAAGAAATCGCCGATGGGTTCCAGCAGGTCGACCGGGAGTTTCATTTCCTCCTGCGCCTCGCGGATGACGGTCTTGGCCGGGTCCTCGCCGCCATCGCAGAGGCCGGCGGGGATTTCGACCATCACCGGCTCGAACCCGGCGGCGAGCGCGGGCAGGCGGAACTGCTCGATCAGCGCCACCTGGTCCGTGATAGGGTCGTAGGGCAACACGCCGGCCGCACGCCCGCGGCACAGTAGCTCCCACGTTCGCACGCCGGACATCGCGCCATCGAAACGGCGCTGGCGGAATTTCACGACCTCCACCGAGAACCGGCCCTTCCAGGCGGTTTCGTTGGAGATGATCTGCACGTCGGGATGATCTGGAAGCGTGGCCATGGACCGAACCTAGAGCGGCGCGGGCGCTGGTGGAACCACCTGGGCGGATAAAGCTTAACCCATTCGGCGCTGGCGGCCGGGCGGCGTTGGCGATCAGCTCCGGTTGGCCAGCATTTCACGCAGGCGCACCGCGGCGGCCGGCCCCTTGATCGCATCCCGCCACATGGCCTCCGCGACGCGCTGATGGGCGGCGATGGCCTCATCTGCGCCGGTGATCATGGCGACGCCGGTCTGCGCCGAGGGCAAGCTGTCGGCCTGGAACGGGTTGGCCGCCAGGGTGGCGCGGTCGCGCGAGCGAAAGATGCTGAACCCGCTTGAGGACTCGGACGTGGCGAGCAAGCCGAACTGCAGCCCCATCGGTTCGGTTTCCATCAGGCTGGCGATGTTCTGCACCTCGGCGGCTGCGACTCGGCGGCAGCGCACCCGCAACGCCTCGGACAGTTTCAGGCTGCCCAGCAGGCCCAAGTTGAGGAAGCCCTGGATCGAGGCTGGTGAAAGGATGGCGATGATGCCGGGGCGGCGCTGCGCATAGATTCGCTTGCGTGCCGATAGGATGCCGAGCACCTGGTCGGCATTGGTGCGGAACGTGGCCGTATCGATGCCCGGCAGGCTGGCGGCCTCGTTCAGCCCATCAGCCATGGCGGCGTCGAATGCCTCCGAGGTGGTCAAATACAGGCCGGAGCCGTAGGCCTGCAGAACCTGGTCGGCGGTTTCCTCGATCTGGCGGATTCGCTCGAAGTAACCGACTGACCGGCTGTAGTACTCGACTCCGATGCCCAGAAGGGACAGCGGGGAAACCTTGAGCAACTCGGCCAGCCGCTGGACTGTATCGAGCTTGATGACCTCGCCTTTTTCATATCGATACAGCGCCGCACGAGAAACGCCGAGCCGGGCTGCAATCTCTTCCGCTCGCAGGCCGGATTCCAGCCGATAGGCCCGAAGCTGTTGTCCGATCTCGGCGAAGCGCATGATTAACCTCCAGGCAGGCGCGGAACAGCCGGTAGAGGCATGCCGCCAGATACAACCGTCATAGCATCCTGGGGTTGACTGTTCGCAGTCTTATTGTCAACCCATCAATAAATTTCCGGAATACTAAGACTTAATTATGATTATTATCTAATTTTTCAGACTTTGTAACGCTTGCGCCAGGCGAGTCCGGTTATAGTGTCGCCCTTTGGCCGGTATTCACAACCAACCCAGCCTTCGTACCCCAAAACATCGATTCTGCCCAATACAAACTCCCAGCCGATTTCGCCAGTTCCAGGCTCGTTGCGGCCGGGAACATCGGCCAACTGCATATGGGCGATGACGGGCAATAACGTCTCGATCCGCTTGGTGACGTCGCCCTCCGTAACTTGGCAATGATAGATGTCGAACTGCAAACCCAATCTATGAAAGCCTATAGCATTTACGATATCAGCGCCCTGAGCCATCGTGTTCAGAAGGAAACCGGGCATGTCGCGGTGGTTGATCGGCTCGATAACAACTTTAATTTTCTGCGCCGCCGCCTGCTCCGCCGCCCAGGCGAGGTTCGCCACATAAAGCGCCGCCGCGGTCCCGTGCGATACGCCCGCCGGCACGATGCCAGCCATGCAGTGCACCAGGCCGCAACCCAGCGCCCCCGCATAGTCCAGCGCCTTTTTCACCCCGTCTCGGAACTCCTGGCCGCGGCCCGGGAGGCACGCCGTGCCGCGCTCGCCGGCTGCCCAGTCGCCAGGCGGCATGTTGAACAGCACCTGTTGCAGCCCGGCGCTGTCCAACCGCCGCCGGATCTCAGCGGCGGGGTGGTCATACGGGAACAGGAACTCGACCGCCGTGAACCCGGCCTTTGCCGCGGCGTCGAACCGATCCAGAAACGGCGCCTCGTTGAACATCATCGATAGGTTGGCTGCTAGGCGCGGCATGTTGATCCTCCGGTTTCGCACCAGGCTATCGGCCAGGCCAGCTTAGAACAACCAGTTGCTTTCCGTGGGCGACCGGCCGATATCGCCCGGCATGAAGCAGCCCACGGACTTGGTGGCGGAACGCCTGCTGATGGGGCTGCTGCTGGTCGGCATCGCCGTCGGCTGCGTGCTGGTGCTGCACCCATTCCTATCGGCCATCCTTTGGGGGGCGATCCTGGTCTACACCACCTGGCCGGTATTCGCCTGGGTGCGCACGCATCTGCGCGCCAGCCGCGGCGGGGCGGCGGGGATCATGGTCCTGCTCACCACCGTGCTGATCGTGTTGCCGCTGGCCCTCGCCGCGCCGGCCGGGGCCGATGACGTGAACCAATTGCGCGCCTCGATCGAGACCGCGCTCAATGGCGGCCTGCCCAGCGCGCCGGGCTGGCTGGCGGCGGTTCCGGTCGTCGGCACAACGCTTTCGGAATATTGGAACGAGTGGGCGGCGGACCTGAGTGCCATGGTCAGCTTCTTCAAGCCTTATTTCGGCATGATCGCGGAGAACGGCCTGAACCTGCTGCTCGGCATCGCCGGCGGATTGGTGCAGTTCATCATCGCGCTGCTGGTCGCGTTCTTTTTCTGGGCATCGGGCGACAGCCTGGCGATCCATCTCAACCGCATCGTGCACCGCATTGCCGGCGAGCATGCGTCGCGGCTGGTCGAGGTCACCGGGCTGACCGTGCGCGGCACCGTCTATGGCATCCTGGGCACGGCGATCGTGCAGGGCTTGCTGACGACGTTCGGGCTCTGGCTCTCGGGGGTGCCGCGCCCGCTGCTGCTGGGGGCCATCGCCGGGTTCCTGTCGGTGTTGCCGATCGGCGCGCCGGTGGTCTGGATTCCAGCGACGCTTTGGCTGCTCAGCACCGGGCATACCGGCTGGGGCGTCTTCCTCGGGATATATGGGCTGTTCGCCATCAGCGGGTCGGACAACGTGATCCGGCCGTATTTCATCTCCCGGGGAGCGCAGTTGCCGTTCCTGCTGACGATCCTGGGCGTGCTGGGCGGCGCGCTGGCGTTCGGCCTGCTGGGCATCTTTCTCGGCCCGGTGCTGCTGGGCGTCGGCTATACCCTCGTGGCGGAGTTCGCGGGCGTCGACACGACGCAGACCTATCGCAGCCCGTGAGAGACCTCGCCAACCATGGCCCCGCCGACCGTGGCCGGGCCGCGCAGGCGCGGGGCGTCGTAGCCGAACAAGCCGCTTGCGGCGCACTTGAGCGCGAAGGCTGGGTCGTGCTGGCCCGGCGCTTGCGCACGGGCGCCGGCGAGATCGATGTCGTGGCCGAACGGGACGGGCTGCTGGCGTTCATCGAGGTGAAAGCCCGCCCGGACCTGAACTCGGCGGCCTTTGCCCTGGGTCCTCGCCAGCGCGCCCGGCTGCTGGCTGCCGGCGAGGCCGCGTTGGCAGGACATCCCGAATGGGGCCGGGCCGGCGTGCGATTCGACGTGCTGCTGGTCGACGACGCCGGCCGCGTGCGCCGCATCGCCGACGCCTTCCGCTTGGAAGGCTAGCCCGGCCGTCCGGGGATGCGCGGGCGATAGGCCAACGCCTCCGCCACATCGGCCCGGCGCACCTGGGCCGCGCCGGCCAGGTCGGCGATGGTGCGTCCGACGCGCAGCACCCGGGTGAACCCGCGCGCGGACAGGCGCAGCTTCTCGGCGACCGTTTCGGCCAGCAGGCGGGCCTCCGGCTGCAGCTCGATCGCGCCGAGTTCGGCCTCGGCGTTGGTCGCCGGGCCGTCCTCGCCGTATCGGCTGCATTGGGCGGACCGGGCCATGGCGATGCGGGGGGCCACCGCGGCGCTGGCCTCGCCGGGCGGGGCGCGGGACAGCTCGGTGGGTGGGATCGGCTGCACGTGGACAGTCACGTCGATGCGGTCGAGCAGCGGGCCGCTGATGCGGGCCAGATAGTCCTCGCCGCAGCGGGGCGCGCGGCTGCAGGCGCGCGCGGGGTCGCCGAGGTAGCCGCAGCGGCACGGGTTCATCGCGGCAATGAGCTGGAAGCGGGCCGGGTAGGTGACGTGGGCGAGGGCGCGGGCGACCGTCGTGCGTCCGCTCTCCAAGGGCTGGCGCAATGCTTCCAGGGCCGGACGCGGGAACTCCGGCAGCTCGTCCAGGAACAGCACGCCGCGATGGGCCAGGCTGACCTCGCCGGGCTTGGCGCGCTGGCCGCCGCCGGTCAGCGCGGCCTGTGATGCGCCGTGATGCGGCTCGCGATACGGCGGACGCATGACCAGCCGCCCGCCTTCCAGCAGGCCCGCCACGCTGTGGATCATGCTGACCTCCAGCGCGTCGACCGGGCGCAGGTCGGGCAGCAGCCACGGCATGCGGGCCGCCAGCATCGACTTGCCGGCGCCGGGCGGGCCGATCAGCATCATGTTGTGGCCGCCCGCCGCGGCGATCTCCAGCGCGCGCTTGGCGGTCTCCATGCCGCGCACTTCGGCCAGGTCGGGGCCGGTCTCGCGTTCCTGCGTGCCGGCGGGTTCGGGCGGGGCCAGCACCTGCGAGCCGCGAAAATGGTTGATGACCGACAGCAGGTCGGGCGCGGCCAGGATTTCGATGCGCCCGGCCCAAGCGGCCTCGCCGCCCTGCACCGCGGGGCAGATCAGGCCGAGGTCGCGGGCCGACGCCGACATTGCCGCCGGCAGCACGCCGGCGACGGCGTTGATGGCGCCATCGAGCGAAAGTTCGCCCAGCGCGGCATATCCGGCGATCTCATCCCGCGGCAGCACGTCCATGGCGGCCAGCACGCCGAGCGCGATCGGCAGGTCGAAATGGCTGCCCTCTTTCAGCAGGTCCGCCGGCGCCAGGTTGATCAGCACGCGCTTGGGCGGCAGCGACAGGCCCATGGCGGTCAGCGCGGCGCGCACCCGCTCCCGCGCCTCGCCGACGGCCTTGTCGGGCAGGCCGACGACGAGGAATGCGGGCAGGCCGGAGGAGATTTGCACCTGCACCTCGACCGGAACCGCCTCGATGCCGCTGAAGGCAAAGCTGCGTATCCGGGCGAGGCTCATGCGGCGTAGGCCGAAAGGAACCCCTGCAGCAATATGCCGAGAGTTTCGGTGTTATAGCCGCCCTCCTGCACGATCGCGGACGGCAGGCGCAGCGCCGCGATGCGCCGGGCCGCTTTGGCGAAACCGTCCGGAGTGACGCGCAGGAAACTCAGCGGTTCGTTTTCCGACGCATCGAACCCCAGGCTGAGCACCAGCACATCGGCGCCAAACCGCCCGATGGCTGCGAGCCCTGCATCCAGGGCTTCGAGCCAGCCTTCGTCCCCGGTCCCCATCGGCAGCGGCAGGTTCCGGTTGCAATCGATGCCGACGCCGCCGCCGCATTCATCGGCATGGCCGACATACCAGGGGTAATATCCGTTCGGGTCGCCGTGCACGGAAACGAACAGCACGTCTTCGCGCTCCCAGAATATGCCCTGGGTGCCGTTGCCGTGATGGCTGTCGATGTCCAGCACCGCAACGCGCGCAGCGCCGCGGTCCACCAGGCGTTGGGCGGCGATGGCGGCATTGTTCAAATAGCAATGCCCGCCTGCCCGCGCCGGATAGGCATGGTGGCCCGGCGGACGCGTCAGCGCATAGGCGGTCCCGCCCGCCGCGGCGGCATCGGCCGCGGCGATGGCGCAGGCTGCTGCTGCGACGGCGGACGGCCAGGTCTCGGCGGCAATCGGGCAGGACGTGTCGGCGGTGTGCCAGCCGAGCTGGCCAATCACCGTTTGGCCCGGCCGCGCGCCATTGGCCAGCATCTCCGGGGAGGGATGTATGTTCGGCACCAGCTCCGGCCCGTGATCCGGCAGCAGGCTCCAGGCGGCGGGCGCGTCACGCAGGAAGTCGAGGTAGGCAGCGGGATGGACGGCCTCCAGCGCGCCACGATCGACCGGCGCGGGCATGGCCGGCTGCAGGCCGAGTTCCAGGCAGCCCTGCAACAACGCCTCGGCACGGGCCGGCGCCTCGAAATTGCTGCGGACGATCCCACGCTGCAAGAAAAAGCGCGGCGCGTGCAGGAGCTGCGCCGAGTCCCAGAATACCTTCATCGCCCCTCACGGTTGGCCGGACAGTCTCAATCTTATTGCAGGCTAAGAACAACTTCGCCATTTGTCCATCATCCGCTGCCCGGCATGGCGAGGCGGGGCCGGATCTATCCATGGCGCGATCAGGGACTGCCCACCGCCGCCTCCCGGTCCGGCAGCGCGCTCAGAGCACCACCCGGCCGCCAAAGGCCCGGACAAGGCAGACGGACACCAGGCACACGACGACGACGATCGACAGTCCCCAGCGCAGCCACATGTAGCGTTGCGGCATCAGGCCACGGCGGGCTGCCTGCGCCTCGACCACGGTCGTCGCCACGAAGCCGGCGGTCAGCACCAGCAGCCCGGTGGTCGGCAGGCCGATGAACGTGATCAGCAGCGCCGCCCAGCCGATCAGCGAGGGCAACACCCCCAGGCCGAACCGCGCCCGCTGCACCCGGTCGGACGGCGTATCGCCGCCGTCCAGGGCGAAACCCCAGTGCACCCCGCCCAGGAATGCGAGGATGGTGGCGCCGTACGCCACCAGGGCCAGCAGCGAGCGCGTCGAGCCGTCGCTCGACAGGCTGAGCGCGCCCAGGCTGCAGGCGATGAACGGCAGCAGGCCGGCGATTCCCAGCACGATGGCGAATGGCGGCAAGGGCCGGGTCATGGCGACGCTCCTCGATGGATGGCCTGCGGCTTAATCGCCGGCCCCGGTTCGCGCAACTGGGTGGCGGCGGCGCCCGCCATGGCCGCGTGCTGACCTTTCGCCGGGGATCGCCTATAACGCCCCGCATGGGACTTACCCTCGAACTGCTCGTCGTGCTGCTGCTGATCGTGCTTAACGGCGTGTTCGCCATGAGCGAGCTGGCCCTGGTCTCGGTGCGCCGGGCACGGCTGGTGGTGCTGGAACGGCAGGGCGTCGCCGGCGCCACCACCGCGCGCCTGCTCTCCGACGACCCGCAGCGCTTCCTGCCCACGGTGCAGGTCGGCATTACCCTCGTCAGCGTGCTGGCCGGCGTGTTCGGCGGTGCGCGGATCACCGCCCGGCTGGAGGTATGGTTCGAAACGATACCAACGCTCGCGCCGTTCGCCGGCAGCTTGTCGCTCGCGATCGTCGTGGTGCTGACGACCTACATGACCCTGGTGATCGGAGAGCTGGTGCCTAAGCAGTTGGCGCTGCGCCGTCCGGAGATGGTGGCGGCGGCCGTGGCGCCGGCGCTTGCCTGGCTCGCGCGCATCGGCGGCCCCATCGTTTGGGTGCTGGGCAAGTCCTCCGCCCTGGTGCTGCGCCTGTTCGGACGGCACGACGACAAGCGGCAGGCGGTCACGGAGGAAGAATTAAAGGCGCTGCTGGCCGAGGGCGCCGAGGAAGGCGTGCTCGAAACCGAGGAGCGGGACATGATCGAGCGCCTGCTGCGGCTGGCGGACAAGCCGGTGCGCGCCATCATGACGCCGCGCAACGAGCTCGCCTGGATCGACCGCACCGACCCCCGGCGCGACATTGTGGCGACTTTGAAGGCCACGCCGCACAGCCGGTTCGTAGTGTGCGACGGATCGATCGACAACGTCGTGGGGGTCATCCAGGCAAAGGACGTGCTGGACCGCATCCTGGACGGCGGCGACCTGTCGGTGGCGGCGGCGATGCGCAAGGCCATGGTGATCCCCGACACCGTGACCGCGCTCGACGCGCTGGAGCGGCTGAAGGGCGATCCGCTGGGCCTCGCGCTGGTGATGGACGAGTATGGCAGCTTCGAGGGCGTGGTCACGGCGGCCGACGTGCTGAAGGCGATCGTGGGCGAGTCGGCCGACCCGACTGCCGCGCAGGCGGATGGGGAGGGCGCCGCAGCGGGAGCATTGTTGCTCGACGGCGCGATGCCAGTCGACGAGATCAAGTCCCGGTTGGAGCTGCCGGACCTGCCGGCGGAGGGCAGCTATCACACCTTGGCCGGCCTGCTGCTGGCCCTGCTGCGGCGGCTGCCGAGCACCGGGGACCGCATCGTCTTCGCCGGTTGGCGGTTCGAAGTGATGGAGATGGACGGCCGCCGGGTCTCCCGCGTGAGCGCGCAGCCGGAGCCGGCGGCCGAGATTTAGCTAGTAGTAGCGGCCTTGCCCGAAAATCAGGAACAGGATGATCAATAGAAGCACCAGGCCCAGCCCGCCGCCGTAATGCCGCCCGCCATAATAGCCGCGGTTGTAGCCGTAAAACCCGCCGCCGCCGAACAGCACGACGAGGATGATGACGAGCAAGATCAAGCCCATGGACCAGTCCTTTCCTGATTGGAACTTATGTCGTTACGGCGTCTAACGCCCGCGGCCATCTGTAGTTCCAGCCACGAGGGCAGCGCAGGCCCTATGCCGCTTTGGCCTCCCGGCGCCGGGCATGCAGGATGAACTCGGTGTAGCCGTTAGGCTGCTCACGGCCCTTGAACACCAGGTCGCACGCCGCCTGGAACGCCGGGCCATCGAGGTTCGCCGCCATCGGGCGGTAATTGGGGTCCCCGGCGTTCTGCCGGTCCACCACGCCCGCCATGCGCCGCATCGTCTCCCGCACCTGCTCCTCCGTCACCACGCCGTGGTGCAGCCAGTTGGCGATGTGCTGGCTCGAGATGCGCAGGGTGGCGCGGTCTTCCATCAGCCCAACGTCGTGGACGTCCGGCACCTTGGAACAGCCGACGCCCTGGTCGATCCAGCGCACCACATAACCCAAAATGCCCTGGACGTTGTTGTCAAGCTCCTGCTGCACGTCGTCCGGCGCCCAGTTCGGACGGTCGGCCACGGGGATGGTCAGCAAGTCCGTCAGCGTGCCGCGCGGGTGCCCGGCCAGTTCGGCCTGCCGGGCCGCCACGTCGACCTGATGGTAGTGCAGGGCGTGCAGCGTGGCGGCGGTGGGCGAGGGGACCCACGCAGTGTTGGCGCCGGCGCGGGGATGGCCGATCTTCTGCTCCAGCATCTCCGCCATGCGGTCGGGCGCCGCCCACATGCCCTTGCCGATCTGCGCCCGGCCGCGCAGCCCGCATGCCAGGCCGATGTCGACGTTGCGGTCCTCATACGCCTTGATCCAGGCGGTGCCCTTCATCTCGTTCTTGCGGATCATGGCGCCCGCCTCCATCGAAGTGTGCATCTCGTCCCCGGTGCGGTCGAGGAACCCAGTGTTGATGAACACCACCCGGTCCTCTGCCGCGTGGATGCAGGCGGCGAGGTTGGCGCTGGTGCGGCGCTCCTCGTCCATGATGCCCATCTTGAGGGTGTTGGGCGCTAGGCCCAGCATGGCCTCGACGCGGGTGAAGATGGCTGCGGCGTGTGCGACCTCGTCGGGTCCGTGCATCTTCGGCTTCACGATATACACCGAACCCGCACGGCTGTTGCGAATTGGACCGGTGGCGCGCAGGTCGTGCATCGCGATCATCGCGGTGACGGCCGCGTCGAGCATGCCTTCCGGCACCTCGTTGCCGTCGGCGTCCAGCACAGCGTCGGTGTACATGTGGTGGCCGACGTTGCGGATCAGCATGGTGCTGCGGCCCGGCACGACCAGGGCGCTGCCGTCCGGCTTGGTGTATTCGCGGTCCGGATTGAGCCGGCGAACGATCTGCTTGCCGTCCTTTTCCAGCGACGCCGACAGCGTGCCCTGCATCAGGCCGAGCCAGTTGCGGTAGACCTCGACCTTGTCGGCCGCATCGACCGCGGCAACGCTGTCCTCGCAGTCCTGGATGGTGGTGATGGCCGATTCCATTAGCACGTCGGCGACGCCGGCCGGGTCGTCCTTGCCGATCGGGTGATCGCGGTCGATGCGGATTTCGAGATAGAGGCCGTTGTTTCGCAGCAGGATCGCGCTCGGCGCAGCCGGGTCGCCGCGGTAGCCCGCGAACTTGCTGGGTGTCTTGAGGCCCGTCGACCCGCTGCCGGTCGAAACCACCAGCGCGCCGTCCTTGAGCGCATAGCCCGTCGCCTCCGCATGCGAACCCTCGGCGAGCGGGACGGCCAGGTCCAGCACGGCCCGGCCCCGCTTCACGACGGCAGCGCCACGGACTTTGTTGAAGCCGCGGCCACGCTCCGCCCCGTCCGTCTCAGGCAACGCGTCCGTGCCATAGAGCGCATCGTAAAGGCTGCCCCAACGCGCATTGGCCGCATTCAGCGCATAGCGGGCATTCATCACGGGCACCACGAGCTGCGGCCCGGCGATCCCAGCGATCTCCGCATCCACGTTCGTCGTGCCGACCTCGAACGGCGCAGGCTCCGGCAGCAAATAGCCGATGCCGCGCAGGAAATCTTGGTACCCCGCCTCATCGTGCGGCTTGCCGGCCTGCGAGACATGCCAGTCGTCGATCTGGCGCTGCAGCTCGTCGCGCCGGGCGAGCAGTTCGGCGTTGCGCGGCGCAAGGTCCTGCACGAGGGCGGCGAAGCCGGTCCAGAAGGCCTCGGCGTCGACACCGGTGCCTGGCAGTGCTTCGGCAATGAATTCATGCAGTTCACGCGCAACCCTCAGGCCGGCAACGTCGGTTCGGTCCATCCAAAATCCCCTCGTGATCCCGTCTTATTGGCGCAAGCGCACGTGGAGTCGAGGGGGTGCCTATGGCAAGGAGGGCGGCAGTCAACTACATGGCAATGCCGCTGCTATCGCTGCTGAGATTCCGGCAGCAGGCGAACCGAGAGCGCATTTCGCCATCAATCTCTGCCGCGGAAGTTTCCTGACCAGAGCTAGCTGCATCTTTTGACATACCCTGGCACTGTCGGAACCCAAGCGGAGGAGGGTGCCCCGGCCATTCGCATTAAGGGTTGGTTTTGTGCATCCAATCACCGAATTTGGTGGGAGCGGACATCCAGTCTGGTCCCGGATGAGGAATCCATATAGGGTTTGCGCATGATCCAGCTTGCGCTGTTGAATGCTTCCTTCGCGATGGCTATTTCGCGCCGTGCAGCGGCTCGCCTGCGAGCATTCCGTACAGAAGTTGAACGAGCTCTCCCTGGCCAAGTCGAGCATGTCGTTTTGTTTGGATCGAGGGCGAGACACAGCGCTAAGTCTACGAGCGATTACGATGTCGCAGTCCTGCTCAGCAATGATGCCACTCCACCGCCCCGGCTAGGACACGTCTTATCGGACATCGCCTACCCTCACGTTCGCGCCGGGATTCCGATCCGGGCAATTGCCTTGACCGCTTCCACAGTAAACTCACAATCACCAATACCAGTTGCCAGAGATATCGCCCGTGACGGAATTGAGATTGTTTAACAACTCTTTAAACGAGTATTGATGGCACGCGGTCCTAAACAACCCCCGAAAAAGAAGCATGTTAATAAAGAGCGACCAGCGCCTGTTATCGCGCTTGCGGAACCTGAAAGGGAATTCTTTGCGGATGAGGCAGAGCAGAAAGCCGCAATTCATTTGAGCGAGGCCATCGGCGTTGCTGAATGAGGGAATGCACCCAATGCCGCTCTTCATTCCGCGTATCACTCAATGCACTTTTGTGCAGTTGCAGCGCTCTATAGATCTGGCGGCATTGGAAAGCGTAAAGATGTCCCGCCAAGTCACGAGCATGTACTCCAGCATTATATCGCTTTAGCTGAAAGCCTTGACGACAACTTCATAAAGACATCAGGGACTTTGTTGAACCGGGCACGCGATGATCGCATGAGGGCTGACTACTTTGTCGGAATGGACCAAAAGATTTGCTTCGGTCTGCAGGGTGCAAGCCGTGAGGAGGCTAGCGAAGCAGCCGAAGTCGCGGCGCGATTTTTAAAGGCGTGGACCGACAAATGGAATGAAGTCTTGCCACACCGCATCTTCCGACCAGCGCTACGAGGATCCTAATGCCAGCTTTTGGGTCGACTGCTGACGTAGGATACCGCAGGAGCGGCTCATCCCGAACTAGACAGCAAGAATTGAAATCCCGCCGTTTTCGCATTGGCTCTCGGCAAGTTTTGCCAGAGTCCTGTTTTCCCGTGCGGCAAATGGTGCCGCATTGCGGCAATGTGCAAGAATTACCGCTCCGGTTCGTGAATCGAACGCCCATCGCGACGCGGGCGGCGCGCGAGGGCGGCTAGTCGATCACGTCCGCACAGGCGTCCGTCGGCGCTGCCGCAACGTGGCCCACGACCGGCACGATCTTCAGCGCTGCCGAGGTCACACGGCATGGCGCCGCGACCAGCCCGCAACCGGACAGGATGGACAAGCCTAGCAAGAGGATGATGCGTGTCATGGCCGGACCCTAAGCTCCCAACTCTTCCCGCAACAGCTCCAAGCCCAGCCAGCGTTCCTCGGTCTCCGCGAGGATGGCCTGCGCGCGGGCCAGCGCCTCGGTCGCAGTGCGAAAGGCGGTCGGGTCACGGCGATACAAGTCGGGATCTGCGAGCCGCTTCTGCAAGTGCGCAACCTCCGTTTCCGTCGCCGCGATCTGCTTGGGCAGCGTTTCCAGCGCGTGCTTGTCCTTGAACGTCATCTTGCGGCTGACGGACGAGCGGGACAGCGACTTGGGCCCGCTGCTCCGGGCACGCTCCGGCACGACAACCTCCGGCGCCCCGCGCTGGATCAGCATGTCGCTATAGCCGCCGGCATACTCCACCCAGCGCCCGGCCCCCTCGGACGCCAAGGTGCTCGTCACCACGCGGTCGAGGAAGTCGCGGTCGTGGCTTACCAGCAGGACGGTCCCGGGATACTCGGACAGCATCTCCTGCAGCAGGTCGAGCGTTTCCAGGTCCAGGTCGTTGGTCGGCTCGTCCAGCACCAGCAGGTTGGAGGGCCGGGCCATGGCGCAGGCCAGCATTAGCCGCCCGCGCTCGCCGCCCGACAGCACGCCGACCGGGGTGCGCGCCTGCTCCGGCTTGAACAGGAAATCCTTCATGTAGCCGATCACGTGCCGGCGCTCCCCGGCCACGACTACGGTGTCGCCGCCGCCAGCCGTCAAGGTGTCCGAGAGCGTCGCGTTCGGATCCAGGCTGGCGCGCTGCTGGTCGAGCGTGACTTCGGCGAGGTTGGTCCCGAGCTTCACCTCGCCACTATCCGGCTGCTCCACTCCGGTCAGCAGTTTCAGCAGTGTCGTCTTGCCGGACCCGTTGGGGCCGACGATGCCCAGCCGGTCGCCGCGCAGCACCCTTAACGTCAGGTCGCGCACCACCGGCACGCCGTCGAACGCCTTGCTGACATGCTCGGCGACCGAAACCAATTTACCCGACAGGTCCGCCTCGGTCGCGACCAGCCGCAACGCGTCGCCGCCGCCGCCCATCTCCCGTCGTTTCTGCCGCAGCGCGCCCAACTCGCCCAGCCGGCGCACGTTGCGCTTGCGCCGCGCGGTGACGCCGTAGCGCAGCCAGTCCTCCTCGCGGGCGATCTGCCGGCCCAGCTTATGCTGGTCGCGCTCGGCCTGTTCCTCGACCTCGTCGCGCCACGCCTCGAAATGCGCGAAGCCGCGGTCGATGCGCCGGGTGACGCCGCCGTCGAGCCAAACGATGCTGCGGGACAGCTTCTCCAGCATCCGCCGGTCGTGGCTGATCAGCACCAGGCCGGCGCGCAGGCTGGCCAGCTCCTGCTCCAGCCATTCGATGGCCGGCAGGTCCAGGTGGTTCGTGGGTTCGTCGAGCAGCAGCAGGTCGGGGGAGGGCGCCAGGGTGCGGGCCAGCGCGCAGCGGCGCTTCTCGCCGCCGGAGAGGTGGGCCGGGTCCTCCTCACCGGTCATGCCGAGCTGGTCCAGCAGGGTGCGCGCCCGATGCAGGTCGTCGCCCGGCCCCATGCCGGCCTCCACGTAGTCGAGCGTTGTGGCGAATCCGGCGAGGTCCGGCTCCTGCGGCAAATAGCGCACGGTGGTGCCGGGCTGCAGGAAGCGCGTGCCGCCATCGGATTGCAGCAGCCCGGCCGCGACCTTCAGCAGAGTGGACTTGCCGGACCCGTTGCGGCCCACGAGGCAAATGCGCTCGCCCGCGCCGACGCCAAGCTCGGCGCCATCCAGCAGCGGCGCGGTGCCGAGCGAAAGGCGAATGTTTTGCAGCAGGAGCAACGGAGGGGCCATCCCCAGGGTATGGGCGGCCACCCCGTCCTGTGCAACCCGGCCCCGGTACAGCGAGGGATGCGCCGCGTTTTATGCCGCGCAATAAAAACGTTTGCGGAATGAGTGCCGCGTGTTAGAGGCGTCGGCAATTCCGTTGTCTCTCACCGCGTCCGGAACAGGCGGTATTCGGCGCATCCGGCGCAGGCGCCGTTCTGATCCCGTCCAAAAGGATTCGCCCTCATGCGCCTCTCCGCCGCCGCGTTGCCCGTCGCCTGTGCCTGCGTCCTCGCGGCAGGCGCCCAGGGCGCAGAGCTGCTGCAACCGATACCGCTGAGCGCCGCCGGCCTGGTGAGCAGCCCACCCTCCGACCCGAGCTGCCCAACGCTGCCGCCGCGCGGCCCGATCGGGGCGGGACGGCTTGTCATCCGGGATACCGACCGGCCCGATGTCGGACCGTACACCGTCAAGCTGCCGGGCTACGGCACGAGCGCCGCGCCTGGCGTCCAAGATTCCTACCGGCCTTTCCTCGTCACCGCGGCGCCCGGCGACACGCTCCGTTTCGACATCGTGAACCAGCTCGGCACGAACGAGCCACTCGGCGGCACCGTCAACCTGCACACGCACGGCCTGCTGGTCAGCCCACGGCCTTGCACGCCGCTCGGTGACTACATCTTCGTTCACGACCTGCCGGGCACCACGACCTCCTACCGCATGGACATTCCGGCGACGTTGCCGGGCTCCATGTTCGGCAGCCAAACGACGCCGCGGCCATACCCGTCCGGCCTCAACTGGTTCCACGGCCACGTGCACGGCAATGCGCGGAACGACGTGGCGGCAGGCCAAACCGGCATGCTCTACGTCGGCGACCTGCGGGCCGACCTCCTCGCCGCGCCGAACCTGCCGCCGGCAAGCGCCGACATTCTCAACCGCGCGGATACGGTCTATCTCGGATTGCGCGACATCCAGCTCGCAGTGCCCACGGGCGCGACGCCGGGCAACGCAGCGCCGGGCCAGCGGGGGAGTTGGCTGAACAGCCACAACTACGACCCCGGCGCCTGTCCGGGCCTGGCCAACCCGGGGCAGCCGACGCCCGCCGACGGGTTTTCCGGCCCAGGCTACTGCGGCCACCACGGCGTCACTACGGCCGGCAGTACCGACCCGTCGCAGGACACGGTCTGGCTGTTTACCATCAACGGCCAGCACAACCCCGACATCACCATGCAGCCGGGCCGGAACCAGATCTGGCGCGTCGCCAACCTGAGCTCCAGCCTGACATATTTACTCGTGCTGGTGGATGACGACACTGGGCAAGAACAATCCATGACCGTGCTCGCGCTCGATGGCCTCCTGGCCGGGACCAGCAAGCCGGGCGACAAGGGCCTCCGTGCCGGGGTGCAGCTCAAGGAAATCCTGCTCATGCCCGCGAGCCGCGCGGAGGTGTTGATCGTCAACAAGGGCGGGCAAGATGGCAGGCATTTCACCCTGCGCACCCTCGGCATCACTACCGGCCCGACCGGTGATCCATGGCCGCGCATCGACCTGGCCCATGTCGTGATGCCGCCGCGCCGCCCACCGGCTCAGGCAGCCGCCGCCATCGCCGGTGCGACGGCGGTCACGCCCATCGACCCGCCCGACGTGCCGCTGGAAGCGACATTACCCATGGCCGCGCCGGCATTGACCGTCCCGGTCAGCACGCCGGGCAGCGCCGCGGCTGTTCCGGCCAACTGCATCACCCTTCCGCCGGCAAGCAAGGCGGTGACGAGACGCCGCATCACCTTTACCAACGATGAAGCCGGGGACGATTTCGAACTCGGCAGCGAGGTCGTGGACGTGAATGGCACGCCGATCGACAGCCAGCACACGATCCCGCCCCAGCCTTTCCCGATGCAGGCCATGCTCGCGCCGCACTCCGTCAAGCACGTCTGCCCGCGGCTGGGCGAGCAGGAAGTATGGGAGTTGGTCAACAAGACCGGGGAGCTGCACAACTTCCACCTGCACCAGAGCAAGTTCCGCCTGGCAACACAGGGCGATGCCGGGGCGCCGAAGAACATGAAGGCGGTGCAGGATCCAACCGGCATCATCGCCCAGTATGAGCCGGAGGCACAGGGCGCCGTCCCGGCCACGAATGTGGACGCCTGGCACGACGTCTTGCCCGTGCCGCCATCGGACGGCAACGGGCATGACGGCCGGGTCTTCGTCACCATCCCGTTCTACGCGCGCCAGCAGGTCGGCGATTTCGTGTATCACTGCCACATCCTTGAGCACGAGGATGGGGGCATGATGGCGGTAGTGCAGGTCTACGACCCGGCGCAACTCGCTGAAAACACCGGTCCGAGCCAGTTCGCGAGCCTGCTGCAGGGGTCGCTGTGCGGCTTGCCTGCTGCTGCGGCGGATGCCCCCTCCGATGGGCGCCGGTTGGTGGACGCGGCCTGGTCGGCGCTCGTTGGATCGTTCGCCTATACCGGCGGCCCGGCCGCAATGTTGCCGGGGGCCAGCATACGTCCGCAGTGACTACTTCGGCCCGAGACCCAAATTCGTGCCTCGGACCGCGTCGCACACGGCGCGCGTCACCTCGGACGTCGTCGCCTTGCCGCCGAGGTCGGGGGTCATGACCCCCGTCGCGCAGACCTGCTCGATGGCGCGCATCAGCACGCCCGCCGCCGACGCTTCGCCCAAATGCTCCAGCATCATCGAGGCCGTCCAGAAGGTCGCGACCGGGTTGGCGATGCCCTTGCCGGTGATGTCGAACGCGCTGCCGTGGATCGGCTCGAACATGCTGGGGTAACGGCGCTCCGGGTCCACGTTGCCCGTAGGCGCGATGCCGAGCGAACCCGCCAGCGCCGCCGCCAGGTCGGACAGGATGTCGGCGTGCAGGTTGGTCGCGACCACGGTGTCGAGGCTGCCGGGCCGGCGCACCATGCGGGTGGTCATGGCGTCCACCAGCTCCTTGTCCCACGCCACGTCCGGGTAGTCGGCTGCGACCAAGGCCGCGATCTCGTCCCAGAACACCATGCCGTGCCGTTGGGCGTTCGACTTTGTGACCACTGTCAGCAGCTTGCGCGGACGTTTCTGCGCGGCGTCGAAGGCGTACCGCATGATCCGTTCGACGCCGCGCCGGGTGAAGATGGCGGTCTCGGTCGCGACTTCCTCCGGGTGGCCGCGATGGGCGCGCCCGCCATGGCCGGCATACTCGCCCTCGCTGTTCTCCCGCACGATCAGCCAGTCGAGGTCGCCAGGCCCGATGCCGCGCAGCGGGCTGGTGACGCCGGGCAGGATGCGGGTGGGGCGGACGTTGGCGTATTGGTCGAAGCCCTGGCAGATCGGCAGGCGCAGGCCCCAAAGCGTCACATGGTCCGGGATGTCGGGCGCGCCGACCGCGCCGAACAGGATCGCGTCGGCGCCGCGGAGCTGGTCGAGACCATCCGCCGGCATCAGCGCGCCGGTGCGGCGATACCGCTCGGACCCCCAATCGAGATGATCGACCTGCAGCTCGAACCCGCCATCCCGGCTGGCCACGGCGTCCAACGCCTCGAGCCCGGCGGCGACGACCTCCGGCCCGATGCCGTCGGCGGGAATGGAGGCGATACGGTAGTGGCGCATGGTTTGCACAGCCTGCTTTGCGGGCGGACAGCGTAGCCCGGCGCGCGGCGGCTTGCCAGCACCGGCCGCGCCCGGCATTGCTAGGACGGGTAGGGAGTTCATTGATGCGCACATTGGTTCTTGCGGCACTGGCTGCGGCGATGCTGGCCGGCGCGGCCCAGGCGCAAACGCTGCGCATCGCGCTGCGCGAGGATGCGGACATCCTGGACCCGACCCTGGCCCGCACCTATGTCGGGCGCATCGTGTTCGCCGGGCTGTGCGACAAGCTGTTCGACATCAACGAAAAGCTGGAAATCGTGCCGCAACTGGCGCTGTCGTATGAGTGGGCGGATCCGGTCAACCTGGTCATCAAGCTGCGGCCCGGCGTGGTGTTCCATGACGGCGAGAAGCTTGACGCGGCGGCGGTGAAGTATTCGCTGGAGCGCCACCTTACCATGCAGGGCAGCTTTCGCCGCAGCGAGATCGGCGTGCTGGACCGGGTCGAGGCGGTCGACCCGTTGACGGTCAGGATCGTGCTGAAAACCGCGTCGTCGCCGTTCGTGTCGCAATTGACCGACCGGTCCGGCATCATCGTCTCGCCCAAGGCGGCCGAGGCGGCGGGCAAGGATTTCGGCCTGAAACCGGTCTGCGCCGGGCCGTTCCGGTTCGCGGAGCGGGTGCCGCAGGACCGCATCGTGCTGGAGCGCTTTCCCGAATATTGGGACGCCGGGTCGATCAAGCTGGACCGGGTGGTTTACCTGCCGATCCCCGACAGCTCCATCCGCCTGGCGAACCTGCAGGCCGGCAGCATCGAGCTGTCTGAACAGATCCTGCCGTCCGACGCGGATGCGGTCCGCGGCAACCCGCGGCTGCGCCTGGTGACATCGGACAACCTTGGATACTGGGGCATCACCGTCAACCTGGCCAACGGCCCGCGCGCCAAGACCCCGCTCGGCAGTGATGCCCGGGTGCGGCAGGCGTTCGAGCTGTCGTTGGACAAGGAGGCGCTCAACCAGGTCGTTTACAATGGCCTTTACACGCCGGTGGCGCAGGCGCTTTCGCCCAGCAGCCCCTATTACGACAAAGCCGTGCAGCCGCTCGGGCGGGACCTGGCGCGGGCAAAGGCGCTGCTGAAGCAGGCAGGCGTTGCCCTTCCGGTGCCGATAGAGCTCACCGTGCCGAACAACCCGGACCAGAAGCAGGCGGGCGAGATCATCCAGGCCATGGCGGCGGAGGCCGGGTTCGACGTGCGCATCACCGCATCCGAATTTGCCTCGGCGCTGACGGCCGCCAACCGCGGTGATTTCGAGGCGTTCTCGACCGGATGGTCCGGACGCGTCGATCCCGACGGCAACCTGTTCAGCTTCATGCATACCGGCGGCGCGCTGAACGACGGCAGGTATTCCAACCCAAAGGTGGACGCATTGCTGGACCAGACGCGCACCGTCCAGAACATGCCCGGGCGCCGCGCCCTGTTCGACCAGATCATCCAACAGGCTGGCCAGGACCTGCCAATCATCTATCTTTATAATCCCAAGAACATCGTCGGCATGTCGGCGCGCGTGACCGGATTCCGCCCGGTGCCCGACGGCCTGATCCGGCTCCAGGGCGTAAGCCTGGCGAAGTAGCGGATGCGCAGCCATCTCGGCAGCCGCCTGCTGCAGGTCCTGCCCACCATCCTGCTGGTCAGCATCCTGGTCTTCGCCTTGCAACAGCTCATGCCCGGCGACCCCGCCATCGTGCTGGCCGGCGAGGAGCGCGGCGACCCCGCCGTGCTCGCCCAAATCCGCGCCGAGCTATGGCTCGACCGCTCGCTGCCGGTGCAATACCTGCACTGGATCGGCAACGTGCTGCAAGGCGACCTCGGCTTCAGTTGGCGCATCCGCCAGCCGGTCGCGAGCCTGATCCTCACCAAGCTGCCAGTGACCCTGCAACTCGGCGCCATGGCGTTCCTGATCGCGCTCTGTGTCGGCATCCCGACCGGCATCTTGTCCGCGGTGAAGCGCAACACCGGCTGGGATTACGCGGCCAACCTGATCGGGCTGGCCGGGCTGTCGACGCCGAACTTCTGGCTCGGGATCATGCTCATCCTGCTGGTGTCGGTGAAACTGGGCTGGCTGCCGCCGTCGGGCTACGTGCCGCTCACCGAGGACTGGCAGCAGTCGCTCGCCACCACCATCATGCCCGCCTTCGTGCTGGGCAACGCCATCGCCGCCATCCTGATGCGCCATACCCGCAGCGCCATGCTAACCGCGCTCGACCAGGATTTCGTGCGCACCGCACGGGCAAAGGGCCTGAACGAGACGACGGTGATCCTGCGCCATGCGTTCCGTAATGCCCTGGTGCCGGTGGTGACGCTCGGCGCGCTGGAGCTCGGCACCCTGCTGTCAGGCGCGGTGCTGACCGAGCAGGTGTTCAGCATCCCCGGCTTTGGCAA
Source organism: Acetobacteraceae bacterium (assembly GCA_965277495.1). GTDB lineage: Bacteria > Pseudomonadota > Alphaproteobacteria > Acetobacterales > Acetobacteraceae > CAHJXG01. Next base: position 540,268 of record OZ255824.1, on the reverse strand, counting down.
GCTGATCGTGGACGCCGTGTTCAACCGGGACTACCCCGTCGTCCAAGGCGTCGTGCTCGTCACCGCGTTCCTGTTCATCATGCTGAACGTGCTGGCCGACGTGCTCTATGTCGTCATCAACCCGCGGCTGCGCGGCGCATGAGTCCGGCCCTGCTTGCGCTCCGGCGCTTCCGCGGTCGCCCGGCGGCGGTGCTGGGCTTCATCGTCATCGCGCTGTTCGTCGCCGTAGCGGCGGCGGCCCCATTGGTCGCGCCATTCGATCCCATCGCCACAAGCTGGACCGCGATCCGCAAGGCGCCCTCGATGCAGCACTGGATGGGCACGGACGAGAACGGGCGCGACGTGCTGTCCCGCGTCGTGTTCGGCGCCCGCGCGTCGCTGCTGGCCGGCCTGGTTTCGGTGCTGATCGCGGCCGGCATCGGGGTGCCCACGGGATTGCTGGCCGGGTTCGCCGGCGGCTGGGTCGACGCGGTGATCGGACGGGTGGTGGACGCGATGCTGGCCTGCCCGTTCCTGATCCTCGCCATAGCCTTGGCGGCGTTCCTGGGCCCCTCGCTCGGCAATGCCATGATCGCCATCGGCGTGACCGCAGCACCGGTGTTCGTCCGCGTCGCCCGCGGCGCAACCCTGGACACCGTTACCAACGACTACGTCGAGGCCGCCCGCGCCATCGGCAACCCGCCCTGGCGCGTGGCGCTGCGCCATGTCGCGCCGAACATCGTGCCGCCGGTGCTGGTGCAGGCGACGCTGGCCATTGCGCTCGCCATCATCGCCGAGGCGAGCCTGTCCTTCCTGGGCCTCGGCCAGCAGCCGCCGGCGCCGAGCTGGGGCAGCATGCTGAACTCGGCCCAGCGTTTCCTGACGCAGGCGCCCTGGCTCGCGGTGTTCCCAGGCGCCGCGATCTTCCTGGCCGTGCTGGCCTTCAACCTGGTGGGCGACGGATTGCGGGACGCCATGGACCCGCGCCGCCGCTGAGCCAACCGAACGAGGATCTTGAATGATGCGCATTGCGGTCATGGACGACTGGCAGGGCGTCGCCCGGGGCGCCACGGACTGGTCGGCGGTCGAAGCCCGGGCGGAGCTTGCGGTGTTTGCCGAGCCGTTCGCCAACGAGGACGCAGCGGCGGCGGCGCTGGCGGATTTCGACATCCTGGTGCCGATGCGGGAACGCACGCAGCTCAGCGCCAGCCTGATCGCCCGGCTCCCGCGGCTGCGCATGATCGCGCTCACCGGCGGGCGGTCGCAGAGCCTCGCGCTGGACGCCTGCACCGCGGCGGGCGTGCTGGTGTGCAACACGGGCGGCGAGCGTTCCTCGATCGGCACCGCGGAACTCACCCTGGGGCTGATCCTGGCCGCCGCGCGGTTCATCCCGGCGGGCGACGCGGCGATCCGGGCTGGGCGGTTCCAGGGCGGCGTGGGCGTCGGGCCGGTGCTGGACGGGCGCACCTTGGGGATCGTCGGTTTCGGCAAGATCGGCGCACGGGTCGGCGGCTACGGCCGGGCGCTGGGGATGAAGCTGCTCGCCTGGAGCCCGAACCTGACCGCCGACACCGCGCAATCCGGCGGGGCGCAGTTCGCCACCAAGGCGGAGCTGCTGGCCCAGTCGGACGTCATCAGCCTGCATGTCGTGCTGTCGGAGCGGTCGCGCGGCCTGATCGGGGCGGCGGACCTCGCGGCCATGAAGCCCGGCGCCATCCTGGTCAACACCTCCCGCGGCCCGTTGGTCGACGAGGCGGCGCTGCTGCAGGCGCTTCATGCCGGGCGCATCCGCGCGGCGCTCGATGTGTATGCGCAGGAGCCGCTGCCGCCGCAACATCCGCTGCGGACGGCGCCGAACACCGTGCTGACGCCGCATCTCGGCTACGGCACCCAGGACACCTTCGCGCAGTTCTATGGCGAGAGCGTGCAGAACATCCTGGCATTCCTGGACCATGCGCCAACCCGCGTCATGAACCCCGCCGCATTGGCCCGTCTCGCGCAAAACGGCTTGACCCGGCCGCAGCGGGGGGTTCCGATAGCCCGATAGAAACGTGGGGGGGACGGACGATGCGCGCTTGGGCAGTGGTCGAGAACGGGGCGGACCTTAAGGAAATCGAGCTGCCGACGCCGGAGCCATCGGGCACGGAGGTGTTGCTCGAGGTCACCCATTGCGGCGTGTGCCACTCAGACCTGCATATCTGGGAAGGCTATTACGACATGGGCGGCGGCAAGCATATGTCGCTGAAGGATCGCGGCGTGTCGTTGCCGCTGGCAATGGGGCACGAGATTATTGGACGCGTGGCGAAGCTCGGTCCGGACGCGGCCGGCGTGGCCGTGGGCGACATGCGGATCGTGTTCCCCTGGCTTGGCTGCGGCAAGTGCGAGCGGTGCCTGGCGGAAGAGGACAACATGTGCGTCGCCGCCAACCGCAGCCTGGGCGTTTACCAGAACGGCGGCTATGGCACGCACGTCGTGGCCCCGCATCCGCGCCATCTGATCGAGCTTGGCACGCTCGACCCGGCCATCGCCGCGACCTATGCCTGTTCCGGCATCACTGTCTATTCCGCCATACGCAAGGTGATGCCGATGCGTCCGACGGATCCGATCGTTGTCGTGGGCGCCGGTGGATTGGGCCTGAATGCGATCGAAATCCTGAAGGCGCTCGGCCACAAGGCCATCGTTGCCGTCGATATCAGCGCCGAAAAGCTCAAGGCTGCGACGGAGGCCGGGGCGACCGCGGTGGTCGAGGCGAGCGGCGAGGGCACGACCAAGCGCATTGTGCAGGCGTGCGGCGGGCCGGCGCTCGCGGTGATCGACTTGGTGAACGGGACCGCCACCGCTGCGTTCGCCTTCGCGGCGCTGCAAAAGGGCGGCAAGCTGGTGCAGGTCGGCCTATTTGGCGGCGAGTTGACGCTACCGTTGCCGATGATGCCGATACGGGCCCTGACGGTCCAAGGCAGCTACGTCGGCAACCCGAAGGAGCTGCGCGAGTTGGTGGCACTGGCGCAGAATGGCGGGATCACGCCGCTGCCGATCACGTGCATGCCGCAAGCGGAGGCGAACACTGCCCTGCATCGGCTGAAAGACGGCAAGGTGACCGGACGCATCGTGCTTACGGCTGTGTAAATTTCGAGAACGGCTAGTTCAACGTGGGACGCGGCCGGTTTGGGCTGTGGCCCACGGGGAGCGTTGGCGTATTCGCCGCCATGCGCCGCATCAACGGCAGCGCATAGTTCAGCCGCCGCACCAGTTCCGGGGCGGCTATTGCGGCGACATCGCCGTCGCGGTCATGCCATGAACGGTAAGCGTCAAAATTCAGGCCGAGGATGCTGCAACGTTCAGTATTGGGCATCCGCAGCGTGTCGGCGAGCGCGTCGAGTTCTTGCACCGCTTCGGATACCTGCATCGACGTCATCGGATGCATATCGCCCATTATAGCAGACTCCCATCATATGGGGCCACAATAACGTTAACGCGCCGAACCGAAAGACAAATTTTAAAAAGAGTAGTTTTTTTCGAACACCGTTACGATAGCCGACGCGGTTGCAGCGTGGCGGCCTCGTCTGTCAAATCGACCCCGCCGTTCGCCCTGCTGATTAAATTGAGCGGGTTCGCCGCCGCCAGGATGGCTTCATCGGCATCATGTGCAGCGCCTAATCCACGGCTGCTGCCGATGGGCGCCACCGTCGCGGCCCTGAGCAATGCGCCGACGAACGAGCGGCCCCATGCCAGCGCGGAGGCGCCCTTGATCGCGTCCCAGCTCTCCCGCCAACGAACCTGGCGGTCCGCCAGGCTCATGTTCAATGCAGTGTCGAGCGCTTCCGCAACCTCGTCAGCGTCGTGTGGGTTGACGATCAGCGCGGAGCTGAGCTGCCGGGCCGCGCCGGCGAAGCGGGACAGGATCAGCACGCCTGGGTCTTGCGGGTCCTGGGCGGCGATGAACTCCTTGGCGACCAGGTTCATGCCGTCCCGCAATGGGGTGACCAGGCCGACCCGCGCCTCGCGCATATAGCCGGCGACGGTGCTGCGGGCGCCGGCGCGGGCGACCAGGCGTACCGGGGTCCAATCGGGTTCGCTGAACTCGCTGTTGATGGTTCCGGCCTCGCGCTCGATGGCGGCGCGCAGGTCGCGGTAGGCGACGACGTCCTTGCGCGATTCCGCGGCGATCTGCAGGAAGGTGATGCGGCGGCGCCAATCGGGCCGGGTCTCCAGCAGCCGCCGATAGCCCGCCATGCGCTGCAGCAGGCCCTTGGTCGGGTCCATGCGGTCGACGCCGAGGATCAGGCGCTGGGTCGAAAGGCTCCGCCGCAGCCGCTCGGTCGGCGCGGCCCGCCAGGCGTCCTCGGCGATGGCTGCGAACTCCTGCGCCTCGATCTCGACCGGGAACACGCCCAGGCGCACCCGCCGCGAGCCGACGTTCAGCCAGCCGCCGGGCATGCGCAAGGCGTCGCCGATACGGCAGGCGACCTCGGTAAAGTTCTCGACATCGTTCGCGGTTTGAAACCCGATCAGGTCGGCGGTGAGCAGGTCGCGCACGAGCGCCCCGGCCTCAGGCACGCTCGCGAGCATGTCGGCGGAGGGGAACGGGATGTGCAGGAAGAAGCCGATCGGCGAGCGCACGCCACGCGACCGCAGCGCGTTCGGCATGCACATGAGGTGGTAGTCGTGTATCCAGATAAGGTCGTCCGCGCGCAGCATGGGCACCAGGGCGTCGGCCAGCCGGTCGTTCACCTGGCGGTAAACCTGCGCATTGCGCCGATCGAAGGTCATGAGCTCGGGCATCGAGTGCAGCAACGGCCATAACGTGCTGTTGGAGAACTCGTTGTAGTAACGGTCGTGCTCCTCCTGCGTCAGGTCGACCGTCGCGTACTTGACCCGCCCGCCCTCGGTAATGCGGACCGGGCCGGGATGCTCGGACACGTTGCCGCTCCAGCCGAACCAGACGCCGCCGCGGCGCTCCATCAACGCCTCGAGCGCAACCGCGAGCCCGCCAGCCTGGGCGCCCGCCGCAGCCGGGGCCGGGACGCGGTTGCTGATGACGACGAGGCGGTTCACCTCAGCTCCATCAAGGCTACTGGCAGGCGGGCGAGCACCTTGGCCAAAGGAAGACGGGCTGCGCTCATCGTTTCGTCCTCTCCGTCTAAAATATCGACAATCCTCCGGTCCGTCAGGCTACGTGGCAATAATATAGCAGTATCGCGCCATTTTCCCATACTCACGAGTGGAGTATCCGGGATCGCATCGACTCCCAGAGCTAGCCGAGTAACCACCACGATTGCCGAACGCCCCTCGTGGACCCGGGCGAATGCCAAGGCATTATCGGCGAATTCGCCGTCAATACGCAGCGGGACGTAGCTGCCGATGGTGAACAGTCCGGGCGAGCGGGCACGCAACGCCAGCGCGCGGGCAATAACCGCTTGCTTCACGCGCCCATCCCGCCAGCTTTCGAGCAACGAGCTTGGCGGTTGCCCGGCATCCAGCGCCGCTTCGCGAGCCGGGAAATCCACCGGACGCCGGTTATCCGGGTCGACCAGGCTGAAATCCCAAAACTCGGTTCCCTGGTACAGGTCCGCGATGCCCGGGCTCGTCAGCCGCAGCAGGGTTTGCGCCAGGCTGTTGACCGCGCCGGCGGGGGCGATCCGGTTGGCGAAACGGCACAGTTCCCCCACCATGTCGGCGCTGCGGCTCGCGTCCAGCAGGCCTGCGAGGAAATTGCGGCAGGCACCCTCGTATTCCATGTCCGGCGCCGCCCAGCCGGTGTGGCGCTTGGCCTCGCGCAACGCCTTTTCCAGCCATCCGGCCACCCGCGCCTCAAATGCCGCGAGCCCTTCGACATCCGACGGCTGCAGGTCGAGCGGCCAGGCGGCGACCAGGGTCTGATACAGCATGATCTCGTCGGCAGCGTCGGGCGCCGGGCCGTCCAGGTCCCGCTTCACGCTCGCGTTCAGCCGGGTCCAGCGCTGCAGCGCCGCCTCCCATTCCCCTGGGATTTCGCTCAGGACAGCGAGCCGAATCCGGGTGTCCTCGCCGCGCTTATGGTCATGCGTCGCGGTCGCGAGCAGCGCCTGCGGAAAACGCTTCTGCCGCTCCTTGCCCGCGGCGTGGAATGCGGCCGGGCTCAGGCACCATTGCGACGGCTCGGTGCCGACCTCGTTGCGGGACAGCAGGCGGCCATACCGGTAGAACGTCGTGTCCTCGACCGATTTCGCGGCGGTCGGCGCCGAGAGCTGCTGGAATTTCACCATCGCCCGCAACCACTCCTGACGCTGCGTCCCCGCCGGCACGCTCCGTAGCCCGGCGCCGGACAGCCATTGGCCGACCAGCTCCAGCAACGGACGGTCGGCGGCCCGGACCGTCCGCCGCGCCCCGGCCATGGCCCAGTCCATCACCCGCTGGTCGATCGGCGTGATCCCCGCTGGCCCGGCGTAGATGCGATAAACGTGGAAATGCACCAAAAGTTCAGTAAGAGTGTTGCGTATGGCGGTCAGGGTGTAGTCCCGCGTCGCCAGGTTGCGCCGCGCGACCCTATGCAGCGCCGCCGCCGTGACGAACAGCTCGCTGCTCAGGCTCTCGCGCAGAATCTGGCGGCGGGCCGGCATCGCCTCCTCGTCGAACTTGCCGTGCCGTCCGGTCATGCCGGTCCACAGGGCGGTCAACGGCTCCTCGCCAGCCGGGTCGTGCAGGACGGCGGCGGCGTCGTTCATGAAGTCGTAGCCGGTGGTCCCGTCGGTCAGCCAATCGGACGCCAGGCGCTCGTGCGGCGCCAGGATCTTCTCGATCCAAATCACGCTCGGGCCATCCCGCAGCTCGGGCGGGCGGGACAGCGCCACGGTCTGCAAGCGGCGGCGCAGTTTGCGGCAATAGTCGCGCGGGCTGGCCAGGCCGTCGACGTGGTCGATGCGCACGCCGTCGATCAGGCCCTCGGCATACAGGCGGAACACGGTCCGGTGCGTCGCCTCGAACACCTCCGGAATTTCGGCCCGCACCCCGGCGAGGCCGTTCACGTCGAAGAACCGGCGCCAGTTGATCTCGTCCGCAGCCGCCCGCCACCAGGCCAGGCGGTAATGCTGGCGTTCCAGCAGGCGATGCAGGCGCTCGAGCCCGGCCGGGGTGTCGGTCGCATACGAACGCAGGCACTCTTCGATGCCGGCGCGATAGACCGGTTGCAGCAGCTCCTCCCGGGCGCTCGCGGCCTGTTGGCGGGTGGCCTCGCGGCCGCCGGCGCCAAGGTCGGCGAAGGCACGCGCCGCCGGTTCCAGGGGGCCGCCCTCGGTGAGCAGCACGGCGGCATAGTCGCGCGGGCTGATCGGGAAGCGGTGATCGTGATAGCCGACGAACAGGCGTCCGTCGCTGTCGTCGAACCGCAGCACCAGCTCGCCGCGTTCCAGGCACTCGCCGTAGGAGCTGCCGAGGAACGGCGCCAGCATGCGTCCGCGCAGGGAAGTGTCCGGCGGGTCCCAGTCGATGTCGAAATACTCGGCATAGGGGCTGGCACGGCCCCATTCGAGCACGTCCAGCCACCACGCGTTGTCGTTGCCGCCGACGCCCATGTGGTTCGGCACGATATCGAGGATCAGGCCCATGTCGTGCGCCCGCAACGCTGCGACCAGCCGGCGCAGCGCGTCCTCGCCGCCGAGTTCCGGGTTGATCGTGTTGTGGTCGACGATGTCATAGCCATGCGTGGAACCCGCCCGTGCCGTCAGCAGCGGGGACGCATACAAGTGGCTGATGCCCAGCTTGGAATAATACGGCACCAGGGCAGTCGCTTGGTCGAGGGTGAACTCGCGGTGGAATTGCAGGCGGGCGGTCGCAGATAAAGGCTTCATTTTGGCTTTCTAGGTTGCTTCCTGGCGTCGGCGAGCCTGGCAAGGCGGGCAGTCACGACAGGAGTGTCGAGCAGGGCGCTCGCCGGGCCGGGCAGGCGGCGGCGCCAGTTCGGATGCTCATCGAGCGTGCCGGGAAGGTTAGGCTGTTCCAGCAAGGCGAGGGCGTCCTCCATCGGCAGGACCACCATCTCGCACGCAGCACCGCCGACATGCCGCGTGGCGGCGTCGGCGATCAGGTCGGCCTGGTCCGGGTCCGGCTGGCCGTCATGGGCGGCGTCACTGTCCCGCATGGCGGTCCACAACGCCGCGCGGTCTTGGGCGCGAACCTCCACCTCGTGCCGCTGATTCGCCTCGTCGCCCAGCGATCCGATGCGTCCGCGCCATTCAAGGTCGCGCCCGGCCCACCAACCCGCCGTGGTTGGCAGGTCATGCGTGCTGGTCATCGCGATGGCGCCCTTAGTCCAATCGCCGGGCGAGGTGTAGCGGTCCTCGTCCCGCTCGAACCACAGCACGCGCATACCGAGCATAGCGGCGGCCTGCAGCCGTTCCTGGAAGCCGTCCGGGATGGTGCCGAGGTCTTCCGCCAGGACGATGGCGCGGTGCCGATGCGATTCCAGCGCGATCAGCCGCAGCATGTCGTCGATTGGGAACGAGATATAGGCGCCATCGGCGGCTGAACCGCCGTCCGGCACCACCCAAAGCCGGGCAAGGCCGAGCGCATGGTCGATGCGGACGCCGCCGGCATGGCGCATGGCGCTGCGCAGCATTTCCAAATAGGCGGCGAACCCGTTCCGCACCAGCCCGCGGGGCGAGAAGGCGGCGAGGCCCCAATCCTGGCCTTGCGGGCTCAGCAGGTCCGGCGGCGCGCCGACCGACAGGCCGATCAGCGTCTCCGCCTGCCGGCTCCAGCAATGGCTGCCGCCGGAATCTGCGCCGACCGCCAGGTCGGCGATCAGGCCGATCGGCATGCCAGCGGCGCGGGCTGCCTTTTGCGTGGCGGCCAGGCTGCGGTCGGCCTGCCATTGCATGAAGGCGTGGAAGGCGACTTCGGATTCATGTTCCTTGGCGAAGGCGGCCACATCCGGGCTATGCGGATCGCGGTATTGCTTCGGCCAGGTGCGCCAATGCCAGTGGCCTTGATCGGCGTTGAATAGATGGGCGTGCAGCGCCTCGAACCGGGCGTGCGTCTCCAGCGCGTCGCCCTGTTCCGCACGATAGGCTTCAAGGCCAGCCAATGCCGCGGCGTCCGCAGCGTCGAACATGGCGCGCAACGCCGCCAGCCGCTTGCGCCCGGCTGCCGGCCAGTCGATGAAATCGGCCGCCTCAAGCCGCCGCGTCTCGTCATCTGCGGGTACGTCGAGTTGGGTATGCAGCACATTCAGCAACATGCGACTCGACGGTGAATACGGGCTGAAGCGCTCCGGGTCCGCGGAGAACTGCGCGTGCACCGGGCTGATGGCGATGGCGCCCGCCCCATGCGCGGCGGCCGGGCCGATCAGGTCTTGCAACGCGCCGAAATCCCCAAGGCCAGCGTCGCCGGGCCGGCGCAGCGCATAGAGCTGCACCGCCAGCGCCCAGGGCCGTCCGCCCGGCATGGCGTCCTCGATCGTAAAACAGCGGCGCGGGGCCACCGCCAGCGTCGTCTCCTGCCCGCCGATGCTCAGGCGATGATAGCCAGGCACGTCAACCGCCGGAAGCGCCGCACGGCCGTCATGCTCGTTGGCCATGCCTTCCCGAACCGTGCCATCCTCGAGCACCAGTCGGAATTGGGCCGGCGGAATGGTCAGCGGAACCGGTTGCCCAACCTCCGCCGTCACCAAAGGCGGCAAAGTCGAGGAGGCTCCGGCAAGGCTCGCGAGGCCGTCCTCGATTTCGGCATCGGTTGCCGATGGCAGGCCGAGGGCCGCCAGCACGGCGCGCAAGGTGCCTGGGGCGACGTCGTGCCACTCGCCGTGGAAGTCCTTCCAGCGCGGCGCGATGCCGGCCGCCTCCGCCAGCCGGATCAGCGGCTCGCCGCTCATGCCGTCGCGACCTGCACGACGATGCTGCCCGGCGGCATGTCGGCCAAGACGGTCCCGGGCGGATACGCGAACACGGCGCCGCCGCCATCCGCGCCGCTCGACGCCGCCTCGTGGCCAAAGTTGCAGGTGATCGCCAGCGACTGCCCGTTGCCGAGCCGCCATTCCGCCCGCAACGCCCCTGGCGCCAGCACGTCCACCTTGTGGCTGCGGCAGCCGGGAATGCCCGGCACGACATGCTTTGCCCGCAACGCCAGCAGGTCCTGCATGAAGGTGAACATGGCCGGGTCGGCCTTGTCGGCGACCGAGGCGTCGAACGTCGACGGCGCATTCGGATCGGGAATGGCTTTGCGCCGCTCCTCATCCTGAAAGGCGGCAAAATGCTTGAACTCGGCGCGGCGGCCCTCGCGGATCAGCTTGGCGAGGTCCTCGTTATGGCTGGTGAAGAACAGGAACGGGTTCCGTGCGGCGTATTCCTCGCCCAGGAACAGCATCGGCACGAAGGGGCACAGCAGCAGCAACGCCGTGGCGGCATGGAGGGCCTGCGGGTCAGCCAAGGCCGTCAGCCGCTCGCCCATGGCGCGGTTTCCGATCTGGTCGTGGTTCTGCAGGCACACGACGAACGCGGTGGTCGGCAAATGCCCGCTCGGCTCGCCGCGCGGCCGGCCAAGGTGCGGGGAGACCTGGCCCTGGTAGGCGAAGCCGCCGGCCATGCAGGCCTGCAGCAGCGCCGTCGCGTCCTGGAAATCCTCGTAGTAGCCCTCGCTCTCCCCAGTCAGCAGCACGTGCATACAGTGGTGGAAGTCGTCGGCCCACTGCGCGTCGAAGCCTTCGGCGCCGGGTCCGGTCCGCAGCAGGGCGGCGCGGTTGTTCTCGTGCTCCAGCACCAGGTGCACGTGGCGGCCCGGCTCGACCGACGCACGGATCGTGTGGGCGAGGTCGCGAAGGAAACCCTCCTCCGAAATCGCATGCACGGCGTCGAAGCGCAGGCCGTCGAAGCGGTATTCCATCAGCCAATACAAGGCGTTCTGGATGAAGTAGTCGCAGACCTCCGGGCGGCGAAAGTCGATGGCTGCGCCCCATGGGGTCTTGATGTCTTCGCGGAAGAACGTCTTCGCGTAGGCGTGCAGATAGGCGCCGTCGGGGCCGAAATGGTTATACACGACGTCCAGCATGACCATGAGGCCCATGCCGTGCGCCTCGTCGACCAGGGCCTTCAGCTCATCGGGCGTGCCGTATGCGGTGTCGGGCGCGAAGGGCAGCACGCCGTCGTAGCCCCAGTTGCGTCCGCCGGGAAAATCGGCGATCGGCATGATTTCCACCGCGGTAACGCCGAGACGCCGCAGCTCGGGCAGGCGCTGCCGGATGCCGGAGAAGCCGCCCATGACGCCGGCATGGGCCTCATACACCACGGCCTCGTGCCATGGCCGGCCCTGCCAGCCGGCGTTGCGCCAGTCATAGGCGGCCGGGTCGACCACCACGCTGGGATCATGCACGTCGGGACCCTGCAGCCGGGACGCCGGATCGGGCACGGCGAGGCCGTCCTGCACGCGATACCGGTAACGCGTGCCCGCCGCCGCCGCCACGGCGAGTTCGTGCCAGCCGCCCTCCGCCGCCTGCATCGGCTTTGGCGCCTGGCCGTCAAGCTCCAGCGACACGGTTTCACTTGAGGGCGCCCATAGCCGGAACCGGGTCTGGCCATCCGGGAGCAACGTTGCGCCGAACGGGAGTGAGTGCGCGAAATGCATCGGTCAGGCCTGCAGGATAAGGGTTGCCAAGGGCGGCAGGGTCAGGGAAAGCGAGAATGGGAACCCGTGCGACGGAATGGCATCGGCCTGGATTGCGCCGCCATTGCCGACGTTCGACCCGCCATAGCCGCTGGCGTCCGAGTTCAGCGCCTCGGTCCATGCGCCCTCATGCGGCACGCCGAGACGGTACTCATATTGCGGTGCCGGTGTGAAGTTGCAGACGACCAGCGCCGCCGGGCCGCCATCCAGCGAGTTCCGCAAGTACGCGAACACCGAGTTGGTGCGGTCGCCGACCACGACCCATTGGAAGCCGCGCGGATCGCAGTCGCCCTGGTGCAACGCCGGCATCTTCCGGTATGCGCCGTTCAGGTCGCGCACCAACGCCTGCATGCCCAAGTGCTGCGGGTTGTCCAGCAGGTCCCAATCCAGGCCGGTGTCATGGTTCCACTCGCGGTCCTGCGCAAACTCGCCCCCCATGAACAGCAGCTTCTTGCCGGGGTAGGTCCACATGAACGCGAAATAGGCGCGCAGGTTGGCGAATTTCTGCCAGGCGTCGCCGGGCATCTTGCGGATCAGCGAACCCTTGCCATAGACGACCTCGTCATGCGACAGCGGCAAAGTGAACCGCTCGGAGAAGGCATAGACCAAGCCGAAGGTGATCTCGTCGTGATGGTAGCGCCGGTTGATCGGGTCCTCGTGCATGTAATGCAGCGTGTCGTGCATCCAGCCCATGTTCCACTTGAAGTGGAAACCTAGCCCGCCCTCGTCCGCCGTGCGGGTGACGCCGGGCCATGCGGTGCTTTCCTCGGCAATCAGCAATGCGCCGGGGCAGCGTTCGGCAACAGCCCGGCTGAGTTCCTGCAGGAAGGCGACGCTCTCCAGGTTTTCCCGCCCGCCATACTGGTTCGGCACCCACTCGCCGGGCTTGCGGCTGTAGTCGCGATACAGCATCGAGGCGACGGCATCCACGCGCAGCCCGTCGGCGTGATAGTGCTCGAGCCAGAACAATGCGCTGGCGATCAGGAAGCCGCGCACCTCGTTGCGTCCGAGGTTGAAGATGTAGGTGTTCCAGTCTTGGTGGAAGCCTTCGCGCGGGTCGCCGTGCTCATACAGCGGCGTGCCGTCGAAGCGCGCCAGGCCGTGCGGGTCGGTCGGGAAGTGCGCCGGCACCCAATCGAGGATGACGCCGACGCCCATGAGATGGCAGCGGTCGACGAAGGCGGCAAAGGCCTCGGGCGGGCCAAGGCGGGAGCTTGGGGCGAACTGGCCGAGCGGCTGATAGCCCCAGGAGCCGCCGAACGGGTGCTCCATGATCGGCAGCAGCTCGATGTGGGTGAAGCCCATGCCGGCGCAGTAGGGGGCCAGGCGGTCGGCCAGCGCCGCCCATCCAGCGCCGCCCTCGACCGACGCCGGCAGCCAGGATGCCGCATGCACTTCATAGGTGGCGATCGGGGCCGTGGTGGATTGCGCGGCGGCGCGGCGCTGCATCCAGGCGGCGTCGGTCCAGTGCCAGCCGGCGCCGGACGCGACGATAGACCCGGTTTTGGGCGGCAGTTCGGCTGCCCATGCGACCGGATCGGCTTTCTGCGGCAACAGCTCACCGCTGGGGCCAAGCAGTTCGTACTTGTAGATCGCGCCCGTCGTGATGCCCGGGATGAACAGGTCCCAAACCCCGGCCCCGGCATGGCGGCGCATCGGGTGACGGCGTCCGTCCCAGAAGTTGAAGTCGCCCACCACCGAAACCCGGCTCGCGTTCGGCGCCCAAACCGCGAAGCGCACGCCGGGCACGCCGTCGAACTCCGCCGGGTGCGCGCCAAGCACGTGGCCGAGGTCGCGGTGCCGGCCCTCGGCCAGCAGATGCAGGTCCAGCGGCCCGAGCGTCGGCGGGAACGCATAGGCGTCCATCGTCTCATACGGGCCGAGCGGGGTTTCGAACCGCAGCATGTAGGGCACGCGCGCGGGTATGGTGCCCGCCCAGAAACCATCGGAATGCAGCCGCTGCAACGCGCCCAGCACCTGGCCGGTGGCGGGGTCGATCACCGACGCGCCCTCTGCGCCGGGCAGGAAGGTGCGGATGCTGCATCCCTCGGCGGTATCGTGCGGCCCGAGCACGGCGAACGGGTCGCCATGGCGGCCATGGGCAATTGCCTCGATGGCGCCCGCGTCGGGCATGCTCAAGCTGCGGTCTCCAGCGACAACAGGCGCTCGGCGATGCGGTACAGGCCGCCGAGCGGGATGCCGATCCAGGTGGGCCGGTTCGCCGCCTCGTACTTGATCTCGTAGGCGGCCTTTTCGAGCAGGAACAAGTCGAGCAACGCCGGCTCCGCTTCGGCCGAAACCCATCGCGGCTCGGCATTGGCGAGCACGGCGCCATACGCCTCCAGGAACGAGTGCGACGCACGGTTGCGGAACTGCTGCAGGATGGCCTGGCGGCGCTCGTTGGCTTGTTCTGACGCCGCTACCCGGCCCGGCGCCGCCGCCGCCGCCGCATAGTCGAATGACCGCAGCAGCCCGGCCACGTCGCGCAACGCGCAGGATTTGGCCCGGCGCTGCTCCATGGTCCGCGCCGGCTCGCCCTCGAAGTCGATGATGTAGGCGTCGCCCTGCACCACGAGGACCTGGCCGAGATGGAAATCGCCGTGCACCCGGGTCGAAAGCGCGCCGCGGCCCTGCTTGGACAGGCGCGCAGCCGCCTTCGGCAGCGCGTCGGCGTGTTTCAGCAGCGTTTCAGCCTGGTGCGCCGCGATGGCGTCCGGCCACTCCTTGACGCTGCGCAGCGCCGTGAGCGCGCTCTCGATCTGCTCGGCGGCGCCCTCGGCCCATTCCGCCAGGATCGCGTCATCGACCGGCTCCGGCTTGAAGTTCGGCAGCTCCGTCGGCTGCGACAGCGCCGCGTGCAGCTCGCCGAGCCGGGTGCCGATGGCCCGGGCGAACACGTCGTAGGACTCGAAGATGTCGGCCGTGTCCGCCCCGCCATCCTGCCCGGTCAGCGCCGCCTCCTCGACCACGCGGGCCAGGAAGTCGAGCGTGTAGGTCCAGCCGTCGCCCTGGTTGCGGACGAAGCCCTGCGCCAGGCCGACGGTGTGCGGCGTGCCGTCGGCGTCGACGCGGACCACTTCGCCGAACAGCGGTGCGGTGTTGCCGAAGCCGCGCTCCGTCAAATAGCCCGTCATCTCGGCTTCCGGGTGCACCCCGGCCAGCACGCGGCGCACAAGCTTAAGCACCAGCGCATCGCCGACGATCAGCGACGAGTTGGACTGCTCGGCCGAGAGGCGGCGAATTTCGGCGTCGGGCGCGAGGTCGAGCGTCGCCATCAGCGACGACGGCACGAAGCGCAGTTCGCCATCCTCCAACGGCGCCACCGCGCCCTCGCGCAGGGCGGTGATCATGCCGCGGGCCATGGCGTCGACCGCAAATGCGTCGGTAAGGTAGCCGACCCGCGCGCCGCGACGGACCCGGGTAAGCGCCAATTGCTGCGCGAGCGCCCCGGCGGTCTCATCCTCCCAGGCGACGCCGAGCGGCAGCACATAGCGCTCGGTGCGTCCGGGCAGGGCGGCCTCGACCTCGGCGAACATGACGCTGCCGCCGGTGCCGGGCAGCGGCGCGGCGTAGGCGAGGTGCACCCCTTCCAGCCGTTCGGTCTTGGAGGCGAACCAACGGCGTTTCGGCAGATAGGCCGGCAGCGCCTCCCGCTCCAGCACGGCGCGGCCCTGGGGGTTGAGGATGTCGGCAAGGCCCGCACGCATAACCAAGGTTGCATACTCCGGTAGCGGCTCCGGCGGGGCCGAGTGCCAGGACGGCAGTTGCGCCTCGGCCGCCAGCAGGAACCAAAAAAATCCAAAGGGTTGCAGGGTGAGCAAATAGGTGAGCTGCCCGACCGGCGGGAACACCGAGCCGCCGACGATGTCGACCGGCACGCGTCCGGCAAACGCCGAGAGGTCGAGCTCCACCGCCTGTGCGGTGCGCGACAGGTTGCTGACGCACAGGATGGTCTCGTTGTGCCCATCTTCCGCGGTCCATTCGCGAAGGTAGGCGAGGATCTTGCGGTTGCCAGGGTAAAGGAAACGCTGCGTGCCGCGTCCGAACGCCCCATGACGGCGGCGCACCGCCAGCATGCGCCGGGTCCAGTTCAGCAGCGAGTGCGGGTTGGCGGACTGCGCCTCGACGTTCACCGCCTGGAAGCCGTAGTTCGCGTCCATGATCGGCGGCAGCACGAGCTGGGCCGGGTCGGCGCGGGAGAAGCCGCCGTTGCGGTCCATCGACCATTGCATGGGGGTGCGGACGCCGTCGCGGTCGCCGAGGAAGATGTTGTCGCCCATGCCGATCTCGTCGCCGTAATAGATGACAGGCGTGCCGGGCATGGACAGCAGCAGGCCGTTCATCAGCTCGACCCGGCGGCGGTCATGCTCCAGCAGCGGCGCCAGCCGGCGGCGGATGCCGAGGTTGATGCGGGCGCGGCGGTCGGCGGCGTAGGTGTTCCACAAATAGTCGCGCTCGCCGGAGGTCACCATCTCGAGCGTCAGCTCGTCGTGGTTGCGCAGGAACACCGCCCATTGGCAATTCGGCGGAATGCCCGGCGTCTGCCGCATGATATCGGTGATCGGGAAGCGGTCCTCGCGGGCGATCGCCATGTACATGCGCGGCATCAGCGGGAAGTGGAACGACATGTGGCACTCGTCACCGTCGCCGAAGTACTGCTGCGCGTCCTCGGGCCACTGGTTGGCCTCTGCCAGCAGCATTCGGCCCGGCGCGTAGTGGTCGAGCTCGGCGCGGATCAGCTTCAGGATGGCGTGGGTCTCGGCCAGGTTCTCGTTATTGGTGCCCTCGCGCTCGACCAAATAGGGCACGGCGTCGAGGCGGAGGCCGTCGATGCCGATGTCAAGCCAGAACCGCATGATCGACAGCACGTCCTGCAGCACGGCCGGGTTGTCGAAGTTGAGGTCGGGTTGATGCGAATAGAACCGGTGCCAGTAATAGGCGCCGGCGACCGGGTCCCAGGTCCAGTTGCTGGTCTCGCTATCGAGGAAGATGATGCGGGTCCCGGCGTATTTCTCGTCGGTGTCGGACCACACGTAGCGTTCGCGCTCCGGGCTGCCCGCCGGGGCTAGGCGGGCGGCCTGGAACCACGGGTGCTGGTCGGAGGTGTGATTGATGACGAGCTCGGTGATGACGCGCAGCCCGCGGGCGTGCGCCGCCTCGACGAAGCGGCGCACGTCGTCCATGTCGCCGTAATCGGCGTGGACGCCCTGGTAGTCCGCGATGTCGTAGCCGTCGTCGCGCCGGGGCGAGGGATAGAACGGCAGCATCCAGATGGCCGTGACGCCGAGTTCCGCCACGTAATCCAGCTTTTCCAGCAGGCCGCGGAAATCGCCGACGCCATCGTTGTTGGCATCAAAGAACGATTTGAGGTGAAGCTGGTAGATGATCGCGTCTTTGTACCAGAACGGATCCTCAATGGGGGGCAGCGATGCGGTGATCGGGGCCGCGGTCGACGCGGCCGTGGCCGCGGTAGAGGCAGGCGTGGCTGCGCTGGAGGCAGCCGGTTGCGCGGTGGACGCGGCTATGGGTGCGGGGAAGGTGGTAATGCTCATTCTCACTGGGATACGGTTCGAGCCCGCCAAATGGCGTAGGGCCGGTCGGGCGTCAACGTGATCCCACGGGTGCGGTCTGACCAGCGAAATTGCTGGCCCTGCAACAAATCGGTGACGTCGAGCGCCGCCGGGATCGAGAGTTCGGCGTATTGCGCATAGCTCGGGTCCATGCTGACCGCGACCAGGATGACGTTCGACCGGTCCTGCGTGGCCTTTTCGAAGAACAGCACCTGGTCGCCGCTGGCCGGCAGGAAGGTGATGCCGAGGTGGCTGTGCAGGGCAGGGTTGAGCCGGCGGATGGCATTGAGCTGGGTGATTTCCGGCACGATGTTGCCGGGCCGGTCCCAGTCCCACGCGCGGAGCTGGTATTTCTCGCTGTCGAGATACTCTTCCTTGCCGGGCATCGGCGTGCCCTCGCACAGCTCGAACCCGTTATAGACGCCCCACAGCCCGGCCAGCGTGGCGGCAAGCGCGGCGCGGATCAGGAACCCAGGGCGGCCAGAGGTCTGCAGGAAGACCGGATTGATGTCCGGGGTATTCACGAAGAAGTTCGGCCGGAAAAACTCCTTTGGCGCGGTTTGCGTCAGTTCGGTCAGATATTCCTGGAACTCGGCCTTCGTGTTGCGCCAGGTGAAGTAGGTGTAGCTCTGCGAAAAGCCGACCTTGGCGAGGCGATACATCACCTTGGGCCGGGTGAACGCCTCGGCCAGGAACAGCGCGTCGGGATAGCGCGCCTGCACCTCGGCGATCATCCACTCCCAGAACGGCAGCGGCTTGGTGTGCGGGTTGTCCACGCGGAACACGCGTATGCCTTGGCTGGCCCAATACAGCACGACGTCGCACAGCTCGTTCCACAGGCCCGGCACCGCGCCAGCCGCGTAGAAATCGACGTTGACGATGTCCTCGTATTTCTTCGGCGGGTTCTCGGCGTAACGGATGCTGCCGTCCGGGCGCCAGTTGAACCAATCCCGGTGCTGTTTCAGCCATGGGTGGTCGGGCGAGCACTGGATGGCGAAGTCCATTGCCAGCTCCAGCCCATGCTCGGCCGCGGCGGCGCGCAGGTGCTGGAACTCCTCGATGGTGCCAAGCTCCGGATGCAGCTTGTCATGCCCGCCATCGTCCGAGCCGATCGCATAGGGACTGCCGGGATCGTCTGGGGCCGGGGTCAGCGTGTTGTTGCGGCCCTTGCGGTTGGTCCGGCCGATCGGGTGGAACGGCGGGAAATACAATATGTCGAAGCCCATGTCGCGGATGCGCGGAAGGTGGCGCTCCACGTCGGCGAAGGTGCCATGCCGGGACGGGTCGTCGCTCAATGACCGCGGGAACACCTCGTACCAGGCGGCAAAGCTCGCCGCGACCCGCTCCGCTTGAACCGGAACCGGGTCGAGCGTCACCGCCAGCGGGCGGTCATCCGCACGGGCCATCAGCGCGGCGGTCTCGGGCGAGAGCAGTGTTTGCCGCTTCGTGTCCGCGTCCTGCTTGGCGAGCGACTGCACGAGTTGCGGCAGCGTGCCCTTCAACGCCGGCGCGGCGCGCTCGGCCGCCTTGGCGACCAGCGCCGCGCCCTCTTGCAGCTCAAGCGCGATCCGCACCCCGGCCGCATGCTTTTTGGTCAATTCGTCGGCGAAGGTCGCGTAGGCGTCGCGCCAGGCCTGGATGCGGTAGTGGTGCATGCCGAGCTGCTGCAACGGAAAGGCCCCGGTCCAGCGGTCGTTGTTGATAAGGCGCATCGGCGCCTCGCGCCAGGCGTCCTCGCCGGGGCCGCGCCACTGCAGCATGGCGCCCAGCTTGTCGTGGCCGTCGGCGATGATGTCGGCCTCGACCTCGACCAGGTCGCCCAAGATCCGCCGCGCCGGGAACCGTCCGTTGTCGACGCAGGGCGACGCCGCCTCGATGGCTAGGCGCGGTTGCCGGGCGGCCTGCTCGGCGCCGCTGACGGGCCGCGGCTTTGGCAGCGGCAAGGCCGGGGCGGTGAACGTCAGCAGGGCGCCGGGCTCCAGCGTCAGCTCGGACGCCGGATCGAACATTGCCGCAGCCTGGCCGTTGCCCGCCTTCCACGGCCCGAACGACCCGGCGTTGGCCAGGATGGCCGCGCCCTCGACCTCGGCCGGCGCGGCCTCGTTCAGGTTCATCAGCACGAGCGTGGCATTTTGCGCGCGCCGCGGGTCGGCGGCATCCGTCCGCAGCAAGGCCGCCACCGGCTGGCCGGGGCTGGACAGCGGATGGGCCGGGCCGGAACCGAAAGCGTTTTGCGCCCGCATGTCGTTCAGCGCCTTAAGGCCGGCTGTGCCGGGAGGTCCGGTAAGCTCCCCCATCCAGCCATCCGCCAGCGACGCTGCAAATGCGCTGTGATGGGCGCCGTGCTGCGCGCCGGATGGTGCGATCACGGGCGCCACCCGCCGCAACATGTCCAACTCGCGCCAGAGCCAGTCGGACTGGCCGTCCCACCACGGCAGCGAGGATGCGACGTAATCGACCGCGCCCGGCGGCAGGCTCGTTACGCAGTCCCAAGCCAGGCCGGGCGTCCAGGCAAACAGCACGGCCCTTGGGCAGCGCGCGCGCAGGCGGATCAAGAAGGGCGCGACGGCGGCGGCAGGCAGGCTGTCCAGCCCGAGCAAGCGGACGCCGGCGATCCCCATCGATATCCAGGTGGCAATGCGCGGGGCCCAGAACTCGGCAAGGTGCTCGGCGCCCGCCTCATCGGCGATGGTCGCAACGGCGGTCCGGGCGTTTGTCGGAGGCTGCCGTGGATCGGTCGCCGGGGCCGGCGCCAGGACGAACATCGACGGCAGCGACCCGTTGGCGGTGCTCTCCGCCGAAACCTGGCCCACATTCAAATCCACGAGGACGGACAGTCCTTGATCCTGCGCCGCGGTGACGAACGGCCCCATGTCGGGCCGGGCGGCAGGCAGCAGCACATGATCGAAGCCGAGCGAGGCCGCACGGCCAAGGTCGGGCACGGTTGCCTGGGAGCCGAGCACGCACAGACGAGGCGCACCGGCGGGCGCCGAGGTTTGACCCAAAGACGGAGGGGTATGCATAAAGATCGCTCCTGGGTCGCCGACGACTTACCTCTGCATCGCAGCGGAGGGCGCTTAGTTGCTGCGCCCACATGGATTCGGTGGTTGAATGCCGTTAATAAAGCAGCGCAACAAACAC
The DNA here is from genome assembly GCA_965277495.1 of Acetobacteraceae bacterium. Classification (GTDB taxonomy): domain Bacteria; phylum Pseudomonadota; class Alphaproteobacteria; order Acetobacterales; family Acetobacteraceae; genus CAHJXG01. The sequence continues at coordinate 519,947 of OZ255824.1, read as the reverse complement.
GCAGGCAATGCGGCCGGTCACTCCAGGCGAACCCCGCCGGTGACGGCTTGATAGGTCGCGATCGCCAGGGTAAGCGGCTCGAACGGCTTCGTGATCACGAACGCGGGTTCGAGGTCCTCGCCGGTCAGCAGCCGCTCCGGATACGCAGTGACAAAGATCACAGGCGCGTAATGATGCCGCATAATCCGGGACACCGCCGAGGTGCCGTCGCCGCCGATGCCGAGGTTGATATCCGCGAGGATCAGGCCCGGCTTATGCTTTGCGGCCAGCTCGACCGCCTCGGCCTCGGTCGTAGCCACGCCGACGACATTATGGCCACAATTCTGCACCAATTCCTCGATGTCCATGGCGATGATCGGCTCATCCTCGATAATCAGCACATCGGTCGCGGCGCCGGCGCGCAGGTGCGAGCGTGCCTCGATCAACTGGGCTTCGGCTTCTGGCTTTGAGAGCTGGACGATCCCGGCGGCCGCCTCGATCGGCACCTCCTCGAGCGAGGTCAGCAGCAGCAATTCACGCTGGCTTTGCGACAGGCCGCCGGTGATGAACTCGGTTTTCAACGTGTTCAGCCCCTCGAACCGCCGGGTGACGGCATGATATAGGGTATGCCGGGCGTCGTCGGCGGCGACATTGTCGGCCAGCAGGTCGCGCAGGCTGTCGGCGACCAACGTATCCCCACGGGTTTGGTTCCCGGTCAGGGCACGGGCATAGCGGCGCGCATAGGGTAACGCGCGGATCAAGTCCTCGCGGCGGAGGCTAGGCATTAGGCATCCTTTTCATGCATAGGTTGCATGTGCTGGCGGAGTTATGGACCACGTCCCGGAAACTCGCATGCGGCTGGATAGAGTCAATGGAGAGCAGGTGAACATAGCCGATGCCGACATCAGGCGACAAATCGCCATCCTGCTGCCGGACCTCCGCGCCTTTGCACGGTTCCTTGTGCGCGACCGTGCTGCGGCGGACGATATCGTGCAGGACAGCATCGTGCGCGCGCTGGCCGCAACCGACCAATTCCAACCCGGCACGAACCTGAAAGCCTGGCTTTTCACCATCCTACGCAATCAATTCTACGAACAGGGCCGCCGACGCAAGCGCGAGGTGCAAGCGTTGCAGTCGCAGTTCGATGCGGACCTCGCCGTTGATCCCGAGCAGGATGCCCGAGCGCATATCACCGACCTGCAGCAACTGATCTGGCGCCTGTCGCCGCTGTTGCGGGAGGCATTGATCCTGATCGGCGCGCAGGAAATGTCGCACGAAGAGGCGGCTGCGATCTGCGATGTCCCCATTGGCACCATGAAGGCCCGGCTGTCGCGGGCGCGAAGCGCGCTGGCCGACCTGATGGCCGACACCGCGGCGGCCTCGCTGTAGACCGCTCGCGTGTTCGTGACAATCGGGATGCAACGCCGGGCGCCGGCGCGTCATTGGAGAAGTAGTGACGCAAAAAGGCAGGTCGATGAACACTCCCTTCCACGACCAGGTTATCGCGATCCTCCCCAAGCTGCGTGTGCAGGCGTTGGCTTTGACCCGCAACCGTTCGGCAGCCGAGGATTTGGTGCAGGATGCCGTCTGCAACGCGCTGTCGGCCCATGCGAGTTTCATTCCCGGCACCAACTTTCCAGCTTGGATGCACCGTATCTTGCGCAACCGCTTCATCTCCAACCTGCGCAAGCGCCGGGACACCACCGATATTGACGACGTGCCGCAATCGGCCTTTGCGACCGAGGCGGCCCATGAGGATCGCTTGGCGCTCAAGGAGCTTGGCCGGGCGATGACACGGCTTCCGGCGGACCAGCGGGAGGCGCTGCTGATGGTCGTGGTGCACGGCATGAGCTACGAGGCGCTGGCGGAGGAGACCGGCTGTGCGGTCGGCACGGCAAAAAGCCGGGTGTTCCGGGCCCGCCGTCAATTGGAAGCATGGCTGCTCGGCGAGGTCGACCCGAAAAGCAAGGAGCGGATCGGGCCACGTGGCACGCGCCTGCTCGAAGTCGGGTTCGAAGCCGACGATATGGCGATTGCTACGCTTTAGCCCAAACCGCAACGGCTCCAGCCGCGTTATGAGCGGGCCAAAGCGGATATCATTGGCGCTCCTGCAAAGGTGTTGCAGAGGAGTTGTGAGTGGTAGGGCAAGATGGGCATGAACTACTATGCGACGATGCAGCGTAGGCCGAAACAACTGCAGCGTCCGCGCAAGCAGGTGCGTCCGGTTGATGAAGCGTTCGACCTATGGCTGCAACGCGGGTTGCACCAGCTTTATGACGATGTGACGCGCGAGCCGATCCCGGACGAATTGCTGAAACTGATCCAGGAAGACCGGGAGAAGTGACGGCAGGCCGGTCGGTAGGACCGGTCCCATGCTGAAGCGCCGTTGGAGGGCCTGGGACACCTTGGCGGTCCGGTTAGGCATCCTGCAAGCTGTTGCGACCCTCCCGCTCCTGGTCACGAGTGTCGTGGGCGCGCCACCGGTTGTATCCCTGCTCGCGTGGCTGTTTGGACTTGCCGTGAGCGTCGCTGGCATCGCAGTGCTCGTTTCCCATCCATTGATGCGTTTGAACCAGCGTGTCGCACGATGGCGAGCCGGCGCTTCACTCGATACTGACCTCTATCGGGGCGAAGATGCCGGTCTGTCACGCGACCTGCGGCGTTTGGCGATCGCGTTCCGCCGGGCAACGGTGATGCTGCGCAGGCAGCAGGCCCGGCTCGGGGCCGCCGTCGAGCAGCAGGAGCTGCTGATGCAAGAGATCCACCATCGGGTGAAGAACAACCTGCAGATCGTCGCCAGCCTGTTGAACCTGCAGGCGAGCCGCATTCGCGTGCCTGAGGCCCGGGCGGAGTTCCAGTCGGCGCGCGACCGTGTGCGCGCCCTCGCGACGTTGCACCGGCATTTATACGCCCATGGCGAACTGCATACGATCGACATGCGGGAGTTCCTGATCGAGCTATGCGGCCAATTGTTCCAAGCGATGGGCGAAAAGGCTGGGGAGCGGCTGCGTCTCGAGATCGATGCGCCCGAACTCAAGATGTCGAGCGACCAGGCCGTCCCGCTGGCGCTGATCGTCACCGAAGCCGTCAGCAACGCGGTGAAATATGCCTTCCCCGGCGGCCGGCGCGGCGCGATATCGGTGCATCTCACGGCAGACAGCGACCATGCGGAACTTGCGATCCGCGACGATGGCGTCGGCATCCCGGCCGGGCGGGTCGAGACCGAGGCCGGGACGCGGGACGGCATCGGCATCCAATTGATCCGCGGTTTCACTAAGCAGCTCGGCGCGACCCTGGAAGTCGAAGAAGGCAATGGGACCCGCTACAAGGTCTCGATGCCGCTGCGGCGGGAACGGACGGTGGGTCCGCTGCTCGGCGACCTGGCTGGCAAGCCTTCAACGTAGCCGGACCTTGCGCGACGCGTGAACAGACGGCACATCATGCCGGGTGTGGAGTGTCGTAAATGGATCCGAAGCTGCAACAAGCCCTCCCGCAATGGCGCCGGCGCCTTCATCAGCATCCGGAACTTTCGACGGACGAACGTGAGACCGCGGCGTTCGTTTGCCGGATGCTAAAGGAGATGGGCGTGCCGTTCACCGCCGGGGTAGGCGGGCATGGCGTCGTCGCGACCCTGGCCCGCGGGCCGTCCAACAGAAGCGTCGGGCTGCGGGCGGACATGGACGCGCTGCCGATCATGGAAGCGACCGGTCTGCCCTACGCGTCCAGCAATCCCGGCGTGATGCACGCCTGCGGGCATGACGGCCATACTGCCAGCCTGCTCGGAGCCGCGGCGCTGCTCGAACAGGATCGCAATTGGTCCGGCACCATCCAGTTCGTGTTCCAGCCGGCGGAGGAGGGCTATGGCGGCGCGCGCAGCATGTTGGCGGACGGCCTGTTCGATCGTTTCCCGATGGAGCGCATCTTTGGCTACCACAACTGGCCCGGACTCGAAGCCGGAACGGTCGCGGTGCATGACAGCGCGGTGATGGCGGCAGGGTCCCGGGTCGAGATCGTGGTGGACGGGCATGCTGGCCACGCCGCCATGCCGCATCTGGCGCGCGATCCGCTGCTGGCCGCCGCGCATCTGCTGGTGGCGCTGCAAACGCTGGTGTCGCGCAACGTGGACCCATTGGAGTCCGCCGTCGTGTCGATTTGCATGATGGAGGCCGGGGTGGCGCCAAACCAAATCCCGAGCCAGGCCACCCTGCGCGGCACCTTCCGTTCGCATCGGCGTGAAGTTCGCGACGTCATGGAGGCTGGCATCTGCCGGGTATGCGCGGGCATCGGGGCGACGTTCGACGTAAAGGTGGGCGTGCAGATCGACCATGCCATCTCCGCGACGGTGAACACGCGGGCCGAGGCCGAGTTGGCTGCTGCCGCCGCGGCCCAGGCGGGCGCTCCGGTCCGGCGGGACCTGCCTCCAAGCATGGCCGGCGAGGACTTCGGCTGGTATTTGGAGCAGAAACCCGGCGCGTTCGCATGGATCGGCAACGGCCCGGCGCGGTCGGGGGGCGAGCTGCATAACCCCGGCTACGATTTCAACGACGCCATCCTGCCGGTGGCCGCCGAATGGCTGGCGGCAACGGCGCGCCGGGCACTGGCGGACTAACCGCGCCGATGCGAAGCCGCCGCGCAACACGCCCGCCTAGGCCGGGGCGGGCTTGGATGACGCGCAACATGGCCGCGGGCCGGCGTGCTGTCCGTCCGGTGATCCTGCTTGGGGCGCTGGCGACGGCCGCGGCGATTGGCCAGGCCTGGTGCCTCGCCCGGTTGCTGGCGGGAATAATCGTGCCGGCGCAAGTCACCGGCGCATCGACCGGGCAATGGGCGCTGACGTTCGCGATATTGACGTTGATCCGGGCTGTCCTGCTGGCCGTGTCGGACGATCTCGCGTTCGCGGCCGGCGTGACGGCGCGCCGGCGGCTGCGGACCGACCTGTTTGTCCGGCTGTTCGGCGCAGGGCCGGGGTCCACGCGGGGATTGCGGTCCGGGGAACTCGCCGCCTTGGGCGTGGACCGGATCGAGTCGCTCGAGGGCTTGTTCGCCCGCTGGCTTCCCGCAGCGGCGCTGGCGCTGCTGTCGCCTGGCCTGGTGGCGCTGGCCGTGCTGGTCGCCGATCCCGGGGCGGCGCTGATCCTGGTTGCGTCCGGGCTGCTGGTTCCCATCGGCATGGCGCTCGCCGGGCTGGGCGCGGCGGCGGCGTCGCAGCGCCAGTTCGTCGCGATGGGCCGGTTGCAGGCACGCTTCCTCGACCGCATCCGCGGCATCGCCACCATCGTGCTCGCGGGCCGCGCCGAGAACGAGGCGGAACGCCTGCAACAGGCCGCGGATGACCTGAGCCGGCGCACGCTCCGGGTGCTGCGCGTGGCGTTCCTGTCGTCGGCGGCGCTCGATTGCGCTGCGGCGGCGGCGCTTGTGCTGCTGGCGTTGCGCTATGCGGCGGCGTGGCGCGGCGGCGCTGCGGCCGACGCGCTGACGGCGATCTTCGTCCTCGTGCTGGTGGCGGAGTTCTTCGCCCCGCTTCGCGCCTTTTCGGCCGCCTACCAGGACCGCCTGCAGGCGGGCGCGGCGGGGGACCAGTTGGCCGGGCTGCCGGACCTGCCAGCCCTGGCTGCCCCGCTGCCAATCCGCAACGTGACGGCGGCGGGCGTGAGCGTCGCCTTCGACAATGTGCACTTCACCTGGGATGCGTCGCGCGGCGCCGTGCTCGACGGGCTGAGCTTCCGTGTGCCGGCCGGCGAGACCGTCGTGCTGGTCGGGCCATCCGGCGCCGGCAAGTCGACGGTCATCGAGCTGCTGCTGGGCTTCGTCCGTCCGGATAGCGGGCGCATCACGCTGAACGGCGCCGACGCCAGCACCATCGTGCCGGCTGCGATGGCGCGGATGACGGCCTGGATCGGGCAGCGCCCGGTGCTGTTCGCCGGCAGCATCCGCGACAACATCCGCTTTGGGCGCGAGGGCGCGTCGGACCGGGATATCGAGGACGCCGCCCGGGCCGCCGGGATACAGCAGTTCGCGGCGGGGCTGCCCAACGGCCTGGATACGCCCATTGGCGAGGGCGGCTATGGCCTGTCGGGCGGCCAGGCGCAGCGCATCGCCATTGCGCGGGCGTTCGTCCGCAATGCGCCTTTGCTGCTGCTCGACGAGCCAACGGCCCACTTGGACCCGGCGACCGAGGCCGACGTGCTCGACAGCCTTCGCCGCCTCGCCTTGGGACGGACCGTGATCCTCGCCAGCCATTCGGCGGCGGCGCATGCGTTCGGCGGACGGCTGCTGGAACTCTCCAATGGCCGGGCACGGGCGATCCAGGGCGTCGCATGAAGGCGCTGCTGCCGATCCTAGCGCTCTGGCGGGGGCACGCGGGATGGTTGCTGGCCGGGCTGGCGGTGTCGTTGCTGACGGCCGCCGCCGGGGTAGGGCTGGCGACGGCGGCAGGCGGCCTGGCGCTGCGCCCGGTGTCGGGGATCGAGGCGGCTGGCCTGGCGGCGCTGCTGGTGTTGCCGGGCGTGGTGCGCGGGCTTGGCGTCGCCCGGGTCGTGCTGCGCTACGGCGAGCGCATGCTGACCCATGCGGCGACCTTCCGGGTACTGACGGCCCTGCGCGTGTGGCTGTTCGGCGGGGTCGCGGTCCGCTCGGCGGGCGGCCTCGGGTTCATGCGGTCCGGCGACGCGCTCGGACGGCTGGTCGGCGATGTCGAGGCGCTGGACGGGCTGTATTCGCGCATCGTCGTGCCGGGTTTCGCTGCCATTCTGCTGCTGCCGGTGCTTGTGGGCTTCTTGGCACGGGCGAATGGAAATACGGCCATGCTGGTCGGTGGGCTGTTTCTATTGTCGTCCGTCGTGCTGCCATGGCTGGCGGCGCGGTCCACCTTGGAGGCCGGCAGCGCTCTTGCGTCCGCCTCCGCCGGGCTGCGTTCGGCGGCGCTGGATGCGCTCGACGGCATGCGCGAAGTCCGGGCCTATGGCGCGGAAGGCCGAATGCTGGCTTCGGTCCAGGCCAGGGAAGCGGCATTGTTCCAGGCGCAGGGCAGCGTGGCGCGGCGTGCGTCGGGGGCGCAGGCGGCGGCGTTCGTCTGCAGCCAGGCTGCGCTGCTGGCCGTGCTGCTGTCGCCGGGGATGACGCCCGCGGGTGTGATCATCGGCATGTTCCTGACCCTGGCGGCGTTCGAGGTCGTGGGCGGGATGCCGCGCGCGGGCGCCCTGGCCGGCCATGCAGCAGCCGCAGCGGCGCGCATCACCGGAGCCGCGACTAGCGCCGTGAACGGCGGCGATCCAGCCGACGCGCTGCCACTGCCCAGTGGAACGGCGTTGCGGTTCGAGGCGGTGCGCTTCCGCTGGCGCGAGGATCGTCCGTTCGTGCTCGACGGCCTCTCGCTCGACGTTCCCGCCGGCAGCCGGATCGCGATCCTTGGGCCGTCCGGCTCCGGGAAATCCACCTTGGCGGCGCTGGCGCTCAAGGTGGCCGTGCCGCAAGCCGGGCGCGTCCTGCTGGGCGGCGTCGACATCGCACTGCTGCGCGCCGGCGACGTGCGGTCCCGCATCGCTTGGCTGAGCCAGGACACGCATTTGTTCAGCGACACGGTCCGGGCCAACCTGGCGCTGGCCCGCGACGACGCATCCGATGCGGATTTTTGGGCCGCGCTGGACCGGGCGGGCATCGCCGAGATGGTGCGCGGGTTCCCGGACGGGCTAGATAGCTGGATTGGCGAGGGCGGGTTGCAGGTGTCGGGAGGGCAGGGACGCCGGCTGGCGTTGGCGCGGGCGTTGCTGTCGCAGGCGCCGGTGCTGATCCTGGACGAGCCGGCCACGGGCCTGGACGCCACGGCCGAGCGTGCGTTCCTTACCACGCTGAATGACGTGGCCGCGGGCCGGACGGTGATCCTGATCGTGCACCGGCTCGTTGGGATCGAGCGCCTCGACCGCATCTTCCGGCTGTCGGCGGGCCGTGCGGTCGTGGCGGCGGCTTGATCGGTTGACGGAACGGGTTGCGGGTGAGCACGTATGCGGGATCTAACATCCCTAAGGAACCGGCCATGATCCGTCGCACAACAGCACTGCGCTCACCCATCGTTTTCCGCGCTGCCCTGTTCGGAGCCGTGCTTGGCGGCATGGCGGCGTGCGCCCCTGCGGCCCAGCCGGTCACGCCGGAAACGCCTGCCTACGTCGTGTTCTTCACGCCGTTCTCGGCGGACCTGGACGATGGGGCCAAGAGCGTCATCACCGAGGCCAGCCAGGCGGCGCAGTCCATGCCGGGCCGCAGGGTCATCGTGGCCGGCTACGCCGACCGCATCGGCGCAGCGGCGACCAACCAGACGCTCACGAAGCTGCGGGCGCAGATCGTCGCGGACGGGCTGGTGAATAAGGGCGTGGACCGTGGGCGCATCGTGCTGCAGCCCAAGGGCTCCGTCGGCGGCGACCCCGGTGTCGAGAGCCGCCGGGTCATGATCGAGCTCAATTAGGCTGCGATGGCGACGCACCGCACGGGCCTGAACGCCGGTCAGCACGCGTCGCCATACGAGGTGCTTCGCCGCGTTTTCGGTTACCCGGCGTTCCGCGGCCTGCAGGAGGCGGCCATCGACCGGGTGATGGCCGGGGGCGACGCGCTCGTGCTGATGCCGACCGGCGGCGGCAAGAGCCTGTGCTACCAGGTTCCCGCGCTGTGCCGGCCCGGCACGGCCATCATCGTGTCGCCGCTGATCGCGCTGATGGACGACCAGGTCGCAGCGCTTCGGCAGCTCGGCATAGCGGCGGGCGCGTTGCATTCCGAAGTTGAAGTGGACGCCGCACGGTCCATTGCGGGCGAGCTCGACGCCGGACGCCTCGACATGCTGTATGTGTCGCCGGAACGGTTGTTGATGCCGGGCACGCTCGACCGCCTGGCCCGGCTGCGCATCGCGCTGATCGCGATTGACGAGGCGCACTGCGTGTCGGCCTGGGGGCACGAGTTCCGTCCGGAGTATCGCGGCCTGGCGCGCCTCGGGCAGCGTTTCCCCGGCGTGCCGCGCGTCGCCCTGACGGCCACCGCGGACCCGCGCACCCGGACCGACATCCTGGCCGCGCTGGGCATGGAAAGCGCCGAGGTATTCACCGCCAGCTTTCACCGCGCCAACCTGCACATCGCGGCCGAGGCCAAGAATGGCGAGGCGAAGCAGTTGCTGACGTTCCTGGCCCGCCGCAAGGGCCAGGCCGGCATCGTGTATTGCGGCAGCCGCGACAAGACCGAGCGCACCGCCGCCCGGCTCAAGGCGGACGGGCTGCCGGCGCTGCCATTCCACGCCCGGCTATCGGCGATGGAAAAGCGCGTCGCCTTGGCGCGGTTCCGCAGCGGGGAGCCGGTCGTCATCGTGGCGACCATCGCGTTCGGCATGGGCATCGACCGTCCGGACGTGCGCTTCGTGGTGCACCTGGACATGCCCGACAGCCCGGAGGCGTTCTACCAGCAGATCGGACGGGCTGGGCGCGACGGGGAACGCGCGGATACCTTGTTGCTGTATGGCGGCGAGGACATCACCCGGGCCCGGCATTGGCTGGCGCAGTCCAGCGCGCCCGAGCACCAGCAGCGGGTGATGCGGGAGCGGCTCGAGGCGATGATCTCGCTGACCGAGACCACGGCGTGCCGGACCAAGTCGCTGCTGGCCTGCTTTGGGGAAGACCTGGGCGGACCCTGCGGGCACTGCGACGCCTGCACGTCGCCGGTGGCGTTGTTCGATGGCACGGTCGCGGCGCAGAAGGTGCTTTCGGCGATCTACCGCACCGGGCAGATGTTCGGCGCGCTGCATGTGATTTCGGTGCTGCGCGGCCAGCAGACGCCGATGGTGCTGAAGCACCGGCACCACGAGCTGTCCACCTATGGCATCGGCGCCGACCGTCCGCCGGGTTTCTGGCGCGGCGTGATCCGGCAGTTGATCGCGCGTGGCGCGCTGCGGACCGACAGCGGCGAGTTCGCCACGCTGTCGCTGGTGCCGGACGAGGCGCGGCCGATCCTGCGCAACGAGGCGACGGTGATGCTGCGGGATGAGCCGGAGCCGGTGCGGACGACCGCGCGGCGCGTCCGCGACCGCGCACAGGCCCCGGGCGGTGCGAGCGATGAGCCGTTGTTCGACGCCCTGCGGCAATGGCGGTCGAATGAGGCGAAGGCGCAGTCGGTGCCGCCCTATGTCATTTTCCATGACAGCGTGTTGCGGGAGATCTGCGTTGCCCGGCCCTCGGACCTCGAAGCGCTCGGCGACATCAAGGGGGTCGGCGCGTCGAAGCTGCAACGCTACGGCGGCGCTGTTCTCAACATTACTCGGCAGCGCGCCTAGGCAGGCTTTCGAGCCGCCCAGCCCGGCCCGGCGTGCGGCGGAACACCTGCGACGAATCGTGCAATGCGGCAACGGCCGGGCGATGGGCTATCGAGATGATGGTGGTGTCCGGGAGCTGCCGCCGCAGCGTTCCATACAGTTCGCTTTCGGCCTCGGGATCGAGGCTTGCGGTCGCCTCGTCCATGAACAGCCAATCCGGGCGCTGCAGCAGGGCGCGGGCGATGGCAAGGCGCTGTTGTTCGCCGCCGGACAGCCGTTGGGTCCATGGCTGGTCTTCGTCGAGGTACTGCGTCAGTTGTGGCAAGCCGGCGTCGGCCAGCGCCTGGAGAATCACGTTGTCGCCGAAGCCGCTGGCGTCGGCGGGGTAGGTAAGGGCGTGGCGCAGGGTGCCGAGCGGGATGTAGGGCCGTTGCGGCAGGAACAGGTATCGGCCCGGCGGACGCTCGACCGTGCCGCCGCCATAGGGCCAGATGCCGGCGAGGGCGCGGAACAGCGTGGACTTGCCGCTGCCGGAGCGTCCGGAGATGGCGGTGGACTGGCCCTTGGGGAACAGCACGCCGGAGTATTCGAGCAGCGGCGTGCCGTCGGGCATCGTCAGGCGCAGGTCGTCCGCCACGATGGCGCTGGCGTCGCCGGGGCGCAGGCGTGCGCCCTGGTCGGCCAATCCGCGCGCCACCGCGATCGCGCGCTGGAAGCCCGCGAGCCGCGCCACCGTCGCGCGCCACGCCGCCAATTCCTGATATGCGTCGATGAACCATGACAGCGAGTTCTGCACGCGGGCAAATGCCCCCGCGGTGCGGGTCAGGCCACCGAGTGCGATCGCGCCAGAGAAGTATCGCGGGGACGCGACAACAAATGGAAAGATGCTTGCCGCCTGCTCGTAGCCGGCCGCCAGGGCATTAAGCGCCTTTTGCTTATTCATGATGAGCCGATAGTTCATGAACAGCGCGGCGAAGCGGCCGAGCAGCCCGGCCTTCTCCATCCTCTCGCCGCCGTAAAGCGCGATGCCCTCGCTGTTTTCGCGCAGGCGCACGAGGGAGAAGCGGAAATCCGCTTCCGCCTTTTCCTGCAAGAAGGTCAGCATGGCGAGCGGCCGGCCGACATAGTGGGTCAGCACGCTGCCGACCAAGGCATAGAGCACGGCCGCCCAGAGCATGTAGCCGGGAATGGTAACGCCCAACAGCGTCACGGACCCAGAAAGCGTCCACAGGATCAAGGCGAAGTTGAACAAGCTGACGACATTCGATAGCAAATTCAGGCCGAGCGACAGCGTGCTCTGTACATACTGCCTGAGATCGTCGGCGATGCGCTGGTCCGGGTTGTCGGCGCCGAGGCCGGTCGGGTCGGCGGTCAGGCCGATGGTATAATAGGCGCGGTCGGACAGCCAATCACTTAGCAAACGTCCGGTCATCCAGCGCCGCCAGCGGATTTGCAGCAATTGGTTGAGGTAGGTCCGATAGATCGAGATGGGGATGAAGACTAGCACGATCGGCACGAAGCCCGGCATGAACCCGGCCTCGCCGCTGCGGTAGGTGAACAGGAGCTTGATGAACAGCGCGCCGTCCTTGTTCTGCAGGCTGTCGAAAAACGCGCCATTCCAATAGTTCAGCACGACGGTCGCGCCGACCAGCGACAGGTTCAGCACGATGATGGACAGCAGCAGCAGCCGGGCGCTCCACTTTTCCTCGGAGCGGAAGTAGGGCAGGGCCAGCCGCCAGGCGTCGCCAAGGACCGGTCCAAGCGTGCGCATCAGAGTGTCTCCGCCGGTTGCGCCAGGCGCAGGCGAATCACGCCCTTCACGCCTGCGGGCTCGACGACCTTGCCCTTGCGCAAGATGTCTATTTGTCCGGACGCGGCAAGGCAGCAGGCGACCCGGCGCACCTCGGTCAGCAACGATTGCCAGTCGGGCCGCAATGCGCGGGCAACCTCACTCGGGCAGATCGATTTAGCCGGACCGCGCTGGGCAGTCAGCGCGAGGATCGTTGCCTCGATCTCGACCGTGGGCAGTGCAGCATTGGCGGTCATGGCGCAACGCTGGCGTAGGATGCGCCGCGCCGCAAGCCACGCCGCCGATCAGGACGGTTTGACGCCAAGCTTCAGGCGCAATTGGTCGGACGGCAGCGGATGGCTGAATAGATAGCCCTGGCCCTCGTCGCAGCCGATGCCGGACAGGAAGGCGCGCTGGGCCTCGGTCTCGATCCCCTCGGCGACGACCGTCAGCCGCAAGGCGTGCCCGGTCGCGATCACGGCCCGGACGATGGCGGCGTCCTCACGGTTGGCCGGCAGGTCGCGCACCAACGAGCGGTCGAGCTTCATGACCGTGAGCGGCAGGCGTTTCAGCATGGAGAGGCTGGCAAAGCCAGTGCCGAAGTCGTCCAGCGCCAGGCCGACGCCGAGGTCGCGGATCGCGGACAGCGTGAGCAAGGTGTCGATGCTGCCGTCAACCAGCATCGATTCCGTCAGCTCGAGCTCTAGACGGTCGGGCGATAGCCCGGATTGTTCGAGCGCCATGGCCAACTGGATGGGCAGGACGCCCGACTGCAGTTGCCGGGCCGAGACGTTCACCGACAGGCGATAATGGCCCCAGCCCATAGCCTCGGTGCAGGCTTCGGCCAGGACCCAGGCGCCGATTAGGTTGATGAGGTCGCTGCGCTCGGCAATGGGAATGAAGCTATTCGGCGGGATCAGGCCGCGCTTGCGGTCGGGCCAGCGGATAAGCGCCTCGTTGGTTTCGATCGTGCCGGACGACAGCGAAAGCCGGGGTTGATAATGCAGGATGAAGGCGCCGGCGGCCGTGGCCGCGCGCAACTCACGCTCCATGCGCCGCAGATCGGCAGCGCTGCCTTCGCCGTCGGCAAGCGACAGCCGGGGCGACAGCCTCGGCTTCGGTCGGCTAGTTGTGTGGTTCGCAACGATCATAACCGTCTCACTCTGTCCCGCTTGGTCTCATTTTCCACGACAAAGCTTTGCAAGAGGTTAACGGCGCGCTCGCTTTGGCTTAATCTTTTCATAAGCCGCTGTTTAGTGGCGCGGCAGAGGACGCCGCCCCTACTTGATCTTGGCTTCCTTGAACGGGACGTGCTTGCGCGCAACCGGGTCGTATTTCTTCAGTTCGAGCTTGCCGGTCGTGGTGCGGGCGTTCTTTTTCGTCACATAGAAATATCCGGTGTCCGCGGTGGACACGAGCTTGATCTGCACGGTGTTGTTCTTGGCCACAGCCTGATCCCTAAACGAACTGCGCCCGGACGGGGCGGCATGAGGTGCGGAACATGCTCATGCCGGTTGCCATGGTCAAGCCTGGCGTGTGTGCCCCCAGGGCAATCGCTTGAAGGGCGATCACGCTGATTGCCGGAGCAGAGCTTCGAGGTAGGCGGTATCCCAAGCGGCGGATTTCCGGCGGACCTTGAGGCTATGTTTGTCCTTTGGCCGGCGCAGGAGGTTCATCGCCATGTGCCGGACGGTGGCCATGTTTTGCGGCCCGGCGCCGGATCGCAGGCGGTTGAGGTCCTCGTGGAACACGACGTCGAGCACCCAGTGCAGGCGGTTTTCGACATGCCAGTGGCACCGCACGGCGTGGGCGAACAGCTTGGCTTCGAGTGGCATGGAAGACAGGAAGTAGCGCCGTTCCAGACTTGTGCTGCCGTTGCGCTCGACCTCAGCCTCGACCACCGCGATAGCGCGCAGGCCGGGGAAGCGCGGCTCGCCTGGGAAGCGCCGTGCGGTGGTCAGCCAGCCCACGTCGTGGCTGATCCGATGACGGCGGACCTCGATCCGGCCGTGGTCGCCGTCGGTCGTCTCGAAGCGGCTGTGAATGATAGCAGCCGGGTCGTCGAGGTAGCGCCTGATCTCGTCGTGCAGGCTGGGCTGGTTGTCTTTGACCGCGAGCAGGTAGTCGCCGCCGCGGTCGAGGATGGCTTGGGCGATCTTGGTCTGGGTGCCCATGGCGTCGATGGTGACGAGCGCGCCGGTAAGGGCGAGGCGTTCGAGCAGCAGCGGCCTTCAGACCGCTTCGCGGTCTGTCCCTCCGGGGGATCGGCCGAAGGCCGATAGCGGTGATCTCGTTCGACTTGGCCTCGCACGCCTGCTGGCCGAGCACGAGACGCTGACTGCTGGCCCAGGCGGACACCATGTGCAGCGGCCCACGGTCCTTGCTGCGGTCATGCGTGCGTCGCGAGGTCTTGCCGTCGATGGCGACGATCTCGGGGGCGGTGCTGGCCGGGGCTGGCTCGCGCAAGCCCTCGACCCAGGCGGTGAAACACTGGGCAAAGAGCGTCCCGTCGATGGCGTTGATGATGTCGTTCAGGGTGTCGTGGCTGGGGATCCCGGCCTTGTAGGGCAGCAGGCGGCGGAGGAAGTCCTGGTGCATCTGACCCCAGCGCCTGATCTCCACGAAATCCTCAGCCCCGGCCAGCGTGCCGCACAGCACCAACAGAAGGACTTCCGGCAACGGAAACAGAACCTTCCAGGCCTGGCGCGGGTCCTCCAACGCAGCAAAGTGTTCGATCAGCGATGCACCGGACATCGGGAAACCTCCTCAACGAGAGGTCCCCTATGAATCAGACTTCAGACCGCGACAAAATCCCCGAACCGTTCAAGCGATTGCCTTGGGGGCCGGTTTCCATGCTTGACATTACGGCGTTGGCGCTCTTTCTACGCTCCCTGCGAAGGTGGCCGCGCCGGGCCGCCACGCCCGGCGGTTTGCCGGCGATGCAGGGGCGTAGCTCAATTGGCTAGAGCGCCGGTCTCCAAAACCGGAGGTTGAGAGTTCGAGACCCTCCGCCCCTGCCAGCCGGCGCATCCACCCGCTCTCTTGCGTTCACTTTTTGGAAGTCCTGGTTCATGGCGTTGGCTATCGATCCGCTCAAGTTCATCCGCGAAGTGCGGGCCGAGGTGGCGAAGGTCACCTGGCCCTCGCGCAGGGAGACCATGATCACCACCGGCCTGGTCTTTGCCCTGTCCGGGCTGGCGGCATTGTTTTTCTTCGTTGCCGACCAGTTCATCGGCATCGGTGTCCGGGCGCTGTTCGGCGTCGGGTCGTAGGGGAGCAGGTCATGGCCAAGCGTTGGTATGTCGTGCACGTCTATTCCGGATTTGAGAAAAAGATCGCGCAGCAGGTCAAGGAGCAGGCCGCCCAGAAGGGCCTGGCCGACATGGTGGACGAGGTGCTGGTCCCGGCCGAGGACGTCGTGGAAATGCGCCGCGGCCAGAAGATCAACGCCGAGCGCAAGTTCTTCCCCGGCTACGTGTTGGTGAAGATGGAGTTGACCGACCAGACCTGGCACCTGATCAAGGACACGCCGAAGGTCACCGGCTTCCTCGGCACCAAGACCCGGCCGTCGCCGATCACCGACGCCGAGGCCGACCGCATCATTAAACAGAGCGCCGAAGGTGTCGAGCGCGCCCGCCCGGCCATCCTGTTCGAGATCGGCGAGCAGATCCGCGTCGCCGACGGCCCTTTCACCAGCTTCAACGGCACCGTCGAGGAGGTGGACGAGGAAAAGGGCCGCGTGAAGGTCAGCGTCTCCATTTTCGGCCGGTCGACGCCGGTGGAGCTGGAATACAGCCAGGTCGAGAAGGTCTGACGCCGGGTTGGATGACGATACTGGCTAGATAAAAGCTCGGCGCAGTTGCTGCGAGGCTGCGTCGATCAAGGTCACCGCCACGACGATCACCAGCATGATGGCGCAGGTCTGCTGAAACTGGAACGCGCGGATGATCTCCCATAGCACTTGGCCGATGCCGCCGGCGCCGACCAGGCCGATGACCGATGCGGACCGCACGTTGCTCTCGAACCGATACAACGAATAGCTGACCCAGAGCGGCATGACCTGCGGGATCACGCCGTAGACGATCTCCTCGATGCCGCGCGCGCCGGTGGCACGCACGCCCTCGACCGGGTGCGGATCGATGGCCTCGACCGCCTCGGCGAACAGTTTTGCCAGTATGCCCGTCGTGTGCACCCACAGCGCCAGCACGCCGGCGAACGGGCCCAGCCCGACGGCGACGACGAACAGCATGGCGAACACCAACTCGTTAATGCTGCGGAATAGGTCCATCAGGCGGCGCACCGGCTGCGCCACCCACCACGGCGCGATGTTGCCGGCGCACAACAGGCCGCACGGGATGGCGCACAGAATCGCGAGCCCGGTGCCCCAGATCGCGATCTGCACCGTCAGCACCATTTCTTCCACGTAGGAACGCCATTGGCTGAAGTCTGGCGGGAAGAACTCCTTTAATAATGTCCAGATGTTGCCGCTGTCCCGCACCAGCTCGACCGGCTTGATCCCGGCGCCCTCATACGACCAGGCCAGCACGGCCAGCACACCTGCATAGGCCAGCAGCCGCAGCAGACCGGGGCCGCGAGCCTCGCGCAGGCCCGGCAGCGCCGTGTCGTGCGGCATCGCGTTGGTTTAACTGCCCACCTTGGCGAGCTGCGCGTCGAGGTCCTTCAGCTTTGCGTCGATCTCGGCCACCTTACGCGCCTTTTCGTCGTCCGGCATCGTCGTGTTGGCCTCGGCCGCCAGCCGCTCGCGGAACACCGACACCTGCCGCACCGGCAGCAGTTGCGCGTTGCTGCTGGGAATGAAATGGCCCCAGTTGCCGAGGTCGGCCAGCACCTTGCGCTCATGCGCCACGTCGGCGCCGGGCCGGTCGGTGCCATAGGTCAGGAAGAACGCCTTCACCTTCGCTTTCTGCTCGTCGGGCAGGTCCTTGCGCCACACGATCGGGTCGGCCGGAATGATCGGGCTGCGCCAGATTTCACGAATGTTCGCAGCGCGTGCCGGCTGGTTCTTGCTGAACCGCTCGACGTCCTCGGTGTTGTTCGTCGCCACGTCCACCGTCTTGGTCGCCACCGCCAGAAGGTTCGCCTCGTGGTTCGACGTGATGACGTTCTTGAAGAACTTGCGGACATCCACACCATTCTTGGCCCAGGCGTAATAGCTCGGGATCAGGAAGCCGGACGTGCTGTTCGGGTCGCCGTTGCCGAAGTTCAGCGTGCCCGGCGGGGCCTTCAGCAACTCCCAGAGCGAGTGATACGGGCTGTCCTTGTTCACGATCAGCACCGAGTAATAGCCCTTGGTCCCCTCGGCATAGGTCTTCTGGACGAACACCTCGCCATCCGCCCGGTCCACCGCCTGGATCGCGCTCGCGTTGCCGTACCAGGCGATCTGCACCTTGTTGAAGCGCATCGCCTCGATCACCCCGGCGTAGTCGGACGGGAAGAACCCGTTGACCTTCGCCCCGACCGCCTGCTGCATGTCTTCCAGGAACGGCGCCCAGACCGAGCGCAAGTTCTGCGAACCCTCGGTCGAAATGATGCCGAAGTTGATCTCAGGCGCATCGGCAGCGTGCGCCGCGAGCGGCAGCAAGACTGCGGCCGCGAGCGCCGAGCGCCGGGTGAGGTTCAGCATCGGATGTCTCCTGTTGACGTTAAGCAAGCGCGAGTTCGGCGTTGGCCGGGGCCAGCGCCGGGATGGCCTCGCCGCCGTAGATGTCGGCCAGCAAGGCGGGCGGCAGCGCGGCGGCCGCGCCGTCGAACACGATGCGCCCGGCCCGCAGCGCCACCACGCGTCCGCAGTACTTCGTCGCCACGTCGACCTGGTGCAGCGACACCATCACCGTGATCCCGTCCTGCCGGTTCAGCTCCGCCAACGTCTCCATCACGCGCCGGCTGCTTTCCGGGTCGAGCGAGGCGATCGGTTCATCTGCGAGCACAACCCGGGCGCCCTGCACCAGCGTCCGCGCGATCGCCGCCCGCTGCTGCTGCCCGCCCGACAGGGTGGACGCCCGTTGGTGCGCGATCTCGGCGATGCCGACCCGCAGCAACGCCTGCTGCGCCCGTGCGCGCTCGGCATGGGGGAACGATCCCGTCAGGGTGCGCCACAGCGGCAGGCGCGACAGAGCGCCCAGCAGCACGTTCGTCAGCACCGGCAGGCGGCCCACCAGGTTAAATTGCTGGAACACGACGCCGATGCCGGCCCGGGTGGGCCGGATGTTGCGGGCCATGCGCCCGTCAGCCTGCACCGCCATGCCATGCACTAGGATGCGTCCGCCGCCGGCGCCTGCCCGCATCCGGTCCGCCAGCATCAGCCCGGCCACATGCCGCAGCAGCGTGCTTTTTCCCGATCCGGACGCGCCGATCAGCGCGACCATCTCGCCGGGCCATACCCGCAAGCTGTCGATCTCCAGCGCGCGACGCCCGCGGCCAAAGGTCTTGCACAGCCCGGTGATCTCGACAGCAGGATGGGACACGCGGCACACCTTCGGTGAGCCACCGTCAATAGCGGGTTAACTGGACGATCTTGATGACGGGATGGCGGCAGTTCGGTGACAGTTGCCGGCTCTCGCAATGCGCCGTGCGCGGCCTATGTGCCCGTGATGGCACCCAACATGGCAAAGGCACTTCCGATGGCGACGTTGCTCGGCAGCCTGCTCCTCAGCGCCTGCACGGTTTTCGGCATCCGCGGCGGCACGGCGGAGCCGCAGCACAGCGTCGCCGAACGCCTGGGCGACGTCGAGGTTCGCCGCTACGCCCCGCGCATCGCCGCCGAGACCACCGTGCCCGGCGATGCCGCCAGCGCGCGCGGCGAGGGGTTCCGTCGGCTGGCCGGCTATATCTTCGGAGGCAACCAGGGCCGGGTCCGCATCGAAATGACGGCGCCGGTGGCCCAGTCCGGCGCCCAGCCTGGAGAGCGCATCGCCATCACCGCCCCGGTCGCGCAGGCGGCGGACGCCAACGGCTGGGTGATCCGCTTCTTCTTGCCCGCCGACTTGGCCGACCCGCCGAAGCCGAACGACGGACGCGTCCGCATCGTTCCTGTGCCGGCGGAAACGATGGCCGTGCTGCGCTTCAGCGGCCTGGCGACCGACGACGCTATTTCAACCCAGCGCGCAGCCCTGCTGGCGGCACTCGCCGGCACCCGCTGGCGCCCGGGCGCCGATCCCGTCACGTGGTTCTATGACCCGCCCTGGACGCTGCCGCCGCTGCGCCGCAACGAGGTTGCGGTGATGGTGTCCGCCGACCCTTGATCAAAGGCTAGGCGCCTGCCGGGCCCCAGCAGCGCCGCCGATCAGAACGCCACGTGTCCAAACATCGCCCGCAATCCCAGGAACAGCGCGCCGCCGACCAGGAACCCCACCAGCGTCCCGTTCACCCGCACATACTGCAGGTCGCGGCCGACCCGCAGCTCCACCTTGTCGGTGATCTCGTCCGCGTCCCACGCCGTGACCACGTCGGCGATGAAATCCGCAAGCTGGATTTGGGCGCTCGGCAGCATCGTCGCGATCACCTTCTCGGCCGCCGCCTGCAGGCGGGCACGGGCGGCCGCGTCCTCGGCCAGGAAGGCGCCCAGGTTCCCAAGCGCCGACTCCATCACCGAAAGCGTGTGGCCGCCGGGCCGTTTGGTGTCGGCTTCCAGCGCCGCACGCATGCGGGACCACACATCCCACAGCCAGGCCTGCACCGTCTCGTGCGCCACCACCCGGCGCACGGCGCGGCCAATCTCGGCGGCGCGGGCCGGGTCGTTCTCCATCAATTCGATCTCGCGCCGCACCCAGGTGTCGAACGCCTCGCGGATGTGGCTGCCGTCGGGACCCATGCGGTCCAGTTCTTCCCGCAGCACGCCCAATACGCGCTCCGCCACCTGCGCGCCCAGCGCCCAGCCGACCAGCCGGCCACCCTGCGCGCGCACCTTCTGCTCGATGAACACGTGCAGCGCCTGGTGCTTGCTGTCGAGCAGCTTGCGGAATTCGGCCAGCAGGAAGCCCAGCACCTCCTGGTGCCGCCCGCCGTCGACCAGGGTGCGCAGCGCCCGCGCCACGATGCGCCCGGCGCCGGGGCCGCCGACCAAACGCGGCACCAGCCGGGCCATGGTGCGGCGCGCCCGCCCGTCCTCGACGGTGGCGAGCACGCGGGGCAGCATCTCGGCCAACGCCCGCGCCGCCGGCTGCGCCGCGACCGGATCGGACAGGAACCGCGCCACCATCGCCGGCAGGTCGAGCCGGCCCAGCACGCGGGACACCTCGGCCGGGGTGAACACGTGCCCGGCCACGAACCGCCCGAGCGCCCGGCCCAGCCGCGCCTTTTGCCGCGGGATGATCGCGGTGTGCGGGATCGGCAGGCCCAGCGGATGGCGGAACAGCGCCGTGACCGCGAACCAGTCGGCGATGCCGCCGACAAACCCGGCCTTGGCGCTCGCCTGCAGCAGGTCCGCCCATACGCCTGGCGGCAGCGCGTAGCTGAGCAACGTCAATGCCGCCATCAGCACGAGCAGCCCGGTCGCAAAGGCGCGGTGCTGCCGCAGTTCGCGCCGGGCGTCACGTTCGGAGGCGAGGAGGGGAATGCTGATCGCTGAGGGCATGGCGCGGGTGGCATAGCACAGATGGGCAGGCTGGCGAGGGGGCGCGGCGTCGGCTAGGCTCACGGCCATGACGACCTTCGTCCTGCTGCACGGGGCCTTTCATGGCGGCTGGTGCTGGCCTCGCGTGGCCGGGCCATTGCGCGCGGCGGGGCACGCGGTGTTCACGCCGACCCAGACCGGCCTGGGCGAACGCGCGCATCTGCTGTCGCGTGACGTCACGCTCGACACGTTCGTGCAGGACCTCGTGGGCGTTCTGGAGGCCGAGGAGCTGCATGAGGCCGTGCTGGTCGGCCACAGCTTCGGCGGCAGCGCCATCAGCGGCGCCGCCGACCGGGCGCCGCAACGCATCCGGCAACTGATCTATCTGGACAGCGTGGTCCTGCAGGACGGGCAATCCCCGCTCGACCGGTCCGAGCGCAGCGTCGCGGAGGAGCGTCGAAGGCTGGCCGGCGCGACCGGGGGCTTGTCGGTCATGCCGCCCGACCCGGGCGTGTTCGGCGTGCCGCCGGGGCCGGACTGCGAGTGGGTGCGCCGCCGGCTCACCCCGCATCCGTTCGGCACGCTCGACAGCCCGCTGCGGTTGGCGCATCCGCTCGGCAATGGCCTGCCGTGCACTTATGTCGCCTGCATGGACCCAGAATACGTGACGCTCAGGGAACATCGCGCCTTCGCCCGCTCGCAGCCGGGCTGGGGCTACCGCGAGATTCCGACTGGGCACAATCCGATGATCACCGCGCCCGATCTGCTGGTGGCGCTGCTCGAGGAGCTGACGGCATGAACATCCGCCGCATCGCGCCGGAGGCCCGGCTGTCGGGCGCCGTCGTGCACAATATGACGGTCTATTTGGCCGGGCAGGTCGCACTCGACACCGGCGCCGGTGCGGAGGCGCAGACGGCCGACATCCTGCGCCAGATCGACGCGTTGCTGAACGAGGCAGGCACGGACAAGACCTATTTGCTCTCAGTGCAGATATTCCTGGCCGACCTAACGGATTTCGCGGCGATGAACCGCGCCTGGGACGCCTGGCTCGATCCGCGGCACAAGCCCGCGCGCGCCACAGTGCAGGCCCAGCTCGCGGACCCGGCCTGGCGCGTGAAGATCACCGGCATCGCCGCGCTGCCGCCTATCCTGCCGCGCCCGGCCCAATCAAATGAAAGCCAGTTCGCTTGACCCGGCACGCAGGCAGGGCTGTGCTGCGGGCATGAGCCACCAGGACTACGTCGGACGGACCGAGACGCAAAGCGATGTCGTTGCGCCGCATCTCCTGCATGGGCTTGCGGCCACCTTGGGCCTGGCGACGCCGGACCGGCTGCCGCCGCTGTGGCATTGGATGCTGTTCCAGGACTGGGCGCCGCCTGACCGGCTCGGCCCCGACGGGCATCCGAAGCGCGGCGGGTTCCTGCCTCCGGTGCATGACCTGCCGCGGCGCATGTGGGCCGGGGGACGGCTGCGCTTCCTGGCGCCGCTGCACGCGGGTGACACCGTCCGCCGCACCAGCACTATCCTTTCGGTGAACGAGAAGCAGGGCGGCAGCGGAAGGCTCGTGTTCGTCACCGTCGGCCACGTGATCGAAGGCCCTGGCGGCGCGGCGATCGAGGAGCAGCACGACATCGTCTATCGCGGTGCCGAGGGGGCCGCGACCAAGCCCGCCGCCCCGGCCCCGCCCGCGCCGCCTGACGCGCTCCGCGGCACGGTGCGTCCCGACAGCGTGCTGCTGTTCCGCTATTCCGCGCTGACTGGCAACGGCCACCGGATCCATTACGACCTCGACTATGTGCGCAACGTCGAGGGCTATCCGGGCCTCGTGGTGCACGGTCCGTTGCAGGCGACCTGGCTGGCCGGGCTGCTGGCGGGCCGCGACGTGGCGAGCTTCAATTTCCGCGGCCTGCGCCCGGCGTTCCACGGCCAAGTGCTCACGACCGAGGCCTGGCCCGACGGCGACGTGTGGCGGCTGCGCACCCTGGACGCGGGCGGCTGCGCCTGCATGTCGGCGGAGGCCACGCTTGCATAGGGCGCGGCGGAGGCCACGCTTGCATAGCCGGTCCTGATGGCGTTCCTGACCGAACCCGAGCCGCAGCGTGGCGTAGCGCTGGCTGTGCGGCCCGGCATCCGCCGTGTCGTGGCGGCGAACCGGGGTCCGATGACCTACCATGGCACCAACACCTACCTGATCGACGCGCCCGGCGGCCTGATCGTGCTGGACCCCGGGCCTGACGACCCTGCCCATGTCGCTGCCGTGCTCGCCGCTGCCGGGCCGGTCGCGCGCATCCTGCTGAGCCACACCCACCATGACCACCTCGGCGCGCTCCCCGCTCTGCGCGCCGCCACGGGAGCGCCGGTCCATGCCTGGCACGACCCGGCCGTGCCCGAGTTCACGCCCGACATACCGTTGCGCGACGGGGACGTCGTCGACGGATGGCAGGCGGTGTTCACGCCGGGCCATGCGGCGGACCATGTCTGTTTTGCTGGGCCGGACGGGGTGCTGTTCAGCGCCGACCATGTGATGAGTTGGTCCAGCAGCGTCGTCAGCCCGCCGGGCGGGGTGATGACCGACTATTTCGCCAGCCTGCGCCGCCTGCTGGCCCGCGACGACCGGCTGTATCTGCCAGGCCATGGCCCGCCGCTGCCGGACCCGCGCCCGTTCGTGCAGGACCTGCTGGCGCACCGCCAGGTACGGGAGGATGCGATCGTGGCGGCGCTGGGCACCGCGCCGCAGACCACCCGGGCATTGACGGATTTGCTGTACTCGCAAGTCGACGAGCGCCTGCGCCGGGCGGCCGAGCGCAACGTGTTGGCGCACCTGTTGAAGCTGCGGGACGAAAGCCGTGCGGCGGAGCGTCCGCAAGGCTGGGTTGCGGCGTAGGATCGGCTTGCATTTCGCGGGTCCGTGACGCACATAAGCGCCTAATCTGATTCGCCCCCACCGGGCATCTTTCGTGGTGCGGGGCGCATGGCAGGGCGCGCAGGGCAAGGGTCCGGCTGCGCCCTTCATGGTATGCCCGGCTTCGAATGGAGTAGCACCGTGTCTGAGACTGACGCCAACCCGCTTGCCCTTATCCGCAACATCGGCATCACCGCGCATATCGACGCGGGCAAGACGACGACGACCGAGCGGATCCTGTATTACACGGGCGTGTCGCACCGCATCGGCGAGGTGCATGACGGCAACACCACGACCGACTACATGGCGCAGGAGCGGGAGCGCGGCATCACCATCACGTCGGCGGCGGTGACGTGCGAGTGGAAGGGCCACCGCATCAACATCATCGACACCCCGGGCCACATCGACTTCAACATCGAGGTGAACCGCAGCTTGCGTGTGCTGGACGGCGCGGTGTTCATCATCGAGGGCGTGGCCGGCGTCCAGCCGCAGAGCGAGACCAACTGGCGGCTCGCGGACCGCTACAACGTGCCGCGCATCATCTTCATCAATAAGCTGGACCGCACGGGCGCGGATTTCTACCGGGCGTTCGACACGTTGAAGGAGAAGCTCGACATCGTGGCGCTGCCGTTGCAGTTGCCCATCGGCATCGAGGACACCTTCATCGGCGTGGTCGACCTGGTGGAGATGAAGGCCATCGTCTGGGAGGGCGGCGAGCTCGGCGCGAAGTTCCATGACGAGGCGATTCCCGCCGACATGATGGAAAAAGCGCAGGAATACCGCACCTTGCTGCTGGATACGGCGCTGAGCGTCGATACCGAGGCGATGGAGGAGTATTTCGACAAGGGCGACGTGTCGGTCGAGACGCTGAAGCGCTGCATCAAGGCGGGCGCCATCAGCGGCGTGTTCCGCCCGGTGCTGTGCGGGACCGCGTTCAAGAACAAGGGCGTGCAGCCGCTGCTGGACGGCGTGCTGGACTACTTGCCCAGCCCGATCGACGTGCCCGGCATCAAGGTCGCCGAGGAAGAGGACGAGCCCGAGGGCACCGTGCGCCGGATCATCCCGGCCGACATCAAGGCGCCGTTCGCCGGGCTGGCGTTCAAGATCATCAACGACAAGTATGGCACGCTGACGTTCGTGCGGGTGTATGCGGGCTCGTTGAAGTCGGGCGACACGGTGATGAACACGACGAAGGACCACCGCGAGCGCATCGGCCGGATGTTCCAGATGCATGCGGACAAGCGGGCCGAGATCAAGGAGGTCCACGCCGGCGACATCGCAGCGTTCGTGGGCCTGAAGGACACCAACACCGGCGACACGCTGGCCGCCGCGGAGGACCCGGTGATCCTGGAGCGGATGTCGTTCCCGATCCCGGTCATCGACATCTCGGTCGAACCGAAGACCAAGGACGGGGTCGAGAAGATGACGCTCGGCCTGCAGAAGCTGGCGGGCGAGGATCCGAGCCTGCGGCTGCGCACCGACCAGGAGAGCGGGCAGACCATCCTGTCGGGCATGGGCGAGCTGCATCTCGAGATCATCATCGACCGGTTGCAGCGCGAGTATGGCGTGGACGCCAACATCGGCGCGCCGCAGGTGGCGTATCGCGAGACCATCAGCCGTCCGCATACCGAGATCTACACTCACAAGAAGCAGACCGGCGGGTCTGGCCAGTATGCCGAGGTGAAGATCCTGTTCGAGCCGATGGAGCGCAACTCGGGCGTCGTGTTCGAGAACAAGGTGGTCGGCGGCTCGATCCCGAAGGAGTACATACCGGCGGTTGAGAAGGGCATCAGGAACCAGTGCGAGACCGGCGTGCTGGCCGGGTTCCCGACGGTCGACTTTAAATACAGCCTGGTCGACGGCAAGTACCACGATGTCGACAGCTCGGCGCTGGCGTTCGAGATCGCGGCCAAGGCGTGTTTCCGCGACGGCATGAAGAAGGCGGCGCCGATCATCCTGGAGCCGATCATGGACGTGGAAGTGACCACGCCGCAGGACCATGTGGGCGACGTCGTGGGCGACCTGAACCGCCGCCGCGGCACGATCCAAAGCCAGGACAGCGCCGGCAGCACGGTGATGGTGCGCGCCCATGTGCCGTTGAAGGAGATGTTCGGCTACATCAGCCAGCTCCGCGGCATGACCAAAGGCCGCGCGAGCTTCACGATGCAGTTCCATCATTATGACCCGGTGCCGCGCAACATCGCCGACGAGATCATGGCCAAGAGCGCATGATCGGGATCATGGCCAAGAGCGCATGATCGGGATCATGGCCAGGCGCGCATGATCGGGATCATGGCCAAGAGCGCCTAACCGGCCCTGGTAACGCCTGGGGCAGCAATGAAGATCGAAGCTCCTGCCGAGACTGTGACGCCTGGCGCCGATGATCCATCGGCCGCCACGGATGCCGACCTTGAGTTCATGGCGATGGCGTTCGATCTCGCCAAACGTGGGGAGAATACCGCAGGCGCGTCGCCGATCGGCTGCGTGATCGTGCTCGATGGCCGCGTCGTCGCCGAGGGGCATAACGAGGTCGGCATCCGGCACGATCCGACAGCTCATGCTGAAATGGTGGCGATCCGGTCGGCGGGCGCGGCCCTGGAACGGGACGAATTGCGCGGCGCTACGCTGTATTCCACGCTGCAACCGTGCGGCATGTGCACCATGGCGAGCATCTGGAGCCGCATCGACCGCATCGTCTATGGCGCCGGGCGGGACGACGTGCACCGGATGTACTTCGAGGACCGGCACCTCGACACCATGAACTTCATCCGCGACGCGTATCGCCAAGACATGCCTGTGGTGGGTGGCGTGATGCGCGACGAGTGCGCGGCGCTGTATTATGGCCCCGATGACGAGCCGTCGGCCGAGGAGCAAGGCAACATCTAGGCCGCGGCGGTTTCAACTCGAATCAGCGCCGCACGATGCTGGCCGGGGCAGGGCGGCGGTGTTCCCATCCGGCCTGTTCAAGCTCCGGAGTTGCCGCCTCCGCTTCGGGAT
Source organism: Acetobacteraceae bacterium (assembly GCA_965277495.1). Taxonomy (GTDB): domain Bacteria; phylum Pseudomonadota; class Alphaproteobacteria; order Acetobacterales; family Acetobacteraceae; genus CAHJXG01. The sequence goes on along the minus strand of OZ255824.1, from coordinate 493,426 downwards.
AGCCAAGGCAGAGGTGCCCGATCAGTCGCCAGCTTTGGGGCACATCGAGGATTTCGGCGGTCTGGACCGGGTCCAGGATCGAGACCCAACCCAATCCGATGCCCTCGGCGCGCGCCGCCAGCCACATGGTATGCACGGCGGTGACGGCCGAAAACTCGGCCATCTCCGGCATGGTCTGCCGCCCTAGGCCGTGGCCGACGGGCGTATCCCCGTCGGCGAACACCGTGACCTGCGCCGGGGCGTCGGCAATGCCGGCGAGCTTTAATTCGGCATAACGGCGCGCACGGTCGCCTGAGTAGGCGGCAAGCGCCTGGGCGTTGCAGGCCTTGAACAGATCCAGCAGCCTTTCCCGCCGCCGCGGGTCGTCCACGATGACGAACCTCCAAGGCTGGCTCAACCCGACGGAGGGCGCCAGGCAGGCGATGCCGATGAGGCGGTCCAGCGCGCCGGGCGGCAGCGGCTGCGGGCGGAACCGGCGGACATCGCGGCGCCACGTGAACAGGTCCAGCAGGCGGGCGCGAAACTCGTTGTCGAAGGTCATTGCGTCGTTCCAGGGCGTCGTGCCGCCGGGCGGTTAACTGAGGCCTTCCATCCCGCCGTCGACGCTGATCGCCTGGCCGCTGATGGTGGCGCCGAACGGGCTGCACAAATAGAGCGCCATGTTGGCGATGTCCTGCTGGGACACGAAGCAGCGCAGCGCCACCGTCGCGACCGAGCGCTCGGTCTGCTCGTTGTCGCTGATGCCAGCGGCCTGCGCCTTGTTGCGCAGCACGCTGCGGATGCGCGGGCCGTCCACCAGGCCGGGCAGGATGGCGTTCACCCGGATGTTGTCCGGCCCCAATTCGATCGCCAGCGTGCGGGTGAAGCCGACCACGCCCCATTTCGAGGCGCTGTATGGACTGCGCAATGGGAAGCCGAATTTTCCGGCGGCGGAGCTGAGGTTGACGATGCTGCCGCCGCCAGATTGCCGCAACGCCGGGACTGCGCGCCGGGCGCAATGGAACATGCTGGCGAGGTCGACCTGCAGGGTGGCGTCGAGTTCGGCGGGAGTCACGTCCTCGACCCGCGTGGTCGGCCCGGCGATCCCGGCGTTGTTCACCAGCACGTCGAGGCCGCCGAGTGCCGATAGCGCGCCGTCCATGAACGCTTCGAGGTCAGCGGCCCGGCCTGCGTCCGCCCGCATGCCGCGATGGCCGCAATCCGCCAGCGCCGCCTCGTCCACGTCCGACACGAACACCTCCGCGCCGCACGCTGCGTAGCTGTCGGCCATGACCCGGCCAATCCCGCCCGCCCCCGCGGTGATCGCGACACGGAGGCCGGTGAGGTCGAGCGGGACTGGGGTGCGTGCGCCATCAGCCATAATGTGGGTTCCTGTTCCGGAGACGATGGGCTGTATTCGGCCGGCTTTATGCCGAACAGCCGATGACTTGGACTGGGTCTTTCGGCATGTTCCGGTCATCCGACATCAATGCCGCATTCTCGCTCATAGCTTGGGCGATCAGCAGGTGGTCGAACGGGTCTTTGTGATGCCGGGGCAGGCTGGTCAGCGCCACCAGATGGGCGACCTCGATACCCAGCAAGGCGACGCCGCTGCGGGTGATCGCGTTCGAGATGTCCTGGACGTCGGCCCTCAGTTTGCCGGCCTGCGACTTGAGCGCGACTTCCCAAAGCGACGCCACGCTCACGAGGACATCGTTGGCGCGGTCCACAATGAGGCTGCGGGCCGTCAGTCCGAGCCGTGCGCTGTCATTCAATGCCCATAGCAGGACATGCGTGTCCAAGAGCAGCTTCACTAATCCTTATGTCCTGGCCGGTTTTTCAGCCGGGAAAATCTCGCCTTCTCCCATTGCCTCAATGACGCCATCGGGCCAGGCGTCGAAGTCGTCCGCCATCCAAATCTGCCCGCGCATGGCGCCGAGCAGGCGGCGGGGCGGCTTCGGCAATGACGGTGGACGCAGCTCCGCCACAACCTCGTCGCGCGAGGTGATCAGGAAGGATGCGCCTTCCCGTACCTGGCGCAGGTAGTCCGTCATGTTGCCGCGAAACTCCCGTATCCCGACGCGGACGGGCTGGGATTTGCTGTCCTGCGTGGCCTGGCTCACAACCGGCTCCTATGTTTACACAATCCGTGTACGCATAAGCGTAGCCCAGGAATTTGCAAGCCGCGCTAACGATCCGTCAACCGCAGCTCGATGCGGCGATTGCGCGCGTTGGACGCTGGCCCATCGGTCCCATCCAGCGGCTGGAACTCGCCGAACCCGGTCGCGGCCAAACGCCGGGCCGGAATGCCCTCGTCGACCAGCAGCTTCACCACGTTGATCGCCCGCTGCGCCGAAAGCTCCCAGTTGGTGGCAAAGGCGCCGTGGCTGACCGGCTGGCGGTCGGCATGGCCGTCGACGCGCAGTATCCAGTTGATATCGCGCGGAATGTGCGCCGAGATGTCCTTCAACGTCGTGGCCAGCGAGCGGATTTGGTCCTGCCCGGCCTGCGTCATGTCGGCGCTGCCCGGCGGGAACAGCACCTCGCTTTGGAACACGAAGCGGTCGCCGACGACCTGCACCCCGGGCCGGTTCTGCAGCACGTCGCGCAGCCGGCCGAAGAACTCGCTGCGGTAGCGCTGCAGTTCCTCCACCTTGGACGCCAGCGCCACGTTCAGCCGGCTGCCGAGGTTGGCGATCTGCGCGTCCTTGTCGCGCCCGGCCGTCTCGGCGATGTTCAGCGCCTGCGACAGCCGGGCCATCTGCGCCCGCAGGTCATCGACTTGATGCGACAGCAGCGCCATCTGCGCGCGGGCGCTGTCGGAAAGCTTCTGCTCGTCGGCGAGCTGCGCCGCAACCGCTTGCCGCCGCTGCTCCTCCGTCGTCGCGCGCACGGCGGCATCGCGGGCCTGCCGCTCCAGGTCGTCGCGCAACGCGGTCAACGAACGTACCTGCTCGGCCAGCTTGGCGAGGTCGGACAGTCGCGCCTCGATGGTCGCCTTGTCGGCCTGCACCACGCGGTCCTGCTCGGCGGCCTGGGCGCGAAGCTGGGCCAACTGCCGCCGCGCCTCGGCCAACTGCGTCGCGATCTCCGCCGTCTGCTGCCCGGCTGCGTCCGTGCGCCCCGCCGTTTCGGCGACCCGGGCCTGCAACTGTTCGTTCCGGGCCGCGGCGGATTGCGCCTGCAACTCCGCATCCGCCAGCCGGGCCGAGAGGCGGTCGCGCTCGGAGCGCAGGGCATCGCGGTCGGCCTGCACCCGGCTATCCTCACCGCGCAGCGCCATCAGGTCACGGGCCAACCCCTCGCGCGCCGCCGTCGCATCCGCCAGGTCGCGGTTGAGCTGCGCCATCGAAACCTGCAACTCGCTGCTGCGCCCCCGCTCCAGCGACAGCATGTCGGTTAGCTCGGCCACTTGCCGGTTCAGCTTGTCGAGCGCGCGGTCCCGCCCGGTCAGCGCCACCGACAGGAACGCCTGCGCCAGCACGAACACCAGCAGCACGAAGATGATGACCATGAGCAAGGTGGACAGGGCGTCCACATAGCCCGGCCACGGGTTCAGCTCGTCACTTGCGCCTCGGCGGCGGAGGCGGGCCATTTACGTTGAAAAGCTCATTGGGGTTGCCCTTCGGCAAGCGCCGCGATGGTGCGGGTCAGCACGCGGATGTCGTTGCGCAGTTCGGACGTGCTCTGCACCCGGCCCTGCTCGCCCTCGGACAGCAGGCGCTGCATATACAGCTCGATGTTGCGCAGGTGGGCGCGCGACGCGTCGTCGCTGCCATGCGCCCGCGCCTCCCCCAACTTGGCGAGCGCCGGGGCGAGCTGCGCCTGGGTTTCGGCAATGCGCAGCATGAGCTGCTGGTTGGCCCGCATGGTGTCGGACAACGTGCCGATCTTCTCGGTCAACGCCAGCACGGCCTGGTTCGACTGGGTGCGGCCATCCTCGCCGCGCACCAGGATGGATTGCAGGTTCTCCATGTTCTCGGCGGTCTGCTCCAGCAAGGCCTGGACGTAGATCGGCACCGACCCCTCGCCCTCGCCGCCGAGCGCGCCCGAGGAGAGCCGCGTCAGCCCGGCGAGCCATTCCTCAAGCTCGTTGAAGAACCGGTTCTGCGCCTGCCCGGCCGTGAGGTCGAGGAAGCCCAGCACCAGCGCGCCGGCCAGCCCGAACATGCTGGACGAGAACGCAGTGCCCATGCCCTTCAACGGGCGGCCCAACCCGGTCTTCAACTGCTCGAACAGGGCGTTGATGTCGCCGGAGCCGACCGACATGCCGCCGATCACGTCGGCAATGGCGCTGACGGTCAGCAGCAGGCCCCAGAAGGTGCCGAGCAGGCCGAGGAAGATCAGCAGGCCCGTCATGTAGCGGGAAAGCTCGCGGCTTTCGTCGAGCCGGCTGGCGAGGCTGTCGAGCAGGCTGCGCATGGCGGGGGCCGAAAGGGTGAAGCGGTCCTGGCCTTCGCGGTTCTTGGCTTGGCGGGCCGCCAGCATGCTCGCCATCGGCGCCAGCAGCCGCGGCGGCGGCAGGGTCGCCAGGCGGGCGCGGGATTTCTGGAAGGTTTCGAGCCAATGTACCTCGGGGGTCAGCCGGGTCACCTGCAGCAAGTTCCAGCCAATCCCGATCAGCAGCACGAGGAATATCAGGCCGTTCAGCAGCGGGTTGCTGGAAAACGCGGTGATCAGCGCGCCGGACAGCAGGACCGTAAGCAAGATGACCGCGAGCAGGAAGCCCAGCATGCGGACCAAATAGATCTTGGGCCGGGTCATGGCTTGTCCGCCGGGGCAGGTGCGCTGATTGCGGGTGCGCCCGGCGCGTTGGTGCTGAGGTCCACGCGGTCGGCCGGGCCATCGCCACCGGCGGAGCCGAGCGCCCGGACGTAGATGCGGGTCGACGGGATGCCCTCGTTGATCAGCACCGCGCGCGCCGCCAGGGCACGGGCCAGCGAGAGCCGGCGCGGCGTGGACGGATCGTCGGCGCTGCCGGCGGCGTAGGCCGCCACGTTGATGGCCTGGTTGGAGTCCCGCAATGGACGGGCGAAATTGCGGATGGCGGCCTCGGTCGCGGTGTTGAGGTCGGCCCGGCCGGGGCCGAAGGTCGCACGCACGCCGCCCGGCGACGTGGAGGCCTCGCCGGGCGCATCGGCCACCACCACGACCGGCGGAGGCTCGGGCGGGCGCTGCACCGGGACGGCGACGGCGGGCGGGATGGCGGCGATGGCGGGCGGGACGGTGGGCACGACCGGCGGCTTTGGCGGCACCGGGATGGCGGCCGGCGCGGCTCGGACGGTATCCGGCCTGGCGGCGTTCGGCCGGGCCGCGGGATGGGCGGCTGGATGCTGGCGCTGCGATGTATGGGGCCGGGCCGGGGTCGGCTTGAGCGCGTCCAACGCACCGGAGTTCACCCCGGGCTGCACCGGCTGCGCCTGCGCCGCGGCAACCAGGCAAACCATCGACGCGGCAAGCAGGCCCGGCGTTCTCAATTGGGCGGGGACGGACCCGGCCATCAGCCCGTGCGGCCCTCGGCTGCGGTCACGCCCTCCGCCACGACCTCGCGCAGCCGGGCGTGCATGTGGGGATTGGCTGCCACGATGTCGTTCGGCCCGGCGTCGTGCAGCACGCTCTCGGCGCCGGCCGGGTCGGTGACGAAGCCGCCGGCCTCGCGCACGATCAGCAGGCCGGCCGCCATGTCCCAAGGCTTGAGGCCAAGCTCCCAATAGCCGTCGTAGCGCCCGGCCGCGACCCAGGCGAGGTCCAGCGCCGCCGCACCGAAGCGCCGGATGCCGGCAACCTGCGGCATCAGCACGCCCAGGGTGCGGGCGAAGGCCAGGCGACGCCCGCCAGCGACGGCGGCGAACGGGATGCCGGTCGCGAACAGCGCATCCTTGAACTCGCGCCGGGCGGAAACCCGCAGGCGGCGTTCGTTCAGGAACGCGCCGCCGCCCTTCTCGGCCCAGAACATCTCGTCGTGCACGGGGTTGTAGATCATGCCAGCCGAGATCTCGCTGCTGCCGTCCTGCAGCCGCTTTTCCAATGCGATCGAGATGCACCAATGCGGGATGCCGTGCAGGAAATTGCTGGTGCCGTCCAGCGGATCGACAATCCAGCGCCACGACCAGTTGCCGCTGCCGGACATGCCGCTCTCTTCCATGAGGAAACTGTAGCCCGGACGCGCCTTGCCGAGTTCCTCCCGCATGGTGCTTTCGGCGCGGATGTCGGCCTGGCTCACGAAGTCGCCCGGCCCCTTGACGCTGACCTGGAGCTGCTCGACCTCGTTGAAATCACGCAATAGCCGCTTCGACGCTTTCTGCGCGGCGTTCTGCATGACGGTCATGTGGGGCGACAGGCGAAGCGCCATTACGAGCGGGCCCGCTCCACGTATGAGGCGTCCTCGGTGCGGACGACGATGCGCTCGCCGGCCTCGACGAAGGGCGGCACCTGGGTCTTCACGCCGTTGGACAGGCGGGCGGGCTTGTAGCTGCTGGTGGCGGTCTGGCCCTTCACCACCGGGTCGGCCTCGACGACCTCGAGCACGACGGTGCTGGGAAGTCGGATGCCGGTCGGCTCGTCCTCGACCATGTCGACCGTCACGGTCATGTTGTCCTGCAGGAACGACGCGGCGTCGCCCAGGAGATTGAGCGGGATGATGGTCTGCTCGTAGCTTTCGGGATCCATCAGGATGACATTAGCGCCGTCGGTGTAGGAATAGGTGAAATCCTTTTCCGAGGTCATCAGCCGTTCGACGCTGTCGGCGGTGCGCCAGCGCTCGTTGGTTTTGTTGCCGGTCTTGAGGTCGCGCATCTCGACCTGGATGAAGGCGCCGCCTTTGCCGGGGGTGATGATCTGCTGCTTCAGCACGGTCCAGCGGCGTCCGCCGTGGTCCAGCACCTGACCGGCGCGTATGAGGTTTGCCTGTTGCTTCATCGAACGAACCTGCTTATCGGACAATATCTAAGGAACCGGGCGCTACGCCCGTCGTGAGCGGCGCTTTTAGCCCGCACCCGGCACCCGGGCAAGGCGGAGGGGCTTGACGCGGCACGATCACGTGGATGGCTAGCGGAGACCCTCGGGCACGTTATTGGCGAGCTTATGGGCATGGCCGGCGTGGTCGCGCACTATGCGGTTCTCAAGGTAGCCCGGGCCAATCGGCACCTTGCCATGGCCGCCCGGGATGTCCAGCACGTAGGTCGGCCAGGCCAGGCCCGTGAGCCGCCCGCGCAGTTCGCGCAGGATGCCTTGGCCCTCCTCGATCGGGACGGCGAAGCGGGCAGTGCCAGGCGCAGGGTCGAGCTGGTGCAAATAGTAGGGTTTCACGCGGGCGCGGAGCATGGCGCGGAACAGGTCCTCTAACGCTTCGGGGCTGTCGTTAACGCCGCGCAACAGGACGGACTGGCCCAGCAGCGGCACGCCCACGGCCTGGATACGGCGGAGCGCTGCGATGGCGGCCGGGGTGAACTCGCGCGCATGATTGGCGTGGACCACGAGCCAGACCGGGGTTTCGGCCTCCATCGCGGCGGCGAGCGCGGCAGTGACGTGGGCCGGGTCGGCAACGGGGACGCGGGTGTGGATGCGCAGCAGCTCGATGTGCGGGATGCCTGCGAGCGTTTGCAGGATGGCGCCGAGGCGCCGAGGCGACAGCATCAGCGGGTCGCCGCCGGTCAGGATCACCTCGCGGATGGCGGGGTGCTCGCGGAACCAGGCGTAGGCGGCTTCCAGCTCGGCATCGGACAACAGCCCCCCGCCGGGTCCGACGTGCTCGCGGCGGAAGCAGAAGCGGCAATAGACCGGGCAGATCAGCAGCGGCTTCAGCAACGCGCGGTCGGCATAGCGGTGGACGACGCCGGGGAGGGGCGATAGCGCGTCGTCGCCGATGGGGTCGGCGAGCTCATGCGGCGCGACGTCGAGCTCGGCTGGATCCGGGATGAACTGGCGTCCGATCGGGTCATCGGGATGCTCGATCAGGGCGCGCATGGCGTCCGGGATAGCGACGGCATAGCGCGCCCCGACCTGTTCGAGCACGCGGATACGCTCGGACGGGGCAAGGCCGGCCTCGACCAGCGCTGCGGCGTCGCGGATCATCCGGCGACGATCTCGGCGTCAGTATAACCCTGCATGAACAGCAGGGCGCGCAGGCCGCAATGGTCGATGCGGACCTGCGCCGCCGCGCTGACGACCGGCTTGGCATGGTATGCGACCCCAAGCCCGGCGGCGCGGATCATCGCCAGGTCGTTGGCGCCGTCGCCCACGGCAAGGCAATCGGTCATATCGAGGCCCCGTCCGGCCGCAAGCTCCTGCAGCGCTGCGAGCTTCGCGGCTTGGCCGAGGATCGGTTCGCCGACGGCACCGGTGAGCGCCGTGCCGTCGTCCATCAGCGTGTTGGCCCGGTGGACGTCAAAGCCCAGCCGATCCGCGACCCGGCTGGTGAAGTAGGTGAAGCCGCCAGAGACCAGTGCGGCCGTGGCGCCGTATGCGCGCATGGTGGCGACCAAATCGGCGGCGCCGGGCATGAAGCATGTTCCGGCCCAGGTCCGTGCCAGTGCGTCGAGCGGCAGGCCGCGCAGCAGGCCGACACGCTCGCGGAGAGCGGCGGCGAAGTCGATCTCGCCGTTCATGCTGCGCCGGGTGATGGCGGCGACGCGGTCCTGCAGGCCGGCATAGGCGGCGAGTTCGTCGAGTGTTTCGGTGGTGACGACCGTGCTGTCCATATCGGCGATCAGCAGGCGCTTGCGGCGTCCGGCGGCGGATGTCACGACGGCATCGACCGGGGCGGCGTCGAGCGCTGCGTGGATGATCGCCGGGTCGGGGACGGCGGCGACCGGGATGTCGATGGCCTCGCCGGCGGATAGGGTGACGGGCGGGCCGCCATGCGCCGCCTCGGCCACGCGGGCGATCAGCGCAGGGGTGAGTGCGTCGGAGCCTTGGGGGGCGATCAGGGTGAGGACGTGCATGATGGAGGGATGGCAGGGGTTGCGGGATGGAGCAAGCTGACGCGCCGGCGCCTGATGCATTGATCGTCGCGGGTCCGACATGCAGCGGGAAGTCGGCCTTGGCGGTGGAACTCGCGCGCCGCCTCGATGGCGTCGTGATTAATGCGGACTCCATGCAGGTGTATCGCGAGCTGCGCGTCCTGACCGCCCGTCCGACCGCGGAGGAGGAGCAGACGGTCCCGCACGCGCTCTATGGCGTTCGCGCCGCCGCTGAGCCCGGCAGCGCCGCGTGGTGGCGGGGCGAGGCGCTGGCGGCGATGAATGCCGCGCGGGCGTGCGGGCGGCTGCCGATCCTGTGCGGCGGCACCGGGCTGTATCTTTCGGCATTGACCCGGGGCATCGCGGACATCCCCGATCCCGGCGTGGAGGCACGGACGGAGGCGCGTGGCTTGCTGGAGGAATTCGGTCCGGCGGCGCTGCACCGGCGGCTGCAGCAGGCCGACCCGGCCACGGCGGCGACGCTGCGTTCCAGCGACGGCCAGCGGCTGGCGCGGGCGTGGGAGGTTTGGCGCGGCACCGGGCGCGGCATGGCGGACTGGCACGCCGACGTGCAGCCGCCGGCCAACCAACGGTTCCGCATGGTGTTGCTGGACCCTGCGCGCGACGACTTGCGCAATGCGATTGCGTTTCGATTTGATGGGATGCTGGAGGCCGGCGCATTGCAGGAGATCGAGGCGTTGGCGCGGTTGGCGCTCGACCCGGCATTGCCGGCGATGCGGGCGCACGGCGTGCCGGAGTTGCTGGCGCACCATCGCGGCGAGGCGACGCTGGCGGAGGCGGCGCGGCGAACCGTGCTGGCGACGGGGCAATATACCAAGCGGCAAGCTACGTGGTTCCGGCGCCGCCCCATCGTCGACCCGTGCGCAACGCATACGATCCATGCGCGATTTGCGGATAAAGCGCAATTTTCGGAAAGTGATTGGTATGCTTTAATGCACTTCGTTAAGCTTATTGATTGACATAGCATAATGATTAGTGCGATGGCCATGCAATCGGGAGAGATGAAATGACGGCAGCCCTGCAGCAATCCGGCGCTGAAATCCTGCTCCGGGCGCTCCGCGATCAAGGGGTCGAGGTCATTTTCGGCTATCCCGGCGGGGCGGTGCTGCCGATTTACGACGCGATCTATCAGCAGAACAGCATCCGCCATATCCTGGTGCGCCACGAGCAGGCGGCGGTGCATGCGGCCGAGGGCTATGCGCGCAGCACCGGCAAGGTCGGCGTCGTGCTCGTGACCAGCGGGCCGGGCGCGACCAATGCAGTGACCGGCCTGGTGGACGCGCTGATGGACAGCATCCCCGTCGTGTGCCTGACCGGCCAAGTGCCGACGCATCTGATCGGCAACGACGCGTTCCAGGAGGCGGACACCACCGGCATCACCCGGCCCGCCACCAAGCACAACTATTTGGTCAAGCGGTCCGAGGACGTGGCGCGCGTGGTGCACGAGGCATTCTATGTCGCGCGCAGCGGACGGCCCGGCCCGGTGGTGATCGATCTGCCAAAGGACATCCTGATCGCCCCGGCGCCCTATCAACCGGCCTCCTCCGAGGCGCACCGCAGCTATCGCCCGGCCATGCAGCCCGATCCGGCGCGCATCAACGAGGCGGTGCGGCTGTTGAAGTCGGCGAAGCGGCCCATCGTTTACAGCGGCGGCGGGGTCATCAATTCGGGCGATGCGGCGACGGCCGCATTGATCGCCTTCGTGCGGGCGACCGGGATGCCGTGCACCAGCACGCTGATGGGCCTGGGCGCGTATCCGTCGAACGATCCGCAGTTCCTTGGTATGCTCGGCATGCACGGCACCTACGAGGCCAATCATGCGATGCATGACTGCGACGTGATGTTCAACATCGGCGCACGGTTCGACGACCGGGTGACCGGGCGGATTAACGCGTTCAGCCCCGGCAGCCGCAAGATCCACGCCGACATCGACCCGAGCAGCATCAACAAGAACGTGCTGGTCGAGGTGCCTATCGTCGGCGATGCGGCATTGGTGCTCGAGGCGCTGCTGGCGGCCTGGAAGGCGGACGGGACCCAGCAGGACCGGGTGGCGTTGGCGACCTGGTGGCGGGAGATCGACGAGCGGCGCGCGCTCGATAGCCTCAAATACACACAGAACACGGCGCCGGGCAGCATCATCAAGCCGCAGCATGCCATCCGGCGGCTGTATGAGATAACGCGCGAGACGGGGCGCGAGACCTACATCACGACGGAGGTCGGCCAGCATCAAATGTGGGCGGCGCAGCATTTCCGCTTCGACAAGCCGAACCGCTGGATGACTTCGGGCGGGCTGGGCACGATGGGCTATGGGCTGCCGGCGGCGATGGGGACGCAGGTCGCCCATCCCGACGCGCTGGTGATCGACATCGCCGGCGAGGCGAGCATCCTGATGAACATCCAGGAGATGGCCACGCTGGCGCAATACCGCCTGCCCGTTAAGGTTTTCATATTGAATAACCAGTATATGGGCATGGTGCGGCAGTGGCAGGAGCTGTTGCACGGCGGACGCTATTCCGAGAGCTATTCGGAGGCGCTGCCGGACTTCGTGAAGGTGGCGGAGGCGTTCCATGGGGTCGGCCTGCGGGCTACGAGCATCGACGACCTGGACCGGGTGATCCGCGAGATGATCGCGGTCGACCGCCCGGTCATCGCCGACATCTGCGTCGACCAGAAGGAAAACTGCTTTCCGATGATCCCGTCGGGCGCCGCGCATAACGAGATGATCCTGGGTCCGGAACACCAGGCGCGCACGGCGGAGATCACCGACGAAGGCTTGATGCTGGTCTGATGCTAGTCTCGACTTCCAGCGAAGACGCTGCGGCCCTGCCGCGGCGGTCTGCCACGATCTCGGTCCTGGTCGAGAATGAGAGCGGGGTGTTGGCCCGGGTCATCGGCCTGTTCTCTGGCCGTGGCTACAACATCGACAGCCTGACGGTGGCGCCGGTCGACGCCACACGCAGCCAAAGCCGCATCAATGTGGTGACGAGCGGCACCGACATGGTGATCGAACAGATCAAGGCGCAGCTCGGCCGGCTGGTGCCGGTGCACCGGGTGGCGGACCTGTCGCAGGGCGGGCCGCATCTCGCGCGGGAGATGGCGATGGTGAAGGTCGTGGGCGCTGGTCCCGACCGGGCGGAGGCGCTGCGCATCGCCGATGCATTCCGCGCCCGGGTGGTCGACGCCACGACCGAGAGCTTCGTGTTCGAGCTGACTGGCAGCACCGAGAAGCTGGAGAGCTTCATCGAGCTGATGCGGCCCATTGGATTGGCGGAGGTCAGCCGCACCGGCATCGCGGCGATCGCGCGCGGGAAACGGATGCTCTAATTGCCTGCTCTCCCTGCGGGGATGGCGGCCAATGGACCGGCGCTTGGCAATTCGTCTAAAACCCATCCACTCGAAACCAAGAAGGACCCCAGCCATGCGCGTCTATTACGATCGCGACGCCGACGTGAACCTGATCAAGGGCAAGAAGGTTGCGATCATCGGCTATGGCAGCCAGGGCCACGCCCATGCCACCAACCTGCGGGATAGCGGCGTGACCGAGCTTGCGGTCGGGCTGCGCGCCGGGTCGGTCGGCGTGGCAAAGGCGGAGGCGGCCGGCATCCGCGTCATGGACCCGGCCGAGTGCGCGAAGTGGGCCGACATCGTCATGGTGCTGACGCCCGACGAGGGGCAGGGCGACCTGTATCGCGACAAGCTTGGCCCCAACATGAAGCCCGGCGCCGCCCTGGCGTTCGCGCATGGGCTGAACATCCACTTCAACCTGCTGGACCCACGGCCCGACATCGACGTGTTCATGATCGCGCCGAAGGGGCCTGGCCACACCGTGCGCAGCGAGTATGAGCGTGGCGGCGGCGTGCCTTGCCTGGTCGCGGTGGCGCAGGATCCGAGCGGCAACGCCCTGGAAATCGCGTTGAGCTATGCGAGTGCCATCGGTGGCGGCCGGGCCGGCGTCATCGAAACCTCGTTCAAGGAAGAGTGCGAGACCGACCTATTCGGCGAGCAGGTAGTGTTGTGCGGCGGCCTGATCGAGCTGATCAAGGCGGGCTACGAGACGCTGGTGGATGCCGGTTACGCGCCGGAGATGGCGTATTTCGAGTGCCTGCACGAGGTGAAGCTGATCGTCGACCTCATCTACGAGGGTGGCATCGCCAACATGAATTACTCGATTTCCAACACGGCGGAGTACGGCGAATACGTCACGGGTCCGCGCATCATCACCGCCGAGACCAAGGCCGAGATGAAGCGCGTGCTGGAGGACATCCAGTCGGGGCGGTTCGCGCGGGACTGGATGCTGGAGAACCGGACCAACCAGGCGAGCTTCAAGGCGACCCGGCGCCGGATGAGCGAGCATCCGATCGAGCAGGTCGGCGAGCGGCTGCGTGCGATGATGCCGTGGATCAAGCAGAATGCCCTGGTGGACAAGGCCAAGAACTAGGCCGTTCCCCGTTCGTCAATGGCGGCCGGCGCTCGGTCAGGAGACAATTCCATGTTCAACGCAATGCTGATCCGTCCGGCGCTGGTGCTTGTGGCATTGCTGGCGCTAGTCGGCTGTTACTCGGCGCCTGGGGCGGTTGGCCCGATGCCGTATGTGCCGGCAAGCCCGGTGCTGGGGGCGGCTGGCACCGGGTCGGCCGGCCAAGTCGTGGGATATGCCGGGACCTCGTGCCACGCCGGCTTCTACATCTGCCAAGTGCCGGCAGGTCCGGTTGGGGCCGAATGCAGTTGCCCCGGGCTCGGCGCACCTTCGTTCGGAACCATCCGCTAGCTCGCGCAACTATTGCGGGATCTAGATCCCGCTGCTCAAGCGGCGCGACGGCTGGCGAGGGCGGCGGGCAGGCCCTGGATAGCACGGTCGATCAGGGCCGCATCGGCGTCGGCGGTGAAGTTCTCGGCGAGCACGCGCTCCGCAGCACGTCCGGCAAGCTCGGCAGCAGCCAGGCGGACATCGGTGACTGCGGCCTTTTCAGCGGCGGCAATGCGGTCCATCGCCATCTGCTCACGCCGGGCAGCTGAACCCGCGGCATCGGCGCGGGCTGCCTCACCGACACGCTGCGCCTCGGTGCGGGCCTGCTCCAGCATCGCCTGCGCGTCCTTCATCGCAACCTCGCGCTTGGCGTTCGCATCGGCCAGCATGGCTTCAGCTTCCTGGCGCAAGCGGGAGGCTTCTTCCAGCTCGTGTTTGATCGATTGGCCGCGCTTATCGAGTTGCGCGAGCAACGGACCGAACAGCTTGCGGCCGAAAATCGCGAAGAACAGGAAAAAGGCGACGGCGACCCAGAAACGCGGATCGGCCCAAAGGCTTGGATGATGTTCCATGCTTGCAGTTTCCTAAGCGCGCCGGGCCATGGCGGCGTCAACCGCGCCCTCGATCACGGACGGGTTTGAGGTATGGCCCGTCAACTGGGTCACGACTGCGCTGGCGGTGCTTTGCGCCACCTCACGCAGCGCGCCCATGGCCGTGTTGCGTGCTTCGGCGATACGGCGCTCGGCCTCGGCCAATTGCGCGCCCAGGCGTTCGTCGGCGGCACGGGACTGCTCCAATGCCTCGGCCTTGGCTTGGGCGATGGCGCTGCCGATCGCCGATTGCGCCTCGGCATTGGCGCGGCGCCCAGCCTCGGTGACCTCGGCGATGGCTGCGTCCGATTGCGTCTTGGCGGCACGGGCGCTGTCGAGGTCACTGCCGATGCGCTGAGCACGTGCGTCGATGACCCGGCCGACCTGCGGCAGCGCGTAACGCGCCAGCAAATAGTATAAAAGGCCAAAGATAACCGCCATCCACACCACTTGGGCGAGGGTCAGCGGATTGGCAAAGTCGAGCTGTGGCATGCGCCGGTCCCTACTGGGATGGAAGGGGCGGGACCAGCAAACCGCCGGTCCCGGGAGCCGGCCGCTTAGGTGAACAGGATCAAGAAGGCGATCAGCAGCGCGAACAGCGCCACGGCTTCCGTGAGCGCGAAGCCAAGGATGCCGATCGGGAACACCGCGTCGCGGGCAGCCGGGTTGCGGCCGACGGTCGAGACCATGGCGGAGAAGATGTTGCCAATGCCGATGCCCACGCCCGCGAGCGCGATGACGGCCAAGCCGGCCCCGAGGGCCTTTGCAGCAGCGACTTCCATAAATCCAGTCCTTTTGAAGGTGTTGAAATGAGGCGGGAGGTCCGCGCGGACGCTAGTGCAGGTGCACCGCGTCGTGCAGGTAGATGCAGGTCAGGATGGCAAAGACGTAGGCCTGCAAGGCCGCGACCAGCAGTTCGAAGCCGATCAATACGATGTTGAGCGCCATCGGGAGGATGCCGATGGTGGCGCCAAGCGCCCCGGCGCCGCCCAGCAGCACGACGAAGGTAGCGAACACCTCGAACATCACGTGCCCGGCCACCATGTTGGCGAACAAGCGGATGGAAAGTGATACCGGGCGCGAGAGGTAGGAGATGACCTCGATCGGGATGATCAGCGGCGCAAGCAGCTTCGGCGCGCCAGCCGGGAAAAAGTAGCTGAAGAAATGCAGGCCATGGATGTGCAGCGACACCGCCGTCACGACCACGATGACCAGCAGTGCCAGCCCGAAGGTGACGGCGATCTGGCTGGTGTAGGTGAACGAATACGGCAGGAGGCCCAGCAAGTTGCCCATCAGCACGAAGAAGAACAGCGTGAAGATGAATGGGAAGAAGCGGCGGCCTTGCGGCCCGATGCTGCCCTCGGCCATGCCCAGAAGGCCGCTGTAGCAGATTTCGGTCAGGGATTGCAGCCGGCCCGGCACGATGGCGCGCGGACGCATGCCGTAGAATAGCGTGCCGAGTATCACCGCGCCGCCCAGCACCATCATCAAGTTGGAATTGGTGAAATTCACCGAACGTCCAAGGCCGCCGAGCGATGTGTGCAGCTCGAATTGGCCCAACGCATCCATCTTACCCTCAGCCGCCAAAGTCCTACCCTCTCTAATTCAAACCCTCGGCGCACGCGGCATCATCAAGCGCCAAACGTTGGCAATGCCCGCCGCCCCGCCAAGCACCACGAACAAGGCGAGCAGCCATGGCTTGGTGCCCAGCCACCGGTCCAGCATCCAACCGATGGCGACGGAAACCGCCAGGGCCGAGACCAACTCCACGCCCACCCGCACGCCGATGCCCATGGCGCTCGCCGTGGCGGGCGCCTCCTCGGACGGCGTTGGGGCGTCCATCGCCTGCTTCGTCCGTGCCGCCCGTAGCCGATCTTCGAACGAGCCGCCCTTGTCCTCACTCATACCCGGCCCCCCGGCACGCCCATTTGGCCGCGCCCTGCGGGCCTCGGCTTGCTAATGGCGGGGCTGCGGGGTGTCAAGCCGTTGTGGGACGCCGGGGATCATTGGATTATTCGGCTGCCACGGCCTCTATGATGCCCACGGCGTCATGCAGGTCGACCGCCAACAGCCTGGAAACGCCACGCTCCTGCATCGTCACGCCATACAGCCGGTCCATGCGCGCCATCGTGAGCTGGTGATGGGTCACGACCAGGAACCGCGTGCCGGTCTCATGCACCATGTCGGCCAGCAACGCACAGAAACGGTCGACGTTGGCGTCGTCGAGCGGCGCGTCCACCTCGTCCAGCACGCAGACCGGCGCCGGGTTGCAGCGGAACACCGCGAATACAAGGCTCAGCGCCGTGAGCGCCTGCTCGCCGCCCGACAGCAGGGACAGCGCAGCCAGCTTCTTGCCCGGCGGCTGCGCGTAGATCTCGAGCCCGGCGTCCAGCGGATCATCGGACCCCACGAACGCCAGATGCGCCCGCCCGCCGCCGAACATGCGCGCGAACAACGCCTGGAACTGCCGGTCGACACGCTGGAACACGGCGGTCAGCCGCTCGCGGCCCGCACGGTTCAGGTGGCCGATGCTGCCGCGCAGCTTGACGATGGCGGTGGCGAGCTCGTCCTGGTCACGTCTTCTTGCGTCGGCGGCCTCGCTGACGGCGGCGGCCTCGATCTCCGCCCGCAGGTTGACCGGACCGATCGCGTCCCGGTCGCGGATCATGCGGTCGAGCTGGCTACGGGCGCGCTCGGCGGCGGCCTGGGTCAAATCGGCGGGCGGGTCATCCAATGCGATGTCGGGGCCGAGCTGCATACGCACCTGTTCCCGGATCGTGGCGAACGCGGCGGCGGCTGACTCGGCCGCAGCCTCGGCGCGCGCCAACGCCTCACGGCTGGCCGAAAGCGTCTGTTCGGCGGTGCGGGCGCCCAGGCTGGCGGCGGCCCATTGGCGGTCCCCGATGTCCAGCGCCGTGGCGGCGGCGCGTTGGGCGGCTTCGGCCTCATGCAGCGCCTCGGCAGCGGCGGCGGCGTCGTGGGTGAGCCGTCCGGGTGCCGCGGCCATACGGGCGCGCTCCGCCTCGGCCTCGGCAGTCCGGGCACGGAGGTCGGCCAAGCGTCCGGCCGCGTCGTCCGTGCGCATACGCCAGTCCTCACGCTCCCGCAGCAGGATGCGCTGCCGGGCAGTCCGGGCGGCGTCGTCGCGCGTCATGGCGTCGAGCGCGCGGGCGGCGGCGTTGTCCCGGCTGCGGGCGGCAACCAAGGCAGCGCGGGCATGGTCAAGCGCCGCACGCGACGTGGCGGCGTCCGGCAAGGCGGCGCGCTGGGAACTGACGTAGCCGAGCGCCGCGGCTGCTTCCGCCGCTTCGGGCTGCAGCGCGGCAATCTGCTCGTCAAGGCCGGCGAGCCGGGCCGTTGCCGCCGCGGCTTGGGCTAGCAGCGAGGCCGCGGCTTGCCGGGTGCGGCTGGCCTGCTGCTCGGCCTCACGCTGGGCGGGGCGGGCCTGGCTTTCAAACCCGGCGGCCTCGCGTTCGGCGGCGTCGGCGGCGAGGCGGACGCTTTGGGCGGCCTCCACGGCCGCGGTGGCCGCATCGAGCTGGACCCGTAGTTCGGCCAGGCGGTTGCGCTGCTGCAGGCGCACGGCGGCGGCCGATGGCGTGCCCGCCCGGACCGTATAGCCGTCCCAGCGCCAAACCGCGCCCGCCACCGAGACCAGGCTTTGCCCCGGCTGCAGCGCGTGATGCGCCGCGTCCCCGGCCGCGTCGTCCGCCACGAAACCGATCGCGCCCAGCGCCCGGGACAGCGCCGCCGGGCCGTTCACCATCATGGCGAGCGTCTGGCCTGGCGGGGCGGGCGGTTCCGCCAACGGCAGTTCGCGCCAATGGCGGGCAGCGGCAGGATCGGCAGCAGCCACCAGGTCTTCGCCCAGCACTGCGCCCAACGCCGTCTCCAAACCAGGCGGCACGCGCATTTGGTCGAGCATGGGCGGCCAGCGCTCATTGTCCCCTACCGCCGAGATTTCGGCCAGCGCGCCCACCTCGGCGGCGAGCCTAGACCGGACGGCTTCGCATCGGATCGCCGCCTCGCGGACAGCAATGCCGCCCGGCGCGGCAGCGGCGCGGGCAGCTTCCGCGTGCTCCAGGCGCAAGCGTGCCGCGCCAGCCGCAGTTTCGGCGGCCGAATGCGCCTGCCGAGCGGCCGCAATACGGGTGGGGTCGACTAACTGCGTCACGGCATGGGCCCGCTCGGCGGCAAGGCGCGCGAGCGCGGCATCGGTGCGGCGGGCACGGGATGCGGCCTGATCAAGCAGCGCCGCCGCCGCCTGCGTGCTGGCCGACAGAGCAGCGGCGCGTTCAGCAGCCTCCGTCGCGGCGGCCTCGGCCTGATTGGCGGCCTCGCTCGCGGCAGCGGCCTCGGCGCAGGCGGCTTCGAGTCGGGCGGGGCTGTTCACTGCATCCTGCGCAAGCCGCTCGGCCTCCGCGGCGAGGCGCGCATCGGCGCTGGCGGCGTCGCGCTGCACCTGCATGGCGTGGCCGAGGTCGCGCTGCAACTGCTCGCACCGGGCGGTCGCGGCCGAAAGCGCGTCCTGGGCGCGGGCAGCATCGGCGGCGAGCACCTGCTGCCCAACACGGGCGCGCTCCAGCAAAATCCGGGCGGAGGCGTCGGCGTCGCGCAAGGCGGGGAGGGCTACGGCGGCGCAAGCGGCTTCCTTCTCGGCAGCATCGGCGGCAGCATCGGCCTGCACGACGGCGCGAGCGGCCCGTTCCAACCCGGCCTCGGCACGGGCGTAATCGGCCTGCGCGCGGGCGTGGGCGAGCGACAGCAGCGCCGTCTCCGCCCCATGCACTGCGGCGCAAACGGCCCGGTAACGCTCGGCCTCCGCGGCCTGGCGGCGCAACGCCGCAAGCTGGGCTTCAAGCATTCCGCGCTCCTGTTCGGTGCGCTCCAGGTTCTGTTCCGCGGCGCGCAGCTTGCCTTCGGCCTCGGCGCGGCGTCCGTGCAGGCCAGTGATCCCGGCTGCCTCCTCCAATATCATGCGCCGCTCGTCCGGACGGGCGGCAACGATGGCGGCGACGCGGCCCTGGCTGATCATGGCGGAGGAGCGCGCGCCGCTGGCCAGGTCGGCGAACAGGGTCTGCACGTCGCGTGCCCGGGTCTCGCGCCCGTTCACCCGATAGAAGCTGCCGCCGCCACGCTCGATGCGGCGGACCACCTGCAGCTCCGGATGGCCGTCGAAGCCAGGCTCATCGCCGTCGCCCTCGAGAGTCAGCGCGACCTCGGCGAGGTTGCGGCTCGGACGGGCAGCGGTGCCGGCGAAGATGACATCGTCCATCTCGCCGCCGCGCAGGGTGCGGGCGTTGCTCTCGCCCATGACCCAGCGCAGCGCCTCCGCCACGTTCGACTTGCCGCAGCCATTCGGTCCGACGACGCCGGTCAGGCCCGGCAGAATCTCCACGGCCGCAGGCTCGGCAAAGCTCTTGAACCCGGTGATCCGCAGCCGGACGAAGCGCGCCGCCATGGGGCGCGTTTAGCTCGTCGCTGCATCGACGGCCTTGGCGAAGTCGTCGTAGGAAAGGGCGCCGGAAGTCGTTTTGCCGTTCATGACGAAGGTGGGCGTGCTGTTGACGCCGTACTTCTTCTCGCCCTCCTCCTGGTCCGTGAGGATCGCGCGCTTCAGGTCGGCGTCGGCGATCGTCGCGTTGAACGTGGCGCGGGACATGCCGGCCAGGGCGGCGAACTTCGCGAGCTCCTCCGTCGAGTTCACGCCGCGGGCGAACGCCCAACGGTCCTGGCTCGCCAGCAGGGCGGTGATGAACGGCTCATAACGCTCGGGCGGCAGGGCGCGGGCGACCATGGCGGCGGTGAGCGCGATCTGGTCGAGCGGGAAGTCGCGCCAAACATAGCGAATCCGTCCGGTGTCGATGAGTTTGGCGCGGACCTGGCTGAAGGTCTCCTTTTGGAACGCGGCGCAGTGGGTGCAGGTCAGGGAGAACCACTCGGTGACGACGACCTTCGCGTCGGCAGGGCCCATGCTGCGCTCGGCCAGGCGCGGGTCGGCCGGTTGGGCGCGTGCCGGGGTTAACGTCAGGAGGGTAGGGGCGGCGGCGATCAGCAGGCGGCGGGTGACGGGCATGACGTCCTCGAAATTGGGGAGTGTTGGAACCTATGGTCGTGCTCCCCGCAGTCGCGTCAAGTCTGATCGGTTTCGGAGTCAGCTTTGGTCGGTCTCGCCGATGCGCCGGCCCAGCGCCGCAAGGGCGTCGTGCAGTGGCCCCGGCGGAATTCCCGGCACTTCGACGGGCGGGGCCACGCGGCGGGGCCGGGCCGGCGGCGCCTTGGCGGGTTCGGTCGGATCCTGAACGAAACGGAGTCGCTCGGCCACCTTGCGGCCCAAATGGCCGTTCACGCGGGCGAGCACCTGCTCGCTGAGGTGCTGCAGCTCCAGCGCGACCGGGCCAGCGCAGGCCAGCGTGAGCGTGCCGTTGGTCAGCCTTCGCGGCGTGGTGGTGGCCGATAGTTCGGGGCCGACGATCTGCGCCCAATCCGCCATGACCTGGGCGCTGCCGGGCGCGCGCTTGCGGAAGGCGGGGCGGGTCACGGCGGGCACCACGGCGCCAATCGGGCGCGGGCCATAGACGTGACGTGGCGCATCTTGAGGGGCCATGCGCTCCGTGTTGGGGAGTTGCTTGCCGGGTCCGTCTGTCGTCGTCATATCCAGCCCGTGCTCCCCGCCATCGCGCTACCCCCGCCCGCCGGCGCATTGCTGCGCTGGTATGATCGCCACCGCCGCCGGATGCCCTGGCGCGCCCTGCCCGGCGAGCCGGCGGACCCATACCGGGTGTGGCTCAGCGAGATCATGCTGCAACAGACGACGGTCGCGGCGGTTATACCGTATTATGAGCGGTTTGTGCTGCGGTTTCCAACAATCGAGGCGTTGGCGGCGGCCGAGGACGGCGCGGTCATGGAAGCGTGGGCCGGGCTTGGCTACTACGCCCGGGCGCGGAACCTGCTCGCCTGCGCGCGCCGGGTGGCGTCCGGCGGCGGGTTTCCAGACGATCTCGCGGGATTGCGCGCCTTGCCGGGCATCGGCGAATACACCGCCGCCGCCATCGCGAGCATCGCATTTGGCCGGGCGGTGGTGCCGGTGGACGGCAACGTCGAACGTGTGGCGGCGAGGATGTTTGCCATCGACGACCCGCTGCCCGGTGCGCGGCGCGCCATCGCAGCGGCTGCGGCGCAGCTCGGGCAGGACCCGGCAGCCCAGGCGCGTCCGGCAGACTTCACCCAGGCGCTGTTCGACTTGGGCGCGACGATCTGCACGCCGCGTGCGCCGGCCTGCGCGCTCTGTCCGTGGATGGAGGCGTGCCGGGCACGGGCGCATGGGGTTGCAGCGGCGTTGCCGAGGAAGGCGCCCAAGCCAGCGCGGCCGATGCGGCACGGGGCGCAGTTCTGGCTGGTGGATGCGTCCGGGCAGGTGCTGCTGCGTCGCCGTCCGCCGCACGGGTTGCTGGGCGGCATGTTGGAGCTGCCGGGTGCGCCGTGGCGGACAGAACCGTGGCCGAGGGCGGAGGCGTTGACCCATGCGCCGCAAGCCGCGGATTGGCGGCTGGCCGGGCAGGCGACGCACGGCTTCACCCATTTCACCCTGACGATGGACGTTTATACGGCGCGGGTGGACCGCATCGCCGCCGATGGACTGCTGCGCGACGCCGCGGCATTGGCGGACGAGGCGCTGCCGACGGTGATGCGCCGTTGCATCCGGGTCGCGACGGCGGGGGCCTAAGCCGGACGCCAGCCCCACCGGGCGTCGAGCCAGGCGCGCAACGCGAGCAGCGTCGGCACGTCGGCGGCGATTGCCCGGGTGAGCGTGGCGGTTGCAGGGGCCGGCGCGGCGCGGACGCCGAGCGACGCGGCCTCGGACAGCAGGCCAGGGGTGGCCGCCGCCTCGGCGCAGGCGCGACGCCACAGCGCCACGCGGTTCGCGGGGGAGAGCTGCGGCAGCACCAGCGCCACATCGACGATGGCGGCAGCGGCGGTGGCGTGCAGGGCCGCGAGCATGGCCGGCGGCGGAGACTGCCGGGATGCCGCCTCCATGGCGGTCGGCACGGACGGGAAGGCGGGATCGCGCAGCCATGCACCGCCGGAGTCGACGGTGCCAAGGGTCATGACCGGCGACATGCCCCGCTGCGCCGCGGCGGCCGCCGGCGTACCTTGGCCGGAATGGAACACGGCGTCGGCGACGTTGTTGGCGCTCGGTGTCACTTCGATCCCGAGCATGTCGAGCGCCAGCAACACGGGCAGCGCCAGCCCGGCCGGCTGCGCGCCGCCAACACGAAGTGTGCGTCCGGGGCTGAGCGGCACGCGGCTGACCAGCACGGCGGAGGTGAGGCCAGCCCAGGCGGGAACCCAGCGTGCCGCGTCGAATTGCGCGCGCGGGTCCCCGACCAGCCAGGCCATGGCGGCCGAACCCGGCAGCAGCAGCGCGGTGTCGCCATCCGGAGGCACGTGCGCCTCGAACTGGTTGGCGCCGGTCACGCCGTCTGCGCCGCCGACGGCACTGCGCGCGACCGGCTGCGCGGCCGATCCAGCGAATGCGCTGGGAAAGGCGCGGGCGAGGGCGGGTATCAGCAGGTCGGCCCAGTGGTCGAGCCGTCCCTGCGGCGGACCCGCGACGACGAGGGCGGGGCGCTCGGCAAAGCTGGCGAGAAGGTTGGCCGGGGACGCCGGAATGCCCGGAGCGGCAGCGGCTGGCTTCGGCGGATTGGCCGCAGCGTTGGCGAAACGGGAGGCACCCAAACCGGCGAGCAGGCCTGCGCCCATCGACAGCGCGCGGCGGCGGCTAGGCGGCAGGCCAGTCATGGGTTCCCCCTCCAGGGTTTGGACTCAATCAAGTCCAGCCAGGACTGGTACCCCGTCGGACACGGATGTCAAATGAGCGATTGTTCAAGATCAGGTGTCGTAAGACACCAAGGCCTCGAACGGCACGTCCAATTTGGCGCGGCCGCCCAAAAAGTTGAGTTCAATCAGCGCGGCAGCGGCCGGAACGTCGGCGCCGACGCGGCGCAGCAGCGCAATGCCCGCCGCCATGGTGCCGCCGGTTGCCAGCAGGTCGTCGACCACCACCACGCGGGTCCCGGGGGCGACGGCATCGGCCTGGATCTCGATTCGGTCGGTGCCGTATTCGAGGGCGTAGTCCAGTCCGACCACCTCGCCCGGCAGCTTACCGGGTTTCCGCAGCATGACGAAGCCGCAGCCAAGCTTCAGCGCCAGTGGGGCGGCGAGCAGGAAGCCGCGCGACTCAACGCCGGCCAGGAGCTGAGGGTGATACGCCCGGACCGTGTTGGCCAGGCGTCCCATCGCGACCTGCCACGCGTCGGGGTGCCGCAGCAGGGTGGAGATGTCGTAGAACAGGATGCCGGGCTTGGGGAAATCCGGGATGCCGCGGATGTGGTCCTTGAGGTCCATGGTGACGCCCTGATCAGTTGCGGCGGGCTTACTGCCTCGGGGGCATTGCGGCAACCGGTGGGCCGGGGTAGGCAGCCGGCATGTCCAGGCCAACCATCGCCACCATCGCCGGGCTGCTGTTCGTCGCGGCCTACATCGTGGCGGCGATCACCTTGCCGGACCTTGTGCCGCGGCTGCATTGGACGCTCGAGGCGTTGTATTGGTGCGTGGCGGGCATCGTTTGGGTATTTCCGGTGCGCTGGCTGATGCTGTGGTCGGTGGGCAAGCGCTAGCACGTCGCCGCCATGTCGCAGCTAGCCAAGGCTTTCGAGCGCCTGCCGCAACTGGCCGCCATGCTGCGCCAGCAGCGCGTCCGCCCTAGGCCGGTTCAGGCCACGGAGCATCAGCACGGCGGCCTTCACGCTGCCGTCGGCCTGCGTCAGGGCGGACGTACCAGCCTCCAATGAGCAGCCCGTCAGTTCCCGCAGCATGCGGATCGCCCGGGCGCGCAGCTTGCCGTTGCGCGCGGCCATGTCGACCATCTGGCCCCGATAGACCCGGCCAAGCCGCGTCATCAGCAAGGTGCTGAACAGGTTCAGCGCCACCTTCTGCGCCGTGCCGGCCTTCATCCGGGTCGACCCGGCGATCGGCTCCGCCCCGGTCTCGATCAGGATCGCATGGTCCGCGGCATCGAGCAGGGGTGCGCCCGGGCTGTTCGCAATGCCGATCGTGAGCGCCCCGGCCAACCGCGCAGCCTGCAGGCACGCCAGCGTATAGGGCGTGGCCCCACTGGCGGCGAGGCCCACCAAAACGTCCGCCGCGCCCAGCTTAGCAGCGGCCACGTCCCCGCGCGCCTGGCTGTCCCGGTCCTCCGCATCCTCGACCGCCTGCGTCAATGCCGCCTCGCCACCCGCAAGCAGTAAAACCAGCCGGCCGCGCGGCCAATCGAAGGTCGGCGCAAGCTCGGCGCCATCCTGCACGCCGATGCGGCCGGAGGTCCCCGCGCCGGCGTAGGCCAGGCGGCCACCATCGCAAAGGCGCTCGGCAGCGGCGTCCGCAGCGGCGGCCAATGCGGGCAACGCCGGGCGCACGGCAGCGACCGCCGCCATCTGCCCCTCCAGCAGCGCCTCCAAGATGTCGGCGGACGGCCAGGTGTCCATGGCGGCGAAGCGCGGGCTCGCCGCCTCCGTCGCGGGCAACCGCCCATCAGACATCGATGTCCTCGACCGTGCGGGCGTGGTCCTGGATGAACTGGAACCGCAGCTCCGGACGGCGGCCCATCAGGCTTTCGACCAGGGTGTCGGTCGCATGGCGATGCTCCGGCGCCGCCACGACCTTGAGCAGGGTGCGCTTGGCCGGGTCCATGGTGGTCTCCTTCAATGCCATGGGAGGCATCTCGCCCAGGCCCTTGAAGCGGCTCACTTCGACCTTGGTGCCCGCCTTGAAGCCGCGCTTCATCTGCCGGTCCTTGTCGGCGTCGTTCATCGCATAGATCGACCTGGCGCCCTGGGTCAGCCGATACAGCGGCGGCTGGGCCAGATAGATGTGGCCGTGCTGCACCAGCTCCGGCAGCTCGCGGTAGAAGAAGGTCATCAGCAGCGAGGCGATATGCGCGCCGTCCACGTCGGCGTCCGTCATGATGATGACCCGGCCATAACGCAGCTTGGTGCGGTCGAACCGGTCGCCGACGCCGCAGCCCAAGGCCTCGATCAGGTCCTTCAGCTCCTGGTTCTGCCGCAGCTTGTCGGCGCTGGCGCTGGCGACGTTCAGGATCTTGCCCCGCAGTGGCAGCACCGCCTGCGTGTTGCGGTTGCGCGCCTGCTTGGCGGACCCGCCGGCGCTGTCGCCCTCGACCAGGAAGATCTCGGTGCCCTCCTGACTCTCCAGCGTGCAATCGGCGAGCTTGCCCGGCAGGCGCAGCCGGCGCGTCGCGGTCTTGCGGCTGACGTCCTTGATCTCGCGGCGCCGCAGCCGCTCCTCGGCGCGCTCGATAACAAAACTTAACAAATTATCGGCCTGGGCCGGATTGCCGGCGAGCCAATGGTCGAACCGGTCCCGCAGCGCCGTCTCCACCAAGCGCGTCGCCTCCGGGCTGGTCAGCTTCTCCTTGGTCTGGCCCTGGAACTGCGGTTCGCGGATGAACGCCGACAGCTTGCCGGCCATCTGCCCCAGCAGGTCTTCGGCGGTGACCTGGCCAGTGCGCCGGTTGCCCCGCTGCTCGCCCCAGGCCCGCAAGCCCTTCAGCAGCGCCGCACGGAACCCGGCCTCATGCGTGCCGCCCTGCGCCGTCGGCACGGTGTTGCAGTACGAATGCAGGAACCCGTCGGCGTTCTCCAGCCAGGCCGCCGCCCATTCGACACGGCCGCCGGTCTTGCCGTTCGCGGTGGCGGGCAGGTCGGCGTCGCCGGACCACAGCTCCGGCACGGCGCGGGGCAGGTCGCCAATGTCCTCCTGCAAGCTGTCGCGCAGGCCGCCGGGGAAATGCAGCACGGCTTCGGCGTGCACATCCTTGGCGTCGGCCAGCAGGCCGGGATCGCAGGTCCAGCGGATGCGCACGCCGCGGAACAAATAGGCCTTTGACCGGCACAGGCGGTACAGCCGGGCCGGGGCGAATTGCAGGGGGCCGAAGATCTCGGGGTCCGGATGGAAGCGGATGGTCGTGCCGCGCCGGTTCTGCGTCGGCCCGGCGTTCACGAGCTTGGTGACCGGCTTGCCGCGCTGGTAGCTCTGGCGCCACAGCACACGGTCGCGCGCCACCTCCACATCCATCGCGTCGGAAAGCGCGTTCACGACGGAACTGCCGACGCCGTGCAGCCCGCCGGAGGTCGCATAGGCCTTGCCGCCGAACTTGCCGCCGGAGTGCAGCGTGGTCAGGATGACCTCCAAAGCACTCAGCTTCTTGAATTTGGGATGCGGATCGACCGGGATGCCGCGGCCGTTGTCGCGCACCGTCAGCCAGTTGCCGGCCTCTAGCGACACATCTATTGAGCTGGCGTGCCCGGCGACCGCCTCGTCCATGGCATTGTCGAGGATTTCTGCCGCGAGATGGTGCAGGGCAGCTTCGTCGGTGCCGCCGACATACATGCCGGGGCGGCGGCGCACCGGCTCCAGGCCTTCGAGGACCTCGATATCCCGTGCGGAATAGCTGTCGCCGCCCTCGTCATCGGCCAGCTTGGCAAGCAAGTCGTTCATGCTGTGTTCCCGAGTCTGGCCCAAAGCTAGTGCTCTGGGCCAGGCCGGGCAAGGGTCGCAACGTTTCCGTGTCGCTATGCGCCGTTACGGCCCGCTCGGTTGCGGCCCGCTCAGTTACGAAACGTCCCGGAGGGCTCCTGGGTGTGGGCCTCGAGGAACCAGAGCTGCTTGTCCAAGCCGCGCGACACCTCGGTCAGCAGGTCCGCCGTGCCGGCGTCGCCGGCCTCGTCGGTGTCCTCGATGTTCTGGCGGACCGCGTTGGCGCAGGCGGCATACCGTTCGATCAGCGCCTTGATGTGGTCGGCTACGGCGTAGATGTCCGTCGGATACGGCTTCAGGTTGGTCTCGCGGTTCACTTCCTGCACGGTCCCGCGGGCGGTGCCGCCGAGCTGGGTGATGCGCTCGGCCATCATGTCCGTCCACTCGTCCTGCTGGTCGCGGAAGCCGTCGAGCATCAGGTGGACGCCGATGAATTGCGGGCCCTTGAGATTCCAATGCGCCTGCTTGGTGATCAAGGCGAGGTCGATGCTGTCGGCCATGCGCGCCTGCAGGACCTCCATCGCCACCGCCTTGGCGTTGTTCTTCAGGTTGTTGTTCGTCTTGTGCAGGCGCGCGCCCTGGGTCTGGTCTTTGATGTCGCTCGGGTTCTCAGCCATCACGGCCTCCTTGGAAGTGGAAGCCGCGTCAACGCGCGGAGCCATCGAGCGTTGCCATCGGTGCGGCATTGCGGACCGGGCGTCCGGGCGGCCGCTGGCCAGGATCGACGGCGATGTAGCGGCAGGGCAACGGCGCCTCCTTGTCGTGGAAGGCGCTGACCCGCGCCAACACCTCATGGTCCGTCTCGGACAGGCGGTGGGCCTCGCGCAGGTGGTCCGTCCAGTTTTGCGTCGACCACGCTTCGAGCCAGCCGTCGGGATGGGCGACGTCCTCATACAGCCGCCAATCGAGCGCCCCGGCGCGCCCACGGGCGTGCTGCACATGCCGCATCGCTTCGAGGAACCGCGCACGGTCGGACGGCGGAACATGGTAGCGCATGGTTTCGAGAATGCGCTCGCGGGACTGCGGCAGCATGGTGGCGAACTCGGGCGCTGGCGCCTCCGGCATCGGCGGCGCGGGGACCTCCGCCGTGCTGGCGGACGTCTGCTCCAGGCTGAAGCCGCGGACGGCGAGGGCCAGCGACGCGATCGACAGGGCCGCGATGGCCATCGTCGGCTGCAGCCCGAGCGCGTCGCCGCACCATCCCCACAGCATCGACCCGAACGCCAGCGCACCATTGAATCCCAGTTGGTAGATGCCCAATGCCCGGGCGCGCACCCAGGGCGGCGCCACCAATTGCGCCGCCGCCTGCAGGGTGCTCGCCGCCGCCACCCAGCCGACGCCGAACAGCATCATGCCAAGCCCGGCAAGCGCCCAATGATGGCTGCTGGCGATGCAGGCCATGCCGGCGCAGGAGAACAGGCTCGACCCGAACGTCGTGGCATCCCGTCCGGCCCGGCCCCGCAGCATGGGCAGCAGCATGCCGGACGCAACGCCGCCGATGCCCATCATGC
>OZ255824.1:0-460000 GCA_965277495.1 Acetobacteraceae bacterium | reverse complement strand
CATGGCGGGGCGTAGCATGAGAATGAGAAGGGCATCGGGTGGATGCCTTGGCGCCAGGAGGCGATGAAGGACGTGGCACGCTGCGAAAATCTGGGGGGAGCCGCGAGCGGGCTTTGATCCCCAGGCATCCGAATGGGGCAACCCACCCTTATGGGGTATCATGGGCTGAATACATAGGCTTATGAGGCGAACCCGGGGAACTGAAACATCTCAGTACCTGGAGGAACAGACATCAACGGAGATTCCGCGAGTAGTGGCGAGCGAAAGCGGATCAGGCCAGTGGTTTTTATCAGTGAAGCGGAACGGCATGGAAAGGCCGGCCAAAGCGGGTGATAGCCCCGTATGCGTAGGCGGATAGAGATCCTTGAGTAGGGCGGGGCACGTGAAACCCTGTCTGAACATGGGGGGACCACCCTCCAAGCCTAAATACTCCCTGGCGACCGATAGTGAACCAGTACCGTGAGGGAAAGGTGAAAAGCACCCCGATGAGGGGAGTGAAACAGACCTGAAACCCGGTGCCTACAAGCAGTCGGAGCCGCGTCATTTCGGTGGCATGCGGTGACGGCGTACCTTTTGTATAATGGGTCAGCGAGTTTCTGTTGGCAGCGAGCTTAAGCCGTTAGGCGTAGGCGCAGCGAAAGCGAGTCTGAACAGGGCGTTCAGTTGCCGGCAGAAGACCCGAAACCGAGTGATCTAGCCATGGCCAGGCTGAAGGTGGGGTAACACCCACTGGAGGGCCGGACCCACGCCTGTTGAAAAAGTCGGGGATGAGCTGTGGCTAGGGGTGAAAGGCCAATCAAACTCGGAGATAGCTGGTTCTCCGCGAAATCTATTGAGGTAGATCGTCGTGTGTTCGCCCCGGGGGGTAGAGCACTGGATGGGCTAGGGGGCCCCAAAGGCTTACCAAACCCAACCAAACTCCGAATACCCGGGAGCGCAGCGCGGCAGACAGACGGTGGGTGCTAAGGTCCATTGTCGAGAGGGAAACAGCCCAGACCGCCAGCTAAGGCCCCCAAATCGTGGTTAAGTGGGAAAGGATGTGGGATTTCCAAAACAACCAGGAGGTTGGCTTAGAAGCAGCCATCCTTTAAAGAAAGCGTAATAGCTCACTGGTCTAATAGAGATCCTGCGCCGAAGATGTAACGGGGCTCAAACCACGTGCCGAAGCTGCGGGTTCAGTTGCCAGCGGCCAGTGACCAGTGGCCAGGAGGACGCAAGTTGGGTGATCATGGGCGGATCGAGGGTCTTCGGGTCTTTCGGTTGGCGTATGATCTGTCGCTCGATGTGCATCGAGCGAGTTTGTCGTGGCCGAAGGTTGAGCAATATGGCGGCGTGGCGGACCAGGTCCGCCGTGCGTCCAAGGCGGTCTGTGCCCTGCTGATCGAGGGTGCGGGCCGGCAGCCGTGGTCGCAGCCGGAGTTTCGGCGCTATCTGGTGATGGCGCTGGGTTCGGCCGACGAGGCGGGGCTGTGGTGCCGGTATGCCGAGGATCTCGGCTATGCGGTGCCGGAGCTTACGGCGGCGTGGCGGTCCTCGTTTGAAGAGGTCGCGCGGATGCTGCAAGGCCTGATTGCCAAGCAAGGGTCGTGACAAGCCTGACGCGTTGTTTCCTGGCCACTGGCCACTGGCCTCTGGCCACTGTTCGGTAGCGGAGCGTTCCATAGGCCTGTGAAGGGATATCGGGTGACCGGTCCTGGAGGTATTGGAAGTGCGAATGCTGACATGAGTAGCGACAAACAGGGTGAGAAACCCTGTCGCCGAAAGTCCAAGGGTTCCTGCGCAAGGTTAATCCGCGCAGGGTGAGCCGGCCCCTAAGGCGAGGGCGAGAGCCGTAGCTGATGGGAACCAGGTGAATAGTCCTGGGCCTGCTGGAAGTGACGAATGCAAGATGTTGTCGGGCCTTATTGGATTGGCTCGGCTTTTGGCGCATTCCGGGAAATAGCTCCAGCGTAGAGACCGTACCCGAAACCGACACAGGTGGACTGGTAGAGCATACCAAGGCGCTTGAGAGAACGATGCCGAAGGAACTAGGCAAATTGCTCGCGTAACTTCGGGATAAGCGAGACCCATCCTTGGGCAACCAGGGTTGGGTGGCACAAAGCAGGGGGTAGCGACTGTTTAGTAAAAACACAGGGCTGTGCGAAGTCGAGAGACGACGTATACGGTCTGACGCCTGCCCGGTGCCGGAAGGTTAAGAGGAGGGGTGCGAGCTCTGAATTGAAGCCCCGGTAAACGGCGGCCGTAACTATAACGGTCCTAAGGTAGCGAAATTCCTTGTCGGGTAAGTTCCGACCTGCACGAATGGCGTAACGACTTCCCCACTGTCTCCGGCATCGGCTCAGCGAAATTGAATTCCCCGTGAAGATGCGGGGTACCCGCGGTCAGACGGAAAGACCCTATGAACCTTTACTGCAGCTTTGCAGTGGCATTAGGAGAGCGCTGTGTAGGATAGGCGGGAGGCTATGAAGCATGGGCGCTAGCTCGTGTGGAGCCACCCTTGAAATACCGCCCTGCGCGCTTCTGGTGTCTAACCGCGTCCGGTCATCCCGGGCCGGGACCCTGCATGGTGGGCAGTTTGACTGGGGCGGTCGCCTCCCAAAGTGTAACGGAGGCGCGCGATGGTGGGCTCAGGCCGGTCGGACATCGGCTGCTGAGTGCAATGGCATAAGCCCGCCTGACTGCGAGAGCGACAGTTCGAGCAGAGACGAAAGTCGGCCATAGTGATCCGGTGGTCCCGCGTGGAAGGGCCATCGCTCAACGGATAAAAGGTACTCTAGGGATAACAGGCTGATCTCCCCCAAGAGTCCACATCGACGGGGAGGTTTGGCACCTCGATGTCGGCTCATCACATCCTGGGGCTGGAGCAGGTCCCAAGGGTTCGGCTGTTCGCCGATTAAAGTGGTACGTGAGCTGGGTTTAGAACGTCGTGAGACAGTTCGGTCCCTATCTGCCGTGGGTGAAGGAGACTTGAGAGGAGCTGTCCCTAGTACGAGAGGACCGGGATGGACGCACCTCTGGTGCACCGGTTGTCGCGCCAGCGGCACCGCCGGGTAGCTATGTGCGGACCGGATAACCGCTGAAAGCATCTAAGCGGGAAACCGACCTCAAAACCAGGTCTCCCCGAGGGCCGTGATAGACCATCACGTCAATAGGCCAGGTGTATACGCGCAGCAATGCGCTCAGCTAACTGGTCCTAATCGCCCAAAAGGCTCATGCCCGCATCCACCATGCACAGCAATCATCCACACCAAACACAGCCAACACACACAGCACACACTCGCGCACACGCACCAGAACCTGCATAACCCGACGACGAAGGGCGACATCAAAGACGATGCGCCGACGTCGCGGGGAACCCGACATCATAGACGATGCGGGGAACCCGACATCATAGACGATGCGGGGGCTTAGACGACCTGGTGGCCATGGCGGAGGGACCGCACCCGATCCCATCCCGAACTCGGACGTGAAAACCACCAGCGCCCATGATACTGCACCCCAAGGTGCGGGAAAGTCGGTCGCCGCCAGGTCTTCCAAACCCCCGCACCCAACACACAAACGCAAAATACCCACGCGGGGTGGAGCAGCCCGGTAGCTCGTCAGGCTCATAACCTGAAGGTCACAGGTTCAAATCCTGTCCCCGCAACCAACACAAGCCAAGTAGGAATTTAGCCGACAAGCTTTCCAGCTTGTGGCAATCCGCTGATATACCGGCCACAGGCTGACTTTTCGCGCAGTCCTCCCTACATGCCAACGATGAATATCGAACAGACCGTCCTCTCGAATGGCCTAAGGGTCGTCTCCGTCAATCTGCCAGGCTTCGACAGTGCTGCCGTCGCCGCTTTTGTCAAAGCCGGAGCTCGCAACGAGACCGAGGCGAACAATGGCATAGCCCATTTTCTCGAGCACATGGCCTTCAAGGGCACGGCAACGCGTAGCGCCCTCCAGATCGGCGCCGAAATCGAGGTGCTCGGCAGCAATATCAATGCGTTCACCTCGCACGAAATGACCTGCTATTTCGTAACCGGGCTGAAAACGACAATCGCTCAATCCGTTGCGATCCTTGGCGACGTCCTCACGGCTTCGACCTATAACGATGCCGACATCGCGACCGAAAAAGGCGTGATCTTGCAAGAGATCCGCCGCAGCGCCGATAACCCGTCCCATGTCGCCTATGACGGTTATGGTTTGACCGCCTATCCCGGCCAAAGCATTGGGCGCCCCATCTTGGGCCGGGCTGAACTGATTGAGCGGATTGACCGCGGCTATTTCACAGGCTTCGTCGAACAAAATTATTTCGCCGCGAATATGGTCGTCGTGGGCACCGGCGACATCAACCACGCCACATTCGTCGAGCACGTCAGCCAGCACTTCTGCGCTTTGCCAAGCCGCGACGAACCTGTGACGGTGGCGCCTGCGCGTTACGCTGGCGGACATGTCCGCAACACCGACAAGGATTTCGAGCAGGTTACAATCCTGCTCGGCCTGCAATCCGTGCCAGAGACCGATCCGGCTGTCTGGGCGCACAAGGTGATGGCCCGGGCGCTCGGCGGCGGCATGTCGTCGCCGCTGTTTCAAGAAGTCCGCGAGAAGCGCGGCCTGGTGTATTCCGTGAACGCCTACTCCGACCACGGGGTCGACCACGGGGAGATGGTGATGTTCGCCGGCACGACTGCAAAGCATGTCGACGAACTGCTGACGGTTGGCTGTGCCGAGATCGCTAAAATGACCGCCCATATCGCCGAACCGGACATGACGCGAGCCAAAAATTCACTGCTGGTCGGCTTGGCAACCGCCAAGGAGCGCCCGTTCAGCCTGGCTCGCGGCATTGCTGGCAGCCTGTTTGAGCATGGAATGATCATGACTCCCGAGGACGCGATGCGTAAGGTGGAGGCGGTTGCGATTGATGACGTAAAGGCGGCCGCCCGCATGATGGTCGCAAGCAACCCAACCATTTCACTGGTCGGTCCGGTGCCGGATGAAGATTATCATGGCCGGGTGCGTGCGGCGCTCGCTTAAGGGCGCGCACAGTTTGGCGAAATCGGTTATGCTGCCCGGCTGACCTTTCTCGCCAACTAGGATCATCACCTTCATGCCCACGCGTTTCTCCTCCGACGACCTCGGCCGGATTTTCGATGCGGGCACGTTGACGCGTGGGCGGACCCTCGTGCTGATCGGCGCAATTGAGGTCGGACTAAACGGCGACGTCATCACTGGACATGTCGATGACCGTGGCGTGCAACGGATTGCGACGCTGGAGCCGCAGGAGCAAGGGCATCGAGTCGTGCTCAACGCCCGCTGCTCCTGCCGCACCGCCAGTTGCGCGCACCTGGCCGGCACCGCCCTTGCCGCGCTCGAACGCTATCCCGCGTTGCGCCGTCCTCAGCAAAACAGCATGCTCGACAGTCTGGCAGCGCCGGAAAAGCGCCGGGTCGTATTCGATCTGTCGCCCGGCAATGCGCAATACGCCGCCACGGTGGCCACATTGTTCATGGGCGAGACGACGGGTCGCATCGAAGCCGCCACACCGCGCCAGCTTATGGCTGATCCGTCAGTCGGCGCCACGGTCCGCGCGCTCGCCCGGTTGTTGGGCGGCGGCAATGCGACCCGCACGGCGATCGACGCCTCCTTGCTTCCGGACGTGCTCCAGCAGCTCGTAAGCTCCGGCCAGGCCCGCTGGTCGGCTACCGGCAAGCGGCTGGCCGGCGGCGAGGTCCGCACGTTCGACGCCCATCTGCGCCCTAAGCTGCCGCCAAAGTCCGCGGTGCTGCAAAGCGAGTTCGGCCCCTGGTACGTGGATGCGGCCTCCGGCGCCGTCGGCCGCGTGCGATACCGCCAGAAATCCGCGGCGGTGTCGCCGATCCGCCCCCGCGTCGAACCGGTGGTCGTATCGGCGCGCGCCAGCGAGCAGGTGATCGTCGAAACCGAGATCATTCCAGTGATCCGCCTCCGCCGCCTGCACTGCCCCGACGCGTTCGGCCGGCCGCAACTGCTCGACGCGCTCACGCTCGATTTCGATTATGGCGGCGTGCTGACCGAAGGCGACGACGAGCGGCAATTCGTCCGGGTCGTGACCCCGGCCGGCCCCTCCTTTGTCCGCCGCGACCCGGCGGTCGAATCCGCCGCCCTCGACCTGCTCAGCCAGGAAGGCTTCACCCAAATGCGCGTCGCCGAGGGCAGGTCCGCCAAGGGACGGCGCGCCCTGGTTTTCGTCGGCCCCGATGCCGCCGAGCGCTGGCACCGTTTCATGGCGCTCCGCGTCCCCGCCCTGCAGACGCTCGGCTGGCGCAACATGATCGACGGTGACTTCGGCCCGCGCCTGATCGAGGCCGTGGGCACCTATGACGTGCAGGTTGCGGACGCCGGGCCAGGCCGCTTCTCGCTCGATTTCGGCATTGAGGTCGATGGCGTGCGCGTGCCGCTGCTGCCGATCCTGAGCCGCCTAATCGAACGCGGCGGCCTGGCTGCGGCGCAGATCGTCGGCGACGAGCTGATCACGAGCCTCGATGACGGCCGGGTCGTCAAGCTGCCAGCCGATCGCATGCGACGCCTGTTGGCCATCATGGGCGACTTGATCGAGTCCGCCGGGCGCGTTGCGGACGGCCCGCTAGTGCTTCCGGCCACCGAGGCCGCGACTGTCCTGGAGCTGGAGGACGTCGTTTCCACCCGGTTCGAGAGCGCGGCCACCATCAAAGCCTATGTCGGCCAGTTCCGTGACGACGCGGAAATCCCTCCCGTCGTCCTGCCCGCCTCCTTCAAGGGAGACTTGCGCCCCTATCAAAAACAGGGGCTGGATTGGCTGCAGCACCTGCGCGCCCATGGATTGGGCGGCTTCCTTGCCGACGACATGGGTTTGGGCAAGACCGCGCAGACCATTGCCCACCTCGTGTTTGAACACGCCGCAGGCCGGCTCGATTGCCCGGCGCTGATCGTCGTGCCGACCAGCCTGATCACCAACTGGACGGCAGAGCTCAGCAAGTTTGCGCCACACCTGACCACCGCCGTCCTGCACGGCCTTGACCGCCATGAGCGCCGGCAGACGCTGGATGGGGTTCATGTCGTCATCACCACCTACACCCTGATCGCCAGGGATGTTGCCGAGATGAAGGCGCTGCCCTGGCACGTCGTGGTGCTCGATGAGGCGCAGGCGATCAAAAGCCCCGCCGCCAAAGCGACCCGCGCCGTTTGCCAACTGGACAGCCGCCATCGCCTTTGCCTGTCCGGCACGCCGATCGAGAATAACTTGGAGGAGCTGTGGTCGCAGTTCGCGTTCCTGATGCCGGGCCTGCTGGGGGATCGCCAGGGTTTCACCAAACGCTTCCGCACGCCAATCGAGAAAAAGCGCGACGATACCCGGCGCGTGCAGCTTGTGCGCCGAATCAAGCCGTTCATCTTGCGCCGCACCAAGTCCGAGGTCGCGACCGAATTGCCGCCGAAGCACACGATCCTGCGCCGCATCACCCTCGCGCCCGACCAACGCGAGCTGTATGAGACGATCCGCGTCACCCTGCATGAGCGGGTCCGCGAGCAGGTGGCCGAGCGCAGCCTGGCGCAAAGCCGCATCATCGTGCTCGATGCGTTGCTGAAACTCCGGCAGGTCTGCTGCGACCCGCGTTTGGTGAAGCTGCCGTCGGCCCGGTTGGTCGAGACCAGCAGCAAGCTCGAAGACCTGCTGGAAATGGTCACGGAGATGATCCCCGAAGGCCGCCGCATCCTGCTGTTCTCGCAATTCACGTCCATGCTCGACCTGATCAAGCCACGCATGGCCGCGGCGGGCATTCCGTTCGTCGAGCTGCGCGGCGACACGCGAGACCGCGCCGAGCCGGTGCGTGCGTTCCAGGCCGGCGAGGTTCCATTGTTCCTCATCAGCCTAAAGGCCGGCGGACGCGGCCTCAACCTCACCGCCGCCGATACCGTCATTCACTATGACCCGTGGTGGAATCCGGCCGTCGAGAACCAGGCATCCGACCGTGCCCACCGTATAGGCCAGACCAAGTCCGTGTTCGTCTACAAGCTGATCGGCGCCGATACGGTCGAGGAACGCATCCTGGAGCTGCAACAGCGTAAAGCGGAGCTGGCGAACATCACCTTCACCGAAGGCTCCGACTTGTCGGGCCTGGAGCAGGACGACGTGGACTACCTTTTCGGCGCCGATGCCGACCGCAAGGCGGCATGATCATCCGGGTTTGAATTCGTTATTGCAATGTGCCAGAGTTGGGCAAGCCGGGAGGGCCGCCCAACGATGGATTGTTCGAAGCTGCCTGCTTTCGAGTGATGGATAGTCACGACGCATCAGTGCAGGTCGGACGTTGCGAAACTATTATCCGCTCGACCCGGCTCGGTTGTGACGAACTGCTGCGAGCGTATGAAGCTGCTGCAGCGCAACGGCGAGCCACGCAGCCTGCGCGCTGTGTCGCCGAAGTCCTGCCCCGTGATTTGATCGCGTCCGAGTTCGACGCGGCATACTATCTCGCGAACAACGATGATGTGCGGTCATCCGTCATGGACCCGCTCGAACATTTCATGCTGCACGGGGCGGACGAGCTGCGGAACCCCAATGCTTGGTTCGACACTGGGTTTTACGTGCGCACCAACTCGCTCCTAGACGATACGGACATCAATCCGTTCTGGCACTATTTGGCTCACGGCAGGGCAGAAGGCCGCAAGCCTGGGCCGCAGCGGCAGGCCGAGCGCGCGACATTAGCCCGGGCATTACCGGCAAGCGCCCGGCAACCCGGCGCGCAGCCTGCCGACGCCCTTCGGCTCGCCCCCGGTGCTTTGCGCGCGAAATTAGCTGGCTTCCTGCCGGGCGCCTCCGGTTTGACCGTGTCCGTCAGTCATGACCGTTACACGGACTCCGTCGGTGGCGTGCAGATCCTGGTGGCCGACGAGCAAATGGCGTTCAATCGCCAGAACGAGACTTATCTCCACATCGCGCCCGCTGCAGCACGGCTGATGCTGGCGCCCGGCGGTGAGCAGCCGTTCCTGCTGCACCTCACAATCAACGGCGGCTACATCGGGCTTACGCGCTATGACGATTTGGCCCAGGTGCTGGCGGAACTGGCTTCCGAAAAGCCGCGGGTTCGCCGCTTCGTGGTGCATTGCCTGTTCGGCCATCAAATAGACCCGCTAATCAGTTTGCACGCTGCGCTCTGCCCCACTGCGGCGGTTTTTTGGGTCAACGATTACGAAGCGGCATGCGTTGGTTATAATCTTCTTCGCAACGATGTCGGCTTTTGCGGCGGCCCGCCGCCCGGCAGCATGGCTTGCCGCATCTGCGTCTATGGCGAAGATCGCGACTCCCATCTCGAGCAGCTTGGCCGGCTGTTCGCCGCCATACCCTTCCATGTCGTGGCGCCTTCACGCGCGGCGTTGGAAGTTTGGAACAGCGCCGCGCGGCTGCCTCATGCGTCAGCCCAGATCCACGAGTACGTTCGCATCCGGCCCAGCGTCGTCCGCAGCAGCCTGGCCGGCCCGGCCAGCCGCGGCACCGCGGATAATCCCGTCCGTGTTGCCTTCGTCGGTTATGCGACGCCGCACAAAGGCTGGCCCGCCTTCGTCGAGGTTGCCGCCGCGATCGAAGGTTTGCCGGCCTATCAAACCTTCCATTTTACCGCCTTGCCGGCCAATCCGGCGCCGCCCAACGTCGAGACAGTCCTGGTCAAGGTGCTGCCCGGCGCCCGTGCCGCCATGACGGACGCGCTCATCGCAAGATCAATCGACCTTGTCCTCGTGCTGTCGACTTGGCCCGAAACGTTCTGCCTCGTCGCGTACGAGGCCCTCGCGTCCGGAGCGGACGTGCTCGCCTTGCGCGGTAGCGGCAACGTCGCCGATATGGTCCTGGCAAGCGGCCGGGGGCTGGTGATGCCGGACACTGCTTCAATCATCGATTTCTTCACCAGCGGCGCTGCGGTTGATTACGTCGGGCTGTGCGGGGATCAGGGCTCGGAGATGGGCCACGTGGAGTCCCGCGGCATGACGGCCACCTTAGTCTTCCCAGACACTTCGGTTGGCGTGGCCCCGGACACATCGCCCGGCGTGCTGTCCGAAGCGGCGGCATGACTGGTATCTGCTGCTTCACCAGCTTCAACTACGCCTATCTCGGACGTGCCCGGATCCTGCTCGCCACATTGCGGGCCGCGCATCCCGCTTGGGAAGTGTGCGCCGTGGTGGTGGACGAGCCGCCACCCGGCGTGTCCGAAGCCGAATTGCTCTCTGGTTTCGACATCGTGCTCGGGCTGCATGACCTCGGCATTCCCCGGGTCCGCGCATGGTTGTTCAAGCACGACGTCATCGAGG
This sequence comes from Acetobacteraceae bacterium, assembly GCA_965277495.1. Taxonomy (GTDB): domain Bacteria; phylum Pseudomonadota; class Alphaproteobacteria; order Acetobacterales; family Acetobacteraceae; genus CAHJXG01. The sequence goes on along the minus strand of OZ255824.1, from coordinate 449,701 downwards.
CCTGCACCGCGGTGAAGGGCGCGGCGATGCTGCGCTTGATGGACGCGGGCTACGATGCCGTCGTTTACCTCGATCCCGATGTCGCGGTCTTTCACCCGCTTGATCTCGTTCAGTCGGCCCTGAGCCAGTCCTCGATCGTGCTCACCCCGCATCAGGCGAGCCCAAATTGCAACTCTCGCGTCATGCGGGACAATGAGCTCGCCTCGATGCGGTTCGGAGTATTCAACCTCGGTTTCATCGCCGTGCGCAGCGACGGCCTGGGACGGCGCTTCGCCGAGTGGTGGGCGGCGCAACTCGCGCGCGCCTGCTATGACGACATCGAGGCCGGGCTATTCACCGATCAGAGATATATCGACCTAGTGCCCGGCTTGTTCGACGGGGTTGCCATCCTGCGTGATCCCGGCTGCAACGTAGCGAGCTGGAACCTCAGCACCCGGAAGGTCGCGATCGGAACCGATGGCGGCATCCGGGTCAATGACTCACCGCTTTGCTTCATGCATTTCACCAAGATCAATTCCGTCGGCGACATCATGATCGAGCGCTATGCCGGCGACAGCATTGAAGTGCTCGAGATCTGGCACTGGTATCGCCGACAGGTCGCCCGGTTGCAGCCAACGTCGGTACCGCCGGGCTACTGGCATTACGGCAGGTTCAGCAACGGCCTCGCAATCTCGCGCGAGATCCGGCTGCTCTATCGTGAACGCCGCCATCTTCGTGCCGCGTTCGATGATCCCTACGACGCAGATGGGCCATTTTACGCGTGGCTATCCGATGCTCATCCAGCGTTGCTCGGACTGCTTGACCCTCAAATTGGAATCCGAACGACGCAGGACAGTTTACCGGGCACGTAGCGGCTTCGAGGGCGGCATTCATGAGTGTCAGCCAAGTTGAAACCCGGATAACCTCATTCAGGCGCGCTTGCGTCGAACCATACCCATGCCAAACAGCCCGGCGCCTAGCAGCGCCAGCGTGGCCGGTTCCGGCACAGCGGCCGTTCCGACCAGTTCTGTGCGGAGACCAGTCGGGCCGCCAGCGTTATTGACGATGAAGTCCAGGGTGTTCACGCCATCGACGAAACCGCTAGTGATGGCAAGGTTGTAGAACGATTGGAAACCGCCTGCTGTATTCCCGGTCGAGACGCCATTCAGCAGGATATCGACGCCAGTATTGTCGGTCGACCAGATGCCCTTGATCGAGGCGCTTTCCGCATTCAGTCCGGCAAGGTTGAACGTCGTCCGATAATCGTAATTGCCGACGGGGCCATTCAGTTGAGAGTCGCTGTTCGGACCGATCCACGCAGATACGCTGTCGTCGCCGATCCATGGCCCAATCGGATAGTTGTTCGCTGCGGTCGCAACCCGCAGGCCGGTCGTGCCGCTCGGCACATTTAGCAGCGTGTAGTGGGTCTCGGCTGCGTTGTTGGCAAGCGGCTTATGCGAGGCATCCACGCCCGTATTGAAGAGGACGATTGCATCAGCATGGGCCACAGCGGGAACCCCGATGAAAGCCATGATTGCAGCCACCGCAGCATGTGAGCGAAGTCGGCCAACCATAAGAGATCTCTTTCCATTCCTAATTGCTAATCTGGCCGGGACATTCGTCCATATAGCGAGACGCACTTATGAACGGAAAGACGATGCATAGCAAGAACATTCTGCAAATTTATCGATACGTGCCCGATCTCGCCAAAATTTAGACGGTAATCTCACTCAACGCGCCATCTGCGCTCCTTGAACACCGCCAACTCACGGCTTGCCCGGCGCGCCGCAGGCGGCAGCGGCAACCAGGCCACCAAGCGCTCCAGCACCTCCCGCGTCACCAGCGCCAGGTCGAGCGCCAACGCTTCCGACAATGGATAGAACCGCACGCCTTCCAACTCGCCGGACCCGCCGATCTCCCCCTGGACCGCCGTAGCGTCGACAACGAGGAAGCGCGCATTGAACCGCATGCGCTGTGCGGGCGGCGTCACCGCCCGGCAGAGATAATCGACCGAATCCAGCGATGGCGGGTCACCGAGCGACAGTCCGGTCTCTTCCTCAAGTTCGCGTGCCGCCGCGGCGACCAAGGCGCGGGCCAGGCGTGGCCGGGCGGCGCGGCCCAGCATAGCCAGCACATCCGCCCGCGGCTCGGCCGCAGCGGGCCGGACTGCATCGCCGGGGTCGACGGCTCCCCCGGGAAACACCAGCCGGTTGGGCATGAACCGGTGCCCTGCGCCACGCAGGCCCATCAGCGCCTCGGCACCCGACGGTCCCGCTTGAACGACGATCAGGCTGGCGGCATGGCGGGCGAACACCGGGCGTATGCGGGGCGGTTTCTGGGCGGAAGACTCAGGCGTCACTTCGGTCCGATTTGCTTGGTTTGATGCTTTAGCCGGGCAATCTACTGTATCCGGCGCGGCGGATAAGACAGCGGCGAGGAACCCGGCGCGGCGGTCTTTGGCATCGCCGCGGACGGCCCAATCCTGGCGGTGGACACCGCATCGCCTGGCGACACAATCGGCGTGTCCACCGCTGCGCCAAGCGGAAGGCTGTTTGCGGACTGTGGCATCTGCTCGGGCGAGCCGATGGAGTCGGTCGACACCGGTGCCGCGGTCGATAGCCCGGCACAGCCAGCAAGGGTCGCGAGCGCGGCGGCAAGGACGGCGAATATCGGGCTGCGCATCCGTAGAACTCCTGTTGGGCACCGCCTGTTTCCGCCCGCTATGGCGCTGCTGCAAATGACGAACGCTTGTCCGTTCGGGTTCATGCAGAACATCAATACGCCTTCGGAAAGCCGAGCCGCTCTCGACGCCAAGAACTATTGTGCATGGCGGCGCATCCAAAAAGTTTTGCAGCCGGTATTGATAATGTTGGGTTGGATAATGCGCGCCGGCCGGCCCCAAGCCAGAACATAATCGAGGAGGAGTGCCGATAATGCATGGCGTCGGTCTGATTGCAGGGTCGTTAGCGCTAACTATGCCGGCTGCCGCGCTTGTAGCCGCCGCGGTCATTGTAGACTCCACACCAATTCATTCCAACAAGGACATCCCTGACGGCGCCCCAACTTCAAGGACCGCAGGAACCTTGCCGCGGCGGCCGATGTGCAAACCAGTGGCATAATCCATGTCGCCGACCGCAGCCTATTACCCCAATAATATTACATTTCGCGGCTGGTTTCTAATTTACCGGCCAACAATGCTTGCCGTCCGCCGCTGCCGGGGCGAATATGGCGGCATGATGGATGCCATCCAAAACCAGGCCGCTCCTGACGAGGTCGCGACGCTGCTGGTGCGGTGCGCCCAGGCGGATGGAATCGCATTCCGGCGGCTCTATGAGCTGCAATCCGCCACGCTGTACGGCGTGGCGCTGCGGATCACCCGTCAGCCGGCCCTTGCCGCCGATGCCGTCCACGACGCCATGCTGCAGGTATGGCGCAATGCCGCCCGGTTCGATCCGGCCCGCGGCAACGCCCGGGCGTGGCTGCTGAGCCTCGTCCGCTACCGCGCGCTCGACTCCGTCGCCCGTGTCGGGCGGGAGGTGCTGGGCACGGACGTGCCTGATATCCCCGACACCGATCCCGACCCGCTCGACCGCCTGCTGGCCACCCGCGACGGCAAGGCGCTGCATGAGTGCCTGCAACAGGTCGACGCGGACCGCCGCAAGCTTGTGGTGCTCGCGTTCGTCGAGGGGCTTACCCATACGGAGGTGGCCGCGCGGGTCGGCCAGCCGCTCGGCAGCGTGAAATCAAGCATTCGCCGCGCCTTGCTGGCACTCCGTGCCTGCCTTGGTGACGCTGCATGACCCCTTCCGATTTCGACGGCCAAACCCCCGGTGGCCAGCCTTATGACGATCCCGCCCCGGGCGACCGGGACCTCGACGCGGCAGAATACGTGCTCGGCCTGCTGCCGCCGGATCAGGCGCGCACCATAGAGTCGCTGGCGTCGCAAGACGGGGCGGTCGCTGGCAGCATCGTCGCCTGGCAGAACCGGTTGAGCCCGCTCGCCAGCGCCGTGCCTCCGCAGTCGCCGCCCCCGGAATTGTGGCAGCGCCTGGCGCTGGCCGCCGGGTTGCAAAAGGTTTCCCAACGCCGCAGCGCGCCGCGGCGCAGCGCCGCCGAAAAGGCGTGGCGCAGCCCAACGCTCTGGCGTATCGCAACCCTTGGCGCCCTCGCCCTCGCCGCCGCACTGGCGTTCATAGTTCTGACCCCGACGCCGCTGCCGCCGGAGCCGCTGCTGGCCGCGTTGTCGCCCCAGGGCAGCCCAGGGGCTGTCTTCCTCGTGCGGGTGGGTGAGCGGGGCCAGGTCACGGTCATCGCGGTCGGCAGGCCCAACATTCCAATCGACCGTTCGCTCGAGCTCTGGGCGCTGCGGGAGGGCGCGGCCGCGCCAGTGAGCCTTGGGCTGCTGCCCGGCGGCGGGCGGACCCGCCTGCATGCAACCGTCAGCGCCGGCACGCGGCTGCTGGTCAGCCAGGAGCCGACGGGCGGATCGACGACGGGCGCCCCGACCGGTCCGGTGGTGTATGCCGGCCTGGTAACCGGCGGTTAACCGCGCGTGCCTAAATAAGCGGTGCCGGAGCAGCGGATCGGCGCAGCCGCCCTTGACGCGGCCAGCCCGGTCCATCATTTGACAATAATCAGGACTACTCCAGTCCGATTACGGGTCGTGTCATGCTCAGGTTGTCGAAACTCACGGATTACGCCGTTGTGGTGCTGGTCCGGCTGTCGCGGGGCGAGCCGATCCAGACATCGCCGGGCATTGCCGCGATCACCGGCGTGCCGGAACCGACGGTTGCGAAGGTGCTCAAGGCGCTCACCTCCGCCGGGCTTGTCACCAGCCAGCGCGGCGCACGCGGTGGCTACCGCTTGGCGCAGCCGTTGTCGGACGTGCCCGTGGCCGACGTGATCACCGCCATCGACGGCCCGATCGCGCTCACCGCCTGCGTCGAAGGTTCCGGCGCGGGCTGCGAGGCTGAGCATCTATGCCCCGTGCGTGGCCGGTGGGACCCTGTAAACGATGCGGTCCGACAGGCTTTGAGCCGCATCACCCTCGCCGACATGGACCGCAGCATCCCGCGCGCCTTTCAGCCTCGGGCACTTGCGCAGCATGCGTCCGCGCAGCCCGACACCCCCGTTCTCGCCACCCTTTCCGCCGAGTAGGTCCCCATGGTCGCAGTCACCGAGACGATCGATACCGTCCAGTCCCTCACGCAGTCCGGCTACAAGTGGGGTTTCGAGACCGACATCGAGATGGACATCGCCCCCAAGGGCCTGACCACCGACACGGTCCGCATGATCTCCGCCAAGAAGCAGGAGCCGGAGTGGCTGCTGGAGTGGCGCCTGGCCGCGTTTGCGGCGTGGGAGGCGATGACGGAGCCGAACTGGGCCAAGGTCGGCTATCCCAAGATCGACTACCAAGACATCCACTATTACGCCGCGCCCAAGCGCCCCTCGCCCAAGAGCCTCGATGACGTCGATCCCGAGCTGCTGGCGATGTACGAGAAGCTTGGTATCCCGTTGAAGGAGCGTGCGATCCTGGCCGGGGTCGAGGGCGCCGGCATGGAGGGGGTGATCGGCTCGGGCAACCCGAACATCGCCATCGACGCCGTGTTCGACAGCGTGTCGGTCGCCACCACGTTCCGCGAGACGCTGGCGAAGTCCGGCGTGATCTTCTGCCCGATCAGCGAGGCGGTGCGCGAGCATCCTGAGCTGGTGCGCAAGTATCTCGGCAGCGTCGTCCCGGTGTCCGACAACTATTTTGCAGCGCTCAACAGCGCCGTGTTCACCGACGGCAGTTTCGTCTACATTCCCAAGGGCGTGCGCTGCCCGATGGAGCTGAGCACCTACTTTCGCATCAATGCCAAGAACAGCGGCCAGTTCGAGCGGACTCTCATCATCGCCGACGACGGCGCCTACGTCAGCTACCTCGAAGGCTGCACCGCGCCGATGCGCGACGAGAACCAGCTCCACGCGGCGGTGGTCGAGCTGGTCGCCTTCGACGACGCGCAGATCAAGTACAGCACGGTGCAGAACTGGTATCCCGGCGACGCCAACGGCAAGGGCGGCATCTACAACTTCGTCACCAAGCGCGCCGCCTGCCGCGGGGCGCGCAGCAAGGTGAGCTGGACCCAGGTCGAAACCGGGTCGGCGATCACCTGGAAATACCCAAGCTGCGTGCTGCAGGGCGAGGGCAGCGTCGGTGAGTTCTACTCCGTCGCCGTGACCAACAACCGGCAGCAGGCCGACACCGGCACCAAGATGATCCATATCGGCAAGAATACCCGCAGCACGATCGTGTCGAAGGGCATCAGTGCCGGGCGGTCCGACAACACCTATCGCGGCCTGGTGCGCATCCTGCCGCGGGCCAGCGGCGCACGGAACCATACGCAGTGCGACAGCCTGCTGATCGGCGACCAGTGCGGCGCGCACACCGTGCCCTACATCGAAAGCCGCAACCCGACGGCCAAGGTGGAGCACGAGGCGACGACGTCCAAGATCGCCGACGACCAGTTGTTCTATTGCCGCAGCCGCGGATTGTCGGAGGAGGACGCCGTGGGGCTGATCGTCAACGGCTTCTGCAAGGACGTGCTGAAGGAGCTGCCGATGGAGTTCGCCGTCGAGGCCCAGAAGCTGCTTGCTGTATCGCTTGAGGGATCGGTCGGATAATGCTGTCAATCAACAACCTGCAGGCGCGGATCGACGAAAAGGAGATCCTGCGCGGCTTGAGCCTCGATCTGCCGGACGGGCAGGTGCACGCCATCATGGGTCCGAATGGGTCCGGCAAGAGTACGCTCGGCTACGTGCTGGCGGGGCATGAGGGCTATGAGGTCACCGGCGGCGCTGCAACCTTCAACGGCGCGGACCTGCTGGCGATGGAGCCGGAGGCGCGTGCGGCGGCCGGGCTGTTTCTTGCCTTCCAGGCGCCGCTCGAGTTGCCCGGCGTCAACAACGCCAACTTCCTGCGCACCGCGCTGAACGCCATCCGGCGCGCGCGTGGCGAGGCGGAGCTCGATGCGGTGGGCTTCCTGCGCCTGGCCCGCGCCGAGTCGAAGCGGCTCGCCATGCCCGACGACATGCTGAAGCGCAACGTCAACGTCGGCTTCAGCGGCGGCGAGAAGAAGCGCAACGAAGTGCTGCAGATGGCGATCCTGCGGCCCAAGCTCGCCATATTGGACGAGACCGACAGCGGGCTCGATATCGACGCGCTGCGCATCGTCGCCGACGGGGTGAACGCGCTGCGCAGCCCGGACTTCTCGGCGCTGGTCATCACCCACCACCAGCGGCTGCTCGACCATCTGGTGCCGGACCGCGTGCACGTGCTGTCGCAGGGCCGCATCATCCGGTCCGGCGGACCCGAGCTCGCGCGCGAATTGGAGGCGAACGGCTACGCCGGCGTGGTGGCGGAGGCGGCATGAACCAGTCGCTGCGCAACGGCGCCGACGCGTTCCTCGCGCGCTTCCAGGGCCTGCACGGCCGCCTGCCCGGCGACCCCGCCATGCGCGCCACCGCCGCAGCCACCTTTGCCCAGGGTGGCCTGCCCAGCATGCGCGACGAAGCCTGGCGCTATACCAGCCTGCGCGCGCTGGCCGAGGGCGATTTCCAGGAGCCGCTGAGCGCCGTGTCCCAGGCGCCAGACCTGGGCGCCACCATCGACGCGCCGCGCCTGGTGCTGATCGACGGACGCTATCAGCCCGGGCTGTCCACCCCGCCCACCGGCGTCACCGTCACGCCATTTTCGGAAAACCCGTATTTCGGCCGGCTGCCCGACAACGCGCAGCCGATGGCGGCGCTGAACACTATGCTGGCCGAGGACGGCGTGCAGTTGCATGTCGCTGCCGGGGTCGACGCCGGGGCGCTGGTACTGCTGTCGGTGACGCCCGACGGCCACCGCCCGATCGCCTTCCACCCGCGCCACAGCATCCACCTCGAGCCCGGCGCCAAGCTGACGGTGCTGGAAGTCGCGCGCGGGGAGGGGGTTTATCTCCACAACGCCGTCACCGAGGTCGTGGTGGCCGAGGGCGCCGCGCTGACCCATATCCGGCTGCAGGACGAGGGCCGGAAGGCTTTTCACGTCAACACCACTTTTGCCGAAATCGCCGGGCGCGGCACCTATGACACCTTCGTGTTGACGCTTGGCGCCCAGGTTGCCCGAACGGAAATCCATGCACGGCTGATTGGCCCGCACGGCATGGTGCACCTGAACGGGGCGCAGTTGCTCGGCGGCCAGCAGCACGGCGACATCACCACCGTGGTTGCGCATGATGCGCCCAATTGCGGGTCGCGGCAGACGGTCAAGAACGTGCTGTCCGATCGGTCGCGCGGCGTGTTCCAGGGCCGCATCGAGGTTGCCCGGGTGGCGCAGAAGACCGACGGATACCAGATGAACCAAGCGCTGCTGCTGTCGCCGCACGCCGAGATCGACTGCAAGCCGCAGCTCGAAATCTATGCCGACGACGTGAAATGCAGCCATGGCGCGACGGTGGGCGAACTGGACGCCGACCAGCTTTTCTATCTGCGCAGCCGCGGCGTGCCCGACGCGGAGGCGCGCGCGATCCTGGTCCGCGCCTTCCTCGCCGAGGCGATGGACCCGATCGCGCATGTCGAGGCCCGCGGGTTGCTTGAACGCGCAATTGAACAATGGTGGGAACGCCGCGCATGAACATGATGGCTAAGCCTGGTTTCGACGTGCAGCGCATCCGCTCCGACTTTCCGATCCTGTCGCAAACGGTCCGCGGCAAGCCGCTGGTGTTCCTCGACAGCGCCGCGTCGGCGCAGAAGCCGCGGCAGGTGATGGACGCCATGGTCAACGCCATGGAAACGCAATACGCCAACGTCCACCGCGGCCTGCACTGGATGAGCGAGCGCACGACCGACGCCTACGAGGGCACCCGTGACGCCGTCGCCCGGCTGCTGAATGCGCCGTCGCGCGAGGAAATCGTGTTCACCAAGAACGCGACCGAGGCGATTAACCTGGTCGCGCACAGCTATGGCCGCGGCATCCTGAAGCCCGGCCAGGCCGTGGTCATCTCCGCCATGGAGCACCACGCGAACCTGGTTCCGTGGCAGATGCTGCGCGACGCCCATGGCATCGAGCTGCGCATTGCCCCGATCACCGATGCGGGCGAGCTGGATATGGCCGGGCTGGAGGCGCTGCTCGAGGACCGCAAGGTCGGCCTGGTGTCGATCGTGCACATGAGCAACGTGCTCGGCACCGTCGTGCCGGCGAGCCGGGTCGCGGCGCTGGCGCATGAATACGGCGCAAAGGTCATGTTCGACGGCAGCCAGGCCGCCGTGCACCGCGCCGTCGACGTGCAGGCGATCGGAGCGGATTTCTACACGTTCACCGGCCACAAGCTGTATGGCCCGACCGGCATCGGCGTGCTGTGGGCGCGTCGCGAACTGCTGGAGGCCATGCCGCCGTTCATGGGCGGCGGCGACATGATCGGGACCGTCACCTACGAGCGCACCACCTGGGCCGAGGTGCCCCACAAGTTCGAGGCGGGCACCCCGGCCATCATTGAGGCCATAGGCCTCACGGCGGCGATCGAATATGTCGAGGCGATCGGCTTCGACGCCATCGCGGCGCATGAGGGCCGGCTGACCGACCATGCCCTGGCGCGGCTGTCGGCGATCCCCGGGCTGCGTGTGCTCGGCGCGGCGCAGGACCGCGGCGGCGTGTTCAGCTTCACCATGCAGGGCGCCCACGCGCACGACATCGCCACCTTGCTGGACCGCCAGGGCATTGCGGTGCGCGCCGGCAATCATTGCGCCGAGCCGCTGTCGCGCCGCCTGGGCGTGGACAGCAGCGCGCGGGCCAGCACCGGCATCTATACCACCGAGGCCGAGATCGACGCGCTCGCCGACACCTTGATTCGTGTGCGGGAGTTCTTTGGCTAGATGTTCGATGACGTTCGCGACCTGTATAGCGCTGAAATACGTAGTCATGGGCGCACCCCGAGCCACGGACAGCGCCCGGTTGCGTTCGACGCCGCGGCCAAGGGCGACAATCCGATGTGCGGCGACCGCGTGCAGGTGTTCGTCCGCCGCGACGGCGACCGCGTGGCGGAGGCCGGATTCGAGGCGCGCGGCTGCGAGATCACCATCGCCAGCGCCGACCTGATGTGCGAGGCCGTCAGCAACCAGCCGGTCGACCGCATCCGGGCGCTGTCGGACCAGGTCGCCGCCATGGCCCGCACCGGCCATTGCGACGAATGCGACGAAGCGCTGCGCCGCTTGCAGCCGCTGTCGGCCGTGCACGAGTATCCCTCGCGCGTGAAGTGCGTGACCCTGCCGTGGCATGCCTTGCTGGCGGCCCTGGATGGCGAAAAGGAGACGACAAGTGAGTGAAGTGTCGACCTGGACCCCGGACGGCGAGGTCAACCCGAAGCCGACCGAGGACGCGCTGCTGGCCGCCATCGCCACCGTGTACGATCCGGAAATCCCGGTGAATATCTACGAGCTCGGCCTGATCTACGCGGTCGAGATCGACGATGCCAACGCGGTGAAGGTCGAGATGACCCTGACGGCGCCGGGCTGCCCGAGCGCGCAGGAACTGCCGGTGCAGGTGCAGGACGCGATCATGGCCGTGCCCGGCGTCGCGTCGTGCCACGTCGACACCGTTTGGGACCCGCCCTGGGACCCAAGCCGTATGACCGAAGACGCGCGCCTCGCGCTGAATATGTTCTGACGGAGCCGACCATGAGCGCCACCCAGACCGCAGCCCGGCCGCGCCGGGCTTTGCCGCAACTGATGACCTTGACCGACGCTGCGGCAGAGCGTTTACGCAGCCTTTATGCCAAGGGGCAGCAGGGTATGCTGCTGCGTATTAGCGTCAATACCAAGGGCTGCTCCGGCTTGAGCTACGATATGACTTGGGTTCCAGCTGCGGGGCCTGGCGACGAGACGGTAATGGACAAGGGCCTGACGGTGCTGGTCGACAGCAAGGCCAGCCTGTTCTTGATCGGCAGCGTGATGGACTACGAAGTGAAGGATTTGGTGTCCGGGTTCACTTTCACCAATCCGAATGAGAAGGGCCGTTGCGGCTGTGGGGAAAGTTTTCACGTCTGAAGCGAGATCTTCATTCCCGCGTGGCTATGCGTAAACCCTAGCCGCGCATAGAACGATTGCGCGTCCGTCCGGTCGGACCGCGTCGTCAATTGCATCACCCCGCATCCCGCCGCCCGCGCTTCATCCATCGCGTATCGCATCAGCGCTGCCCCGATCCCGCCGCCGCGCCGTATGCTGTCGACCCGCACGCCCTCGACCTGGGCCCGGCTTTGTCCCTGCTGCGAGACGCCGTGCAGGACGTTGAACTGCAGGCATCCGACCACCGCGCCGTCCTGCTGCGCCAGGATCAGTCGTCCGCCCTGCGCCAGCATGGCGCGGAAGCCTCGGATGTAGCTTTCCGGCAGCGGCGTTTCGTCCCGCTCGCGGCCGCGGCCAAACCGGTCGTCGGCCAGCATCCGCACCACCGCCGGCAGGTCAGCCTCGGATGCGTCACGGAAGGTGATCACCGGGCTGGGCGGGGCTGGAACGCAACCACGCTCTCGACGCGGGTAGACCACATGAACTGGTCGACCGCCGCGGCCGACGCGACGCTGTATCCTGCCTGCATCAGCACGCGCCCATCCCGCGCCAGCGCCGCCGGGTTGCAACTGACATAGACGACCGGCGTCCCGCTCGCCGCCAATGCCGGCATCTGCGCCAGCGCGCCGCCGTGCGGCGGGTCGAGCACGATCGCCCCGGCGCCCTTCAGCTCCGCCGCCTGCAACGGCTGCCGCGCGAGATCGCGCTGCGTCGCGGTAACCCGCGGATTGGCCGCGCGGCGCAGCGCGCCATATGCCGCCGCGTTGCCCTCATACGCCTGCACCCGGCCGCGTGTCGCCAGCGCATGGGTGATGCTGCCGACTCCGGCGAACAGCTCGATGATGCGCGCCTTAGCCGGCATCGCGGCGGGCAGCGCGGCCAGCACGGCGGCCACAATCGCCGCCTCGCCCTCACGCGAGGCTTGCAGGAAAGCGCCGGGCGGAACCGCCGTGACCACGCCGCCGAACGCCGTCGTAGCCGGGCGCAGGTTGCACGCAGGCTCCGTCAACCCGGCGCCGCCGCGTTGCGCGCCGGGCTCCCAGCTTATGCGCGGCAACCCGTGCGCGTTCGCCAGCGCCGTCAGCAGCACGCGGTCCCCGGCGGTGAGCGGCGCATCCGTGCGCAGCAGCAGGTCCGGCCCGCTATCCAGCAGGTTGACCACGGCCGAACCCTCGCGGCGAAGCCCGGTCAGCCGTTGCAGCACCGGGCGCAACGCCTGGACCAGGGCGAACAGCGCCGGATGCAGCACCGGGCAGGCGCGCATGTCCACGATCTCACGCGACCGGCGCCGGTGCAGCCCGATGCGCACCACCGGCCCCTCGCGGCGGATCGCCAGGTCCATGCGGCGCCGGGTCGCGGGAGGCGTGCGGGCCAAGATGGGAGCGGCAACGGCCACCTCCATGCGGCGCAGCGCATCGACGATTTGCGACGCTTTCCAATCGGTGTAAGCGCCGTCGCGCCAATGCTGCAATGTGCAGCCGCCGCAGGGGCCGAAATGCGGACAGGGCGGCACGACCCGGTCGGGCGACGGCTCGAGCACCATGGCCTCCGCCGTCCACCTTTCGCCGCGCCGCACCAACCCGCCAGGCTGCACCAATTCGCCCGGCAGCGTGTCAGGAAGATAGAGCGCCGTCCCGTCCGGCATCGCCGCCACGCCGTCCCCGTCCGCGCCCATGCGCTGGACGCGGACGGGCGCGTTGACGGCGAAGGGCGCGCCTGTGTTAACCGCCGAAGGCGGAGAGGCCGGTCTGGGCGCGGCCAAGGATCAACGCGTGCACGTCATGCGTGCCCTCATAGGTGTTCACGGCTTCCAGGTTCATCACGTGCCGGATGACATGATACTCGTCGGCGATGCCGTTGCCGCCGTGCATGTCCCGCGACACCCGGGCAATGTCGAGCGCCTTGCCGCAGTTGTTGCGCTTCATCAGGCTGATCATCTCGGGCGCGGCGCGGCCCTCCTCCATCAGCCGTCCCAACCGCAACGCGCCCTGCAGGCCCAAGGTGATCTCCGTCTGCATGTCAGCCAGCTTCTTCTGGATCAATTGCGTCTGCGCCAATGGGCGGCCAAACATCTGCCGCTCCATGGTGTAGCTGCGCGCCTGGTGCCAGCAGAACTCCGCCGCCCCGAGCGCGCCCCAACTGATGCCGTAGCGCGCGTTGTTCAGGCAGCTAAACGGACCCCGCAGCCCCTTCACGTGCGGCAGCTCGTTCTCCGCCGGGACGAACACGTCCTGCATCATGATCATGCCGGTCGTGGACGCCCGCAACGCGAACTTGCCCTCGATCTTCGGCGCCGACAGCCCGGCCATGCCCTTTTCCAGGATATAGCCGCGTATGTCGCCAGCGTCGTTCTTCGCCCACACCACGAACACGTCGGCGATCGGCGAGTTGGTGATCCAGGTCTTCGAGCCGTTCAGCACGAAGCCGCCATCGACGGCGCGCGCCCGGGTCCGCATGCTCGCCGGGTCGGACCCAGCGTCCGGCTCGGTCAGGCCGAAACAGCCGACGAACTCGCCCGCCTGCAGCTTCGGCAGGAAACGGTCCTTTTGGTCCTCGGACCCGAACGCCCAGATCGGATACATCACCAACGACGACTGCACGCTGAATGCGCTGCGATAGCCGCTGTCGACCCGCTCGACCTCGCGCGCGATCAGCCCATACGCCACGTAGCCGACGCCGGCGCAGCCGTGGCTGTCGAGCGTGGCGCCGAGAAAGCCCATCGCGCCCATCTCGTTCATGATCTCGCGGTCGAACCGCTCATGCCGGTTGGCCTGCAGCACGCGGGTGAACAGCTTGTCCTGGCAATACGCGTGGGCTGCGTCGCGCATGGCGCGTTCGTCTTCGCTGAGCTGGTCCTCCAGCAACAGGGCGTCGTCCCACTTGAACGGACCGAGCTTGCGCGACGCCGCCGGGCGGTTCTCCGTCAGCTTGGCCTCGGCAGCCTCGGGCTGCTGGATCGGGGAGGTGACGTTCATGCTGGAATCCTCCGGCTATTCGCTCTCAGCGGGCTCCGGCGCAGGGCTGCGCACGGCGCGGGAGCGTAGCAGCATAAACGCCGGCACGTCGTCCCCAAATCCGAGCACCGCCGGACCCAGGTCCTCATCGCGCCGCCGGTGGTCCCGCGGACGCCCGCGATCACCGCCGCGACTGTCGCCCGCGCGCATATCCGGCGCGCGGACATCTGGCTGGCGCGGCTCCTCACGACGCGCTTCGTCGCGGCGCGGCTCGTTGCGTCCGCTACGGCGCGGCTCGGACCGTCCCGACCTGGCTGGTGCGGGCGCGGGCTGCTCGGCCACTTCGATTGGCGCGGCAATGGCTGCGGGCGCTTCAACCGCATCGCCGGGCACAGCAACCGTCTCCGCCTGCGGCGTTTCTTGCGTCGCCGGCACCGGGTCGGACTTCTTCGCCCGGCTGCGGCGTGGCTTGGCCGCCTTGGGCGCCGCCTCATCCATCTCAGCCGCCGGCTTTGCAGCTTTCGCAGCCCGCGGCGGGGCCTTCGTCCCACGGCCGCGCCCACGCCGCCGCTTGCCGTCATCCTCGGCGAATGCGGCCGCTGCCATGCCCTCGACCTGCATGCGCGGGATCGGCGCGCCAACCAGCCGCTCGATCGCGTCGACGAACTGCCCGTCATCCGGCGTGGCCAGCGTGAACGCGTGCCCGGTCAAGCCCGCGCGCCCGGTGCGGCCAATGCGGTGCACGTAATCCTCGGCATGGATCGGCACGTCGAAATTGAACACGTGGCTCAAGCCACCGATATCGAGCCCGCGCGCCGCCACGTCGCTGCATACCAGCAAGCGGATTTCGTTCGCCTTGAACTTCGCCAAAGTCGCGAACCGCTCCGGCTGGCTCATGTCGCCATGCAGGGAACCAACGCTGAAGCCATGCCGCTTCAGCGACTTATAAAGGATGTCGACGTCCCGCTTGCGGTTGCAGAAAATCAGTGCGTTCTGCACGTCCTCGCTGCGTATCAGCCGGCGTAGCGCCTCACGCTTGTCGCCGTCGTCCACCACCGTCAATCCGGCCACGATCGTCGACGCCACGCTGGCCGGGCGGCTGACGGTGATTTCCTTGGGATTCGACAGGAACGCGTCCGCGAGCCGGCGGATTTCCGGCGCCATGGTCGCGCTGAACAGCAGGGTCTGCCGCGCCTTGGGCAGGAAACCGACGATCTTCTCGATATCCGGGATGAACCCCATGTCGAGCATGCGGTCGGCCTCGTCGATGACCAGGATCTTGGTGTCGGTCAGCAACAGCCCGCCGCGGTCGAACAGGTCCATCAGCCGGCCCGGCGTCGCAATCAGCACGTCGACGCCCTTCATCAGCGCCTCCTTTTGGTCGGACAGGCTTTCGCCGCCGATCAGCAAGGCATGGTTCAATTTCAGGTACTTGCCATACTGCACGAAGTTCTCGGCGACCTGCAGCGCCAGCTCGCGCGTCGGCTCCAAGATCAGGCTGCGGGGCATGCGGGCGCGGGCGCGGCTGCCAGACAAGATGTCCATCAACGGCAACACGAAGCTTGCGGTCTTGCCGGTGCCGGTCTGCGCGCATCCCAGCACGTCGCGTGCCATCAGCACGGTCGGGATCGCCTGGGCCTGAATGGGCGTCGGCGTGCGATAGCCCATGTCGTCGATCGCCCGCAGGATTTCCGGCGACAGGCCGAGGTCGGCAAAGCCGTTCGGCTCCGCTTCCTCTTCGTCGTGGTAGGCTGCCTCATCCGCCGTCATGCCGCCGGCGGGCTCGGACGCGATCACGTCCTCCGATGCCCCGCCTGGGACGTGCAGTTGGCCATGCTCCGAATGCGCGCTATCCGCCGCACCGTCCGGCGCAGGGTCCGCGTGCACGTCATCTTCCGCAGGAGCGGCCGTGATATTCGTCAAAAATACATCTCGATGCTGTAGGGGTGCCAAATCGCCAACGCGAGGCGATCGCGCCAAAAGGGCGCGGTACGGCTGGCATATCGGTAAATAATGCACGAAAGTCAAGCTTTTCAGCACAAATACAGCATCGGATAAACCAGTCATGGCCGAGGCGACACACCCCCATGGCAGGCCGTCATTGCTGTTGTTCCCTGGCCTGCTATGCGATGCCCGCTTGTGGCGCGACCAGGTCGAGGCGCTATCCAGCAGCATCGATTGCGTCGTCGCCGATTGCACGCAGGACGACAGCCTCGATGCCATGGCGCGCCGCGCGCTTTCCACAATGCCAGCCCGGTTCGCCGTGGCCGGGCTCAGCATGGGCGGATACGCGGCCATGGCGCTGATGCGCCTGGCGCCCGGGCGCGTCACGGGCCTATGCCTCATGGACACCAGCGCCCGTCCGGACACGCCGGAGCAGGCGCGGCGCCGCCGCGGCATGATGGCGCTGGTCGCCCGCGGCAACCGGTTCAAAGGCGTGACGCCGCGCCTGCTGCCGATGTTGCTGCATCCCGGCCGGCTCAATGACCATGCGATGTGCGACGAGGTCATGGCGATGGCCGGCCGGGTCGGGCAGGCAGCCTACTTGCGCCAGCAGGCCGCCATCGTCGCCCGGCCCGACAGCCGCCCGGACCTCGCGCGCGTTGCCGTGCCTACGCTGGTGGCCGTCGGCGCCGGCGACCAACTGACCCCACCGGAACTCGCGGCCGAGATCGCTAGCCTTATCCCTGGCGCAGACCTGCGGATCGTGGAGGGCGCCGGGCACCTGCTGCCGATGGAACAGCCCGCCGAAACGATAAAGCTCATGCGCCGGTGGTTCGATGCAACCCTGGCGGCATTGCGGCGTCCTGCATAGTAATGACAAACCCTCCGGCCACGGCGCTGCCGATCGAAGACTACGCCATCATCGGCGACTGCATCACCGCGGCGCTGGTCGGCCGCAACGGCAGCATCGACTGGCTATGCTGGCCCCGGTTCGACAGCAGCGCATGTTTCGCCGCCCTGCTCGGCGACGAAGGCAACGGGCGCTTCCTCATCGCCCCGGTGGCGCAGACCGGCCCCGCCACCCGCAGCTACCGCGACGGCAGCCTGGTGCTCGAAACGGTGTTCGACAGCCCCGAAGGGCAGGTCGCCGTCCTTGATTTCATGGTGCCCGAAAGCCCGAATAGCTGCATCGTCCGCATCGTCGAGGGTCGCCGGGGCACCGTGCCGATGCGCATGGAACTGGCGTTGCGCTTCGACTACGGCACCTCCGTCCCCTGGGTCACCAAGCGTCCCGGGGGCAATGGGGTCGTCGCGGTCGTCGGACCGCAGGTGGTGGTTTTGCGCACCAACGTCCCGCTGCGCGGCGAGTCGATGCAGACCGTCGCCGACTTCTCGGTCACGGAGGGCGAGCGCGTCCATTTCGTCCTCACCCAGGGCGAGTCGCACTTGCCGACGCCGCCCAGCATCGATGCCGACGATGCCCTCTATGAAACCGAACAGCATTGGGCCGCCTGGTCCAAGCGCTTGGCCTTCGATGGGCCCTGGGCGAAGGTGGTCAAGCGCTCGCTATTGACCTTGAAGTGCCTGACATACGCGCCGACCGGCGGCATCGTCGCCGCGCCGACCACGTCGCTCCCCGAAGCCCTGGGCGGGTCGCGGAACTGGGATTATCGGTTCTGCTGGCTGCGCGACGCCACCATCACCCTGTTCGCCTTCATGTCGACCGGATATTACGACGAGGCCGTTGCCTGGGCCCACTGGCTGCACCGCAGCATCGCCGGCAGTCCCGACCAGGTGCAAATCATGTACGGCATCGCCGGCGAGCGGCGGCTGACGGAGCAGGACATTCCGTTCCTGCCGGGCTACCAGGGCGCCGGCCCGGTGCGCGTGGGCAACGCCGCCGCGACGCAACTGCAATTGGACGTTTACGGCGAGGTGATGGACGCCCTGCATTCGGCGCGCCATGCCAATCTGTTGGCCGGCAGCAAGACCTGGTCGCTGCAGTGCGCCCTGCTGGAGCATCTCGAGTCGATCTGGCAAAACCCGGATGAGGGCCTGTGGGAGACCCGGGGCGGCCCGCGGCATTTCACCTTCAGCAAGATAATGGCCTGGGTCGCCTTCGACCGCGGCATCAAGGGCGTGGAAGATTTCGGGCTGGAGGGTCCGGTCGAACATTGGCGGACCGTGCGGGACACCATTCATGCGACGGTCTGCCGTGAGGGATACGATGCGGAGCTCGGCAGTTTCGTCCAGAGTTTCGGCTCCAAGGCGCTCGACGCGAGCCTATTGCTGATCGGGGCCAATGGCTTCCTGCCGCATGACGATCCCCGCGTCCGCGGCACCGTCGCCGCAATCGAGCGCGACTTGCTGGTCGACGGCTTTGTGCTGCGCTACCGCACCGAGGACGGCAAGGACGGCCTGCCAGCGGGGGAGGGGGCCTTTCTCGCCTGCAGCTTCTGGCTCGCCGCCGCCATGCATAACCAGGGCCGGACGGACGAGGCGCACGCCCTGTTCGAACGCCTGATCGGGCTGTGCAACGATGTCGGGCTGTTGAGCGAGGAGTATGACCCCAAAGCGGCCCGCTTCACCGGCAACTTCCCGCAGGCATTCAGCCACGTGGCGCTGGTGACCGCCGCCCTCACCCTTTCAGGCATGAAACGCGGCAGCACGCCGTTTTAGATTATTCCGCCGCCTGCACGACGATGGGCGTCCGCTTGCGCCGCCCGGTCGCCAGGCGCTCCAGCGCCAAATAGATCACCGGCGTCGTATACAGCGTTAGGATCTGCGACAGGATCAGCCCGCCGCAAATGGCGATGCCGAGCGGACGGCGGAACTCCGACCCGGTGCCAGACGCCAGCGCCAGCGGGACTGCGCCCAGCAACGCGGCCAACGTCGTCATGATGATCGGACGGAAGCGCTCACGGCACGCCTCGATGATCGCCGCATGGGGCAACATGCCCTGTTCCCGCTCGGCCTCCAGCGCGAAATCCACCAGCATGATCGCGTTCTTCTTCACGATGCCCAGCAGCAGCACGATCCCGATAATGGCGAGGACATTCAGTTCCCCGCCGGTGAGCAACAGCGCCAGGAACGCCCCCAGGATAGCCGAGGGCAGGGTCGAGATGATCGTCAGCGGATGGATCAGGCTCTCATACAAAATGCCGAGCACGATGTAGATCGACACGATGGCCGCCAAGATCAGGAACGGCTGGGTGGCGAGCGACTGCTGCAGGAACTTGGCGTTGCCGGCGAACTCCGTCCGCACCCCCTCCGGCATGCGCAGGTTCCGCGCCGCGTCCGTCACCAGCGTGATCGCATCGCCCTGTGAGGTGCCGGGCTTCAGGTTGAAGCTGATGCTGGCGGACGGGAACTGCCCCTGGTGGCGCACCGCCAGCGGCGCGGTCGCGAGGTCGAGCCGCACGACGCTGGTGATCGGGACCTGTTGCCCGGCGGCGCCCGGCACATACAGGCGGCCGAGCAGCTCCGGGTCGATCTGCAAGCCTGGCAGCGTTTCCAGCACTACGCGATACTGGTTGCGCTGGGTGTAGATGATCGAGACCTGGCGCTGCGAATAGGCGTTGCTCAGCGCCGCATCGATGGCGCTGACGGGAACATGCAGGCGGGAGGCGGCGTCCCGGTCGATGACCACGTTGGCCTGCGGCCCCGGACGGTCCTGGTCGCTCGATACGTCCTCGATCCCCGGCACGCCCCGCAGCGCCTCCTGCAGCTTCAGCGTCCACTCCCGCAACTCACTCAGGTTCTCGTCGAGCAGCACGAATTGGAAGCCGGTGCCGTCGGAACGACCGCCGCCGCGCAGGTCCTGGGCCGAGTAGATTTGGGTCTGGATGCCGGACATCTGCATGAGTTTCGGCCGCAGCCGCGCCAGCACCTCCTCGCTGCTTATCTTGCGTTCGGCCAGCGGCTTTAACGACACCGTGAGCTGGCCGCGGTTGAGGCTGGACCAGCCGCTGGTGATGCCGATGGTGCTGCCGACGCTCTCGACGGCGGGATCGGCGAGCAGGATGTCGACGACCTTTTTCTGCCGGGCCGTCATGGCTTCGAAGCTGATGTCCGGGCTGGCCGTCGTGCTGCCGGTGAGCAGGCCGGTGTCCTGGGTCGGTAGGAATCCCTTGGGCACGTAGCCATACAGCTCGACGATGCCCAGGATGATCGCGGGCGTCACCAGCAGGATGATCCATTTCCAGCGCAGCAGGACATCCAGGCTGCGCAGGTAGCCGCGTTGCGCGCCATTGATCGCGCGGTCGACACCGCGGTCGATCCAGCCCCATACGCCGCGCGGCGCCACATGCGGACCACGCTGGGAGCGCTGCTCCGCAGCCATGAACTGCCCGCACATCATGGGTGTCAGCGTCAGGGACACGACGGCCGACAGCGCGATCGCGATCGTCAGCACCATCGCGAACTCATGGAACAGCTTGCCCAGCAGGCCACCCATGAACAGGATCGGGATGAACACCGCCACGAGCGAGATGCTGATCGACACGACCGTGAAGCCGATCTGCCGCGACCCCGCCAGCGCCGCCTGCATCGGCGACAGGCCGCGCTCCTGGTGGCGGAAGATGTTCTCGATCATGACGATGGCGTCGTCGACCACGAATCCCACCGAGATCGTCAATGCCATGAGCGAGAAGTTGTTCAGGCTGTAGCCCAGCAGGTACATCGCCCCGAGCGTGCCGGCGATGCTGAGCGGCACCGTCGCCGCCGCTGCCAAGGTCGGCACCAGCCGCCGCATGAACAGCGCCACCACCATCAGCACCAGGGCGATGCTGATGAGCAGGGTCCATTCCACGTCATGCACGCTCGCCCGGATGGTCGTCGTGCGGTCCGAGATCGTCGCCAGGTGGATATCGGGCGGTATCCATGCCAGCAGTTGCGGCAGCGCCGCGCGGACCCGGTCGACGGTGTCGATCACGTTGGCGCCGGCAGTTTTCGTGAGCGTCAGCAGGATGGCCGGCTGGGTGCCCTGCCAGGCCGCGAGCTTGGTGTTGGCGACGCTGTTCAGCACCTCCGCCACGTCGCCGAGCCGGACCGTGGCGCCGTTCGCCGTCTTCAGCACCAGGGCGGCATAGTCCGACGCCTGGGTGATCTGGCCATTCAGTTCGAGCGTCTCGGCGCGCAGCGGCCCCTCGAAGCCGCCGATGGGGCCGTTCACGTTGGCGTTGCGTATAGCGGTGTAGACGTCCGCGCTGCTGAGTCCCGCCGCACGCAGCGCGGCCGGGTTCAGCCGCACGCGCACGGCGGGCTTCTCGGCGCCGTTCACCAGCACCTGGGCGACGCCTTCGACCTGGCTCAGCCGCTGCGCCAGGATGGTGTCGGCGGCGTCGAACACCTGCGCCGTGCTGAGCACGTCGGACGTGAGCGACAACGTAAGGATGGGCGCCTCGGCCGGGTTGAACTTGCGGTAGTACGGCCGGGTCGGCAGGTCGGACGGCAGGTCGGAGTAGGCGGCGTTGATCGCGGCCTGCACGTCGTGCGCGGCGCCCTCGATCGGGCGGTCGATGTCGAACTGGATGACGATCGACGTGCTGCCGGTGCTGCTGGTGCTGGTGATCTCGGTCACGCCGGGGATTTCGCCCAGGCGGCGCTCGAGCGGCGCCGCGATGCTGGCGGCCATCGTCTCCGGATCGGCGCCGGGGCGGGCGGCGAACACGACGATGGTCGGAATGTCGACGCTCGGCAACGGCGCCACGGGCAGGAAGCGCACTGCGACGATGCCGGTGAGCAGCAGGCCGAGTGCCAGCAGGAACGTCGCGACCGGGCGGCGTATGAAGGGGGCGGAGATGTTCATTCCGCCGGCGCCACACGCGCCCGCACGAAGCGCAGCCGCATGCGCTCGAACGCCAAATAGATGACCGGCGTGGTATAGAGCGTCAGCACCTGGCTCAGCAGCAGCCCGCCCACAATCGTGAGGCCCAGCGGATAGCGTAACTCCGACCCGGTGCCGCTCTCGATCACCAGCGGCAGCGCGCCCAGCAACGCCGCCGCCGTCGTCATCATGATCGGGCGGAACCGCAGCAGGCACGCCTCGGTGATTGCGGCCAGCGGCGTCAACCCGCGCAGCCGCTCGGCCTCTAAGGCGAAGTCGATCATCATGATCGCGTTCTTCTTGACGATGCCCATCAGCAGCACAATGCCCACCAGCGCCACCAACGACAGGTCCTGCCCGGCGAAATCCAGCGCCAGCAGCGCGCCGATGCCGGCGGACGGCAGCGTCGACAGGATCGTCACCGGATGGATCGTGCTCTCATACAGCACGCCGAGCACGATGTAGATCACGACCACCGCCGCAAGGATCAGCCAAGGTTCGCTCGCAAGGCTGTCCTGGAACTCCGCCGCGTCGCCGGAGTAGCTGCCGACGATGGTGGAGGGCAGGCCCATCTCCCGCTCCGCCTGCGCCACCGCCGCCACCGCGTGGCTCAGGCTGGAACCCGGCGCCAGGTTGAAGCTGATGGTCGTCGACGGGAACTGGCTCTGGTGCGTGACGGCCAGCGGCGCGGTGCCGCGGGTGATGGTGGCGATGGCCGAGAGAGGCACCTGCGCCCCGTTCAACCCCGGCAGCCGCAGCCGGTCGAGCGAGTGCGGGTCGGCCTGCCAGTCGGGGTTGGCCTCCAGCACCACGCGATACTGGTTGGCCTGGCTGAAGATCGTGCTGATCTGCCGCTGCCCGAACGCGTCATACAGCGTGTCCTGAATTGTCTGCATGCTGACGCCCAGCCGCATCGCCGCGTCGCGATCCACCTGGATGCGGGTCGAGAAACCCTCGGTCTGCTGGTCGCTGGCGACGTCCTGGAGGTCGGACATGGCGCGCAGCCGACCGAGCAGCCGCGGCGCCCAGGCCGCAAGCTCGTCCGCGTCGGTGTCGAGCAGGGTGTATTGGAACTGCGTGCGGCTGATGCGGGTGCCGATCTGGATGTCCTGCACCGCCTGCATGAACACCGACATCCCCGGTACGCCAGACATCGCCGCCTGCAGCCGCGCGATCACTGCCGGCGCCGGGTCGCGTTCCCGCCGCGGCTTGAGCGCGAAGGTGAGCCGCCCGGTGTTCGGCGTCGCGTTAATGGTGCCGGCGCCGACGAACGACACCACGCCGGCGACCGCGGGGTCACGCTGGGCGATCTCGGCGAGCTGCGTCTGCAGGGCGGACATGCGCGGCACCGAGGCGCTCTGCGCCGCCTCCGTCACCGCGACGATCACGCCGGTATCCTGCAGCGGCAGGAACCCCTTCGGCGTGGCCACATACAGGATGATGGTGCCAGCCAAGGTGCCGGCCGCAATCAGCAGCACAAGCCCCTGAAACCGCAACGCCACCCCGAGCGTGCGGGCATAGCCCCGGGTCAGGCCCTTGAAGCCGCGCTCGAACCAGCCGGTCAGGACATTGGGCTTGGTGTCCGCCCGCAGCAGCCGCCCGCACATCATCGGCGTCAGCGTCAACGAGATGACGGCCGACACGATCACCGACGTGCTCAGCACCACCGCGAACTCATTGAACAGCCGGCCCACGACGCCGGTCATGAACAGCAGCGGGATGAACACCGCGACCAGGCTGACGGTCAGCGACACGATGGTGAAGCCGATCTGCGCCGCGCCGCGATAGGCGGCTTCGAGCGGCGGCACCCCGTCTTCGATGAAGCGCACCACGTTCTCGATCATGACGATCGCGTCATCCACCACGAACCCGGTCGCGACCGTCAGCGCCATCAGCGACAGGTTGTCGAGGCTGTAGCCGCACAGCGCCATCACCCCGAAAGTGCCGATCAGCGACAGCGGCAGGGCGATGGCCGGGATCAGCGTCGCCCGAGCGCTGCGCAGAAACAGGAAGATGACGAACACCACCAGCCCGATCGACAGCATCAGGGTGAACTGCACGTCGTTCACGGACGCACGGATCGTCTCGGTGCGGTCCACCACGACCGCCATCGCCACCCCCGCCGGGATCGCGCGCTGCAGGCCCGGCAGCGCCTCCTTGATGGCGGCCACCGTGGAGACGATGTTGGCGCCGGGCTGCCGCTGGATGTCCAGCACCACCGCCGGGGCGCCATTATACCATCCGGCGACCCGGTTGTTCTCCACGCCCGCCACCACCGTGCCCACGTCCGCCAGCCGCACCGGCGCTGCGTTCTTGTAGGCGATCACCAGGTCCTGATAGGCCGCAGGCGTCACGAGCTGGTCGTTGGCGCCCAGCGCGTAGGCCTGGCGCGGCCCGTCGAACCCGCCCTTCGCCCCGTTGACGTTGGCCGACGCCACCGCGTTGCGCACGTCCTCCATCGACAGCCCATACGCCGCCACCCGCGCCGGATCGACCTGCACCCGAATTGCCGGACGCAGCCCGCCCTGCACCGTCACCTTGCCGACGCCGTCGATCTGGCTGAGCTTCGGCTGCAGCAGCGTGTCCGCCGCGTCGCTGATTCGGTCGATGGTGACGCTGTCGGACGTGAGCGCGAGCGAGAGGATCGGCGCGTCGGCCGGGTTCACCTTGGCGTAAATCGGCGGATACGGCAGGTTGACCGGCAGCGTCCCCGTCGCCGCGTTGATCGCCGCCTGCACGTCCTGCGCCGCGCTGTCCAGCTTCCGGTTCAAGTTGAATTGCAGCGTGATCTGGCTGGTGCCCTCGCTGCTGGTGCTGGTCATGGTGGACAGGCCGGTAATCTGCCCGAACTGCCGTTCCAATGACGCGGTGATCAGGGTCGCGACCGTGTCCGGACCGGCGCCGGGCAACTGCGTCGTCACCTGGATGGTCGGGAAATCCACCGTCGGCAGCGCCGCCACCGGCAGCGCCCGGTAGCCCAGCACGCCGGCCAGCAGCACGGCCAGCGCCAGCAGGCACGTCGCCACTGGGCGGGCGATGAAGGGGGCGGAGATGTTCACGCGGGAAAGCCGCTATGTGCGCCCGGCAGAAGCCGCCTGCGTCGCCGCGAGCGCGTCATCCAGCGCGCGGACCCGCATCACCGAGGGCCGTCCATTAAACCGGGCAATATAGGCCGCTATATCAGGATGTTCCGGCACCAGCTTGAACCGCGTCGTCCAGACAAGCGCCGTGCCCCACAGCACGTCCGCAGCGGTGAACCGCTCGCCCAATAGGAACGGCCCGCGCCCAAGCTGGGCAACGACCGTGCCCATCATGGTGTCGAAGCTGCCATAGGGCGACATGGCGACCCCGCCGGGATCCCGCTGCATCGCCCGGTCCACCAGCGCCGGCTCGAACGCCGAGCCGTAGAAAAACAGCCAGCGCAGATAGGGTCCGCGGAGCGGATCGCCGATCGGCGGCGCCAGCCCGGCGGCCGGAAAACAGTCGGCGAGATAGAGGAAGATCGCGCCCTGCTCGGTCACCAGCGCGCCGTCATGCACGATGGCCGGCACCTTGCCCATCGGATTGACCGCCATGAAGGCTGGCCGGCGGTGTTCCCCGCCCTTCGCATCCAACGCAACGAGCCGGTAGTCCGCCCCCAGTTCGTCAAGCAGGATCCGCACGCCGGTCGACCGGGTGTTGGGCGCGTGATAGAACGTCAGCTTCGTGTCGGTGCTCATCATTCCCTCCATTTAGGAACTCGACCGGTTCCGCCGCTGCGCCGTGCCGGGGGCGCTGCGCTCTTTATTGCGCTCCGGCGGCGCCGCGTCGGGCGCGTTGCCGTCCGGCCCGGCCAGCGCCACCTTGGCCCCGTCCGTCAGCCGCTGCGCCCCGTCGACCACGACCTGCTCGCCGCTGCGCAGCCCGTCGGCGATGACCGTGAGCTGGTCGTCCTCATGCCCCACCGTCACCGTGCGCCGCTGCGCCAGGTTCTGTCCGCCCGGTCCAGCATTGATCACGAAGACGAATGCGCCACGCGGGCCGCGCTGCACCGCCGCCGTCGGGACCGTGACGACGCTGCGCTGGGTTTCCACCAGCATCCGCACGTTTACAAATCCGCCGGGCCATAGCAGCAGCTTGTCGTTGGGAAAGGTCGCCTTCAGCTTGATCGTGCCCGTCGCCGGGTCGACCTGGTTGTCCAGCACCGCAAGCTGCCCGCGGTCGAGCGGGTCCGAAGTGGCGCCCCCCTGCTTCAGCGCCAGCACCTCCGGCATTCCCTCCTGCATGGCGCTCGCGACCACCGGCAGCGCCTGCTGCGGCAGGGTGAACACGACCGAGATCGGCTTCAACTGGGTGATGACGGTGAGCGGCAGCAGGTCGCCCGCCCGCGCGATGTTGCCGCTGTCGACCTGACGCAAGCCGATCCGTCCGTCGAGCGGCGCCAGGATCGTCGTATAGCTGAGCTGGGTCCGCGCGGTGTCGATCTGCGCCTGGTCCCCGCGCACCTGCGCCTCGAGTTGCGCGACCGCGGCGCGAGCGGTGTCGGACTGCTGCGCGCTGCTATAGGCGGTGGCGGCCAGCTTGGCATAACGGCTGGCGTCCAGCCTTGCATTGGCCAGGTTCGCCTCGTCCTGCTGCTTCTTGGCGCTCGCGGAGTCGAGGCTGGCCTGGTAGGGCCGCGGGTCGATGCGCGCCAGCACGTCGCCGGCGTGCACGTCCTGGCCCTCCCGGAACTTCACTTCTGTTAATGGGCCGTCGACCATTGGGCGGATCGAGACCAGGTTGAAGGCCTGCACCGTGCCGAGCCCGTCCATGTAAACCGGCACATCGCGGGTCTCGCTGCGGGCCGTCAGTACCGGGATGGGCGTGGCGTCGGCGCCGCCCGCGCCGCCGCCGCGCCGCCGCCCACCCGAAGCGCTAGCCTGCTCGGACGAGGCTGCAGAATGCCAGTAATAGTACGCAGCCCCGCCGCCTGCCCCAACGAGCAGCAACAATATCAGCAGCACGCGCCTCATAGGCCGACCCCCGCAGGCTGCGACCAGCCGCCGCCGAGCGCCTTGTAAAGGTTCACCAAAGCCTGGAACTGCGCCAACCGGATCTGGGTCAGCAGGTCGAGGTCGTTGAACAGCGTGACCTGGGTGTTGAGCGAGGTGATGATGTCGATGGTCCCTGCCTGGAGCTGCGCCGCCGCTATGTCGGCCGAACGCTGCGCCACCGCAATGGCCTGCCGCTCGAGCGTTTCTTGCTCAGTGGTGTAGCGCAGCGCCGAAAGCGATTGTTCCACATCGGTAAAACTCTGCAGCACCGCCTGCCGGTAATCGGCGAGCAGCTCCTCATACCGGCCCTTCGCCTGGTCGAGCTGGCCGCGGCGCTGCCCGTTGTCGAAGATGGTTTGCGTCAGGTTTCCGGCAAGCGTCGCGATCACCGTGCCCGGCCCGGTGATGCTGGCCAGCATGGCGCTCGTCAGCCCGCCCGACGCCGTGAGCTGGACGTCGGGGAAGAACGCGGCGCGCGCGGCACGGATGTTGGCGTTCTCCGCCACCAGCAGCGCCTCCGCGTTGGCGATGTCCGGGCGGCGCGCCAGCAATTGGCTCGGCAGGCCCGGCGCCACCAGCGGCAACGGCAGCTTCTCCAACGATCCGCCGGTGACCGGCAGCCGCTCCGGAGGTATGCCGGTCAGGATGCCGAGGGCAATCCGCTGCTGCTCGATCTGGCTTCGCAGGCTCGGCAGGGCCGCCCGCTGCCCGGCGGTCAACGCCTCCTGCTGCGACACGTCCAGCGCGTTGGCGGTCCCCACGCTCAGCCGGGCCCGGAAGGCGCCCAGGATGCGCTCCGCATCGCGCAGGTTGCGCACCGCGGTCGCCAGCCGGTCCTGCGCCGCCAGCACCTGGAAATAGGTAGTGGCGACCGAGGTCACCACATTCAGCGCGACCGTCACCTGATCGAACCGGGTCGCGACCGCGCTGGCCTGCGCGGATTGCGCCAGCGCGCGGTTGCGGCCCCAGAAGTCCAGGTCGTATGAAACCTGCAGCGCCCCGCTATAGCTGCGGCTGTCGAAGTACCGTTTGGTGCTGCCGCCCGGCCCGGCAACGACGCCCCCCGTCACCGGATCGATGCCAAAGCTCGACCCGCCGCTTCGGCTGCTGGTCAGGCCGGTGCGGCGATAACTGTCGCTGGCGGTGGCGTCGATCGTCGGCAGCAATGGCGCGCCGCTGATCCGCACCTGGGCGTCGGCCTGCACCACGCGGGCGGCGGCGGCGGCGAGGTCATTGTTGTAAGCGCGGGCGTCAGCGATCAACCGGTCCAGTTCCGGCGACCGGAAGTTGCGCCACCATTCCTCGGCGGGCCACGCAGCCTCGGCCGTGTCCGCCGTGGCGCGGAACGCCGGCGGAATATCCAGCACGGGGCGGTGATAAAACGGGCCGAGGCTGCACGCGGACAGCCCCGCCAGCGCCATCGCGGCCAGCGCCACGGAATGGCGGCGCGTCACCGTGGGGCCGACGCTTGCGTGGTCTCGGCCAGCCGGGCACGGCCCTCGGGCGACAGGGTGCCGATCGCCGTCAACAGGCTCTCGCCGAACCGTCCGGAGGTCTCGGCCCAGCGGGCCTGGTAGATCAGCATCCGCTCGCGTACGGCATCCTCGTCATACGGGTTCTGGGCGATGCTGTGCGACAGGTCGGCGCGCGCCTCGGCCATGCGGCGCCGGGCAATGTCATACCACGGACGCTCGCGGTCCAGCGTCGCGCGGAACCGGGTGGCGTCCGCAGCCGGCAGGTCGCGCGCCATGCGCTCCGCCGCCCCAGCAAGGCCCGGCGGACCCTGTGGCCGCTCGGCAGCGAAATGCGCGCCAATCAACGTTGCGCTGAACAGGTTGCCGGCAATCGACAGCCACAGCACCCTGGTGCGCCAGGGTTCACGCAATACGGGCATTATGCGGTCTTATCGGTCACAGCGCCGCTTCGATTGCGATGGACTGCACGGCTGCGAACAGGTCCGGCTGCTCGCCATCGGCGTTGGCGGCGCCGAGATACAGCCCGGCCACCGCGCAAGCGGCCAGCGCGCCCCAGCGCATGGCCGGAACCGCGTGGGCCGGCGCGGCGAGCCGCCGCCCGAGTTGCCGCTGCATGTCGGCAAGCAATGCCGGATCGGGCGGCGCATCCTCCTGGGCCAGCGCCGCGGCGACAACCTGCCGCGCCTGGCCGCAACGGCGCAACAGGGCCAACGCCGCATCCCGCTCGGCGTCGGGCCAAGCCGTCAGGTCGGTCCCATGCAGGCGCAATGCCCAGTCCAGGCGCCGGGGCGTCATCCCCATCATGCGTCCCGCGCTTCCAGGTAGGCGCGGAGCACCTTGCGGCCCCGGTGCAGCAACCCCTCCAACGCCCGCGTCGACACCTGCAGCGCCTGGGCGGCGTCCTGGCCGGACCAGCCTTGGTCGTAGGTAAGGGCAATCGCGGTGCGCTGGCGGTCGGGCAAGGTCGCGATAGCCTCCGCCAGCAAGCGCCTGCGCTGCTGGTCGGCGATGACCGCGTCCGCGGCAGGGGAGGCGTCGTGCAGGCTTTCCGGAACCGGCACGCTCGGGCGCGCGGCCCGCACGCGGTCGATGGCCGCGTTCACGGCGATGCGGTGCAGCCAAGTGGCGACGCCGGCCTGGCGGGGATCATAGGACCGCGCCCGGGTCCATGCCCGCAGCAACGCGTCTTGCGCCACGTCCTCGGCCGCCGCCGGGTCGCCTAGCACGCGCAGCGCCGCCCGGCGCAGCCGCAGCAAATAACGCCCCGCCAGCGCATCGAACGCCGCACGGTCGCCGTCGGCAGTGCGCGCCATCAGGTCCTGGTCGGAAACGAGAGAATGGTCGGCGGTCATGCGCGTTATTCGATCCGGTTCATAATGCCAATACGCGGGCAAGCATCCGACCCCACGCAACCCGGAGACCGGTCAGCGGGCAGAAGGGGAGGCGGACAGCCACCTTCAAATGGGGCCGGCTGGCCATCTTTGCACCGCGCGCAAACCCGGTGGCGCGTGCATTCGCGGCCGCCAATCGTGGAACAATCTTGCGCCCCATCGCCCGATATGCAAATCAACGATATAAGAAATGCACAAAGCGGGGGACGGGCAGGGTGCCAAGCGCCATTCTTGAGACATCGGGGCTGACGCGCGAGTTCCGCGGATTTATCGCGGTGAATGGGGTCGACCTCCATGTCGAGGAGGGGACGATCCATGCCTTGATCGGCCCGAACGGCGCCGGCAAGACGACCTGCTTCAACCTGCTCACCAAGTTCCTGGCGCCGACGCGCGGCGTCATCAAGTTCAAGGGCGCCGATATCACCGGGTTGAAGGCGGCCGCCGTCGCCCGGCTTGGGCTGGTGCGCAGCTTCCAGATTTCCGCGGTGTTCCCGCATCTCAGCGCGCTCGAGAACGTCCGCCTGGCGCTGCAGCGCGTCCGCGGCAACAGCTTCGACTTCTGGCGCCCAGAGTCGCTGCTGCACCGTTATGACGACCGCGCCCGGGCCTTGCTGGTCGACGTGGGGCTCGAAGGCTACGAGGACGAGCAGGCCGCCCTGCTGTCATACGGACGCAAGCGCGCGCTCGAGATCGCCACCACCTTGGCGCTGGAGCCGACCATGCTGCTGCTCGACGAGCCGACCGCCGGCATGACGCATGAGGACGTGGACCGCGTCGTCGCGCTGATCCGCCGCATCCGTGCCGGGCGGACGATCCTGATGGTCGAGCACAACCTCAGCGTCGTCGAGGGCCTGTGCGACAAGATCACCGTCCTGGCGCGCGGGCAGATCCTGGCCGAGGGCGACTACGCCACCGTCAGCAAGAACCCCGACGTCATCACCGCCTATCTGGGGGCACCCGATGCCTGACGCGCACTATGCTTGACGCAACCGGCAGTCACCGCGCCATGCTGCAGGTGGCCGGCCTGAATTCCTGGTACGGCGAGAGCCACATCCTGCACGGCGTGGACTTCGAGGTGCGGGAAGGCGAGGTCGTGACCCTGCTGGGCCGCAACGGCGCCGGCAAGACCACCACCATGAAGAGCATCATGGGCCTGGTGCCGCGGCGCGAGGGCAGCATCCGCTTCAACGGCGCCGAGACCACGGCCATGCGCCCGGACGGCGTCGCCCGCGCTGGCATCGCCTTCTGCCCGGAAGAACGCGGCATCTTCTCCAGCCTGAACGTCACGGAAAACCTGATGCTGCCGCCGCAGATCGCGCCCGGCGGCATGAGCGTCGCCGAGATCTACACGTTGTTCCCCAACCTGAAGGAGCGCGCCAACAGCCAGGGCACCAAGCTGTCGGGCGGCGAGCAGCAAATGCTGGCCATCGGACGCATCCTGCGCACCGGCGCCCGGCTGCTGCTGCTCGACGAGCCGACCGAGGGCCTGGCGCCGGTCATCATCCAGCAGATCGGCCACACCATCCGCGAGATCAAGGCGCGCGGCTTCACCGTGCTGCTGGTCGAGCAGAACTTCCGCTTCGCGGCGACGGTGGCCGACCGCCATTATGTCATGGAGCACGGACGCATCATCGACATGATCCCGAACAGCGAGCTGGCGGCGAACATGGACAAGCTGCACGAGTATTTGGGCGTGTGAACAACAGGCCCGGGCAGGTGTCCGGGCCGTCGAACGGAGAGTGCAATGCCGATTTCCCGCCGGGGCCTGTTGGGGTCCGCAGCCGCCACGCTGCCGATCCTGGCCGCGCGGCCAGGCCGAGCCCAAGACGCCAACACGCTCAAGATCGGCGTGCTGACCGACCTGTCCGGTCCATACCAGGACGTCGCCGGGCCGCTCGCGATCGGCGCGGCGCAGCTCGCGACCGAGGACTTCGGCGTCGCCGGCAAGGGCTTCAAGGTCGAGGTCATCTCGGCCGACCACCAGAACAAGACCGACGTCGGCTCCGGCATCGCCCGGCAGTGGTTCGACCGCGACGGCGTCGACGTGATCGTCGAGGTGGCAAACAGCGCGGTCGCCCTCGCGGTGGCCGGCGTCGCCAGGGACAAGAACAAGGTCTACCTCAACTCCGGCGCAGCAACCTCCGACATCACGGGCAAAAGCTGCAACCCGAACACCATCCATTGGGCGTACGACACCTACATGCTGGCGAAGTCCACCGGCGGCGCACTGGTCAAGTCCGGCGGCGACACCTGGTTCTTTATCACCGCCGACTACGCCTTCGGCCAGGCGCTGCAGCGCGATGCGACCGGCTTCGTCGAGGGCGCGAACGGCAAGGTGCTCGGCAGCATCAAGTATCCGTTCCCCGGCACCACCGATTTCTCCTCCGTGCTGCTGCAGGCGCAGGCATCCGGGGCCAAGGTGCTGGGCCTGGCCAACGCCGGGGCCGACACGGTCAATTCCATCAAGCAGGCGCAGGAGTTCGGCCTCAACGGCAAGATGACGCTGGCCGGGCTGCTGGTGTTCATCAGCGACGTGCATTCCATGGGCTTGGAAGTGGCGCAGGGGCTGGTGCTGACCAACAGCTTCTATTGGGACATGAACGACCGCACCCGCGCCTTTTCTGACCGGCTGAAGGCCAAGAAGCCGAACCAGCGCCCCGGCATGGTGCAGGCGGGCGTGTATTCGAGCGTGCTGGACTATTTGAAGGTCGCCTCGGCCATGGGCATCGCGCAGGCAAAACAGGACGGTGCTGCGACGGTCGCGCAGATGAAGGCGACGCCGACCGACGACGACGCCTTCGGGCCCGGCACGATCCGCGCCGACGGCCGCAAGCTGTGCCCGGCGTACCTGTGGCAGGTGAAGAAGCCATCCGAGAGCAAGGGGCCTTGGGACTATTACAAGCTGCTGAACACCACCCCGGCCGACCAGGCGTTCCGCCCACTGGACAAGGGCGGCTGCTCCCTGGTGCACGTTTAAAGGACATGGCGATGATCCTGAACCGCCGCGCCCTGCTTGCCACCGCCGCCGCCGCCCCGCTCGTGCGGCCCGCCCGCGCCCAGGCGCCGGTCATCAAGATCGGGGTGCTGAACGACCAGTCCGGCGTTTACCGCGACATCAGCGGCCCTACCTCGGTCGCCTGCGTGCGCCAGGCGGTCGAGGAGTTCGGCTCCAAGGGCTTCCAGGTCGAGGTGGTTTCCGGCGACCATCAGAACAAAACCGACGTGGGCACCACCATCGCCCGGCAGTGGATCGACCGCGACGGCGTCGACATGATCATCGACGTGGCGAATTCCGGCGTGGCGCTGGCGGTGAACGGCGTCTGCAAGGAGAAGGACCGGGTCTATATCAACTCCACTGGGGCGACCGCGGACCTGACGGGCTCGGCCTGCGCGCCGACGACGATCCATTGGACGTATGACACCTGGATGCTGGCCCACTCCACCGGGGGAGCCATGGTAAAGGCGGGCGGCGACACCTGGTTCTTCATCACCGCCGACTACGCGTTCGGCACCGCGCTCGAGCGCGACACCACCAACTTCGTGCGGCAGGCCGGCGGCAAGGTGCTGGGCAGCGTGCGGCATCCGTTCCCGGGCAACACCGATTTCAGCTCGTTCCTGCTGCAGGCGCAGGCGTCGCGCGCCAAGGTCGTCGGCATCTGCAACGCCGGCACCGATACGGTGAACACCATCAAGCAGGCGGCGGAGTTCGGCCTCACCCGCTCCGGGGTGAAGCTCGCGGGCCTGCTGGTGTTCCTGAACGACGTGCACGCCTTGGGGCTCGAGGCGGCGCAGGGCCTGGTGCTGACCGAAAGCTTCTACTGGGACCTGAACGACCGCACCCGCGCCTTCACCAAGCGGGTGTTGCCGAAGACCGGCGGCGCCTATCCCGCCATGTCGCATGCCGGGTGCTATGCCGGCGCGGTGCACTACCTCAAGGCGGTCGCCGACATGGGCGCAGCCGAGGCGAAGAAGAGCGGCGCTGCCACCGTGTCGCGCATGAAGGCGATGCCGACCGACGACGACGCGTTCGGCGCCGGCACCATCCGCCAGGACGGACGCAAGCTGCACCCGGTGTATCTGTTCGAGGTCAAGAAGCCCGCGGAAAGCAAGGCGCCTTGGGACTATTACAAGCTGGTGGCCACCACGCCGGCAGACCAGGCTTTCCGTCCATTGGCCGAAGGCGGCTGTTCCTTCGTGCACGTCTGAGGAGACCGACCATGCCCATCAACCGCCGCACCCTCCTCGGCGCCGCCGCAGCCGGCCTGGCCGTGCCACGCATGGGCCGGGCGCAGCAGAACGTCATCAAGATCGGCGTGCTGAACGACCAGTCCGGCCCATACCGCGACATCGGCGGCATGCTCGGCGTCGCCGCCGTGAAGCAGGCGGTCGCCGAGTTTGGCGGCGGCATGCAGATCGAGGTCGTCTCCGCCGACCACCAGAACAAGCCAGACATCGGCGTCGGCATCGCCCGGCAGTGGTACGACCGCGACGGCGTCGACCTGATCGTCGACGTGCCGACCAGCTCGGTGGCGCTCGCGGTCAACAACGTCGCCCGGGAGAAGAACCGCGCCTACATCAACACCGGGGCCGCCACCGGGGACCTGACCGGCGCGCAATGCACGCCCTGCACGATCCATTGGTCGTACGACACCTATATGCTCGCGCGCTCCACCGGCGGCGCGATGGTCGCGGCCGGCGGCGACAGTTGGTATTTCGTCACCGCGGACTACGTGTTCGGCCAGCAACTCCAGCGCGACGCGACCCATTTCGTGACCGCGTCCGGCGGCAAGGTGACCGGCGCGTCACTGTATCCGTTCCCCGGCACGACCGATTTCAGCTCGTTCCTGATCTCGGCCCAATCCAGCGGCGCCAAGGTGCTGGGCCTGTGCAACGCCGGGGCGGACACGGTGAACAGCATCAAGCAGGCGGCCGAATTCGGGCTGACGCGCAAGATGAAGATCGCGGCCTTGCTGATGTATATCAACGATGTGCACGGGCTGGGGCTTGAAGCCGCGCAGGGGCTTTACCTTACCGAAAGCTTCTATTGGGACATGAACGACCGCACCCGCGCGTTCACCAAGCGCATCCAGGCCCGCATGCCCGCCACGACGCCGAACATGACCACCGCCGGCAACTACGCGGGAACGCTGCATTTCCTGAAGGCGGTGCAAGACCTGGGCATCGGCGCCAAGTCCGACGGCGCCGCGGTCGTGGCCCGGATGAAGGCGATGCCGACCGACGACGACGCCTTCGGCAAGGCCAGCATACGCGCCGACGGCCTGGCCCTGGTTCCGGCCTATTTGTTCCAGGTCAAGACGCCGGCCGAGAGCAAGTATCCTTGGGATTACTTCAACCTGGTCGCCACCACCCCGGCCGACCAGGCCTGGAAGCCGCTCAGCGAAGGCGGCTGCCCCCTGGTCCGCGCATAAACGGGAGCCGCGCGATGTTCATGATCTTCGGCCAGCCTGCTCCGTTGCTGTTCGGCCAGTTGCTGCTTGGCCTCATCAACGGCGCGTTCTATGCGCTGCTGTCGCTCGGCCTTGCGGTCATTTTCGGCATGCTGAACATCATCAACTTCGCCCATGGCGCACTGTTCATGATGGGCGCGTTCGTCGGCTGGATGCTGCTGACGCCGAACACCTGGCTGGCGATGATCTCCCCGGACCTCATGGTGCCCGACTGGCTCAACCTCGGCTACTGGCCGGCGCTGATCGTAGCGCCGCTGATCGTCGGCGCGTTCGGGCTATTGCTCGAGCGCACCATCATCCGGCGGCTGTATAAGCTCGACCACCTGTATGGCCTGCTGCTCACCTTCGGCATGGCATTGATCATCGAGGGGCTGGCGCGCAACGCCTTCGGCAGCTCCGGCATGCCCTACCGCATCCCGCAGGCGCTGTCGGGCGCCACCGACCTCGGCTTCATGTTCATGCCGAACTACCGCGGCTGGGTCGTCGTGGCGGCGGGCGGCATGTGCCTGATCACCTGGCTGCTGATCGAGCGCACCCAGCTCGGCGCGCGCCTGCGCGCCGCCACCGAGAACCCCGGCCTGGTGCAGGCATTCGGCGTGAACGTGCCGCGGATGATCAGCCTGACCTATGCCGGCGGCGTGGCGCTTGCGGCCTTTGCCGGGGTGCTGGCGGCGCCGATCTATTCGGTGAACCCGAACATGGGGTCCAATTTCATCATCACCGTGTTCGCGGTCGTGGTGATCGGCGGCATGGGCAGCATCCTGGGCAGCATCGTGACCGGGTTCGGCCTCGGCGTCGTCGAGGGGCTGACGAAGGTGTATTATCCCCAGGCCTCGGCGACGGTGATCTTCCTCGTCATGGTCATCGTCCTGCTGATCCGACCGGCGGGCCTGTTTGGGAAGGCGGCATAGCATGGGCATCACGACAGCCCTGCCGCGGACCGCAGCGCAGCGTCCGTTCAGCATCCTTGGTTTCAGCAGCGCGCAGGCCATCGCCCTATTGCTGTTGGTCGCGCTGATGGTCGTGGGGCCATTCTGGCTCTACCCGGTCGCCCTCATGCGAGTGCTCTGCTTCGCGCTGTTCGCCTGCGCCTTCAACCTGCTGATCGGCTTCGTCGGCCTGCTGAGCTTCGGCCACGCCGCCTATTTCGGCATGGGCGCCTACGTCACCGCCTGGACCGCCAAGAATTGGGGCCTGACGCCCGAGATCGCCATCCTGTTCGGCGGCTTGACCGGCGGCGCGCTCGGCTGCCTGTTCGGCGCGCTCGCCATCCGGCGGCAGGGGCTGTATTTCGCCATGATCACCCTGGCGCTCGCGCAGATGAACTACTTCTTCTGTTTGCAGGCGCCGTTCACCGGCGGCGAGGACGGCATCCAGCAAGTGCCGCGCGGCGCGTTGTTCGGCCTGTTCTCGCTGCGCTCCGACCTGGCCATGTATGCGGTCGTCGCCGTCGTCTTCCTGATATTCTTCCTGCTGATCCACCGCATCGTCCACTCGCCGTTCGGCCAGGTGCTCAAGGCAATTCGCGAGAACGAGCCGCGCGCCACCTCGCTCGGCTACCGCACCGACGACTACAAGCTGATCGCCTTCGTGCTCAGCACCTTCATCGCCGGCATCGCCGGCGGCGCCAAGGCGCTGGTGTTCGGCATCGCGACGCTCACCGACGTGCACTACGCGATGTCCGGCGAGGTCGTGCTGATGGCCCTGCTGGGCGGCATGGGCACGATCTTCGGACCCCTCGTCGGTGCGGGCATCATCGTCTGGACCGAGAACGCGCTGTCGGGCGCGGGTGCATGGGTCACGGTGACGCAGGGCTGCATCTTCGTCGCCTGCGTGCTGGCGTTCCGTCGGGGCGTCGTCGGCGAGATCGCGGCGTTGATCAAGCGCCCGTTATAGTCCGCCGCCCTCCGCTTCGCGGCAAGGTGACCGGCACCGTGATTAGCTAAGCCGTTGCATCGTCCCCATGTTGCACTGCACAATGGAGGGACCATGCCACTAGCCCGCCCCGCAATGCCCGGACGTTTCCACGCCGAGCAGCTATTCCGCCCCGAGTCCGTCGCGGTCATTGGCGCCGGAACCGAGCTCGGCGGCAGCGTCATGCAGAACATGCTGGCCGCTGGCTTCAGCGGCGCCGTGCTTCCGGTCGGCGAGCGCCTGCCATCGGTCAACGGCGTGCTGGCCTACCCCGACATCGCGGCGCTGCCCGTCGCCCCGAGCCTCGGCGTGATCGCGACCGGGCCGGAGGGCGTCGCCCCGGCACTGCTGGCGCTCGCCGCCCACGGCACCTTCGCCGCCGTCTGCGTGACTCCGGCGCCGGACCTGCTGGCGGCCGGGCGCGCGGCCGGGGTGCGGGTGCTGGGCCCGTCGTCATTTGGCATCATCGTCCCGGCGATCGGGCTCAACGCCTCAAGCGCCCATTTGCAGCCGCGGCGCGGCAAGGTGGCGCTGGTCTCGCAATCGGCGGCGCTCTGCCGGGCGGTGCTGGACTGGGCCGAGCCCAACGGCGTCGGCTTCAGCCACATCGTCGGCACCGGCGGCAGCGCCGACATCGGCTTCGGCCTCGTGCTCGACTGGCTGTCCCGCGACCCCGGCACCGGCGCAATCCTGCTCGACATCCGCGGCATCAAGGACCGCCGCCGCTTCATGTCCGCCGCCCGTGCGGCCGCACGGCTGCGCCCCGTCGTCGCCATCCACGCCGGTGGCCGCCTCCAGGACCCGACCGGGCGGGCGGATGCGGTGTTCGACGCCGCCCTTCGGCGCGCCGGCGTCGTGCGGGTTGAACGTCTCGAAGACCTGCTTGCCGCAGCCGAAACCCTCACCCGCGGCCGGCCGCCCCGCAACGAGGCCGTCGCCGTCGTCACCAACGCGATCGGCCCCGGCCAGATGGCGGCGGACACCGCGCTCGTGCTCGGCATCCCGCTCGCCAGCCTGGCCGCACCGACGCGCGAGGTCCTGCGGCTTACCCTGCCGCCCAGCCCGGTCAGCTCATCGCTGGTATGGACCGGCCCGGGCCAGCCCATCCGCCTGGCCGAGACCGCGGCGATGCTGTCCGCAGTGCCCGAAGTCGGCGGCGTGGTCGTCGTGATGGCGCCCTCCGGCCCCGCGGATGCCGCCGGGATCGCCGCCCTCGCCGCCTGCGCCCCGAGCATGAGGATCCCGCTGCTGGCCTGCGTCATGGGCGAAACGACGGGAACAGCGCACCGCCGGACCTTGGCCGAGGCTGGCGTGCCGGCGTTCGCCTCGCCGGAGCAGGCCATGCGCGGCTTCGACCAGCTCGTCGAGCAGCGCCGCGCCCGTGCCAGCGCGCGCGAGCTGCCGCCGAGCGCCGTGCTGAGGCTCGCTCCCGACCAAGCGGCGGTGCGCACGCTGTTCCAGGACGCGCGCCGTGCCGGACGCAGCGGCCTGCTGCAGGACGAGGCGCTGTCGGTGTTGTCCGCCTATGGCATCCCCGTGGTGCCCAGCCGCCCAGCACTGTCGATCGACGACGCTGCCGATGCCGCCACCCTGCTCGGCTTCCCCGCCGTGCTCAAGCTCCGCCGCAGCGCCCAGCCCCGCATTGGCGGACCCGGCGGCGTGACGCTCGACCTCGATAGCGCCGCCGCCGTCCGCGCCGCCGGCATCCGGCTCGACCGTCGGCGCCAGCGCATCGGCGACGACGGCCTGGCCGAGGGTTTCCTGGTGCAGCGCCAGGCCAGCCGCGCCCGAGAACTCCGGGTCAGCGTATTGGACGACCCGATCTTCGGCCCGGCCATCGGCTTCGGCCAGGGCGGCAGCGCCGCGGAACTGCTGGGCGGCATGGCGTTCGACCTGCCGCCGCTCAACCTGGCGCTCGCCGCTGGCCTGGTCGCCCGCACCGGCGCCGCCCGCTCGCTCGACGAGTCGCACGACCAGCCCGCCGCCGACCGCGGTGCCGTGGCCGACGTCCTGGTGCGCATCAGCCAGCTCCTCGTGGACTTCCCGGAGGTCGCCGAGCTCGAGCTGAACCCAATCTTCGCCGACTCGGCTGGTGTTTCGGTCGCGGATGCCTGGATTGCGCTGCGCCCGCCGGGCGACGCCGCCGAACTCGCCATCGCGCCCTACCCGGCGGAGCTTGCCGAGCATTGGACCGCCGGGAACGAGACCTTGCTGATCCGCCCCATCCGCCCGGAGGACGCCGAGGCCCACGCCGCGCTTTTCAACCGGCTCACGCCCGAGGACATCCGCTACCGCTTCTTCAGCATGGTCCGCACGCTGTCCCACGAACAGATCGCCCGCATGACCCAGGTGGACTACGACCGCGAGATGGCGTTCGTCGCGGTGCGCGAGGCCACCAACGAGACCGTGGGGGTGTGCCGCCTGGTGCGCGAACCCTATACCGATTCCGGAGAGTTCGCCGTTCTGGTCGAACCCGGCATGAAGGGCCGCGGCCTCGCCCGGCACCTGATGCAGCGGGTGATGGACTGGGCCCGCAGCAAGGGCATGACGAGCATCACCGGCCAGGTGCTGTCCGAGAACGCGCCGATGCTGGCCTTCATGCGCCGCCTGGGTTTCGAAATGCGGCGCACGCCCGAGGAGCCCGACGTGGTGGAGGCGTCGATCGACCTCGAACGGCGCGCGGCCTAACGACCGGTTTCGACCCCGGGGTCAACGAGCGCGACGCCGGCCCGCTCGAAATCGGCGCAGGCAAGCTCACCCGATCGTGGTCAGTATCGCCTCCAACAATGCCCGGAGCTCGGTCGCTGCCTGGCTGCGCGGCGCGAACTCCGTCACGCCCAGGCCCTCGGCGAACGCGTGGCTGAACGCTGCCCGGTTGCCCAGCACCGCCGGAAGCACCGCCAAGCCGCGGGTGCGCAGCTCGTGGTGCGTCGTGTCCCGCAGCCGGCTGCCGCCCGACACCCGGTTCAGGATCAGGCAGGCCGGACGCTTCTCCTGGGCGGCGAGTTTCAAAGTGCCCTCAGCGGCCCAGATGTCCGGCGGGCTGGGCTGCACCGGCACCACCACGAGGTCGGCGCCCCGGATCGCCCGGCGCGCATCGGCGTCGATCACCGGCGGGCTGTCGACCAGCACCACGTCGTATTCCCGGCGCAACCGGTCGAGCTCGCCGGCCAGCCGCCAGCCGGACAGGTCGGAGAACGTCAGCGCCGGGGCGGCAAGCGGGCGCGCCAGGCGGAGCGCGTGCCACCGGGCCAGGCTGTGCTGCGGGTCGATGTCCAGGATCGCCACGCGCCGGACTGCCGCCAAAGCCGCGGCCAAGTTGGCCACCAGCGTCGACTTGCCCGCGCCGCCCTTTTGCTGCGCCACCGTGATCACGACCGCCATGCCCGAAATCCCAACCGTCAAACCGAAGCATCGCACAACATCGCGAAACGTGCTTCCCCTAGCCCGCAAGCTGGCACATTAGCAATCATGGCCCACGAACTGCTGACCCCCGCCGAGATGGCGATGGCCGACGCTGCCGCCGCACAGGCCGGCGTGCCCGGCTCCACGCTGATGCAGGCCGCCGGACGCGCCGTCGCCAGGGCTGCGCGGCGCTTCGGCCCCTGCCGGACCCTGGTGCTGTGCGGACCCGGCAACAACGGCGGAGACGGATATGTCGCCGCACGCCTGCTGGCCCAACAGGGTTGGCCGGTGCAGGTGGCCGCATTGCATCCACCGCGCGCCGGTTCGGACGCCCAGGCCGCAGCGGCGCGCTGGCGCGGTCCTGTTTTGCCTTTCGATCCCGTTGAGGCCGCTCGCGCTGACTTGGTCGTCGACGCGGTATTCGGCGCTGGCTTGTCCGCCGACGTGCCGGACATTGTCGCCGCGACCCTCGGCGCGGCACGCCGCATCCTGGCGGTCGACGTGCCGAGCGGCCTTGACGGCGCCACCGGCCAGCCCCGCGGCGAGGTTCGCGCGGCTGACGTGACGGTCACGTTCTTCCGCCTGAAACCCGGCCACCTTTTGCTGCCCGGTCGCACGCTGTGCGGGGATGCGGTGCTGGCCGATATCGGGCTGCCGGCCACCGTGCTGTGCGGCATCAACCCGCAGGCCTGGCACAACGGCCCCGCGCTCTGGCGCGTCCCGTCGCCGAGTGTGGGCAGCCATAAGTACACGCGCGGCCATGTCACCGTTCTGGGCGGCGCAAGCATGACCGGCGCGGCCCGCCTGTCCGCTGCCGCTGCCCGGCGCGGCGGCGCCGGCATGGTGTCGATCGCCGCCACCGGCAGCGCCGACGTCTATCGCAGCGGCGAGCCCGGCCTGATCGTCAGCGACGCGCCGCTCGCCGAACTGCTCGCGGACCCACGCCGCACGGTATGGGTCTGCGGCCCCGGCCTCGGGCAAGATGCCGCCCGCGCCGCCTTGCCCGCGCTGCTGGCTGCGAAGCGCCGGGTCGTGGCGGACGCGGACGCGCTCGGCGCCTATGCCGGCGACCCGGGACCGCTCGCCGGCTGCGCCGTGCTGACGCCGCACGAGGGCGAGTTCGAAAAGCTGTTTGGCCCCATCGGCCCCGACCGGATCGCCGCCGCCCGGGCCGCGGCGCGCCAGGTCGGGGCCATCGTGCTGCTCAAAGGCGCGGACACCGTCGTCGCGGCACCAGATGGGCGGGTGGCGGTGAACAGCAGCGCGCCGCCGTGGCTGGCGACCGCCGGGGCAGGGGACGTGCTGGCCGGCCTCATTGCGGCATTGCTGGCGCAGGGCATGCCCGACTGGGAGGCCGCCGCCGCGGCTGCTTGGCTGCACGGACGCGCCGCCGCGCTGGCCGGCCCGGGCCTGATCGCCGAGGACCTGCTGGGCAACATCGCTGCCGCAATAGCCGCCGCAGCCGCCCTATGATCCCGCCGTGCCGCCGTGGTAAGAACGTGCGACACGGAGCCAGTCCATGAGTGAGACCGCAGCGCCACCCGGCCTGTTCGACCGCGCGATCCGCCGCATCGCCGGCGTGTGGCGCGACATGGCCGACCGCGTGTCCACCGACGAGGACCAGGGCATCGCCAGCCAGATGCGCGCCTGCCTCGAAGGGCGCGGCGGCGAGTTCAGCGCCCGCAATCGCGCCGCAAAGCTCGCCCGGGCCTATTTGGGGCTGGACGCCGCCGGGCGGCAGGGCTTCCTGCGCGACCTCGCCTCGTTCGACAGCGACGCCGACGCCGTGGCCCGCGCCTATGAGGCCGTGCAGTCCGCCGCCGATCCGGCCGAACGGGCG
This sequence comes from Acetobacteraceae bacterium, assembly GCA_965277495.1. GTDB lineage: Bacteria > Pseudomonadota > Alphaproteobacteria > Acetobacterales > Acetobacteraceae > CAHJXG01. Next base: position 407,407 of record OZ255824.1, on the reverse strand, counting down.
ACCGCGAAGGTCAAGCTCCGCCGTGCGCTGGAGCCGCCGCGCGTTCGCCTGCTCACCCAGTTCACCACCATCCCGGACGGCATGAAGTTCCTGGTGGATCTGCGCGCCACCCTGCTGACGCTGACCCACGGCGACCCGTATCTCGCGGCCCTCGAGCACGACATGCGCGGCTTGCTCGCCAGTTGGTTCGACGTCGGTTTCCTCGAACTGCAGCGCATCGATTGGAACAGCCCGGCCGTGCTGCTCGAGCGCCTGGTCGGCTACGAGGCCGTGCACGAGATCCGCTCCTGGAGCGACCTGAAGAACCGGCTGGATAGCGACCGCCGCTGCTACGCGCTGTTCCACCACCGCATGCCGAACGAGCCGCTCATTTTCGTCGAGGTCGCCCTGGTGCGCGGCCTGGCTGACAGCGTGCAGCGATTGTTGGATAAGAAGGCGCCGCTGCTGGACCCAAAGGTCGCCGACACCGCCATCTTCTACTCCATAAGCAACTGCCAAAGCGGCCTGGCGGGCATCAGCTTCGGCAATTTCCTGATCAAGCGCGTGGTCGAGTTGTTGGGCAACGAATTCCGCAATCTCAAGGCGTTCGCGACCTTGTCTCCCATCCCCGGCTTCGGCAAGTGGCTCGCCGCCAAGCTGAGCGAGGGCGATGCCGCGCTGCTGAGCGAGGAGGAGGCCGCGAGCCTGCGCACCGCCGCCCCCGCCAATGCGCCCGCGTCGGAAACCGGGGCGCAGGCGCTCAGCGCGATCCTGCAACACCGCGGCTGGTTCCGGGACGCGACGATGCAGAGGGCCGCCGAGCCGGTGCTCGTCCGCCTCGCCGCCCGCTATCTGCTGGCTGAATCCCGTGGCAGCCGCGCGCTGGACCCTGTCGCGCATTTTCACCTCTCGAACGGCGCCCGGGTCGAGCGTATCGTGATCGGCGCCGACACCGGCGGCAAAGGCGTCAAGGAAAGCGCTACGTTGATGGTCAACTACCTCTACGATCCAGCGAAGATTGAGGAATACCACGAAGACTATGCCGGCGAGGGCAAACGCAACGCCAGCACCGCGGTGCGCCGGTTGGCCCGGGGCTGGTCGTGAAAGGGAGATTGCCATGAACGCCCCGGCGCCGGTCGTCCGCGAAACGTCGTCGCGCATCGCCAACTTGCGGCAGATCGAGAAAAAGCTGCTCTGGCTATCCGCCTGGATGGTGCACAACGCCAACCATATCCGTCCGAACCGCGACGGCCTGAAGGTCGGCGGGCACCAGGCAAGCTGCGCGAGCTGCATCAGCATCCTCACGGCGCTGTATTTCGAGATCCTGCGCCCACAGGACCGCGTGGCCGTGAAGCCACACGCCGGCCCGGTGTTCCACGCCATCAACCTGCTGTTCGGCCGCGAGCAGCCGGAGCGGATGGCCGCGCTGCGCCAGATGGGCGGCCTCCAGAGCTATCCGAGCCGCACGAAGGACGGGCCGGAGGTCGACTTTTCCACTGGGTCGGTCGGCCTCGGCGTGGCGCTCACGAGCTTTTCCGCGCTGATGCAGGACTATGTCCGGCTGCACAACCTGGGTGCGGATTTGCCGCCGGGCCGGCACGTGGCGATCGCCGGCGACGCGGAGCTAGACGAGGGCAACATCTACGAGGCACTGCTGGAAGGCTGGAAGCACGATGTCCGCAACGTTTGGTGGGTGATCGACTACAACCGGCAAAGCCTCGACAGCGTGGTGCCCGACCGGCTGTTCGGACGCATCGAGGGACTGTTCCGCGACATGGGCTGGAACGTCGTCACCCTGAAATACGGCCGCCTGCTCGAAGCCGCCTTTGCCCGTGAGGGCGGCGAGGCGCTGCGCCGCTGGATCGACGACTGCCCCAACAGCCTGTATTCCGCGCTGACGTTCCAGGGCGGCGCGGCCTGGCGTCATGCGCTGCTGGCCGAGCTGGGCCGCGAGCCCGGCGTGCGCGCCATTCTCGACCCGATGTCCGACGACGAGCTGGCCGAGCTTATGACCAACCTGGGCGGCCACGACGTGGACACGCTCATCGAGCAGTTCCGCCTGGCCGACGCGGCAGGGGATCAGCCGACTTGCTTCATCGCCTACACGATCAAGGGCATGGGCCTGCCGTTCGCCGGGCACAAGGACAACCATTCGGGCCTGATGAGCCGCGACCAGATGGCGTCCTACCAGGAAAGCCAGCGGGTCCGGCCCGGCCATGAATGGGACGTGGCCGAGGGCCTGGACCTTTCGCCGGCCGAGCTGCGCGCCGTCATCGACGCGGCGCCGTTCGCGCAGAAGCTGACCCCTGCCGGACGCAGCCTCGCGGCGCCCGCGGTGGCGATCCCCGCCGTGCTGCCGGTGTCGGGCGCGCCCGGCCGCCGGGCGAGCACGCAAGCAGGATTCGGCGACATCCTGGCCGAAATCGGCCGTGGACAGGGCGACTTCACCGAGCTCGCCAAGCATATCGTGACGACCAGCCCGGACGTGACGGTCTCGACCAACCTTGGGCCATGGGTGAACCGCCGCGGGGTGTTCGACCGGCATACCCGCAACGACGTGTTCCGCGATGCGAAGCTCGCCAGCGCGCAACGCTGGGGCATGTCGCCGACGGGCCAGCATATCGAGCTGGGGATCGCCGAGCAGAACCTGTTCCTGTTGCTCGCTGCGGCCGGCCTGCAGCACAGCCTGAACGGCGCCCGGCTGCTGCCGATCGGCACGGTCTATGACCCGTTCGTCAACCGCGGCCTCGATGCGCTGATCTACGCCTGTTACCAGGACGCCCGTTTCCTGCTGGTCAGCACGCCGTCGGGCATCACTTTGGCGCCGGAGGGCGGGCAGCATCAAAGCATCAACACGCCGCTGATCGGCATGGCGGCCGACCGGCTCGCGTCGTTCGAGCCCGCCTATGTCGACGAACTCGCCATCCTGCTGCGCCACGCGCTGGTGCACATGCAGGCGCCGGACGGTTCGGCCGCGTGGCTTCGGCTCTCCACCCGGCAGTTGGAGCAGCCGTCCCGCACGCTCGACCCGGCCGCGGTCATCGCCGGCGCGCACTGGGTCGTGCCGCCGAAGCCGGGCGCCCGGATTGCGCTGGCCTACCAAGGCGCCGTGGCGCCGGAAGCCGAGGCGGCATTCGCCGAACTGCGGGCCGAGGTCCCCGACGCCGGCCTGCTGGCGATCACCAGCCCGGACCGCCTGCATGCCGGCTGGATCGAGGCCGCCCGCACCCGGCGCGCTGGTCAGCCCGCCCAGGCGCATATAGAGCGCATCCTCGCCCCGCTGTCCCGCGACGCTGCCGTGGTGACGGTGCTGGACGGGCATCCGGCGGCGCATTCCTGGCTGGGGGCGGTGCGTGGCCAGCGCATCATCCCGTTGGGACCTGACCATTTCGGCCAGAGTGGCGACTTGCCGGACCTCTATCGGGAGTACGGCCTGGATGCCGACGCGATCCTGGATGCGTGCGCGCAGGGGCTGTTGGGCTGAACGGCGCTGCCTTGTTTGCCGCCGCCGGGTGCGCTACACGCGCCGGCTGATATCGGCTTGCGGGCGTGGTGAAATGGTAGACACGCCAGACTTAGGATCTGGTGGCGCAAGCCTTGGGGGTTCAAGTCCCTCCGCCCGCACCATCGCCGGCAAGACATGGACAAATTGAGCAGTAAGGACTGGTTGCAGATGCAGGTTACCGAGACGCTCTCCGAGGGGTTGAAGCGTGGTTATTCCGTGGTCGTCCCGGTTGCCGATATCGAGACCAAGCGTACGGCGAAGCTGACTGAAATTGGCAAGACCGTGCGGCTGCCGGGCTTTCGTCCGGGCAAGGTGCCGATGACCGTCGTCCGCCAGCGCTACGGCACCGCCATCATGTCCGAAGTGCTTGAAGAAAGTGTTAACAGCGCCACGCAGCAGGTGCTGTCCGACCGCGGCCTGCGCCCGGCCGCGCAGCCGAAGGTCGACGTGACATCGCTCGACGACAAGCAGGATCTGCAGTTCAACGTCGAGGTGGAGCTGCTGCCCGAGATCGCCATGCCCGACTTTGGGGCAATCGAACTTACCCGGCTGCGCGCCGAGCCGTCGGCGGAAATGATCGACAAGGCGCTGGGCGAGATTGCCGCCCGGCAGCGCGAGTGGGAGCCGGTGACCGAGGACCGCGGCGCCAAGATCGGCGACACCCTGACGGTCGATTTCGAGGGCAAGGTCGATGGCGTCGCCTTCCCGGGCGGCACGGGGACCGGGATGGCCGTCGAGCTGGGCGGCGCCGGGTTCATCCCTGGCTTCTCCGACGGCATGGAGGGCATGAAGCCCGGCGAGGAGCGCCAGATCAACGTGACCTTCCCCGGTGAGTACGGGAACAAGGAGCTGGCCGGCAAAGCTGCGACCTTCGACCTCAAGGCGACGGCGCTGCAGCAGGCTAAGCCGTTGCAAATCGACGATGCATTTGCCGAGAAGATCGGGTTCGAGAACCTTGACGACCTGCGCAAGCTGATCGCGCAGCAGATGCAGCGTGAATACGATCAGATGAGCCGGATGCGCATCAAGCGCGACCTGCTGGACCGCCTGGCGAACGGCATGAGCTTCATGGTGCCCGAAAGCATGGTCGAGGGTGAGTTCGCCTCGATCTGGCAGCGGGTCGAGAGCGACCTCAAGGAGGGCAAGGGCGACGAGGAGGACAAGGCCAAGGACGAGGCGACGCTCAAGGCGGAATATCGCGCCATCGCCGAACGCCGGGTCCGGCTTGGCTTGCTATTGTCCGAAATCGGCCGCACCAACGGCGTGCAGGTGGCGGCAGACGAGATGACCCGCGCGATGCGGACGGAGGCGGCGCGCTACCAGGGCCAAGAGGCGCAGATCATGGAGTTCTTCCGCAAGAACCCACAGGCGGCCGAGAGCCTGCGTGGGCCGATTTTTGAGGAAAAGGTCGTCGATTTCATCCTCGAGCTGGCCAAGGTCGAGGAAAAGTCCGTGTCGCCGGAGGAGCTATCCGCCGAGCCGCCCGCCGACTCGCCAACCGCCGGGGGACCGACGGTCGAACAATCGCCGGCTGAGGAGCGTCCGGCCGAAGCGGCGTCAGCCGAGGCGCCTCCAGCCCAGGGATGATGGCGCTACCCCGGCAACTGGCGGGGACAGCCTGGAACCACAGAAATTGCAGACCATGTAGGGCAAGGCCGCCGGCCCATATATGATGATCTCCGGGCGGCCATGGAAAGGGATATAGAATGAGGGATCGCGATCCGGTCGAGGTCTACAACAGCTCGCTCGTCCCGATGGTGGTCGAACAGACCGCCCGCGGTGAGCGCGCGTTCGACATCTACTCGCGCCTGCTCAAGGAACGGATCATCTTCCTGACCGGGCCGGTGTTCGACCAGGTTGCGTCGGTGATCTGCGCGCAGTTGCTGTTCCTGGAAAGCGACAACCCGAGCAAGGACATCAGCCTGTATATCAACAGCCCCGGCGGCGTCGTGTCGGCCGGCCTCGCGATCTACGACACCATGCAGTATATCCGCAGCCCGGTTAGCACGCTATGCATCGGCCAGGCCGCCAGCATGGGCAGCCTGTTGCTATGCGCCGGCGCCAAGGGCAAGCGCTATGCGACTCCGAACTCCCGCATCATGGTGCACCAGCCAAGCGGCGGCGCCCAAGGGCAGGCGGCGGACATCGAGATCCAGGCGCGCGAGATCCTGACGTTGCGCAAGCGGCTGAACGAGATCTATGTGCGCCATACTGGCCAAGAGCTTGAGGCGATCGAAAACAAGCTGGAGCGGGACAGCTATATGTCGGCCGAGGAAGCGCGCGATTATGGCCTCGTGGACCAGGTCGTCGAGAACCGTCCGGTGCCGGCGGATTCGTCCAAGTCCTGAGTCCCCCGGCCGCCCCATGTTGCAAAGATCGCCGCGGGGGCACACATCACCCAAGTTAGAGGACCGTGGGAGACACCGCCGGCGGTCTGGCACTTGGCTGGCCCGGCTTGCTGCCAGCCGTTGCGTGGTTGGGTTGGTCTTGTCCACCGAGGCCGGCAGGGTGTAACATTTCGAGGATTGTCCCTGCGGGTGGCGGGGCAGGAGTGTCCATGAGCAAGTCCGGCGATTCCAAGAACACACTGTACTGCTCGTTCTGTGGCAAGTCGCAGCATGAGGTCCGCAAACTGATTGCCGGCCCGACGGTATTCATCTGCGATGAGTGCGTGGAGCTTTGCATGGACATCATCCGTGAGGAGCACAAGACGCATCTCGTAAAGTCGCGCGATGGCGTGCCGACGCCGAAGGAGATTTGCAAGGTCCTGGACGACTACGTGATCGGCCAGATGCACGCCAAGAAGGTGCTGAGCGTCGCGGTGCACAACCATTACAAGCGGCTCGCGCATGGCGCCAAGAACAACGACGTCGAGATCGCAAAGAGCAACATTCTGCTCGTCGGCCCCACCGGGTCGGGCAAGACCTTGCTGGCGCAGACGCTGGCCCGCATCCTCGACGTGCCGTTCACCATGGCCGACGCGACGACGCTGACCGAGGCCGGTTACGTCGGCGAGGACGTCGAGAACATCATTCTCAAACTGTTGCAGGCGGCGGATTACAACGTCGAACGGGCACAGCGCGGCATCGTCTATATCGACGAGGTCGATAAGATCAGCCGCAAATCGGACAATCCGAGCATCACCCGCGACGTGAGCGGAGAGGGCGTGCAGCAGGCCTTGCTGAAGATCATGGAGGGCACTGTCGCGTCCGTACCGCCGCAGGGTGGGCGCAAGCATCCGCAGCAGGAGTTCCTGCAGGTGGATACGACCAACATATTGTTCATCTGCGGCGGCGCGTTTTCCGGGTTGGAAAAAATAATTGGCGCGCGTGGCAAGGGGTCCGGAATCGGCTATGGCGCCGAGGTCCGGGCGCCTGACGAACGCCGCACCGGTGCGATCCTGCGTGAGGTCGAGCCGGAGGACCTGTTGAAATTTGGCCTTATCCCCGAGTTTATCGGACGCCTACCCGTCGTCGCGACGCTCGAGGACCTGGACGAAGCGGCCCTCGTCGAGATCCTGACCAAGCCGAAAAATGCCTTGTCGAAGCAGTATGCCCGGCTGTTTGAAATGGAGGGCGTAAAGCTTTCCTTCACCGAAGATGCGCTAAGATCGGTTGCGACCCGCGCCATCGCCCGCAAGACGGGTGCCCGCGGCCTGCGTTCGATCATGGAGGCGATCTTGCTGAGCACGATGTTTGACTTGCCCGGTCTCGACGGCGTCGAAGAGGTGACGGTGAACCGCGAGGTGGCCGAGAGCCGGTCCAACCCGCTGTTCACCTACGGCAAAGAACGGGCCGAAGGCGCCTGAAGCAGGTCCAGCCCCGGGCACATACCAGGCCTTGTTCAAACCAGTCCGGCTGCCGATATCTTTTGCATGAATGGGGCGCTGTGCCTCGTTTCAGCCTCGTTGCGTGCCAAATTGGGCGCAATGTCGCCCCGACTGTCCATCAGGAGGTCCCATGACTGAATCTAATCGGCCTGAGAAATCGCGGCCTGCGTCCAGGTCCCGTCAATCCGCTGAAAAGGCCGCAGCCGAGGCGGCGAACACGCCGCAGGTTTCGGCCGAGGCAATGGCGGTCTTGCCGCTGCGCGACATCGTCGTCTTTCCGCACATGATCGTGCCGTTGTTCGTTGGCCGCGAAAAGTCGGTGCGGGCGCTTGAAGCGGTGATGAAGGAGGACAAGCAGATCCTGCTCGTCGCCCAAAAGAATGCGACGCAGGATGATCCGGAGCCGGGCGATATCTATCGGATCGGCACCGTCTCGACGATCTTGCAACTGCTGAAGCTGCCGGACGGGACCGTCAAGGTGTTGGTCGAGGGTGGCCGCCGTGCGCGCATCACCGGGTTCAAGGAGACGGATGCGTATTTCGAGGCATTCACCGAGGCGATGCCCGACGAGGATGGCGAGCCCAAGGAGCTTGAGGCGCTGGGCCGCACCGTGATCGGCCAGTTTGAGCAGTATATTAAACTGAACAAGAAGATAGCGCCTGAGGTGCTGGTCTCGCTGAACCAAATCGAGGAGCCGAGCAAGCTTGCCGACACCATCTCCTCGCACCTGAACCTGAAGATCGCCGAAAAGCAGGAACTGCTCGAGTCGGCAAAGGTCGGCGAGCGGCTGGAGCGGGTTTTCGCCCACATGGAGAGCGAGATCGGCGTGCTGCAGGTCGAGAAGCGCATCCGCAACCGCGTCAAGCGGCAGATGGAGAAGACCCAGCGCGAGTACTACCTGAACGAGCAGCTCAAGGCCATCCAGAAGGAACTCGGCGAGGGCGAGGACGGCAAGGACGAGACTGCCGAGCTCGAGGACCGCATCAAGAAGACCAAGTTCAGCAAGGAAGCCCGCGAAAAGGCGATGGCCGAGCTGAAGAAGCTGCGGACCATGAGCCCGATGAGCGCCGAGGCGACGGTGGTGCGCAATTACCTCGACTGGATGCTGTCGATACCGTGGAAGAAGCGCAGCAAGGTCAGCAACGACGTGCTGGAGGCGGAGCGCATCCTCGACGCCGACCATTATGGTTTGGACAAGGTCAAGGAGCGTATCCTCGAATACCTCGCGGTGCAGTCGCGCAGCCCGAAGATCCGCGGGCCGATCCTGTGCCTCGTGGGTCCGCCCGGCGTTGGCAAGACGAGCCTCGGCAAGAGCATCGCCAAGGCAACGGCGCGCAATTTCGTCCGCATGTCGCTGGGCGGAGTGAGGGACGAGGCGGAAATCCGCGGCCATAGGCGGACCTATATCGGCTCGATGCCGGGCAAGGTCGTGCAGGGCATGAAGAAGGCCAAGACCAGCAACCCGCTGTTCCTGCTCGATGAAATCGACAAGCTTGGCGCCGATTGGCGTGGCGATCCGTCGTCGGCGCTGCTCGAGGTGCTGGACCCCGAGCAAAACTCCACCTTTGCCGACCACTACCTCGAGGTCGATTACGACCTGTCGGACGTGATGTTCGTGACCACCGCTAACAGCTTGAAGATGCCACAGCCGTTGCTCGACCGGATGGAGATCATTCGCATCGCTGGCTATACGGAAGACGAGAAGGTCGAGATAGCCAAGCGGCATCTGGTCGCCAAGCAAGCCGAGGCGAACGGACTGAAGCCGGAGGAGTGGTCGTTGAGCGAGGACGCGATCCGCGACCTCGTGCGGTACTACACGCGGGAGGCCGGTGTCCGTAGCCTGGAGCGTGAGATCGCCAACGTCGCCCGCAAGGCGGTGAAGGAGATCGTCACCAAGAAGGTCAAGCGCATCGCGATCACCCGCAAGAACCTGGACAAGTACGCGGGCGTGCGCCGCTTCCGCTATGGCGAGACCGAGGAAGAGGACATGGTCGGCGTCGTCACCGGCCTGGCCTGGACCGAAGTCGGTGGGGAGATCCTGACCATCGAGAGCGTTCTGCTGCCGGGCAAGGGCGCGGTGAAGCACACGGGCAAGCTGGGCGACGTCATGCAGGAGAGCGTGTCGGCGGCGCTGAGCTACGTGCGCAGCCGCAGCATCAGCTTCGGCATCAAGCCGACCATCTTCGAGAAGCGGGATATCCACGTCCACGTGCCCGAGGGCGCAACGCCGAAGGATGGGCCATCGGCCGGCATTGCGATGGCGACGAGCATCGTCAGCGTCATGACCGGTATCCCGGTGCGCCGGGACGTGGCGATGACCGGGGAGATTACGCTGCGCGGCCGGGTGCTGCCGATCGGCGGGTTAAAGGAGAAGCTGCTGGCGGCGTTGCGGGCCGGGATCAAGACGGTGTTCATCCCGCGCGACAACGAAAAGGACCTGGTCGACATCCCCGACAGCGTGAAGAAGCACCTGAAGGTCATCCCCGTGGCCCATGTGGACGAGGTGATCAGCCAGGCGCTGAGCCGTAAGCCCGAGCCGATCGAGTGGCAGGAGCCGGCCGAGCCGGTGGTTCCGCCTGTAAGCCAACCGGTTGCCTCCCTGCCGCACTGATGCGCCGCCCATCCAGGCCAGCGCGCCTGGATGGGCCTCCTCTTGGGTTTTGCACGAAATTCGGCTACGTCGCCCAGCGGGGGCGGTTAGCTCAGTGGTAGAGCGTCTCGTTTACACCGAGAGGGTCGGCGGTTCGAAACCGTCACCGCCCATTCCTTCCGGATCTGGCTTGATATCCTATGCTGCGGCTTGACGTAGCGGCGTGCCCGCCGTAGATCGTGCGCCCTGCCGCTGCGGGAGTAGCTCAGTTGGTTAGAGCGCCGGCCTGTCACGCCGGAGGTCGCGGGTTCGAGCCCCGTCTCTCGCGCCAGCAGCGGACAACGCAGCATCCTATGCCTACGAGACCCGCCACCCACGGGCTGGTTACCGTGTGTCGCCGCGCGGCGCTGGCGGCAACGGCAGGATATCGGTAGGGTGCCAATGCGGTGCCACCTCGCGCCCGCGCCACATACCGAGGTCCCGTATGCCGCTGCTTTCCGAGTATTTCCCAATCCTGGTGTTTCTAGCCATCGGCGGGATCATCGCAATCGCCATGGTCAGCGCCTCGTTGCTCGCCGCCCAGCAAAAACCCTATGCCGAAAAGCTCTCGCCTTATGAATGCGGCTTCGAGCCGTTCGACGATGCGCGCCGCAAGTTCGACGTGCGCTTCTATCTCGTCGCGATCCTATTCATCATCTTTGACCTCGAAGTCGCGTTCCTGTTTCCATGGGCGGTAAGCCTTTCGGATATCGGCCTTTTTGGCTTTCTCTCGATGCTTGGCTTCCTTGCAGTCCTGACCGTCGGCTTTATCTACGAGTGGTGCAAAGGCGCGTTGGAATGGGAGTAGTCCCGCTATGAGTGCGACGACGATTGGACCCGGCGTGGACAGTCTCGCCTGGAACCGCGAGGCCCTGGGTCCCGGTCCAGAACAGGACGCCGTCATCAAGGGCATCACCGGCGAGGTCGCCGACAAGGGCTTCGTGGTCGCGAATCTCGACAAGGTCGTGAACTGGGCCCGCACCGGCAGCCTATGGCCGATGACCTTCGGCCTGGCGTGCTGTGCTGTCGAAATGATCCACGCCTACATGCCCCGATACGACCTGGACCGCTTCGGCGTCATCCCCCGGGCGAGCCCGCGCCAATCCGACGTGATGATCGTTGCCGGCACGCTGACCAACAAGATGGCGCCGGCGCTCCGCAAGGTCTACGACCAGATGCCGGAACCGCGCTGGGTCATCAGCATGGGAAGCTGCGCCAACGGCGGCGGGTATTATCACTACAGCTACTCGGTCGTGCGCGGCTGCGACCGCATCGTGCCGGTCGACGTCTATGTCCCGGGCTGCCCGCCGACCGCGGAAGCGCTGGTTTACGGGATCATGCAGTTGCAAAAGAAAATCCGTCGCACCGGGACCATTCTCCGTGGCTGACGAGGCCGCGGTGCCTGACGCCCCGGTTCCGGCCCTCACCGGGCCTGCGTTGCTCGCCCGGCACGCCAGTGGCCTGCCTGGCGTCATCCGCGGCGGGCTTGAGGGCGGCGAGGTCGTCCTGCATGTCGACCGGCCCGACCTCCTCGCCGTCTTGACGGCGTTGCGGGACGACGCGCGGTTTTCGTGCGAGCAGCTTATGGAACTTTGCGGCGTGGACTGGCCGGAGCGTCCGGAGCGCTTCGATGTCGTCTACATGCTGCTCTCGGTCTCGCTAAACCACCGCATTCGCGTCGTCGTGCCAACGAGCGCCGAGGCGCCGGTGCCGAGCATCCATACCCTCTGGCCGGTGGCGACCTGGTTCGAGCGCGAGGCGTGGGACCTGTTCGGCATCAGCTTCTCCGATCAGCCAGACCTCCGCCGCATCCTCACCGATTACGGGTTCCGTGGGCATCCGCTGCGCAAGGATTTCCCGCTGACCGGCTACGTCGAGGTCCGCTACGACGAGGAGCGCAAGCGCGTCGTGAACGAGCCCGTGACCTTGACCCAAGACTTCCGCAATTTCGACTTCGTCTCGCCGTGGGAGGGCATGGTCACCCTGCCCGGCGACGAAAAAGCCCACACCGATCGCCAGAAGGCCGCGTCCACGGACACGGTCGTCGTCAAGGATAGCAAGTGATGCCGGACGGTATCCGCAGCCAGAAGTTCGAAGGCGCCCATCCGACCACGCCGGGTGAGGACAAGCCGAGCACGGTGAAGGTGATCGAGGTCGATAACCACACCATCAACTTCGGCCCGCAGCACCCCGCGGCGCACGGCGTGCTGCGCCTGATCCTGGAAATGGACGGCGAGGTCGTCGAGCGTGCCGATCCGCATATCGGGCTGCTGCACCGCGGCACCGAGAAGCTGATCGAATACAAGACTTACCTGCAGGCGCTGCCGTATTTCGATCGCCTGGATTACGTGAGCCCGATGTGCATGGAGCACACCTGGGTGCTCGCGCAGGAGAAGCTGCTCGCGATCCAGGCGCCGGAGCGCGCGCGCTGGATCCGGACGATGTTCGCCGAGATCACCCGCGTGCTGAACCACCTGCTGAACGTCACCACCTACGCGCTCGACATCGGCGCCATCACCCCGAGCCTTTGGGGCTTCGAGGAACGCGAAAAGCTGCTGCAATTCTACGAAGGCGTGTCCGGCGCGCGTTACCACAGCAACTATTTCCGCGTCGGCGGCGTCACCCGCGACCTGCCGGCCGGCATGGCCGAGCAGATTGCCGCCTGGGCCGACACCTTCCCCAAGTTCATCGACGAGCTTGAGCAGTTGTTGACCAACAATCGCATTTGGAAGCAGCGCACGGTCGACATCGGCATCATGACGCCGGAGGACGCGCTGGCCTGGGGCTTTGCCGGACCCTGCCTTCGCGCGAGCGGCGTGCCGTGGGACCTGCGCAAGTCGCAGCCCTACGACATGTATGAGCACGTTGACTTCGACATTCCCGTGGCGCGCAACGGCGACTGCTATGACCGCTACCTCGTCCGCATGGGCGAAATGCGGCAGAGCGTCCACATCATCCGGCAATGCCTCGAACGCATGCGGCCCGGCGCCGTCAAGATCGACGACCGCAAGTTCACTGCACCCCGGCGGCAGGAGATGAAGCGCTCGATGGAGGCGCTGATCCACCATTTCAAGCTTTATACCGAAGGATATCATATCCCTGCCGGGTCGACCTACACCGCGACGGAGAGCCCGAAGGGTGAGTTCGGGGTTTACCTGATCGCCGACGGCAGCAACCGCCCGTACCGTTGCAAAATCCGCCCGACCGGCTTTGCGCATCTGCAGGCGATCGAGCACATGTCCAAGCGCCACATGCTGGCCGACGCGGTGGCCATCATCGGCTCCATCGACGTCGTGTTCGGCGAGATAGATCGGTAGAGCATGTCTGAGCGCCTCGGAGGGCCCAGCGGGTCGCAGGTCGGCAATGGCACGGCTGAGAACATCGGCGACGGATCGACCGGCGAAGGTGTGGCGCAGCCGACCCATTTTGTCTTCGACGAAGCGAGCGAGGCGGAGATCGCGCAGGTGCTGACCAAGTACCCGCCGAGCCGCAAGGCCAGCGGCGTGCTGCCGTTGTTGTATATCGTGCAGCACCAGATGCGCCGGCAGGCCGGCAGCGCCTGGGTGCCGCGCGTCGCCATGGACGTGGTGGCGGCGCGGCTCGAAATTCCGCCGATCCGCGTCTATGAGGTCGCAACGTTTTACCTGATGTTCAACACCAACCCGATTGGCCGCTATCATCTTCAGGTTTGCGGCACGACGCCGTGCTGGCTGCGCGGATCGGACGAGGTCACCCGCGCCTGCCGCGACGAGACCGGCCTCAAAGGTTGGCGGGAGACGAGTTCGGACGGGATGTTCACCCTATCGGAGGTCGAATGCCTCGGCGCCTGCGTGAACGCGCCGATCCTGCAGGTGGACGACGACTATTACGAGGACCTCGATTACGACCGCACGATCGCTTTGCTGCAAGCGTTGCGCCGGGACGAGCGTCCGCAGCCGGGGTCGGCCATCGGGCGGATCACGTCGGCGCCGGAGGGCGGGCCGACGACGTTGAACACCATACAGATTGCTGGGGAGTAGGGCGGATGCTTGCCGACCAGGACCGCATTTTCACCAACCTGTATGGCCAGCATGACTGGACGCTGGAGGGCGCACGCGCCCGCGGCGACTGGGACGGCACGGCGGCGATCATCGCGCGTGGCCGCGATGCCATCATCGATGAGATGAAGGCGTCTGGCCTGCGCGGACGCGGCGGCGCCGGCTTCCCGACCGGCATGAAGTGGTCGTTCATGCCAAAACAGGCCTCGCCGGACGGACGGCCCAGCTACCTCGTGGTCAATGCCGACGAGAGCGAGCCCGGCACCTGCAAGGACCGCGACATCCTGCGCCATGATCCGCATAAGCTGATCGAGGGCTGCCTGATCGCCTCGTTCGCAATGGGCGCGCATGCTTGCTACATCTATGTGCGCGGCGAATACTACAATGAAACCTGCAACTTGCAGGCCGCGGTCGACCAGGCGTATGCGGCAAACCTGCTGGGCAAGGACGCCGCCGGGTCGGGCTATGATTTCGACCTTTATGTGCATCGCGGGGCCGGCGCATACATCTGCGGCGAAGAAACGGCGTTGCTCGAAAGCCTGGAAGGCAAGAAGGGCATGCCGCGCCTGAAGCCGCCTTTTCCGGCGGCGGTGGGGCTGTATGGCTGCCCGACCACGGTCAACAACGTCGAGACGATCGCCGTTGTGCCGACCATTCTGCGCCGTGGCGGCGCATGGTTCTCGGCGCTGGGCCGGCCAAAGAACACCGGCACCAAGATTTTCTGCATTAGTGGCCACGTCAACAAGCCATGCAATGTTGAGGAAGAACTCGGCATCCCGTTGCGCGAGCTCATCGACACCTACGCGGGCGGCGTGCGCGGCGGCTGGGACAATCTGCTCGCCGTCATTCCCGGCGGGTCCAGCGTGCCGCTGCTGCCGAAGGACATCTGCGACACCGTGCTGATGGATTTTGACAGCCTGCGCGACGTGAAGTCCGGCCTGGGCACTGCTGGCGTCATCGTCATGGACAAGTCGACCGACATTATCCGCGCGATCGACCGCCTGGCGCAGTTCTACAAGCACGAAAGCTGCGGCCAATGCACTCCGTGCCGCGAGGGCACCGGGTGGATGATGCGCGTCATGCACCGCATGGTGCAGGGCCGGGCGGAGCTCGACGAGATCGATACGTTGGAACAGGTGACCAGGCAGATCGAGGGCCATACAATCTGCGCCCTGGGCGACGCGGCCGCCTGGCCGATCCAGGGCCTGATCCGGCATTTCCGCCCGGTGATGGAGGACCGCATCGCCGCTTATAAGGCGGCGCGTGCACCGAGACCCCTGCCGATGGCGGCGGAATAGGCGCCTGCCGCTTTCCCGACCGAAAGCTTACAGAAAGACACCATAATGGCTAAGCTTACCGTCGACGGCATGGCCGTCGAAGTTCCGAACGGCGCATCGGTGCTGCAGGCCTGCGAGGCCGCGGGCGTTGAAATTCCCCGATTCTGCTACCACGAGCGCCTCTCGGTCGCCGGCAACTGCCGCATGTGCCTGGTCGAACTCGAAAAAGCCCCCAAGCCGGTCGCAAGCTGCGCCTATCCGGTCGCCGATGGCATGGTCGTCAAGACCGATACCGCCGTCGTGCGCCAGGCCCGGCGCAGCGTCATGGAGTTCCTGCTGATCAACCATCCGCTGGACTGCCCGATCTGCGACCAGGGCGGCGAGTGCGACCTGCAGGACCAGGCCTATTCTTACGGCATGGACCACTCCCGCTATGCCGAGAACAAGCGTGCGGTGAAGGACAAGTACCTGGGTCCGCTGGTCAAGACGTTCATGACCCGGTGCATCCACTGCACCCGCTGCATCCGGTTCAGCAGCGAAGTCGCCGGCGTGTCGGAAATGGGCGCCACCGCGCGCGGCGAGAACATGGAAATCGGCACCTACATCGAAAAGGCGCTGACAACCGAGCTGTCCGGCAACCTGATCGACATCTGCCCGGTTGGCGCATTGCTCAACAAGCCCTACAGCTTCACCGCGCGCCCGTGGGAACTGCGCAAGACCGACAGCGTGGACGTGCATGACGCGCTCGGCGCCAGCATACGCGTGGATGCCCGCGGGTCCGAGGTGCTGCGCGTGCTGCCGCGCATCAATGACGACGTGAACGAGGAATGGCTGGGCGACAAGTCCCGGTTCAGCCACGACGGCCTGAAGCGCCGCCGCTTGGACAGGCCCTGGGTCCGCCAGGACGGCAAGCTGCGCCCGGCCACCTGGCCCGAGGCGTTCGGCGCGATCGCGGCCAAGCTGCAAGGCTTGCCCGGCGACCGCATCGGCGCAGTCGCCGGCGACCTATGCGACGCCGAGAGCATGATGGCGTTGAAAGACCTGATGGCCAAGTTCGGGTCGCAAAACCTCGACTGCCGCCAGGACGGCGCGGCGCTGGATGGAAGCCGGCGCGAATTCTACCTGTTCAATAGCTCCGTCGCCGGCATCGACGACGCGGACGCGATCCTGCTGATCGGCAGCAATCCGCGGCGCGAGGCGCCTGTGTTGAACGCCCGTATCCGCAAGCGCTGGGCCCTGGGCGGCTGCGCGGTCGCCTATGTCGGTCAACCCGCCGACCTGACCTATGCGGCGCGCCACCTCGGCGACGGCATGGACAGCCTGCAGGGCGCCGCCGATGCGCTACGCGACGCCAAGCGTCCGATGATCATCGTGGGGCAGGGGGCATTGCGCCGCCCGGATGGCGCGTCCGTGCTGGCAGCGGCCTGGGCGCTCGCAGCCTCGTCCGGCGCGCTCACGCCCGACTGGAATGGCTTCAACGTCCTGCACACCGCTGCCGCCCGTGTCGGCGCGCTGGACCTCGGTTTCCTGCCCGGACCCGGCGGCAAGGCATTGCCGGCGATGCTCGGCGGCGGCGTCGACCTGCTATGGCTCCTGGGCGCCGACGAGTTGAACACCGCCGCCATCGGCGCCGACACCTTCGTCGTCTACCAGGGCCACCATGGCGACCGCGGCGCAGCCCGCGCCGACATCATCCTGCCCGGCGCAGCCTATACGGAAAAAGGCGGCACCTACGTCAACACCGAGGGCCGGGTGCAGCGCGGCTATGTCGCGGTGCAGCCGCCGGGCGAGGCACGGGAGGACTGGGCCATCCTGCGCGCGTTCAGCGCCGTGCTCGCCAACCCCCTGCCGTATGACAGCATCCAGGGCGTCCGCGAGCGGCTTGCCGCCGTGAACCCGGTGTTCGCCACGGTCCAGCAGCTTTCGCGCAACGGCTGCACCGACCAGGACGGCCCCTCCGGCGACCCGGCCGGCGTCGAAACCGCCCCGTTGCAGCCGGCCGTGCCCAACTATTACCAAACCAACGTCATCAACCGCGCCAGCGCCACCATGGCCGAGTGCACGCGCACCTATGTGTCCCCCTCGCTGCAGGCGGCGGAGTAAGCACGCCGTGAACGCCTTCATCGCCACGCCGTTCGGCACCCTCCTCCTCACCATCGCGCAGACGCTGGCAATGCTCGTCCCGGTGCTAATCAGCGTCGCCTACCTGACGTTGGCGGAGCGCAAGGTGCTGGCCGCGATGCAGGCGCGCAAAGGCCCGAACGTGGTGGGGCCGTTCGGCCTGTGGCAGCCGTTCGCCGACGCCCTGAAGATGCTGATGAAGGAGACGATCATCCCAACCGGGGCAAATCGCATCCTGTTCATCGTGGCGCCGTTGCTGACCATGACGCTGGCGATGATCGCCTGGGCCGTCATCCCGGTGAACGACGGCTGGGCCATCGCCGACATCAACGTCGGCATCCTGTACCTGTTCGCCATCAGCAGCCTCGGCGTCTATGGCATCGTCATCGCCGGTTGGGCCAGCAACTCCAAATACGCCTTCCTCGGCGCAATGCGCTCGGCGGCTCAGATGGTCAGCTATGAAGTCAGCATGGGCTTCGTGATCGTCACCGTGCTGCTCTGCGCCGGCAGCCTCAACCTCACCGATATCGTCCATGCGCAGGAGCGCGTCTGGTTCTTCATCCCGCTGTTCCCGATGTTCATCGTCTTCTTCATCTCGATCCTGGCCGAAACCAACCGCGCCCCGTTCGACCTGCCCGAAGGCGAGAGCGAGATCGTCGGCGGCTTCCATGTCGAATACGGCGCGATGACCTTTGGCCTGTTCTTCCTCGGCGAATACGCCAACATGATCCTGATGTCGGCGATGACGTCGATCCTGTTCCTGGGCGGCTGGCTCAGCCCGATCCCGTTCGCGCCCTTCACCTGGGTGCCCGGCCCGATCTGGTTCATCGCCAAGATCTGCCTCGTGCTGTTCATGTTCATCTGGGTGCGCGCAACCTTCCCGCGCTTCCGCTACGACCAGTTGATGCGGCTTGGCTGGAAGGTGTTCCTGCCGATGTCGCTCGGCTGGCTGATCCTCACGGCGGGCGTGCTGCTGGCCATGGGCTGGCTGCCCAGCGCGCATCCGATCTGACCCCTGACTTGCTCTGATGCCCGGCTGGGCCTATGCCGCCGGGCAGATTAGGATCTGACCCCATGGCATTCCTAGACCGCACCGCCCGCAGCCTGTTGCTCGGCGAACTGCTCTCCGGCATGTCGCTGACGCTGAAGTATTTCTTCCGGCAGAAGGCGACCATCAACTATCCCTACGAGAAGGGGCCGATCTCGCCGCGCTTCAAAGGCGAGCATGCGTTGCGCCGCTACCCCAACGGCGAGGAGCGCTGCATCGCCTGCAAGCTCTGCGAGGCTGTGTGCCCGGCGCTCGCCATCACCATCGAGGCCGAGCCGCGCGATGACGGCAGCCGCCGCACCACGCGCTACGACATCGACATGACGAAATGCATCTATTGCGGCCTGTGCGAAGAAAGCTGCCCGGTGGACGCCATCGTCGAGGGGCCGAATTTCGAGTTCGCGGTCGAGACACGGGAGGAGCTGCTCTATAACAAGGAGCGCCTGCTATCGAACGGCGACCGATGGGAAAGCGAGCTTTCCAAGCGGCTCGAGCTCGACGCCCCTTACCGCTAAGCGAACCTCTGGAGGTTTGCGCACAGACAAACACCTAAGCAGGCTTGCGCGGCCTGTCCCATCATCTGTGTTCCAGGCCGCGCAAGCCTGCTTAGGTCCGCCCCATGATCGTCACTGCCGCATTCTACGTCTTTGCCGCCATCCTAATCGGGTCGGCCGCTGCCGTCGTCACCTCGCGCAACCCCGTGCATTCCGTGCTGTTCCTGATCCTCGCGTTCTTCAACGCGGCGGCGCTGTTCCTGATTGCCGGCGCCGAGTTCCTGGCGATGATCCTCGTCATTGTCTACGTCGGCGCGGTCGCGGTGCTGTTCCTGTTCGTCGTCATGATGCTCGACGTGAACTTCGGCCAGTTGCGCGAGGGCTATCAGCGCTATCTGCCGGTCGGCGCCACCGTGGGCGCGGTGCTGTTTGGCGAATTGCTGCTGGTGCTGGGCGGCTGGCGGTTCGCTCCGCAGGCGTCGGCGCTCCGGCTCAGCTCCACGCCGCCGGGCGCCACCAACACGCAGGCTTTGGGACGGCTGATCTACACCGACTATATTTTCCTGTTCCAGATGGCCGGGCTGATCCTGATGGTGGCGATGATCGGCGCCATCGTGCTCACGCATCGCGAGCGCACCACCAGCCGCCGCCAAAACATCGCCCGGCAGAACGCCCGCAAGGTATCCGACACGCTCGAAATCATGCCGGTCGGCTACGGCGCCGGCACCAATGTCACCGGCATCATCCGCCCCAAGCGCGCGCCCGAGCCGGTCCTGGCAGACGAGCCGCATACCCACGGCGTCGGCCTGCCCGGACCCGGAGAGCACTGATGGCCACCATCGGCGTCGGCCATTACCTCACCGTGGCCGCCATCCTGCTGGTGCTCGGCATCTTCGGCATCTTCCTGAACCGCAAGAACGTCATCGTCATCATGATGTCGATCGAGCTGATGCTGCTCGCCGTCAACCTGAACCTGGTCGCCTTCAGCTCGGCGCTGAACGACCTGGCGGGCCAGGTGTTCGCGCTGTTCGTGCTGACGGTCGCCGCCGCCGAGGCCGCCATCGGCCTCGCCATCGTCGTCGTCTATTTCCGCAACCGCGGCTCGATCCAGGTCGAGGACGTGAACCTGATGAAGGGTTAGCGGATGCTCTACGCCGTAGCCGTTTTCGCCCCGCTGCTGGGTTCGCTGGCCGCGGGTCTCCTGGGCCGCCAGATCGGCGACAAAGCCAGCCAAGCCGTCACCATACTGTGCATGGTCGTCGCGGCCTGCTGCGGCGTCGCGAGTTTCGTGCCGTTCCTAAGCGGCGATGCCCTGCCCGATACCGTATCGCTCGGCACCTGGATTCAGGTCGAGGGCTTCCACGTCGATTGGGCGCTCCGCTACGACACGCTGTCGGCCGTGATGGTGGCGATGGTCACCTTCATCGCCACGCTGATCCACATCTACAGCGTCGGCTACATGAGCCACGACGCCACCATCCCGCGGTTCTTCAGCTACCTCAGCCTGTTCACTTTCGCCATGCTGATGCTGGTCACCGCCGACAACCTCGTGCAGTTGTTCTTCGGCTGGGAGGGCGTCGGCCTCGCGAGCTATCTGCTGATCGGCTACTGGTATGACCGCCCCAGCGCCAACCGCGCGGCAATGAAGGCGTTCGTCGTCAACCGCGTCGGCGACCTGTTCTTCGCCGTCGGCATCGCCCTCGTGTTCCTGGTGTTCGGCTCCGTCGAATTCCCAGAGATCTTCGCCCGCGTCCAGGAACACGCCGAAGCCACCTACCACGTGTTCGGCCACACCTGGCGCTCCTACGAGGTCATCGGCGTGCTGCTGTTCCTCGGCGCCGCCGGAAAGTCGGCACAGCTTGGCCTGCACGTCTGGCTGCCGGACGCGATGGAGGGGCCGACGCCGGTGTCGGCGCTGATCCACGCCGCCACCATGGTCACGGCCGGCGTGTTCCTGATGGCCCGCATGTCGCCCATCCTCGAATATGCGCCCGGCGCGCTCGGCTTCATCACCTTCATCGGCGCCAGCACCTGCCTGTTCGCCGCCACGATCGGCTGCCTGCAGTTCGACATCAAACGCATCATCGCCTACTCGACCTGCTCGCAGCTCGGCTACATGTTCATCGCCGCCGGGGTGGGCGCGTACCAGGCGTCCATGTTCCATCTGTTCACCCATGCGTTCTTCAAGGCGCTGCTGTTCCTCAGCGCCGGGTCGGTGATCCACGCCATATCGGACGAGCAGGATATCCGCCGCATGGGCGGACTCTGGCGCAAGATTCCGGTAACCTGCGTCGTCATGTGGATCGGCAGCCTGGCGCTGGCCGGCATCCCGTTCTTCGCCGGCTACTACTCCAAGGACGCGATCCTCGAAGCCGCCTTTGCCCGGCACAGCGCCTCCGGCATGTACGGATACGCCTGCGGCACGCTGGCCGCGTTCCTGACCGCATTCTACTCCTGGCGCCTGCTGATCCTCACGTTCCACGGCAACACGCGCGCCAGCCCAGAGAAGCTCAGCCATGCGCACGAGAGCCCGCTTGTCATGCTGGCCCCATTGATCGTGCTGGCGATCGGCGCGGCCGTGACCGGGTTCGCGTTCGAGGACGCGTTCATCGGCAACGACTGGCCGGAATTCTGGCGCGGCAGCATCGTCAATGCGCCCGGCAACACCGTGATGGAGACCATGCATCATGTCCCCGCCATCATCAGCCTGCTGCCGGTCATCGTCGCCGTGCTCGGCATCGCGCTGGCCTACGTCATGTACGTCTTCAAGCCGGCGCTTCCGGAACGCCTCGCCGCCGCCATGCCCGGCGTTTACCGGTTCGTGCTGAACAAATGGTATTTCGATGAGCTGTATGACTTTATCTTCGTCCGTCCCGCCGGCTGGCTCGCGCGGATGCTGTGGCAGGTCGGCGACGCCCAGGTGATCGACGGCATCCCGAACGGCATCGCGGCGCTCACGTCCGACAGCTCGGCGCAAGTGGTCCGCATCCAGACCGGATCGATCGCGGTGTACGCCTTCACCATGCTGATCGGCCTCGTGCTGCTGGTCAGCATCTTCCTGTTGTTCCGGTGATCCTATGAATGCCCCCGCCTTGAACGCAGCCGGCTTCCCCATTCTTTCCTTGCTGACCTGGCTGCCGCTGGCCGGCTGCTTTTTCATCATGACGGTGCGCGGCGACGACGCCGTGGTCGCCAGCAACGCACGCTGGGCGGCGCTGTGGACCAGCCTCATCGTCTTCGCCATCTCGCTGGTGCTGTGGGTCAAGTTCGACACCAGCGACCCCGGGTTCCAGTTCAAGGAAAGCCTGTCCTGGCTGCCGGAGTTCGGCGTCGGCTACCGCATGGGCGTCGACGGCATCTCCGTCCTGTTCGTCCTGCTTTCTACCGCATTGACCCCGATCTGCATCCTAGCGAGCTGGGAGAGCATCACCACACGCGTTCGCGAATACATGCTGGCCTTCCTGGTGCTGGAGACCATGATGGTCGGCATGTTCTGCGCCCAGGACTTCATCGTTTTCTACATGTTCTTCGAGGGCGTGCTGATCCCGATGTTCCTCATTATCGGGGTCTGGGGCGGGCCGCGCCGGGTCTATGCCAGCTTCAAGTTCTTCCTCTACACACTGGTCGGCTCCATCCTGATGCTGCTGGCGCTGCTCGCCATCTGGTATCACGCCGGGACCACCGACCTTGCGGTCCTGATGCAGACGCCGTTCCCGGTGCGCATGCAATTCTGGCTGTTCCTCGCCTTCTTCGCCTCGTTCGCGGTCAAGGTGCCGATGTGGCCGGTGCATACCTGGCTGCCCGACGCGCATGTCGAGGCGCCGACGGCCGGTTCGGTCATCCTGGCCGGCGTCCTGCTGAAAATGGGCGCATACGGCTTCCTACGCTTCTCCGTCCCCATGCTGCCCCAAGCCAGCCAGCAGTTCGCGCCGATGATGTTCACCCTGGGCGTCGTCGCTGTCATCTACACGTCGCTGGTGGCGTTCGCGCAGACCGACATGAAGAAGCTGATCGCCTACTCCTCGATCGCGCACATGGGCGTCGTTGTCATCGGCATCTTCACCTTCAACGCCCAGGGCCTGCAGGGCGCGCTGTTCCAGATGCTCTCGCACGGCATCGTCTCGGCGGCGTTGTTCCTGTGCGTCGGCGTCATCTACGACCGCATCCACACCCGCGACATCGCCCGCTATGGCGGCCTCGCGTCCCGCATGCCGGCCTACGCCCTCATATTCATGATCTTCACCATGGCAAGCGTCGGCCTGCCCGGCACCTCCGGCTTCGTCGGCGAGTTCCTGGTCCTGGT
This sequence comes from Acetobacteraceae bacterium, assembly GCA_965277495.1. Classification (GTDB taxonomy): domain Bacteria; phylum Pseudomonadota; class Alphaproteobacteria; order Acetobacterales; family Acetobacteraceae; genus CAHJXG01. The sequence goes on along the minus strand of OZ255824.1, from coordinate 384,185 downwards.
CGGCTCCTATCAGGTCAGCCTGTATCTTGCCTATCTCGGCGGCTTCGGCATGATCCTCGGCGCGTCCTACATGCTCTATCTCTATCGGCGCGTCGTCTTCGGCGTCATCACCCGTGACGACCTGCGCGGCATCCTCGACCTGTCCCCGCGGGAGATCGGCATCTTCACCCCGCTCATCTTCCTCGTGCTGTGGATGGGCATCTACCCGTCGAGCTTCACCCAGTTCTTCGACGCAACCGTGCACTCCATGGTCGACTACCACACCGCAGCGCTCGCAACGCCGCAGCTCGCGGGATTAGCGCCATGAACTGGACCCTGGCGCTCCCCGAGATCGTCCTCGCCGTATGCGCGATGGCGATCCTGGTGTTCGGCGTCCTGCGCAAGCCGGACCCGGCGTTCACCTGCACCATGCTGTCGCTGGCCGCCCTCGTGCTGGCCGGCGTGCTGGTGCTCGGCGCGGGCGTCGGCGGCGGCTATCGCGGCCTGTTCGTGGTGGACGGTTTCGGCAGCTTCATGAAGCTGTTGATCCTGGTCGGCGCCGGGCTCTCGGCAGTGCTGGCGCTGGACTACAACGTGCGCGAAGGCATCAGCCGGTTCGAGTTCCCGGTGCTGATCCTGCTGTCGACCGTCGGCATGATGGTCATGTGCAGCGCCTCCAGCCTGATGACGCTGTATATGGGATTGGAACTGCAATCGTTGGCGCTCTATGTCCTATGTGCTTTCGCCCGCGACGACGTGCGGTCGGCCGAATCCGGGCTGAAGTTCTTCGTGCTCGGCGCGCTGGCGTCCGGACTGTTGCTGTATGGCATCTCGCTTGCCTACGGGTTTGCCGGCACCATGCAATTCGGCGAACTGTCCCGCGCCCTCGCTGCGCCCGGCACTGCATCCACCGGCCTCATCGTCGGCATGGTGTTCATCGTGGCCGGGCTGGCGTTCAAGCTGTCCGCCGTGCCATTCCATATGTGGACTCCGGACGTCTACGAAGGCGCGCCCACGCCGGTCACCGCCTTCATGAGCACCGCGCCCAAGGTCGCTGCCATCGCGCTATTGCTGCGCGCGCTCGAAGTACCGTTCGGGCACATCACCCCGCAATGGTCCCAGCTCATCGTGCTGGTCTCCATCGCATCGATGCTGCTCGGCTCCCTCGCCGCCATCGGCCAGGTCAAGATCAAGCGGCTGATGGCCTATTCCAGCATCGGCCACATGGGTTACGCGCTCGTCGGCCTCGCGGTCGGCACCGCGGACGGCATACGCGGCGTGCTGGTCTATATGGCGACCTACGTGTTCATGAGCGCCGGAGTGTTCGGCTGCATCATCGGCATGCGCCGCCGCGGTCGGCAACTGGAGCGGATCAGCGACCTGTCCGGCCTCGCCCGCACCGACCCCGGCCTGGCATTGGCGATGGCGGTGTTCATGTTCAGCATGGCCGGCATCCCGCCATTCTCTGGTTTTTTCAGCAAGTTGTACGTGTTCCTGCCGGCCGTGGAGTCCGGCTATTGGACCCTGGCCGTCATCGGCGTCCTCACCAGCGTCATCGGCGCGTTCTATTACCTGCGGGTCATCAAGGTGATGTACTTCGACGCTGCCGAGCCGGCGTTCGACGTCCGGCCCGCGTCCGTGTCGTTCGTGGCCGGGGTTGGCGCATTGGTGACGACGCTGTTCTTCGTGTTCCCGGCGCCTCTGGTCGACGCCGCGCAGCAGGCGGCAAAGGTCCTGTTCGGGTGAAACTGCCCGCGAAACGGCCATAGGCCATGCTGCTCGTCGTCGACGCCGGCAACACCAACGTCGTCTTCGCCGTCCACGATGGATCGAGCTGGCGCGGCATATGGCGCATCGCCACCGAGCCGCAGCGGACCTCGGACGAATACGCCGTCTGGTTGCTGACCCTGCTGTCGTTCGTCGGCCTGAAGCCCGCCGAGATCGACCGCGCCGTCATCGGCACCGTCGTCCCCGCCGCGCTGTATCACCTGCGCCGGCTGTCCCGGGACTGGTTCGATACCGAGCCGCTGGTCGCCCGGTCGAACCTCGACTGGGGTTTCGACATCCGCATCGACAACCCGGCCGAGGTCGGCGCCGACCGCCTGCTCAACACCCTCGCCGCCCATCAAGCCCATGGCGGCCCGCTGATCATCATCGACTTCGGCACCGCCACCACCTTCGACGTGGTGGCGCTGGACGGGGCCTATCTCGGCGGCGTTATCGCCCCCGGCATCAACCTTTCGCTCGAGGCCTTGCACAAAGCGGCTGCCCGGCTGCCGCGCATCGGCATCGGCCGGCCGCAGGCGGTCATCGGCCGGTCGACCATCCCCGCCATGCAGTCCGGCATCTATTGGGGCTATGTCGGCCTGGTCGAAGGTCTCGTGACCCGCATCCGCGCCGAGTACGACGAGCCGTTGAAGGTCGTCGCGACCGGCGGCCTCGCGCCCATGCTGGCCGAGGGCACCACTATAATCGACCGTATCGACCCCGATCTGACGCTGGACGGACTTCGCTTGTTGGCGGACCGCAACCCCGCACCCACATTAAGCCGCGACAGAATAAGAACACTCGAAGGCGATTAGATGGACGGTGATAGCGGTGATCTGACCTTCCTGCCGTTGGGCGGGACGGGTGAGATTGGCATGAACTTGAATTTGTACCGCTGCGGCGGGAAATGGCTGGCAATCGACTGCGGCATCGGCTTCGGCGGCAATGAGAACCCCGAAATCGAGATCATGATGCCTGACCCCGGCTTCATCGCCGAGCGCCGGGACCAGTTGCTCGGCCTCGTGATCACCCACGCGCATGAGGACCATATCGGCGCCGTCGCGCATCTGTGGCGGCAGCTTCGTTGCCCGGTCTATGCCACCCCGTTCGCCACCGCGGTGCTGAGGCGCAAGCTAACCGAAGCGGGAATGCTGGCCGAGGTCCGCATCCACACCATCCCCAGCGGCGGACGGTTCGAGCTGCCGCCGTTCTCGCTCGAGTTCATGCCCGTGGCGCACTCGTTGCCCGAGGCGCAGGCGCTGGCCATCCGCACGCCGTACGGCAACATCCTGCACACCGGGGACTGGAAGCTAGATCCCACACCGCTGATCGGCCCGGCCACGGACGAGGCCGCGTTCCGCCGTTTCGGCGAGGAGGGCGTGCTGGCCATGGTCTGCGACAGCACCAACGCCATGGTGGACGGGCATTCCGGCAGCGAGTTGGAGGTGCGGCAAAGCCTGTCTGAGCTGATCCGTCCCCTGCGCGGGCGCGTCGCCGTGACATGCTTTGCCAGCAACGTGGCGCGGGTCGAGAGCGTGGTCATGGCGGCCCGCGACGCCGGACGCCACGTGGCGCTGGTCGGACGCTCGCTGCGCAACCTCGAAGCGGCGGCGCGGGAGTGCGGCTATCTCCGCGGCCTGCCGGAGTTCGTGTCGGAGGACGAGGCCGGGTCGATCCCGGACGACAACCTGCTGATCCTGGTGACCGGCAGCCAGGGCGAGCCGCGCAGCGCATTGTCGCGCATCGCCGCCGACACCCATCCCAACATCGCGTTGGGCGAGGGCGACACGGTGGTGTTCAGCAGCCGCATGATCCCCGGCAACGAGCGCCCGATCACCCTGGTGCAGGACAGCCTGGTGCGCCGTGGGGTGACGGTGATCACCGACGATGACGAGGTCACGCACGTGTCCGGCCATCCGGCGCGCGACGAACTGCGCCAGCTCTATGCGTTGGTGAAGCCGAAGTATTCGGTCCCCGTGCATGGCGAGTGGCGGCATCTTTCCGCCCATGCGGCGCTGGCGAAGGAGGCCGGCGCCACGCCGATCCTGCTCGAGGACGGCGACATGCTCAGCCTGGCACCGGGGCGTCCGGAGGTGGTGGACAGCGCGCCGGTGGGCCGGCTGGCGTTGGATGGCAACCGGGTCGTGCCGCTGAACGGCGGCGTGCTCGCGGCCCGGCGCCGCATGTTGTTCAACGGCGTCGTGCTCGGCAGCTTCGCGGTGGACGGCGCGGGCAAGGTGATGGGCCAGGCCCGGGTCAGCGCGCCGGGCCTGTTCGAGCCGGATGATCCCGAAGCGGCGCGGGTGACAGCCGAGTTCACCCAGGCGGTAGCTGGGCTGCCGGCACTGCTGCGGCGGGATGATTCGGCGTTGGCCGACGCAGCCCGGGCGGCGCTGCGCCGCGCGCTCGGCAAGCGGCTGCAGAAGCGGCCCATGGTGGACGTGCACCTGCTGCGGGTCTGAAGGGGGCGTCCGTGAGCGGATTTACCGCGTTTGTGCTGTTCACGTTGATCTGGTGGACGGTTTTGTTCGCCGTGCTGCCGTTCGGCACCCGGCCGGTGGCCGACGCCGATGCCGTGACCGGCTGGCGCGGCGCGCCGGAGCGCCCGCTGATGGGCCGCAAGATTTTGGCGACGACGCTGATTTCAGCGGTGCTCTGGGCGATTGCGATGCTCATTATTCGCAGCGACTGGTGGTCTTTCCGCACCGCATGAACTATTTCTGGGCGGTATGCCAGCTATTGCCCGCGGAACAGGCAAACTAGGTCTAAACACCCAAGAAAAATGCTTCCCGGTGCATAATTTTTTGTGGATTCACGGAGGCTGGCGCGTAATCATCACGGCAGGTCGAGAGCTTCTCCCGACCTGCCGTGTGACTGGCGTTTCCTCCCTAAACTTGGCCCGCTGCGCCGCCTGCGCGCGGGCCACTTCTTTCTTGTTAGTTCCGAACCGCAGGGCTGTCACGCAGATTCTTGCTCGTGCCACCCGGAATCTATCAAAAAAGTATTGTGCACCGCACACAAATTGCGCGATTTCGATACAAATTCAGACGGAAATGTCGCGCCAAGCACCGCTGGCGGTGCTCGCCTTGGGCCTGTAGGGTCCCGGTCGATCCACTGACCAAGGTCCTCCATGCGCCTGTCCCGCTCCCTGTTGCCCACCATCAAGGAAAACCCGGCGGAGGCGCAAATCGCGTCGCACCGGCTCATGCTGCGGGCCGGGCTGGTGCTGCAAGTGACGGCCGGCATCTACGCCTGGCTCCCGGCAGGATGGCGCGTGCTGCGCAACATTGCCCAGGTAGTTCGTGAGGAACAGGACCGCGTCGGCGCGCAGGAATTGCTGCTGCCGACCCTGCAATCCGCCGACCTATGGCGTGAATCTGGCCGCTACGACGCCTATGGACCCGAAATGCTCCGCCTTAGGGACCGCCACGAGCGCGACCTGATCTACAGCCCCACCAACGAGCTGCTGATCGCCGACCTGCTGCGCCAATCGGTCCGCAGCTACCGCGAATTGCCGCAGATTTTGTATCACATCCAGTGGAAGTTCCGCGACGAGACCCGGCCCCGCTTCGGCGTCATGCGCGGGCGCGAGTTCCTGATGAAGGACGGCTATTCCTTCGACCTCGACCACGCCGCCGCGGTGCGCAGCTACCGCATCATGATGCTGTCCTACCTCCGCACCTTCCAGCGCCTCGGCGTGCAGGCCGTGCCGATGGCGGCCGACACCGGGCCGATCGGCGGCGACCTGAGCCACGAATTCCATATCCTGGCCCCCACCGGCGAGAGCCAGGTGTTCTACGACGCCGCGGTCGAGACCATCCGCGTCGGCGCAGACGACGTCGACCACACCGACCCCGAGCAGCTCGACCGCTTCTTCACCGCCGTCACCACGCCTTACGCCGCGACCGACGAGAAGCACGACCTCGCCGCCTGGGACCGCGTGCCCGCCGAACGCCGCCGCGAGGGCCGCGGCATCGAGGTCGGCCAGATCTTCAACTTCGGCACCCTCTATAGCGAGCTGGTCGGCCTGCAGGTCGCCGGCCCCGACGGCGCGCCGATCGCGCCCAACATGGGCAGCTACGGTATCGGCGTGTCCCGACTGGTCGGCGCGTTGATCGAGGCGCACCACGACGACGCCGGCATCATCTGGCCCGACAGCGTCGCCCCGTTCCGCGCCGCCATCCTGAACCTCAAGCAGGGCGACGCCGCCACCGGCGCATTGTGTGAACAAGCCTACGCCGCCATGGCCGGGAACGCGCTGTATGACGACCGCGAGGAGCGCGCCGGGGTGAAATTCAACGACGCCGACCTGATGGGCCATCCGTGGCAGGTCGTCATCGGCCCTCGCGGCGCCGCTGCCGGGACCGTCGAACTGAAGCGCCGCGCGACCGGCGAGCGGCTGGAGCTTCCATTGGACGCTGCGCTCGCCCATATAGCGTAACATGTTTGGACCTTTCGAGCGTGCCGTAGCCGGGCGCTATTTGCGCGCACGCCGGGGTGAGCGTTTCGTCTCCGTCATCGCCGGCTTCAGCTTGGTCGGCATCGCGCTGGGCGTCGCCACGCTGATCATCGTGATGTCGGTCATGGGCGGGTTCCAGGTCGACCTGCTGAACCGCATCCTCGGATTCAACGGCCATCTCGGTGTTTATCCCACGGGGACCGCGGCGCTCACGGATTACGAGGCCGCCACAACCCGCATCCGCGCCGTGCCCGGCGTCGTCACCGCAGTGCCGGTCATGGATGGCCAGGTCTTGCTGACGGGACCGCGCGGGCAATCCGCCGGCGGCCTGGTGCGCGGCATCCGCCCCGAGGACTTCCGCCGCATGCACGCCGTCAGCGACAACATACGCGCCGGCTCGCTCGACGATTTCCACGGCGAGGACGCGATCGCGGTCGGCGTCGGCCTGGCGCAGAAGTTCGGCCTGGCCGTCGGCAGCCAGCTCACCCTCGTCTCGCCCCAGGGCGCCGCGACCGCATTCGGCACCATCCCCCGCGTGCGCGCCTATCGCGTGGCCGCCGTGTTCCAGGTCGGCATGAACGAATACGACACGTCGTTCGTGTTCTTGCCGCTGGAGGCCGCGCAAATCTTCTTCCAGAAGCCCGGCGCGGCTTCACATATCGAGGTCATGGTCGCCGATCCGCAGGATGTCGGCGACATCGGCCGCGGCATCACGGCGGCGCTGGCGGGCACGCCGGTGCGCGTCGTCGATTGGCAGCAGAGCAACAACAGCTTCTTCGCCGCGGTCCAGGTCGAGCGCAACGTCATGTTCCTGATCCTGACGCTCATTATCCTGGTGGCGGCGTTCAACGTCGTGTCGTCGCTGATCATGATGGTGAAGGACAAGACGCGCGACATCGCGGTGCTGCGCACCATCGGCGCGGGGCGGGGCGCAGTCATGCGCATCTTCCTGATGTGCGGCGCCAGCGTGGGCGTGACCGGCACGGTCGTCGGCGTGGCCCTGGGCGTGCTGTTTTGCCTCAACATCGAGACCTTGCAGCATTGGGTCGAGGCCGCGACCGGCGCCAGCGTGTTCAATCCCGAGGTTTATTACCTGGCCCATTTGCCGGCGAAGCTGAACTGGCACGAGGTGCTGCAGGTCATGCTGATGGCGCTCGGCCTGTCGTTGCTCGCGACGCTGTATCCAAGCTGGCGCGCCGCAAGGACCGATCCGGTCGAAGCGCTCCGGCATGAGTGACCCGCTGGTGCTGCAAGGCGTCAGCCGCGCCTATCGCAGCGGCGACGCCGAGCTGCATGTGCTGCAGGGCGCCGACCTCACGCTGCGCATGGGCGAGATCGTGGCCTTGGTGGCGCCATCCGGCACCGGCAAAAGCACGCTGCTGCATCTGGCGGGCCTGCTGGAGCGTCCAGACAGCGGCGTCGTCATGGTCGACGGGCGGGATGCCGGGCAGTTGCCGGACGCGGACCGCACGGCGATCCGCCGCGACCGCATCGGCTTCGTCTATCAGGCGCACCACCTGCTGGCCGAGTTCACCGCCGCCGAGAATATCATTCTGCCGCAGATGGTCGCTGGCCGGCCGCGGCGGGCGGCGCGGGACCGGGCGATGGCGCTGCTGACCGCATTCGGGCTGCCGGCGCGTGCCGGGCATCTGCCAGGCAAGCTGTCCGGCGGCGAGAAGCAGCGGGTCGCGATCGCCCGCGCCCTCGCCAACGCGCCCGGCGTGCTGCTGGCGGACGAGCCGACCGGCAACCTCGACGTCGGCACCAGCAACGTCGTGTTCGAGGAGCTGTTGCGCATGGTGCGGTCTGAAGGCGTCGCGGCGCTGATCGCCACGCATAACCCCGACCTGGCCAGCCGCATGGACCGCCGGGTAACCTTGCGCGACGGGCGAATCGAGGAGCTTTGATGCCGTACGCCGACTTCGTGCACCTGCGCGTCCATTCCGCCTATTCGCTGAGCGAGGGCGCGATCAAGGCCGACAAAATCGCCGCCGCCGCGCAGGAGGCCAAGATGCCGGCAGTGGCGATCACCGACACCGGCAACCTGTTCGGCGCATTGGAGTTCAGCCAGGCCTGCATCGGCAAGGGCGTGCAGCCCATCGTCGGCTGCCAGGTCTCGATCACCCGGGCCGAGAACCCGCGGCTGGCGCCCGACCCGGTCGTGGTGCTGGCGCAGGACGCGGCGGGGCTTGCGAACCTGCAGCGGCTGTCGTCGCAGGGCTTCATGCAGGGCGACCCGGCCGATCCGCAATTGCCGCTTCGGGTGCTGCTGGACCACGCCGAGGGCCTGGTGCTGCTGACCGGCGGCACCCGCGGCCCAATCGCCCGCATGTTGGCCGAAGGGCGCAAGCCCGATGCGGCGGCGCTGCTGGCGCAACTGGCCGAAGCGTTCCCGGGCCGCTGCATGATGGAGCTGCACCGCCACGGCCTCAGTGTCGAACGTGCGATCGAGCCTGGGCTGATCCAGCTCGCCGATGAGCATCGGCTGCCGTTGGTGGCCACCAACGAATGCTTCTTCGCCACGCCCAAGATGCACGAGGCGCACGACGCCCTGCTGTGCATCGCCGAGGGCCGCCAGGTCAGCGAGGCCGCGCGCCGCCGGGTGACGCCGGAGCACTGGTTCAAGCCGGCCCGCGACATGCGCCGCCTGTTCCGCGACCTGCCGGACGCCTGCGACAACACGCTGGCGATCGCGCGGAGCTGCGCCGTGATGGCCGAAACCCGCAAGCCGCTGCTGCCGATGTGCCCGAAGGTGCGGCCCGGCCAGACCGAGGACGAGACCGTCCGGGCCATGGCGCGCGAGGGCCTGGCGCACCGCATGGACGCGCTCGGCGCCGACGCCGCGACCCGCGCGGTCTATGCCGAGCGGCTGGAATACGAGCTGGGCGTCATCGCCGGCATGGGCTTTCCCGGTTATTTCCTGATCGTCGCCGATTTCATCCAGTGGGCGAAGGCGCAGGGCATCCCGGTCGGGCCGGGCCGCGGTTCGGGCGCCGGGTCGGTGGCGGCATGGGCGCTGACGATCACCGATCTCGACCCGCTGCGCTGGGGGCTGTTGTTCGAGCGTTTCCTTAACCCCGAACGCGTGTCGATGCCGGACTTCGACATCGACTTCTGCCAGGACCGCCGCGACGAGGTGATCGACTATGTCCGCCGCGAATACGGCGCGGACCGGGTCGCGCAGATCATAACATTTGGAAAACTGCAGGCGCGGGCGGCGGTGCGGGACGTGGGCCGCGTGCTCGGCCTGCCGTTCGGCCAGGTGAACCGCGTCGCCGAGCTGATCCCCAACAACCCGGCGCATCCCGTCACCCTGTCCCAGGCCATCGACGGCGAGAAGCGGTTGCAGGAGATGCGCGACGGCGACGAGAGCGTGCGCCGCCTGTTGGAAGTGGCACTGCAGTTGGAGGGCCTGTATCGCCACGCCAGCACGCACGCCGCCGGGCTGGTGATCGGCGACCGTCCGCTGATCGACCTCGTGCCGCTGTATCGCGATCCAAAGGCGGACACGTTGGTGACGCAGTACTCGATGAAGTACGTGGAGCAGGCCGGATTGGTGAAGTTCGACTTCCTCGGCCTGACGACGCTCACGATCCTGCAGCGTGCGGTGGCGATCCTGCATGAGCTTGGCGTTCCCGTCGATTTGGACCGCCTGCCGCTCGACGATCCCAAGACGTATGAAATGCTGTCCCGTGGCGACGGCGGCGGCGTGTTCCAGTTCGAAAGCCAGGGCATGCGCGACGTGCTGCGGCAGATGCGCCCCGACCGGTTCGAGGACCTGATTGCCGTCGGCGCGCTGTATCGGCCGGGTCCGATGGCCAACATCCCCGATTATTGCCGGCGCAAGCACGGCGAGGCGTGGGAGGCGCCGCACCCGGAGCTGCAGACGATCCTGGCCGAGACCTACGGGATCATCGTCTATCAGGAACAGGTCATGCAGATCGCGCAGACCATGGCCGGATACAGCCTGGGCGCCGCCGACCTGCTGCGCCGGGCGATGGGCAAGAAGATCCGGTCGGAGATGGAGCAGCAACGCCAGGTTTTCACCAATGGCGCGACGGCCCGCGGCATACCGCCGGCGAAGGCGACCGAGGTTTTCGACCTCATGGCCAAGTTCGCCGATTATGGCTTCAACAAGAGCCACGCCGCCGCCTATGCGCTGCTGTCCTATCAAACGGCCTGGCTGAAGGCGAACCACCCGGCCGCTTTCCTCGCCGCGTGCATGAACCTGGCGCTCAGCAACACCGACAAGATCGCGGCGTTGCGTCAGGAAGCCGAACGCACCGGCATCCGCGTGCTGCCGCCCGACATCAACCAATCCGGCGCGGAGTTCCGGGTGGAAGTGGCGCCGGACGGCACCCAGGCGATCCGCTACGCCCTGGCCGCGGTCAAGCGCATCGGTTTTGCGGCGATGCAGGCCCTGGTCGCGTCCCGCGGCCGCCGCCCGTTCGCCGACCCGGCCGATTTCGCCGCCCGCGTCGACCCGCGCCCACTCAGCAAGTCGCAGCTCGAGAACCTGGCCCGCGCCGGCGCCTTCGACAGCATCCTGCCCAACCGCGCCCAGATGTGCGCCGCCGCCGAGACACTGCTGCGCCGCGCCCAAGCCCGTGCGGAGGAGGCCGAAACCGGTCAGTCCGGCCTGTTCGGCGGCGGCCCCACCCCGGAGCCGTTGCGCCTGCCGCCCATGTCCGACTGGCCCCCCATGGAACGGCTGGGCCATGAGGCCGAGGCAGTCGGTTTTCACCTGACCGCGCATCCGCTCGACAGCTACGGCCCGCTGTTGAAGCGCCTCGGCGTGGTGCCGTCCAGCCAAATGGAGGCCCGCGCGCTGGCGGGCGCGACCCGGGTGCGCATGGCCGGCTGCGTGGTGGCGTCGAAGGAGCGTTCGACCCGCACCGGCAGCCGGATGGCATGGGTGCGGTTGTCGGACCAGGGCGGCAGCTTTGAGGTGACGATGTTCAGCGAGGTGCTGGGCAGCGCGCGCGACGCGTTGAAGGCGGGCAACGCGGTGCTGGTCGGCGTGGACCTGCGGCTGGAGGGCGACAGCCTGCGGGTGACCGCGGCGGACTGCGTGTCGCTGGAGCAGGCGGCGGTCGATGCCGGTGCTGGGATACGCATCTGGCTCGACCGGACCGAGGCCGTGCCGCACATCCGCGCCATCCTCGCGCGCGAGGCGAAGGGAAGGGGGCGGGTGACGCTGGTGCCGCGCATCGGCGACGCGCAGGCGGTGGAAATCACCATCCCCGGCGGCTTCCAGGTGACGCCGAGGCTGGCGCAGGCGCTGAAGGTGGTGCCGGGGGTGGAGCGGGTCGAGGAGGTTTAACGGTATCCATCGAAATCTATCGGTCCGTTCTGTTGACCGAGTTGCGAGATCTTGAACGGCTTGGGCGGTTCCGCAATCCATACGGCAACGAGGTTAAATATTTCGCTTTGGCTCGCGAAGGTGCGGCTCGATATGCAATCCTTGCGGCGGCTATGTTTGGGGAGGGTCCTTTCTGGCTGGTTTCGGCTACCTTCCCAAGCCGTTTTGTCGAATGGCGGCTACAGGCGATTGTCGACCAGGGTATTGCAACCCTTGTGGTTTCAACCGACCTTCTCGTAGAACTACGGACGCTCAAATTTTTGGGGCCGATATGAAGGCATATCCTGATTTCGTTGCAATAGTTGAGCTTGCGCCGCTGGGCCAGGATGGCCGTGCATCTCCGATGCCGGCCCGTTGGTTCGGCTGCGTGATGGTTGTAAATGGCCGCAATCACGACGTCCGTCTCCGGCTGACCCAGCCTTTGCAGGCCGGCGAGTCTCGGCGCGTCGGCATCGACTTCCTCGATCCGGACGCGGCGCTCGCCCATATTCGGATTGGCACGACCTTCGGCCTATGGGAGGGGCGGATCGTTGGCCAGGGCGCGGTCGAAGCTGTTGGACTGGGCTCCGTGGCGGCCCAATGACGTAGGCCGCAGTTTCAGCGCGGAACCGCCCAGCCTTGCACCGTTCACGCCCAGCCTTGCATCGTCCACGCATGTCTCTAGTTTCCGCCCCTTGCTAGAAAACAAAGGGGAACGTACTTGAACAAAGCTTTGCTCGGTCTTGCCATGATCGGCGCCGTTGTTGCCGTGACCGCCGCCCACGCCGCCGCGCCGGTGCTGCACGAGACCAAGACCGTGGAGATCGCCGCGCCGCCCGCGAAGGTCTGGGGCATCATCGGCCAGTTCTCCGACCTGACCTGGGTGCCGCCGGTCAAGACTTCGACCGCAACCGAGGGCAACACCGTCGGATCGGTCCGCACGCTCGACCTAGGCGGGCCGCGGCTGGTCGAGCAGCTCAAGGCATACGACGCCAAGGCGATGACCTATACCTACGCCATCACCAACGACCCAGCGAACGTCAAGACGCTGCCGGTGACCGACTACACGTCGACCATCACCGTCCAGCCGTCAGCCACCGGCAGCCTGGTCACCTGGACAGCCGCGTTCAAGCGCGCCGATCAGGGGGACGCACCGGCCGCGAACATGGATGACAAAACCGCCACGGGCGCGGTTGGCGGAGTTTATGAAGCCGGGCTGGGCGGGTTGAAGGCGAAAGCCACGAAGTCGTAGCGCCTACCGCCAGCCGCTCCGGTGGGGCGGCTGGCCGCGATCGGCGCCGCAGGACGAAGCGCGTCCTCCGCGGGAGTCCTTGCACGCAGCGCTTTTTTCCCTCATATCCGGCTCGCCCGCGACCGTCGTGGGTAATTCACACGCAGGGCGCCTTTCCCGGGGTTCACCCCCCAGGTTCCGGTGCCGCATGGCCAGGCCCTGCGGAGGATCAACCGGACCACAGGAAAGGACACGCCCATGGCGATGCCCGACTTCACCCTGCGCCAGCTTCTTGAAGCCGGCGTGCATTTCGGCCACCACACCCGGCGCTGGAACCCGCGTATGGGACCCTACATCTTCGGCGTCCGCAACCAGGTCCACATCATCGACTTGCAACAGACCGTGCCGATGCTGGACCGTGCGCTCCGCGCCGTCCGCGACGTGACCGCCGCCGGGGGACGCGTGCTTTTCGTCGGCACCAAGCGCGCCGCCGCGGAATACGTGGCGGACAGCGCCAAGCGGTGCGGCCAGTATTACGTGAACCACCGCTGGCTCGGCGGCATGCTCACCAACTGGAAGACCATTACGGGCAGCATCAAGCGCCTGCGCCAGATCGAGGAGATGCTGGGCGGCGACGTGCAGGGCCTGACCAAGAAAGAGGTGCTGGACATCACCCGCGACCAGGAAAAGCTGGAGCGCGCGTTGGGCGGCATCAAGGACATGGGCGGCCTTCCCGACATCCTGTTCATCATCGACACCAACAAGGAAAAGCTGGCGGTCGAGGAGGCGAACAAGCTCGGCATCCCCGTCATTGCCGTGCTGGACAGCAACTCGGACCCGCAGGGCGTGACCTATCCCATTCCCGGCAACGACGACGCGATCCGGGCAATCACCATGTACTGCGACCTGGTGGCCGGCGCCGTGCTGGACGGCATCAGCGCCGAGATGGTGGCGAGCGGACGTGACTTGGGCGCCGCCGAAGAACTGCCGCCGGAGGTGATGCCGTTGCCGGAGGCTGCCCCGGCCGAGCAGCCGGCGGCGTAGGGAGGAAAGGCAATGGCTGAGATTACAGCGGCGGCGGTCAAGGCGCTGCGCGAGAAGACCGGCGCCGGCATGATGGACTGCAAGCGGGCGCTGACCGAAAGCGGCGGCGACGCCGAGGCCGCGTTCGACTGGCTGCGCAAGAAGGGCCTGTCGGCTGCGGCGAAAAAGAGCGGCCGGGTGGCTGCCGAGGGCTTGGTCGGCGTGGCGAGCATGGCCAACAAGGCGGCGATGGTCGAGGTCAACGCCGAGACCGATTTCGTCGCCCGCAACGAGACCTTCCAGGCCCTGGTGCAAGCCGTGGCGCAGATCGCGCTCGAGGTCGGCGATGACGTCGAGGCCATCCGTGCCGCGCCGTTCCCCGGCACGGGCCGGACGGTCGCCGAGGAGCTGACCCATCTGGTGGCGACGATCGGCGAGAACATGAACCTGCGCCGGGCGAGCGTATTGACGGTGCCGCATGGCGTTGTCGCGACCTATGTTCACAACGCATTGAAGCCCGGCCTCGGCAAGATCGGCGTGCTGGTCGCAGTCGAAAGCGCCAACGAGCAATCGGCGCTGGAGACGCTGGGCCGCCAGGTCGGCATGCACGTCGCCGCAGCCCGGCCTGACGTGCTCGACATCGACGCCGTCGACCCTGCTGCGCTCGAGCGGGAAAAGGCCGTGCTCACCGAGCAGGCCCGCGCCTCCGGCAAGCCCGACGCCATCATTGAGAAGATGGTCGAAGGCCGCATCCGGAAGTACTACGAGGAAGTCGTGCTGCTGGAGCAAGTGTGGGTGCATGACGGCGAGAGCCGGGTGCGCGCCGTGGTGAAAAAGGCCGGCGCCACGCTGTCTGGCTTCGCGCGTTTCCAGCTCGGCGAGGGGATCGACAAGCCGACGGGCGGGGATTTTGCGGCCGAAGTCGCTGCCGCAGCCGGTATTGCATCCGAGCCACCGCCGGCGCCGTAGTTTGGCCATGTGTTGGTCTGAACTTGTGGGGGGCGGCGCCACCATCTAGCGTGCCGCCGCCCTGACCCAAAAGGACCACATGCCGAAACAGCCCACCTACAAGCGCGTCCTGCTCAAGGTGTCCGGGGAGGCGCTGATGGGCCGGCGGGAATACGGGCTTGACACCGACACCCTCACGCGTATCGCGGTCGATGTCGGCGACGTCGTGCAGATGGGCGTGCAGGTGTGCCTGGTGATCGGCGGCGGCAACATCTTCCGCGGCATCTCGGCGGCGGCCGGCGGCATGGACCGGGCGCAGGCCGACTATATGGGCATGCTCGCGACCGTCATGAACGCCTTGGGGATGCAGAGCGCGCTGGAGCGGCGGGGCATTCCGACCCGTGTGCAATCGGCGATCCCGATGAGCAGCGTGTGCGAGCCGTATATCCGGCGGCGGGCCGAGCGGCATATGGAAAAAGGCCGGGTAGTGATCTTCGCCGCGGGCACCGGCAACCCGTTTTTCACCACCGACACTGCGGCGGCCCTGCGCGCGGCCGAAATGCACTGCGACCTGCTGCTGAAGGGCACCCAGGTCGACGGCGTGTATTCGGCCGACCCGCGCAAGGTGCCCGACGCTGAACGATACGACGAGCTAACATATCTTGACGTGCTGTCGCGCGATCTCGGCGTCATGGATGCGGCGGGCATCAGCCTCGCGCGCGAGAACGGCCTGCCGATCATCGTTTTCAACATTCATGCGCCCGGCGCATTCGCGCAGGTGATGCGCGGCGAAGGCCGTTTCACCCGCATCATCGAGCCGCATTAGCCCAACCCCCCACTAGCCCAATCCAGGGGAGACCTTTGTGCCTGCTGACCTAACTGCCCTCAAATTGGATCTGGCGCGCCGCATGGATGGCGCGCTCGAGACCCTGCGCCGCGACTTCGGCGGGTTGCGCACCGGACGCGCCAGCCCGGCGTTGCTGGAACCCGTGAAGGTCGAGGCCTATGGCACCGAGGTGCCGATCACCCAAGTGGGCACCATCGGCGTGCCGGAGCCGCGGCTGATCACGGTGCAGGTCTGGGACCGCACCCTGGTCGGCGCCGTGGAGCGCGCGATCCGCGACAGCGGGCTGGGCCTCAACCCAGGCTCCGATGGCCAGGTGGTCCGGGTGCCGATCCCGCAATTGACCGCGGAACGCCGGGGCGAGCTGGCGAAGGCGGCCGGACGCTACGCCGAGGGCGCGCGGGTCGCAGTGCGCGGCGTGCGGCGGGACGGCATGGACCAGATCAAGGCATTCGAGAAGAAGAGCGAGATCGGCGAAGACGAGATGAAGGACTGGTCCGACCAAGTTCAAAAGCTGACGGATGGCTACATCAAGCGTATCGACGAGTCTCTGTCCGACAAGGACCGGGAAATCCGGCAGGTCTGACAACATGGCCCTTGGCAAGCCGGACTTGCTGCCGCTCGCGTCCGCCCTATCCGGACCGTTGCCGCCGCAGCATATCGCCGTGATCATGGACGGCAACGGGCGCTGGGCCGCCGCGCGTGGCCTGCCGCGGGCCGCCGGGCACCGTGCTGGGGCGCAGGCGGTGCGCCGCACGATCGAGGCGGCGGTCGAGGCTGGCGTAGGCTGGCTTACGCTCTATGCGTTCAGCAGCGAGAACTGGCGGCGTCCGGCCGACGAGGTGCTGGAGCTGACCGGCCTGCTGCGCCACTACATCCGGCAGGAGCTGGCCGAGCTGTCGCGCCAAGGCGTGCGGGTGCGGATCATCGGCGACCGCACGCGGTTCGAGCCGGACACCCGGGCGGAACTCGACCGCGCGGAACGCACGACCCTCGGCAACACGCGGCTGAACCTGAACATCGCGCTGTCATATGGCGGGCGCGACGAGATCGCCGCCGCCGCCCGTGCCGTGGCGCAGGCCGCCGCCGATGGCACGCTCGATCCGGCATCGCTGACCGCCGAGCGTTTTGAGCGGTTCCTGTCCACCGCCGGGATGCCCGATCCGGACCTGATGATCCGCACATCCGGCGAGCGCAGGCTGTCGAATTTCCTGCTGTGGCAGTCGGCGTATGCCGAGCTGGTGTTCCTGGACGTGATGTGGCCCGACTTCGGCCAGGCCGAATTCAACAACGCCCTGGTCGAGTATGCCCGGCGCGAGCGCCGGTTCGGGGCCCGCCCTGCCTGAGCGCCCGCCTTGCCTGAGCCTATAACGGCCCGGTCCGATGCTGTGCGTTGGGGCGACTTGCGCAAGCGCGCAGTGTCGGCGGCCCTATTGGCGCCGGCGGCGCTGGCCTGCATCTGGCTCGGCGGCGGGGCCTGGACGGCGCTGATGGCAGTGGGGGCCGGCGGCCTCGCCTATGAATGGGTGATGCTTTGCAGCAATCGGCCCTGGCGCGCGCCGGGCATAATGGTGCCGGCCTCCGTGCTGTTGGCCGGCTTTGCCGCGGTGCTGGACCGCGAGCGCTGGGCGCTTGCCGTGCTTGCCCTGGGGGCTGGATTGACCTGGCTGCTCGCCGGGCGCCGGGCGCTCGGCCCCGGCGTCATCTATATCGGCTTGGCCAGCGTCGCCCTGATCTGGCTGCGTGGCGATGGCGCGGTGGGGCGGGCAAACGTGCTGTTCCTGGTCGTCGTGGTCTGGGCGAGCGACATCGGCGCCTACGCCGCCGGGCGGGTGTTTGGCGGGCCAAAGCTGGCGCCGGCGATCTCCCCGGGCAAAACTTGGGCCGGGGCGCTTGGTGGCCTGCTGGCCGCAATGCTCGTCGGCGAGGCGGCGGGCCACGCGCTCGGTCCGGCTGCCCCTGGCCGGGCCGCGCTGGTGGCGGGAGTGCTCGGCGTGGCGGCGCAGGCCGGTGATTTGCTCGAAAGTGCGATCAAGCGGCACTTTGGCGTCAAGGACTCCGGGCGGCTGATTCCCGGGCATGGCGGGCTGCTGGACCGCTTGGATGGGTTGCTGACGGCCGCACCGGCCGCGGCTGGGTTTGTGTTGGTGTTGGGACGGGGAGTGATATTATGGCAATGAAAGCGGCGGAAACAGCCGCATCGGACGTGCGGACCGTCTCGGTGCTGGGCAGCACGGGCAGCGTCGGCACCAGCACGGTCGATCTTCTGGCCGCCAACCCCGCCCGGTTCCGCGTCCGCGTCCTGGTCGGGGGCCGCAATGCCGCCTTATTGGCGGAACAGGCCCGGCGGCTGCATGCCGAACTCGCGGTGGTCGCCGAGCCGTCGCACCATGCGGCGCTCGATGCGGCGCTGGCCGGCTCCGGCATCCAGACCGCGAGCGGCGAACCGGCAGTACTGCAGGCCGCCGCATTGCCGGTGGATTGGACGATGGCCGCCATTACCGGCGCCGCCGGGCTGCCCAGCACGCTGGCCGCGATCCGGCGCGGCGGCGCGGTGGCGTTGGCGAACAAGGAGGCCCTGGTCTGCGCCGGGGAGGTGATGCTGCGCGCGGTTCGGGAGGCAGGCGCCACGCTTTTGCCGGTCGACTCCGAGCACAACGCGATCTTCCAAGCGATGGCGGAGGGCAACCGGGACGAGGTCGAGCGCATCGTGCTGACCTCATCAGGCGGTCCGTTCCGCCTTGCCACCACGGAAGAGATGGCGCGGGCCGCGCCCGAGGCTGCGCTGCGGCATCCCGTGTGGTCGATGGGCGCCAAGATCAGCATCGACTCCGCAACGATGATGAACAAAGGCCTGGAACTCATCGAGGCCGCACGCCTGTTCGCGATGCATGAGAGCGAGATCGGCATCCTGGTGCATCCGCAGGCCGTCATCCACGGCTTGGTGCATTACCGCGACGGCAGCGTGCTGGCGCAGATGGGCGCGCCCGACATGCGCATCCCCATCGCGCATGCGCTGGCCTGGCCCGGCCGCCTCCCTACTGTTTCACCGCGGCTGGACCTGGCCGCGCTGGGGACGCTGGAATTCTTCGAGCCCGACCCGATCCGCTTTCCGGCGCTTCGCCTGGCGCGGGATGCCTTGCGCGCAGGCGGTGGCGCACCCACAATCCTGTCTGCTGCGAACGAGGTGGCGGTGGAGGCTTTCCTGGGCCGCCGCCTGGGCTTCACCCAAATCGCTGCGTTGGTCGAAGCGGTGCTGGAGCGCCTCGGAAGCCATGCCGCCGACAGCCTTGACGCAGTGATGGGCCTGGATGCGTCCGCCCGGAGTGCCGCCCACCGGATTGCCGCTGCCAAGGCAGCATAAGGACGTTGCACGATGCCGATGATCCCCGATTTTGCCCGTAGTGTCGCCGCGTTCATCGTCGTGCTCGGCGTCTTGGTTTTCGTGCATGAACTCGGCCACTATCTCGCCGCACGTTGGCGCGGCATCCATGTGGAGGCGTTTTCGATCGGTTTCGGCAGATCGATCGCCAGTTGGACCGATAGACTGGGCACGGTCTGGAAGCTGGCTTGGCTGCCGCTCGGCGGTTACGTGAAGTTGCACGGGCAGGAACGTCCGGAAGACGTGGCCGAAGACGTGCGCGCCGGTTGGCAGCCGGGGCGGACGTTTCACGAAAAGCCCGTGCTGTCCCGTGCGATCGTGGTCGCGGCCGGGCCGGTCGCCAATTTCCTGCTGGCGGCCGTGTTGTTCGCGGCGCTGTTCGCCACCGTGGGCCGTCCGGTTTCCGTGCCGGTCATCGGCGAGGTGGTGGCCGATGGCCCGGCGGCCACGGCAGGGCTGCGCGCCGGAGACCGCGTGGAAGCTATCGACGGCGCGCCGGTGTCGAAGTTCGAGGACATCCAGCGGATCGTTTCGGCCAACCCCGACCGTGCGCTCAGCCTGTCGATCCTGCGGGATGGGCAGCAACAAACGATTTCGGTGACGGCAGGCGGGCGGGATGGCGGCCAGGGACACCGCCTTGGCCTGCTCGGCGTGCGCGGCGGCGGCACCGAGTTCACAAAGATGAACCCGGCGCAGGCGGTCGTGGCCGGCGTCGAACAAACCTGGGACGTAACGGCGCAGACGGTCGCCGGGCTTGGCCAAATGCTCAGCGGCGCCCGGACGACGGACGAACTGGGCGGGCCGTTGCGCATCGCCCAACTGTCGGGCCAGGTGGCGCAGCTCGGCATAGCGAGCCTGGTCAGTTTCATTGCGGTGCTGTCGGTCAACTTGGGCCTGATCAACCTGTTCCCGATACCAATCCTCGATGGCGGGCACTTGCTGTTTTATTTGTTCGAGGCTGTGCGCGGACGCCCGCTGCCGCCGCGCGCCCAGGAATACGGTTACCGGGCGGGCTTCGCGGTGCTCGCTTGCCTGTTTGTGTTTGCAACGTGGAACGATCTGACCCACCTCGGGCTGTTTCGATGGGTATCTGGCCTGATCGGATAGGACAGCCCGGACCAAGGGCTTATCGTCCGGCCTGAAGGGCCGGTCTTCACAGGACTTGGCGTAGCGCGCCGCAGCGCTTACAACGCCGGGGCTGTCGCTGCGGTGGCTGCTGCCATCATGCTTCAGTCCTGGAGGAAACGCCGATTGCTTCGATCACGCGCCACGCTGCTTGCCACGGTATGCCTGTTGCCAATCATCGCCGGGAAGGCGGCATTGGCCCAGGCGCCAGGCCAGGCCCAGCGCGTTTTCCGCCCGGCGGCTCCGGTGCGCCAGCGTGCGGCGACCGGGGAGCTCATTTCCGCGATCAAGGTGGAGGGTAACCAGCGAATCGAGGAAGGAACGATCCGGTCATACATGCTGGTGCAGCCCGGCGACTCGTTTGACCCGGATCGCATCGACCGCAGCCTCAAGACGCTCTATGCGACCGGATTGTTCCAGGATGTGACGCTGCGCCGGGACGGCAGCACCCTGGTGGTGAAGGTGCGGGAAAACCCGATCGTCAACCGCATCGCCTTCGAGGGCAACCATAAGCTGAACGACGAACAGTTGCGGGCCGAACTGCAATTGCGCCCCCGCGCGGTGTTCACGCCGCAGTTGGCGCAGGCGGACCGTCAGCGCATCCTCGACCTTTACGCGCGCCGCGGGCGTTTTGGCGCAACGGTGACGCCGAAGGTGATCAAGCTCGAGCAGAACCGGGTCGATGTCGTGTTCGAGATCAACGAGGGCGAGACGACGCTGGTCAGCCGCATCGCCTTCGTCGGCAACCATGCCTTCAGCGAGAACCGGCTGCGTGAGGTGATCAACAGCCGCGAGCAGGCGTTCTATCGGATACTGTCCTCGAGCGACCAGTATGATCCCGAGAAGATCAATTTCGACAAGGAACTGCTTCGTCGGTTCTACCTCAAGAACGGTTTCGCCGATTTCGAAGTGAAGGACGCCACCGCCGAACTGTCACCCGACCGCAAGGCGTTCTTCGTCACCTTCACCGTGAGCGAGGGTGAGCGCTACAAGATCGGCCAGGTCAGCATCGACAGCAAGCTGCGCAACCTGAACGGCGATACGTTGAAGCCGCTGTTGGAGATGGCGCCGGGGGACACCTATGACGGCGATGCCGTCGAACGCACGACGCAGGCGATCCAGGACGCGGTGCAGAACCGTGGCTATGCCTTCGTCGAGGTGAAGCCGCGCATCGCCCGCGACCGGGCGAAAAAGACCTTGGACCTGGTGTTCGATATCACGGAGGGTCCGCGGGTTTATGTCGAGCGGATCGACATCTCGGGCAACACCCGCACCAAGGACAAGGTGATCCGGCGCGAGTTCCGGCTTGCCGAAGGCGATGCGTTCAATGCCGCGACGGTGCGAAGGTCTCGCCAGCGGCTGCAGGACCTCGGCTATTTCAACGGGGCGACGGTGCAGCCCGCGCCCGGTTCGGCGCCGGACCGGGCAATCCTGAACACCGTCGTCGACGAAAAGGCTACGGGGGAGCTGACGTTCGGCGGCGGCTACTCGACCGACGCGGGCGCGTTGGTCAACGTGGGACTGCGGGAGCGCAACCTGGTCGGGACCGGCATCGACGCCAGCATCAGCGGCGTTTTGGCGCAGCGGCGCAGCCAGGTGGACCTTTCGGTGACCGATCCGTATTTCCTGGACCGCAACCTGGTCGCCGGCTTCGACCTGTTCGAGGTGCAGAACAACAACCAGGACATCGCCGCCTACAATGAACGCCGCACGGGCGGCGCGCTCCGCATCGGGTATGAGTTCAACGAGCACCTGCGGCAGGCTTGGACCTACACCTTGGTGTCGCGCAACGTCTATGACGTGCAGACCGGCGCCAGTATCTATGTCGTGAACCAGGCTGGATCGTCCTTGTTGTCGCAGCTCGGGCAGACGCTGTCGCTGGATTACCGCGATAGCCGCACCGACCCGCATAGCGGCTTCCTGGTTCGCCTCGGCACCGATTTTGCCGGGCTTGGCGGCACCGCCCGGTATGTGCGCACCAAGCTCGATGGCACCTATTTTATCCCGCTCGAACGCTTTACCGGCGACGCCGACTGGGGCATCGCGCTTTCTGCCGGCGCTGGCTACCTGGCGAACCTGGGCAGGCAAGAGAAGATCATCGACCGCTTCTTCCTCGGCGGCGACAACCTGCGCGGCTTCCAGTCCGGCGGCGCCGGGCCGCACGCGGTCGGCAGCCTGTCGGTGGACAGCATCGGTGGCCGGCTGATCTATACCCAGTCGACCGAGTTGCGGTTCCCGCTGCCGATCTCGCCCGATCTCGGGCTGTCTGGCCGGGCGTTCGTGGACATCGGCTCATTGAGCCAAGTCAATAAGCTCTCGCCCATCGGTGGCGTGGCGACGATTGTGACCGACGACGCCACGCCACGCGTCGGCACCGGCGTCGGGGTGTCGTGGAAGACGCCGTTCGGGCTGATCAACGTCGACCTGGCCCAGGCCGTCGTCAAACGCAAATACGATCAAACCCAGTTCTTCCGGTTTGGCTTTGGCACAAGGTTCTAAGATGCGCATGATTTCCCCGCCCCGCGCCGCTGCTGCCGGCTTGTTGATCGCCGGCTTGGCGCTGCAGTGTTTTCCAGCTCGGGCGCAGCAGAGTCCGGGCTATTTCATACCGCCCTCTCCGCCGACGCAGTCCGCGCCGCGCGCTCCGGCGCCCCGGCCTGCCGGACCGCGCGTCGCCCCGCCCGCGGTGCAGGTGACGCCGCCGCCTGGCCTGGCCGGCGGTGGCGGCACTGGCCCGAACGACCCGCCGATCCAGGTCCAACTTCCGCCCGTGCCGGACCTTCCGCCGCTCGGCCGCGGTCCGGCGCCTCCCGCCGCGGTCATCGGCGTGCTGGGAATTCCGGACATCATGCGCGCTTCCACGGCCGCGCAGCAGGTGGAGAAACAGATTGGCGAACGACGGGACAAGCTGAACGAGGATGCGCAAAAAGAGCAGGTCGCCTGGCGTGACCTGCAACAGGCGCTGGCCAACCAGCGTGCCAGCCTGAGCGCCGACCAGATCCGCACCAAGGAGCGCGAGCTGCAGGAGCGCATCACCAATTCGCAGCGCCAGCTCCGCGACCGCAACCGCTTTATCCAGGAAGCCGCCCAGGTCGGCCTGGCGCAGATCGAGCGCATGTTGATCGCGACCATTCGGCAGGTGGCCGAGAGCCGGGGCATGAACCTGGTGCTGCACCGGGCGCAGGTGGCGTTGAACATCAACGAATTCGACATCACCGAGCCGGTGGTCGAACAGATGAACAAGGTCCTGCCCAGTGTCGTCCTGCCGCCCGACGGGGTTTCGGCGGTGGCAGCCCAAGCGGCTCAGCCAGCGTCGCCCGGACCGGCCACCCCGGCGCAACCGGCCCCGCCGCCGCCGGGATCCGCCGCACCGCGCCGTTGAGCCATGGAAACATCGACAGGCACTTCAGCCGGGGACGAACGGTTCTTTGCCCGTTCAGGCCCCCACTCGCTGGCAGACGTCGCCGCCGCGGCGCAGGGCACGGCCGCGGACCGGCGGCTGGAGCTGCATGGTGTCGCGCCGTTGCAGTTGGCCGGGCCGGCGCATGTCAGTTTCATTGACAACCGCCGGTATCTCGACGCTTTGGCGGCGACGCAAGCCGGCGCCGTCATTGTGCACCCGGACCTGGCCGTCCGCGTTCCCCCGACCGCCATCGCCATCGAGACGGAGGACCCGTATTCGGGTTGGGCCCGCGCGGCCATGCTGTTCCACCCGCCGGCGCCGGCGCGGCCCGGGAAGCATCACTCCGCCGTGATCGATGAAAGCGCCGTGGTCGACGCTTCCGCCGAGATCGGGCCGCTCGCGGTCATCGGCGCACGCGCCGTCATTGGGCCAAGATGCCGCATCGGCGCCGGCGCGGTGATCGGGGAGGCCGTCTCGATGGAGGCGGACTGCCGCATCGGCCCGCTCGCCAGCGTCAGCCATGCGATCCTGGGCGCGCGCGTCTATGTCTATGCCGGCGCACGGATCGGCCAGGAAGGGTTTGGCTTCGCCACCACCGCCGCCGGCTTCCTGACGGTGCCGCAGCTTGGCCGCGTGCTGCTGCAGGATGATGTCGAGGTAGGCGCCAACAGTACGATCGACCGCGGCTCAGCGGTCGATACGGTCATCGGCGCCGGGTCACGTCTCGACAATCTGGTGCAGATTGGGCACAACGTGCGAATGGGGCGGTGCTGCGTTGTGGTGGCGCAAGCCGGGATTTCCGGCTCGACCGTCCTCGAGGACTTTGTGGTGATCGCGGCGCAAGCCGGCTTGACCGGGCATCTCAGGATTGGACCGAAGGCACGCATCGGCGCGCAAGCCGGCGTCATGTCGGATGTCGCCGCAGGCCTCGATGTCATCGGCAGCCCGGCACAGCCGATCCGCGAGTTCTTCCGCGGGGTTGCCACCTTACGCAAGCTGGCCCGTCCACGGCGACCGTCCGGCGGGGACGCGGCCTCGGAACCAACCGACGACGGCCCGGGTTAGATCAGCATGGACGGCCCACCTACCACCTTGCCCGACGTTGCCCCAAAGCCCTCTTTGAAGGCTGCTTTGCCGCAGGCGTCAGTCATCGACATCAAGCGGATCATGCATGCGATCCCGCATCGCTATCCGATGCTGATGATCGACAAGGTCGTCGATGTCGTGCCGAACGTGTCGGCGGTGGGCATCAAGAACGTCACCATCAACGAGAATTTCTTCCAGGGCCACTTTCCCGAGCATCCCGTGATGCCTGGCGTGCTCATCATCGAGAGCATGGCGCAGACCGCGGCGGTCCTGGTCGTCGAAACCTTGGGCGCGGACGCCGCCGGCAAGGTGGTGTATTTCATGACCATCGAGAATGCGAAATTCCGCCGCCCGGTCGTGCCGGGCGACACCCTGCGCATCCATGTGACCAAAGATCGTCACCGCGGCAACGTGTGGAAATTCAGTGCGGTGGCATGGGTGGATGACGTATCGGTCGCCGAGGCGACCTACGCCGCCATGATCATGGACAAATAGCCGCAACGCTCG
This sequence comes from Acetobacteraceae bacterium, assembly GCA_965277495.1. Taxonomy (GTDB): domain Bacteria; phylum Pseudomonadota; class Alphaproteobacteria; order Acetobacterales; family Acetobacteraceae; genus CAHJXG01. Next base: position 359,090 of record OZ255824.1, on the reverse strand, counting down.
GCAACAATCCTTGTATTGGCTCGCTCGGCGTCGTTTCGTAGCCTGATGCGACGTGGCCGCGAATCCGGCCCGCCATTATGAAAGTCGATGCATGACGCCACTGCCCCTCAAGCTCGGTGCCGCCGCAGCCATGCCGCATAACGCCAGCGTGCATCCGGCCGCAATCATCGAGCCCGGCGCACAGTTAGGCGTGGGCGTCGAAATTGGGCCGTGGTGCCACATCGGCCCCGACGTGACGATCGGCGATGGCGCCAGGCTCGTGTCGCATGTCGTGGTGGATGGCGACACCCACATCGGCGAGGCGGCGTTGCTGTATCCGTTCTGCACGGTGGGCCTTGCGCCGCAGGATTTGAAATACAAGGGCGAACCGACCCGGTGCGAGATCGGCCCGCGCACGCAAATTCGTGAACACTGCACGATCCATCGCGGCACCATCACCGGCAGCGGCATCACGCGGGTCGGCGCCGACTGCCTGCTGATGGCGGTGGTGCACGTCGCGCATGACTGCGAGATCGGCGACGGTGTCGTGATCGCCAACAATGTGGTGATGGGCGGCCATGTCAGCATCGGCGACGGCGCCGTGATCGGCGGATCGGCGGCGTTGCACCAGTTCGTCCGCATCGGGCGCGGCGCCATGGTCGGCGGCGTATCGGGGGTCGAGGCCGACGTAATCCCATTCGGCAGCGTCATTGGCAACCGGGCGCGCCTGTCGGGCCTGAATGTGATTGGCCTGCGCCGCCGTGGGGTGGACCGCGCTGGCCTGCATACGTTGCGCGCGGCCATGCGGCGGTTGTTCGGCACGGTCGGCGTGTTCAGCACGCGCCTGGCGGACGTGCGCGCCACCTATGCCGGGGATCCCCTGGTCACGGAGATCCTGGCCTTCATCGACGCCCCGAGCAAACGCGGATTGATCCGCACGGCTGCCGGCGCGATGGAGGAGGATGCGCCTTAAACAACGTCTGCCGGCCTAATGGATGGCCAGGTCCGGCGGCATCGAGGCAAACGGGTCGGCCACCAGATTGGCCGAAACCTCGTGGCTGCATGTGTCGAGCGCACCCTGCAGCGCCGCGAAGGTGCGGTGCAGATGCAGCATCGACGCCTCTTCGGTCAGCATCCGAAGGCATTGGATCAGGCCGATATACGTCGCTTGAACCTCATCATCACGCATGAATGCACCCCATTCTGGATCACGACGAAGTGAACGTTACCGGGTTCTCGCGGAGTTTGCTAACGTAATGTTTATATTCCGGTTTCGACGACCTTTTATAATGCCCGGTGTTGCACGCCTGCCGCTGATGGCGGCCGGCGTGCCGGCCCTGCGATAGCTCCCGGTGCCGCCTCCTCTCGGCATCCTGGCTGGCGGCGGGCCGTTTCCAGGCCGGGTCGCGGCGGCGGCCTTGGCATCCGGACGCCAAGTTTTCGTCATCGGCCTGCGGGGGTTCGCCGAACCGGAGGTGATCGCACCGTTCCCGCATGCGGTGATCCGCATGGGCGCGGCCGGCGAGATCATGGCCCAGCTCCGCGCCGCAGGATGCGCCGACCTCGTCCTGGTTGGGCCAGTGCGCCGCCCGCCTTTGATGGACCTGCGGCCCGACGCCGAGGGCGCCCGCATCATGGCCCGGATCGGACGCGCGGCCTTTGCCGGCGACGATGGGCTGCTCGCGGCCGTCGTGCGCGTTCTGGGCGAGGAGGGCTTTCGCGTGCTGGGCGCCCATGAAGTGCTGACCGAGGCCGTGGGCCCGCATGGCCAGATGGGCCGGATCGCGCCGGATGCCGCCGCCATGGCCGATATCGAGCGGGGCGCCGCCGTCGTCCGCGCCCTCGGCAAGGCCGATGTCGGGCAGGGCTGCGTCGTGCAGCAAGGCGTCGTGCTCGCGGTCGAGGCGATCGAAGGCACCGACGCCATGCTCGCCCGCTCGGCTGGGCTGGCACGGCCCGGACCCGGCGGAGTGCTGGTCAAGCTCGTAAAGCCCGGCCAGGACCGGCGCGCCGACCTGCCCACCATTGGCCCCGCCACGCTCCGCGGCGCCGCCGCTGCCGGATTGCGCGGCGTCGCCTTCGAGGCCGAGGGAACGCTGTTGACCGATCGTGCCGGCTGCATCACCGAGGCGGACGCCGCCGGGCTTTTCCTGCTAGGCATCGACGCCACCTTAGGCAGCCACCAGAAAGGATCGAAACCATGACCAATTCCCGCCTGCTGCACACCATGCTCCGCGTGAGGGACCTGGACGCCAGCGTCGCGTTCTACACCAAGCTGCTCGGCATGAAGGAGCTGCGCCGCAACGAGGTCCCGGGCGGACGCTACACGCTCGCCTTCGTCGGCTATGGCGATGAAAACAGCGCGAGCGTACTCGAGCTGACCTATAACTGGGACCAGGAAGGACCGTATGAGATCGGCAGCGCGTTCGGCCACCTCGCGGTCGGCATGCCGGACGTTTACGCGGCGTGCGAGGCGTTGAAACAGGGCGGCGCGAAGATCACCCGGGAGGCTGGGCCAGTGAAGCATGGCACCACCGTCATTGCCTTCGTCGAGGACCCGGATGGCTACAAGGTCGAGCTGGTCCAGCGCGCCTGACGCCAGCGCGCCCGATCATCGACACCGCATTCGACCGCCTGACCCGGCGCACCGTCCGCATCGGTGTGACCGGGCTGGCGCGCGCCGGCAAGACGGCGTTTCTCACCTCGGCGGCGGCGAACCTATTGGCTTTGGGCGCTGGGCGGCCAGTGCTGCCCGCCTTGGCCCGGCGGCTGAAGGGTCGGCCGATCCAGGTCGCGCTGGCCCCGTCGGGCGCGTCCGGCCTGCCGCGGTTCGATCATCCCCGGCACCTGGCGGCGCTGGCGCAGGACCCTCCGGCCTGGCCGGAACGCACGAACGCCGCGTCGCTGCTGGCGATCGACATCACCATCGGGCGTGAGCGCCTGGGGTTCGACCTGCCGGCGCAGCGGCTGCGGCTCGAGCTGTTGGACTACCCCGGCGAATGGCTGCTCGACCTGCCGCTATTGCGCACGCCATACGCCGATTGGTCCGCCGCCGTGCTGCGCCGCCTGGAAATGCCGGTTGCCGCCCCCTACGCGCGGGAGTTCATGGCGTTCAACGGGGCACTGCCGTCCGCCGCGCCCGCGGATGAGGCGCTGGCCGCCACCGGGCACCGGCTTTACCGGGCGGCGCTGCAGCGCTTGCGGGACGAAGCCGGGCTGTCATTGTTGCAGCCGGGCCGCTTCCTGATGCGTGCGCCCGGCGCGGAACCGGCCTGGACGCCGTTCTTCCCCAACTTGGGCACCGGCGGCTTGCAGGCGCTGCTCGCCCGGCGCTACGCCGCCTATGTGGAGGCCGTGCAGCGCGACCTGAACGAGCCGATGTTCGGCAACCTCGACCGCATCGTCGTCCTGGTGGACCTGCTGACGGCGCTGCACGCCGGGGCCGACGCGTTCGCGGATGCGGCAGCGGCGGTCGCGGCGGCGGCGGGCGCATTGCGCTGGCGGCGTTCCTGGATCGAGGCCGCCTGGGCGCTGGGCCGCCTGCGCCGCCCACCCAGGGTCGTTTCGCGAGTCGCATTCGGAGCGACCAAGGCGGATCATGTGGCCGACCGCCAGCGCGGCAACTTGGCGGCCCTGCTGCGCAACGTCGCGGTTGCCGGGGATGATGAAGGGTTCGGCGGCGCCGCAGCGGTCCACACCGCCTACCTGCCGCTCGCCGCCGTGCGCTGCACCGAGGATTTCATCTGGACGCTGGATGGACGCCCGGTGTCCGCCGTGCGCGGGCGGCGCATCGGCGACAACCGCATGCTGCGGTCCTACCCCGGCGAGGTGCCGGATCGCCCGCCCGACGACGCGTTCTGGGCGCATCCCTTCTTGCAGATACCGGATTTCGAGCCGTTGCGTCCGCCCGACGCCGGCCGCGGCGGCGTGCCCGAGCTGGGCCTCGACGCCTTGCTGAGTTTTCTCCTGGACGATTACCTATGAACGTCGAACCGCGCATCGAATTGGAGGACGTGCCGGCGGCACGGCTGGAGCCGGCCGTTCAAACCGTTGTGCCGCTTGATGATCCCAGCCTTTATGACCCCAGACTTCATGATCCAAGTCCGGCATGGGGGACGGCGGCCTTGGCCCTCACTGGCGCGGCGATCCTTGGGTTTGGGTTGGCCGGGCTGCCAATCGGCAACTTTGTGGCGGACCAATTCACCCGGGCGGCTTGGCTCGGCTGGGCGACGGTGGGGGTCGCGGGCGCCGGGATCGGCCTGCTCGGGGCCGGCGTATGGCGTGAAGTGCGGGCGCTGCTGGCGTTGCGCCGGGTCGACGGCCTGCGTGCCGGCCTGGCGTCGGGCGATGCTGCGCGGATCATGGCCGCCGCCCAGACCTGGTCCCGCATGGTCCCTGGCGGTGCCGCAATCGAACCGGCGTTGCGGACCGTGAACGACCCCGACGCGGCCATCGCCCTGCTGCGCGCCGGACCTGGCGAAACGCTGCAGGACGCGACGGACCGCCTGGGCCGGGCGGCGGCGGTGCAGGCGATTGCCGGGATCGCCGCAATTCCATCGCCGGCCCTGGATGTGCTGTTCGTGGCGTGGCGCGGCGTCCGCCTGGTGCGGCAGGTCGCAGCGCTGCATGGCGTGCGGCCCGGCGCGCTGGCAACGCTCGGGCTGCTGCGGCGCACCGCCGTCGCGGCCACCATGGTCGGCGCGGCCAACATCGCCGGCAACACCGCCGCCCGCGCCGTGCTGTCCCATCCGTTGCTGGCGCACGCCCTGGGCGACGCCGCCGCCGCTGGCGTGGCAGCCCGGCGCCTGCTGGTCCTGGCCCGCGCGACGGCGGCGGCCTGCGATCCGCTGCCTCCCGCCTGAACGACCCGGCTCACTCGCGGCAGGCGTCCAGCGCCGCTTGCAAGATATAGGCCGCCGCCATCTGGTCCACGACGGATGCGCGCTTGCGCCGGGTCATGTCGGCCTCGTCGATCAGGAAGCGGTTCACCGCGGTGGACGACAGCCGTTCGTCCCACAGCGCCGCCGGCAGCCCGGCCATGCCGGACAGTGCGAGCGCCCAATCCCGCACGGCCTGGGCGGCGGGTCCCATGGTCCCGTCCATCGAAAGCGGCCAGCCGACCACGAGGCCGCTGGCGCCCTCCTGCCGCGCAATCGCCCCAAGTTCGGCCGCCGCCTGGCCCAGCTTGCCGCGTTTCAGGCTGCTATACGGGCTGGCGAGCAGCAGGCCGACATCCGACAGCGCCACGCCGATGACCCGGGCGCCGGGGTCGAGGCCGATCAGCCGTTGGCCTGGACGCAGGCTTCCGCGCAGCTCCCTCATGTTGAACAGTGGCATGACGCTCGGTATGGTCCCGCGCTCCGGCGGCCCGGCGCGGGCTGCCCCATTATGCTGATATAGGGTCCATCATCCATGTCGCTCGATTCCGCGACCGTCCGGCGCATCGCCCGGCTCGCCCGCATCCACGTCGAAGACGCCGAGGCGGAGCAACTCGCCGGCGAGCTGAACGGTATCCTGGGCTGGATCGAGCAGTTGAACGAGGTCGATGTGGACGGGATCGATCCGCTGACCGGCGCCGCGCAGATGGCGATGCGGCTGCGTCCGGACGTGGTGACGGATGGCGGCATACCCGAGCTCGTGCTGGGTAACGCGCCGGACCGGGCCGGCGCGTTCTATGCGGTGCCGAAGGTGGTCGAGTGATGCTGACCGACCTGACCTTGGCTGCGGCGCGGGACGGGCTGCGCCGGCGGGACTTCACCGCGACCGAACTCACCGACGCACATCTCGACGCCGTGACGGCGCTGAACCCGCGGCTGAATGCGTTCATCACCGTGTCGGCCGATGGCGCGCGGGCACAGGCAAAGGCGGCGGATGCGCGGCTCATGGCCGGGGATGAAGGCCCGCTGCTCGGCCTGCCGCTGGCGATCAAGGACCTGTTCTGCACCGCCGGCGTGCGCACGACCGCGGGCAGCCGCATCCTGGAGCCGTTCGTCCCGGCGTATGAGAGCACCGTCACGGCCAACCTGCTGCGGGACGGCGCCGTGTTCCTGGGTAAGGCGAACCTCGACGAGTTCGCCATGGGGTCGTCGAACATGACCTCGGCGTTCGGCCCCGTGCAGAACCCTTGGACCCGGGCCGACGGCGCGGCATTGGTGCCCGGTGGATCCTCCGGCGGTTCCTGCGCCGCGGTCGCGGCCCGGCTGGCGCTGGGTGCGACGGCGACCGACACCGGCGGTTCGATCCGGCAACCGGCCTCGTTCTGCGGCATTGCCGGGATCAAGCCGACCTATGGGCGGTGTTCCCGCTGGGGCATCGTCGCCTTCGCGTCGTCGTTGGACCAGGCCGGGCCGGTGGCGCGGACCGTGGAGGACTGCGCGATCCTGCTGGGCAGCATGGCCGGGTTCGACCCCATGGACAGCACGTCCGCCGACCGTCCGGTGCCGGACTTTGCCGCCGCGTGCCAGCGTGGCGTGCGCGGGTTGCGCATCGGCGTGCCGCGGGAATACCGCAACGACAACATGCCGCCCGAGGTCGAGGCGATGTGGCAGCAGGGCCTGGCCTGGCTGCGGGACGCCGGGGCGGAGATCGTCGACGTGTCGCTGCCGCACACCAAATATGGCCTGGCGACCTATTATATCGTGGCGCCAGCCGAAGCCTCCAGCAACCTGGCGCGCTATGACGGCGTACGGTTCGGGCGGCGGGTGGACGGGGACGATCTGACCGAGATGTATGAACGCACCCGGGCAGCCGGGTTCGGCGCGGAGGTGAGGCGGCGCATCATGATCGGGACGTACGTGCTTTCAGCCGGGTACTACGACGCATATTACCTGCGTGCGCAGAAGGTCCGCGCGTTGATCTTGCGGGATTTTACCGATGCGTTCGGGCGCGTGGATGCGTTGGTGACGCCCACCGCGCCGTCGGCGGCCTTCGCCCAGGGCGACAAGATGAATGACCCGGTGGCGATGTACCTGAACGACGTGTTCACCGTGCCGGCGAGCATGGCGGGCGTGCCAGGCTTGTCGGTGCCGGCTGGCCTGGACGCGCAAGGACTGCCGTTGGGCCTGCAGGTGCTCGGACGCCCATTCGACGAAGAAACCGTGTTCGCGGTCGGCGCCGCGCTGGAGCATGCGTCCGGGTTCCACCATTTGCCGGCGATCCGGGCGGGGGCGCCGGCATGAGCTATGAGATCGAGGGGCGCGACGGCCCGTGGGAGCTGGTGATCGGGCTCGAGGTGCACGCCCAGGTCATCAGCCGGTCCAAGCTGTTCAGCGGCGCGGCGACCGAGTTCGGGGCGGAGCCGAACGCCCAGGTCAGCTTCGTCGACGCGGCGTTCCCCGGCATGCTGCCGGTGATCAACCAGGAGTGCGTGGCACAGGCTGTGCGGACCGGGCTGGGCCTTGACGCGCAGATCAACCTGGTCAGCCGGTTCGACCGCAAGAACTACTTCTATGCCGACCTGCCCGCCGGCTACCAGATCAGCCAATACGCCCATCCCGTGGTCGGCGCCGGCAACATCGAGATCGAGCTCGCGGATGGCAGCACCAAGCGCATCGGCGTGACCCGGCTTCATCTCGAGCAGGACGCCGGCAAGTCGCTGCACGACCAGGACCCGACCCGGAGTTTCATTGACCTGAACCGCTCGGGCGTTGCGCTGATGGAGATCGTCAGCGAGCCCGACCTGCGCACGCCCGAGGAGGCCGGCGCCTACCTGCGCAAGCTGCGGACCATCCTGCGTTATCTCGGCACCTGCGACGGCAACATGGAGGAGGGGTCGATGCGCGCCGACGTGAACGTGTCGGTCCGCAAGCACGGCGAGCCGTTCCGCACCCGGTGCGAAGTCAAGAACGTGAACTCGGTCCGCTTCGTCATGCAGGCGATCGAGGCGGAGGCTCGGCGCCAGGTCGCAGTCTGGGAGGACGGCGGCACCGTCGAGCAGGAAACGCGGCTGTTCGATCCGGCCCGCGGCGAGACGCGCAGCATGCGGAGCAAGGAGGACGCGCACGACTACCGCTACTTCCCCGATCCCGACCTGTTGCCGTTGGTCTTGGACGAGGCTTGGGTGGCAGGGCTGCGCGCCGGTCTGCCCGAACTGCCGGACGCGAAGCGGGCGCGTTTCGTGGCGCAGCATGGCCTGTCGGCCTATGACGCGGCGGTGCTGGTGGCGGACCAGGAGACGGCGGCGTTCTTCGAGACGGTGGCGACCGGGCGGGACGCGAAGCTGGCGGCGAACTGGATGATGGGGGACTTCTTTGCCGCGCTGAACCGCACCGGGCGCAGCATCGCCGATACTCCGGTCTCGGCGGCGGCGCTGGGCCAGTTGCTGGACCTGCTGGCGGACCAGACCATCAACGGGCGGATCGCCAAGGAGGTGTTCGAGGCGATGGTGGACACCGGGGAGCCTCCGGCCAGCATCGTCGAGAGCAGGGGCCTGCGCCAGGTGACCGACACGGGGGCGATCGACCGGGCGGTGGAGGCGGTGCTGGCCGCAAACCCCGACAAACTGGCGGAGTTCAAGGCGGGCAAGGACAAGCTGTTCGGGTTTTTCGTCGGGCAGGTCATGAAGGCCATGGCCGGGAAGGGCAACCCGGCGCTGGTGAACGAAGCGCTGCGGCAACGACTGACGTAGGAGGCGGGAATGATCGAGCTTCATACCTATAACACCCCAAACGGACGCAAGATCAGCGTGGCGCTGGAGGAAATGGGGCTGCCGTATTCGGTCCATGTGGTCGATATCACCAAGGACGAGCAGTTCAAGCCGGCGTTCCTGGAGATCAGCCCGAATAATCGCATCCCGGCGATCATCGATCCCGAGGGACCGGGCGGCGCTTCCATTTCAGTGTTCGAGTCGGGCGCTATCTTGTTGTATTTGGCCGAAAAGACTGGTTTGTTCATGCCGTCAGGGTTGCGTGAACGGATGCCTGTCTTGGAGTGGCTGATGTGGCAAATGGGCGGGTTTGGCCCTATGCCGGGACAGGTGCACCATTTCCTAACGGTTAATGGCGACGATCAGCGCTATGGTCTGGCTCGATACACTAAAGAAACGTTGCGGCTCTATGGCGTGCTCGACCGGCGGCTTGCCAAGGTCGAATACGTGGCCGGGGCGCTTTCGATTGCGGACTTCGCGATACTGGCCTGGGCTTGGCGCCATGAACGGCACCGGGTCAACCTGGACGAGTTCGCCAATGTGAAACGTTGGTTTGGGGCATTGATGACGCGGCCCGCGGTGCAGCGGGGGTTTGAGGTGAAATTAGCCTGAGACCGGTTTGACGGCCCTAGTCAGAGCGCATACAACGATGGGGCAAACGCTGTGCAAAGACGACCCCGGCGGAGGGGTGGCCGAGTGGCTGAAGGCAGCGGTTTGCTAAACCGCCGTACGGCGTCAAGCCGTACCGTGAGTTCGAATCTCATCCCCTCCGCCACTTTTTCACTCGACACGACGCATGTGCCTCAATCATGAGTCATGGGTCGATCAAAGCCTTGCAGGCGGTCAACTCCACGACTCCAGGCCGTCCCATTCAAGCGGCGCAGGACACTGCGAAGGCCCAAGTTATCCTGTTGGTCGATGACGACGAGGCGGTGCGCGAGACCTCTGCCGACATGCTGCAAGAAATCGGCTACATCGTGCTCAGGGCGCGTGGCGGCGACGAAGCTTTGACTTTGCTCGAAAAGCATCATGAAATCGATGTCATGGTCACTGACGTGCGGATGCCGGGAATGTCAGGCTTGGAGTTGTCGGATATTGCCAGGCGGCGTTTCGCCGGCCTCAAGGTTATCCTGATCTCCGGTTATTTTGCGCCGCAGCTAATCAGCCGACGCTTCCTGCAAAAGCCCTTCCGCATCCGCGACCTCGATCAGGCGATACGGGCCGAGCGGACTGTATTGAAGCAGGGCTGAGAACGAGGGATTGGCAAGACTCGTTTCATCGTCAAGTAACTATGGTAGCTTCGACGGAATGCAGCGTGAACGGTCTCGTGCAAGGTCATTTGAACCCTACCCCAGCGGTAGTCGCGATACCGGCCCATAACGAAGCAGACTGGATACCCCGGTGCCTTATGGCGCTGAATACGCAGCGGGATCAAAATCCTTCTCGCGTTGTATTGTTGGTCAACAATTCAACCGATGGCACCGCGGCAGTCGCGCGCAGGATGCAGCCGGCATTAAGCTATCCACTGGACGTCGTTGAACACCAGTTCCCGCCCGAGCGTCGAAATGCTGGGCAGGCCCGTCGAATGGCCCTGGAACACGCGGCACGATGGACGCCACCCGAGGGCGTCCTGCTTTGCACCGACGCGGATGGCCAGGTCGCACCAGACTGGCTTGCGGCCAACCTGGTGCAAATCCGCAATGGCGCCGACGCCGTCGCTGGCCGCGCCGTGATCGATCCGGTGGATGCCGCGGCCATCCCTGCAATCCTGCACGAGGACGACGCGCGCGAGTGCGCCTATGCGGCATTGTTGGATGAGATCGATTGCCTGCTCGATCCCGATCCAGCCGATCCCTGGCCGCGCCATAACGAGAACTCCGGCGCCAGCATCTGTGTCACGGCGCCGGCGTACCACCGTTGCGGCGGAATCCCGCCGCTTCCGGTTGGCGAGGACCGCGCCTTCTTCGATGCCTTGCGCCGGATCGACGCCCGGTTGCGGCACGCGCCGGACGTTTGGGTGACGGTCTCTGGACGTATCCATGGCCGGGCGGCAGGCGGCATGGCCGATACGATCCGCCGCCGGCTCGCCGCACCCGACCTGTTCTTGGACAGTGCGCTGGAGCCAGCGCTGGCCCGGGTTCGCCGTGCCCGGCTGCGACGGCAAGTTCGGCGTTTGTTCAATGGGCACGGGCGAGTTAAGCCGCAACGGTCCGACAATCTCGGTTGCGCGCCTGCTGTGTTGGCGAGTGCGCTTCAGCAGGACACGTTCGGCGCGGCTTGGGAGCTGGTCGAGGCGAATGAGGCCGGGCTGAGCCGGGTTCCGGTCCCGGTCTCTGCCTTGCCGCTTGAAACGGCGCAGGCTGAGCGCATCCTTGCTGGGTTGCGAAACGACCGACTGCCCATTGATGACGAATTCCAGCATCGGGCGAGCTTGCGCGCGCGCCTGGTGACGGCTGCATTCGGCCAGGGATTTACCGGCCCGGATCAGGCCCGCAGTGCATGGAGCGCCGCCTCGGTCAGGACGGCATCGGGCGCGGGCTGCCGCAGGTAAACCGCGAGATCACGCAACAGGCGTTCCACCGGATTGGGCCGTATGAACGCCGTGAGGCCCAAGGCCCGTTGCGCCAAACGCATGGCATCCAGGCAAGCCGCCTCAACCGCGATGCGCGCGAGGTTCACATAGGCGACACGGTCCGCGGCCGATCCTTCGGCAAACTCGGCGTGCTGTGCGGCTGCCACGGTCCAAAGCCGTGCTGTTTCGTGCGCAATCAGCATCCGGCCAAACCGGTCCTGCTGCAGCGGCGCATCCTGGTGACCCCGGCGCACGAGTTGACGCCGGGTCGCGTCGACTAGGGCGTTTAGGCCGCCAAGGGTGACCGCGGTGGTGCGCCAGGCTCCGCATGACAGATGCGGTTCGCGCAAGTAGTCGCCGGGTCGGCCGATTAGCGCATCCGGCGGCAAGGGGGCGCCGTCGAAGCGGACGACCCCGTTGACCGCGGCGCGCATGCCTTGCAGGACGCCCCGCACCGGCTCGACCGACACCGAGGCATCGACCTCCAGCATCGCCATCCGTGTTCCGTCCGCGGTCGATACCGTGACCAGCGCGCGCGTGACGTGCCCGGCGCCGGAACACGGACCCTTGCTGCCTCGCAACACTCCGTCATTGAGCGACAGGACGGAGCCAAAGGGATCGGTGACCCACAGGCCAAATAGGTGGCCATCGCGCACACCTGCGCCCGCGCGCTCGATTTGCGCCGGGTTGCCGAATGCCATGATGAGATGCAGCGCGTTGACGTGGGCTTCGAAAAGCCGCCCCACGGCGAGGTTGCCCTTGCCCAATGCGATCAGCAATTCAACGAGCAAGTCGGCCCCGCTGGTTTCGGTTCCAGCGCCGCAACCGCCAAACCTGGTGGGCAACGGCGCCAGCAGCACTCCAAGATCGCGCAGGAGTTGGAAGTCATGCGCTGGAAACGCTTCGGCTGCGTCGAGCTTTATCGCTCGTTCCTGCATTGCGGGAACCAGGCGGATAACCTCATCCAGCATGGCGTGAGTTGGACCAGGTGCCATAAGTCAGCCGCTTCGTCCTCAATCCGCCGTCGAGCCGACTTTGTTGGCCAAAGCTGGCATGGTGGTGCGCCGCGCCGGTGAGAGCCAGCGTTGCAGGCGATCCAGATAAAGATAGACCACCGGAGTGGTATACAACGTCAAAAGCTGGCTGAGGATCAAGCCGCCCACCATGGCAAAGCCGAGCGGACGGCGCAGTTCCGACCCGGCGCCGCTGCCGAGCATCAACGGCAACCCGCCCAGCATGGCCGCCATCGTCGTCATCAGGATGGGACGGAAGCGCATCAGGCAGGCTTCGCGTATGGCGTCGAGCGGGGCGACGCCGCGCCGGCGCTCCGCACTGATGGCGAAGTCCACCATCATAATCCCGTTCTTCTTCACGATGCCGATCAGCAGGATCACGCCAATCAGCGCAATGACCGAAAGGTCATAGCCCGCGACCATCAGCATCAGCAGCGCGCCGACGCCAGCCGACGGCAGGGTCGACAGGATGGTGATCGGCAGGATGAAGCTTTCATAAAGGATGCCGAGGATGATGTAGACCGCGATCAATGCGGCGGCGATGAGGTAGGGCTGCGTGCTGAGCGACGCCTGGAACGCCTGGGCGGTGCCCTGGAACGTGCCGCGCAGGGTCGCCGGCGTGCCGATCTGGGCCATCGCGGCGTTGATCGCGTCCACGGCCTGCCCCAACGCGGCGCCGGGCGCCAAGTTGAAGGAAATCGTCACCGCCGGAAACTGGCTCTGGTGCGAGATCGCGAGCGGGGCCACCCGCTTCGTGTCGATGGTCACAAAGGTCGAGAGCGGCACCGCAGCGCCATCCCGAGCCCTGACATACAGCTTGTCGAGCGTGGCCACGTCCCCCTGGATGCCGGGCGGAACCTCGACGATGAGCTTGTACGAATTCAACTGGGTCGAGTACTGCGCCACCTGCCGCTGGCCGAAAGCGTCATAAAGCGTGTCGTCGATCAGTTGCGGCTGCACGCCGAACCGTGCGGCGCGGTCGCGGTCGATGGTCAGGGTCGCGGTCGTGCCAGCCACCTGCTGATCGGTCGCCAGGTCCCGCAGCATGGTCAAGCCGCCCAGCTTCGCCAGGATCTTCGGCGCCCAGTCGTATAGTTCGGCCAGGTCGGCGTCCTGGATCGTGTATTGGTATTGGGTCTTGGCCAGGCGCCCGCCGATGTTGATGTCCTGCGCCGCCTGGAAATAGACGTTCATGCCCTCGATGCCTGCGAGTTGCGGACGCAACCGAGCGATGATCTGCTGGGCGGTCACGTCCCGCTCTTCGAACGGTTTCAGGCTGGTCCAGATTCGTCCGTTATTGCCGGTCTGCCCGCCCAATCCAGCGCCGATGCTGGACGACACCGCGGCCACTGCCGGGTCGGCGGCAATGACGGCGACGGCCGCGATCTGCCGGCGCGACATTTCGGCGAACGACACGTCCTGCCCGGCCTCGGTAAGCCCGACCAGCACGCCGGTGTCCTGGGTCGGAAAGAACCCCTTGGGGATGGCAATATATAGATACGCGGTGCAGGCGAGGGTGCCGAAGAACACCATCAGCGTCACGAACTGAAACCGCAAAGCGACGTCCAGCGTCCGCCGGTAGCCGCCCAGCAGCGCCACAAAAAATCGCTCGATGACGCGATAGAGCACGCCATGCTGGCCTGTATGGTGCTTGAGGAAACGCGAGCACATCATCGGCGTCAGCGTGAGCGACACGAACGCCGACACCGCGACCGCGATGGCGACGGTCATGGCGAACTCGCGGAACAGCCGTCCGACGATCCCGCCCATCAGCAGCAACGGAATGAACACGGCAATCAGCGAGAGGCTGATGGAGATGATGGTGAACCCGATCTCTCCGGCACCCTTCAGCGCGGCCTCCTTCGGCGCCATGCCGTCCTCGATATGGCGATAGATGTTCTCCAGCATGACGATCGCGTCGTCGACCACGAAGCCGACGGCGATGGTCAGCGCCATTAGGGTAAGATTGTTCAGGCTGTAGCCGAATAGATACATCACCGCGAAGGTGCCGATCAGCGCGAGCGGCACGGTGATGCTGGGGATGATCGTCGCCCAGAAATTGCGGAGGAACAGGAAAATCACCATCACGACCAGCGCGATCGACAGCAGCAAGGTGAACTGCACCTCGTGCACCGAGGCGCGGATGGTCACGGTGCGGTCCACGACGGTCTCGACCGTCACCGAGGGCGGGATCGCCGCGCGCAGCTTGGGCAGCGCCGCCTTGATGCGCTCGACGGTGTCGATCACGTTGGCGCCGGGCTGCTTAAAAATAAGGAGCTGGATGCCGCGCTTGCCGTTCTGCCACCCGGCCAGGCGGGCATTCTCCGGTCCGTCCACCGCGGAACCGATATCGCGCACCCGGACCGGCGCGCCGTTGCGCCAAGACAGGATGACCTCGTTCAGCTCGGACGCCTTGGTAAGCTGGTCGTTGGCGTAGATGGAGAACGCCTGGCGCGCGCCGTCGAGCGTGCCCTTTGGCGCGTCCACCGTCGCCGTGACCAGCAATTGCCGGACGTCCTCCAGCGTCATATTCATGGCGGCCAGGCGGGCTGGGTCCACCTGCACGCGGATGGCCCGTTTCTGCTCGCCGCCAATCGAGACCTGCGACACGCCGCCGATCTGGGAGATTTGCTGGCTGAGGATGTTGTCGGCGTAGTCGTCGACCTCGATCAGCGGCAGCACCTCGGATTGCACCGCCAGGATCAGGATCGGGCTGTCGGCCGGGTTAACTTTGCGGAACACGGGCGGGTTCGGCAGGTTGCGGGGCAGTTGGCCGCCGGCATTGTTGATGGCGGCCTGCACGTCCAGCGCGGCGCCGTCGATATTGCGGTCGAGGTCGAACTGCACGACGACCTGGGTCGCGCCGCCGACGCTGACGGAGGTCATCTGTGCGACGCCGGAAATTTGCGAGAACTGCCGCTCGAGCGGCTGCGCCACCGTGGAAGCCATGGTCTCCGGACTGGCGCCGGGCAGGCTGGCGGAGACTTGGATGGTCGGGAACTCGACGCGGGGCAGGGGCGCCACCGGCAGCAACGGGTAGGCGGCAATCCCGGCCAGCACGATCGCGGCCATCAGCAATGAGGTCGCGACCGGGCGGCGGATGAACGGGCTTGAGATGCTCATTGCGTCATAGACCTTGATCGCCGGCCTAGCTGGCCGGCTTCGCCTCGGTTGCCGCGACATGGGCGCCAATGGACAGCCTCGATTGCCCGGCCAGCACGATATGCTCGCCGCCTTTCAGCCCCTTTGCCACCACCGCCGTCTGGCCGTCATCTTGGACGACATCGACGGGCTGCAGCGCGGCCGTGCTGTCCGGCTCGATGCGGAACACATACAGTCCAGCCGGGCCGCGCTGGATGGCAGCCGACGGCAGCGTCAAGGCATCGTGCCGAATGTCGAGCCTGGTGCGGACATTGATGAACTGGCCCGGCCAAAGATTGTCGTCCGTGTTTGCGAACACCGCCTTGAGCTTGATGGTGCCGGTGGAGGCGTCAATGGCGCTGTCGATGGTCAGGAGCTCGCCCTCGCTCAGTTTGGTCCGGTCATCCGAGCTGTAGGCGAGCACCGCCAGCTTGCCTCCGCGCATTGCGCGCTGGACCTGCGGCAGCATGTCCTGCGGCAGGGTATAGATCAACGCGATGGGATGGATTTGCGCGATGGCGACGATGCCGGTGCTCGCCGGGTCCGCGGTGCGTATGTAATTGCCGGGATCGAGTTGGCGCAGGCCGACCCGCCCCTCGATCGGCGAGGTGATCTGCGTGAAGCTAAGGTTTAGCTGTGCCGCCGCGATGGAGGCGTCACCGCCGCGGACGTTTGCTTCGGCCTGGGCAACGTTGGCGCGTTGCAGCTCGAGGCGCTGGCGCGAGGCGGCCTGGCTCTGCGCGAGATCGGTGTAGCGGAGCAGGTCGCTGCGTGCGTTTTCCAGCAGCGCCTCGTCCGCCGCGCGTTTCGCAACGGCTTGGTCGAGCATGGCCTGGTAGGGGCGGGGGTCGAGCAGTGCCAGCACGTCACCGGGCTTTACTTGCTGGCCTTCGGTGAACAGCACCTTGTCCAGCGTCCCATCCACGCGGGCGCGGATGACGACGGATTGGAACGCCTGCACGGTGCCGATCGAGCGGGCAAGGATCGGGACATCCTCGCGCACCGGCGTCACGATCGTGACCGGTATGCCGGCGCTACCCTGGCCATGCGCCGGCAAGCCCGGCCAAAACCCAAGCAGCAGCGCTGCGGTGAGAAGCAGCGGAGGCCTTACCTGAAAACGTTTATGCATCGTGCACGCTTTTGTCACACCTCCTTGCATCATGGCGACCAAAATCCGGTTTAGGCCAGCCTTTCAGCTTTGCTTTTTCCCCAGCGCGCCGTGATTCAGGCAAATGTCGCAAATTTGGTCCGCGGCGTCCTGCGGCGCCGGCCAGGAAACCCCAGTCGTCACACGCTTTCATGAGGTCGGGTTCGGCCGGCCCGGCATGATACGGGCGGCAAGCCGAGTGGGCATGGCGCGGTAGGCGGCAAGCCCTCGGCCCACTTGGCCGCCAGCCGAACCCGCGGCAGCCACCGCAAGCGGGATGATCCGGGCGTTGCCGCCGGGCGACAATGTGGCGCTTGCGGGTGGGATCGCCGACGGTACCGAGGGCTGCAGCCCGGCCTGTTGCGTCCGGGCTTCGGCGGGCAGCGGCTGGCGCGGCGCTGGCTTGGCCCAGATCGCCAGGACCTTGCGCGCATAATCCGCGCCGATGTCCGGCGTCAGCGAGTGGTATCCCGCGGTCGCGGCCGGCCATGACCCGGTCTGCGCGAGCAATTGATTGAGGAAGCGCCCGGCGTAGCGGGCGTTGGCGCCGGGATCGAAGGCTTCCTCCAACGATGCGAACGCGTCGCCGTGATACATCAGGTTGACCTGCATGCAGCCCACGTCGATGGACCGCACGCCTCGGGCCCGCAGCGCCGTGACCGCAGCGATGGCTTCGGCCTTGGTGGCGAAATATGCGCCGACTCCCTCGGCATTGATGGTCCAGGGCCAGGCCGACATCGCCCCATTCTCGTCGCGCCGTCCGCTCTCGATCACGCCGATGGACGCCATCAGGCGATCCGGCACGCCCAGCGAACGCTCGGCCGCCGCGATTGCGGTCCGGCATTGCGCGGAGGGCGACGCAGGCAGGTCCGCCCGGGCGATGGACGGTAAGGCGAGCAGGGCGGCGAGGACCAACGTGCGCATGACACACAGGATGCGCCATTCCGGTGAAGGAACCGTGAACGGATCAGGGCGCCAGCAACTCCGCCGCCGACGCCGCCAGGTCGGACGCAAGCTCGCCCAGATGCTGCCGGATGGCGGGGAATGCGCCGGCCCGCTCGAACCGCGCCTCATCCATGTAACGTCCGCGGGCGATCTCGATCTGCAGGGCGTGGACGCCGTCCCGCGGGCGTCCGTAATGGCGCGTCACGTATCCGCCGGCATAGGGGTCGTTGCGGCGGACCTGATAGCCGAAGCCAGTCAGCACCGCCTCGACCCGCCGGGTCACGCGGGACGAGCAGGTGGTGCCATGCGCGTCGCCCAGCACAAAGTCCGGGCCATCGCCGGCAACGCGCCCTTTGGAACCGTGGCCCGGCATGGAGTGGCAGTCGATCAGCAGGCAAGCGCCGAATTGCTGCCGCGTCGCGTCGATCAGGCCCGAAAGCGCAAGGTGATACGGCTCCCAACAGGCATGTATCCGCTCGGCCGCGTCGCTGAACCGCAGCTTGCCGCGGTAGATCGCCTCGCCCGAAGCCACCACGCGGGCGATCGTGCCAAGCCCGGCGCCGACGCGGGCACTGGTGGTGTTGACCCATGCCGGCAGGGCGTCATCGAACATGGCCGGGTCCAGCTCCCACGCCTCCCGGTTCGGGTCGCAATAGGCGCGCGGGAACGTGGCGGCGATCAACGGCGCGCCATGCAGCGGCGCCAGGCCGAACAGGTCGTCGACGAAGCTGTCCTCGCTGCGGCGCAGTCCGGCCGGGTCCAGCCTTGCCGCCTGTTGGAATTCCCGCGAGTAGTTTCGTCCCGAATGCGGCGATGCGAACACCAGCGGCGCGGTTTGCCGCGACGGGCGAAGGATCACAAAAGGGGGTATCGCCGATTGGGGCGACGCCGCGATCGACAGGTTCATTTCCGCATACAACCCGTCATGGCTGCTTCTGTCATCCACCCAAAGCGGCGATCTGCAGCGATGGCCGCCAGACGCCTTGCATGACTGGACCGGTCCGTTCTAAAACGCCGCCGGCACGGGCGGTTAGCTCAGCGGTAGAGCATCGTGTTGACATCGCGAGGGTCACAGGTTCGATCCCTGTACCGCCCACCATCTCCAACAAATCAAAGGGATATCCGTAATCCAGCAAGCCGTTCGGCGATCTGCGGGATGTCCGCCGTGGCCGTATTGGCGAAGGCAATCCGCAGGTGCCCATCCTGGCCAGGGCCGAACGCGCTGCCCGGTAAGCACACTGCGCCGCAATCAACCGCGAGCGCCTCTGCCACCTGCATCGACGGCGTGCCAGGCAGGGGATGCCGGACATAGGCGAAATAGGCGCCGAGCGACTCCAGGCGCCATTCCGGCAAACGTTCGAACGCCTGCCGCAGCGTTGCGGCGCGGGTATTGATCCGGCGGCGATTGGCCTCGCGCCACTCCGGCAACGCGCCGATGGCCCAGCGGAGCGCCGCCTGGCCGGGGCGTTGCGGGCAGATATGCAGGCAATCCAGCACCTTCATGAACTGCCGCACCACTTCTGCGCTCGCGATGGCTGCGCCGAGGCGATGGCCCGGCACGCAGTAGGCCTTGGAAAAGCTGTAAAGCTGGATGACGCTCTCCGTCCACGACGGATCCGTGAACAGCCCATGCGCGCGGTCCTGCCCTTCAGGCAGGAAGTCGCGATAGGTTTCGTCCAGGATCAGCCAGATGCCGCGGCGGCGGCAGAGCGCAGCGAACTCGGCGATCACGGCCGGTGAATAGACGGCGCCGGTCGGGTTGTTCGGCGTGATTAGCACGATGGCGCGGACGCCGGGGTCCAGCAAAGCCTCCGCCTCGCCGGGGTCCGGCGTGAAACCATTATCGGCATGGCACGGCAGCGCCCGCGCCTCGATCCCCAGCATCGCGCAGGTTTGTTGATGGTTCCAAAACCACGGGGTCGGCAGCAGCACGGTGTCGCCAGCCCGGGCGATGGTCATGAGCGTCAGGAAAAACGCCTGGTTGCACCCGGCGGTGACCGCCACCTGGCCGGACCGGACCGTCCCGCCATAGGTCGCCGAGACCTGGGCGGCATAAGCCTCACGCAGCGCGAGGTCGCCATTGATCAGGCCGTACTTGGCCGACGCCGGATCACGGGCGGCAACGGCGAGGTGCTCGAGGATTTCGGGATGCGGCGGGTAGCCCGGCACGGCCTGGCACAGATCGAGCATCGGACCGCGCGATCCATCGTAACGCGCCGCCCATCCATGCGCGGCCGGGATCGGCGGTTCCGTCACGCCGGTCACGTCCGGATTGAGCAAGGGAACCTTGACGGGAGGCGTCGAGGACGCGGTTGTATCCAACATGTGATGAATATACCCCGCGAACGCCGACATCCAAGGATTGCGCGGCGTCTTTGGCCGTCTTGTGATCGTCATGCATCGTGGCGGGAAACTGGTCGGGGCGAGAGGATTCGAACCTCCGGCCTCTTGCTCCCGAAGCAAGCGTACTACCAGGCTGTACTACGCCCCGACCGAGCGGCGCGTATAGACCCGCACGCCACAGGGATCAAGCTCCCGATCAAGGCCCGGGGAATCAACGGTCTACACGCGTTCCGGCTGGCCCCCGCCCGGCGTGACGAGGGCGGCGAGGCGGGCCAAGATGGCGTCCACGCTCGGCAGCACCTCGTAGAGCTGCAAGCATTCGTCGGCGGCAAAGCCTTGGCCGACCGCCGCCTCGATGGCCGCAAGATAAGGCTGTGCCCAGCCGGCGATGTCGCAGATCAGGATCGGCTTGTCGTGCAGCCCCAGTTGCCGCCAGGTGGTGATCTCGATGGTTTCGTCGAACGTGCCCAGCCCCCCCGGCATGGTGACGAACGCATCGGCGGCGTCGAACATGCGGTGCTTGCGGTCATGCATGTTGTCGGTCACGACCATGGTGCCGACCCCGGCATGGGCGACCTCGCGGCGCTGCAGGAATTCGGGGATGATGCCCAGGACCTCGCCGCCGGCTGCCAGGGCGGCATCGGCAACGACGCCCATGAGCCCGACGCCGCCGCCGCCATAAACCAGGCGGTATCCTGCCGCGCCAAGGCCCTTGCCGAGCGCCGCGCAGGCCTGCGCATACGCCGGGTCATGTCCGAAGCGGGATCCGCAGAACACGGCGACGGAGCGGACTGGACTTGACGGCATCATTGTTCCTGGAATCTTGGTGGCAGTTCGGGCAAGGTGGGTGGCGGAGCGGGCCGGGCAATGCAACGCTGGCGACCTTAACGGCAACTGGGGATGTTGGATGCGAAAGACTTTGTTTCAGGGTGCCGTGCCGGTTGGCCTGCTGGTGGCGATAGGCTTGGGCGGGATGGCCTACGCGCAGACGACGCCTGCCGGACCATCCGTGCCGATGCCGGCCGACACGATCATCGCGGCGCGGCAGGCAGGGTATGACCTGCAAGCCGGCGTCGCGGGCGCCATGAAGACCGTGATCGAAAGCGGGGGCGACGTGAAGGGCTTGGAGGATGGCGCCAAGGGCATGACATCCTGGGGCCATGCGATCCCAACCCTGTTCCCGGACGGCACGCAGACCGGCCACGACACCAAGGCGCGTCCGGAAATCTGGTCGGACCGCGCGGGCTTCCAGAAGGCCGCGGAGAAGTTCTGGACCGAGGCCGACAAGCTCGCGCCCTTGGCGGCCGCGAACGACAAGGGCGGGTTCGCGGCGCAGTACACCGCGACGACGCAGGCCTGTGGCGCATGCCATCGCGCCTACCGGGTGCGGACGAACTAGCCCGGCGCCGTCAAGCGAACCGCAGCAGTGCCCAGACCGCGCCCGCAGCCACCGCCAGGATGCCGGCCGCCAGCAACGGGCTGGCAAAGCGGGGCTGGCGCAGGTTCGCGGGCAGGCGCTTCTTGCCCGTCACCATCGCGCGCACCAGGTCGTGCCGCTGGACCACGGCATAGGCGATGACCGCCAGGATATGCAGCACGACCAGGCCCAGCAGGATGTAGAATGAGGTGGCGTGCAGGCCGGACAGCCAGTCGCTGGCCGCCTTGCTGACCCGGTGCGCCAGCGGCCCCTTCGCGTCGATGTCGTCGTTGCTGAACAGTCCGCTGCCAACCTGCACCAGCAATGCCGCCAGCATCGCCAGCACCATCCAGCCCCCGGCGGCGTTATGGCCGATCTCGGTGTCGGGCACGCGCGTGCCGAATGCGGCCAGGTGGCGCAGGCCGTGCATGGGGCTGCGCAGAAACTGGCGGAATTGCGAAGTCTCGCTGCCGACGAACCCCCATGCGATGCGGAACAGCAATAGGGTCAGCACGGTGTAGCCCGACAGGAAGTGGAGCTGCATCCAGCCGCGCTGCACGGCGATGTAGCTGAAGGCCATCAACGCGACGATCGCCCAATGGAACAGCCGGGTGGGCGCATCCCAGACCCGCATCAGCAGGTTGGGGATCCGCGGCTGCGGCGGGCCGGTCGGGCGGCGGAGGGCAGTGGGGGAACGGGATGGTTGGGCCATGCCGCATTGTGCCGCCGCATCGCGTAACGAGGAAGCCCGCTTGCCCCAGGCTTGACGGATTTGCGCGGCATCGTCATGCGGGCGGCATGGCATCGTTCTCCTTGCCGGCGCTGTCGACGTTGCCGGGCCGCGCCGGGGCGCTGCTGCATGACACCGCGCTGCACGCCTATGCACCGCCGCTGATGGCGTTGGGGGTGGCGCTGGCATTGGGCCTGGTTGGCAAAATGGGGCCGCGGCCGCTGCTTGCCGCTGCCGGCGCGGGTGGCGCCTTGGCGGGTTGGGCGGCGCTGCTGCCAATGGCGGCTGCACTGCGGGCCGTGCTGGCGCCGCGTGCCATGGCCGACTTCCTGCTGTTGCCGGCCCTGGCGGCCGCCCTGGCCGGTCTAGCATCGCCATGGCTGCGCGGGCGGGCGGCGCGCTGGCTGCCGGTGGCGCTGGTCGTGTTGACCGGATGGTGGTTGGCCGAATCGGCGCCGGCACGGGCGGAGTTCTGGCGCGTGTGGCTGGCCGTCGGCGTCGCGGCGTGGCTGCTGGCACGGGCGGTGGGCCAACAAGCCGCGGCCGGCCGGGTGCTGGCGGCGGCGGTGGCGTTGTCGGGCGGGCTGCTGGTGGCCGGCGCACCCTCCGTTTGGGTCACGGCGGCGCTCGTGGCCGTGACCGCAGCCGCGGTGGCGTGGCCCTTGGGTGCTGCGCTGCCGCCGGTGTTGGTGGCCACCGTGGCTGCGGCGGCGGACCTCGGGGCAGGGCGGCTGGTGCGGGCCGGCCTGAACGCGGCCGACCTTGCCTGCGTGCTGGCGCTCGGGGCGGCGTGGCTGACGCCGGCGGCCGAGGCCCGGTTCGGCAGGCGGCTCGGGCGGGCCGGTCCGGCCTTGGCGGCGCTGACGGCGGCGGCCCTGGCTGTTGGGGCGGTGTGGGTTGGCCGTCGGTTATTGCAACGATAACCCAATGATTGCAGTCGGATGCCGGGTGAACTACGGTTCGGCGATGACGATGGGTGGCGCACAGTCCCGATTCCTCCTGGCCCGCTTGGCGGTCGCGGGATTGGTGTGCGTGGCGGGCGCTGCCGCGGCGGCTTACTCGCTCTGGCCGGCGAACCCCCCATTGGCGCTGCCCGCCGTGCCGAATGCCGCGCCCGCTGTGGATGCGCAGCCTGACGCCCGAATCGCGCCCAGCTTCGACATCGTCCGGGTCGATCCCAGTGGCAACGCGGTGTTTGCCGGGCGCGCGGAACCCGGCGCGATGGTTTCCGTGACCGACGGCAACACGACGCTGGGCCAGGCGCGGGCGGATGGCCGCGGCGAATGGGTGCTGGCGCCCGATGCCCGCCTCGCGCCGGGAGGACGGGAGCTGAGCCTGTCGGCGCGCACGGTTGCTGGGCTCGACGTGAAGGGGCATGACAGCGCCCTGCTCGCCGTTCCAGCCCCGGGCGCCGCAGCCAACCCGGTGATGGCGCTGCTGGTTCCCCCGTCCGGCGCCCCGCGTATGCTGCAAGGCGCGCCCGACGCCAAGGGCAAGCCTGGCAACGCGCGGCTGGGGCTTGATGCCGTCGATTACGACGACCACGGCGCGATCCGCTTTGCGGGTACTGCGCCGCCGGGCGCGCCGGTGCGGGTGTATGTCGACAATTCGGCCGCCGGGGATGCGACGGCGGACGCGCAGGGCCGCTGGGCACTGACGCCGCAGGGCATGGTCGCATCCGGGGTGCATAAGCTGCGCGTCGATCAGCTCACCGCCGCCGGCAAGGTTTCGGTCCGGGTCGAGCTGCCGTTCCAGCGCTCGGCGGTGCCGGTTGCAGAGCTTGCGTCGGGCCGGGTCGTGGTGCAGCCGGGTCAAACCCTGTGGCGGCTGGCGCGGCGGGCTTACGGGACCGGGGTGCGCTACACCGTCATATACCTGGCCAACCGCGACCAGATCCGCGATCCCCGGCTGATCTACCCAGGGCAGGCATTCGCGATGCCGACAGCCACGCCATAGCGGGCGGGTCCGCCATGGCGCCAACGGACTTGCCCATAATCGCCGCAATCCCCATACCGTGACCGATGACCCCCCTCGATTCGTTTCGCTCCGTCCTGGCGCCGCCGCACCCGGCCGGCCGGCCTTTCCTGCTAGTGGCCGTGGTCATCATACTGATCGGGCTCGTGGCAGGGGCGTGGCTGGCCTGGCTTGGCGTCGCATTCCTGCTGTTCTGCCTGTATTTCTTCCGCGACCCCGAACGGGTGCCGCCGGGGCGGCCCGGCGCCGTGCTGGCCCCCGCCGACGGACGCATCGTGTCGGTGATCACAGCGATCCCGCCGGCGGAACTGGGCCTGGGCACCGCGCCCCGCTGGCGGGTGGCGATCTTCCTCTCGGTGCTGGACGTGCACGTGAACCGCATGCCGGCGAGCGGGACGGTCACGCGCATCGCCTATCGCCACGGCAAGTTCGTCAATGCCAGCATGGACAAGGCGAGCGATCACAACGAGCGCAACGCCCTAGCACTGCGGCTGGCAGACGGGCGGGAGATGGCGATCGTGCAGATCGCCGGGCTGATCGCGCGGCGGATCGTCTGCCAGGTGCGCGAGGGCGATTTCGTCGCTGCCGGCAGCCGGTTCGGCATCATCCGCTTCGGCAGCCGGACCGACCTGTATCTTCCCGAGGGCGTGCGCCCGCTGGTGGCCGAAGGGCAGTTGATGATCGGTGGCGAGACGGTGATCGCCGAGCTGTCGGCCGCTTGATGGCCCGGGGATCATGACGGAACGGGCGGCGTCCCCGGTCCGGCGGCTGCGGACACGGTTCCGGCCGCGGCGCCGTCCACGCTATGCCGGGCCGTCGTTCAACCGGATGATCCCCAACATCCTGACGTTACTCGGATTATGCGCCGGGCTGACCAGCATGCGCTATGCGCTCGACGGACGCTTCGGCGCCGCTGCGGTGGCGATCGTGGTGGCCGCCTGCATCGACGGGATGGACGGGCGGCTGGCGCGGCTGCTCAAGGCGACGTCGCGGTTTGGCGCGGAGTTCGACAGCCTGACGGATTTCTGCTGCTTCGGCGTGGCGCCGGCATTCGTGCTGTATCTGTGGTCCCTGCGGGTTGCCGGCGGCTTCGGGTTCACGCCCTGCCTGATGTTCGCAGTGTGCATGGCGCTGCGGCTGGCGCGGTTCAACGCCACGCTCGACACGCCGCCGCCGATCGCGCACGCCTACGCCTACAGTTTTTTCACCGGCGTGCCGGCGCCGGCGGGGGCCGGGCTTGCGCTGTTTCCGTTGTTCCTCGGGTTAGAGGCCCGCTCGCTCGGACTGTCATGGCTGGAGGCGCTCGCGCATAATCCGCTGTTCTGCGCCGTGGTGCTCGCGGGCATTGCATTGCTGCTCGTCAGCACGCTGCCGGTGTGGAGCTTCAAGAACTTCAAGGTTCCGCGCGAGTTCGTGCTGCCGATGCTGCTGGGGGTCGGGACGTTTACCGCCGTGCTGGTGGCCGACCCATGGGCGGCGCTGGCCTGCGCCGGGCTGATATACCTTGGCATGTTGCCCTTCAGCCGCCGCAGTTTCCACCGGCTGCGCCAGGACGCGGGGCGGAACATCGAGCAGGAAACGCCGTGATGAATGCGTACCGGGCGTGCTGAGCCGTTAGTTCAGCTTGCGCCGCGTGTCGTGCAGGATGCCATCGTCGCGCAACTGCTGCACTTCCGTCTTGCTGTAGCCGAGTCCGGCCAGAACATCCGCGCCGTGCTCGTTGAACTGCGGCGGCGGCGCGCGGGTGCCGCCGGGGGTGCGGCTGAGCTTGATCGGAGTGCCGAGCGCACGAAAGGCGCCGCCGCCGTCCAACGGCAGTTCGGTCACCATCGCGCGGGCGGCGGCGTGTTCCGACTGCACCGCCTGGTCCACCGCCATCACCGGCCCGGCCGGGAGGCCGGCCCGCAGCAGGGCCTGGCACAGCGCCTCGCCATCCTGCTCGGCAAAAGCCTGCCCCAGTTGTTCCGCAAGCGCCTCCCGGTTCTGCACGCGGGCGGCGTTGTTGCGGAAGCGAGGGTCGCCAGCCAGGTCGGGCCGTCCGATGTGCTCGCACAGCTTGCGGAATTGGCCGTCATTGCCAGCGGCCACGAAAATCTGGCCGGTCGCGGTAGCGAACTGCTGGTAGGGCGCCAGGTTCGGGTGCGGATTGCCGATCGGCAGCGGACGTATGCCATTCAGGAAATAGTTGGCGGCGTGCGGATGCAACAATGCCATGCCGCAGTCGTGCAACGTCATGTCCAGATACTGCCCGCGTCCGGACGCCGCGCGCTCGTGCAGCGCCATCAGGATGCCGACGCTGGAGAACAGCCCGGTCGCGAGGTCGACGACCGGGGTGCCGAGCCGCAGCGGCCCGGTCGACGGATCGCCGTTCACGCTCATCAGCCCGGTCATCGCCTGCAGGATCGCGTCGTAACCCGGCAGCCCGCCCAGCGGCCCATCGGCGCCGAAACCGGACACGCGGCAGTGGATCAGCCGAGGGAACCGCGGCGCCAGGTCCGCCTCGTAGCCCAGGCCCCAACGCTCCATGGCGCCGGGCTTGAAGTTCTCGACCAGCACGTCGGCGGTTTCGATCAGGCGCAGCAGCACGGCGCGTCCGGCGGCCTGGGCCAGGTCGAGCGCGATGCTGCGCTTGTTGCGGTTCACGCCGATGAAATAGCTGGCGTCGCGCTCGCCCGAGGCCTGTTCCAGGAAGGGCGGTCCCCAGTCGCGCACCTCGTCGCCCTGCGGCGGCTCGACCTTGATGACCTCCGCGCCATGGTCGGCCAGGATCATGGTGCAATACGGCCCGCCGAGCACCCGGGTCAGGTCCACAACGCGCAGCCCGGCCAGTGCGCCGGGGGAGGCGGCGAGGCCCTTGCCCGCCGGTTTGCTCGTGCCGCCATCCATCACGCCGCCCTCCGCCAGACCCGGCCGCAAAACTCCGGATAGGTGCCGCGCATCTCGTCACAAACCGGGCCGCGCAGCAAGGCGAGCTGTGCTTCGGTGGGGTCGGGCGTGGTTGGTGCGTCGGCTCCGCCGCCGGGTTCGTCATAATCGAAGCCGGTCGCGGCGCGGACGTCCGCCGCCGTCTGGCCGGGATGCAGCGACGTGAGGCGGAACCGCGCGGCGGCCGGGTCGAAGCTGAAAACGCAGCGTCCGGTGACGAGCGCCTGCGCCGTGCCGCGGCGGAAATGGCTCGGTGGCGACACGCCTGGGGCGCTGACGGCGTCGACGCGCCGGACGAGCACGCGCGGGCTGTGCTCGTCCCGGAACAGGATCGTGCGTGGGACCATCAGATACATGAAGGCGGAGCCGAAGCTGCCGGGGAAGCGGGCAGTGCGTCCGGGCCACTCGCCGGTGCCGACCAGGTTGAGGTTGGCCTGGCCGTCGATCTGGCCGCCGCCGAGGAAGAACAGGTCGATGCGGCCCTGGCCCGCCAGGTCGAACAGCTCACGCGAGCCTTCGGTGAACGGGTTGCCCCGCGGACGGTGCAGCAGGGAAAGGCGGACCGGATGGCCCATCATGCGAGCCAGCCAGCAGGCGGCGGCGGGAATGGGGCTGGCCGCGCCGACGGCGATGTGGCGGGCGGGCGGCGCCGCGGGGTCGAGGATCAGCGCGGCGATGGCGGCGGCGAGGCGCTCCTCCGGCTGGATCACGCGGCCTTGGCCTGGTTCAGCACGTAGCGGTCGAGATAGGCGTGGAAGCCCTCGGTGGTGCGGGCTGCACGGGCATAATCCCGCAGGTGGGCCGTGTCGGCCGGGTATTCATCCAGCAGCCCCAGCGGCCATGCGCCGCGCTCGGCCACCGCCAGCGCCTCGATGTAGGTGGCGCTGATGACCCCAGGCGCCAGGCGCTCGTCGTCGAGCAGGTTGCCCGGCGCCATGCGCTCCACGGTCGCCAGCACCCGGCGGGCCGCGTGGGCGATGGTCGCGAGCTCACGCCGCCGCCCGATCCAAACGTTGCCATGAGCGTCGCCGAGCGCTGCGTGGAACACGGCGAAGTCGGGCGCCAGCGCCGGCAATAGGACGATCAGGTCGGGCGCGCTGCTGAACGGGTTCTGCACGACCTGCCAATCCGGGCGATGCGCCAGCACATCGCTGCCCAGCAGGCCGCGCAACGGCATGAACGGCACGCCCTTTTCGGCGGCCTGCAGCATGGTGTGGATGGCTGGGCAGGTGGCATCCAGCAGCTCGATGCTGCCGTCGGCCAAGGCGGCGGTGAAGCGCGGCGCGGTCCCAGCCTCGCCCAAAGTCACGGCGCTGGTCTGCAATTGCGCGACGCACCCGGCGCCGATCAGCAGGTCGGCCGCATAGCCGGAGACCGGGACTCCGACCAGGCGCAGCCGGCGCACGCCGCGGCGCACCAGCGCGCGGGCGAAGGCGCTGGGCGTCAACGAATTGTCCGGCGGCAGCGCCAGCAATGCGCCGTCGGGCACCAGGGCGGCCATGGCTTCCAACCCCATCGGCCCGTCAGCCAAGCTGGCCACCGCGGGCCAGGAAGCCATCCGGCGCCGTCATGGCATGAGCGACCGCGGCGAGCACCGTCTTGATCCGGAACGGCTTCCGCAAGAATGCCGCGTAATTCTTTGTTTTTGTGGAGATTACTTCCTCGGGCAAAGCGCTCATGACCACGACCGGCAGGTTCTGGGCGGCCGGATCGGCGGACAAGGCGCGCAGCACTGCGACGCCATCGAGGATCGGCATCATGTAGTCCAGCAGGATCAGGTCCGGCGGCTGCTCGGCGATGCGGGCCAGCGCCTGCCTGCCGTTGGTGGCGGTCACCACGCGGTATCCCTCGTCGGTCAAGATGGCGTCCAGCACCTCGGCCACGCCGAACTCGTCATCCACCACCAGCACTGTGCGCGCCACGCTAGTCGCCCTGCTGTAGCGGGCTGGGCATGAAGCCCGTGCGCGGGGCGTCCGGGTCGCCGACGCCTGGTGCGATCGCGATGCCCTGTGCGCCAATTTCGAACAGGCGCATCCTGGGGTCGACCGGCGCGTTCCTCGCCTTCAGGATCGAGATTGTCCGCACCAGCGACGACCGTTGCTCGGCCAGCCGCATGGTGACGATGTTGTCGGTGATCCCCGCCAGGCTGCCGTACGGCACGCCCGGCATGGCGGGCGAACCAGGATGGCCGAAGTTTTCGTTGGTCTCGGCGGTGAAAAGGCTGGTGACCCCGAGCACGCGCAACTCATGCAGCAGGGTGGCGAATACGGCAGGAAGGCGGGTGGTGTCGGGTGCCAGATGCAGCAATGCCGCGAAGCTGTCGACGCAGAGGCGCTGGGCGCCCTTGCTGCGGACAGCGTGCATCAGGCGATGGATCGCGGCGTCGAGCAGTCCGTCGACACTGTGCTGGCAAACTACTTCGATATGGCCGGAGGCGATGAGCTCCGCTGCCGGCAAGGCAAGCGCGCGGGCCTTGGCGAGCAGCGTGTCCGCCGTGTCCGAGCTGGTGAACATCAGTCCGGGCTCGGCGGCGCTGCACATGCCGAGGAAATGCAGGCCCAGCGTGGTTTTGCCGGCGCCGGGCGGCCCCTCCAGCATCGTAACCGAACTTTGCGGAATGCCGCCGCCGAACATGCGGTCGAGCTGGGGCAGCCCGGATGGGACCGCGGCGTCGGACGGCTTGGCGGCCACGGCGCCATTCCGCAAGGCCTCGAAGCGCGGATAGACCGTGATGCCGGCGTCGGTGATGGTGAAGGCGTGATGGCCTTGCAGATGGCTGGCGCCGCGGCGCTTGACCACCTCCAGGTCACGTTCCGACCGCCATCCGTAAAGGCGGCTACGCACGTCGATCACGCAATCGACCATGGTGTGCTCGGCCGTGGCCTGGGCGTCCGGGTCGCCGCTGGTGAGCAGGAACATCGTGCAGTCGGCGACAGTCGCCTGTATTTGCATCTCATGGATGAACTTCTTGAACTCGATGTCCGAACCGGCCTCCAGCTCCGCCGCCACCAGGCCATCGAGGACGAGCATCGTCGCCTCGTGTGCCCGCACCTCGCGCCGCAGCAGGGTCAGCAAGCCGCGCAGCCCATCCGTTTCCAGCACGGAAAACGCGCTCAGATAGTACACATGATCTGGGATCGCTGATTCATCGAAGAAATCCAGGCTGCCGATATGCATCAGCATGCGGGCGTGGCTCTCGGCCAAGAGCGTGACATAGAGCGCCTTGCGTCCAACGCGGGCGTGGTTGAAGCACATCTGGTTGCCCAGGATCGTCTTGCCGGCGCCCGGCCTGCCCTGGATGATGGTGATCCCGCCTGGTATGAAACCGCCGGCCAGGATCGTGTCGAGGCCTTCTATGCCGCTGGATAGCCGGTCTGCCAATGTGTCCTCGTGGTCAGCCTAGTAGGTTATGGGATCATTGTAGTGCGGAATTACGGTAGCCGCACGCTGAAAGTCGACAGCTTGCTGCTGCAAGCGCGCATGAACTTCGACGAAATGCCACCTGAGCGTAATAAAACCGGAAAGGCGGACGGCGACCTGAAGCTGCTGCCGTCCGCCGCGTTAGCTAGATGTAGTGTTCCGTCAGCGGCGCGAAACCATTGAAACGCTGGCTCGCATAGGTCGTGACGTAGGCCCCGGTCGACTGGATCTGCACCCGGTCGCCGCAGCGGAGAGCCAAGGGCATCCGGTAATGGGCACGTTCATACAGGATGTCTGCGCCGTCGCAGGTCGGGCCGGCGATGGCGACCGGCCCGGTGTCGGCGCCGTCATGCTCGGTGGTGAACCGGTACTTGATCGACTCGCCTTCGGTTTCCGCCAGGCCGCCGAAGCGCCCGATGTCGAGATAGACCCAGCGCACCGGGTCGTCTTTCGCCTTGTGGCACACCAGCACGACTTCGGCGCTGACCACGCCGGCGTCGCCGACCAGGAAGCGGCCCGGCTCGATCAGTATTTCCGGCAGGTCGTTGCCGAAATGCTGCGTCATGGCGTGCATGATGGCGTCGGCGAAGCGGTCGATGCCGGGGATCTCGTCGCGATAGCGCACGGGGTAGCCGCCGCCGAGGTTGACCATGCGCAGGTTGACGCCGGCCGCTGCGAGGTCGGTAAACAGCATCGCCACGCGGCCGATCGCGGTCTCGTAGCTGCCGGTCGTGGTCTGCTGACTGCCGACGTGGAACGACAGGCCATAAGGGTCCATGCCAAGCTCGCCGGCTCGGATCATCAGCTCGCGCGCCACCTCGACCGTGGTGCCGAACTTGCGGGACAGCGGCCACTCCGCGCCGTCGTTCTGCACCAGCAGGCGGCAATAGACGCGGGCGCCCGGGGCGTGCTCGGCCAGCTTTTCCAGTTCTTCGGCGCTGTCGAAGGCGAACATGGTCACCCCGGCGGCGTGGGCGCGCTGGATGGCCGACACCTTCTTGATCGTGTTGCCATAGCTGATGGCGGCGGGGGCGGCGCCGGCGTTGAGGCAGAACTCGATTTCCTCGAACGACGCGGCGTCGAAGCTGCTGCCGAGGCCGACGAGGCGCTGGAGGATCGGTGCGGCCGGGTTGGCCTTCACGGCATAATAGACGCGCGCCAAAGGCAATGCGCTGAGCAAGGTGCGGTAATTGCGTTCAACGCGGTCGACGTCGAGCACGAGGCAGGGGGTGGCAGGCGAGCGGTCAGCGAGGTACGCTGCGATCTTGGGGGTCATCGCGCCTAGTCTCCATGGTCGAACGCCCCAGTGATGCGGGGGCGTGCCCGCCGGGCGATGCCGGCAGGCGGGGTTGACGGAACGGTCGAACGAACCAGCGGAAGCGAGTAGTGCCAGAACGCTTGACGTCGTTGCGTAACCCCAGGGGCCAGAGGCACGTGCGTTGCTGCGTGGACGCGGAAATAGGACCACACCCCCCCCCATGCAAGAGAAAATCCCGCTTACGCCGTTATAATTCGTCAGGGTTGGCACAGGGCAGGGCGCACCAGGGTTCCAACTCAAGGCTGGGACGCTATGTTCTCGCAGCAAGATGCTGCTTTTAAAGGGGAAAACCAGGAATGAAGTCCGTTGCCGCCCCGCCGGACCCACCCGCGGCCGACACGCCCGCCGAGCTTAACGAAAGCGTGGTGGCCCCGGCCTCGGTGCATCCCCGCGCCGATGCCGCCGGACCCGGCGCCGAATCGGTGCGCCTGGTGCTCGAACCCGAGGCGGCGGAGCTGGGGCGCCACGCCGAAGCGCCGTCCGACATCCCATGGAGCGGTTGGAAGGCGGTCCTGCGCCGCACGTTCGTCGAGATGCTGACCGACCGCGTGTCGCTCGTTGCCGCCGGTTGCGCGTTCTATGCCACCCTCGCGCTGTTTCCCGCCATCTCGATGCTGATCTCTATCTATGGCCTGCTGCTCGACCCCGCCACGGTCGAGCCGCAGCTCGAAGTGCTGCGCGACCTGCTGCCGCCGTCCGCGTGGCAGCTCATTTCCGAGCGCGTTCACATGCTGGTCAGCAAGCCGCCGGCCTCACTGGGCCTGCATCTGCTGTTCAACACCGGCGTGACGCTATGGAGTTCGGCGACCGGCACGAAGTCGATCATCGCGGCGCTCAATCTCGCCTACGAGGAGCGGGAGCAGCGGAGCTGGGTGCGCTTCCAGCTCACGTCGTTCGTCATCACCCTGATCGCGATCATCAGCGCCGTGATCGGGCTGGCGCTGCTGGTCGGGCTGCCGGCGATGCTGGCGGTGGTGGGTGTGACGGCCTATCAGACAACATTGATACGCGTCGCGAGCTTCGGGCTGCTGGTGCTGGCGATCCTGAGCGGGCTGTCGCTGCTATATCGCTACGGGCCGTCGCGCCAGCGTCCGCGCTGGCGATGGGTGACGCCGGGTTCGGTGGTGGCGACGGTGCTGTGGATGCTCGTTTCGGCGCTGTTCTCGTTTTATGTGGGTCAGTTCGCGACCTACGACGCGACATATGGCCCGCTCGGCACCGTGGTCGGCGTGATGATGTGGTTCTTCGTAACGGTTTACGCGGTGCTGCTCGGCGCGGAGTTGAACGCGGAGCTCGAGCTGCAGACGTCGCGCGACAGCACCGACGGGCCGCCGTTGCCTATGGGTGCGCGTGGCGCGTATGTGGCCGACCATGTCGCCGAGGATTGAGCGTGTCGTAGCCCGCCGGCGCGTCGTCCGGCGCCTCCGCGACTTCCACCGGCTCGCGCGGGTTGATCTTGGCGATCTTCACCATGCTGACGCCCCGGTCCACCATGCCGAGCTGGGCGGCGGCCTTGCGGGACAGGTCGATCACCCGGTTCCCCTTCGGCGGCTGACGGTCGTTGATGGTGACGACGACGCTGTCGCCGGTGTCCTGCCGGGTGACGCGGACGCGGCTGCCGAGCGGGAGGTTGGCGTGGGCGGCGGTCATGGCGTTTTGGTCGAACGGCTCGCCGCTGCTGGTCGGGCGGCCTTGGTGCCAACTGCCGTACCAGGATGCCTGCCCGCTTTCTGCCCACCCCGGCGAGGCTGCGCCGGCGTTTGACGGTCCGGTCAGGAGCATGGCCGACGCGATCATGCCGGGCAGGAATCGGGCGGCTGGCTTGGTCATCCATGGCCTCAATGCATTGCTGAACGGGCATTCAGCCCATTCTGCGGCAATGGTCAACCAGTAAGTTGCCCGCGCCCCGGCAGTCTCATTTGCGAGAGACTTTGTATATAGAACGTCGGCCCGGGATTTGCGGTCCTACTTACCAGTCCTGACTATTATCACACTACGTAACGATCCGCGTTGACTGGTGCATTTGGTTAGGGCAGCCCTGGCCGGGTTACTAACCAATTTCAATATTGCTTAGATCATTCTTAGTAGTGATCAAGCCGACGCATTCAACGGCTGGGTTAACGTATCAGGCCCGCCAACGGGCTGCTCGGGTCGGCGCCCATGCGGCGCGGCATGCGTCCGGCAAGGCGCGCATGACGCCCGGCCTCGACGCCCGCCCGCATCGCCCGCGCCATCCGGATCGGGTCGCCCGCATTGGCAATGGCGGAGTTCAGCAACACCGCGTCGCAGCCGATTTCCATGGCGATGGCGGCGTCCGACGCGGTGCCGACGCCCGCGTCCACCAGCACGGGGACATGCGCCTGCTCGATGATCATGGACAGCATGGCCGGATTCTGCAGGCCAAGGCCCGAGCCGATCGGCGCGCCGAGCGGCATGATGGCGACGCAGCCCATCTCCTCCAGGCGCTTCGCCGCCACCGGGTCGTCGGCGCAATACACCATGACCTCGAAGCCGTCGCGGATCAGCGCCTCGGCCGCCTCGAACGTCGCGGCCATGTCGGGATACAGATGCGGCGGCGGACCCAGCACCTCGAGCTTGACCAGGTTCCATCCCCCGGCCTCGCGCGCCAGCCGCAAGGTGCGCACGGCGTCGTTCGCAGTGTGGCAACCGGCGGTGTTGGGTAGGTACGTATAGCGGGCAGGGTCGACATGGTCCTGCAGCATCGGCGCTTTCGGGTCCGACAGGTTCACCCGGCGCACGGCGACCGTCACCATCTCGGCACCCGACGCCTCGATCGCGGCCGCGGTCTCCTCCAAACTTTTGTACTTGCCGGTGCCGACGACGAGGCGGGAGTGGAACTGCCGCCCGGCCACGGTCCAAGGGTCGTCCCGGGTATTGTCGTTATGCAGGATACCGTCCATGGCTAGCCGCCTCCGATGAAGTGGACGATCTCGATCCGGTCGCCGGCGTCGAGCGGCGTCGCGTCATAGAGCGAGCGCGCGACGATGGCCTCGTTCCGCTCGACCGCGACCTTGCGCTGATCGAGCCCCAGCGACCCCAGCAGCGCCGCCACTGTCTGGCCTGGCGGGATGGCGCGAGGCTCGCCGTTGACCGAGATATCGTGCATGCAGGTGAAATAGCGACCCCGCCGCCGCCGGACAAGCGGGCGCGGAGCAAGCCTGGCATGACCCAACACGCCAGGGCGCAATGGACGCAGTGGGTCCGTTGTGTTATGGCGCAGGGCTATGATGGGCATTTCGGACGCGATCACCGGGCGGCTGGGCGCCCTGTGAGGAACTGCAAATGAATGGCACCCCGTTCGATCCGGACAGCATCCGGACGCTCGCCCTCATTCTCCGCGACACGGCGCTGACCGAGATCGAGCTGGTGGCGGGCGATAACCGCATCCGCCTGGTGCGCGGCGCAGCGCCGGTGACGCAGGCGGCGCCCACGTTGCCGGCGCCCGCCGCTGCTCCGCCGCTGCCCGCAGCGCTGGAGGAGATGGTGCCCGCCGGCGCCGTCATGAGCCCCATGGTCGGCATCGTCTATTTAGCGCCGGAGCCGGGCGCGTCGCCGTTCATCGCCGTCGGACGCACCGTCGCCGCCGGGCAGACGGTGCTGTTGATCGAGGCGATGAAGACCTTCAACCAGATCAAGGCGCCGCAAGCCGGAACGGTGACCCGCATCCTGGTCCAAAGCGGCGAGCCCGTCGAATATGCTCAGCCGCTGCTGGTCATCGAGTAGTGTTCCATAAGGTCCTGATCGCGAATCGCGGCGAGATCGCATTACGCATCCAGCGTGCGTGCCGCGAGTTGGGCATCCCAACGGTCGCGGTCCATTCGACGGCCGACACCGACGCCATGCACGTGCGCCTGGCCGACGAGAGCGTGTGCATCGGGCCGCCGCCGGCGCGGGACAGCTACCTCAACATCCCGACGCTGCTGTCCGCCGCCGCGGTGACGGGCGCCGACGCGATCCATCCGGGCTACGGGTTCCTTTCGGAGAATGCGAAGTTCGCCGAGATGGTCGAGGCGCATGGCATGACGTTCATCGGCCCTTCGCCGGCGCATATCCGCATGATGGGCGACAAGATCGCGGCGAAGGCGGCGATGGCGTCATTGGGCGTGCCGCTGGTGCCGGGCTCGGACGGCGCGGTCGCCGGCATGGACGAGGCCCGCGCGGTGGCGGACCGCGTCGGCTACCCGGTGCTGGTGAAGGCGGCGGCGGGCGGCGGCGGGCGCGGCATGAAGGTGGCGCTGGCGGCGGACGAGCTGGAGGAGGCCTGGACCGTGGCACGGACCGAGGCGCGCACCGCGTTCGGCGACGACGCTGTCTATATAGAGAAGTATCTTGACCGCCCGCGACATATCGAGCTGCAGGTGATGGCGGACGCCCATGGCAACGTCGTGCATTTCGGCGAGCGCGACTGCAGCCTGCAGCGGCGGCACCAGAAATTGGTCGAGGAGGCGGGCTCCCCGGCATTGACCCCGGCGGCGCGGGACAGCCTGGGCACCGTCGTCACCTCCGGGCTGCGCACGCTGGGCTACCGCAACGCCGGCACGCTGGAGTTCCTGTATCAGGACGGGCAGTTCGCTTTTATCGAGATGAACACCCGCCTGCAAGTCGAGCATCCCGTCACCGAGATGGTCTGCGGCGTGGACCTGGTGCGCGAGCAGCTCCGTGTCGCGGCCGGGCATGAGCTCGGGTATGTGCAGGCCGATGTCGAGTTCCGCGGCCATGCGATCGAGTGCCGAGTGACGGCGGAGGACCCAGAGACGTTCGTGCCGACGCCGGGCCGGGTGGACGTGTTCCATGCGCCGGGGGGCCTGGGCGTGCGGGTCGATAGCGCGCTGTATGCCGGCTATGTCGTGCCGCCGTATTACGACAGCATGGTGGCGAAGCTGATCGTGCACGCGCCGACCCGGCCGGAGGCGATCGCCCGGATGCGCCGCGCGTTGGGCGAGTTCGCGATCCAGGGCATCAAGACGACCCTGCCGCTGCATCGCCGCATCATGGACGCGCCGGAGTTCGTGGCGGGGGAGTATACGATCCACTGGCTGGAGCGGTTCGTGTCGAGTGTTTAGCGTGTAGCGGTTCTTAAGCAGGCCTGGCGTCGTTTTGCCGGTTTGCCGGCGGCGGCGGCGAAATTCTTTCCGAAAATGTGCACCGCAAAGGGCATCCGCCGACCGGCTTCGTTCCGTATTCCATGTGCAGCAATTGCCCGGGATGCGGATCTAGATGGCCTTGGACGACAAAAGCGCCTTATGGCGCCAAGGCAAGCAGGTTGCTGGGATCGTCGGGTTGGCCGCGGCCGCGCTCATTCCGGTGCGGGCCTCTGCCCATGTGAAATGGTTCTGCTCGACCGCCGACGTCACGCAGGCGCCTGTCGCGCCGGGCCATGTGCTGACGCCGCTGTTCGGGCTAATCGCCTGCGGCTTCCTGCTGCTGGTCTATGTCGGATTCTTGCTGGACGGCAGTGTTGCCCGGCGCTGGCCCTGGCTCGCTTCCAGCGGATCATTGCACGCGGACATCGAGGAAAAGCTGGTTCGCCTTGCTGCCGGGGCCTATTTCCTGCTGCTCTGGGACAAGGGGGCCGTTGTGTTATGGGAACGCGGCGACGCGATCCTGACGCCCGAGCTCATGGCCGGCATCGCGTGGATGGGCGCCTTGCAACTGACGGTCGCCATTTCAGTCGCGTGGCGCCGTAGTTGCCTCCTTGCCGCCGCCGGGATCTGCGTCCTGTATGCCTATGGGATCGCGCAGTTCGGCATCTTCCACATGACGGACTACGTGTTCTTTCCCGGGATCGCGGCATACCTGGCGCTGACATGGGTAAGCACGCCGGCTGCGCTCAGGTGGCGCGTACCGCTGCTGTCGGGCGGCCTGGCCTTCGGGCTGATGTGGACGGCAGTGGAGAAGTTCGTCTACCCGCAATGGACACTCGAGGTCGTGGCTGAGCATCCCGGCCTGGCGTTCGGCTTCCCCTGGCAGTTCGTCGTCATGGTGGCAGGCTTCGTCGAGTTCACGCTGGCGTTCTATGTGATGACCGGGCGGGGGCTGGTCCGCTTCGGCGCTGCCGCCTATGCCGCCATCTTTATCGCGGCGATCCCAGAGTTTGGCCACCTGGACACGGTCGGCCACATACCGATCGTCGGCATCCTGGCCGCTGTGTGCCTGCGAGGCGCCTCACCGGTGCAGCGGCTCCTGGGCATGCAGCACCGTACGGCGAACGCCAATGCGGCCATGATCTCAGCGCTGTATTTGGCATCGTTGGCCGGGTTCTTCGTAATGTATTACGGCCTGCAGTGGGCGGAGTACGGATGAGCCGGGGTTTAACCGCTGGCGGCCGCCTGCTATCCAATAGGGGAGTAATGGATTTAGCCGTGCTGGCAGGGCTGCTGTTCCTGGGGCTTTCTCACCTTGATCCATTGCTCGATTTGGCCCAAGCGCTAGACTTCGCCCTTCCTTGAAACAGTGAAGGCCCAATTTTAGCACTGATTGGTTAAGGAACCCGTAATGCGGCCGGACGTGTTATGATGTCGGCATTCCTCTGAAGGCGGGCCACCACCCCAGCATGTCGCGCAGAACGATTGAAGTGACGCCCGACCTATTGATGCGCGCCTATCGGGTCGGGCTGTTCCCGATGGCCGAGACGCGCCGGGGCCAGCGGCTGTATTGGCTCGACCCGGAGCTGCGCGGCGTGCTGCCGCTCGATGGATTCCACCTGCCGAAGCGGCTGCTGCGCACGGTGCTGTCGGACCAGTATGAAGTCACCAGCAACCAGTCGTTTGCCGCCGTGGTCGCCGGTTGCGCGGCCGCCGCCCCGGGCCGGGAGGATACCTGGATCAACGGCGACATCGAGCGGCTGTTCGGCGAATTGCACCGCCGGGATTTCGCGCACTCGGTGGAATGCTGGCAGGGCGGGGCGCTGGTGGGCGGGCTGTATGGCGTGTCGCTCGGCGGCGTGTTCTTTGGGGAAAGCATGTTCAGCGTGGCGCGCGACGCGTCGAAGGTGGCGTTGGTCCACCTGGTCGCGCGCATGCGGCTCGGCGGCTACACCCTGCTCGACACCCAGTTCGTGACCCGGCACCTTGCCCAATTCGGCGCTGATGAAATTCCGCGGGACCGGTACAAGATGCTGCTGGCGGCGGCGGTGCAGGTGCCGGCGCGGTGGCTGCCGGATCCCGGCCGTGCGGTGCTGGAGGCTGAAATCAGGTCGCTGTATCATCATTCGCCGAGTTCGGGCGCCGCTTCGATGGAGCACGCCGTTCCAACGAAGCCCGGCGCATGAGGCGGCGGCTCATGGGCTGTTTGGCCGTAATGGCGGCCATCGCGCCCGCCTTGGCCCAGACGCCGTCCGCCGCGCCGGATCGGCCGCCGATGATGCCGTCGCGCGAGGCATCGGTGCTGTATCGCATGACCAAGGCCGGGTCTGCGCCCATTGAGGTGCGCATCACGGCCCGCGCCGGCGGTTCGCCGATGCGGATCGATTTGCCGGACGGCGCATACATGCTCGTTGACCAAATGGCGCGCCGCATGGCGATGGTGGTGCCGAACGAGCAGATGGTGATGGAATTGCCGTTCCAGGACGGCCCGCAGGCGCAGTTCCAGCTCAACGAGCGCATGCGGTTCACCCGCCGGGGCGCCGACACCGTGGCGACGCTGCGCTGCACGACCTGG
Source organism: Acetobacteraceae bacterium (assembly GCA_965277495.1). Lineage (GTDB taxonomy): Bacteria > Pseudomonadota > Alphaproteobacteria > Acetobacterales > Acetobacteraceae > CAHJXG01. The sequence continues at coordinate 319,842 of OZ255824.1, read as the reverse complement.
GATGTGGTGCTGGACAAGGCGCGCGGGGCCGTTTGCATCAGCGAAGACGGCATCCTGCTGCGCTCGTCCGGCCAGGACGAGGCCGGGCAGCGGACCCTGATCGAGGCCATAAGCGTCAGCTTTGCACCGGCGCCTGAAAGCGACTTCATCCCTCCGGCCGATTTCGACCGGATGGCGGCGCCGAACGGCCCGGCGGCGCCAAACGCGGCTCCACAATGATGAGACGCGCCGTCTTCGCACTGACAGGAATGCTCGCGGCCGCAGCTCCGGCGCAGGAACGTCCGCTTATTCAGCCCAGCCGCGACGTATCGGTGACATACCGGGTCGAAGGGGCTGCGGCGACCGTCGTGCCCGGCGGCATCCCCAATGCGCTGCGGCTTTCGTGGGACGCTGCCGGGCAACGGCTGCGGGCTGAACCGGAGGGGCGCACCCAGGCGGTCATCGTCGACCTGCGCACGCATTCGGCGTTGGTGATGGACACGGCGCTGCGCAGCGCCCTGACGCTGCCGACGCGTGACAGTGACCTGCAGCCGCTGACGCTTGAGGGCGCGCGGCTGACCCGGCGCAATGAGGCGGTGGTCGCGGGCCTGCCCTGCACCAACTGGGCCGTGCAGTCCAGCCGCGGCAACGGCACGGTCTGCCTGACCGCGGATGGCGTGGCACTGCGCGCGGATGGCGAGGTGGATGGCCGGCATGGAACCTTCACCGCGTTGAACGTGAGCTATGGCCCAGTGCGCGACGACCTGTTCCGGGTGCCCGCCGACTTCATGCAGCTCAGCTTGCCGAGCTTTGGGCGCTTGAAGTGATCCCGCGCGTCCTGCTGGCGCTGCTGGTCGGCGCGCAGGCGGCCATTCCGGCCAGGGCGGAGCAGGACCGGCCCTTGACCATGCCGTCCCGCGACGTCGACGTGACCTATCGCGCCGGACAGGGCGACCGGGTGGTGGTGCAGCGGTCGCGGTGGTTGACGGGAACGCGGAAGATGCGCCTCGACACGCCGACGCCGGGCGTTTACCTGATCGTGGACTATGCGGCGCACACGCTCGCCATGGTGAGCGAGCCCAAACGCGGAGTGCTGGATCTGCCGGCTCCGGCGAGCGGCTTGCCGGGCCAGACGATTGCGGGCGGGGCCAGTTTCATCCGGCGCGGTCTCGGCCAAGTGGCGGGGCTGACGTGCACCGAGTGGGAAACATCGGATAACCAGGGCCAGCCGGCGCTAGCGTGCTTCACCGAGGACGGCGTCTTGCTCGAGGCCCGGCGTGGGGCGCAGGTCCTGGTGCAGGCAACCCGTGTCACGTATGGCGCGCTCGATCCCGCCGCGTTTGTCGTGCCGCCGTCCTTCAGCCATGAGAGCCCAAGGAGCGCCCGGTGACGCTGGCGCTGCCTCGGGCGCAGCCCTTCAGCGCATGGGCGCCGTGGACCGACCGTCGCGGACGGTTGCATCCGCTGCGTGCCGGCGTGTTCACGCTGCTGATGCTGCCCGCGGCTTGGCTGGCGGTGCGCTGGGCCGGCGACGCGTTGGGGGCTCGCCCGCTAAATGCGGCGATCCACTCCACCGGATATTGGGCGGCCTGGGTGTTCCTCGCTTCGCTGCTGGTGTCGCCGGCGAAGGCCTTGCTTGGCATGCCTAACCTCGTGGTCGTGCGGCGGATGATCGGCGTGGGCGCGCTCTGCTACGCGGCGGTGCATCTGCTGCTTTACATCACCGACCAGAATTGGCGACTTGGGGTGGTCGCGGCCGAGATTCTGGTACGGTTTTATCTTACGATTGGTTTCGTCACCCTGCTAGGGTTGGTGGCGCTGGGCGTGACATCCACCGAAGGCTGGGTCAAACGGCTGGGGCGCAATTGGAAGCGGCTGCACAAGCTCGCCTATGGCTTTGCGGCGTTGGCGCTGCTGCACTTCTTCCTGCAGTCCAAGGCGGACGTGTCGCAGGCGACGGTGGCCGCGGGCGTGTTCGCCTGGGCAATGACGTGGCGCGTGCTGCCGGCCGGACGGGACCGAGGTCCGCTGGCGCTGATTGGCCTCGCGCTGGCGGCGGGCGCGATGGCCCTCGTTTTCGAGTGCGCCTGGTATCGGTTCGGCACGCATGTCGATCCGCTGCGCGTGCTCCGGGGGGAGTTTGATCTCACGTTTGGGCTGCGCCCGGCTGGCTTGGTGCTTGCGCTGGGGCTGTTGGCGGCTGGCCTTGCCGAACTGCGGTCGCTTGCGCATAGCCGGTTCGGTGCCGGCGTGGGCTATGCCCTACTGGTTTATCTGCTCGGAGCGCTGGCTGCTGATGGCGTAGGACTGGCGCTGGGATGGTCGCTGGACGATGTGCTGCCGGAGGGATACCCGTTGCTGGCACTGAGCGCTGCCTGGTTCGCGTTGTTCGCGTTGCTGGGCCTGGCGCGCTATCGGCTTAGCGAGAATTGGCAGCGGCATATGCTGGACGCGTTATGGGCCTGCACGGCCCTGGCCCCATTGTTGGCGATGGCGACCGAGAGCCGGCAAGTCGGCACTGCCAGCGCCGCCGTGCTGGCCATAGGTGCGTTACTGGTCATTCAGCGCCTTTGGCCAATATCGCGCAGCGCTGCGATGTTGGTCGCGCCGCTCGCTTTATTCGCGGCCTACCAGGCGAACGCGTTGTCTTAGCCGCCAACGCCAAGCCTGGCCGCGCCGCAGTGTAAAGTTTTCCGACACCGGGACGCGAGCGACGCCCCGGCACCGCACTCAGGCGAGGCTTGCTGCCGCATTGCCCCGGCGACGGCGGGCAACGCCGACGCCGGCCAATCCGATACCCAGGACTGCGAGGCTGATCGGCTCCGGCACCTGAAACACGGCCGCATTGGTCAGCAACGTCGTCGCATTCGTGTTCGACGTCGATGTATTGGTGAAGGTGATGGTCATGAACGTGTTGGTGGCGACGAACGCGTCCGATTGGATGGGCGTGAACGCTGTGCTGTGAACGGTGAACGGATCGACCGGGACCAACGTCGTTGGCCCGTAGACCTGGGTGCCGCCGGCCAGAATTTGGAACGTCGGGTTGGTATGCACGTTTGCGCGCGCATCGACCGCTACCGAGATTTTATACGCTTGGCCAACGACGAACCCTTGCACCACCTGGCTCAGCGACGTTCCCGCGCCGGACAGGAAGCCGACCACTGTTTGGCCACCTGCAACACCGTTATCGAACTGCTGAGGGTCGCTATTCGTATTGCTGGCATAATTGTATGACGTCCAGTCTTGGACGAAAAAAGGCGAACCGCTATTGTATTTTTGGTTGTTGACGGTGTCGTCGATCGTGAAATTCGGGTTGAGCACCACTGGGGTCGCGGCGGCCGGCGTGGAGGCCAGCGCGATTGCGACGGACGCGGCGAAACAGGCACACATGGCTTTTTGCATGAACATGATGACAAACCTCTCGAAGAGTTAATGTCATCTACGCAATGTTCGTGCCAAAGATTAACGTATTGTAAATCAGCCGGGTTTTTCAGCCGCGATCGCAACGTGTAAAGAATTCCGACGCTGCAACACCGCCGCTAGACCGCAGGCTCACCTGCAACCGGCGTCTTGCCTTGCGCCTCGATCAGCGACGCGACGGCGGCAATGCACGTCTCCAGCAACGCGGTGTCGGTACCCTTGGCCACCAACGTCACGCCGTTGCCATTCAGGCGGTAATACGGATAGCTGCCCAGGTCGAGCGTGGGATACCGGTCCTGGATCGCGCTCAGCCCATCGGCGATCGAACCCTCGAGCAGCCCGGCCGCATGCACCGCGCGGGACTGCACCGGAGTGCCGCCCTCCAGCGTCGGCGCCAGGGCGGTAAACATCGCCTGCATGATCCGCGGCACGCCGGCCATGACATGGACGTTGCCGATCGTGAAGCCTGGCGCGATCGACACCGCGTTGTCGATCAGCGTGGCGCCGCGCGGCATCGTGGCCATCCGTTGCCGGGCGGCATTGAACTCGCCGGGCGCGTAGTGCCGGTCCATCCGCGCCCAGGCCTCAGGATGCGGCTCCCATGGCACGCCGAACGCGGCGGCGACGCATTCGCTGGTGATGTCGTCGTGGGTGGGGCCGATGCCGCCGGTGGTGAACAGGTGGTCGAACCGCGCGCGGCATTCGTTCACCGCGGTGACGATGGTCTCGCGCACGTCCGGGATCACGCGCACCTCGCGCAGCGGAATGCCGATGGCGCCCAGGCCGGTGGCGATGAACTGGATGTTGAGGTCCTGGGTGCGGCCCGAAAGGACCTCGTTGCCGATCACCAGCAGGCAGGCGATTGGGTTAGCCATGGCGCGTCCTATAAAAAATCGCGGAGCAAGGGAATGAGCGGCTTATCGGCCGGGGGCATCGGGTAGTCGGCGAGCTTGGCCGGGCGGACCCAGGCGAGCGCCTGCCCTTCGCGTCCCTGCGGCTGGCCGATCCATCGGCGGCATAGGAACAGCGGCATGAGCAAATGGAAGCGCTCATAGGCGTGGCTGGCGAAGGCGAACGGGGCCAGGCAGTTCTCGGCGACGTCGATGCCCAGTTCCTCCCGCAGCTCACGGATCAGCGCGGCCTCGGGCGTCTCGCCGGCGTCGAGCTTGCCGCCGGGGAACTCCCACAAGCCGGCCATCGGCTTTCCTTCGGGGCGCCGGGCCAGCAGGATGCGCCCGTCCGAGTCGATCAACGCGCAGGCGGCGACCAGCATGACGGTCCGGTCCCGCATTGCCGGCGGTTCGGGCGCATCCGTCTTGTCCGGTGCTGGACGAGCAACCGGAGGCAATTGATCGCGCAGCAACGGCCGCGGCGAGATGTCGTCGCGCGTCGCCTGGAACCGCTGCACCGGATGCTCGCCGCCGCGCGCCAGGAACCGCTCGCGCCCGGTGCCGCTCATGCGGAAGCCGATGCGGCGCAACACTGCGGCGGAGGCGGCGTTGTCCTCCGCAACGTGCGCCTCCAGCCGGTCGAGGTCGAGGTTGGCGAGCGCCCAGCGCGACAGCCGCCCGGCCGCCTCGGTGGCCACCCCGTGTCCCCAGAAGCGCCGTCCGACCCAGTAGCCCAGGTTGCCGGTGCGCGGCTTGAGATCCAGGCGCAGGCCAATGCAGCCGACGATCATCTCCTGCCCGTCCTCGTGCCCGGTGATGGCCAGATGATACCCGGTGCCGCCGGAGATCTGCCGGGCGGTCGAGGCGATCCACTCATCCGTCAGTTGCCGCGGATACGGGAAGGGCAGCCGGGACAGCATGCGGACCACGGCCCAATCGTTGACCAGGCGATGCAGCTCCTCGGCGTCATCGGCGCGCAGCGGGCGCAGGGTCAGTCGGTCGGTGGCGAGCGGTACGAACGCGGGCTCGTCGGGGACCAGGGACAGGGCCATCAGCCATGCCTCCAGGGCGGTTCAGCTCCGATAGCTGCCATTGATGTCGATATAGCCGTGGGTGAGGTCGCAGGTCCAGGCGGTGCCCTTGCCTTTGCCGAGGCCGAGGTCGACCGTGATGCCGATCTCGCGCCTCTTCATGTGGGCGACGACCGGGGCCTCGTTATAACCCGGCACCACGCCGCCGTCGCGCGCCATCCAGGTGCCTCCGACGGCGACCGAGAGCTTGTCGCGGTCGGCGGGTTCGCCGGACTTCCCAACCGCCATGACGATGCGGCCCCAGTTGGCGTCCTCCCCGGCCACCGCCGTCTTGACCAACGGCGAGTTGGCGATGGCGAGCGCCACGCGCCGGGCAGACCGTCCGGTGAGCGCCCCCGTCACGTCGACGCGTATCAGCTTCTGCGCGCCCTCGCCGTCGCGGACCACCTGCAAGGCGAGGTCCAGCAGTACGGCGTCGAGCTGGTCGCGGAAACCGCGCACGAGTTTCGTGTCGTGCTTGCCGACATGGGCGTGCTTGGCCTGGCCGGTGGCGAACAACAGCACGGTGTCGCTGGTCGAGGTGTCGCTGTCGACCGTCGTGCAGTTGAAGCTGCGCTTCACGCCGCGGGCCAGCATGTCCTGCAGCAACGGCGCCGGAAGCTTGGCGTCGGTGAAGACGAAAGCCAGCATGGTGGCCATGTCGGGCGCGATCATGCCGCTGCCCTTGGCGAACCCGGTGATGCGGACCGGGCTGCCGTCGATCAGCGCGACGCGGGTGACCGCCTTGGGGAACGTGTCGGTGGTCATGATGCCGCGGGCGGCGGCGTCCCAGCCGTCCTCGGAGAGTGAGGCATGCAGGGCGGGGAGGGCGGCGATCAGCTTCGCATGCGGCAAAGTCTCGCCGATGACGCCGGTGCTGGCGATGAACACCTCATGGGCGCGGCAGCCGAGCAGGTCGGCGGCGGCCTCGGCGGTCGCGTCGACTGCTTCCACCCCGGCGCGTCCGGTGAACACGTTGGCATTGCCCGCATTCACCACCAGCGCCCGGGCGCGGCCATGCGCCAGGGCGGCGCGGCACCAATCGATGGGTGCGCCGGGGCAGCGGTTGCGGGTGAACACCCCAGCGACGGACGTGCCCGGCGGCAGCACCGCCATCATGAGGTCGGTGCGGCCTGCATAGCGGATTCCAGCCGCTGCCGAGCCGAGCCGCACGCCAGCCAGCGGCGGCAGTTCCGGCATTGGCGCCGCAAGCGGACTGGTGGGCAGCGCCACCTATTTCGCCGGGGCAGGGGTCGCCGCCGCGGTCATCGGCGAACCGTCGGGGTTGAACTTCTCGATCGGCAGGCCGGTTTTGGCAGCGGCGAGCACGCGGGTCACGCCTTCCTGGATCAGCATCTGCCGGATTTCGTCACGCACTTGCTCAAACGACGGCGGCGGCGCGGCGCGGACTTCCTCGACCTGGATCACGTGCCAGCCGAACCGGGTCTTGACCGCCGTCTGCGTGGTTTCGCCAGGCTTGAGCGCGAAGGCTGCGTCGGAGAACTCGGGCAGCATGTCGCCCTTTTTGAAGAAGCCAAGCTCGCCGCCGCTCTGCGCGCCGGGATCGGTGCTGTATTTCTTGGCGAGCTCGCCGAAGTCGGCGCCGGCGTTCAGTTCGGCGATGACCTTCTTGGCGGTGTCCTCGTCGGCAACCAGGATGTGGCGGGCGCGGATTTCGGTCTCGCCGGGTTTGCCGGCAAAATCGCGTTCATAGCGGGCGTGGATGGCCTCGTCCGTCAGCGTCGGCGCGATCTCCTTGGTCAGCAGCGCGTTCTGCAGCGCGCTGTCCGTGGCGCGGGCGACCATGCGCTGAACCGCCGGGTCGCGTTCCATGCCCTGCTTGCGGGCGGCAAGCACGATGGCTTCACGGTCGATCAACTGGTCCAGCAGGATCGGATAGAGCGAGGCCGGCGGCATGCCGCGGAGCTCCTCGGGCAGCGCCTGCGCGGCGTCGGACAGCTCGGAGGCGTGGATTTCGTCGTTGCCGACGCGCGCCACCACGGGGTCGGCCGGAGTTTTCGCAGGCGCCGCGGCTTGGGCGGGCGATGATTTCGGGGCTGGCGCCGGAGCGGGCGCTGGCCTCGGGGCAGGGGTCTGCGCGGCCGATAGGCCGGTGGAGCACAATAGCAAAGCGGCGGCATGTAGGCTCAGGCGTCGCATTGGGGAACCTCGGCTAGGATATTCGGGGGCTGTGGCGTTCGGGCGGGCGGACAATGCCCGAACCGTCCGGACGGGACAAGAAGACCTTTCCCCCCGGGGCATGGTCTGGGGCATGGTTGAGGGCTTTAGGGACGGCGCTCGTTGACCCTGGCCGGTGCGGGTCCTATCTGAGCGTTGCAGAAAAACCAAATGCGCCCGGCCTGCTGCGATCTGGGCCGCGCCACCCCGAGGGGTCATGATGTTCGCCAGCATTGCCCGGACCGTGTTCGGTTCCGCCAACGACCGTTCGCTCAAGGCTTACCAGCGCCGGGTGCCGCAGATCAACGCCCATGAGGCGGCGATGGCGGCCCTGTCCGACGCAGCCCTGCAGGGCAAGACGGTGGAGCTGCGTGCGAAGCTTGCCGGGGGCGCGGCGCTCGACGACCTGCTGCCCGAAGCATTTGCGGTGGTGCGGGAGGCGTCGAGGCGCGTGCTGGGCCTGCGGCACTTCGACGTGCAGCTTATTGGCGGCATGGTGCTGCACGACGGCAAGATCGCCGAGATGAAGACCGGCGAGGGCAAGACGCTGGTCGCGACCCTGCCGGTGTATTTGAACGCGCTCGCTGCCAAGGGCGTGCACGTGGTGACGGTGAACGACTATCTGGCGGCGCGCGACAGCGAGTGGATGGGCCGGGTCTATGGCTTCCTCGGGCTCACCACGGGCGTGATCGTGCATGGGCTGAACGACGACGAGCGCCGGGCCGCCTACGCCGCCGACATCACCTATGGCACCAACAACGAATTCGGCTTCGACTACCTGCGCGACAACATGAAATACCGGCTGGACGACATGGTCCAGCGCGATTTCTTCTACGGCATCGTCGACGAGGTCGACAGCATCCTGGTCGACGAGGCCCGCACCCCGCTGATCATCTCCGGCCCGGCGGAGGACAGCAGCGACCTCTACCGCACCGTGAACCTGGTGGTGCGTGAACTGGTGAAGGACGCCACGACCTACGAGAAGGACGAAAAATTCAAGACCGTCACCATGACGGAGGAGGGTTCGGAGCGCGTGGAGCAGATGCTGCGCGACGCCGGGATCATCACCGAGGGCAATCTTTACGATATCTTCAACGTTTCGGTGATACACCACGTGCAGCAGAGCCTGCGCGCCAACACCCTGTTCCAGCGCGACGTCGACTACATCGTGCGCGACGACAAGGTGGTGCTGATCGACGAGTTCACCGGACGCATGATGGAGGGCCGGCGGTATTCCGAGGGGCTGCACCAGGCGCTGGAAGCGAAAGAGGGCGTCACGGTCCAGCCGGAGAACCAGACGCTCGCGAGCATCACGTTCCAGAACTACTTTCGGCTGTATCCCAAGCTCGCCGGCATGACCGGCACGGCGATGACCGAGGCGGACGAGTTTGCCGAGATCTACAAGCTCGAGGTGATCGAAATCCCGACCAACGTGCCGGTGACCCGCAAGGACGCCGACGACGAGGTTTACCGCTCGGCTGCGGAGAAATACGAGGCGGTCGCCGGGTTGATCGAGGAGGCGCGGGGCCGCGGCCAGCCGGTGCTGGTGGGGACGACCAGCATCGAGAAAAGCGAGGTTATCAGCGAGATCCTGACCCGCAAGAAGGTGCCGCACGCCGTGCTGAATGCGCGCTTCCATGAGCAGGAAGCCACCATCGTCGCCCAGGCCGGCGCGCCCGGCGCCATCACCATCGCGACCAACATGGCGGGCCGCGGCACCGACATCAAACTGGGCGGCAACGCCGACATGCGCATCAAGCTGGAGCTCGCCGACGTCGAGCCGGAGGCGAGTGCGGCGCTCGAGGCAAACATATTGCAGGAGGTCGCGGCGCATCATGAGGCGGTGAAGGCGTCGGGCGGCCTGCTGGTGATCGGCACGGAGCGGCACGAGAGCCGGCGCATCGACAACCAGCTCCGCGGACGCTCCGGACGGCAGGGCGACCCGGGCGCCAGCCGCTTTTTCCTGAGCCTGGAAGACGACCTGATGCGCATCTTCGGGTCGGACCGCATGGGCGGGATGCTGCAGAAGCTCGGCCTGAAGGACGGCGAGGCGATCGTGCATCCCTGGATCAACAAGGCGCTGGAAAAGGCGCAGAAGAAGGTCGAGGCGCGCAACTTCGACACCCGCAAGAACGTGCTGAAGTATGACGACGTGATGAACAACCAGCGGCGCGAGGTCTATGCGCAGCGGCGCGAGTTCATGCGGGCCGACGACGTTTCCGAGACTGTGGCGGAGATGCGGGCCGAGATGGTGCAGGACATGGTTGCCCGCCGCATCCCCGAGAAGGCCTACGCCGAGCAGTGGGAGACCGAGGCATTGGGGGAGGACCTGCGCCGGCTGCTGAACCTAGACCTTCCAGTTGTCGAATGGGGCCGGGAGGAGGGGATCGACGAGACCGGCATCCGCGAGCGGATCGAGGAGGCGGCGGCGGCGCATATGGCGGCCAAGCTCGCGGCCATGGGTCCGGAGGTGATGCGGTTCGTCGAAAAAAGCCTGTTGCTGCAGATGCTTGACGCGGTGTGGAAGGAGCATCTGCTGGCGCTTGACCACCTGCGCCAGGGCATCGGGCTACGCGCTTACGGCCAGCGCGATCCGTTGAACGAGTACAAGAGCGAGGCGTTCGCCATGTTCAACGCCATGCTGGACGAGCTGAAGGAGCGTGTCACGAGCATGCTGGCGCGCGTGGAGTTCGGCCCGGAAGCGCCGCCCGAGCCGGTGTATCAGCCAGTGGAGCAGCAGGCGCTGCAATACTCCGACCCGGCTGCCAGCGCCCCTTACGCCGGGGGCGACGTGCTGGAAGCCGAGCGTCCGCGGGTGGCGGTGGGAACGCAGGCCGCGACGGCCATCGACCCGGCCAATCCTTCGACCTGGCGCGACACGCCACGCAATGCGCCGTGCCCTTGCGGCTCCGGCAAGAAGTACAAGCACTGCCATGGCCGCATCGCTTAGTTCGGGAAACGCCCGGCGCGCGTTGCCTGGGTAATTTGGATCGTCATTCCCCCGATAGCTCGCGCCGGCGCTTCTCCAGCTCCTCGCTATAACGCCGCAAGGCATACTGCTCGGTCAGCACGCCAATCACCCGCATCGACTCAGCACTATCGACGACGGCAAGTTCGTCACTTTCAGCCGTCTCGAACATCTGCACGGCCTCCTTGATGGTCATCTGCGGCAGCAGCACCGTCTTGCGGTGATGCACGACCTCGGACAGCTTGGTCGCGGTCTCGGGCGCGGCATGGCCCTCGGAGGTCGCGAGAATGCCGGCGTAGCGGTCGGAAGTGTCCACCGCGACGACCCGGGCAACGGCGCCAAGCGCGAACTCGCGCCGGAATGCGGCGAGCGTCATGTCGATCGGCACCCGGCGATACTCCCGCCGCATCATCCGGCCCACCGTCAGGTTGCGCATCCAGCCGATGTCGACCGCGCTGCGGATCGCCTCGCCACGCAGATGGAAGCGCCAGGTCGCAAAGCTGTAGCCGAAGGTGCGGCGCACGGTAATCGTCGACACGACGCTCGCGGCCAGCACGGCGACCGTCATCGGCAGCGATCCCGTACTCTCAAGCGCCAGGAACGCCATGGTCAGGGGCCCGCCGACCACGGCGACGGCCAGGGCGCTCATGCCCACCAGCGCGCAAATTACCGCCGGCAATGCCTGCACGACGGTGACCAGGGCCAATGCGCCGGCAAACATCTTGCCCACCAATGCGCCGAGGAACAGCGAGGCGAAGAACAGCCCGCCGCGGAAGCCGGAGCCGATACTGATCGCGGACGCCACCGCCTTCAGCAGGATCAGCAGCCCGATCTGCTGCAGGCTGTAGGGCGCGTCGAGCGCGACCCGCAGCGCCGAATGGCCGGAGGAGAGCACCGCCGGGGACAGCAGCGCCATGGCGCCGACCGCAAGCCCGCCCAATGCCGGACGCAGCCAGACGGGCATGCGGCTGCGGCGGAACAGGTCTTCCACGACCGTGACGCCGCGCATGAGGGCAATCCCGCCCAAGGCGCACAGCATTCCGAGCGCCAGGATCGGCACGTAGTCCACGGCCTCGATCACGGTCGGCACGCGGATGTCGAAGCCGTCGCCCGCCCCGGCCAGCAGGCGCATTACGGTCACGGCGCTGATGGCGGACATCACCACGGGTGCGAGCGTCACGAGCGAATAGGTGCCGATCACCAGCTCGAACGCATAGAACGCGCCGGTGAGCGGGGCATTGAACGCCGCCGCGATGGCGCCGGCCGCGCCGCAGCCCACCAGCAACCGCAGATCATTGCGCCGCACCCGGAACGCGCGGCCCAGGCGGGAGGCAATCGCGGAGCCGATCTGCGCATAGCCGGCCTCGAGCCCCACCGAGGCGCCGACGCCGTTCGACCACACCGTCTGCGCGACCACGATCATGCTGTCGATGAAGGACATGCGTCCGCCATACAGCGCATTGGCCTCAATCGGGTCGATCGTCCGGCGCGGCAGCCAGCGCGCCAAGGCCAGCCCGGCAATTCCCAGCACCAGCCCGCCTAGGCTTGGCACCAGCAGCGCGCGCAGTAGTGGCACCGCTGGCATAGCGGAGAGGAACTCGCCCGGCGCCAGGCGATACAGCATGCGGTGCATGAGCTGGGCCGTGGCCTCCATCGCGACCACCACCAAGCCGGCGCCCATGCCGACGAAGGCCGCCAGCATGACCAGCCAGATTTCGTCCGCCCGGACCAGGGCGCGCAGGGTTTGCGGGACATGCGCAACCACGTCGCCGATCGGACGGCGCTCCCGCTGGACGCGCGGCCTCGCCACGGCGTTCGCGCCGGGGAGACTCATGCTGCGGGGGAGAAGGGGCATTGCGCGGGATCAGCCAGGACGGAGCTTCGGGGACACCAGCCAGCCTGGCCGGGGTTGTGCACTACTGCGACTGTAATGCCCGATTATCAACCCGAAACTGTAACGAAATCATTAAAAACACCGTTGTTTTATCAACAATCTGCATTTCGTTCGCGGCGTGTGTTTTCCAAGTCGTCATCGATGAAGGCCTGCACCAGCTCGGCCAGGCCCTCATGCGCGGAAAAGCCCAGGGTGGAGGCGCGGATTGGCGCGAATGCCGCGGGCCAGCCGCCGACGATGGCGGCGATGGCCGGGTCGGCCCGGCGCTCCACCAACGCGGATGCGCCGGGCCGCAGGCTGTCCAACGCCGCCAGCATCTGGCCGACGGTCACGCTGATGCCCGGCGGGTTGATGCCGCGGTCGAGGCCCATGCCGCCCGTGTCCATCGACGCCGCGTGCAGCAGCCACTCGACGGCCCGCCGCGGGCTGCAGACCCATACCGCGAAGTCGTCGGGCACCGGCAGGGTCGCCGGCAGCCCGAGCAGCGGCTCACGCAAGATGGCGCTGACGAAGCTGCTGGCGGCCTTGTTGGGCCGGCCCGGCCGCACGATGACGGTCGGCAGCCGGATCGACACCGCGTCCAGCGCGCCGCGGCGGCTGGCGTCGGCCAGGAACAACTCGGCCGCTGCCTTTTGCGCGCCATAGGTGTTGGCCGGAACCTGGCGTGCGTCGTCCGGCAGCGTCGCGCCCTGGCCGCCGCTGAAGCTCGCGACCGAGCTGGTGAACACCACGCGAGGCGGCGACGCGAGCCGGGCGCAGGCGTCGATCACCGCGTCCGTTCCGCGCACGTTCACCCGGCGCCCCAGCTCGTAATCTGCCTCCGCAGCAGCGCTGACGACGGCGGCGAGGTGAAACACCACGTCCGTGCCGGGCGGAATGGCGGCGCCGGGCAGGTCCGCCAGGTCGCCGGCGAGGCTGCGTACGGGAAACTGCGCGCCGGTGGGTGAGGGCGGGGCGGCCAGGTCGAACAGCGTCAGGCTGCTGACCGGACGTCCCCCCAACGCGCCATCCGCCGCCAGCCGAGCCGCCACTTTGCGGCCCAGGAACCCAGCGCCGCCCAGGATCGTGATGTGCATGGCGTCCCCCTGATCTGTCGGATCAGCACTAGCCGCGGCACGGCTGCCGCGCAATTGTGCCGGAGTGACCGCAGCGCTCCCGTTTCGACTCCTGCCCAACCCGCGCCGCGGCGCCCCGGGGATCGTGGTGCTGCCGAGCGGCGGCTTCCGCCGGGCACAGGCCGACATCACGAGCTGGCCGGACTACGCGCCCACGCCACTGCAATCCGTGCCGACGACCGCCGGTGAGGCCGGCATCGCCGCGCTGCATGTCAAGGACGAAGCGGGACGGTTTGGCCTGGGCAGCTTCAAAGCATTGGGCGGCGCCTACGCCGTGGCAGGCGTGCTCGCCGCGGAGCTGGCCCGGCGCGGCGCGGCGCTGTCGGCGGCCACGGCCGACCTGTTTGCCGGACGCTATGCGGCGGACACGCGGGACATTACGGTCACCTGCGCCACCGACGGCAACCATGGCCGCAGCGTCGCCTGGGGCGCTCAGCGGTTCGGCGCCGCCTGCACTATCTTCGTCCATGCCGGCGTGAGCCAGGGCCGCATCGACGCCATCGCCCGCTTTGGCGCCGCCATCCGCGTCGTCCCCGGCACCTATGACGACGCCGTGCGCGCCGCCGCCAACGAGGCCGCGCAGCATGGCTGGTTCGTCGTGTCCGATACCTCCTGGCCCGGCTACACCGAAATACCGCGTGAGATCATGCAGGGCTATCGGCTGATGGCGGACGAGGCGTTGGACCAATGGCCGGGGCCGCCGCCCACCCATGTGTTCATCCAGGGCGGCGTCGGCGGCTTGGCGGCGGCCGTGTCGGTGCAGATGCGGGCGCGGCTCGATCCGTCGCCGGATATCGTCGTGGTCGAGCCGGAACGCGCCGCCTGCCTGCTGGCCAGCGCCGCAGCCGGGGCGCCCACGCCGGTTGGCGGCGATCTCGGCACCATCATGGCCGGGCTGGCCTGCGGCGAGCCCAGCCTGATCGCCTGGCAGGAGCTCGACCGCGCGGCGGCGGCGTTCCTGGCCATTCCGGACGCAGCGGCCGTGCACGCGATGCGCCTGCTGGCCGGGCTGGGCATCGTGTCCGGCGAGTCGGGCGCGGCCGGGCTCGCCGGGTTGCTGCTGGCCGCGCGGGACCCGGCGGCGCGGGCGGCGTTGGCGCTCGGCCCCGCCAGCCGCGCGCTGGTGTTCAGCACCGAGGGCGCGACCGATCCCGAGCTTTACCAACAGCTTATCAGCGGCGGATGAGCCGAATCCCGGCGTCCGCGCTCGTGCAGTTGCTCGGCGCCGTGCTGCTGCTGGGGTCAAGCTGGCCGGTCACGCGCTTTGCCCTGTTGCAGGGCGCCGCGCCGTTTTGGTTCGCACTCGGCCGCGCCAGCCTGTCCGCGATGGCCGCGACCCTGGTGCTCGGCGTGCTCGGACGGCTCCGGATGCCGGCGCGCCCGGACCTGCCGGCGTTGCTGGCACTGGGCGTGCTGCAGCTCGCCGCGTTCTTCGCCTTGGTGCATACGGCGGTGGCCTGGGTGCCGGCCGGGCGCACGGCCATCCTGTCCAACGCCACGTTGATCTGGACGGTGCCGCTCTCGCTGTTGCTGCTGCACGAGGCGATCCCGGTCCGGCGCTGGATAGCCGCTGTGCTGGGATTTGCCGGCGTCGTGGTGCTCAGCGGCCCGTGGGCGATCGACTGGTCGGCGCCGAACCTGCTGCTCGGCCACGTGTTCCTGCTGGCGGCGGCCGGATGCTGGGCGGCGACGATGGCGGTGGTGAGGCGCTGGCCGCCCCGGCATACCATGCTGGAGCTGCTGCCCTGGGCCTTTGGCCTTGCCAGCGTCGTCTTGCTGCCGTTCGCCGCCCTGCATGCGCCCGGCGCTTGGACCGCGCCGGCCATCATGGCGCTGCTGGGCATCGGGTTGGTCGCGGCCCCGGTCGGCACCTGGTGCACGATGCAGGCGACGACGGTGCTGCCGCTGGTCGTCGCCTCGGTTGGTTTCCTGGCCGCGCCGGCGATCGGGGTCGTGCTCTCGGCCATATGGCTGCACGAGCCGCTGACGATCGACGTGGCCGCCGGGTCTTTGCTGATCCTGGGCGGCGCGGCGGTGGCGGTCATGCCGGGACGCCGCCAATGATCCTGCATGCCGTCGAGGCCGGAACCCAACAAGGCGACGCCGCGCCCCTGGTCCTGCTGCACGGGCTGTTCGGTGCGGCGGCCAACTTCGGGGCGATTCAGCGGCGGCTGGCCAGCGCGGGCCGGGTGATCGCGTTCGACCTTCGCAACCATGGATGCAGCCCGCATGACCCGGCCATGCCCTATGCCGCGATGGCGGCGGACGTGCTGGACAGCCTTGCGGCCCTGGGAGCGCCGCGGGCGGCGCTGATCGGCCACTCCATGGGCGGCAAGGTCGCGATGGCGGCGGCGCTCATGCAGCCGGACCGCGTCAGCCGGCTGGTCGTGGCGGACATCGCCCCGGTGCGCTATGCGCCGGCGTTCCGCGGTTTCCTGGGCGCCATGCTCGCCATCCCGCTGGCCCCGGGCCTGCGGCGGGCCGACGCCGACGCGGCGCTGGCGTCCGCCGTGCCCGATGCCCGGGTGCGCAGCTTTCTATTGCAGAACCTGCAATTCGGCCCGGCGCCGCATTGGCGCATTGGCCTGCAGGAGATCGCGGCGAACCTGCCTGAGATCGAGGGATGGGAGACGCCGCAGCATGCGGAGTATGCCGGGCCGACCCTGGTATTGCGGGGCGAGCGGTCCGACTACGTGCAGCCCGCGCACCGTCCGGCCATACGCGCGCTGTTCCCCGCCGTCCGGTTCACGTCGCTCAAGGGCGCGGGGCACTGGCTGCATGCCGACGCGCCTGACGCATTCGTCGCAGTTTTGCAGGCGTTCCTGGACGGCTGATAAGATCAGTTCGACTGCTTGATCTTCTTGCCCTCGTCGGACGCGCGCCACAGGTACCATGCTGCGGTCGAGCGCCACGGCGCCCAGGCCTCGCCGATCGCCGCCAGCTCCTTGGGACGCGGCTGCACCGCAAGCTGCTTGATCAGCCGCCAGCCCTCGCGCACGCCGAAATCGTCGACGGGCAGCACGTCCGGGCGGCCCAGCGTCGAGATCAGCACCATCTCGACCGTCCAACGCCCGACGCCACGGATGGCGACCAACCGGCGGATCAGCTCATCATCGGACAGGGCGGCAGCCGCTTCCAGAGTAGGGACCGTGCCGTCCAGGCTGCGGGCGCAGATGTCGCGGATGGCGGCGATCTTGCTGCCGGAAAAGCCGCAGGCCCGTAGCGCGCCATCCGGCGTCGCCGCAAGCTGCTCAGGTTGCGGGAAAGCCTCGCCCGGATGCAAGACAGCTATGCGTGCGAGGATGGCCTCCGCAGCGCGTGCGTGCAATTGCTGGTGGGCGATGGCGCGGACGAGCGCTTCGAACGGCTCCCGCGGCTTCGGCTTGGCGGTGCAGGGGCCGATGCGGGCGATCAGCGTGGCAAAGGCCGGGTCGGCGGCGGCGAGGTGGGCGGCGGCGTGCGGCATCCCATTGCTTTAAACCCGGACGTTGCCGCTTGCCAGCCCGCCCCGGCCGTTCCTACATTGGGATGTCAGTGCTGGCATCGGCCGCAATGCAGCATCGGCGATTAAGGGAACGCGTCATGGGTTGGATGCGGCTTCATACGATTGAGGATGAGGCATCGGAGGAAAATCGCCTGACGGCGAGCCTGGCTGGGCTGGCCGTGGCGTTGATGCTGGTGGTGTCTGGCCTGTTCCTGATCCAGCATCTGCGCGACCAAGCGCGGATCGAGGACTGCCTGATGTCCGGACGGTTCAACTGCGACGCCGTGGTGGCGAGCATCTCCCGCTAAGTCATGCCAGCGTGGCGCCGAGCAGGCCCAGCAGCGCGATGAACACCGTGGCGCCAAAACCCAGCAGCAAGGGCCGCAGTCCGCGGGTTTGCAGCGCCTTGAGGTCGGTGTTGAGCCCGAGCGCCGCGACCGCAGCGCCCATCATGACCGGCACCGCAACCCGCGACCCCGCGACCATTTGCGCCGGGATCAGCCCGGTACCGCCCAGCAGCACCAGCGCCAGGAAGCCGAAGGCGAACCATGGCACCGGCGCGCGGACGGCGCTTTGGTCGCCGCTCGGACGTGCCCATAGGCCCAGCGCCAGGATCGCCGGCGCCAGCAGCACGACTCGGGCCAGCTTGGTGATGGTTCCGGCCTCGGCCGCCGCCGGGCCGCCCGCCGCCGCCGCGCCGACGGCTTGTACCACCTCATGGATGCTCGCCCCGGCCCACAGGCCGTAAGCGCGCGGGCCGAGGCCGAGCGGCAGGGCGAGCGCCGGGTAGATCAGCAGCGCCGCCGTGCCGAACACTGTGACGATGGCGAGCGCGTAGGCGACATCCTCCTGTTTCGCGCGCACCACCTGGTTCGCCGCGACGATGGCGCTGGCGCCGCAGATGCCGGTGCCGGCGCCGATCAACTGCGACAGCGGGTCGCCGACCCCCAAACGCCGGCCAAGCCAGACGGTGAACGGGATGGTCAGCGCGACCGCGGCCAGCGCCAGCAGCAGCGCCCCGCCGCCTAGCGAGATCAACTGGCCCGGCGTGACCTGCAAGCCCAGCAGCACAATCGCCGCCCGCAGCACCGGGCGCACCGTGAACGCCGCCCCGGGCCGCAGCAGCTCCGGCAAGCCGAACGCCGCCCGCAGCAGGATGCCGATCGCGAGCGCCACGACAACCGGGTTCATCGCCGCGAGGCCAGTGCCGTCCCGGATCGCCACGGCGAGGACAGCGATGGCGAAACTGACCAGCACGCCCGGCGCGAGCGGCAACACTCCTACGCTTTGCGCTGCCGCGGCCACGCCTCAGGTCAGGCCGGAAAGGCGGTACATCGGTTTGGTGGGCAAGGCGCGTCCTTTATGTCTGCGCCCAGACACTCCCCGCGTGCAGCCGATCCGTCAATGGATGACGGCCGACTGCCCTGTACCAGACGTTCGCGACGTTGTGGCCATGTTTGGCGGGGCGCTGCTTAGGCCGCTACACCCGCTCGCTCACCTTGATCGCCGCCTTGCAGCCTGCCTTGATCACGGCGGACATCAGGCGGTAAGCCGGGGCCTGCTCGGCCTCGTGCTCCAGGCCGATGTCGCGGTGCTCCTGCTCCTCGGCCCGGAACCGCTCGATCGTCGTGCGGAGCGGGGCCTCCTCGTCGCCGAGCGCGGCGGCCTGCGCGCCGTAGTGCTCGTCGATCGCCTCCTCGACCGCCACCGTGCAGGCCATGGCAGCGCGGTCGCCCATCGCCGCCGTCATGGCCCCCAGCGCATAGCCGGCCAGGTGCCAAAGCGGCAGCAGCGCCGTCGGACGCACCCGGCGCGTGCCGATCAGGCCGGAGAAGGTGTCGAGATGGTGCTGCTCCTGTTGCTTCATATGGCGGATCAGGTCGCCCTTGGGGCCGCGGCCCATGATGGCGAGCTGCCCTTCATAGATGCGGGCAGCGCCGTACTCGCCGGCGTGGTCGACGCGGATGATGCGCTCCACCGTCTGGCGCAGGGTAGGGTCGCCGGGCAATGGCGCCCGGGTCTCAGTGGCAGTGTCGCTCATGGTGCGCCTCGTTGCTTCCGGATTGACATAGCGAGGAATACGGCCAGCGCCAGGGCGAGCGCCAGGTTCATCGCCGCCATCGAGACCGGCAGGCCCGGCACCAGAAAGGTCGGCTCGTCGCATGGCTTGCTGACAGTGGCCGGCATGTGCGCCAGGCGCTCGGCGATGCTGCCGCTGCCGAGCGACGGGGCGGCGCACTCCGGCAACGGGCTCGGCCACCAGCCCTGTTCGACGCCGACATGCGTTGCCGCCAGCGCCGCGCCCGCCAGCACCGCGAGCACCGCCGCCGCCAAGGCCCAGCGCGCGGCCCGGCGCGGCAGTGCCAACGCCGCCAACCCGAGCGCGATCGCCACCCGATAGGGCCAGCGCTCCCACAGGCACAGCGCGCAGGGCACCAGGCCAAGCCAGCGCTCGGACGCCAGCGCGCCCCCGAGCGCCGCGGCGGAGGCCAGGATCGTGATCCAGGCCGCGCCCCGGACGCTCGGTATAGCCATGTTGGATCGGGCCATGCCTGCGATATGGCCCGCATTGCCGCTTGGAGCAATCGCGCGCGCGCCATACCGTGCGGCAGGCAACCGGGGAGGAACGGCTATGCGTAAGCTGCTGGGACGGGCGAATTCGAGCAACGTGATGAAGGCCGTTTGGGTCATGGAGGAGCTCGGCCTGCCGTATGAGCGCACCGACGTGGGCGGCCCGTTCGGCGGCAGCGATACGCCGGAGTACCGGGCGATGAACCCGAACGGCGTTGTCCCCACGCTGGTCGAGGGCGATTTCGTGCTGTGGGAGAGCAATGCCGTCGTGCGCTATTTGTGCGCCGCCAATGCGCCGGGCAACGCGATGTGGCCGGACGACCTGCATGCGCGCGCCAGCATCGACCGCTGGATGGACTGGCAGCAGACCACGCTCAACCGGCCGCAAGGGGTCGTGTTCCAGGGCCTGGTGCGCACTTCGCCGGAGCGGCGGGACATGGCCGCCATCACCGCCGCAACCGCCGAGCTGAACCGGGTGTGGGGCTTGCTCGACGGCATCCTGTCGGCAGTGCCGTATGTCGCCGGGCCGGTTTTCACCCTCGCGGACGTTGCGCTCGGGGTGCATGTCCACCGCTGGTTCTCGTTCGACATCACCCGGCCGCCGCAGCCGCATCTGCGGGCCTGGTACGACCGCCTGCTGAGCCGCCCGGCCTATCAGCAGCACGTCGCGATGCCGATGACTTAGCAGGGACTTAGGAACTCAATCGGTTTGGTGCCGCAGGGCCTCGACCTCCTGTAGGTCGAGCTCGCGTTCCAGCGTATGCAGGACGGAGTCGTGGATTTCGCCCACCCGATACAAGCGCAGCGCCTCGTCCCGTCCGGCCGCCACCGCCATTAGCACCGCGTCGAAGTGGGCATTCTTCTGGCCAATCAAGGTGCTGCCTGCCTCGCTGAACCGGGCGGCGGCTTGCGCGCGATAGCCGTATTGCTCGACCAGGCGCGGATGCCGGTAGCTGCCGTCGGCGGCCAACGAGTGCCGCTGGATCGCGGCGAGCTGCGCCTGTGTCATCCGCGCCCGCGCCGCGGCCTCGGACAGCGTGGCCGGCTGTTCCAGCTTGTACTTGCTCAGGCGCAGCGCATTCACCAGCGGCTCCAGAGTCGCGCCTTGGATCAGCACGGTGACGAGAATCACGAGGAATGTGGTCGCCAGGATGAAGTCGCGTCCGGGGAACTGGCCGGGAAGCGCCAGTGCGGCGGCTAGGCTCACGACGCCGCGCATGCCGGCCCAGCTCATGATGACCGGCACGGCCAGGGGCGGGCCGGGACTGCGCCGCCGGAAGGACGGGAAAAGCAGGCGCGGCAGGTAGGTCGCCGGGATCATCCACGCGAACCGGCTGAGCACCGTCGCGGCTGCGATGGCGAGCGCCGCCGGCAGCAGCCCGGCGATGCTGTCGCCGCCTTCGGCCAACCGCGACAGCACGCCACGGAGCGAGAGGCCAATCAGGATGAAGACCAGTGATTCCAGCACGAACTCGACGGCCTCCCATACCGCCTGCGCCTGCATCCGGGTCGCAGCCGTCAATGCGGCATGCTGCCGCCAGCCCATCACGAGGCCGCATGCCACGGTGGCCAGCACGCCGGACACGTGGATGGCCTCCGCACCGATATACGAGGCCCAGGCGGTGAGCAGGCTGCCGATGATCTCCAGCCGCGGCTCGCTCAGCCGGGCCAACAGGAACATCGCCGCAAAGCCGAATGCCGCGCCGGCCGCCACGCCGCCAGCCGCCAGCACGCCAAACGACAGCGCCGCCTGGCCGGCGTCGAACGTGCCGGTGAGCGCCGCCACGACCGCAAAGCGGTAGAGCACGAGCCCGGTGGCGTCGTTCACCAAGCTCTCGCCCTCCAGCAGGACGACGACCCGGCGCGGCAGTGCCACCCGGGCCAGCACCGCCTTCGCCGCCACCGCGTCCGGCGGCGAGATGATGGCGCCCAACGCGAAGCACGCCGCCCAGGGCAGCGACGGCATGACCCAATGCGCGACGACGCCGACGACCGCCGTCGTGAACGCCACCGCGCCGATGGCGAGCTGGAGGATGATGCGCAGGTTGTCGCGGAAGTCCCGCCAGGAGGTGAGGAACGCGCTGCCCATCAGCAACGGCGGCAGGAACAGCACCAGCGCCAGATCGGG
The DNA here is from genome assembly GCA_965277495.1 of Acetobacteraceae bacterium. Classification (GTDB taxonomy): domain Bacteria; phylum Pseudomonadota; class Alphaproteobacteria; order Acetobacterales; family Acetobacteraceae; genus CAHJXG01. Next base: position 298,145 of record OZ255824.1, on the reverse strand, counting down.
GTCGAGCTCGATATCCGGCATGCGCGGGATCAGCGCCAGCGCGATGCCGCCCAGGATCAGCGCCGCCGCCGGTGGCATCCGCAGGCGCCGCGCCGCCAGTTCCAGGCCGATGGCGACGGCCAGCAGCAGCAGGATGAGTTCGAACCGGGCGACGGGGGGCATCGGTCAGCCAGCCATGAGCCGCGGCTAGGCCGCCCGCAATGCGCCCTCGCCCGCCCGGATCGCCGCCCAAACCCGCTGCGGCGTCGCCGGCATGTCGATATGCCGCACGCCAACCTCCGCCAAGGCGTCCACCAGCGCGTTCATCACCGCCGGCAGTGCGCCCGCGCACCCGGCCTCGCCGCAGCCCTTTGCGCCCAGCACGTTGGTCCGGGCCGGGACCGGGTGGCTCTGGAACGCGAACTCCGGCGCGTCGCTGGCGTGCGGCAAGGCGTAGTCCATGAACGAGCCGGTCATGAGCTGGCCGTCTTCGTCATACGCCGTCGCCTCCATCAGCGCCTGGCCGATGCCCTGCACGATGCCGCCATGCGCCTGGCCCTCGACCAGCATCGGGTTGATCAGCACGCCGAAGTCGTTGACCATGTTGTAGCGCACCACTTCGGTGATCCCCGTCTCCGGATCGACCTCGACCTCGGCGACGTGGCAGCCGTTCGGAAAGGCCGACGGCGCCTGCTCGTGGATATGCCGCACGTCCAGCGTTTGCGGCAGATCTGGCGGCAGCGCCATGCCGGCGCGCAGTTGCCCAGCCAATTCCATGATGCCGATGCCGCGGTCGGTCCCGGCGATCATAAACCGTCCGCGTTCGAACTCGATGTCATCCGCCGCTGCCTCCAGGGCATGCGCGGCGATCTTGCGGCCCTGCTCGATGCACAGCGCGCTGGCCTCCACGATCGCGGCGCCGCTCGCCATCATGCTCTTGGACCCGCCGGTGCCGCCGCCGGCGATCAGCTCGTCGCTGTCGCCTTGCAGCAGCCGCACCCGCTCGAACGGGATGCCGAGGCGATCGCACAGCACCTGGGCGAACGGCGTCGCGTGGCCCTGGCCATAGTCCAGCGTCCCCGTGATGATCGTCACCGTGCCGTCCGCTTCGAAGCGGATGCCGCCCATCTCCTGCTGCGGCGGCGCGGTCACTTCCAGGTATTGCCCGACGCCGCGCCCGCGCAGCTTGCCCCGGCGGCGGCTCTCATTACGGCGCGCCGCAAAGCCGTCCCAGTCCGCCATCGCCAGCGCCTTATTCAAGACCGCCGGGAAGTCGCCGCTGTCGTAGGCCATGCCGGACGGCGCGTTGTACGGCATCTGGCCGGGCTGGATGTGGTTGCGGCGGCGCAGCTCGATCCTGTCGATGCCCATCTCGGCTGCGGCGGCGTCCACCAGGCGCTCCATGTAGTAATTGCCCTCGGGCCGCCCGGCGCCGCGATACGGGCCGACCGGCGTCGTGTTGGTGAACACGCAGCGCGCCGAGGCCTCGATCAGCGGCGTCGCATAGACGCCCACCATGTTCTTCATGGTGTTGACCGTCGGCGGTATCGTCGTCGCGTTGCTCAAATATGCACCCAGGTTGCCGAAGCCCTCGACTCGTATGGCGAGGAACCGCCCGTCGGCGTCCAGCGCAAGTGCCGCGTCGACCTCATGGTCCCGCCCGTGGCTGTCCGACAGGAAGCTTTCGGAGCGCTCGTCCGTCCATTTCACCGGGCGGCCCAGCGCGCGGGCGGCGTGCAGCAGGGCGGGATACTCCGGATACACCGACGCCTTCATCCCAAACGAGCCGCCGACATTGCCGGTCAACACGCGGATGTTCTCGAGCGGCGTGCCCAATACGTCCTTCAGCGCGGCGCGCAGGCCGAACACGCCCTGGCAGCCGACCCGCAGCGTGTAGCGCCCGGTCGCCGCGTCATAGTCGCCGAGCGCCGATCGCGGCTCCATGGCGCTGACCACGATCCGGCTGTTGCTGATGCGCAGGCGCGTGACATGCGCGGCGGCGGCGAACGCAGCGGCGACCGCCGTGCTGTCGCCATGATGGTAGGTCATCGCCAGGTTCCCCGGCGCGTCGCCGTGCAATAAAGGCGCGCCCGGCTCGGCGGCGGCGCGGGCGCCCGTTACGACCGGGAGGGGCTCGACGTCCAGCAGCACCGCCTCGGCGGCATCCCGCGCCTGCTTCGCCGTTTCCGCCACCACCACCGCAACGGGGTCGCCGACGTAGCGCACCTTCGCCTCGGCCAGCGCGGTTTGCGGCGGACGCGGCGTAGCGGAGCCGTCGTGGTTCTTGCCCTTCGACGCCGGCATCAGGCCGATGCCGCCGTCGCGCAGGTCGGACGCGGTATAGACGGCCAGCACGCCGGGCATGGCGCGGGCCTCAATCGTGTCGACGCCACGCAGATGGCCGTGCGCATAGCGGCTTCGCACCATCACCGCGTGAAGCTGGCCCGGCAAATTGAGGTCGTCGCTATAGCGTCCCTCGCCGCGCAGCAAGGTCGGGTCCTCCTTGCGGGAGACCGGCTGGCCGATGGCGAATTTTTCCAGGGACAGGTCGACGTGGACGTTCATGCTGGCGAGTTCCGCTGCTGCTACGGGCTAAAGTTGGGGCGTGGCGGCCGAAGGTAAACCCGCGTGGCGTGGCCAGACGGTCTGCGTGACCAGCGTGGCTGCGGCTTGCACGGCGAGCACCAGCGCCACGCAGCCGGCCCAGCCGAGGTGACGCCAGATGCTGGCCGGCAGAACGCCGCCCAGGCTGCCGCCAATGTAATAGCAGGTGACGTAGAGTCCGACCGCAGTGGACCGTGACTGCCGGGCCGCGACGGCGACGTAGCCCAAGGAGAGCACTTGCTCCGTGAAGATGCCGGCTGCCACGAACGCGAGGCCGATCAGGATGGCCGGCAGCGAAGGCGCCAAGGTCAGCAACAGCCCGCCGGACGCCGCGGCGGCGGCCAGCAGCACGGTGCGCCGGCGTCCAAACCGCAGGGCGAGCCCCGTCGCTGCCGGCGTTGCCACGACGCCCAGTAGGTAGATGACGAACACCGAGCCGAGCTGCGCCGGCCCCAGGCCGAACGGCGCCGCGCCGAGGTAGAAGTTGGCGTAGGTGAACGTCGCCACCATCGAGAACAGCACCGCGAAGCCGACGGCGCAGGTCGCCATCACCTGCGGGTTGCCGAATTGGTCGGCGAAACCAGCCAACTGGCCGGACCAGCCGCGCACCGGGCGGAACCGCTGCTCGGGCGGCAGGGCCCAGGCGATCAGTCCGGCGCAAAGCCCGGTCAGCAACGCCAGGATTACGAAAGCGGCGCGCCAGTTGGCGAGTTCGGTCGCCCAGCCTGCGACAAACCGTCCGCCGAAGCCGCCGACGATCGTGCCGATTGCATAGACGCCGGTGACGCGCACCGCCGCGGGGCCGGGGCACTCCTCGGCGATGTAGGCGACGGTGACGGCGAAGATGAACGGCAGCAGCAGCCCCTGCAGGAACCGGCACAGGATCAGCCAATCGAGCCCCGGCGCCCATGCGGCAAACAGCGTGGGCGCCACCAGCAGGCAAGCGGCGCCCACGATCAGCCGCCGGCGTCCGAGCGCGTCCGAGATGCCGCCGACGAACGGCGCCATGAGGGCGACGGCGATCAAGGGCGCGGTGACGGTGAGGCCGGTGCGCGGCAGGCTGGCGCCGAACTGCTCCGCCAGGGTCGGCAGCAGCGCCTGGGTCGGATACAGGTTGATGAAGGTGCACAGCCCGGCAGCGGCGACCCCGACGCGGACACGCGTCAAAACGAGGCCACGCGGACACGCGTCAAAACGAGGCCACGCGGACACGCGTCAAAACGAGGCCACGCGGACACGCGTCAAAACGAGGCCACGCGGACACGCGTCAAAACGAGGCCACGCGGACACGCGCCAAAACCGGGTCCACGCGGAATTGGGTCAAGGCTGGCCGGCTAGGATCGCGGTGCATGCGGACGGCAGCGGCAACGCCGGACGGGGAGGGGCCGCGGGCTGCGGCGGCGCGTCGAGCTGGTCGAACCACCAAGCGAGGCTCGCGTCGCAGCCGTCGCCGGGTGGCGGGGGCGGCTGGTCGCGGCACTCCGGCTGGTTGGCCGGGCAATGGAAATGGATGTGCATATGCGCCGTGTGCCCATACCACGGACGCACCAGCCGCAGCCAACTGCGGTCCGCCATGGGCGTCTGGCAAAGCTGCTGTTTTATAGCGGGATTGACCAGAACGCGGTCCACCCCCGGCAGGTCGGCCGCCAGGCGCAGCAGGGTGACGTGCGCTGTGCTCCATCGCGCCGGGTCGACGCCGCGGCCATCGGGCGTCACCAGGCTTGCGACCTCGACCTTGTCCCTGGCGGCGAGGCTCAGCCCCGGTTTCGGCTGCACGTCGAGCCAGACATCCGCGTCGAGGCCGATCTGGTGGCTGGCGTGGATGCCGGGCATGGGGCCGCCATGCGGACGCGAGATGTCGTTCATGTACAGCGTCGGCAGACCCGCCGCCTGCGCACGGACGCCTAGGGTCCGCAACGCCGCGATGGTGTCCGGATGGCCCCAGAACCAGCTCTGGCTGGCGCGGATGGTTTGGTAGCCGGGGCCGTCGGGGGGCAGTTCGACCGCCCCGGCGATGCAGCCGCCACCGGGGCCGTTGACGATGCGCGGGGCCGGTTGCGCGAGCGCCGCGGTGAGCGGGTGGAGCATGAGGGCGATGGCGAGGGTCAGCGGGCGCAGCGGCATGGTTACGCTCTAGACGCCGGACGGCGTGTTGCCAATCAGCGGGGGCCGCTGCTTCTCATCGGATAACCTCGACGGCAACGCCGACTGCTTCGGCGATCTTGGCCCAGCCGCGGTCGGCCGTCAGCGCGCGCGCATTGAGTTCGCTGGCAAGGGCCAGGCAGGCGCGGTCGCCGAGCGACAGCCCGGCTGCTCGCGTCGATACTCGCATTGCCGCTGAGCTTTGTGCCTGCTTGCCGGTCATCGGCGCTACGTCCAATCCGAGGATGGCGACCGCGCGGGCTGCTTCCTGAATAGGCAGTCCGTGGTCGCAGAGTTTCGCGAGGACCTCGGCCAAGTTGGCAGCGCCGATGACGCCGGTCCTGAGATGGGCGCGAACGGTCTCCGCGCCGGGTTCCTCGAACAGCAGCGCCAGTATCGCTGAGGCGTCGAGCACGGCCGGATCGGCGGCTGCTGCGCTACTCATGCTCGGCGTCGGCCCGGCGCTCTGCCAGCAGCTCGTCGGCGACGCCACTGGCTGACGGCGCATAGTGCCGCACCAGCTCCTGCGCGCGGCGAACGGCGTCATCCATGCTTTCGAGCACGAGGCGGCCTGCGTCTTTCCGGATGATGAGCAAGCCTCCGCCCTCGACTTGGAGTTGCTGGCGTATATCGGCCGGCAGCACCATTCGGCCATTTGAAGCAATCTGGACACGATAGTGTTCCATGGCAACCACCTTCTGAGTGACAGGAAGGTAGCGAATGTCGTCATTCGACGCTAGGGCAATCCGCTTTGGAGTGGCTGTGTGACTGATGGCGTATCCCGGATGGCAACGCTCGGATATCAACGATAGTGCAACTACGATCGCCGGATTGCGCTAGATTGGTTTATATTGCGCTTGGCGAAAACGAGGATTGAACAATGCAAGAACGCTTCCTCGTCACTGGCGGGGCTGGCTATGTCGGCAGCCACCTCGTCGCGCTGCTCGTCGCGCGGGGCGCCGATGTCGTCGTCATCGACAACATGCGCCAGGGCCACCGCGCCGCCGTCCCGCCGGGCGTGCGCCTGATCGAGGCCGACGTCTCCGACACCGAACGCCTCGACGCCGTGCTGGCCGAGGGACCCTGGTCCGCCGTGTTCCATTTCGCAGCGCTCTCCCTGGTCGGGGAAAGCATGCGCGAACCCCTGCGTTACCTGTTGGAGAATGCCGCTGGCGGCATGCGCCTGGTCGATGCCTGCATCCGGCATGGCGTGAAGAAGTTCATCCTGTCATCGACCGCGAACCTGTTCGGCGAGCCGGAGCGGGTGCCAATCGACGAGACCGCCCGCATCGACCCGTCATCGCCCTATGGCGAGAGCAAGTTGATGATCGAGCGCAGTTTGCGTTGGGCCGACCAGGTGCACGGCCTGCGCAGCGCCTGCCTGCGTTATTTCAACGCTGCCGGCGCCGATCCGGATGGCCGCCTCGGTGAGGACCATGATCCCGAAACCCATTTGATCCCGTTGGTCATCGACGCGGCGCTCGGACGGCGAGGGGCGCTCACGGTGTTCGGCGCCGACTATCCGACGGCGGACGGCACCTGCATCCGCGACTACGTGCACGTGACCGACCTCGGCGAGGCGCATCTGTGCGCGCTCACGCAGCTCGACCGCCGCAGCGTCACCTACAACCTCGGCAACGGCAGTGGCCACTCGGTCCGCGACGTGATCGCCTCGGTGGAGCGGGTGCTGGGCCGCCCGGTCCCGATGCAGTTCGGCGACCGCCGGCCCGGCGACCCGGCCGTGCTCGTCGCATCGTCCGCGCTGATCCAGAGCGAGACCGGGTGGACACCGCGTTTTGCGCAACTCGACACCATTGTCGCCAGCGCCGCCGCGTGGCGCCAGGCGCATCCCAACGGCTACGGCGACCGATCGTAGGGCGGAAACGCCTTCTGGATGCAGGTCAGCGGGTCGGCGCCGGGCGCTGCGCCGGTTTGGGCGAGGACTGGGTGCGGAACACCAGGCTGCGGGACAGGTTAAAGTTGGCGAACATGCCGGCGCCCACGCCAGCGAGAATGGCGATGATCGGGTGCTGCGCGCAGGCGGGCACCATGAGCACCAGCAGGGAAAAGGTCCCGCGGTTCAGCACAAAGCCCACGCCATTGGCCGCCACGAACAGCATCCATTGCCGCACCAGGCTGCCGCTGCCGCGTCCGGCAAAGGTCCAGGCGCGGTTCAGCGCCCATGTCGTCGTGACCGCCGCCAAGTATGCCACCAAACCCGCGGCGTAGAGGCCGAGCGTCGCCATGGTGGCATAGACCATCGTGATGTCGACGACGGCGCCCGCCGCCCCGACGGTTCCGAACCGGGCAAATTGCTGCAGGGTCAAGCGTCTATTCGGCGTCACAAGGCCACGGAGGCGCGAGGCCGCGTAGGTTGGAAAGTGCATCGCAGCATTCTACCCGGTTTCCGCATCGAATGCCATCTGGACCGCCGCAGCGCTGGCATCTGAGGCAAGGGCGTGGTCTGTTCTGCTTGGAGCGCAGGAGGGACAGCGATGAAGCGTCGGACATTCTTGGCTGCGACGGCCGCGGGCCTGGGGGCGCCAGCGATCGCGCGCGCCCAGAACAGCCGGGTGCTCCGGTTCATCCCGCAGGCCGACCTGACGGTGCTCGACCCGATGTGGACCACGGCCTATGTCACGCGCAACCACGCCTTCATGGTCTATGACACGCTGTTCGGCCAGGACAGCGAGTATCGTCCGTCGCCGCAGATGCTTGAGGGCTTCACGACCGAGAACGACGGCAAGACCTGGACGCTCACGCTGCGTCCGGGGTTGATGTTCCATGACAACGAGCCGGTGCGGGCGCAGGACTGCGTCGCCAGCCTGCAGCGCTGGGGCAAACGGGACGCGTTCGGCGGCGCGCTGATGGCGGCGGCCGATGAACTGGCGGCGAAGGACGACCGCACGCTCGTGTTCCGGCTGAAGAAGCCGTTCGCGCTGTTGCCGTCGGCGCTGGCCAAGACGCCGCTGTACATGCCGGCGATCATGCCGGAACGCATCGCCAAGACCGACCCGTTCACCCAGGTGACGGAGATGGTCGGCAGCGGCCCGTTCCGCTTCAAGGCCGATGAACGGGTGCCCGGCGCCCGCGTCGTCTATGAAAAATTCGCTGGCTACCAGCCACGCGAAAGCGGCCGGGTCGATTGGACGTCGGGCCCGAAAATCGTGAACTTCGACCGGGTCGAGTGGACCACGATCCCCGACCCGACGACCGCGGCGCAGGCGCTGATGAATAACGAGCAGGATTGGTGGGACTACGCGACCGCCGATCTGATGGGCATGCTCGCCCGCCGCCGCGGCGTGAAGGTCGTGGTGCAGGAGCCGTCGGGCCAGATCGCCATCCTGCGCATGAACCACCTGCAGCCGCCGTTCAACAACCCGGCCATCCGCCGGGCGCTGCTGGGGGCGATGAGCCAGGAAGATGTCGTGACCGCCGTCGTCGGCACGGACGAGAAGATGTCGCGGACCGGCGTCGGTTTCTTCTGCCCCGACACGCCGATGGCCAGCACGGTGGGCCTCGACGTGTTCGCCGGGCCGCGCGACATGGCGAAGGTTAAGCGCGACCTGAAGGTGGCCGGCTATGACAACGAGCGCGTGGTGCTGCTGGCGGCGACCGACTTCCCGGTGCTGAAAGCCATGGCGGACGTGGTCGCCGACATGCTGCAGCGGGCGGGCATGAACGTCGACTATCAGGCGACGGACTGGGGCAGCGTCGTGACCCGGCGGGCAAAAAAGGACCCGGTGGAGGCCGGCGGCTGGAGCGCGTTCTGCACCGCCTGGGCCGGCACCGACCATCTCAATCCGGCCGGGCACCTGTCGCTGCGCGCCAACGGTGACCAGGCCTGGTTCGGCTGGCCGGCCGACGCGAAGATCGAGCGACTGCGCAACGACTGGTTCGACGCGCCGGATGTGGCGCAGCAGGCCGCCATTTGCGCCGAAATACAGCGAGAGGCGCTGCAGAGCCTGCCATATATCCCCATGGGCCAATACCTGCAGCCAACGGCATACCGCACCGACTTGCAGGGCGTGCTGAATGGGTTTGCCTTGTTCTGGAATGTAAAGCGCGCCTGATGCCATGCTGTGGGCTATGATGGCCCAAAGCTTGCAATAAATCGTTAAGGTTCGTCTGACATAAGGGTTCGCATGAAGCGTCGTGATCTACTGGCCACCGGAACTGCCGCCGCGCTAAGCACCCTGGCCATGCCGCGGCTGTCTTTGGCGCAGAATGCGCGCGTGCTGCGTTTCGTGCCGCAGGCCAACCTTTCGAGCCTCGACGCCATCGCCGGCACGCAATACGTCGTCCGCAACGCCAGCCTGTTGATCTGGGACACGCTGTTCGGCGTCGACAGCAACTTGCTGCCAAAGCTGCAAATGGCCGAGGCGTATGAGGCGGCCGACGGCAACAAGACCTGGACCATACGCCTGCGCCCCGGCCTGAAATTCCACGACGGCGAGCCGGTGCTCTCCAAGGATGTCGTCGCCAGCCTGAACCGGTGGATGGTGCGCGACACCATGGGCCAGCGGATCAAGGCCTCGATGGATGCGCTCGAGGCGCTCGATGACCGTACGGTGCGCTTCCGCCTGAACAAGCCATTCCCGAAAATGCTGTTCGCGCTCGGCAAGAGCAACGCGCCGGTCGCCGAGATCATGCCGGAGCGCATCGCCAAGACCGACCCGTTCCAGCTTATTAAGGAATACGTCGGCTCCGGTCCGATGGTGTTCAAGAAGGACGAATGGGTGCCGGGCTCGCTGGCAGTGTTCGAGAAGTTCGCAGGCTATGAGCCGCGCCAGGAAGCGGCGGAGTGGCTGTCGGGCGGCAAGCGCATGATGTTCGACCGCATCGAGTGGCTGATTTTGCCCGACGACGCGACCAAGGCGGCGGCGCTGCAGAACGGCGAGATCGATTGGTGGGAGAACCCGGTTCCCGACCTGGTGCCGCTGCTGAAGCGCAACCGCAACATCAACGTCGACATCTCGGACCCGCTGGGCAACATCGGCTCGTTCCGCATCAACCACCTGCATCCGCCGTTCAACGACGTGCGGGTGCGCCGTGCGGTGATGATGGCATTGAGCCAGGAGGACTACATGCGCGCCGTCGTCGGCAACGACGATGAGTTGTGGAAGCCGCTGCCAAGCTACTTCACGCCGGGCACCCCATCCTACACCGAGGCGGGCGGCGAGATTCTGACGGGACCGCGCCGCTATGACGAGGCCAAGAAGCTGTTGGCGGAGGCCGGCTACAAGGGCGAGACGATCGTGCTGTGCGTCGCGACCGACGTGCAGATTACCAAGGCGCAGGGCGACGTTACGGCCGACCTGCTGCAGAAGATCGGCATGAAGGTGGACTACCAGGCGCTCGACTGGGGCACGGTGGGCGCGCGCCGGGCCAAGAAGGATCCGCCGTCGCAGGGCGGCTGGCACATTTTCCACACCTGGCACGCGGGCGCCGACTGCATCAACCCGGCGCCCTATACCGCGTTCGACGCCGGCGGCGACAAGGCCTGGTTCGGCTGGCCGAGGTCGGATGCGATCGAGGCGGGCATCGGCACTTGGTACGACGCCCCCGACGCAGCCGCCGAAAAGGCGGCTATGGCGGACCTCAACAAGATGTCCATGGAGTTCGTGACCTACATCCCGACCGGTTTCTTCCTGGGCTATCAAGCCTGGCGCAAGAACGTGAGCGGCGTGATCAAGGCGCCGTTCCCGGTGTTCTGGGGCGTCCAGAAAACCTGATGCTCGGCTATCTTGCCCGGCGGGTGCTGTCCACGATCCCGGTGATGGCGATCGTGGCGCTGTTCGTGTTCAGCCTTTTGTATATAGCCCCCGGCGACCCGGCCGCGATCATCGCCGGCGACCAGGCGACGCCGGCCGACGTGGAACGCATACGCGCCGGGCTGGGCCTCGACCGCCCGTTCCTGATCCGCTTCGGCGAATGGGTCTGGCACGTGCTGAACGGCGACCTCGGCGTTTCGATTTTCACCAACCTGCCCGTTACCCGCATGATCCAGCAACGCCTGGAGCCGACGGTTTCGCTCATGATCCTGACCTTGATCCTGTCCATCGGCATCGCCGTCCCGATGGGCGTGCTGGCGGCCTGGAACCAGGGTACCTGGATCGACCGGCTCATCATGATTTTCGCGGTATTCGGCTTCTCGGTGCCGGTGTTCGTCGTGGGCTACATCCTCGCCTACGTGTTCGCGCTGCAGCTCGACTGGTTCCCGGTGCAGGGCTACACGCCGATCTCGCGCGGCTTTGGCCCATGGCTGAACAACCTGGTGCTGCCCGCGGTGGCGCTGGGCGGCGTGTATATCGCGCTGATCGCCCGCATCACCCGCGCGACCATGCTTGAAGTCTTGAGCCAGGACTACATCCGCACCGCCAGGGCCAAGGGCGTCGGCAGCCGCACCATCCTGTTCCTGCACGCGCTTAAGAACGCGGCGGTGCCGATCGTGACGGTGATCGGCATCGGCGTGGCGCTGCTGATTGGCGGCGCCGTGGTCACCGAGAGCGTGTTCGCCATCCCTGGGCTGGGCCGCCTGGTCGTCGACGCCATCCTGCGGCGCGACTACCCGGTCATCCAGGGCGTCGTGCTGCTGTTCAGCTTTGTCTATGTCCTCGTGAACCTGGGCGTCGACCTGATGTACACCGCATTCGATCCGAGGATACGGTATTGAGCGCAACTGTCCTTCCCGACGCGCCGGTGGCCACCGCCTTGGCGCCGCATGTGACGCCCGCGGCCGCGATGCCGGATGTGTTGCCGGCGGTGAAGCCGCGCGGTCGGGTCCGCACCTTCATCCGGCGCTATCCCACCATTTTCGCGGGCGGGCTGTTGCTGGCGATTATCCTGTTCGTGGCGGTCGCGGCGCCGCTGCTGTGGACCACCGACCCGACCGCGCTGGCGCCGGCCAAGCGCACCCGGGAGCCCTCGATGCAGTATTGGTTCGGCACCGACATGCTGGGCCGCGACGTGTATTCCCGGGTGCTGTATGGCGCGCGGGTATCGCTGGTCGTCGGCTTCTCGGTGGCGGCGCTGGCGTCGGTGATCGGCATGGCCATCGGGCTGGTGTCCGGCTTCGTGCGCTGGGCCGACAGCATCATCATGCGGGTGATGGACGGGCTGATGTCCATACCGCCCATCCTGCTGGCGATCGCACTGATGGCGCTCACCCGCGGCAGCGTCGGCAACGTCATCACCGCCATCACCATCGCCGAAATCCCCCGCGTGTCCCGCCTGGTGCGCGGCGTCGTGCTGAGTTTGCGCGAGCAGCCCTATGTCGAGGCGGCCATCGCGTCCGGCACGCGGGTCCCCATGATCATCTGGCGTCATATCGTGCCGAACACGCTGGCGCCGATCACCGTGCAGGCGACTTATATCTGCGCGTCGGCGATGATCACCGAGGCGATCCTGTCGTTCATTGGCGCCGGCACCCCGCCGATCACCCCGTCCTGGGGCAACATCATGGCCGAGGGCCGGGCGCTGTGGCAGGTCAAACCCTATATCGTCTTCTTCCCGGCGGTGTTCCTGTCGCTGACGGTGCTGGCGGTCAACCTGCTGGGCGATGGCCTACGCGACGCGCTCGATCCGCGCATGGCCAAGAGGGTCTGATGGCGCTGCCGCCACCGCGCAGCGTTGAACCGCTGCTAAAGGTCGAGAACCTGCAGACGCATTTCGGCACCCTCGACGGTGTGGTGCGTGCCGTCGAGGGCCTGTCGTTTCACATCGACGCGGGCGAGACGCTGGCGATCGTCGGCGAAAGCGGCTGCGGCAAGTCCGTCACCAGCATGAGCCTGCTGCGCCTGATCCAGGAGCCGCCGGGCCGCATCGCCGGCAGCATCCGCTTCCAGGGCCGCGACCTGCTCAAGCTGCCGGAGCCAGAGATGCGCAAGTTGCGCGGCAACGACATCAGCATGATTTTCCAGGAGCCGATGACCAGCCTGAACCCGGTGCTGACCATCGGGCGGCAGATCGGCGAGACGCTGCGGCTGCACCAGGGCCTGTCGGCGGCGCAGGCCGAGGCGCGGGCGGTCGAGATGCTGACGCTCGTCGGCATTCCCGCACCGGACCGCCGGGTGCGGGAATATCCGCATCAGCTCTCGGGCGGCATGCGCCAACGGGTGATGATCGGCATGGCGCTGGCGTGCAACCCAAAGCTGCTGATTGCCGACGAGCCGACCACGGCGCTGGACGTGACCATCCAGGCGCAGATCCTGGACCTGATGCGCGACCTCAAGACCCGGCTTGGCTCGGCGATCATGCTCATCACGCATGACTTGGGCGTGGTGGCCGAGATGGCGCAGCGCGTCGTGGTCATGTATGCCGGCCGCAAGGTCGAGGAGGCGACGGCCGTCGAGATCTTCGGCAACCCGCAGCACCCCTACACCCGCGGCTTGCTCGGCGCGGTGCCGCGGCTCGGATCGTCGCTGTCGTCCGGCGGACGGTCGAAGCTGGCGGAAATTCCCGGCCTGGTGCCGTCCTTGCGCAAGCCCATCGTCGGCTGCGCCTTCGCCGGACGCTGCCTGAGCGCCACCGAGCTGTGCCGCACCGTCGCCCCGGCGGTCGAGGCCAAACGGCCCGGCCACTACGTCGCCTGCCACTACGCCGAATATGCCATGCCCGAGGGGCTGGCGGCATGACCAGCGCGCCGCCGCTGCTAGACGTCAGGGCGCTGAAAAAGCATTTCCCGCTGCGCGGCGGCCTGTTCGGCGGCGTCACCGGCCAGGTTTATGCCGTCGATGGCGTCACCTTCTCGATCGAGAAAGGCGAGACGCTGTCCCTGGTCGGCGAAAGCGGCTGCGGCAAGAGCACGGTCGGCAAGACGATCCTGCGGCTGATCGACCCGACCGGCGGCGAGGTCTGGCTGGACGGCGCGCGCATCGACAACATCCCGGCCAGCCAGTTGCGCCCGCTGCGCCAGCGCATCCAAGTGGTGTTCCAGGACCCGTTCAGCAGCCTCAACCCCCGCATGCGGGTGCGGGACGTCATCGCCGAGCCCCTGCACAATTTTGGCCTGGCCAACGGCGCTTCTGAGATCGACGACCGCGTGGCCAAGCTCATGGACACCGTGCGGCTGCCGCGCGACGCCATGCGGCGCTATCCGCACGAGTTCAGCGGCGGGCAGCGCCAGCGCATCGGCATCGCGCGCGCCTTGGCGCCCGGCGCAGACCTGATCATCTGCGACGAGGCCGTCAGCGCGCTCGACGTTTCGGTGAAGGCGCAGATCGTCAACCTGCTGTCCGACCTGCAGGACGAGCTGGGCCTTGCTTTGCTGTTCATCAGCCATGACCTTGCGATCGTCGAGCACCTGACGCACCGGGTCGCGGTCATGTATCTTGGCAAGATCGTCGAGATCGCCGACCGCCGCACGCTGTTCGCCAACCCCCGGCACCCTTACACCCGCGCGCTGCTGTCGGCGGTGCCGGTACCGGACCCCTTTGCCAAGCGCGACCGCATCATCCTGACCGGCGACGTGCCGAGCCCGATCAACCCGCCCAGCGGCTGCCGCTTCCACACGCGCTGCCCCTATGTGTTCGACCGGTGCCGAACAGAGGAGCCAGTGCTGCGGGACATGAACGCGGGGCAGAAGGCGGCGTGCCACCTGGACGAACTGCCTGCGCTGCGGATGCTTCCCCAAGCGGCGTAAGCAATCTACAAGGGGCGCAGGCTTGACCCTAGCCAGCCGTGGTGGCCACACTACGTCAAGCGCTATGGCAAGATAGCCACACGCAAGTTTTTACATGCAGGGAGAATGAAGAGATGCCGCAGGTATCGCTGACGGTGAACGGGCGCAGCCACACCGCCGAGGTCGAGGGCCGCACATTGCTCGTCGAGCTGCTGCGGGAGGGCATGGGCCTGACAGGCACCCACGTCGGCTGCGACACCAGCCAGTGCGGCGCATGCGTCGTGCACGTGGACGGCGAGTCGGTCAAAAGCTGCACCATGCTCGCCATCCAGGCGAACGGATCCAAAATCACGACGATTGAGGGCATCGCCGAAGCCGACGGCACGCTGCACCCGATGCAGGCCATGTTCCGCGAGCACCACGCCCTGCAATGCGGCTTCTGCACCCCCGGCATGGTGATGAGCGCCATCGACCTGGTGCAGATGCATCCGGAGGGGCTGACGGAAGACCAGATCCGCCACGGGCTGGAGGGCAATCTGTGCCGCTGCACCGGCTACCACAACATCGTCAAGGCCATCGCCGCGGCCTGGCCGATCATGCATGGCAAGGAACTGCCGCTCGCTGCTGAATAGCTATGCCGCTGGCCGAAAGGCCGGCCAACAAGATGGACTGGCGTCAAGCTGGGACTGCAGGGAGTAGCGGACATGGGTTTTGAAGGCATTGGCGCGTCGGTGCGCCGCAAGGAGGACCATCGGTTCCTCAGTGGCAATGGCAACTACACGGACGACATCAATCGCCCGGGCCAGCTCTATGCGGTGATGCGCCGGGCCGACCGTCCGCATGCGCGGCTGCTCGGCATCGACACCAGCGCCGCGAAGGCTGCGCCCGGCGTCGTCGCGGTCTATACCGGCGCGGACATGCAGGCGGATGGCATCGGCGGCGTGCCGTGCGGATGGCAGGTGCACAACAAGGACGGCTCGCCCATGGCGGAGCCGCCGCATCCGGTGCTGGCGACCGGCAAGGTGCGCCATGTCGGCGACCCCGTTGCCGTGGTGATCGCTGCCAGCAAGCAGGAGGCCAAGAACGCCGCCGAATTGTTGGCGATCGACTACGAAGACCTGCCCGGCATCGCAGGCGTGCGCGATGCAGTGGCGCCCAGCGCGCCGCTGGTGCACGACGAAGTGCCTGGCAATGTCTGTTTCGACTGGCATATCGGCGACAAGGCGATCGTTGACCAGGCTTTCGCGCGCGCTGCGCACGTCGTCGAGCTGGACCTGACCAACAACCGGCTGGTCCCAAACGCGATGGAACCGCGGGCCGCAATCGGCGAGTTCGACCGCTCGTCCGGCGATTTCACGCTGTATACCACCAGCCAGAACCCGCACGTCATCCGGCTGCTGATGGGCGCGTTTGTGCTGCATATCCCGGAGAACAAGCTGCGCGTCGTGGCGCCCGATGTCGGCGGCGGCTTCGGCTCGAAGATCTACCACTACGCCGAGGAGGCCATCGTGACCTGGGCCGCGGGCAAGCTGCACCGCCCGGTGAAGTGGACCTGCGACCGCAGCGAGGCGTTCATGTCGGACGCGCACGGGCGCGACCACTACAGCAAGGCGGCGATGGCGCTGGATGCGCAGGGCAAGTTCCTGGCGCTGCGGGTGAGCACGCTCGCCAACATGGGCGCATACCTTTCGACCTTCGCGCCCGCCATCCCAACCTATCTCAGCGCCACGCTGCTGGCTGGCGTTTACACGACCCCGGCGATCTATGCCGAGGTGAAGGCGGTGTTCACCCATACGGTGCCGGTGGACGCCTATCGCGGTGCCGGGCGGCCGGAGTCGGCCTACCTGCTGGAACGGCTTGTGGACGTGATCGCGCATGACACCGGGCTCGACCGGGTTGACCTACGGCGGCTGAACTTCATCCCGCGCGACGCCTTCCCGTATCAGACGCCGGTGGCGCTGCAGTATGACAGCGGCGATTACCAGGCGACGCTGAAGGCGGCATTGGCTGCGGCGAACTGGGACGGCTTTCCGGCGCGCCGGGCCGCCGCTGCCGCCCGTGGCAAGCTGCGCGGCATCGGCATGTCCACCTATGTCGAAGCTTGCGGTATTGCGCCGAGCAAGCTCGTGGGCCAGTTGGGCGCGCGCGCCGGGCTGTATGAGGTGGCGAACATCCGCGTGCATCCGACCGGCAGCGTTACGGTGTTCACCGGCACCCACAGCCACGGCCAGGGGCACGAGACGACGTTCGCGCAGCTCGTGTCCGACCAGCTCGGCGTGCCGGTCGACCTGGTGGATGTCGTGCACGGCGATACCGCCAAGATCCCGTTCGGCATGGGCACCTACGGCAGCCGCAGCCTGGCCGTCGGCGGGTCGGCCATGGTCAAGGCGATGGACAAGGTCATTGCCAAGGGCAAGAAGATCGCCGCCCATCTTATGGAGGCGTCGGTCGAGGACATCGAGTTCAAGGACGGACGTTTCTCGGTCGCCGGCACCGATAAAAGCAAGGCTCTGGCCGAGATTTCCCTGGCCGCCTACGTGCCGCACAATTACCCCATCGAAGAACTCGAACCCGGCCTTGACGAAACCGCGTTCTACGATCCGAAGAACTTCACCTTCCCCGGCGGCTGCCATATCTGCGAGGTCGAGATCGACCGCGACACCGGCAGCGTCCAGGTCGTGAACATGGTGGCGGTGGACGACGTGGGCCGGGTGGTCAACCCGATGATCGTGGAGGGGCAGGTGCAGGGCGGCCTCGCCCAGGGCATCGGGCAGGCGCTGATGGAGAACGCGGTCTATGACAGCGAGGCGCAGTTGGTGACGGGGTCGTTCATGGACTACCAGATGCCCCGCGCGCACGACTTTCCGCAGATGATTACCTCGACCGAGAACACGCTTTGCACGCATAACCCGTTGGGATCGAAGGGCGTGGGCGAGACGGGCGCGATCGGCTGCCCGCCTGCGGTCATCAACGCCGTGGTGGACGCATTGCGCGACTATGGCGTGCGCCACCTCGATATGCCGGCCACGCCGCAGAAGATTTGGTCGATCATCCAAGCCAACCAGCCGCGCATGGCGGCCGAGTAGGGAACAGCAGCATGTATGATTTCACCTATACCAAGCCGTCCTCCATTCCCGCCGCCGTGCAGGCGCTGGGCGCGGACATTGAGGCGAAGGCGCTGGCTGGCGGCCAGACCTTCATCCCGGTGCTGAAGCAGCGGCTGAACAAGCCGAGCGCCATTGTCGACCTGTCGGACTTGGGGCTGCGGGGCATCGCGGCCGACGCCAAGAGCATTACGATCGGCGCCATGACGACGCATCACCAGATCGAGTCGTCCGAAGACATCAAGCGGATGCTGCCGGGCCTGGCCAAGATGGCGTCCTGGATCGGCGACACGCAGGTGCGGCACCGCGGCACCATGGGCGGCTCGCTGGCCAACAACGACCCGTCCGCCTGCTATCCGTCCGCGGTGCTGGCGCTCAATGCCACGATCCACACCGACCATCGCAGCATCGCCGCGGATGATTTCTTCCAGGGCATGTTCACCACGGCGCTGGAGCCGAGCGAGCTGATCACCGCGATCGAGTTCCCGATTGCCGAGAAGTCGAACTATGAGAAGTTCCGCAACCCGGCGTCGCGCTATGCCATGGTCGGCGTGTTCGTCGCCAAGACGGCGGCGGGCGTGCGCGTGGCGATCACCGGGGCGGGGCAGGGCGGCGTATTCCGCCATACCGCGATGGAACAGGCGCTGTCGGCAAATTTCTCGGCAGACGCGATCACGGGAATTACAACTCCATCCGACGGCTTGAATGGCGACATTCATGCCAGTCCGGAGTATCGTGCCCACTTGATCGGCGTAATGGCGCGCCGGGCCGTCGCGGCGGCCTGATCGGCGGCACGCCTTGGGGCATCAGTTCCAGGGCGTCCACCGGCTAGATTATGGTGGGAGTTCCGGCGTTTGGTCGTTGACCTGCATCTGCTTTGTAAACAAGGCCAGCGCAACAAGCGCATCGGGCCTGAGCCGACTAGGTATGAGACTGGCACCTGGCCGGTGACGGACGACGTTGCCGAGGAAGCGATTGGCGGCCGGATTTATCTTCATGCGGCTCGCGCCGAGGAGGCTTATTACGGCGGCACGATCCAGTCTTGGCGCGCTTCGCTGGAGAATCCGAAGCGAAAGTCGTTCGAGTATATCGTCGACGGCCCGTTCCGTATCCGCTGCCCCGAGAAATGGGGGCAGGAAAAGTCTATCGTGCGCCGCTGACCGCCACAGCCGATTGTGGCGCGCCATGTCGCCGTTATCGGCGCTGGGATCGTGGGCGCGGCGGTGGCGATTGAGTTGCTGCGGGACGGCCATCAGGTCACCATCATCGAACCGGCCCAGCCCGGCGGCGAACAAGCCGCCAGCTATGGCAACGGCGCTTGGCTAAGCCCGAGTTCGGTGGTTCCGCCCACTGCGCCGGGCCTCTGGCGGCGGGTTCCACGGTTCCTGGCCGATCCCCTTGGCCCATTGGCAATCCGATGGCGTTATCTGCCGCAGTTGACGCCGTGGCTGCTGCGCTTCGTGCGGGCCGGGGCGACGGTGGCGCGGGTGGAAGCCATCGCGCGAGCCTTGCGCCCGCTGGTCGCCGACGCGCCCGAGCGGCACCGCCAACTTGCCGAGCAGGCCGGAGTCGCTGAACTCATCGAACGGCGAGGCTTGCTCTACATTTTTCCGAGCCGCGCCGCCTTCGAGGCCGAAGCCCTGGCCTGGCGGCTGCGCCGGGATAACGGTGTGCAATGGCTGGAACTCAATGAGGACGAACTGCGCCAGCAGGAGCCCGAACTCGACCGGCGTTACACGTTCGGCGTGCTGGTCGAGGCCGGCGGCAACTGCACCGATCCCGGCGCCTATGTCGCGGCGCTGGCGGACCATGCGGTTTCGCTCGGCGCCGTGCGGGTGCGGGCAGCCGCCACCGGGTTCCGCATTGAGGCGGGCCGGCTGATGGCGGTCACGACGACAGTGGGCGACGTGGCCTGTGGTGCGGCCGTGATCGCCGCCGGCGCACGCTCCCGCGCGTTGGCCCTGGCGGCCGGGGACCGGGTCAGCCTCGAGAGCGAGCGCGGCTACCACGCCGTCATCTCCGCGCCCGGCGCCGGACCGCGCCGTCCGGTCATGCCCAGCGACGGCAAGATGGCGGTCACGATGACCCGCGGCGGACTGCGGATCGCCGGGCAGGTCGAGCTGGCGGGCCTGGATGCAGCGCCAGACTGGCGCCGGGCGGCGATCCTGCGCGACTTCGCCCTGCGCACGTTCCCAAACCTGCCGCGCGACCTGCCGGCCGATCGGGTGAAGGTCTGGATGGGGCACCGGCCCAGCACCCCGGACGGCCTGCCGGTGATCGGGGCGGCGAGCGGCTGCGCGGACGTGTTCCATGCGTTCGGCCATGGCCATGTGGGCCTGGCCGCTGGACCCGTCACCGGACGTTTGGTGGCGGACCTGATCGGCATGCTGCCGCCGGTGATCGATCCCACGCCGTACTCGCCAAGACGATTTGCCGCTTGGCGGCGCACCGGCGATGCTGCCGCTTCAACTGGAGGGACACGCAATGGCCGAACCGCCCTACACGCTCGACGATCTCGAGGCCCTGCGGCAGTGGGACACGCCGACGATCTGCAACGGCCTGGAGATCGTGGCGCCTGAGCGGCGCGCGATCGGCTTCACCGTCGAGCACATGGTCGCGGCCGGCCGCAGGCTGAAACCCATGGTTGGCGTGGCGCGGGTCGGCACGATCCGCGCCAAGGAGGCGCCCCGCGGCCCGACCGCGAACCGGCTGGATTGGTACGACTACGTGGCCGACGCGGAGTTTCCGACCGTGGTCGTGCTGCAGGACCTCGACGACCGTCCAGGCTATGGCGCGTGGTGGGGCGAGGTGCATTCGACGGTGCACAAGGCGCTGGGCGCGCTGGGTTGCGTGACCAATGGTTCGTTCCGCGACTGCGACGTGCTGGCGCTGGACTTCCAGATCATCGGCGGCCGCATCGGTCCCAGCCACGCCCATGTCCACCTGGTCGACTTCGGCAAGCCGGTGAACGTGTTCGGCATGAACGTCGCGCACGGCGACGTCGTCCATGCGGATTTCCACGGCGCGGCCGTGATCCCTGCCGATGCGGTGCGCAAGCTGCCGGAGGCGATCGCGCTGGTGTCCCGGCGCGAGAAGGTCATCCTCGACGTGTGCGCCGGCCCCGATTTCAGCCCCGCCAAACTTCGCGCCGCGGTGCAGCAGGCGGGGGAAATCCATTAGAGCGTTTTCGGGCGGTTCAGGAACGTGAGATCGACCGCCGTCACCCTGGCGCTAGGCGAATGCGCCAACCAGAAAACGCGTTCATTCGCCAAATCACCCTTGCGCCGCCCGCCTGAGGGCACCCGGCGACACGCCCATTTCACGGTGGAAGCGGTTGGTGAAATGGGCGGCGGATGGGAACCCCGACCAGGTGCCGATGTGCGCGAACGAATGGCTCGATTGAATGACCAAGTGCCGGGCACGGTCCAAGCGGCGCCGGAGCATATAGGCATAGGGCGTCACCCCGGTTGACCGCCGGAACTCCCGGGCGAAGTGGTGCAGGCTGAGGTTTGCCTCGGCCGCGAGGTCGCTCAGCGATGGCGATGAGGCGATCGGAGCGGACGCGCAGGCTTCGATCAACTCCTGCACCCGGCGCAACTGCCGGCGCGACAGGCCACCCACAGCCCAGGCGCTGCCCGATTGCGGCTGTTCGATCAGATGCGTGTGAAGCTGCGTGACGATACTCGACAACAGCAGCGGATCCGGGCCGGCGCCATTGTGCAACGCCACGAGCGCGCGTTGAGCGCAGCGCGCGAGCTCAGGCTCCGGGCCGCCGAAACGAGGGTTGACATTGGGACGCCGGTTCAAGCCAGCCGCAGCGGCCAAGCTATGCATCGGAACAAAGAGTTTGACGACGTTGAACTGCCCATGCATCGCGAACTTCGTCATTTCGTCAGGATCGATCACGGTGATATTGCCCAGCCTGGAGGGTTTCCGGGACCAGGTCCCAGCCCGCCAGCGCTCAGCGACCTGTCCGTCGGAAAGCACGAGCATAAGGCACGCCGCATCCTCGCCGCCGAGGGTGACCTCGGCATCCCCGTGCCGCCAGTGCGCGATCGTGAGCGGCAGGCTAGGGTCCGCGTGGGGCGTGCTGGGCGGGCATGACGGGCTGGCTTCTTGATGTGCGTTCGTCAGCAAGCTCACAAACTGTCACTCCCTTATCTGCGGCTGATCCTCAGCATTGGCGCTGGGGTGGACCCTATCACCGCGGACCCGGCCTGGCTCCAACGCATGGATACTGATGGCGCAGCGTAGGACAGGTTTCAACGCCGTGGCGCGGCTGCTACACCTCCGGTTGGACCAATAAGGGACAGAGTCGAGGCGATGGCCGGCCATAGCCAATTCAAGAACATCATGCACCGCAAGGGCGCGCAGGATGCGCGGCGCGCCCGGCAGTTCGCCAAGCTGATCCGCGAGATCACGGTATCTGCCCGGACCGGACTGCCTGACCCGGCCGCCAACCCACGCCTGCGCACCGCCATGGCCGAGGCGCGCGGCGCCAACATGCCGCGCGACACCATCGAGCGCGCGGTGAAGAAAGCGGCCGGAGCGGGGGGCAGCGACGACTACGTGGACGTGCGCTACGAGGGTTACGGCCCCGCCGGCGTCGCGGTGATCGTCGAGGCGCTGACGGATAACCGCAACCGCACTGCGTCCGACGTGCGCGCGGCGTTCAACAAGCACGGCGGCGCGATGGGCGAAACCAATTCCGTCAGCTTCATGTTCACGCGACTCGGCGTCATCGAGTATCCAGTGGGTGCGGCGACCGCCGATGCGATGCTGGAGGCGGCGATCGACGCCGGCGCCGAAAATGCCGAGAGCGGACCGGATGTCCACGAGATCACCTGCGCGCCCGATGACTGGATGGCCGTTCGCGACGCGTTGGAGGCCCGGTTCGGCCCGCCCGCGGCCGCAAAACTCGATTGGAGGCCCAGCACGTCGGTGACGCTCGACGAGGACCGGGCTATCAGCTTGTTGAAGCTGATCGACGCGCTGGAGGACAATGACGACGTGCAGAACGTTTACGCCAACTTCGAAATTCCCGACGCCGTGATGCGGTCGCTGTCGGCCTGATGGCTCCACTTTCGGCTGCCCGTCTGATGGGGATTGACCCTGGGCTGCGCTTCACCGGGTGGGGCGTCATCGACGTGCACGGCAACCGGCTGCGCCACGTGGCGGACGGGGTCATCGCGACGGACAACGCCGACAGCGTGCCGCATCGGCTCAAGTTCCTGCATGACGCCCTGACGCTGCTGTTCCTGGAGCACCGACCGGACGAGGCGGCGGTCGAGGAAACCTACGTGAACCGCAACGGCACCGCGACGCTGAAGCTTGGCTACGCCCGCGGGGTCGCCCTGCTGGCGCCGGCGCTGGCGGGGATCGTCGTCGCGGAATATGGCGCGATGGGGGTGAAACAGGCCGTCGTCGGCACCGGGGGGGCGAGCAAGGAGCAGGTCGCGCTCATGGTCCGCCGCCTGCTGCCCGGGGCGACGCTGCGCCGCGCGGACGCCGCCGACGCATTGGCCGTCGCGATCTGCCATGCCCATCACCGCTCCACCCGGCTCCGCGTCATCGCCGGGACGATCATGGCGTGATCGCATTGCTGCACGGACGCGTCGACGCGCTGGACGCCGCGAGCTGCATCATCGACGTGAACGGAGTCGGCTATTTGGTGCAGGCCTCGACCCGCACCCTGGCGGCGCTTCCGGCATCGCCCGCGACCGCGCGCGTGCTGATCGAAACACACGTGCGGGACGACGCCATCGTGCTGTATGGCTTCACCGACCCGGCGGAGCGCGAGTGGTTCCGCCTGCTGCTCACCATCCAAGGCGTCGGCGCCAAGGTCGCGCTCAACATCCTGTCGGCGTTGTCGCCGCATGACCTCATCAACGCGATCGCCGCCGGCGACAAGGCCAGCCTGACCCGTGCGCCCGGCGTCGGCGCCAAGCTCGCGATCCGCCTGCTGAGCGAACTGCGGGACAAGGCCGGGACGATGCCGACCGGCACCAGCATGGCCATCCCGGCGCCCACGGGCGGCACCGAGGCGGACGCGGTCTCGGCGCTGGCCAACCTCGGCTATCGCCGGTCCGAGGCGTATCCCGTCGTGGTGCGGATCATGGCGGCGCTGGGCGAAGAGGCCGGCGTCGACCAAGTGATCCGCGGCAGCCTGCGGGAGCTGGCGATTAAATGAGCGATGACCGCACGGTCGGCGCCACCCTCGGCGAGGACGACACCGGCGAGGCGAGCCTCCGCCCGCAGACGCTCGCCGAATTCATCGGGCAGAAAGCCAGCCGCGAGAACCTTCGGATTTTCATCCAGGCCGCGCGTGGACGGGCCGAGGCGATGGACCATGTGCTGCTGCACGGTCCGCCGGGCCTCGGCAAGACCACCCTGGCGCAGATCGTGGCGCGCGAGCTGGGCGTGGGCTTCCGCGCGACCTCCGGCCCCGTCATCCAGCGTGCCGGGGACCTCGCGGCGATCCTCACCAACCTGCAGCCGCGCGATGTGCTGTTCATCGACGAAATCCACCGGCTGCAGCCTGCCATCGAGGAGGTGCTGTATCCCGCGATGGAGGATTTCCAGCTCGACCTGATCATCGGCGAGGGGCCGGCGGCGCGCAGCGTGCGGATCGACCTGTCGCCGTTCACCCTGGTCGGCGCCACGACGCGGGCGGGCCTGCTGGCGACTCCGTTGCGCGACCGGTTCGGCATACCGCTGCGGCTGGTTTTCTACACGTTTGCCGAGCTTGAACTGATCGTGTCGCGCGGCGCGGAGAAACTCGGTTTCAACCTCACGCGGGAGGGCGCCGCCGAGATCGCGCGCCGGTCGCGCGGCACGCCCCGCATCGCCGGGCGCCTGCTGCGCCGGGTCCGCGATTTCGCGACCGTCGAGGGGCAGGACCCGGTCGACCGCACCATGGCCGACGCGGCGCTGACCCGGCTGGAGGTCGACCGCCTGGGCCTCGACGCGATGGACCGGCGCTATCTGCGCCGCATCGCCGAGCACCATGCCGGCGGACCCGTCGGAGTCGAGACGCTGGCGGCGGCGCTCGCCGAGGCGCGGGACACGCTGGAGGACGTCGTGGAGCCTTATTTGATCCAGGAAGGCCTGATCCTCCGCACCAGCCGTGGCCGTATGCTGGGGGAGGCGGGATGGCGTCATCTGGGGCTGATGCCGCCCAGCAACCAGCCGCAACTCGACCTGCTGCGGGACCCCGGCGTCGAACCAGCGTCTCCGGAGTGACCGAGTACCGCTTGAAACTGCGGGTTTATTTCGAAGACACCGACGCCGGCGGCATCGTCTATCATGCGCGCTATCTGGCGTTTGCCGAGCGTGCCCGGGCCGAGGCGTTGCGCGAGGCCGGAGCGCCGCATTCCGAACTTGTTGCGGATCATGGCTTATTCTTCGTGGTGCGGCGCGCGGAAATGGACTATCTGCGGCCCGTCCGGCTGGACGAGGAAATAGTCGTGGTCACGGGTTCGTGGGCGATGGGAGCGGCGTCCGTAGAGGTGCGGCAGCGGTTCGAGGTCGCGGAACGCCCAGTGGCGGCTCTGCTGATCAAATTGGCATGCGTGCGGCAGGCGGATGGCCGTCCCGCGCGGATACCGGGCCGATGGCGCCTGGCGTTATGCGGTGAAACGAAGGGATTTTGACTTGGATCGTGCAGTCGATGCGGCGAACCTGGCGACGGCGGGCGGCGACATGTCGATCGTCGGGCTGTTCCTGCAGGCGGACCTGGTGGTCAAGGCCGTCCTGATCCTGTTGCTGCTGGCCAGCGTGTGGGTTTGGGCGATCGTGTTCGAGAAGATCACGACGTTGCGCCGGGCCAACCGCGCCGCCGATGGGTTCGAGGACCGGTTCTGGTCCGGCGGCAGCCTCGACGAGATGTATGACAACGAGGGCGCCAAGCCCGCGCATCCGCTGGCGGCCGTGTTCGGCGCGGCGATGGGCGAGTGGCGGCGCAGCGCCCGGGTCGCCGGCGCGGACATGAGCCGCGGCAGCGTCCGCGACCGTGTCGACCGCACCGTGACGGTGACGATCCAGCGCGAGATGGACCGCATGGAGCGCTGGATGGTGTTCCTGGCCTCCGTCGGCAGCACCGCGCCGTTCATCGGGCTGTTCGGCACGGTGTGGGGCATCATGCGCAGCTTCTCGGCCATCGCGACCAGCCGGAACACCAATCTGTCGGTCGTCGCGCCGGGCATTGCCGAGGCGCTGTTCGCCACTGCGATCGGCCTGGTCGCCGCGATCCCGGCGGTGCTGGCCTACAACAAGCTCAGCAACGACCTGTCCCGCTTCGCCTCGCGCATGGAGGGCTTCGGGTCGGAGTTCGCCGCCATCCTGTCGCGGCAGTCAGAAGAAAGGGTCTGACGATGGCAGTGCCGATGTCCGGACGGGCGCGGGAGCGGCGGCTGGGCCGCTATCGTCCGCTGGCCGAGATCAACGTGACGCCGCTGGTCGACGTGATGCTGGTGCTGCTGATCGTGTTCATGGTCACCGCGCCGCTGATGACGTCGGGCGTGCCGGTGGACCTGCCGAAGACCAGCGCTGCGCCGCTGAACCAGGATGCGGACCCGCTGACGGTCTCGGTGAACGCCGAGGGCAAAATCTTCCTTCAGGACGCCGAGGCGACGCTGCCGGAACTGGTGAGCAAGCTGCAGGCGATTGCGGACAACAAGTCGGACCGGCGCATATTCGTGCGTGGCGACAAGGGCATCGCCTATGGGCGGGTGCTGGAGGTGATGGCGACCATCACCCAGGGCGGTTTCACCAAGGTGGCGCTGCTGGCTGAACAGGCCGGCGCGCCGGCTGCCGCTCCGCAGCCCAGTGCCGCGCCGCAACCGGGCGCATCCACGAACCGCCGCCAAAGCCGGGGTTAGGCGTCCGCCGCCGCGATGACCCCGTATCTGCGCCGCGGCGGTGCGCTCTCGTTCGCCGTCCATGCCACTATCCTGTTGGCATTGATCGTGGCGTTGCCGAAGCCGAAGCTGGCCGATCAGGCTGCCGACGAAACCGCCGTCACGGTGGAGTTCGAGGCGGCTCCTAGCCGGGTGCAGCGGGCGCCGGCGCCGGCGCCCATCCCGGCGCCAACTCCTGCGCCCGTCGCTACGCCCGAACCGCCACTTCCCACGCCGCGCGCCGCCTTGCCGGCGCCGCCTCCGCCGCCCGCGCCGGCTCCGCAGCCGATCATGCCGCCCGCGCCTCCGCCGCCGGCCCCGACGCCGCCGATGCCTCGCCCACCCGCGCCGGCCCCGATGCCGCCCGCGCCGGAGCAGGCCGCCCCGGCGCCCCTGCCGCCACCGCCGATCCCGCCGCCTGCGCGTGCTCCGCCGACGCCGCCCGCTCCGCCAGTAGCGCGGGCGACGCCGCCGGCCCAAGCTCCGGCGCCGGACAATAAGTCGCTGGAGAGCGCGCTGGACCGGCTTCGCGCCCAGCTCGCGTCCAAGGACCTGCCGCGCGCCACAACCAGCCCGCCCCGCGGCGGTGCGCCCGGCGGGGGCAGCCCGACCGGCACGGACAACGCGCTGCTTACTGCCAACGTGCGGCGGGCGATTGGCGACCGGCTGCGGGAGTGCTGGACCGGCGATAAAGGCGCGCTGGACTATGACAAGCAATTCGTGCGGCTGGTGGTGACGACCGACGCGACCGGCACGATCCGCATTGCCGACATCTCCGCCAACGACGCCTCCCGCACCGGCGGCGGCGTCGCCCGCGCCTTTGCCGAACGCGCCCGGCGTGCGGCGCTTGACCCGCAATGCGCGCAGCTTCCCTTGCCGGGGGCGCTGAGAGGACAGAACCGCTCGTTCGAGATAACCTTCCGGCCCTGATCGGCCGCCCGTCTAGGTGAAATGCAGCATGAACCCACTCCGCACCCTCATGGACCGCCGCAGCCTGCTGGCCGGCATCGCCGTCTCGGCCGTGCCGCTGGCCGGGTGGGCGCAAGGCGTCGGCCAGGGCAACCAGCAGCCGGAGATCACCGTCGACCGGGCCCGCACCGCGCCGATCCCCATCGCCATCCCGAACTTCACCGGCACCCAGCTCGGCGCGGATATGACGGGCGTGATCACCAACGACCTCGGCCGCTCCGGACTGTTCCGTCCCATCGGCCAGGCGGCGCAGATCGGAGGTGGCGAGACCGGCGACACGCCGAACTTCCAGGCCTGGAAGGCGGCCGGCGCGCAGGCGTTGGTGACGGGCCGCGTCGAGGGCGGCGGCAGCAACGTCCGGGTCGAGTTCCGGTTGTGGGACGTGCTGCCGGGCCAGCAGATCCAAGGCACGGCCTATACCACCACCGCCGCCAACTGGCGCCGCATCGGCCATATTATCAGCGACGTGATCTATGAGCGCCTGTTGGGTGAGAAGGGCTATTTCGACACCCGCATAGCCTACATCGCCGGAACCGGTCCGCGCGACCGCCGGGTCAAGCGCCTGGCGATCATGGACCAGGACGGCGAGGGCAACCGGATGCTGACCGACGGGACCTGGCTGGCGCTCACGCCCCGGTTCCACCCGACGCGCGACGAGATCGTGTTCATGTCGTATCGGAACAACCAGCCGCGGGTCTACACCTTCGACCTCAACACCGGGGCGCAGCGGATATTGGGCGAGTACGAAGGCATGACCTTCGCCCCGCGTTTCAGTCCGGACGGCAACACCATCATCATGTCGGTCGCCCGTGGCAGCGGATCGGAGATCATCACCGTCGGCATGGCCGGCGGGCGGGAGCGCCGGCTGACCAGCGGCGGCGCGATCGACACCAGCCCATGCTACAGCGCCGACGGCACGCAGATCGTGTTCAATTCGGACCGCGGCGGCGACCAGCAGCTTTATGTCATGGACGCGGTGGGCGGCGGTGTGCGGCGCATCAGCTTCGGCCGCGGACGCTACGCCACCCCGGTCTGGTCGCCGCGCGGGGACCTGATCGCCTTTACCCGGTTGACGGGCGGCACGTTCGCGATCGGCGTGATGCGTCCGGACGGGTCGGGCGAGCGCATCCTGACCGAAAGCTTCGCCGTCGAGGGGCCGACCTTCGCCCCCAACGGCCGCGTATTGATGTTCTACCGCGAGAGCCCGGCGCGGGACCGCAGCGGCAGCGGCTATTCCTCCCGCCTCGTTTCGATAGATATAACCGGTTTCAATGAACGGGTGATTAATACCGCAACCGACGCCTCCGATCCCGCTTGGTCGCCGTTGCTGGCCTGACGACAGGCGGCAGGCGGGCCGGGGGCGTCCGCATCCAGGGCAATCGCTTGAAGGGCGATCACGCTGATTGCCGGAGCAGAGCTTCGAGGTAGGCGGTATCCCAAGCGGCGGATTTCCGGCGGACCTTGAGGCTATGTTTGTCCTTTGGCCGGCGCAGGAGGTTCATCGCCATGTGCCGGACGGTGGCCATGTTTTGCGGCCCGGCGCCGGATCGCAGGCGGTTGAGGTCCTCGTGGAACACGACGTCGAGCACCCAGTGCAGGCGGTTTTCGACATGCCAGTGGCACCGCACGGCGTGGGCGAACAGCTTGGCTTCGAGTGGCATGGAAGACAGGAAGTAGCGCCGTTCCAGACTTGTGCTGCCGTTGCGCTCGACCTCAGCCTCGACCACCGCGATAGCGCGCAGGCCGGGGAAGCGCGGCTCGCCTGGGAAGCGCCGTGCGGTGGTCAGCCAGCCCACGTCGTGGCTGATCCGATGACGGCGGACCTCGATCCGGCCGTGGTCGCCGTCGGTCGTCTCGAAGCGGCTGTGAATGATAGCAGCCGGGTCGTCGAGGTAGCGCCTGATCTCGTCGTGCAGGCTGGGCTGGTTGTCTTTGACCGCGAGCAGGTAGTCGCCGCCGCGGTCGAGGATGGCTTGGGCGATCTTGGTCTGGGTGCCCATGGCGTCGATGGTGACGAGCGCGCCGGTAAGGGCGAGGCGTTCGAGCAGCAGCGGCCTTCAGACCGCTTCGCGGTCTGTCCCTCCGGGGGATCGGCCGAAGGCCGATAGCGGTGATCTCGTTCGACTTGGCCTCGCACGCCTGCTGGCCGAGCACGAGACGCTGACTGCTGGCCCAGGCGGACACCATGTGCAGCGGCCCACGGTCCTTGCTGCGGTCATGCGTGCGTCGCGAGGTCTTGCCGTCGATGGCGACGATCTCGGGGGCGGTGCTGGCCGGGGCTGGCTCGCGCAAGCCCTCGACCCAGGCGGTGAAACACTGGGCAAAGAGCGTCCCGTCGATGGCGTTGATGATGTCGTTCAGGGTGTCGTGGCTGGGGATCCCGGCCTTGTAGGGCAGCAGGCGGCGGAGGAAGTCCTGGTGCATCTGACCCCAGCGCCTGATCTCCACGAAATCCTCAGCCCCGGCCAGCGTGCCGCACAGCACCAACAGAAGGACTTCCGGCAACGGAAACAGAACCTTCCAGGCCTGGCGCGGGTCCTCCAACGCAGCAAAGTGTTCGATCAGCGATGCACCGGACATCGGGAAACCTCCTCAACGAGAGGTCCCCTATGAATCAGACTTCAGACCGCGACAAAATCCCCGAACCGTTCAAGCGATTGCCCTGCGTCCGCATCAGCGTGCTTGACCCGGTTGGGACGGCGGCGTAACGCGCATTGAAGCGGAACGACAACGGCCCGGAATCGTTGACATGGCGCCGGGCATGCAAGGAAAGTAGCAGCATGAACCTCAAGATCATCGGCGTCCTCGCGGCCCTCGCGTCATTGGGCGCTTGCGCGGACAAGGCTACGACGGCGGGCGCTGCCTCTGGCTCGGGCGCAACGGCCAGCACGGCCGGCGTCACGCCGGGCAGCCAGGAGGACCTGGTGGCCAACGTGGGCGACCGGGTGTTCTACGCGGTCGATGCTTCGAATTTGAGCGGGGATGCGCGGTCGACGCTCGACCGGCAGTCAGCGTGGCTGGCGCGCTATCCGCAGGCCCGCGTGCAGATGGCCGGCAACTGCGATGAACGCGGCACGACGGAGTATAACCTCGCGCTGGGCCAACGCCGGGCCAACGCTGCGCGCGATTACCTGGTGGCCCGGGGCGTGTCCTCGGCCCGCATCACGGCGGTGAGCTTCGGCAAGGAGCGTCCGACGGCGCTCGGCTCGGACGAGCAGGCCTATGCGCAGAACCGGAATGCCACCACCTCCGTCCGCTAGGCTCGTGCGCCCGTCGCTGGTGGCGATTGCGGTCGCCGCGGGCTTGGCGTCTGCCGGGCCGGCGCGGGCGCAGATGGATAGCCGCGAGGCGATTGCGCTGCAGAACCAAATACTGGAGCTTCGGCGCGACATGCAGGGGCTGCAGGGCCAGCGCGGCGCCCCGGCGCTGGCGCCGCCGATGCGGCGTGGAGGCGATAGCGGCGGCAGCGAGATTGCGACCCAGTTGCTGGACCGCGTGACACAGCTCGAGGACGATGTGCGGCGCCTGCGCGGGCAGTTCGATGAGCAGGCCAACGCGTCGCGCAGGCAATCCGACGACCTCGCAAAGCAAATTGCCGACCTTAATTTTCGCCTGCAGAACTCTGGCGTGGCTTCGAGTGCCGGCGCTGCGTCGAATGCGCCGGCTCCGTCTGCTGGTGCGGCGGCTTCGTCCGGCCGCCGCCCGCCCGAACTCGCCATGCAGGAGGGCAACGCCGCGCTGGCCCGGCGGGACTATCCCGTCGCCGAGGCCGACGCGCGCGAGGTGCTGGCGGGCGGACGCAAGGCGCCGCGGGCCAGCGACGCGCAATTCCTGTTGGCCCAGGCGCTCATGGGCAAGCGCGACTATACGGGGGCTGCGGTCGCGTATGACGATGCCTATAACCGGTCGCGCAACGGCTCGCGTGCGCCGGATGCGCTGCTTGGGCTGGCGAACGCGTTTGGCGGGATGAACGACCGGGCCAATGCCTGCGCCGCGCTGGACCGGCTGCGGACGGAGTTCCCCGCGCCGCGGTCCGATGTGCGGGATGCCGCCGCCGCGGCGCGCGTCCGCTCGGGCTGCCGCTGAGCCACGCGCCTGTCGCTGCGCCGGAGTTCGCGGCGCTGATGGCGGCGCTGGGGCCGTTCGGCGCCGGCAAGCGGGTCGCGGTCGCGGTTTCTGGCGGCGGCGACAGCATGGCGCTCGCGATGCTGCTGGCCGGTTGGGGACAGCCGACCGCGCTGATCGTCGACCATGGGCTGCGTCCGGAGTCGGGCCGCGAGGCCAGCATCACGGCGGGCCGACTTGCCGCGCGGGGAGTTGCCGCCCGCGTGCTGTCCATAAGTTTGGCGCACGGGCCTGCATTGGCCGAACGCGCGCGCGCTGCCCGGTATGCCGTCCTGAGCGATGCTTGCCGAAGCGCCGGGCTTGCCGACCTGCTCATCGCGCACCATGCCCAGGACCAGGCGGAAACCTTGCTGATCCGCCGGCAATCGGGCAGCGGCCCCGGCGGCCTGGCGGGCATGGCGGCGGTCAATCATGCCGAGGCGGTGCGGCTGCTGCGGCCTCTGCTGTCCATCGCGCCGGCCCGCCTCCGCGCGACTTTGGATGGTTTTGAGATGGGGTGGATCGAGGACCCGGCCAACGATGACCTCGCCACTCCGCGCGCGCGCATTCGGGCCGCGTTCCACGAGGGCTCAGTCCCCGGCGTGCCGGAGCTATGCCGTGAGGCGCGCCGCTCCGGCGTGGAACGCCATGCCGAAGAAGCGGCGGCCGCGGTCGAACTGGCGCAGAAAACGGCACTGCTGCCATGTGGCGTCGCGGAGGTCTCGGGGCCATCGATCAGTGCTGTGGCCTTGTCCGCGCTGATCTGGGCCGTATCGGGCGCCGCGCATCCGCCCGCACGGGCGTCGGTGGCCCGGCTTCATGGCCATATGCGGGCGGCGACCCTGCATGGGGCGGCCATCCTGCGCACGCGGGACGGCTGGCTGATCGGGCGGGAAGCAGCCGCGCAAGCGCCCGCGGAGCCGGCCCAAGCTGGCGCAATGTGGGATGGACGTTTCCGTCTGCTGTCACGGGCGCCCGACGGCAGCAGCATCGGGCCGCTCGGCGACGATGCCAGGCGGTTGCGGCGCTGGTCCACCCTTCCGGCGGCGCTGTTGCGGACCCTGCCGGCTATCCGGCATAAGGGCGTGCTATTCGCCGTGCCGCATCTGTCGTATCCTGATAACAAGACGTGCGGCACCGTGCCTATTTTGTTTTGCCCGATGCGTCCGGTTGCACCTGCACCATTTGCTTTGGATCAATTGGGTGGGGATGCGAAGGCAGCATAGGCTCCCTATGTTGAGGATATCTTAAGAGGCGCCAGCCTATATTGGGTTGGGAACAAACGACCGGGACCGCTCCGATTGCGCCCAGCCCCGGGTGAGATGACTGGACCGCCAGGATCAAATGATGAGCAATTTCGGCCGCAATCTAGCGCTCTGGGTCATAATCGCCCTGCTGCTCGTAGTGCTGTTCAACCTGTTTCAGCCCGGCAATACGCAGCGCGCTGCAACGCAAGTCGCCTATTCTGACTTCATTGGCGACGTGAACGGTGGCCGGGTGCGGGATGTGCTGATCCAGGGCCGCACGGTTTCGGGCCAATTGACGGATGGGCGCACGTTCCAGACCTATACGCCCGAGGACCCGGCGCTGGTC
Source organism: Acetobacteraceae bacterium (assembly GCA_965277495.1). Taxonomy (GTDB): domain Bacteria; phylum Pseudomonadota; class Alphaproteobacteria; order Acetobacterales; family Acetobacteraceae; genus CAHJXG01. The sequence goes on along the minus strand of OZ255824.1, from coordinate 265,131 downwards.
AGCCGCCTTACCGACAAAGGCGTGCGCGTGATCGCGAAGCCCGAGGAAAGCGACAATCCGCTGCTGCACTATCTGCTGAGCTGGTTCCCCATGCTGTTGCTGATCGGCGTCTGGGTGTTCTTCATGCGTCAAATGCAGTCGGGCGGCGGCCGGGCCATGGGCTTCGGCAAGTCGCGCGCTCGGCTGCTGACCGAGAAGCAGGGCCGGGTGACGTTTGAGGACGTGGCCGGCATCGACGAGGCAAAGTCCGAGCTGCAGGAGATCGTCGAGTTCCTAAAGGATCCGCAGAAGTTCCAGCGGCTGGGCGGCAAGATTCCTAAGGGCGTGCTGCTGGTTGGTCCGCCGGGCACGGGTAAGACTTTGCTGGCCCGCGCCATCGCCGGCGAAGCGAACGTGCCATTCTTCACCATTTCAGGTTCCGACTTCGTCGAGATGTTCGTAGGTGTCGGCGCGAGCCGGGTGCGCGACATGTTCGAACAGGGCAAGAAGAATGCGCCGTGCATCATCTTCATTGACGAGATCGACGCAGTCGGCCGGCATCGCGGCGCAGGTTTGGGCGGCGGCAACGACGAGCGCGAGCAGACGCTGAACCAGATGCTCGTGGAGATGGATGGGTTCGAGAGCAACGAAGGCGTCATCCTGATCGCGGCGACCAACCGCCCGGACGTGCTCGACCCCGCGCTACTGCGCCCAGGCCGCTTCGACCGCCAGGTGGTCGTGCCGAATCCCGACGTGAACGGCCGTGAGAAAATTCTCCGCGTGCACATGCGTAAGGTGCCGCTGGCGAGCGATGTGGACCCGAAGGTGATTGCGCGCGGCACGCCGGGCTTCTCCGGCGCGGATCTCGCCAACCTTGTGAACGAAGCGGCTTTGCTGGCGGCGCGGCTGGGCAAGCGCGTGGTTGCGATGGCCGAGTTCGAGCACGCCAAGGACAAGGTTATGATGGGTGCCGAACGCCGGTCGCTGGTCATGAGCGAGGACGAGAAGCGCATGACCGCCTATCACGAGGCCGGCCACGCCCTTTGCGCCATCAACGACCCGGAGTGCGACCCGGTGCACAAGGCGACGATCATTCCGCGCGGGCGTGCGCTAGGGTTGGTCATGAGCCTGCCCGAAGGCGATCGTTTGTCCGAAAGCAAGGCGCGCTTGCTTGCCCGCATGAAGATGGCGATGGGGGGCCGTGTCGCAGAGGAACTGGTGTTTGGTCCTGATAAGGTGTCGAACGGCGCCGCCGGCGACATCAAGCAGGCGACCAACATCGCCCGCGTGATGGTCACCGAATGGGGCATGAGCGATAAGCTCGGCATGATTGCCTATGGCGATAACAGCCAGGAGGTGTTCCTGGGCCACTCGGTGACGCAGAACAAGAACGTGTCTGAGGTGACCGCGCGTGAGATCGATGGCGAGATCAAGTCGATCATCGATAATGCCTACAGCAGCGCCAAACGCTTGCTTACCGAGCGGTTGGAGGAGTTGCATCGTTTGGCGCGTGGCCTCCTGGAATATGAGACCCTGTCCGGCGAGGATATCCGGACCGTGCTGCGGGGTGAGCCGGTGATCAAAAAGGTCGTGGACGAGCCGGCAGCCGAAAATCGGCGCGCGTCGGTTCCATCGGCTGGCCGCCCGGCTGCGCCGCCGCCCACCGGCGGGCTTGGCCCCGCGCCGCAGCCCGGTTAGCCCACAGCAGAAATCGATGGCCGGTGTCACCAGGTGATGCCGGCCCTTTTCATGATGGGCGTATTAGAACCAATCGGCTTGCTGCACGGTCGGACAGCGAATACGGCGGTTGCTTCGGGCATTGCACTTCCATTAGCAGGCGGCCCTGCCGCTTTTATGCTGTTGCAGCGTGGCGGCCTTTTAAGTCCAGTCTCGTCTCTCCCAGCGGATTGGCCGATCGCTCACCTGGTGGCTGCCCCGCCGCCCTGGGCCGGATTCGATGAGTGGCCGCTCATAATGGGCATCCTGAACGTCACGCCCGACAGCTTCAGCGACGGTGGCGACGCGCTAGCGGTCGACGATGCCATCCAGGCCGGGCGGCGTATGATTGCCGAAGGCGCTGCGATCCTCGACATCGGCGGAGAGTCGACCCGGCCCGGCGCAATGCCCGTTGCGCCCGAGGAGGAACAGCGGCGCGTTCTGCCTGTCGTCGCGGCGCTTGCGGGGCAGGGCGCGATGATCTCTATCGATACCCGCAACGCCGGCACCATGGCGGCAGCGCTGGATAACGGCGCTACGATCGTCAATGATGTATCCGCCCTCGCGCATGATCCCAATGCGGCGCGGCTGGCTGCCGAGCGCAAGTGCCCGGTCGTGTTGATGCACATGCGGGGCACGCCGGCCACCATGCAAAAGTTTGCGGCATACGATGACATCGCATCCGAAGTTGTGGCGGAACTCGCCAGCAGGATCGCCGCAGCGGAGGCCGCCGGCGTCGACCGAGCCAACATCGTCGTCGATCCCGGCATCGGCTTTGCGAAAACCGCGGGACAGAATATTGAGTTACTGCAACGTTTACCGGCATTGCTGGGTTTGGGTTGCCGTGTGATGGTCGGGGTTTCTCGAAAAAGCTTCATCGGCACGCTCGGCGGGGCTGCCGGTCCGAAGCAACGGATGGGTGGATCCTTGGCCGCCGCGTTGTTCGCTTTAAAACAGGGTGCCAGCATCCTGCGGGTGCATGACGTCGCGGCAACGGTCCAGGCGGTTCACGTCTGGCGGACACTCGCGAACTAGGCTAGGTTCGTTGCAAATTGGTGAGAAAGAAATGACCAACAGCAGACGCCTGTTCGGCACCGACGGCATCCGCGGCAAGGCCAACGTGGCCCCGATGACCGCAGAAACGGCTCTGCAGGTCGGCCAAGCCGCCGGGCTGATCTTCGTTCGCGGCAACCACCGGCATCAGGTCGTTATCGGCAAGGACACGCGGCTGTCCGGCTACATGATCGAGCCCGCGTTGGTGGCGGGGTTCATCGCTGCAGGAATGGATGTGATCTTGGTCGGCCCATTGCCGACGCCGGCGATCGCCATGCTGACCCGGAGCCTGCGCGCCGACCTGGGCGTGATGATCTCGGCCTCGCATAACCATTTCGAGGACAACGGCATCAAGCTGTTCGGCCCCGATGGCTTCAAGTTGTCGGACCAAACCGAACTCGAGATCGAGCTGCTTATGGCGGCCGACCGGTCCACCAAGTTGGCGGCGCCCTCGAAGCTTGGGCGCGCCGCCCGGCTGAACGACGCGGGCGGACGTTATATTGAGGCTGCGAAGGCGACCTTTCCACGTGGCCGCACGCTCACCGGGCTCAAGATCGTCGTGGATTGCGCGAACGGCGCTGCCTACAACGTCGCGCCCACCGTCCTTTGGGAACTCGGCGCCACCATCATCCCTGTGGGCGTGGAACCTGATGGGTTCAATATCAACAAGGGCTGCGGCTCCACGGTGCCGTCGTTCCTGCGCTCGAAGGTGCTGGAGCACGGCGCCGACCTCGGCCTCGCGCTCGACGGCGATGCGGACCGGCTGCTGCTGTCCGACGAGCGGGGCGAGATCGTCGATGGCGACCAGATCCTTGGCCTGATCGGGCAATACTGGGGACGCACCGGGCGGTTGACCGGTGGCGGGGTGGTGGCGACGGTGATGTCCAACCTCGGCCTCGAACGCTTTTTGGCCGGGGAGGGCCTGGCACTGCACCGCACCCAGGTCGGCGACCGCTACGTCGCGGAACGCATGCGCGCCGGCGGCATCAATATTGGCGGCGAGCAGTCCGGCCATGTGATCTTGTCGGACTATGCGACCACCGGCGACGGTTTGGTCGCGGCGCTGCAAGTCATGGCGGTCCTGGTTGAGCAGAGCCGTCCCGCGAGCGAAGTTTGCAAACTGTTCGACCCGCTGCCGCAGCGGCTGCAGAACGTGCGTTTTGTTGGCGGCTCGCCGTTGAAGGATCCCCATGTCCTGGCGGCAATCTCGGCGGCAGAGGCTGAATTGGGCACGTCCGGTCGGCTGTTGCTGCGCATGAGTGGGACCGAGCCGTTGCTGCGCGTGATGGCAGAGGGCGAGGATGAGGCCATGGTGGACCGCATCGTGGCCGAGCTCTGCGACACGATCCTCGCGGCTGCCCACGAGCCCGCTTGACTGGCCCTTCCCGCGGCCGCGTCCTTATCGTCGCCGGCTCCGACTCTGGCGGCGGCGCTGGCATCCAGGCCGACATCAAGACGGTGATGGCGCTGGGCGGATACGCCACGACGGCGATCACCGCGCTAACGGCGCAGAACACCCTGGGCGTGCATGGAATTTTATCGGTTCCGCCCGATTTCGTGCGCCTGCAGATGGCCGTAGTGCTGGACGATATCGGGGCTGACGCCGTGAAAACCGGAATGCTGGGCAGCGCCGGGATGGTGCAGGCCGTGGCTGCGGCGTTGCGGCAACATGCAGACAGCGTGCCGCTCGTTGTCGATCCCGTCATGGTCGCCAAAGGCGGTGCACGCCTGCTCGACACCGCGGCGATCGGCGCGTTGCGACAGGAGTTATTGCCCCTCGCCACCCTTTTGACCCCCAACATCCCGGAAGCGGAGGCGCTGACCGGATTGGCCATCACCGATCATGCCGGGGCACGACAGGCGCTGCATGCCCTGCTGGATCTTGGTGTGGCGGCGGTGCTGCTGAAGGGAGGACACCTTCCCGGCGCAGTGGTGCAAGACCTGCTGGCGACGGCGGCTGGCGTCGAGGCGTTCGACAGCCCGCGTATCGACACGCGCCACACCCACGGCACCGGTTGCACCCTGGCCAGCGCCGTCGCAACGGGGCTTGGGCAGGGCATGCCGCTGTTGGACGCAGTCAGGCGTGGCATTGCCTATGTTCACGCGGCCATTCGTGCGGCGCCGGGGTTCGGCGCCGGGCATGGGCCGCTCGGGCACGGCGTCACTGTCGATCCCGGCCAGCTTGCCTGGAGCCGGGCTCGCGGCTAAGGCTTGCGGCGGGCCACGTCCCCCCACCGGGACGCTTCTCTTCTGAAAGGGAGAGCGAACATGGCGCTGACACTCGAAGCCGCACCCACGGCAGCCAAACCGCAACTGCGCCCGGCAAATCCGAATTTTTCGTCCGGCCCCTGCGCCAAGCGCCCCGGCTGGACGCTCGACGCGCTGTCCGGTGCGTTGCTCGGCCGCAGCCATCGCGCGGCTGGGCCAAAAGCTCGGCTCGCTGAGGTCATCGATCGCTCGCACGCCATCCTTGGCCTGCCAAAAGACTGGGTGTTAGGCATCGTCCCCGGGTCCGACACCGGCGCGGTCGAGATGGCGATGTGGTCCATGCTTGGCGCGCGCGGCGTCGACATCCTCGCATTCGAGAGCTTCTCAGAGGCGTGGGCAACCGATGTCGTCAAGCAATTAAAGCTGGCCGATGCGCGGGTGTTGTCGGCCCCATACGGCAGCCTGCCCGACCTTACCCAAGCCGACCCGGCGCGCGACCTGGTTTTGGCCTGGAATGGCACCACCTCCGGCGTGCGATTACCCCATGCCGACTGGATCCGCCGGGACCGCGAGGGGCTGGTGATCTGCGACGCCACCTCCGCCGCCTTCGCCATGGCGCTGCCCTACGAAAAGCTCGATGTCGTCACCTGGTCCTGGCAGAAGGTTCTCGGCGGCGAGGCTGCGCACGGCATGCTGGCGCTATCCCCGAGGGCGTCCGCGCGGCTCGAAAGCTATAAACCCGCTTGGCCGTTGCCGAAGGTGTTTCGCCTGACCAGCGGCGGAAAGCTAAACGCCGGCATCTTCCGCGGCGAGACGATCAACACCCCCAGCATGCTTTGCGTCGAGGACGCGCTGGACGGGCTGCGCTGGGCGGAAAGCATCGGCGGGCTGCCGGCGTTGATCGCGCGCAGCGAAGCCAACCTGGCCGCCGTCGCCGCCTGGGCCGCCCGCTCGCCCTGGGTGGATTTCCTCGCCGCCGACCCGGCGACACGGTCCTGCACCTCCATCTGCCTCCGCATCACAGCGCCTTGGTTCACGGCGCTTCCGCTTGAACAACAAGGAAAAGCGGCCAAGCGCCTGGCGTCCATGCTGGACCACGAGGGCGTGGCATTCGACATCGCGTCATACCGGGATGCGCCGCCGGGCTTGCGGATTTGGGGCGGCGGTACGGTCGAGACCGCTGATATCGAGGCATTGCTGCCCTGGCTCGATTGGGCGCACGCGCAGGTGCAGCCGGCATGACGATGCGCGTCCTCATCAGCGACAAGCTCTCGCCAGCCGCGGTCGACATATTCCGGGCGCGCGGCCTGGAGGTCGACCTGATGCCCGGCCTCTCCCCAGCCGAGCTGCGCGCCATCATCGGCGGCTATGACGGCCTGGCGATCCGGTCGGCCACCAAGGTGACGCGCGAATTGCTGGACGCTGCGCCGCGCCTGCGCGTGGTGGGACGGGCCGGCATCGGAGTGGACAACGTGGACGTGAAGTCCGCCACGGCGCGCGGCGTCGCGGTGATGAACACGCCCAACGGCAACGCCATCACCACGGCCGAGCACGCGATCGCCATGATGTTCGCCCTCGCGCGGCAAATTCCCGAGGCGACGGCCAGCACCCGGGCGGGCAAGTGGGAAAAGAACCGGTTCATGGGCGTGGAGCTGACGGCCAAGACGCTCGGGCTGATCGGCTGCGGCAACATCGGGTCGATCGTGGCCGAGCGTGCGCTCGGCCTGCGCATGCGTGTCGTCGCCTATGACCCATACCTGACGGAAAAACGGGCGCTGGCGCTTGGCGTCGAGAAAGTCGAGCTGCCAGACTTGCTGGCCCGCGCGGACGTCATCACCCTGCATACGCCGCTGAACGACGCCACCCGCAACATCTTGTCGAGGGACGCATTGGCGGCCTGCAAGCGCGGCGTGCGGATTGTGAACTGTGCGCGCGGCGGGCTGATCGACGAGGCGGCGCTGGCCGAGGCGCTCGGAACGGGGCAGGTGGCTGGCGCGGCGCTCGATGTATTCGAGACCGAGCCGGCCACCAGCAGCCCGCTGTTTGCCCTGGACAACGTCGTCTGCACCCCGCACCTCGGCGCCGCCACGTCGGAGGCGCAAGAGAACGTCGCGCTGCAGGTGGCCGAACAGATGAGCGACTTTCTGTTGACCGGCGCCGTGTCGAATGCGGTAAACATGGCGTCCGTGTCTGCGGAGGATGCGCCGCGGCTGAAGCCCTACATGGAGCTATGCCGGTTGCTGGGCCTGTTCGCCGGGCAGATGACCCAGGCGGGGGAGGGCGTGCTGCGCAGCGTCACGGTCGAGTACGAGGGCCTGGCCGCGCCGTTGAACCATCGTCCGCTGACCGCGGCGTTGCTTTCTGGGCTGCTGACGCCGTTGATGGCGGGCGTGAACATGGTGAACGCGTCGGTCATCGCCCGCGAACGCGGCCTGGACGTGGCCGAGACCGTGCATGACCGGCCCAGCGAATACCAGACCCTGGTGCGCGTGACGGTCGCGACCGGCCGGCAGTCCCGCTCCGTAGCCGGCACCCTGTTTGCCGGCGCCCGGCCCCGGCTGATCGAGATCAAGGGCATCAAGGTCGAGGCCGATTTTGGCCGCTACATGCTGTATGTCACCAATCAGGACCGCCCCGGCTTCATCGGACGCTTCGGTGCTACCCTTGCCGAGGCGGGCATCAATATCGCAACGTTTCATCTCGGACGCGCCGCCGCCGGGGGGGACGCGATCTGCCTGGTGAGTGTCGACGAGCCGGTGCCCGAGGCGGTTCTGGCCACCGTGCGCGCATTGCCGCTGGTGATGCAGGCGACGCCGTTGCAATTCTAGGTTATAGCCGCAGGGCGATGAGCGAAGACCCACCCCCGAACGCGGCGTTGCTGCCGTCCGGCCTGCGCGACCTGCTGCCGCCCGAGGCCGAGGCCGAGGCGGCGACGGTGTCGGCGTTGATGGCGACGTTCTCCGCCCATGGCTATCAGCACGTGAAGCCGCCATTGATCGAGTTCGAGGACGGACTGCTGGCGGGTTCCGGCGCGGCCATGACGGACCAAACGTTCCGGGTGATGGACCCGGATACGCATCGCATGATGGGGGTGCGGGCGGACATGACGCCGCAGGTCGCGCGCATTGCCGCGACTCGGCTGGCCGGCAGCCCGCGTCCGCTGCGCTTGTCCTATGCCGGGCAATGCCTGCGGGTGCGGGGCAGTCAGATCGCGCCGGACCGCCAGGTTGCGCAGGCAGGGATCGAGCTGGTCGGCGTCGATGAGCCGGAAGCCGACGCTGAGATCGTGCTGGTCGGCGCCGAAGCCCTTGCCGCCGTCGGGTTGGCCCGCGTGAGCTTCGACCTGACGTTGCCGCAACTGGCGCCGACATTGCTGGACGAGGCGGGGATCACTGGCCCTCCCCGCATCGCGCTCACCCGGGCGCTGGACCGCAAGGACGCCGCCGCGGTCGCGCAGCATGGCGGCACGTTCGCCCGGCTGCTGACCGACTTGCTCCTAGTCGCTGGGCCGGCCGGCCCCGCCTTGGAGATGTTGGATGCCGCGCGGCTGCCGCCCTTGTCCGCCGCGTTGTGCGTGCGGCTGCGGAAAACCGTGCAAGCGGTGCTGGACCAAGCGCCGGACGTCCGGCTCACGCTCGATCCCATCGAGTTCCGCGGTTTCCGCTACCATACCGGCGTCTGCGTGACGGTATTTGCGCCGGGCCGGCATGAGGAGCTTGGCCGTGGCGGGCGTTATCTGTCCGGCGATGCCGAGCCGGCAACAGGGCTTACTTTGTATCCCGATGCCATGTTGCGCGCCCTGCCTACCCGTGCCGACCGTCCGCGCGCCTATTTGCCATGGGGCACGCTGCGCCAGGATGCGGCGGCGTTGCGCCAAGTTGGTTACGCGACCATCCCGGCGCTGACGCAGCGTGATCCCGCACACGAGGCGGCGCGGCTGGGCTGCACCCATATCCTGCGGGACGGCCTGGCCGTTCCCCTGACCCCGGAGAGCTGAATGCCCAACGTTGCCGTCATCGGCGCCCAGTGGGGCGATGAAGGAAAGGGCAAGGTCGTCGATTGGCTCGCCAGCCGCGCCGATATCGTGGTGCGGTTCCAGGGCGGCCACAACGCCGGGCACACGCTCGTGGTCGGCAATCAGACCTATAAGCTGTCGCTGCTGCCAAGCGGGTTGGTGCGCGGCAAGCTCGGCGTGATCGGCAATGGCGTCGTCATCGACCCGGTGGCGCTGCTGGCGGAAATGGACCGCGTGCGCGCCCAGGGCCTGGACGTGTCGCCGGACAACCTGCGCATCGCCGAGAACGCTGTCCTGATCTTGCCGGTGCACGGCGCATTGGACCGGGCGCGCGAGGCCGCCCGCGGCGACCGCAAGATCGGCACCACCGGACGCGGCATCGGCCCGGCCTATGAGGACAAGGTTGCCCGCCGCGCCATCCGCGTCTGCGACCTCGCCGAACCCGCCGTGCTGTCCGAGAAGCTGGATGAGCTGCTCCTGCACCATAACACGCTGCTGACCGGGCTCGGCGCCGAACCCGCGCATAAGCAGGAATTGCTCGATCTGCTGCTGGGCCTGGCGCCGCGCATCCTGCCGCATGTCGAGGCTGTTTGGCTGCGGCTCGATGAAGCGCGCCGGGCTGGCCGTCGCATCTTGTTCGAGGGCGCGCAGGCGGTGATGCTGGATGTCGACCACGGCACCTATCCGTTCGTCACCAGCAGCAACACCATCGCCGCGACCGCTGCAGCGGGGTCGGGCGTTGGTCCGTCGATGGTCGGCTTCGTGCTGGGGATCGCCAAGGCCTATTCCACCAGGGTCGGCGCCGGGCCATTCCCGACGGAACTGCACGACGACATCGGGCGGCAGCTTGGCACGCGCGGACATGAGTTCGGGACGGTGACTGGACGGCAGCGCCGGTGCGGCTGGTTCGATGCGGCGCTGGTCCGGCAAGCGATCAAGGTAGGGGGCATCCAGGGCCTGGCGCTGACCAAGCTCGACGTTTTGGACGGGATGCCGGAGCTGAAGATTGGTGTGGGCTACGAGATCGCCGGTCGGCGCCTCGGGCATCTGCCGGCCGCACAAGCCGCACAGGCTGCGGCAATGCCAGTCTACGAAACAATCGAGGGCTGGACGGGGTCGATTCGGGGCGCGCGTTCCTGGATCGACCTGCCAGCCCAAGCGCTGAAATACGTGCGCCGGATCGAGGAACTGGTGGAGACGCCGGTGACGTTGCTATCGACGAGCCCGGAACGGGACGACACCATCCTGGTGCGCGACCCGTTCGAAGGCTGAGGCGCCCCGCCGCTCGCAGCGGGGCGCCGCTGATCACGCAGCCTGTTGCGTCGCCATGCGGCGTTCGGCCACCTGGGTCTTCATGGCCTTCTGCAGCTTCTCGAATGCCCGCACCTCGATCTGCCGCACCCGCTCGCGCGAGATGCCATACTGCTGCGACAGATCTTCGAGCGTGGTCGGATTGTCCTTTAGCCGACGCTCGATCAGGATGTGACGTTCGCGCTCGTTCAGCGTCTTCAACGCGCCGCTCAGCAAGGCTTTGCGCCCGGTCAGTTCCTCGCGGTCGGCCAGCATGCTTTCCTGGCTGTCGCTCTCGTCCACCAGCCAATCCTGCCACTCGCCTTCGCTGTCGGCACGGACCGGGGCATTCAGGCTGTTGTCCGGCGCGGCAAGCCGGCGATTCATGCTGACGACGTCCTGCTCGGGCACAGCCAGCATACGGGCGATCTTGGCCACCTGCTCGGGTTGCAGGTCACCGTCCTCGATTGCCTGCATCTGGCCCTTGAGCCGGCGCAGGTTGAAGAACAGCTTCTTTTGCGCGGCCGTGGTGCCCATCTTCACGAGCGACCAACTATGCAGGATGTATTCCTGGATGGCCGCGCGAATCCACCACATCGCGTAGGTGGCAAGGCGGAACCCACGGTCCGGGTCGAACCGCTTCACCGCCTGCATCATGCCAACGTTGCCCTCGCTGATCAGCTCGCCGACCGGCAAGCCATAGCCGCGATAGCCCATCGCGATCTTGGCGACGAGGCGCAGGTGCGAAGTGACAAGCTGATGTGCGGCACCCATATCCTCGTGGTCACGCCACCGGCGCGACAGCTCCAGCTCCTCCTCGGGAGCGAGCATTGGAAATTTGCGGATCTCTTGCAGATACCGCGACAGATTGCCCTCAGGGGCGACATTAACGACGGCAGCAGCCATGTGGAGGCCTCTTTCGTCTCTGTGGACCGTTCCTCACCCTATACGGCGCTCGGCTACGGTCGGTTGCGACGGAAATAAAATACAGGCGCGGTGATCGGCATCACGTCCCAGAGACTACCCCGGAGCAATAGGCTGCTGGACTGCCTCGGCGCGGCACGCCCGCCACGCCGAACGCATGAACAGATACCGGACCGGCACGGTCCTGTCAAGAATATTGCAGTCGCGTGTCTGCCTGAGCATCCAGCGCCGAGATCAAGGCTGCTATGTCGGGCGGTATGGGCCGTTCGAAGGACAACGCCTTTCCCGTGCGCGGATGCGCAAAGCCTAGCCGGGTCGCGTGCAAAGCTTGGCGTGGAAAATCCAGCATCGTGCGGCGGGCGGAATCGGGCAAAGCCTTGGCTGCGGCCGGGACTCGGCGAAGGTACACGGGGTCGCCCACGACTGGATGCCCGGCGCTGGCCAGGTGCACGCGTATCTGGTGCGTCCGCCCGGTCGCCAGCACGCATTCGATGAGCGTGACAGCGCCCGCCCAAGCTCGCAGCGTGCGATACCGGGTGAGGGCGTGCTTGCCGCCGCGGGTGACGACGGCCATGCGCTTGCGCTCCCGCGGATCGCGCCCGATCGCGCCCTCGATCTCGCCATGGGCCGGCGCTGGGCTGCCCCAGACCAGGGCATGGTAGGCGCGGTCGATGTCATGGGCGGCAAATGCGGATGAGAGCGTCGCCAGCGCCTGCTCCGTCTTGGCGACAACCATCACGCCCGAGGTATCCTTGTCGAGCCGGTGCACGATCCCGGGCCGGCGCTCGCCGCCGATGCCCGGCAGGCTGTCGCCGCAATGGGCCAGAAGGGCGTTGACCAGCGTGCCGTCCTCGTTGCCCGGCGCCGGATGCACCACCAGGCCGGCCGGCTTATCGAGCACGATCAAGTCGGCGTCCTCATAAAGGATGCCGAACGGGATGTCCTGGGCGTCCGGGCGAGCGGCGACCAAGGCCGGCGGCTGCACGACGAAGCGGGCGCCGGGCCGCACCAGTTCAGCCGGGTCATGCAGCGCCACATCGTCCCGCAGCACGGCGCCGTCCTGCATAAGGGACTTGACGCGGGAGCGTGACAACGCGCCGATGGCGTCCGCCAGGAACCGGTCGGTGCGCTGCCCAATCGCCTCCGGTCCGGCGACGACCTCGATCGGTTCAGGCAGGGAGGAAGCCAGAAGGGGTGCGGCATTGCGCGGGTTGACAGTAGCGGTGATCGTCATGGGGGTCCTGATCGTGGCCGGCACGCTGGGCCTGTTCGTGGTGCTGGCGCAGCGTATGTCGGCCGGTTCCGGCGGAATTGCCAGTGTCGTGCTGGACGAGCCGCCCGGCACGCGCATCGCCGGCGTCTCGGCCGCGGCGGACCGGGTGGCCGTGCAGCTTCAGGGCGGCGGTCCGGACCGGGTCGTTTGGGTGGACACGAAATCCGGCCGCGTGCTGGGGCACGTGGCATTGGCGCGATAGGGAGGCAGCGGCGGTGGCGCACAAGAAACCGAACCTGCCGACCAAGGTTTGCGCGGCCTGCGGGCGTCCGTTTGCATGGCGCAAGAAGTGGGCGGCAACGTGGGACGAGGTGCGTTTCTGCTCCGACGCATGCCGCACTAGGCGGCGCGAGGTGGCTCGGCAGCGGGCCACGGCGAAATCAGGCGCTTGATTCCTTGGGTCGCCTGCCTTAGTTAGCGCCTCGGCCACGTCCTGTTCGTCTAGAGGCCTAGGACACCGCCCTCTCACGGCGGTAACAGGGGTTCGAATCCCCTACGGGACGCCAAGCGAAATCATCCGCCGCAGCAGCTTCGGTTGCCACCGATAGCCAGTTCGCCGAACATGCCGGTCCAGCAAAGGGGCCGCCCATGACCTACGACCTGATCTTGCGGCAGGGGCGCATCATTGATCCCGCGTCTGGACGGGATGAGGTGGCCGACATCGCCTTCTCCGACGGTCGCGTCGCTGCCATTGGCCCGGCGCTGGCGGTTGAACGGGGCCGGGTCGAGCGGGATGCGACGGGGCGGGTCGTCATGCCCGGGATGATCGACTTCCACACGCATGTCTATTGGGGCGGCACGTCGCTCAGCGTCGACGCCGATGCATTGGCGCGGCGGGCGGGCACCACGACCTGGGTGGATGTCGGCTCTGCCGGGCCGGGCAACTTCGCCGGATTTCGCAAGCACGTCATCGAGCGCAGCGCCACGCGCATCCTGGCCTACCTGCATGTTTCGCACGCTGGCATCTTTGCATTCTCCCCGTCCGTCATGGTCGGGGAAAGCCAGGACCTCCGATTGATGGACCCGGCAACCTGCGTGAGCGTCGCGCGGGACAACCCGGACGTGATCCGCGGCATCAAGGTACGCATCGGCCTCAACACCAGCGGCGTCAACGGCATCGTGCCGCTGCACTACGCGATCGAAGCGGCGGAACACGCCGGGCTGCCGGTCATGTGCCACATCGACCAACCGCCGCCACGCTACGCCGACGTGCTGGCGGCGTTGCGGCCCGGCGATGTCTTGACCCACTGCTACCGCCCGTTCCCGAACGCGCCAATCCATGGCGACGGCCGCGTTCGCGATGCATGCTGGCAGGCCCGCAAGCGCGGCGTGCTGTTCGACATCGGCCATGGCAAGGGCGCGTTCGCCTTCCGCGTGGCGCGCGCGATGCTCGCCGGCGGTTTTTCGCCGGACGTCATCAGCTCGGACGTCCACGTGCTCTGCGTCGATGGCCCGGCTTTCGACAACCTCGAAACGATGTCGAAATTCTTATGCCTCGGGATGGCATTGCCCGACATCGTCCGCGCCGTGACTGCGACGCCCGCCAGGTTGCTGGGCATGCCGGAGCTCGGCAGCCTCGCCCTAGGCACGACTGGCGATGCCACCGTGTTGCGCATTGCGGAGGGCGCCTGCACCTTCACTGATGTACTGGGCGAGGAAATGCAGGGCGAGCGCCGGTTGGCGTTGGACAGCGTCGTTCTCGGGGGCGCACTGTGGCACACGGCCTAGCCTGGGTAAAAGTCGCGGTCCGGCAATCACGGGGCACGGTCTTTCAGGGTCCGCTGCAGGTCGCGTTCGATGGCCGCGAGATTTGTCGCCGAGTGGGCCGCCGCCACGTCCCGCCACTCCGCAACGTCGGGAACGTGGGTCGGATTGTCCCGCAGCAATTCGCGCTTGATGAACGGGAACTTTGCCTGCATGAGCTGGCGCCACAGGTCGCTCGTCGGATTGAGCGGCAGCCGCATCACGGCCGCATTGCGGATATGCCGCGTATGATATTGCCGCGCCCGGATCGTGGGATCGGCAAGGTTCGGGCCGCCCTCGGGATGATCGATCAGCAATTCCGGGTCGAGATCGGCGATTAACGTCCGGTACGGCCATATCGCCCGACAGGTGAAGCCAGCCTTCAGCAGCGTCTGCGTCAGGCCAATTTCATACAGGCGAATAAGCCAGGACTTGGCCCACGTCGGCCGAACGGTGCCCCAGAAACTGCGCCATGCGTCGCTCGCCACCACGCGCGGATTGAACGCCATCAGATAGGATTGCAGGTGATACCGGGTCTGCCAGCTCTCGGTGCAGCCCCAAAAGTCCGCCTGCTTAAAGTCGATCACCGCCAACAGCTCGTCGATCGGGCAGATCGGGCCATAAACGCTGTCGTTCGCCATCACCACCATCTCTGTGTCCGGGCGCGGCAACTGCAGCACCTCGAACCCTTCGCGCCAGGCGCCGAAATCATATCCGACGTTGGCGCGGATCAGCACGCCCGCGCAAACCTGCTGCAGCGCGGCCATGGCGGACGGACGCAAAAAGCCGGAATTGGTCACGAACACGACCGACAGGCCGGCCTGCGCCAGGCTGCGCACCTGGTGCATCACGTGGTCCCGCACATCGCCGGCCCGGTCCCAATGCACAAACACGCAGACCTTGGGGCCGAGGGTGAACTCGCCCTCCGGCCACCGGTGCAGCAGGCGTTTCGGGCTGCGCCAGCTCGTGAGGAGGTGGCCGACCGACGGCAGCAGTTCGTAGCGGATATACCGGTACGGCGGGCGAATGAGGCGGTTCGCGATCGCGGAGGCCATATTAGCCGCGGCCGGCTTGAGCGCCGGGCGCCGCGACACGGGCGGCAATGTCATCCGGCAGCGTCAATTGCGGGTGCCCGGCCTGGATATCGCCCGCCAACGCTGCCGCCTCGTCCTGCGCGTCAAGCAAATCGAGCGACTGCAGCTCGCCGCGCAGCGCCGCCCACCATAGGTCCGACCCCGGCGCAGCCACCGCGCGCACGCGGGCAAAACGGCTGCGGCCAATCGCAGGCTCCCCGGCGGCGCGTCCATCTGGCCCAATCTGCGCGTCCAGGATGGCAAGGAAGAACAGGCGGTCCCGCTCGCTGTCGTCCAGCGCGGCGATGCTGCCGGGCCGGGCGAAGGCGGCGCTGTCCAGGCGGGAGCGGCGCACGACCTGGCGCGCTGCGTCATGCTGCCCGGCGTTCACCAGCCGTATCATCTCGGGAAATCCCAACTCGATCGAGGGATGCGCCTTGATGATGGAAGCGAGCAATGCAGCGGCCTCAGCGCCGTCGCCGGCCTGGTCCATGGCCTGCTGCTCACCGCGCAACGCCGCCCGCCACAGCTCCGACCCCGGTGCAGTTGCGTTGCGCACACGGGCAAACCGGGCCTGCGCCGTGGCGGCGTCGCCAATCTCCGGCGCGTGCCGCCCGGCTTGCAAGCCGAGCATGGCCAAGCAAAACACGATGTCGCGGCCGTGGTCCGTGAGCGGCTGCCCGGACGCGGGTTCGTCGATGCCACAGGCCTGCACCAATGCTTCGGCGCGGTCGTATTGGCCGGCGTTGACCAGCTTGGGCAGCGCCCAGTGGGCGAACTCGCGATTGGGATGGCAGGCCAGGACCGCATCCATCATCGCCGCGACATCGCCGGTCGCCGGCGCAAGGTCGATCGCCTGCATCTGCCCACGCAGCGACGCCCACCATAGGCCGCTGCCCGGCGACGCCGCCGCCAAGACCTTGGAGAAGCCCCGTTGGGCAGCGTCCGGGTTGCCGAGCGGACGCCCGTCCGGCCCGGCCTGCACCTCCAGCACCGCCAGGCTGAATACGAGGTCGCGCTCGGCGTCCGTCATCAATGCGCCGGCTGAAATGCTGGCGACGCCCTCGCGCTCCACGACATCGCGGGCGAGGCCGTAGTGCCCGGCGTTCACCAAATTGCCGAGCGCGCGGCCCAGCATGGTGCGGCGACGGGCCATGCCGCCGGCCGGCGCCGAAGGCAGGGCCGCCAAGCGCGCCGCAATGTCGGGAGCGCCGTCCGCAGCCGCGCAGAGCAGCGCCTCGGCCGCAGCGGTCCAGCCGATGTCCTCGGTCTGGCCATCCTCCATGGCGAGCTCGTTCAACGCGCGGCGCATCGCGGCCGCGGCCGTGGCGGCGAGGCTGAATTGCCGTTCAAGGCCGGCCCGCCCGGCGCCTTCGCTCAGCCGTTGGATGCCGCGCGCGTAGAGCAGGCCGCCTAGGTTGAGCGGGACGAGCCGGGCCATTTCTTCAAGCCCGCAGGTGGCGACCGGCTCCGGCAAGGCGTCCAGATGGTCGAGATCGAGACCAAAACGATCACGGCACGCAGGCCGCAACAGCGCCCAGGCGGCGTCGGCAGCGGCCAGGTCGCCGTCGTTCACGCTTTCCTGGAACGCGCGGCCGGCGAAACCTAGGAACACGTCGGTGGAAGGGTCGAATGCCTCCGCCTGGCGCGTGAGGTGCCTGCGATACATCAATCGCAACTTACGTTCGTCGCTCTCCAGGTTTAACGGGGCGTCGCTCGCGAATGCGACTAGGGAATGACTATCCACTTGCACGTCCACATGGGCAAAACCGGCGCTATGCAGCAACCAGGAAAAGCTTGCTGCATTCTGGATCACAAGATGCAGAGTGGGCGATAGCAGCGAGACAATGACGCCGGGGGATGATGTCGGGGAGATGTCATCTCCGTTGGGAGTAGTCATCATCAATAGGCCGCCGGGCTTCAGCATCGCGCGCAGCGTGCGCACGAAGGCGGCGGGAGAGGTTACATGCTCAATGACCTCGGACGCCATCACCACGTCCATAGTGCCGCGCGCCTCGTCGTCATCGCGCAAGTAACGGAGCTCAATGGCGACGTTCAGTGCGTCGCGGCCCACCTCGGCGAGCGCCGCCGGATCGATGCCGACGCTATGCCATCCGCGAGCGTTCAACGCAAAGTCGAGGCCGAAGCCGTAACCGCAGCCGACTTCCATATACTTACTGCCCGGCGGTGCAACGGCCTGCGCCAGCGGACGTGTGATAAGCGACACTCCAGCGCCCGTTTGCACATAGAACGGTACGCAGCCATGGTCGTTCATCTCGGGGTCGGCGTAGTTGGGCGGAATTTGGCTATCATAGAAGTGGCAGGCGCAGGCCGGGCATCGCAGCACCCGCAAAGGCCTTGATGAGTCGACCCGATGCTGCCCATCGAGAGTGAGGATCAGCGACTTTGGAGTATCCGCACCGCAGTTCGGGCATTGCATGGTTTGCAGTTCCGGCGGCGTGCCGGCTGCAGGATCCGCCCAATGGATGGTCGAGGGCTGCACGGTGAATGGCAGGGAGGCTGCAATGTCTGGCATGGCCGGGATATCCAACAGCCAAGCGCCGGACGCAAGCAGTAGTGGGCGCGGCCGACGCCTACACCGACGCCTCGCCCCGCAGCACGGATACGCAGCCGCCGCCGACGGTCGCCCGAATGCCATCCGGACCACGGCGGGCCGTCACGTGCAGCAAGCTTGGCCGGCCCATCTCCACGCCTTGAACAATGTCGACGCCGTAGCTGGTTTCTGCGGTGAGCGAGAGCAGCAGCGCGGCGAGCGTGGCGTTGGCGCTGCCGGTCGCGGGGTCCTCGACCGTGCCCGACAACGGCGCAAACATCCTGGCGCGCAGGCGTTCCCCGTCCCGCGCATAGAGATGCAGCGCCAGCATGCCGCCAAGTTCCGGGTGCTCCGCGTTCGCCTCCTTGAAGGCGCGGGTGTCGGGCAAGGCGCGCGTGAGGGCGTCGACACGGACCTCGGCGATGACGAAGGGAATGCCGACCGAGGCCAGCACGGGCTGGTGCGCCGCAGTCAGGATGTCGGAGGGATCGAGGCCGGCGCAGGCTGCGATTGTTTCCGGCGACAGCCCGGCGGCAAGCGAGAGCGATTGCGGCGCTGAGATCGTGGCGTCCGTAACCGCGCCTGCTTCGTCGCGGTTTACCCGGACCTCGACCAACCCGGCCAGTTCCTCGAACAGCAGCACGCCGTCGCGGTCCTTGCCGTCCAACGCCAACACGTAAGCCGTGCCGACATTGGGGTGCCCGGCGAACGGCATTTCGGCGGTCCTGTTGAATATGCGGACCTGCGCGGTGTGGGCGGGATCGGACGCAGGCAAGACGAAGGTGGTCTCGCTGAGGTTGAACTCCGCAGCCAAGGCCTGCATTTCGATGTCCGCCAGGCCCCGCGCATCTGGAAAGACGGCGAGCGGGTTGCCGCCGAAACGCCGGTTTGTAAACACGTCGACGGTCACGAAAGGATAGTTTCGCACGGCGTTCTCGCTTGTTGGGCCGCGAAGGCGGTGGCGCCGCGCGTGGTCGACGGCTATCACGCATGACGCCGGCAGGCCAACCAGCGCTTTGTGCGACGGCAATGCGCGCGCTATTCCGGACCGGCTCCCCGCCCGATCTCGTCCAGTTCGGCTTGGAGGCGCCGGGTGTGATCCTTGGCCTGCGCCTCGGCACGTTGGGCCAGCAGCGTCTCTACCGCCTCCGCGGCAGTGCGGCTGACGGTCAGGATGGCGCGCATGCGTCCGACCTCGGCGCCGGCGCGTTCACACGCCGCGCGCGTCTCGGCGGCGTGGCGGCGCGCGCCTGGCAGCCAGGCGGCGAAGGCGTCGACCATTGCGTCATCGCCCATGAGGCTCGTAGCCGCAGCGGTCTCATCGGCAATCTGCCGCATGGCGTCGTCGGCGCGGGCACTGGCCGCGGTCTCGGCGGCCAGCGCGCGGGACAGCCCCTGGCGCGCTTCGTCCCGTGCCAACCGGCGTAGGCGGGCAACGGTCGTGATGGCGTCATGCTTCATCTCGTTCCTCCAAAGCAATCTGTAACGCGTTGAATGCTTGATCTAGGCTGCATGGATCCTGCTTAGATTGCTGCAGGACTGCTTCGATGGCAGGAGCGAGCCGCAGTGCCTCGTCGGATGCGGCGTCGGTGCCGGGACGGTAGGCGCCCAGTCGAACCAGGTCCGCGAGTTCCGCTTGCAGCGCCAGGATGCCTCGTGCGCGCCGAGTCCATCGGTTCTCGACCGGCGTGTTGCAGCCCGGCACCGTTCTCGACAAGGAGCGCAGCACGTCCACCGCGGGATAGCGTCCGGCCTCGCCAATGCGGCGGTCGAGCACGACATGGCCGTCCAGGATGCCACGGACCGCGTCGGCGACCGGCTCGTTGTGGTCGTCGCCTTCGACCAGCACACTGAACAGCGCGGTGATATGGCCAGTGCCGGCGCCGCGGTCCGGACCCGGGCCAGCGCGTTCGAGCAATCGGGGCAGCTCGGCAAACACGCTGGGAGGGTAGCCGCGCGTCGCCGGCGGTTCCCCAGCGGCGAGCCCGATCTCCCGCAGCGCCAGGCAGAACCGGGTCACGCTGTCCATTAACAGCAGGACGGACTTGCCTTGGTCGCGGAAGTGCTCGGCTATGGTCATTGCGGCATAGGCGGCTTCCCGCCGCATGAGCGGAGGCTGGTCCGAAGTCGCGATGACAACGACCGAGCGGGCGAGCCCCTCAGCGCCCAGGTCGTCCTCAATGAACTCCCGCACCTCGCGCCCGCGCTCCCCCACCAAAGCCAGAACCGCCACATCGCAATGCGCCTGCTGCGCCAGCATCGACAGCAGGGTGGACTTGCCGACGCCCGATCCGGCAAATAGGCCCAAACGTTGGCCCTCTCGGCAGGTCGTGAACAGGTCGAGCACGCGAACCCCGAGGCTGATGCGCGGACCAAGCCGCGCCCGGCTGGCCGCGGCGGGCGGGCCGACGTTTATGGAGCGGGGCGAGCCCGCCGGCAGTGGACCTAATCCATCCAGCGCGCCGCCCATCGGGTCCACCACGCGGCCGATCCAGTCGTCGCTAACGGCGAGCTGCGCACCGCGGACCCGAGAGTGAGGAGCGGCGGCAGAGCAACCGGGTCCGATGCCATCGAGCGTTCCAAACGCCAAGGCACGTGCTTGGCCGGAGCGGAACCCGACGATCTCGGCAGCGATCGTGGGTTCGCGACGGGCTTGTCCAGGCTGTGGCGCAACCGCCTGCGTTGCCAGCGTGATCCGGTCGCCGACCGCGGTATGGCCACCTAGGCCCGCAACCTCCACCATCATGCCGGACACGGCGGCGACCCGGCCTTGCAACGATAATCCAGCCGCGCGCCTAACGGCGCCAGGCGCTGCTCGGAGACGCCGCGCAACCGGAATGGGCGGAGGCTTTAATTCCTTGCTTTGGGACGCTGTCATTGCGCGGTCTGCTTTCCAGCCATTTCGAACACTCCGATCCCGATTATAACAGATGTCTCACTCTTGATACGACATAAAGATGAAAAAAGTGTGGACAAATACACGTGAAAGTTGCATAACCACGTTGTCGATTGTTTCAGGAGCAACCCATGCGTGTGCTACTAGTCCAAGACGAACTCGTGACAGCCCGTGGCGTGATGCAAATGCTGAAAGCCAATGGCGGGATTGTCGATCACATCGACACCGGAGAGGAGGCGCTCGAACTGGTGCGCCACTATGACTACGATATCATCCTGCTCGACCTCATGCTGCCGGACATGGACGGCTACGAGGTTGTCCGGCGGATGCGCTCCAGCCGGATCGAGGCGCCGGTCATCATTCTGTCCGGGCTGACCCGGCCGCAAGCCAAGGTCAAGGCATTCGGCGTTGGCGCCGACGATTTCATCACCAAGCCGTTCGACGCCACGGAGTTGCTGGCGCGTATGCAGGCGATCGTGCGCCGGAGCAAGGGCTACAGCCAGCCCACGTTGCGGGTCGGGCCGGTGCAGCTCAATCTGGATAGCCGGGAAGTGCTGGTGTCCGGTCGGCCCGTGCATCTTACGGGCAAGGAATACGCGATCCTCGAGTTGCTCGTGCTGCGTAAGGGCATGGTGCTGACCAAAGAGGCTTTCCTCAACCACCTCTACGGCGGCATGGATGAGCCAGAGATGAAGATCATCGACGTTTTCATCTGCAAGCTGCGCAAGAAGCTGGCGATTGCGGGCGCTGGCGACGTCATTGGAACAGTGTGGGGCCGCGGCTATATGGTGCGCGACCAGACGACGCAGCCAAATCAAAGCATCGTTCTCGGACAGCCACTGTCCACAATGCCTGAAGGCACGCCTGATGTTCTTGCCATCGTAGCCCCCGCCATGGAGGCGATGGCCCAACTTCATGCTGCTTGAGCGTGAGGCAGGCAACCATCCAGAATGCTGAGACTACGAACTTACGTAAGCCTCGCCGAAGCGGCCATGGCACACCGCTTCGGCAAGGCTTGCGTCAGACCGTGAACTGTTCGGCTATGATACGCTCCGAAAGGCTCTGATCGGGATCGAATAGAATTGTCGTCTTGACGCTTCGATCCTCGCTCACTGCGACTGACGCTACGTCGCGGACTTCGGTAAAATCCGCCACCGCCGCGACTGGCCGTTTATCAAGTTCCAAAATCTCGAACAGCACATCCGCAGTGCTGGGCAGCAACGCTCCGCGCCAACGGCGGGGCCGGAAGGCGCTGATGGGCGTCAACGGCAGGAGGTTGGCCGATAACGGCACGATCGGACCATGCGCCGACAAGTTATAGGCGGTGGAACCCGCCGGGGTGGAAACAAGCACCCCATCGCAGATCAGCTCCTGCAACCGGACCCGGCCATCGACCGTAATGCGGATTTTGGCGGCCTGGCGCAGTTGGCGCAGGAGGGAGACCTCGTTCAGAGCCAATGCCTCCTCGACCGAGCCGGTCTGGGTCACGGCGTGCATGCGGAGCGGATGGAGCACGGCCGCCTGAGCGCACTCGAGGCGGGCGGGCAGGCCATCCTCGGCGAACGCGTTCATCAAGAACCCGACCGACCCACAGTTCATGCCGTAGACCGGGGTGGTTGCGTGCGTCGACATCAGCATATGCAACGTCTCGAGCATGAAACCATCGCCGCCGAGGCAAACGACCACATCCGCATCCAAGGGCGGGCAGTTTCCATACAGCCGCGTGAGACGGCCGCAACTTTCACTCGCCAGTATAGTAGGTGAGGCCACAAACGCGATGCGCTTGACGGGATGGGCAAGGTGCGCCGCACTAGGCGTTGCGAGCAGCGGCATTGCAATGGGCATCAAGCCTGCCGCCGAGCCGGACCGGACTGCGCATTGATGCGCCGAGGCATTACGCTAAGGTGCATCGAGATCACTTCGGCCCAAAAAGATCGGGCCGCCGGTGCTCGAGGACAGGCATATCGCGCCGGACCCGCGCAGCAAGCGCCGGATCAATGCGTGCGGTTGTCCAACCAACCCCATCCGATACCGTCGCGACCACCTGGCCCCAAGGGTCGCATACAAGGGAATGGCCGTAGGTCAAGCGGACCTGACCCGCACCATCACGATGCTGGCCCCAGGTGGCCGGAGCGGCGATCCAGCATTGGTTCTCGATCGCTCGGGCGCGGATCAGCACGTCCCAATGGTCGCGCCCGGTGGGCACCGTGAAGGCAGACGGCAAGAATATCAGATCCGCCCCAGCCCGGCGCAACGCCAAGAATAGTTCAGGAAAGCGGAGGTCGTAGCAGATCGCGCATCCCACCCGGAGGCCGCCCGCATCGAAGGCGACGACTTGATCGCCGCTGGCATACATCGCGCTTTCCCGATAACCCTGGCCATCTGGGGTGGTGATATCGAACAAATGGATTTTGCGATATCGGGCGACCTCGGAACCCTGTGGATCGAACACCACCGTGGTATTGAACAGGCGCGTTCCGCCATCCTCGGCGCCCTTTTCGCCTAACGAGCCGCCGTGCACATGAATGCCGTGCTGCCGGGCTGCGTGACGCAGGAACTCGTAGGCGGGGCCGCCGGGCACGTTCGAATTTTGTGGAGGCAGCGATTCTGCCTCCATTTGCTTGGCAGCACGGTCGCCGCCTAGACAGGTCCACATCTCCGGCAGGCTTACAAAATCGGGGCGATCCGCCTCGATGGCACGATCAACCAGCCGGCTGGCCTGGGCGATGTTGGCAGCCTTGTCGGCGCCGGGGTTCATCTGCAAGACGCTCACACGCATCAAAGACGGCTCCGGAAACTATGGCGGGATCTATCAAGCACCCGAGAGCGCCCTGCGCGCAAGCGATGGTTCAATCAAGCCGCGGTTCGGTGCGCGGCGGCATCACGGGCGGCCTGCGATCGCGAGGCGCGGGCGGAATAGGTGGCCGCCGCCCATCATAGCCGTCCGCGGCCTGTGAGCTGGAATAGTCGTCTGGTTCCACAAACCTTCGCCTATCGGAAAAGCCCTTGCTGGTCTCAAGGGACGGCTCCGGCAGCCGTAGCGCGAGGCTGCGGATTTCACCTTGAATTTCATCCAAGCGCGCTTCCAGCAAATCCAACCTGCCCTTCACGCCAAAAACAGCAAATGGCATCAACAGGAACATCAGGATGAACAGCAAACCGGCGATCAGGATGCCGAAATTGGCCCACCAGGGAATCCAGTCAGGCAACGGCAAGGGCGATGTCATCCTCTGGTTCTAGCAAGTTCCGCCGCTGTCTGCGATGCTTGATCCCAGTGCATAATCGCGCGAAGGCTCGGTTTTGAAGCTCATTTATTACGCAGGCCCCATAGTCCCATGCTCCTTCTGATACCCGGACCGGTCACCACCCACCCATCCGTGCGCGCCGCCGCCGCCCAGGATTATGCGCCTTGGGACCTCGACTTCCGCGAGCTTCTGGCCACAGTCCGCGGGCGCGTGCTCGCCATTGCCGGCGGCAGGCCGGGCGAGCACGCCGTGCTGCCGCTTCAGGGTTGCGGTCATTTCGCGATGGAGGCGGTATTCCGCAGCCTCGTGCCTCCGGATGGAACAATATTGGTTCCGCTTACCGACCGGCTCGTTCGGCTCGCAACCGAGGCTGGGCGTCGGGTGGTGACACTCGCGGTCGCAGCGACCGAGCGGGTGGATTCGGACGCCGTTGCGGCAGCACTGGCGAATGACCCGGCCATCACCCACCTCGCTATCGTCTATAGCGAGACCGCGACCGGCATCGTCCACGATGCAGCCGCGCTCGCCGAAGCTGCTGGACGCGCCGGCCGACGGGTGCTGATCGACGCCGTATCCGCATTCGGGGCCATGCCGTTGGACATTGGCCGCTTGCCGATGGTGGACAGCGTGACGTTCACCTCGAACAAGTGCATCGAAGGCCTGCCGGGCTTGGCGCTCACCGTAGCTCGGGTCGACAGCCTGAAAGCCGGCGTCGGGCGGGCGGCAAGCTGGTCGCTGGACCTTGCTGACGTCTATGCGCACGGCGAGCGCCTCGGCCTGGGCAGTCACCGGTTCACCCCGGCGGCTCAAGCTATTGCGGCGTTCGCTGTCGCGCTGGATCGTTTCGAGGCCGAGGGCGGGCAGCCGGCTCGGCTCGCGCGGTATAGCGCGAACATGCGGGTCGTCTACGAGGGTGTCCAGTTACTCGGCTTGCGTCCGTGCTTGCCGTTGGACCTGCAAGGGCCGATTGTGGTGAACGTCGCGTCCCCGGACGATCCGGCATGGAACCTCCAAGCCTTTGTCGATCAGCTTAAAAAACGAGGCATCCTGATCAGCAATTTCTACAACACCGCCGCACCAAGCTTCCGGGTCGGCTGCATCGGCGCGGTCACGCCGGGTGACATGCGCACCGCCGTTAAGGCGATTGGGCTGGCGATGACCGAGCTGGGCCTCCAATCGCGGCGGGCCGCCTAGTGCCCACCGATCTCGAGATCGCCCGTGCCGCCCAGTTGCGGCCCATCGCGGAGATTGCTGAAAACGCTGGCATTCCCTCCAGCGCATTAGAACCGTATGGGCGATTCAAGGCGAAGATCAGCCTTGATTTCGTCCGTGCGCAACAGGACCGGCCGGATGGCGCGCTGGTTCTAGTGACGGGGATCAGCCCAACGGCGGCCGGGGAGGGCAAGACCACCACGACCATCGGACTCGGCGACGCCTTGAACCGCATCGGGCACCGGACGATGATTTGCTTGCGGGAGCCGTCGCTTGGGCCGTGTTTTGGCGTGAAAGGCGGCGCCACCGGCGGCGGCCGCGCGCAGGTCGCGCCGATGGACGAGATCAACCTGCATTTTACCGGCGATTTTCACGCGATCACGGCGGCGAACAACTTGCTGGCGGCGGTGCTGGACAACCACTTGTATTGGGGCAACAAGCTCGGCATCGATCCGCGCCGGATCACGTGGCGTCGGGCGCTCGACATGAACGACCGGGCGTTGCGGAACATCGTGAATGGGCTTGGCGGCGCAGTGAATGGCTCGCCGCGCGAAGACAAATTCGACATTACCGTCGCGAGCGAGGCGATGGCGGTGTTTTGCCTGGCGCGCGACCTCGCAGACCTGCAGGACCGCCTCGGACGCATTCAGGTCGCGTCACGCCGGGATGGATCGGCGGTGACGGCGCGGGACCTGCAGGCGGACGGCGCCATGGCGGCGCTGCTGCGCGACGCCTTCGCGCCCAACCTGGTGCAAACAATCGAGGGCTCGCCGGCGCTTATTCATGGCGGCCCGTTCGCCAATATCGCGCATGGCTGCAACTCGGTCGTGGCGACCCGGCTCGGACTGAAGTTGGCAGATATCGTGGTGACCGAGGCGGGATTTGGGGCGGATCTCGGTGGCGAGAAGTTCCTCGATATCAAGTGCCCGAGTGCCGGATTGACGCCCTCCTGTGCCGTGCTGGTGGCGACCTTGCGCGCATTGAAGATGCACGGCGGCGTGGCAAAAGCCGACTTGGCGCGGGAGGACACGGCCGCAGTCGCACGCGGCATGGCCAACCTGGAGCGTCATCTAGATAATCTTGAGAAATTTGGCCTGCCGGTCATCGTTGCGCTCAACAGCTTCGTATCGGACACCCCGGCTGAATTCGAAGTGGTGCGCGATGCCATGGGCGCTCGTGGAGTCGAGACTGTGGTCTGCACCCATTGGGCGGACGGTGCTGCCGGGGCGGAAGCGCTGGGCCAGGCTGTGGTGGCCTGCATTGGGCGCGGCACGGCGCGCTACGCCCCGCTTTATCCATCGTCTATGGGCCTTGCGGATAAAATTCGGACGGTTGCGCAGCAGATCTATCGCGCTGCCGACATCACGCTGCCGGCAGCGGTTGCGAAACGTTTGGCGGCGTTCGAGGCGGCAGGATTTGTTCATTTCCCGGTCTGCATTGCCAAGACACAATACAGCTTCAGCGCTGACCCGGCGGCATTGGGTGCGCCAAACGGCCACCTCCTACCGGTGCGTGAGGTTCAGGTCTCTGCCGGCGCGGGCTTCATTGTTGCGGTCTGCGGCGACGTGATGACCATGCCGGGCCTACCGCGCGATCCAGCGTCCAACACCATTCGATTGGATGCCGATGGCAAGATCACCGGATTATTCTAACCCGAAATTTCGCCGTTGCGGCTATAGGCGTTGGCAGGCGAAGTACTGCTACTTCGAAGGCCGACATATTTACGGGCCGGCCGCAAATCGGCGCTAGGTTCCGCCCGACTTAGGAGCGGGCGGACTCCAGCACCAGTCGCGCGAGATGCCGGCCTAAACAAGCATGCAGGGTCTCGATTACCTTCTGACGCGCTGACCGAGGGGTGCGCTCAAGATCAATTTGGCTGTCGTTTGCCCAGGCGCGCATCAAATCGTAGCGGCGAAACAGCACAACGCCCGGCATAGCAGCAACCTGCTGCAAGGCCTGTTCATATGGCTCCAGATTACTGTTGGTCTGAAGAAAGCGGCTGAATTGCGGATCCACCAGCACAAGGTTTGCGCCCGCTGCGGTAACAACCTCAGCACCCTCGGATAATGTTTGCGCGAACTCGCCTGTCGGTAGGTTGCGGACTGCCTCGACAGTCCCCGTTTGCCAAACCACCAGCTCAAAATGGTGGCTCGCGAGTTCCGTCTGTATTATCCCCAGCATATCCGTTGCAAGCAGGCTGCGACCTCCCCGCACAGTCACATTGACGTCGAGACCCGGCACAGCGTCCTGCAGCGCTTTCGCCATTTGCAAAGGGAAAGCGCGGTCAGACGCCGGCCCGCT
This sequence comes from Acetobacteraceae bacterium, assembly GCA_965277495.1. Lineage (GTDB taxonomy): Bacteria > Pseudomonadota > Alphaproteobacteria > Acetobacterales > Acetobacteraceae > CAHJXG01. Next base: position 237,649 of record OZ255824.1, on the reverse strand, counting down.
GAACACCTTGGCCAGTGATGGCGCGTTGCTATTGCCAAGGGCTTGGCTCGTGATCGTGCCGGGGCTGAGGCTGGCGTCCGGGCCGAACATGGTGGCGGACCCAACGGCCAGCACGTTGAGCGTTGCGCCAGGTTGCAGTTCTGCTGCCACCCTGGGCAATGCGGCTGCCGCACCGGCCATATCGTCCGGTGCTTGACAGGGGTCCGTTGCATCTGAGGCCAGCGCTGGTCCCACCCAAAGAAAGGTGGCGAGCATCAGCGATTGTAGGGTTGAGAATACGCTCATATCACGCCTGCGCTACCAGCCTGCGGTAACTTCGACAAGTCAGCGCGAGCGACCTGGCCCTTCACTTTATACCATGCGGCAAGCATGCCGACGCATACGAGCGCAGTTAGGCCCGCGACGTTGACACCCGCCTGCACAGCCCAGCCCGCCCGCTCTTCCATCGCAAGCCGACCAAGGAAGGATAAAAATATCCCAGCGCAAAAAACTGGCAGCGAGTGCTGGCCACAGATCACGACTGGCCGTGCGAACCAACCTTTTAACCATGCTGCGTCAACCGGAATTCGGCGAGCAGCCAGCCAGGCCAATGCGAGGATTGACAACAGCCGCATCGGATGCAGTCCCTCCTTGTCGACCGACAGCAGGATGCGGGCTGCCATAGCCGGAAAACGAGACGTCAATTCAGGATAGGGCCATATCAACCATAGAAGTGACACACCCGTCAGCACGATCAGCACCGCAGCGGCATCGAGTAATCTCGGTGGAACTCGAAGCTTCGGCGGCGCATACGATAGGATGGAGCCGATCACGAAGAGAAACTGCCAAGCGAGCGGGTTGAAATACCAGCCGCCACCGGTCCAGGATGGAAAGTTATACCCAGTCACTCGAACCACTGTATAGATCGTTGCAGACAGTGTAAATAGCACCAACGGCCAACGCAGCAACGGCAACACGACTGCAAACATCGCGAGGAGTGCCACGTACATTGGCAGTATATTCAAGTAGGCTGGCTGGAAGCTTAGCAGCAAGGCCTCCAGCATAGCCCGATACGGCGCTTCCGCCAGCACGTCGAGGTGAATTTCATCCAGGTACTCCGACCGGTCAAGGGCGGTGGCGGAATAAGAGACTTGTGCGCTGAACACCACGAACAAAAAAATATGCGCGACATACAAGACCCAGGCGCGTCGCAGCACGTCAGCGCCCGCAAACAGCCATCCATACCGGTCCATGCTGCGGCCATAGGCCAGGCCCGCCGCATAGCCTGCGAGCAGCACGAAAATCTCCGTGGCATCGCAGAGCGCAAAGTTCCGCAAGCTAAACTGCGCAAGCCAATTGTCGGGAATGTGATCCATGAAAATCCACCACAGCGCAACGCCGCGGAAGAAGTCTATCCGCAGGTCGCGGTTGGAGCCGATCAGGACCATGCCGCCTCCTGCAGCGCCCGGTATTCGGACCTGACTTATCCGGAGATAGGCCATTGCATCGAGAATGATACCCCTCGAAGCCAAAACGCAAAGGTTCTTTGTCGGAAGCGCGGTTATCCAAAGGACAATCCGCTTGCGATGCGTTCCACGTCCACGCTCGCGGGGCAATTTGGGTGCCGGGTCAGCAAGGGTGTCTGCCTGCGGATCGCATCCTGAACATGGAGGTCCCGTCGGACGCTACCGGCCACCGCCGGGGCACGGCCTAGGAAGGCTGTGCAGGCGCGGGTCAAGGTAGCCGCGGTTCGCTCGCCGGCGGCTAAGGTGCTGGACTGGTTCACGATCAGGCGCGCATCGCCCCCGGGTTGATCGGCTGCGTGCAGTTTCAATGTGGCATAGGCGTCCGTCAGGCTCGTGGGTTCCTCCGTTGCGACGACCAACAGCGTGTCCGCCCAAGCAGCCATACGCCGTACCGAACGATCAAGTCCCGCGCTCAGGTCGAGCAGAACGGTGTCATAGCGAGCCGAGGCTATCGTAATCAGGGACAGCAGCCGCTCAAGCGACGTGAATTCAAGACTGGCGAGGCTGCCCGATCCTGACCGGCCAGCCAGGACGTCGAAGCCTCCCGGCACAAAGTGGGCAATGGCGTCCGTAAGCGTCGCCGTACCGGACATTACCGATGCCAGGTCCAGCACCGGCGTAAGCCCAAGCTGAATGTCGACGTTGGCGAGACCGAAGTCAGCGTCAAACAACAAAACTCGCCGTCCGTTCCGGGCCAGTGCATGCGCCAACGTGATGGCAAACCAGGTTTTACCGACGCCACCCTTGCCGGACCCGACGGCGACGCACCGGCCCATTTGACCCGGCGCCACCGATGGAGAGCGCAAGGTAAGAGGGGCGGATTGGTTCATCATGCAACGTCCTGAAACGAGCCAGGGGAATGGGCGCCCAACGGTATCATCAGGCGGTCGGCGAGGAACTCGGGAGTGAGCGGCCGCAGTCCGTTGGCCGCTCCCGAGCCAACCCCGGCCTCGGTCATCGTCAACCCTGCGGAAGCCGCAGCCAGCACACCCCCAAGGCGGCGGCATAGGTCCAGCCGGGTGGCAATCAGCAAGGTTGCGCCGGCCTGGATGAAGGCGTCCGCAAGCTCCTGCGCTTCGGCCGGATCGAGCCCGGCAGGCAGGGCTAATACGGTCACGGCGTTCGCTGTCGTGGCGAGGCTTACCAGTTCATCGCGGGCAGAAGGATCGAACGGATCGAGACCGGGCGTGTCGATCAGCACCGGCGCACCTTCCTGGCGGCGGGCCAGGGCGCGGCTGAGCGGCGATGGGGCGCTGGCGACCACAAGCGTCAGGCCCAGCAGCCGGGTATAGGCCGCGAGCTGTTCGGGCGCTCCGGCGCGTTGGCCATCGGCGGTCACGACCAGCGGCGCTTGGCCGGCCATCACCATGCGGGTAGCCAGTTTTGCGGTCGTCAAAGTCTTGCCGGCGCCGGGCGGCCCGGCAAGCAGCAGGGGCGCGGTACCGGCGGCTGGCAACGTGCCGAATGCCAGCGCACTGGGCAGGCAATCAACCAGCGGACCCGGCGCCAGCGCGTCAATCAGTTTGGACGGGACGCCATGCCAGCTCAATGCCGCATTGCGCCCGGTGTCGAGCGGCAACGGCGCGGGCTCGTTTGATGGCTGATCCAGCGCTGCCGTGACTTCCACGCCGTCGCCAACCCGACGCGTCGAGAGGATCAGCGCATCTGGCCCCAGATTGCTCCGAACCAGCGCCATCGCCGTAGTCATGTCCGACGCTCGGTAAAGCTTGAGGCGCATGGGGACAGATTACGGGAAAGATGTTGCTTGGACGTTAATGGGCAGGAACTCTTGCTTCCCCATCAGATCGTTCCGATCGTCCGGATTCGTGCCCGCGGGAAGATCTCAGCCTGAGCCAGCACGGGGGTTGCGGGCCGCAACCGCTCGACGATCGCACGAACGTGGGCGCGGATGGCGCCGGAGCAGAGCAGGACCGGCGACTCGCCCGTTGCCGCCGCAGCCTCGAACACGATGCGGAAGCGCTGCATGAACTCGCCCAGCCGGGACGGCGCGATGGCGAGCTGCCGATCCTCCGGTGGGCCAACCAGGCTGTCGGCGAATGCGGCTTCCCACTCGGACGACAACGTTATCAGGGGGATGTAACCAGCCGGCCCGGTATTGCTATCGCTGATTTGCCGAGCCAGGCGCCCACGGACATGGCCGGTGATGGCGGGGATCGCGCGAAGCTGGCCACCGCAAGCCTCATGGATACCCTCCAAGATCGTCGGGAGGTCCCGCAAGGAAACGCGCTCAGCGAGCAAAGCCTGCAGAACCCGCTGAATGCCGCCGATGGACATATGCGCCGGAACCAGCTCGGCCACGAGTTTCTGCTGCTCGCGCGGCAATTCGTCCAGCAGCTTGGCGGTTTCAGCATAGGACAGCAGCTCAGCCATCGTCTCTCGGATGACCTCGGTCAAGTGGGTCGTGAGCACGCTTGCTGGGTCGACGACGGTGCAGCCGCGGAAAACCGCTTCCTCCCGCCGGGTCGCATCGATCCACAGGGCGGGCAGGCCGAAGGCAGGCTCGGTGGTGCGTTCGCCCGGCAGGTCGGGAATCCCGCCCGCCGGGTCCATTGCCAGCAGCATGGTCGGGCGCAGCTCGCCTCGTGCCGCCTCGATCTCCTTGAGCCGGATGGAGTAGGCCTCCGCGCCAAGCTGCAAATTGTCCTGTATGCGAACCGGGGGCAGCACGAAGCCCATTTCCGCGGCAATCGACCGGCGCAGTCCCTTGATCTGCTCGGTGAGCCGCGGAGCGTCCCCGCCGGCCAGGGAGAGCAGGCCATAGCCAAGTTCAAGCCGGATCGCGTCGATACGCAGCGAGTCGGCGATCGGCGGCTCAGACGGCGCGTCTGGGATGACTGTTTCGGCGCTTTGCTCAATCACGGGATGACGGTACCGCATCCAGGCCGCACTGCCGGCCAAGCCCGCCAGCGCCAAGAAGGGCAGGGCAGGCAGGCCGGGCAACAGCGCCAACACGGCTGCGGCTCCGCTCGCGAGCGCCAATGGCTTCGGGCTGCCGCCTAATTGCCGAACCAACGCCGCGTCGGCCGGCCCCTCGACGCCGCCCTTGGTCACGACGATGCCGGCCGCGGTGGAGACCAGCAGCGCCGGAATCTGCGACACCAGGCCGTCGCCGACAGTGAGCGTCGTGAACGTGGCTGCGGCCTCGGAGAAGGGCATGCCGTGGCGCAGCAGGCCGATTGCCAGCCCGCCGAAGATGTTGATCACGGTGATCAGCAGCCCGGCAATCGCGTCGCCCCGGACGAACTTGGCTGCGCCATCCATCGCGCCGTAAAAGCCACTCTCCTCTTCCAGTTCGCGCCGACGCAGCCGAGCTTTTCCTTCGTCGATCAAGCCGGAAGACAGGTCCGAGTCGATCGCCATCTGCTTGCCCGGCATCGCATCGAGGCTGAACCGCGCCGCCACCTCTGCGATCCGGCCCGATCCCTTGGTGATCACCATGAAGTTCACGACCAGCAGGATCGCGAACAGGATGACGCCGATCACCACGTCGCCGCCCATCAGGAAGCCGCCGAACGCCTGGACTACGTGCCCTGCCGCCGATGAGCCCTCGTTGCCGTGCGACAGGATCAGCCGTGTGGTGGCGACGTTCAATGACAGCCGCAGCAAAGTCGTGAGCAGCAGCAGCGTGGGAAAGCTGGTGAAGTCCAGCGGGCGGCTGAGGAACATTGCGACCATCAGCACCAGCACGGACCCCGTGATCGAGAGCGCCAGGCCTACGTCCAGCAAGGCCGTCGGCAACGGTACCACCAGCACCGCGAGCAGGGCCAGCATGCCGAGCGCCAAGCCGACGTCGCTGCCGGGCGCATAACGCCGCATCTGCTGGCCGACACCGCCAAGCGTGAGCGTCATTGCCATGCCTTAAGCCAACGCGCCCGGAGGCGTCACCGCCGCGCCCGCCTGGGCATAGTCTCGCAGCTTATTGCGCAGCGCGCGGATGGAAATGCCGAGAATGGTCGCCGCGTGGGTGCGGTTGCCGAGCGTATGGCTGAGGGTTTCAAGGATAAGGCCGCGCTCGACCTCATCCATGGTCCGACCGACCAATCCAGAAATGCCGGGCGCAGGCCGGGCAGCCGCCAGTTGCGCGGCCTGAACTGAGCCGCCGGCGCCCGGCGCCAGTTCAATCGCCTCCACGCCGATCTCGTCGCCCGCGGCCAGCAACACGGCGCGATGCACGGTATTCTCCAGTTCCCGTACGTTGCCGCGCCAGCCATGAGCGGACAGCAACGCGTGGGCGCCTTGGGACAGCGGACGCAGCGGCATGCCGTTCACGTCCGCATAGCGGCGCGCATAGTGATCGGCGAGCGCCGCAATGTCGCCGGGACGCTCGCGCAGGGACGGAATGCGCAGGCTGACGACATTCAGCCGGAAATACAGGTCGTCGCGGAACCGCCCGGCAGCCATCTCGGCCACGAGGTCGCGGTTGCTGGTGGCGAGGATGCGGACGTTCACCCGCACTGGCGCCGTGCCTCCCAAACGGTCGATCTCCCGTTCCTGGATCACACGCAGCAGTTTCGCCTGCAGGCGGACGTCCATCTCGCTGATTTCATCGAGCAGCAATGTGCCGCCCTCCGCCGCCTCGAACTTGCCGGCGCGGCGGGCGATGGCGCCGCTGAACGCGCCGCGCTCATGGCCGAACATCTCGCTTTCCAGGAGGTTCTCGGGGATCGCCGCGCAGTTCAGCGCCACGAACGGCCCGGCCGCCCGGCGGGAGCGCCGGTGGATATGGCGCGCCAGCACCTCCTTGCCGGTGCCCGACTCGCCGGTGATAAGGACCGAGGCCTCGGACGCCGCCACCTGTTCCGCGCGCCGGACGGCGGCCAGCATGGCCGGGTCGCGGGCGATCATGGCGTGGGTCTCCCCCGATGCCGCTTCGAGGATGGCGGCAATCAGCTCGGGATCGGGTGGCAACGGCAGGAACTCGCGCGCGCCGTCGCGTATGGCCCGCACCGCCGCCGGTGCGTCAGAGTCCGTGCCGCAGACGACGACGGGGACCACGATGCGTTCAGCAGCCAGCGACCGCACCAGCGCGCCGATGTCGTGCGGCAATTCCACCAGCAGCAGATCCACCTTTGCGTCGGCGCGGAGCTGCGCCAGCGCGCTGCGGTCGTCATCCGCCTGGTGCAGCTTGGCGCCGCGGGCACTGGCGATGCGCGCGGCCTTGCCCAGTTCGCCGCCGAGGGAGCCGATGATCAGGACGTGCATGTCCGGTCAGGCCCGGTCGGCTTTGACGATTTCGGTCATCGTCACGCCCAACCGGGTCTCGTCGACCATGACGACCTCGCCCCGTGCGACCAGCCGGTTGTTGACATAGATGTCGATGGCCTCGCCCAGCTTGCGGTCCAGCTCGACGACGGCGCCGCGGCCGAGCTTCAGGAGCTGGCTGACCTGCATCGTCGCCTTGCCGAGCACGGCGCTGACGGTTACGGGGATGTCATAGACGGCCTCGAGGTCCCGAGGCGTGCGGGAGGGCGCGGTCTCGCTCGGGCCGGCCTCGGCGAGGTCTGCTAATTCCATGCTATTCGGCAAAAGCCATACTCCTACGGTCATTTCGGGCAGCTACGGGTTCCAGCAAGCCGAGTTCAGCCAGCGCAGCAGCAACCGCAGCGCTCATTGCGGCCTGGTCGCGGACGAGCGATCCGTCCGTCCAGCTCACGCGGGCATCGCCGGGCAGCAGCGGGGCGGCGGTGAGCACGACGCAAGCCGCCACGTCCTCATCAAGCAAGGCCAAGTCGCCACGCACGTCGTCGAGGACGGCCGCATTTACGCGCACGGCTATCCGTGGCTGTTGCGCGAGCGTCGGCAGCAGGTGCCGGAGCAGGGCGCGCACCTCGGCCCCGCCATGCCGGGCGCATAGGTCGGGCAGCAGCCCGGACACCATGGACAGGATCGTCCGGGCGACGCCGTCGGCGACCGTGTCGGCCAGGGCACCCGCTTCCTGCTGCGCTTCGGCGAGGGAAGCGGAGATGGTGATCAATGACTGAGTCCGGCTATGCAGCGCCGATTGTTCCCATTCGGCCCGCGCGGCCTGAACCGCCTCGGCGCACGCCGTTTGCTGGGCCGCTTCGAGCTCGCCTAAGGTGAAGCTCGGCGCTGCTGGCATAGGTTCGGGCAGCGGCGCCAGATCCGGATCGTCAAAATCCTCGGCATACAGGATACCGACGAAGCGGGAAGCCATGCCGTCCATCATCAGAGCACCATCTCGTCGTTCTTGCCTTCGCTGATTTCGATCACGCCCTGGGACGCCAGGTCCTTGGCCATCGTCACAATGGCCGCCTGCGCCTCGTCGACATCGCGCAGCTTCACCGGCCCCAGCGCCTCGATATCTTCCCGCAGCATCTTGCCGGCGCGTTCCGACAAATTGCCGAAGAACAGGTCGCGCAGCTTGTCCGACGCGCCTTTCAGCGCCAGCGGAAGCTTGGTCTTGTCGACCGAGCGCAGCAGCGATTGCACGTTGGACGGCGTCAGGCGCTGCAGGTCGTCGAAGGTGAACATCAACGCCTTGATCCGGTCCGCCGCCTCACGGTTGCGCTCCTCAAGCGCCGTGACGAACCGGGCCTCACTCTGGCGGTCCAGGCTGTTGAAGATATCCGCCATCATCTCGTGGCTATCGCGCCGGCTGGTGCTCGCGAGGTTCGGCATGAACTCCGACCGCAGCGTCTGCTCGACTCCGTCCAGCACGTCCCGCTGCACGCTTTCCATCCGCAGCATGCGCATGATGACCTCGATGGCGAAGCTGTCGGGCAGCAGGATCAAGACCCGGCCCGCATGCTCCGCCCGAACCTTGGACAGCACGACCGCGACGGTCTGCGGATATTCGTTCTTCAAATAGTTGGCGAGCACCGCCTCGTTCACGTTGCCCAGCTTGTCCCACATGGTCCGTCCGGCCGGGCCACGTATTTCTTCCATCATCTGCGCCGCACGGTCCGCCGGCAAAGCCCGGTGCAGCAAGCGCTCCGTGGTTTCCAGGCTGCCCATCAGCCCGCCCTGCTGGCCGATGTTGCCGGTGAACTCGGCGCAAAGCTCCTCCACGACGGACGCCTGCACGCTGCCGAGCTGCGCCATCGTGGTCGTCACGTCCCTGATCTCGTCGGCGTGCAAGGCGCCGAGCAGCTTGGCGCTCTGGGCATCGCCCAAGGCGAGCATCAATATCGCAGCCTTCTGGCGTCCGGTGATCGAACTCAGTGTCGTGATGGCGACCATTGCTAGCTCCCCTCCGGCGTGATCCAGCTACGCAGCATCGCCAGGCTTTCCGCGGGATGGCTGTCGACCAGCTCCGATACCTTGCGGATCGACGCCATCCGCATTGCGCCCACGACGTTGGCGAGCTGGACCAATTCTTCCTCGGCTGGCGCACTAAGGGCGGCCGTTTCGCCGGCGAGCGGCAGCGCCACCGGGGCGGCAGGCGGCTGCATCGTCAGCCGCAGCACCATGGGCCGCAGCACGAACAGCAGGACGAGCAGCGCGCCGAGCGCCAGGAGCGCCGTTTCCGCCATATGCAGCATCTCGGACTTCTCGAAGTGCGCCCAGCCACTGGGGGCCGCCGCCTCCTGGCCGTCGCCGTCGCTGACGAAGCGCATGTTCACGACTTCGACCCGGTCGCCGCGTTGCTCGTTGAAGCCGATCGCGCTGCGCACCAGCGTGGCGATCCGCGCCAGCTCGTCCGGCGTGCGCTCGACGTAGGCCACGGTTCCATCGGGACCGCGGACCGCAGCGCCGTCCACCATGACAGCCAGGCTGATCCGGCGTAGCTGCGGCTGCTCGTGAACCAGGGTGCGGACGGTCTTGCCGATCTCGTAGTTGGTCGTCTCTTCCTGCTTCTGTTCCTGCGACCCGGACGGGCTGGCGCCGGCATCCGCGTTCGGCAGGTTATTCTGCACCGAAACACTCGCCGCGGCTTCGGTCGTACGGTTGTTGTCGGTCGTGCTCTGCTGGCTGCGAACGACCTGGCCGTCCGGGTCATAGCGCTCCTGCGTCTCGTGCACCTGGTCGAAATCCAGATCCATCGCGGCTTCTGCCCGGACCCGGCCTGGGCCGAGCGTACGCTCCAGCATCTCCTCGACAGCGCGGGCCAGCCGCAGTTCGGATGCGCGCTTCACGTCGTCCGCGGTCTGCGCGCCGCCGGCCACCCCGGTTGGTTGCCCGGCGCGGGCCAGCAAGTTGCCCCGGCTGTCGACGATGGCGATGTTCTGCGGGCGCAGGCCCGGCACCGCGGCGGAAATCAGGTTTAGGACCGCCTGGGTGCCCTCCCGGTCCAGCCGGGCAGCGCCGGCCATCGTCAGCACCACGCTCGCTTGCGCTTCCTGCCGATCCCGGGCGAAGGGCTCGCGTTTTGGCAACACCAGATGAACCCGCGCCGCCCTGACCCCTTGCAGCATGCGGATGGTGCGGGATAGCTCTCCCTCCATGGCGCGCGTTTGGTTTATGGCTTGCTGGAAGCCGGTAGCCGTCAGGCTGTCCCCGCGATCAAAGATTTCGTAGCCGATGGAGCCGCCGGAGGGCAGGCCCTCCTTGGCCAACAGCAGCCGGGCACGCGACACCTGGTCAGCCGGAACCAGGATGCGGGTGCCGCCGGCGTCGAGCTGGTGAGGGATGCGGGCGCGCTCGAGCTGATCCACGACCTGGCCGGCTTCCCGCAGCTCGAGGTCTGCATAAAGCAGCGCCATCGGCCCGTCGCCGCCGCGCATCGCAACAAACGCTAGCAAGCCAAACGATATAAGCGTCACCGCGGCCATCGCCCCAAGCTTCAGGGCACCAAGCGACCTTAAGCTTTCGAGCAGCGCCTTCATCGGAGCTGCCCGCCTTGCTTGGTTTGGTTGAGTGCGAGTGTCATGCGTGCAGAATGCGCGCAGAAGTTTACCGAGGAGTTAACAACCCGGCAAAACTTGCCGAGTTCGGAGCTTCCGCTGCTCTACGGCGACAAAGACTGCACCGCCGAAAGGTCCACGCTCAACGCGCCAAGCTGAACCTGCAGCGCGTTGCCAGTTTTCTGCACTCCCGTCGCTACGCCGCTGATTGTAAACGGCAAATCCTTTGTCGCGCCGCCGGTCTGCGTCGTCGCGACCGTGCGGTAGGAACCGTCCGGCACGGCGTTGCCTTGGCTGTCCTTCCCGTCCCAGGACCAAGAATTGCGGCCCGGCTGGCTGGTGATCGCCGCATCCCGCAGTTTCACCCCGGCATCCGTGTAGATGCCGATGCTGACCGGCTGCGATGTCGCGGTATCGAACTGCACCGTGCCCTTGCCGCCCTGCAGAGCAATATGGTCCGAGGCGACCGTCACTGGCTTGCCGACCAGGGACGACGATTGCAGGATTTCACCACCCTGGGTGAGCTGGATGAGCTGCGTCAGGCTCGCATTCGTGTTGATCTGCTGCTCGACGCTGGAATACTGCACCAATTGGCTGGTGAACTGGTTGGTGTCCATCGGGCTGGTCGGGTCCTGGTTCTGAAGCTGTGTCATAAGCAACTTCAAGAAGTCATTGTAATTGCCGGTAAGCGACGACAGTGCTGCGGACTTGGTGGTGGGCGCGACGCTGGCCGCCGTCGGCGCCGTGGTGGTCGATGGGGTCGTGAGCAGGGAAGCCATTTGCGACGTCCTTTCAAGCCATGATGTTGACGCCGGCTCGGCGAAACGCGGCGGCCGGCCGGATGGTGGGGTCGTCGTGAGCGACTGAGCGCCCGTTATTGGCGCCGTGTTGGCGCGGTTGACCGGGGCGTTGCTGGCCTGGCCCTGGATCGGCGTTGAATTGCGGCGTCGTCGTGCCGGGATCGGCGGCGGCGGGGGCCAATTGGAATTGCAGCGTCCGGTCCGCGGCTGGCACGCCGGCAAGGTCGAGCGCCCGGTGCAGCTCCGGTTGGTCGCGGAGCAGCAAGAGCAGCGTGTCGGGCCGTTCGACGACCAGCTCGACCCGGGCAGGACCGTCCGGCATGCGTTCGATGCGCACCTGCACGTGGCCGAGCTCTGCCGGGTCGAGCCGGATTGTCAGATGCTGGGCCGCATTGGGCTGCGCCGCGCTGGCAGCAAAGCTCGCCAAGACGGGGCCGACCTGCTCCGCCGGCGATGTAGGCGGCGGAGCCGCGGCGGCGGCAGGGCGGTTGATCGGGGGCAGCGGGGCCGGGGCGTGCAGCGCCGCCGCGAGTGACGGCACTGAGGGAGGCAGCATGGAGCTGATTGCTGCAGTTGGCTCTAACGCGCTGTCCGGCGCTGGCGTCATCGCCTCGTGTTCACCGACGGCGAGCGGACGTTCCGGACCGGCATGAAGGATTGCGGCGCCCGCCCCGGGCAACGCCGCGGCATTCAGCGCAGGGGCCAGCGCGGTTGGCGCTGCCTGGCCTGCATTCGCCTGCGCGGGCTCGATGCCTGTGGCGAGTGGCGCAGTGACGTCCGGCAACGCGGCATCGATGCCCCCAGACAGGGTTATAACAAGCGTCGCCACAGTCGGATCGGGCAAAGGCGCGGGTTGTTCGACCGGCGGGTGAGCAAGCGGTTGCGGGCCTTTGTCCGTCCCGTTAGCCACCAGTGGCGCCTTGTCCTGTTCCGACTCGGTGACGGCGGTCCCCGGCGCGTTTTTGACGGCGGCCTTCGCCACATTCGCGGCCGGGACGGCCAATGGATTGATTGGCGCCTGTGCCGGCAGCGCGATGGAAAGCAGCGTTGGCGTGCCGCCTATGCCCGGCTTGGCCAGCGTAGCAACGACGCAGGCTGGCGTCGCCTGTGCTTGGGCAAGCGACGCCTCGAACCCCTCCGCCGCCACGGCTGGCTGCGGCGAGACCGGGGCGGTGCCGCGCGCCACCCGGGCATGGGGTGGAGACGCCGCGGCAGTTGGGGTGGGAACCGTGGCTGGGGTTTGCATATCCGGGACTTCGCAAGAGCTGGGCCAGCGGTTTAATGCCCATTCCTGGCCCGCACCGGACCCAGCCCGGCATTATGTGCCGGCGCATTCGTGCCGGGCCGGCGGATTTGGACCAGCAGGCACGGCCGAATCCTGCCGTCAACGCTGGCAATTCGGGGTGGCACGGTTCCTGCCATGCTCCCTGCAGACATCCCCGCCCGGCGCCGCCGAGCACGCAACCACAGGAGCACCACAATGTCGCTGTTTGGCGCCATGAACACCGCAATCAGCGGATTGACCGCCCAGTCGGCCGCGTTTGGCAATATCGGCGACAACATCGCCAACAGCCAGACCGTCGGCTACAAGCGCGTCGACACCAGCTTTGAGGACTATTTGACGACCAGCACTGCAGCGACCAACCAGCCTGGCGCTGTTGTTGCCCGCCCGGATTACGTGAACACCGTGCAGGGCACGGTCACGCAGACCGACAAGCCGCTGGAACTCGCGATCGCAGGTCAGGGCTTTTTTACCGTAAGCAGCCAGGTCGGCGAGGCGAAGGGCGCGCCGGTGTTCAAGGCCCAAGCGGAATACACCCGCGCCGGCGATTTTTCGTTGAACAAGGCCGGCTATCTCGTGAACAGCGCGGGCAACTTCCTGAACGGTTGGCCGGCGGACGCGTCCGGCGCCATCGACCAGACGACGCTGAAGCCCATCCAAGTCGGCCAGGCCGGATACAGCCCGGTGCCCACGTCCGAGGTCACGCTGGCCGCCAACCTTCCCGCGACGCCCAACCCGGCCACGCCGGTCACGTCGCAGGTGCAGGTTTATGACGCGCTGGGCGAGACCCATCCGCTGCAGCTCGCTTGGACTCCGGTCGCCGGCACACCCAATGCTTGGCAGGTCGCCATCACTCAACCGGGCACGCCGCCCGCAGCGGCTACGGCGCTCGGTGTGGCCGCAATCAATTTCGGTGCTGCCGGCAATCCGTCGGCGCCGGAGGGAACGGTCGGCAGCGTCGCGGCAGTGAGCGGCGCAATCACCGGCAGCGCCTTTGCGGCCGGATCGTCGGCGACGCTGAACGTGGTGGCAAACTTCGGCTCAGGGCCACAGACGATCGCGCTCAACCTTGGCACCTTCGGCCAGGCGAATGGGCTGACGCAGTTCGCCGGGTCGGATTACAGCCTGAAATCGTTGACCCAGAACGGCGTGGCGCCCGGCAGCTTCAGCAACGTCCAGACCCGGTCGAACGGCGACGTGGTGGTGAACTTTGACAACGGCCAATCGCGCACGGTGGCCCGCGTGCCGATCACGACCTTCGCTGCCGCCGATGCGCTGCAGCGGACCGATGGGCAGGCCTTCACCGCGACCCGCGACAGCGGCGCGGCGCAGACGCTCGCGTCCGGCAGCAACGGCGCGGGCAGCCTGGTGGTCAGCGCGGTCGAAAGCAGCAACGTCGACATCGCGACCGAATTCACCAAACTAATCGTGGCGCAGCGCGCCTATTCCGCAAACACCAAGATGGTGACGACGGCGGACGAGCTGCTGCAACAGACGCTGGACATGAAACGCTAGGTTTTAGGACCGTCCTATGGGCCTCGACAGCGTCCTCAACTCTGCTTCGTCCGGCCTGGACAGCGCCAGCAGGCGGATTGCGACGATATCGCAGAACGTGGCGAACGCCCAAACGGCCGGCTATGTGCGCGAGACCGTTGCCGTCACCAGCTTCGCCGCCGGGGGCAACGGGGCCGGCGTGCGCACCGGTCCCGCGGCCCGCAGCATGGACGAACGGCTGCAGTCCAGCGCGTTGAGTGCATCCGCTGTGGTGGTGGGCGAGCAGACGCGCAGCGACGCCCTGGCGTCAATCGACGCAGCGTCCGGGACGCCCGGCGCCGGGTTCGACCTGCCGAGCTTGTTGGGAGCGCTGCGGGACGCGTTCACGACCCTGCAATCGGACCCGGCGAACGCGGCGCAGCAGCGCGTGGTAGTCAACCGGGCGGATACGCTGGCCCGGGGGGTGAATGCGTTGGGCCAGGCGGTGTCGGGCGCACGGCAATCGGCGCAGGACGCGGCGGTCGCCGACGTGACGACCGCCAACAGCGCGTTGCGCGATATCGGCGCCTTGTCCGATCAGATCATCGCGGCGAAGGCGGGCAACCAGAGCACGGCCGACCTGGAGGACCAACGCGACCGCAGCATCCGCACCCTTTCGGACCTGACCGGCGCGCGGGTGCTGCTGCAGGCGAACGGCGATGCGTTGGCCTTGGCCGGCGGGCTGGTGCTGCCGATGCGCGCCACGGCCGGGCCATTCGCGCTCGGCGCGGCGACGCTCGCGCCGAACACGCCGGCCGCCGCCGTGCCGCAAATGAGCCTGGGCGGCATTCCGGTTGCGGGCCAGCCGATTGGTGGACGGATCGGCGCTAACCTCGCGTTGCGGGACGGCACGCTGCCCGACCTGCAGTCGGGGCTAGACCAGTTCGCCCAGTCCATGGCGTCGCAATTTAATGCGCAGGGCCTGAAGTTGTTCACCGATCCCGTCGGCGCGGTGCCGCCGCCTGCAACGTCCGGTTTCGCGCAGGGCATTCGCGTGAGCGCTGCCGTCGTCGCTGCACCGGCGATGCTGCGGGACGGCGCTGGCGCGGCTGGGGCGGCGGGGAACACGACGCTGATCGACAACGTGCTCGACCGGGTGCTGGGCAGCGGCGCCGGCAGCTTGGTGACGACCGCCTCGGCGCTGGTCAGCAAGCAGGCCGGGATGGCGGCGGATGCGGCCGGGCAGTTGGCGACCGGGCAGGCGGTGCAGTCCTCGCTCGATGCGAAGCTTGCGGCCGGGACCGGCGTGTCGCTCGATAGCGAGACGGCGGATTTGGTGCGCTTGCAGAATGCCTATGCCGCGAACGCCAAGGTCATCACCGCCTCGCAGGCGATGTGGACGCAATTGCTGGACTCAGTGAGGTAGCATGTCAGGCATCATCAATCCCCCAAGCTCGGGCGCGCTGCTGGCGCGCGTTGCGGATAACGGCGCCACCATACGCCGGCAGCTCGACACCGCGACGACGCAGGCCGCCACGGGCCGGATCGCCGAAAGCTATGCCGGGCTTGGGACCGGGGCGAAGGTCTCGCTCGACCTGCGCCCGCAGGCGACGCATGCGGCGGCGTGGCAGGCGAACATCGACGGCGCGACCGGACGCCTCGGTGTCGCACAGTCGGCGTTGAGCAGCATCAGCACGATCGCGGCCAGCTTTTTCGCCAAGGCTGGCGCGCTGAACGGCCTCATTCCGTCCGAAGCCGACAGCATCGCCGCCTCCGCCCGCGTGGCGTTGACGCAGGTCAGCCAGTTGCTGAACAGCAAGGACGGCGACGTTTATGTGTTCGCCGGGCAGGATACGGCCAACGCGCCGATCCCCAACACGTCGGCCAGCGTGGTGAGCGCGGCGGTGCTGGCGAGCGACACGGCGACGGCGCCGTTCTCAACGAGCCTCGGCGCCACGCCGCCGACGATCGAAGTGGGGGAAGGGCAGCGCGTCCAGGTCGGGCTGCTGGCGAACAGCAACACGCTGACCGCCTCGGCTGCGCCGACCACAGGCTCCTACATGCGGGATATCCTGCGCGCCCTCGCCACGCTCACGACCGCGACCGCTGGGCCGGGGTTGCAGGCGATGGCGGTCGACACGCAGGCACGGCTCGGCA
This sequence comes from Acetobacteraceae bacterium, assembly GCA_965277495.1. Lineage (GTDB taxonomy): Bacteria > Pseudomonadota > Alphaproteobacteria > Acetobacterales > Acetobacteraceae > CAHJXG01. The sequence goes on along the minus strand of OZ255824.1, from coordinate 221,607 downwards.
GCGCGGTGGGGGCAATCGCGGTGGAATCCGGGGCGCTGGGGGACGTGCAATCCAGCCTGGCCGCACGCCGGACCCAACTCGGGGACACGGTGACGGCGCTGAACACCCAAGTCTCGGGCGCCGAGGATGCGGACCTTGCCGCCACGATGACGCGGGTGTCCCTGCTGCAGACCCAGCTCCAAACGTCGTATCAACTGATCGCCGGGATGAAGAACCTTTCGCTGGCGCAGTATCTATAGCAGGCGTCCCCGTCAGCCCAGCGGCTCCAGGATGCTGACGTAGTTCGCGACGCCGGCGCCGCCCATGTTGAACACGCCGGCCACGTCCGCGCGCGGCAACTGCATCGCGCCAGCCTGCCCGGTCAACTGCATCGCCGCGATCGCGTGCATGGAAACCCCGGTCGCGCCGACAGGGTGGCCCTTCGCCTTTAACCCGCCGCTGCGGTTGATCGGCAACCGCCCTTGCGGCCCAGCCGAGCCGTCCAGCACTATCCGCGCGCCCTGGCCCGGTTCGGCGAGGCCCATGGCCTCGTAGGCCAGCAGCTCGGCTATGGTGAAGCAGTCATGCACCTCGGCAAACGACAGGTCCTGCACGGTCAGCCCGGCCTGGTCGAGCGCCTGCTTCCAAGCCAGCGCCGCGCCGTCGAACCGGGTGGGGTCGCGGCGGGACAGCGGCAGGAAGTCGTTCACGTGCACGGCGGCGCGGAAGCGCACGGCCTTGCCCATACCGCGGGCGGTGTCCTCGTCCGTCAAAATCAGCGCCGCCGCGCCGTCGCTGACCAGCGAGCAGTCGGTGCGTTTCAATGGCGGCGCGACATAGGGGTTCTTCTCGCTGACGCTGCGGCAGAACTCGTAGCCGAGGTCCTTCCGCATCTGCGCATAAGGATTGTCCACCCCATTGCGGTGGTTCTTCGCGGCAATCGCGGCCAGCGCGTCCGACTGATCGCCATAGCGCTGGAAATACCGCTCGGCAATGCGTCCGAACACCCCGGCGAACCCGGCCGGAATGTCGCCCTCCTCGCGCCGGTAGCTCGCGCCCAGCAGGTTATCCCCGACCTGCGGACCCGGCGTCGCCGTCATCTTTTCCGCCCCGATGACGAGCGCGAACCGGCCCCGCCCGGCGGCCAGGAAGTCGCGCGCCCCGTGGATGGCGGCAGAACCCGACGCGCAGGCGTTCTCATACCGGGTCGCCGGCTTGAACCGCAGCGCTTCGATGTCCTGCATCGGCAGGGAACTCGGGAAATCCTGGCGCGAGAAGCCGTTGTTGAACAGGCCGACGAACACGCCGTCGACCTCGTCCAGCTCGATTCCCGCATCCGCGATGGCCGCGCCGGCGACACGCGAAATCAGCGCCTCGACGTCGGGTTCTTCGAGCTTGCCGAACGGGGTATGCGCCCAGCCCACGATGCATGCAGTCATGGCAGCCTCCAATTGTTGGACGGAATTTCGGTCGGCGTGCGCGCGTATGCAAGCGGGCCTTCCTTTCCGGCCATAATTAAGATACGGGCGGTGCAACCAGAAAAGAACCATCGGAGGACGCGCCCATGCCGCCCATCAGCCGCCGCAGCCTTGTCCAGCGCTGCGCCATTTGGGGCGCCTCCGCGCTGCCGCTGTTCGCCATACGCACCCGGCCCGCCAACGCCGCCGAGTTCACCCTGAAATTCGCGAACAACTTGCCGGTAACGCACCCGATGAACGTGCGCTCCATCGACATGGTGGCGCGCATCATGGAAGCCACTGGCGGCCGGGTCGAAGTCCAGATCTTCCCGAACAACCAACTCGGCTCCGATACCGACATGCTGAGCCAGCTCCGCTCCGGCGCCATCGACTTCTTCACGCTGTCCGGCCCGATCCTGTCCACCCTGGTGCCGGCGGCCAGCATCAGCGGCGTCGGCTTCGCCTTCAAGGACTACGACCAAGTCTGGCGCGCCATGGACGGCAAGCTCGGCGCATATATCCGCAGCGAGATCGCCAAGCGCGGCCTGATCGCCATGGACCGTATCTGGGACAACGGCTACCGGCAGACCACGACCAGCACGAAGCCGGTTACCTCGCCCGACGACTTCCGCGGCATGAAGATTCGGGTGCCGGTCAGCCCGCTATGGACCAGCCTGTTCACCGCGTTCGGCGCGTCGCCGGCGAGCATCAACTTCAGCGAGGTCTATTCCGCGCTGCAGACCAAGATCGTGGACGGCCAGGAGAACGCCTTGGCACTGATCGACACCGCCAAACTGTATGAAGTGCAGAAGTTCTGCACGATGACCAACCATATGTGGGACGGCTACTGGTTCCTGGCCAACCGCCGCAGCTTCGAGCGGCTGCCGAAGGACGCGCAGGAGGCCTTCGCGCGCGAGGTGAACAAGGCGGCGATGGATGAGCGTGCGGACGTCGCCATGCTCAACTCCAGCTTGCGTGGCAAGCTCGCAGGCATTGGCTTGGTGTTCAATGACGTCGACCCCGCGCCCTTTCGCGAGACCCTGCGCAAGAACGGCTTCTACACCGAGTGGCACCGCAAGTATGGCGACGAGGCCTGGAGTCTGCTGGAGGAAACGGCCGGCAACCTGTCGTGAGCGTCGCGGTCGACGCCTTTGCAGGGCGGGCCGATGCCGGCCTGCTCGACCGCATCCTGCGCCGCGCCGTGGAGACCGCAGCCGCCCTGCTGGTGCTGGCGGAAATCGCCATCCTGTTCGTCGGCGTGATTGCGCGGTTCGTCGTGCATAGCCCGATCGTCTGGACCGACGAGCTCGCCAGCATCCTGTTCCTGTGGCTGGCGATGCTCGGCAGCGTCATCGCGCTGCAGCGCGGCCAGCACATGCGGCTGACCGCCATCGTCACGACGCGTCCGCCGCTCTGGCGCGCCCGGGCGGAGACGCTGGCCGTCGGCGCCGCCGCCTTGTTCCTCGCGTTGATCCTGCCGCATGCGGCGGAGTATGCGCAGGACGAGTGGTATATCGAGACGCCGGCGCTGGGCTGGTCCAACATGATCCGCGCCGGGGCGATCCCGGTCGGCGTGGCGCTGATGCTGCTCGCCTGCGCGACCCGGATGCTGCGTGCCCGGCTCATGGACCTGCTGATGGTCGCGGCGGCGCTGCTGGCGATCGGGGTTGCGCTCTATCTGCTCGGCCCGGCGCTGCACCGCATCGGCAACTGGAACCTCGTGCTGTTCTTCGTGGTCCTGCTCGGTGCCGGCGTCCTGCTCGGGGTGCCGATCGGCTTCAGCTTCGGCCTGGCCACGCTCGCCTACCTCGCCTTTACCACGACGACCCCGCTTACCGTCGTCGTGTCCCGCATGGACGAGGGCATGAGCGCGCTGATCTTGCTCGCTGTGCCGTTGTTCGTGTTCCTGGGCCTGCTGATCGAGATGACCGGCATGGCGCTGGCGATGGTCAATTTCCTTGGCAGCCTGCTCGGCCACGTCAAGGGCGGGCTGAATTTCGTGCTGCTGGGCGCGATGTACCTAGTCAGCGGCATTTCGGGCAGCAAGGCGGCCGACATGGCGGCGGTGGCGCCGGTGCTGTTCCCCGAGATGAAGAAGCGTGGCGCCAACGAGGGCGAGCTGGTCTCCCTGTTGGCCGCGTCCGGCGCAATGAGCGAGACAATCCCGCCGTCCCTCGTGCTGATCACCATCGGGTCGGTGACGGGGGTCAGCATCGCCGGGCTGTTCACCGGCGGGTTGGTGCCGGCGCTGGTGCTGGCGTCGGCGTTGGCGGTCGTTGCCTGGTGGCGGTCGCGCGACGAGGACATGACGGGCGTGCACCGGGCCAGCAAGCGGGAGGTCGGGCGGGCGCTGCTGATCTCGCTGCCGGCATTGGTTCTGCCGTTCCTCATCCGTGCCGCGGTGGTCGAGGGCGTCGCCACCGCGACCGAGGTCAGCACGATCGGCATCGCCTATTCCGTCGTGGCGGGCCTGCTGCTCTACCGGAAATTCGCTTGGGGCCGGCTGTATCCCATGCTGGTCGAGACCGCGTGCCTGTCCGGCGCCATCCTGTTCATCATCGGCACCGCGACCGGCATGGCATGGGCGCTGACCCAGTCCGGCTTCTCCCGCAGCCTGGCGCAAACCATGGGCAGCGTGCCCGGCGGCGCGCAGGGTTTCATGGCGATCAGCATCGTCGTATTCGTGATCCTCGGCAGCATCCTCGAGGGCATCCCGGCCATCGTGCTGTTCGGGCCCTTGCTGTTCCCCATCGCCAAAAGCCTCGGCATCAACGACGTCCACTACGCCATGGTGGTGGTGCTCGCCATGGGCGTGGGGCTGTTCGCGCCGCCGTTCGGGGTCGGCTACTACGCCGCCTGCGCGATCGGCCGGGTCAGCCCCGATGCGGCGATGCGGCGAATATGGCCCTACATGGGCGCGTTGATCCTGGGCTTGATCCTGGTTGCGGCCGTGCCTTGGTTCTCGACGGGGTTCCTCTAGGCCGCACTGGCACCCATATCATGCCAATCGACCTACGGGGGCCACGATGTCGCTATTTTCCACCAAGACGAAACCTGCTGAAACGTTCGCGTTCACCCGCACCGACGCCGAATGGCAAGCTGTCCTTACGCCGGAGCAGTTCAAGGTCATGCGCGGCCACGGCACCGAGCGCGCCTGCACCAGCCCGCTGAACGCCGAGAAGCGCGAGGGCGTGTATGACTGTGCCGGCTGCGGCCAGGTGCTGTTCAAGACCGACGCGAAGTTTGAGAGCGGCACCGGCTGGCCCAGCTTCTTCCAGCCCATCGCCCGCGACGCCATCGGCACCACCGAGGACCGAGCCTGGGGCATGGTCCGCACCGAGGTGCATTGCAGCAACTGCGGCAGCCATTTGGGCCACGTGTTCCCGGACGGCCCGGCCCCGACCGGCCTGCGCTACTGCATGAATGGCGTTTCACTGAACTTCGAGCCGGCCTGATCCCGCATGGCGGTGGAGATCAAGGTCGGCCCGGCTCAGCTTGCAATCCACCAAGGGCACACGGTCCTTATCTCCGAAACGGACGGCCAGATCCTCTGGCCGACCGATAAGGGGCTGTATTTCTACGATACCCGCCTCATCAGCGCCTATGCGCTCTATGCCAACGGCCAGGTCTGGGACCTGCTGAACAGCGGCGCGCCCGCCTACTACGCCGCCCGCATCTTCCTCACCAACCGTGGCTTTCCCAGCGAGGGCGGCGACGTACCGGCGCGGACGCTCAGCCTCGTGCTCAGCCGCACGATCGACGGCGGCATGCACGAGACCTATGCCATTACGAACTTCGGCCGCGCCCTGGTGCGGTTCAACTTCGAAATCGCCATCCGCAGCGACTTTGCCGACATATTCGAGGTCAAGTCCGGCCATATCGTCCGTCGCGGCCGCATCAGCAGCGCCTGGGCGGACGACGCGCAAACGCTCACCATCGGCTACCGCAACGGCGAGTTCTTCCGCCAGGTGATGGTCACCGTGGAAGCCGCCATGCCCGCCGTCTATGCGAATGGCCGCATCAGCTTCGCTATCGAGCTGCAGCCGGGGCAGACTTGGGATGGGGCGCTGCGTTACGACCTGACCGATGGCGCCCGCGTCTATCCGGCTCCGGCCGAATGCCGCGTGACCTCGGCCGCGCCGCAGGCGGACGCGCTCGCGGACTGGCGGGCGGGCATCCTGAAGCTGCAAACCGGGACGCACGAGTTCGAGCGGCTGTTCGACCAGGCGGTCGAGGATATCGCCGCCCTGCGCCTGCCGGTGCCGGGCAATGGCGGCACGGAGTTCATCACCGCAGCGGGCCTGCCGTGGTTCGTGGCGCTGTTTGGCCGGGATACGCTGATCGTGGCGCTGCAGACCGCGATCCTCGACCCGGCCTTCGCCCGTGCGGCGCTGGACATCCTGGGGCAGTGGCAGGCCACCACGGTCGACGATTACCGCGACGCCGAGCCTGGCAAGATCCTGCATGAACTGCGCCGCGGCGAGCTGGCGGCGCTGCATTTGATCCCGCACACGCCGTATTACGGCACCGCGGACGCGACGCCGCTGTATCTCGTGACCCTGCATGCGGCGTGGCGTGCGACCGGGGACTTGGATCTGGTGCGCCACCATATCGCGACCGCCGAGGGCTGCCTGTCCTGGATCGACGACTATGGCGACCGCGACCGCGACGGTTTCCAGGAATACGGCACCCGGTCCGGCCAGGGTTATGAGAATGTTGGCTGGAAGGACTCCGGCGACGCGGTCGTGAACCCGGACGGCAGCCTGGTGCGCGGGCCCAAGGCGCTATGCGAGTTGCAGGGCTACGTCTTTGCCGCTTGGCGCGGCATGGCGGAGATTTACGATGCGCTGGGGGACGCAGGCCGGGCCGCTGCCCTGAACGCCAAGGCGGATGCGCTGTATAAGAAGTTCAACGAGGTGTTCTGGGACGAGGCGAGCGGGTTTTACGCCTTTTGCCTGGACGGCAACAAGCGTCCGGTCTGGACCGTGGCGTCGAACCCCGGGCACCTGCTGTGGTCCGGCATCGTGCCGCCTGAGCGCGCCGGCAGGGTCGTGGCCCGGTTCATGCGGGCCGACATGTGGAGCGGATGGGGCATCCGGACGCTTACGGCGGATAATCCGTCATACAACCCGTATTCATACCAGAACGGCTCGGTGTGGCCGCACGACAACAGCCTGATCGCGCTCGGCTTCAAGCGTTACGGCTACCACGCCGAGGCGAATGCGGTGGCGCACGACATCCACCGCGCCGCTGGGTTCTTCATGCAGCGGCAGTTGCCGGAGCTGTATTCGGGGGTGCAGCGGGACGGCGCCAGCTTCCCGGTGCAATACCTGGGCGCCAACGTGCCGCAGGCCTGGGCGGCGGGATCGGTGTTCGCGCTGGTGCAGGCGATATTGGGAATCGAGCTCGACGCGCCGAACGGTGTGCTGTGGATCGACCCGGCGTTGCCGGATTGGCTGCCGCAAGTGACGCTGCGTGACTTGCGGGTCGGCGCGCAGACGTTCGACATCGAGTTTTCCCGAACTGGCAACGCGACCGAATACCGGGTCCTGAACGGCGACCCGGCCACGGTGGTCCGCCGGGGCGCCGCTACAGTATAGTGCCTAGAACCCTATCGCCGCAGCGACGCCCGCCTCAGTCGGCCGCGAGCGCCAGCGCCTTGCGGGCCAGAATCTGGCCGACATGCTCCTCGATCGCTCGGCCCACATGCTCGGCGTGAGTCGCGAACACATGGTCCGCGCCGGCATAGACGCGGTAATCGACCTGAACGTTCTTCTGCGTGTTCAGCTTGTCGACAAGCTTACGCACCGCAGGCTCCGGCACCAGTTCGTCATTGTCGCCGTGCAGCATCAGGCCGCCGCAAGGGCAGGGGGCCAGGAAGCCGAAGTCGTAGTGGTTGGCCGGCGGCGCGACGCTGACCCAGCCCGAGATCTCCGGACGGCGCATCAGGAGCTGCATGCCGACGAACGCCCCGAACGAGTAGCCGCTGATCCACAGCCCAGATGAATTCGGGTTGATCATCTGCATCCAGTCGAGCGCCGCGGCGGCGTCGCTGATCTCGCCGAAGCCGCCGTCGTACTTGCCCTGGCTGCGTCCTACGCCGCGGAAGTTGAACCGCATGACGGAGAATCCGAGCTTTTGGAACGACTGGTACATCGTGTAGGAGATCCGGTTGTTCATCGTGCCCCCATGCATCGGATGCGGGTGCAGGATGAGCGCCAGCGGGGCGCCGGTCTCCTTGGAATGGTGGTAGCGTCCCTCGAGCCGTCCATCAGGGCCGGCGAACATCACCTCAGGCATGGTATCCAGACTTCCTTCTCTCCGCGGCCAAGCTCGCCGTCGGTCGCTGCCGCGGCGGGCCATGCCGGGCTATGCCCGAGCGTCGCTCCGACCGCTTCCAATGAACAACCCGCAACTTGCTGCCCTCGCGGCGAGTTGACCGCGCGCCGCAAAACAGCTTAGTTCGGTAAAGCGCCGCCTTCGGGAACCTCCTTGCCGCCAAGGGGGGCGCTAAACCGTGAGTACCGTCTATATAAGCGGTCAGCACGTCAAACACATAACGGAATTGTCGCATGGCATTCATGTTTCTGCGTGAAGCCATCGGTGCCTATCGAGAGCGTGATCCCGCCGCACGCTCTGGGATCGAGGTGCTGCTCTGCTACCCCGGCCTGCATGCCATTGTCTGGCACCGGCTGTCGCACGGCCTGTGGCGCCGCGGCTTCACCCTCCCCTCGCGGATGTCGGCCCATCTCAGCCGATTCCTGACCGGCATCGAGATTCACCCGGCCGCGCTGATCGGACGCCGGCTGATCATCGACCACGGCATGGGCGTGGTCATCGGCGAGACGGCGGAGGTCGGCGATGACGTCTATATCTATCACGGCGTCACCCTCGGCGGCACCAGCAGCGCGCGTGGCAAGCGGCACCCGACGCTCGGCAACAACGTGATCGTGGGCGCCGGCGCCAAGATCCTGGGCGGCATCCTGATCGGCGACGGGGCGCGGGTCGGCGCCAACGCCGTCGTCGTGCAGCCCGTCGCGCCCGGCGTCACCGTCGTCGGCATCCCCGCCCGTCCGGTCGAGCGCGACCCGGTGCGCAAACAGCCGCCCACGCCGATCTTCGTCGCCTACGGCACTCCCTGCGAGGAGACGCTGGACCCGCTGGTCCGCAACCTCGAGTCGCTGCGGGCCGAGATGCTGGCGCTCGAAGCCCGGGTGTCGGCGCTGAGCCGGTCCACGGCGGCGGAATGATGGCCTATCTCGACGCCAACGCGACGGAGCCGCTGCGTCCGGAGGCGCGGGCAGCGATGCTGGCGGCGCTCGACCTGCCGGGTAACCCGGCCTCGGTCCATGCCGCCGGACGCGCCGCCCGCCGCGTGCTGGAGGATGCGCGGGCCGTGATCGCCGCCCGTTTCGGCACGACGGCCGAGGGCGTGGTGTTCACGTCGGGCGGCACCGAGGCCAATGCCCTGGCCATTGCCGGACTATGTCCAGGACGCCGCGTCATCGTCGGCGCGACCGAGCATGACGCAGTGCGCGCCGCGGCGCCCGGCGCCGAGACGCTTCTAGTCGACGCTGACGGGGTGGCCGACCTGAATGCGCTGTCCCGCATGCTGGCCGGATCGCCGGCGCTGGTCTGCCTGATGCTGGCCAATAACGAGACGGGAACCCTGCAGCCGGTGGCCGCCGCCGCCGCGCTGTGCCGCCAGCACGGCGCGTTGCTGCATGTCGACGCCATCCAGGCAGCCGGGCGCATCGACACCGGCCTTGCCGCGCTCGGCGCGCAAAGCATGGCGCTGTCGTCGCACAAGCTGGGCGGCCCCAAGGGTGCCGGCGCGTTGTTGCTGATGCCTGGCCAGGAGGTCGCACCGCTGATCCGTGGCGGCGGGCAGGAGCGCGGACGTCGTGGCGGCACCCCGGCGCTGCCGGCCATCGCCGGGTTCGCGGCGGCGGCCACGGCGGTCCGGGTCGACCTTGCGGCAATGCGGGACGCTGCCGAGGCCCATGCCATGGGTTGCGGCGCGATCGTGCTGGGCGGGAGCAGCCGCCTGCCCAACACGAGCTGCCTGGCGTTGCCCGGCGTGCGCGCGGATACCCAGGTGATCGCGCTTGACCTGGCGGGCGTCGCCGTGTCCGCGGGCGCCGCATGCAGCAGCGGCAAGGTCGCGCGCAGCCATGTGCTCGACGCCATGGGACTGGGCACGCTGGCCGGCGAGGCGATTCGCGTCAGCCTGCCTTGGAACGCGACGTGGGATGACGTGCGGGCATTCCAGGACGCCTATGCCGCCATGGCCGCACGGCTGGCGAAACAGGCGGCCTAGCGCCATATCACCGCCAATGCGCCCGAACCGTCCCGTCTATCTCGACAACCAGGCCACCACGCCGTGCGACCCCCGCGTGCTGGCGGTCATGCTGCCCTGGTTCACCGAGCGATTCGGCAACCCGCACAGCGCCGACCACCAGATGGGCCAGGATGCCGAGATGGCGGTCGAGGCCGCGCGCGCCGAGGTTGCCGCCCTGATCGGCGCGGAGGCGCGGGAGATCGTGCTGACCTCCGGCGCCACCGAGGCCAACAACATCGCCATCAAGGGCGCTGCCCGGCACGCGCGGCGCATGGGCGACGCGCGCCGCCGCGTCATCACCGTGGCGACCGAGCATAAATGCGTGCTGGAGAGCGTGGCGGACACCGCCGAGGACGGGTTTGAACCGGTCGTGCTGCCTGTCGAGCCGGATGGCCGCCTGGACCCGGACACGCTGCGGCGGGCCCTCGCCGAGCCGACGCTGCTGGTCAGCGTCATGGCGGTGAACAACGAGACCGGGGTGATCCAGGACATCGCGGCGCTGGCGGCGATCGCGCGCGAGGCCGGGGCGCTGTTCCATACCGACGCGGCGCAGGCGGTCGGCAAGATACCGGTCGACGTGGCGGGGATCGACCTGCTCAGCCTCAGCGGCCACAAGCTGTATGGGCCAAAGGGCGTCGGCGCGCTGTTCGTGCGCCGCCGTCCGCGCGTGCGGCTGGCGCCGTTGTTCTCTGGCGGCGGGCAGGAGCGCGGATTGCGTTCCGGCACCCTGCCGACGCCGCTCGTGGTCGGATTGGGCGAGGCCTGCCGCTTGGCGCGCCTGGAAATGGGGGCGGAGGCGGCGCGCTTGGCCGGGCTGCGCGACCGGCTGCTGGCCGGACTGCGCCGCCACATGCCGGAATTGCAGGTGAACGGATCCATGCGGCACCGCATCCCCGGCAACCTCAACGCCACCTTCCCGGTTGCGGCGCTGGAGTTGATGCGCGCCGTGCCGGAGCTGTGCGTCTCCACTGGGTCCGCCTGCAGCTCGGCCGCCGTCGAACCCAGCTACGTGCTGCGCGCCCTGGGGCTGACCGACGCGGCCGCGGCACGCACCTTGCGCCTCGGGCTAGGACGCTTTACCTCCGCCGCCGATGTGGATTACGCCGCCGAGGCGTTGTCCGCCGCTGCCCTGAGTCCCGCATTTAACGTCGAGGCCTGAGATGCCCAAGATGACCTTCATCGAACGCAATGGCGCTCCCCGCGAGGTCGACGCGCCGCTGGGCTTGTCGGTGCTCGAGATCGCCCATCGCCATGGCGTCGACATCGAAGGCGCCTGCGAAGGATCGCTCGCGTGCTCCACGTGCCACGTGATCGTCGATGGCAACTGGTTCAAGCGGCTGGCGAAGCCGACCGAGGATGAGGAGGACATGCTGGACCTGGCGTTCGGCTTGGAGGCCACGTCTCGGCTCGGCTGCCAGATCGTCATGACGGCGGCGTTGGATGGCCTGGTCGTCAAGCTGCCGGCCGCGACCCGCAACGCCCAGGGCTGAGGGACGGTCCGATGCGCATCGTCGCCGCGATGTCCGGCGGCGTGGACAGCAGCGTAGTGGCCGGCCTGCTGCATGAGGCCGGGCACGAAGTCATCGGCGTCACGCTGCAGCTTTACGACCATGGCGCGACGGTCGGTCGGCGTGGCGCGTGTTGCGCCGGACAGGACATCCACGATGCAAGGGATGTCGCGGATCGGCTGGGCATCCCGCATTACGTGATTGACGCGCAGGCCCGGTTCCGAAGCGCGGTGATCGACGATTTCGCCGACAGCTACGCCGCCGGGCAGACGCCGGTGCCCTGCGTGCGCTGCAACATGTCGGTCAAGTTCACTGACCTGCTAGGCCTGGCGCGCGATTTAGGCGCTGAGGCGATGGCGACCGGGCACTACGTCCGCCGGGTCGCCGGCGCGGACGGGCCTGAACTGCACCGCGCCGCGGACCCGGCGCGCGATCAAAGCTGGTTCCTGTTCGCGACGACCCGCGAGCAGTTGGCATTCTCCCGCTTCCCGCTCGGCGACATGCCCAACAAGGACGTGGTGCGCGCGCACGCCGAGCGGCTCGGCCTGGCGGTCGCGGCCAAGCCGGACAGCCAGGACATTTGTTTCGTGCCCAGCGGCTCGTATGCCGATCTCGTCGCCCGGATGCGCCCGGATGCGGCTGCGGAGGGCGAGATCGTCAGCCGGGATGGCCGCGTGTTGGGCCGGCATGCCGGGGTGGCGCGCTACACCGTGGGGCAGAACAAGGCGCTCGGCACCGCATCGTTCGACGGCGGGCAGCGCCAGGCCGTGCTGGCGGTGGACGCTGGACGTCGCCGCATCGTGGTAGGGCCGCGCACGTCCGGCAGCGACACGGTCCGCCTGCGGAAGGTCAACTGGCTGATCGATCCGCCGGGAACGCCGTTGCACTGCACGGTAAAGCTGCGCGCACGCGAGGCGCCGCACGCTGCTACGGTCGTGGTGGCTGACGATGGCGTCTTGGTCCAATTGGCCGCGCCGACGTTGGCCGCGCCGGGCCAGGCCTGCGTTTTCTATGACGGCGAGCGCCTTTTGGGTGGCGGCTTCATCGAGGCTGATTGACGCCCGGGCAGCGGTGGGGCATATCCCGCGCCCGGCACGGCGGCGTAGCTCAGTGGTAGAGCAGGAGAATCATAATCTCTTGGTCGGCGGTTCAAATCCGTCCGCCGCTACCAAGTTCGGTGGCATACACAATGGTCGGACTTCTGCCTCCCAAACTACAGGGTAACGGTCATTGCCACGTTGAACGCCTCGTATTCCGCACGTACGCCTTCCTTGTCCCGCTCCAGCAGGCCAGCAGCCTCCAGCGCCTCGACATCCTCATGAACCCGGCGGTAATCGCGGCCGAGGGCTGTCGCCAGCGCCTGGATGTTCCTGGCGGGGTTGCGGTGCAAATGCCGCAGCAGCTCCAGGCGCTTTGGCGACAGGGTGCGGACCATCGTTTCCCAATCCGAGAAGCCAATGTGCAACTCCGCGTTGTTTGCCGTGAGTTCCCCGCGTTCGGCCCGATGCCAGCCGTCTAGGAACCGCTGACCCGCAGACTCTAGGGTCTCCCCCACATGGACCTGAACCGTCTTGGTCATCACCCTTCCCCTTCCTTTTCCTGGACGGCACGCACAGCCGCCTTAAAATCCTCAACCAGCTTGTCGGGCGTCTTGAACTCGTAAGGTGTCTCGACCTCCAGGATGTGTTTGTGGTCCCCCTTGCACCGCTCGTTGTCGAACAGGACCACCCACTCACCGGCGCGTCCGTAAAACAAGGCATACTTGAAGGGGTGCGTTGAAGGTGGAACCGGCGACGGCACCCGCCAGAGCCGCAGAGCCAGGATATGGCCGCTATCGAGCCGCACCCTGATATCCAGCACCTTTGCCGCCTTGCGGGACTTCCTCGCCATAACCGCACCCGCTTAGCCGAGCCGATGCTACCAGCACCACCGCCCGGTTTGCCTGGTTAGGTGCCTACGACTCACGCCCAGATTAAAGCGTGAAAGCGTCCGCCGCTACCAATCGCGAATTGCTTTATCAGGCAGGCGCCACCACGCGGCGATACAAGTGCCAGGTTGCGTGGCCCAGCACCGGCATGGCGACCGCAAGCCCGACGAACAGCGGGATGCAGCCGAGCATCAGCACGACACCGACGATGAAGCCCCAGGCCAGCATCGTCACCGGGTTGGTCCGCACCGCGCGGATGGAGGTTTGCACCGCCACCATCGGGCTGACGTTGCGGTCCAGCAGAAGCGGGAATGACACCACGGCGACCGTCAGCACCACGAGCGCGAACACGAAGCCCGCCACGTTGCCGAGCACCAGCAGTTCCCACGCATGGGGCGAAGCCTCGATGTTGGCGATGAAGTCCCCGGCCGCGAGCGGCACAAATCCGCCGATCGTCAGGTCATAAATCGCCCGTGCGACGCCGAGCCACGCGGCGAACAGCAGGAACAGCACGCCGCCGAGCATGGCGACCGAGAGCAGGGCCGGGTTGCGGAGCACGTCGAACGCATTGAGCCATGAAACGGGCAGCCCGGCCTCGCGCCGCCGGCTGAGTTCATACAGCCCGATGGCCAGCACCGGCCCGACCAGCGCGAAGCCGGCGACGAGCGGGAAGGCGAGCGGCAGCAGGTTGTTGCCGACGGCAACCCGGGCCGCCACCAGGCCGATGATCGGATAGAGGATGCACAGGAAAACCAATTGGGTGGGAATGGCGAGAAAGTCGGCCCAGCCCTGGGACAGCGCCGCCCGGAGATCGGCAAAACCGATCCGGCGCACCGTCGGCATGGCGTCCGCGGATTCCGTGAGCAAGATGTCCGACATCGCATCCTCCATTAGCGTACCGCACCCATCGCAGGCCGCCGTTGGAGTACGCTAACATAGCGGTTCCGGCGATTGCACGCGGCATCGGCAACCGCAACGAGACCGCGCGCCCGCTACTCTGCCCCTCGCTACTCCGCCGCCGCAAGCTGGGCCGGCGCCGTGGGCGGCTTCGGGTGCAGCCCAAGCCGCATGCCAAGCGCAACCGCGTGGTAAACCGTCTTGAACGCCAGCACCGGAAGCACCGCATCCCAACTGCCGCGCAGGTTGCCGGCCAGGAGGCTCACGACCCCGTCGCGCATCCGCAGCACGTTCTTCGGCCCCATGAACAGATGGCGCAGCGCCGGGGTGTTGATGCGGTATATCAGCCAACTGATGCGCTCCATCGCGCCGCGCAGGTCCCGCTGCGCCCGCTTCGCCATCGCGCGGCCGGCGGCTGGATCATCGAGCCACGTGTCGGCAACGTCGGCGCCCAGGTCCCCCGCCGTCATCGCCAGCAGCACGCCGCTCGAAAACATTGGGTCGACGAAGCCGAATGCGTCGCCGATCATCATATAGCCCTCGCCCCAGCCGGCGGTGGTCCGGTAGGAGTAGTTGCCCGTGCTGGTGACCTCGGTCAGCATCTCGGCCTCGCGCATGCGGGCGCTGACGGAGGGGCTGCCGTTGATGCGCTCCATGAACAGGTCGTGCGGGGTGCCGCGGCGGCCCTTGAATGCCGACTTGTTGCCGACGAAGCCGACGCTCATTACGTTGTCCGGCAACGGGATCATCCAGAACCAGCCGTCATCGGCGAGATGGATGGTGATATAGCCCTCGACCTCGCCGGTGCGCCGCTCGACGTTGCCGAAATGCGCATATAGCGCGGCGGTGGTGTTGTGCTTGTTGCTTTCCTTGGTGCCGAACTTGCCGGCGAGGAAGGTGTCGCGCCCGGACGCGTCGAGCAGGAAGCGCGGCGTGTAGCGGCGCACGACGCCGTCCGGCCCGGCCGCGGTCACCTGCGCCCGCTGGCCCGGCTCGGCCAATCGCACCTCGGTCACCATGGTGTCCTCGAACGCCTGGGCGCCGCGGGCGGCCGCGTTGCGGAACAGCAACTCGTCGAACTGCGAGCGGCGGACCTGCCAGCTATAGGTGTAGCGCTTGTCGAGGCCTTGCGCGAAGTCGAAGTGGATGCGCTGGCCGGTGGCGTCGGAGATGAACTCTGCGCCGGGCTTGTGGACGCCGATGCCGGCGACCTGATCCCGAAGTCCGAGCTTCTCGAACAGGGCCGTGTTGAGCGGCAGCAGCGATTCGCCGATGTGGAACCGCGGATGAGCCGCCTTTTCCAACAGCACGACGTCGCGCCCGCGTTCCGCCAACAGCGCCGCAGCGGTGGAACCGGCCGGGCCGCCGCCGATGATCAGGATGTCGCAATCGTGGGTTTGGCCGCTCATGCTCGCCTCCGCGTCATTGAAAATGTCGTAGCCCGGCAGCGTGCGTCAAGTCATTCCGCCGTTGATCGAGATGCACTGGCCGGTGATGTAGCTCGCGCGGCCGGACGCCAGGAAGGCGACGAGGTCCGCCACCTCCTCGGGCCGTCCGGCGCGGCGCATCGGCACGATGTCGGCGATCCGCGCCGGGTCCATGGCGGCATCCACCGCCGGCGAGGCGATCACGCCGGGCGCCACGGCGTTCGCGGTGATGCCGCGGCTCGCGACCTCGCGCGACAATGAACGGACCGCACCGACCAGCCCGGCCTTGGCGGCGGAATAATTGACCTGCCCGCGGTTGCCCAAAATGGCCGAAACCGACGAGATCGCGATGATGCGGCCCCAGCGCGTGGCCATCATCGGCAGCAGCAACGGGCGAACCGCGCTGTAGAAGCCGCCGAGCGACACGTCGATGACGCCGCGCCACTGGCCGGCGTCCATGCCCGCCATCGGCACGTCGGCATGGGCGCCGGCATTGTGCACCACGACCTGCGGCACGCCCTGCGCCACCAGGCCCAGCATGGCGGCCTCGGTGGCGGCGAAGTCCGTGAGGTCGCAGCACAGCGCACTGGCCGACCCGCCGCTGCTGACGATCTCCGCCGCAAGCGCCTCGGCACGGGGCAGGCCGGCGTGGGCGTGGACCGTTACATGCAGGCCCTCCGCCGCCAGGGCCCGGCAGATTGCGGCCCCAAGCGGGCTGGCGCCGCCGGTGACCAAGGCGCGCCTCATGCGGGGAGCTCGCGCAAACCACCTTGTTTCGCTGCTATGATCGCGCGCCCCGACAGCAGCGGCGTCCGGTCGGCAGCCTGGACATCGAGCGCGTAGATGATGCCAGACGCCTCCTGCCGTTCCAGCCGCGCCGCCACGCGCAGCTCGCCGAACTCGGCCACATCCAGCCGCTCGACATGCAATGCGGCCGTGCGCAGTGCCGCGACATATCCGGCCCGCTGCGCCACCCCGCCGGCAATCAGCGCGCCATGCAGCGCCGCCGCCTGCAGCGCGTATTCGAGCCCGCAGCACGCCGCCAACCGCCCGTGCCGCCGCAACGGATTGCCGGCGTCCAGGTGCGAGGCCGCCCGGCACAGGATACTATCGGCATCCCACGCCTCGACCCGGCCCAGCAGCACCATCGCGCCGGCGTGCGGGACCAAGGCGGCGATTTCAGCAAAATTGAGTAGTTCGCGCGCGGTCACGGCCGTATCGCGATGTCGAGCCGCCCATCGAGGTATGCAACCGCGTGCTCGTCCGCGACGCCGAGCGCCAGGGCCTCCAGCAAGCGCAGCGATTGGGCCGCCGGGTTGCCACCGGCCAAGGCGTGCAGCGCCGCATTGCGCGGGAGGCCGGCACGTGGCGCCGGCGGCTCAGTGTCGTAGCGCACATCTATCGTTGGCGATGCGCCGTCCGCCGTCGATGGCGCCAGCACCAGCCCGACCCCAAAGGCCGCCGCGGTCGGACGCAGCGCCGCGAGTGGCGGCGGCAGCGGATGGTCGTAGCAGCACAGCAGCACCGGCTCGTTGTCGGCCGCAACGTCCGCCATCGCCTTCAGCAAAGCCGCCGCCCAGGTCGAGTCATGGCAGCCGAAGCAGGCCGCCGGCTGCTGGCTTGCGGTCGCGATCGACCAATAGCCGGCGGCGGCGTTGTGCACCGAATTGTGGAACGCGGTCGGCGACACCGCCCGCTCGCCGTCGCGCGCCGCCGCCAGCGCATCCAGAATGCCGCCGACCACCACGCCGTCGCCGTTGCTGCTGGCGAACACGCTGCGGAGGCTGCCGGGCGGCAATCCCGACGACAGCGCCGCCTCATGCGCGACGGCCAACGCCAGCCGCACCACCGGGCCGGTGCGCCGCCGCTCGGTCGAGGCCAATATGGATGGCGGCGGCGGTGGCGATGCACGCGGTTCATAGCGTGCCGCGCCGGCCAGGATGGGCTGGCTCGCGGCCCAGCCCTCCAGGCCCGGACCCCACACGGACACGCCGGCGATGCGGGCTGCCAATCGGCTCAATGCAGGGTGCCGAGGACCAGGCTGCAGTTGATGCCGCCAAATCCGAATGAGTTGCTGATCACGGTCCGCACCGGGCGATGCAGGGTCTCGACCGCCACCTGGGCGCGGAACGCCGGGTCGGGCGCGTCGATGCCCAGGCAGCCGGCCACGAAGCCCTCCGCCATGCACTGCCCGGCGATCACCGCCTCGACGATCCCGCAGGCGCCCAGGGTATGGCCGGTCCAGGCCTTGGTGGAACTGCAGGGCACCGTGTCGCCGAACAGGGCCGTGACCGCGAGATCCTCCATCGCGTCGTTCGCCTTGGTGCCGGTGCCGTGAAGGTTGACCCAATCGATGTCCCGCGGCGACAGCCCGGCACGGCGCATCGCCCGGCGCATCGCCGCCATTGCGCCGAGGCCCTCCGGATGCGGGCTCGACATATGATAGCCATCGCTGCTGGCCCCGGCGCCGAGCAGTGCGAGCCGCGGCGTCGTGCGGCCATCCCGGCGGCGGGCATCGGCGCGCTCCAGCAAAGCAAAGCCGGCCGCCTCGCCGATCGAGATCCCGGTGCGGGCCGCGCCGCAGGGGCGGCAGGGCGTGGGGGACAGCAGTTCCAGCGCCGCGAAGCCGTGCAGCGTCATGCGGCACAGGCTGTCCGCGCCGCCCACGACGGCCGCGTCGCATACGCCGGTGGCGATGAGTTGGGCCGCGTCCATGAAGCAGCGCGCACTGGAAGCGCAGGCGGTCGACACCACCATCGCCGGGCCGCGCAGCCCGAGCGCGGTGCGGACGTAGGCGCCGAGCGAGAACAGGTCCTGCGTGTGGTCGTAGTCGAACCCGGACGGCAGCGGGCCGTCGCCTTCGCGGCGGCGATAGGCGTCCTCCGCCGCGGTGATGCCGCTGGTGCTGGTGCCGAGCACGACGGCGATGCGGCCGGGGCCGTACTCGGCGCAGGCTTCCGCGACGGCATCGGCGAACCCGTCGGTGCGCAGCGCCATGTCGGCTAGGCGGTTGTTGCGGCAGTCGAACCCGGCCATGTCTGGCGAACCCCTCGGTTCGACGGCAAGGGGCAAATCATGCTCCTCCATGCCGGGGACTCGGCCGATCCAGCCGCCGACAGGCGGGTCAAAATCGTTGGGAACAAGGCCGCTGGTCCGGCTTAGCAGCGCGTCGCGATGGGCGGCGTTGCCCCGCCCAGCGGCGCTTACGGCGGTGCTGGCGGTCAGGGCCAAGGGTTGGCTCATGCGGAAGGGTCCTCGGAAGGCGCCTGGCCCACAAAAAGAAACGAAAGTGCCATGGCCGCCAGCGCTCCAGCCGCAACGGTCATCCCAATGTCGCGCAGCAGCGGCGTCTGACAAGCCGCAAGCAGGCCGAATGTCAGCAAGGTCATGCCGTTGCACGTCACCAGGGTGCGCAGCGTTCGGGCGCGCTCCTCGGCGTCGAGCTGCCGCCGGGCGAAGAACAGCGCGTAATCGAGGCCGACGCCGGCCACCAGTTGCAGCGCGACGAGATGGATCAGCGACAGCTTCACCCCTGCCGCGGTCAGCCCGGCCACCGTGACCAACAGCGCCGCGCCCACTGCGCCCAGGACCCGGGCGACGCGCACGGGATCGCGCAGGCCAATGGCGAGCACGACCAAGACCGCCAGCGCGCTCCAGCCCAGCCAGCGCCAGGCACGCGCGGTGTAGCCGGACAGGATGCCGCCCAGTTCCGCCCGCATATCGACATAGACGGCGTTTTGCCCGGTGAAGGCCGCGGCCAGGCGCGAGGGATCGCGCACGCCCTGCAGGACCACCGGCCCCTGCCATGCGCCGTCCCGCTGGAACAACAGCGGGTCGAGGCGGGTACCGAGCAAGCTGCCGGCTAAGTCGGCGGGCCGCAGCGGAGACATGCCGCGGGAGGCGGCGACGGCGTCGAGGAACGGTTGGAACGTGCCGGGACGGAAGGGCAGGCCGTCGCGCGCTTGCTCCAGCCGGGCCGCCAGCGTGGCCGGGTCCGGCAGGGCGGCAATGCGGGCGGACTGCAACGCCACGCTCGGCAGCAATTGGGCGGCGAACTCGGCGCGGTCGATGGCACCCTCGTTCCGCAACCGGCCGAGCAGCGGCACGAGCGCCTCCTGCGCCGTCAGCACCGCCTCCGGGCCGTCGCCCCGCAGGATCAATATCTGGCCTACATCGGGCGCACCAATTGCCGCACGCAAGGCGGCGTCGAGCGCACGGGAGTCCGCGGGCACTGGGCTGAGATTGGCGAGGTCGCCCTCCCACACCGGCCCGCCAATGGCCAGCAGCCATGCGCCGGCCAAGGCGACAGGCGCCAACCCCAGCAAACGGCCGCGCCGCAGCCGCTCGATCCGCAGCAGCCAGCCGGGATTGCCGGCGGCGACGGGCGCGAGATTGGCCGCGACCACGAGCCGCGGCAGTAGCCACCATGTCGCCGCCGCCGCCGTGGCCAGCCCGGACGCCGCGAACACGCCGAGCTGCGCCAGGCCCGGGAACCCCGACAGCACCATCGCCGCAAGCCCAAGCACCGCCGTCACCACCGCCAGGATGAACGCGGGTCCGATGCGGGCGCGGGTCGCGGCGGCGGGCTCGCCACGCTTGCGGTGGCCGATCAGCAGGACCGGGTAGTCGACGGACACGCCCAGCATGGTGGCGCCAAAGCCCAGCGCCACGCCGTGCACCGCGCCAAACACGGCCTGGACCACGACGGCGGCCACGGCGACGCTGAACACCACCGGCGCCGCTATGGCCGCGATCACCAGCGGCGAGCGGAACCGCCACCACAGCAGCAATACGACGAGCGCCGTGGACACGACCGCGATGCGGTGGACGTCGCCCTTGATGGCCCGCGCCGCATCGCGTGCGAACACGGCGGGGCCGGCGATCAGCAGGCGGGCAGGGCCGGGTTCGGCGGCCTGGAACGCCGATGCGATCGCGGCGGTCGCGGCCTCCTGCGCCGGCACGTCCATGCCGCCGGCCCGGGTGCGCGCCAGCAGCAGCGCCCGGTCCTGGCCGGGGGCGAACCAGGCGCCGTCGACCGTCCGCAGCCGGCTGTCGCCGATCCAGCCCCGGATCAGCGCCAGGAACGCGCCGGGCGGATCGGCCAGGCCGAATTGCACGGCGAGCGGCGCGGTCGAGGACCGGAGCTGGCGCAGCAACCCCTCCAGCGCCTGGCGCAGCGCCGGCTCGCTGAAGTCCGCCGCCGCCAGCAGGTAGCGGTGCGCGAACAGGTCGGCTTGCTGCGGAGCGGCGCTCCCAGTGGGTCCGGTGTCGGCCATCGCGCCCTCGCCGCCAGCAACTACGCTGAACAGGCCGGACGCACGCAGGCTTGACGCCACGGCGACGCTGATCCGGGCCAGGTCTGTGGCCGGCGCGCCCTCGATCCCAATCAAAATAAGCCCGGTGGCGGACCCGGCCCGCGCTTCCTGCATCACCAGCCGCGCCGCTTCGGTCTCGCCCTTTGGCAGGAAGTCCACCATGTCGGTGCGGACGGTGATGGCGCTCAGTGCCGCGAACAGCGCCAGCCCGGCCGCCAGCAGCGCGCCGAGCACCGGGAGGGCGCGCCGGCCGCCGGGTTTCAGCGATCCAGTCCGGCGTTTTAACTGTGCTTGCCCCGGAATCACGGAAGCGGCCTGATGGTCATCTGCTGCTCGTCGCCATTCGCCTGCACCAGCAGGACAGCGCCAACCTCCGACGCGCGTCCGGACACCTGGGCCCGGCGCAGCAGCCGGGCGGCGCGGGCTTCGAGCGGCACCAGGTCCAATGTCCAGCCCCCTCCGGCGCTGGCGGCCGTGATGGTGAATGCGCGCTGCAATGCCTGGAGGTCGCCGGCCAGCGGACCGCGGATCGCGTCGACCAGGGTGCGCAGCTCCGGCTGGCTGCCCAGGTCCAGCACCCGCGGCGGCTCGTTGCCAACTGTCAGCACCAGCCGCGCGCCGTCGACGACAAGCCGCTCGGGCTGCGGCCAGTCGGTGGTCTTTTCCAGGTAGCTGGGGCGGCGGTAGAGCAGGCGCCCGGTGCTGACCAATGGCTGGTCGAGCGCCGCGAAACGCCGGGTTTCCTGAAATGTGGCGCGGCGTTCCGGCACCGCGGCTAGCCCGGCCATCAGCGCAACGAGGTCCGGTGACTCAGCGGCTTCGGCCCAGCGCGCCAAAACCAGGGGTGGCGCGAGCAGCGGCAGCAGGCCCAGCAAGCGTCGGCGCGCCAGAATTTGAAAGTCCATCCGCAGGTCCCCAGAACGGGTAGAAGTTGAACCAGTTGAAGGGATGCGCCCGGCACGCCCGTTCGAGTGCCGCAGCATAGCGGGCGACATAGCAGTCGAGGTCCGCCGCCCGGCTGGCGCGGCGCAGCACCACGCGGTCGGCGAACCGCTCGAACCGCACGGCATAGCGTCGCGGCCCCGTCCGCACCGCATGGAACAGCACGACGGGGACCGCAAGGGTCGAGGCCAGGATGAACGGCCCCGACGGGAACGCGGCCGGGCGGCCGAGGAACGGCGCCTGGACTTGGCGGTGCCCGTTGGGCGAGCGGTCGGCTAGGATGCCGACGATCTCGCCGCGTTCCACGCATTCATGGGCGCGGATCATGCTGGCGGGGTCGCCGATTTCGAGGATGCTGTCGCGCAGGTCCGGGGCGAGGCGGTCCAGCAACGCCGTGAGCGCGCCGCCGTTGCGCCGGAACATCAACGCCCAGACCGGAACGGGGCAGGACTGGGCGACCGACCGCAGCACCTCGAAGCTGCCGAGATGCGCGCCGAGCAGGATGCAGCCCCGGCCGCTGGCGAGGATCGCGGTGACGTGCTCCAGCCCCTCGGTGCCGATGCTGAAACCGCGGAGGCGCCCGGACAGCAGGAACACGCGGTCCAGCACGGCGCAGGCGAAGGTGTGGAAGTGCCGCGCCACATCCTGCAGCCGGGCTGGCCGCCCGAGCGCCGCGTCGAGATAGCCGCGCGATGCGGCCCTAGCGGCGCCGGAGGTGGCCAGGAACCAAGCCGTGATCGGCAGCAGAAGCAGGCGGCCCAGCGGCCATCCCGCACGCAATGCGCACCATAGCGCCGCGCGCAGCAGGGTGCGGCTGCCGCGTTCCGGCTGTGCCGCCCAGGCCGTGGTCACCGCCGTTCGCCGAGGGTCAGGACGCCGCGGAGCACATCCTGGCCGCCAACGGCGCAGGCGAAGGCGGCCCGTTCGGCCCCATCGCCGCACGAGCTGCGGGGCCCGCGCAAATCGCAAGTGCGATTTCGCAGCGCTCCCAGCAAAACCGACACATGCTCGCCCGGACGCACCGGGTGGGTGAATTTCACCGATGGCACGCCCGTCACCGAACGGCCCGGATGCTGCGCCAAGATCAGCGCGAAGGCAGCGTCCAGCAGCACGACGCCGGGCACGATTGGGCGGCCGGGGAAGTGGCCCGGCAGGCTCGGGTGATCGTCCGGGATGCAGAACCCGCCTACCGCGCGCATCAGGTGGGCGCGTCGTGCTGGGCCACCAGTGCCAGCAGTGCCTGCCGTGGCAGCTTGCCGAGCTCGTTCCTCGGCAACGCATCCACGCGGATCACCCGGCGCGGCAGGAACAGCGGGTCGACCCGGCCGCGCAGCTCCGCGAGTATGCTGCCCGGGCTGCGGCGCGGCGCCACCACGACCGCCATCAGCCGCGCGTTGGCGCGCTGGCCGAGATCGTCCGGCGCCAGGAATGCCCCATCCGCCACGCCCTCCAATCCCAGTAATATGCGGTTCAGCCCCGACAATGAGGCACGCCGTCCGCCAAGCTTCACGAGGTCGGACCGGCGGCCCAGCAAGCGGAAGCGCCAGGCGTCCAACGGCTCGATCCGGTCGGCGAGCTCGACCGGGCCGGCCCATGGCGCGGACACCAGCGTTGCGCCCGCGTCCTGCTGCACCACGACGCCGGGATACGCCGTCCAGGCATCGCCATCCAGCGTTCGGCGGCTGGCGATGGAGCCAACCTCGGTCGCGCCGAATATCTCGAGCATCGGCGCTTGCCAGCGCGCTTCCGCCTCGGCTGCGAGGCTCGGGTCGAGCGGCGCCGTCGCCGAGATGGCGGCGACCATCGGCGGCAATCCAGCGCCGGCGTGCAGGTAGGCGCGGGTTTGCAACGGCGTGGTGACCAGGATGCGCGGGGCGGGCACGGCGGCGAGGGCGGCGCGCACGTCGCCGGGAAAGAAGGCCGGGCCGCACCAGCTCGCAGCCGGCGCGTGCAGCGGCAGCAGCAGCGTGAGCTCGAGGCCATACATGTGCTGTGGCGGCACGGTGCCGATGATCGCGGCGGGGGCGGCCTCGGACAATGCGAACTGTGCGGCCGCGGCACGGCTGCGGGCGGCCAGCGCGCCCCATAGCTTGGCGTGCGCGACGGGGGCGCCGGTGCTGCCGGAGGTGAAAACGAGCGCTGCGAGCTGGTCTGCGGGAAACCGTGGGATCGGCGGGCAGGCAGCCGGTTGCCGCCCGGTGGGACACACGAGGTGGACCGGCAGCGGCACGCATCCCGCTTCGTCTACAGCCGCGTAGACGCCCGGGAAGCGTTCCGCCAGCGCCGAGACCCCGGACGTCGATTGGTCCCCAGTCATCAGGCAGGCTTGGCGCCGGATCAGCGCGGCGGCAAAGGCGACGGCAAAGGCGTAGCGGTCGCGGCAAAGATTGACCATGTGCGGGGCGTCGGGCAGCGTTGCCGCGACTGTGTTCGCGTCGCGCAGGAACGCGGCGGCGGTTACCGGCTGCTGACGCCAATAGAACAGGACCGCGCCCGACGGACGATCGAACAGCGGCTCGAGATCATGCGGCTCTGGCGTCATGCTCAGCGGGTCCGGTGCGCCTCGATATGCGCGGCCAGGCTACGGAGCGATGCGAAAATCTGCTGGTTGCGCTCATCGTCGGACCGCAGCTCGAAGCCATAGGCCCGGGTGATCGCCAGCGCCAGTTCCAGCGCGTCGATCGAGTCCAGTCCCAGGCCCTCTCCGAACAGGCGCATGTCCGGCTCGATGGCCTCGGCCGGAACCTCGAGCTGCAACGCGTTCACAACCAACTCGGCCAAGGCCCGCTCGGGGCCGGATTGCAGGCCAGGTTCTTGCAATGGAACTTGCTTCAGGTCAGACACGTTCACCCCTCCCTCAATCATAACCGTTTCGCACCCGTATTGCAAAGCCATCGTCCCATGCATGATCTATAAGGCGAAGGCCGGACAGGGAAGGGTGGCCGTGCTGCAGCGTGCTGTGAAAATGAGCCAAACGGCGTTAATTGCGGCGGCGGCCGTGTCGCCATTTGCAACTCAAGCGGCGCTGGCGACCGGGTGGGGCATGGCGGCAGCGCTGCCGCTCGCGGCGTTGCAGGCGTTGGCGGCGGGCGTCGTGCTGCGGGGCGCGCTGCGGCCAGGCTGGCGGCGTAGTCTCGCGGTGCTGGCGCCCTTGGCACTGCTGCTCGCGTTGGGCATGGGAGCAATGCGCTCGCCGGCGATGGGCCTGCTCGCGGCGGCTGGGTTGTCCCACGCCATGCTCTATGCGGGGCTTCTGATCGTGTTCGGAGCCAGCCTCCTGCCCGGCCGCACGCCGCTGGTCACCCGGCTGGCGCGTCGGCTCAACCCGAGGTTCCACACCGGAATGGAAGGTTATACCCATGCGGTCACCGTGGCCTGGTGCCTTTTCTTCGCTGGCCAGATCGTGGCATCGGCGGTGCTGGCGATGGCGGCGCCGGACGCATGGCGCACGTTCGTGACCGTGCTGAACCTGCCACTGCTCGTGGCGATGGCGCTTGCGGAATACGGCGTCCGCCGCTGGCGGTTCCGAGACGGGTCGCAGACGACGCTGCTGGCAACGATCCGCGGCGTGCGGGCCAGCGCCACCGGGCGGCTGCCAGGCCGTTGATCTAGCCTCAATCGACGCCAATGGCCGGACGCCGCTGCCGCATGCCCTCCAAACGCGACCGTTCCTGGCCGATCGCCTGGTAAAACTTGTCATAGAATTCCGGAAAGGCCGGGTCTCCGGCGTAGGGCGGCTGCGCCTGCCACCACGCGAGCGGCTGCCGCGCCGCCTCTGCCGAACGGTATGCGGCGGCGAACCAGCCTGCGTTGCGCCCTGGGTTCAGCTCGCGCGGGTCGGCGAATATGGCGTCGAACCGGCCCTGATACGGGCCGAACAGCGGGTCGTCGTAGAAAATCAGCTTGAGCCCGGTATCGTAAATTTCATTCGGCCGCTGTGGCCCGCGTGCTTCGGCCAGCGCGCCGGGCTGTGCCGGCAGCCGCCCATAGGTCAAGATCGAGCGGCGGGCGTCCGGGTCGCGATACGCCGCCGCGAGGTCCACAAGGCCGATGTCGTTGGTGCGCCGCATCAGGTTCACGAACTCGTTTTTCGGCACCGGGAAATCGAAAATCGAGACGAGCAGCGGGCGGTCGATCCGCCACGGCGTCCACAATCCCGCGGCGGCCAGCGCGTTATGCGCCAAATGGATGCAGTTGTCGGTGAACACGCTCCATTCGAACACCCGGGCGCCGCTGCGATACGGCGCGTTCTGCTCGTTCAGGAACGCCACCATTGCCGCCATCTGCGCCCGGCTGGCCGGCACCCGCGCGCAATACCGCCCGCGGCCGAAGCTGATGGCGTAGTCGGTCGCGGCCGACACCTCGTATTTCTCATCCTCCTCCGAACCTGGCCAGCCCGGCGGCAGCACGCCGTACGACTCCGGGTGGAAGGCGATGCCGTCATAGATGCCGAGCCGCTTGGCCTGCTGCTGCACTCGGACATAGCCGTCGCGGGTCAGCGGCGCGCCTGGCGCGAGCCCGCCATGGAAGAAGAAGTCGCGCCCGGGGGTCGCCACCCACTTCGCGTTGATGAAATGCGCGTTCATGCTCAGGCCCACGCCGTCCGGTGGCTGCCCGTCCGCGCCGTCGCACACCTCCAGCACCGGATAGCCCAGCCCGGCGATGCGGCAGGCGCCATTCAGGTACACTACGGCGTGGCCGCCGATCTCGCCCCGGATATTGGCGCCATAACCCGGCTTTTTCTTGATCTGCGACAGGGCGCAGAATTCGGCATAATAAGGATGCTGGGCGGCATAGCCTGCTTCGTCGCCGCCGGCGCCAGGGATGTCGAAGTCAGCGACGCTGCAGCCGGCGATCCACACAGCCGCGAGCATCGGTCCCAAGCGGCGCATATTCATGCCGCCTGCGTATCGCCTTTATTTGCCGGATGTCCAGCTACTGGCATTGGGCATGTTTCTTGCTTGGTTCTGGCAGAACCATGTCGGGATGCCCATCTGGTTTCCCACGCGGCAATGCCGCATCGGACGCCTTGACAACGTAGCCGCTGGCGGTGTTTTGCCGGGGGCCAAGGAGAACCCTGTTTGATGCCTATCGACATGCTGCGCGACCCGGCGCCTTTCACGCTCGGCTTGGCCGGGCAGAGCGTGCTGATGGCCGGCAGCGACGCGGTGGTTGCTGCATTCCTTGTGGGACAGGGCGCCCTGCTGCACGTCGTCGATGCCGAACCCGATGCGGGAACGCGGGCCTTGGCGGCCGAGGGCAAGCTGCGGCTCGACCGCCGCGGCTTCATGGCCGCCGACCTCGACGGCGTGCGGCTATGCGTCACCGCGCCTGGACCGGTCCAGGCCGCCGCACAGGCGCGTGGAATCATGGTCGGCACGCTGCCGCCAGCGTCGCGCCGTGCGGGCCGGGCGACGTTGGTGGGCGCCGGGCCAGGCGCCGCCGATCTGTTGACCGTGCGCGCCGTCGACGCCATCCGGGACGCCGACGTCGTCCTTTATGACAAGCTGATCGGCCCCGGCGTGCTCGCCTTAATCAAGCCCGGCGCGCGGCGCATCGACGTCGGCAAGCGCTGCGGACGCCACGCCATGGCGCAGTCAGCGATTAACGCATTGATCGTCAGCAACGCCCAGGCCGGCCGCCACGTCGTCAGGCTCAAAGGCGGCGATCCCTTCGTGTTCGGACGCGGCGGCGAGGAACTCGAGAGCCTGCGCGCCGCGGGCGTCCCCACCGAAGTCGTGCCCGGCATCACCGCGGCCCTCGCCGCCGCCGCGCGCCTCGGAATCCCGCTCACCCATCGCGGCGCGTCGCGCAGCCTGCACATGATCACCGCGCATGGCAGCGACGACCGGCTGCCGGAGCATGACTGGACCGCGTTGGCGCGCGCCGGCGGCACGCTCGCGGTTTACATGGGCGTCCGCACCCTGCCGCTGCTCGCCGCGCGGCTGCTGGGGGCCGGCATGACGCCCGGCACGCCGGCCATCGCCATGGAGAACGCCACCCTTGCCAATGAACGCCGCATTCTCGGGACGCTTGATAGCATCGCCGATGCGGTGGACGCTGCCGGGCTGGACGGCCCGACGCTCGTGCTGATCGGCGCCGTCGTCGCCATGGCGGATGCGTCGGTAATGCTAGCGGCGGCGAAACCGGCGGCAGAAGCGCACCTTGCCGCCTGATCCGGCAGCGACGCTCGAAGAGCACCGCTTCGCCGCCTACGTCCGCACCCTGGGCCGCGGCCCCGGGCGGTCCCGCGCCCTGACGCGCGATGAGGCGCAGGACGCGCTGTCTATGGTGCTGCACAATGAGGCCGACCCGCACCAGGTTGGCGCGTTCCTAATGCTGCTGCGCTATCGCGGCGAGGATGCGGCGGAGATGGCCGGGCTGGTCGACGCCGCCCGCGCGCATATGGGCGCTGGGCTGCCGGCGGGCGCAGCGCCGGTCGATCTGGATTGGCCGTCTTATGGCGCTGGGCGGACGCGCGGGGTGCCATGGTTCCTGCTGGCGGCGCTGGCCTTGGCGCGGGCCGGGCGGCGGGTGCTGATGCACGGGACCAACGAGTTCTCGCGCGCGATGTCGGTGCCGCAAGGCTTGGAGGCGCTCGGCTTGCGCCCGGCCATGGACCGCGCGGATGCGGCGGCGCAGCTCGAGCGGACGGGGTTCGCCTACCTTCCGCTGCAGGCGCTCAGCCCGGCGCTCGATGCGCTGCTGGGGCTGCGGCGCGTGCTCGGCCTGCGGTCGCCGCTCAACACGGCCGCGCGGATGCTGGACCCGTTCGACGCCCGGGCCGGCGTCGATGGCGTGTTCCATCCCGCCTACATCGCGCTGCACCTCGCGGCCGCGGAACGCCTGGGCCGGCAGCGCCTGGTCGTCGTCAAGGGCGGCGGCGGCGAGGCCGAGCGCACGCCCGCCAAGGCGGTGGCCGCGCATTGGTTCGACCGCGCGAACGGCACCGGCGAGGCCGTACTCGCGCCGCTTCCTTCCAGTGCCGAAACGGACGCTGGCCTGGCCCAAGTGTGGTACGGCGACGATGGCGGGCCAGGCGCCGCCACGGCCGTCGCCACCATAGCGCTGGGCCTGATTGCGCTGGGAGAGGCACCGTACGACGCCGATGCCCGTGCCGCCGACGTCTGGCGCCGCCGCCACGGATGATCGGGATTGCCCTTGCTGCCAGAAGCAGGGATGCTGACGCCCGATATGCAGGTGGAACCCATGGCTGAGCAGGACAGGATGACCGCGGCCCTGCTGGCGGCTGTCGCCCATAGCACGGAACCGTTGGTGCTCACCGACGCGCGACAGCCCGACACGCCCATGATCGCCGTCAACGCGGCGTTCGAGGCATTGTCCGGATATTCCCGCGTCGAGCTGGTGGGCCGCAACTGCCGATTGCTGCAGGGCGCCGCCACCGACGCGGCCACCCGCGCCCGCATCGGACGTTGCGTCCGCGCCGGCGAGGGCTGCATCGAATGGATCGTGAACTACCGCAAGGACGGTTCGGCGTTCTGGAACCTGCTGTTCATCTCCCCGGTGTTCGGACCCGACGGCACGCTGCGCCACCACATCGGCAACCAGCTCGACATCACCAAGGGGCTGCCGGATTGGCTTGGGGAGGTCACGTTCGGCCGGGCGCACATGTCGCCCGAAATCCAGGCGGAGTTCCGCGGACTGCTGCGTGAAATCCTTGAAAATACCGACACCGTCGTTTCCAACTCCGCCTTGGCGCTGGAGCGGATCATCGCCGCCGCGCGCCGCTTGTCCGAGCTGTCGACCCAGCTCGATCCCGGCAGGATGATCCCGCCGGCCGGCTCCCCGCCGCTGCCGATGGCGGTTATGCCCGCCGTTCCAGTACGAAATGGACGGGCCGGTCCGGCTGCGTCGTGACGAAGCCGCGCGGCATGACCGCGCCGCGTCCGGCGAACCCGATGCGGAACGCCTGCAGCAGCCGCGCCAGCACCAGCACCGCTTCCGTCAAGGCGAACTGCGCGCCGACGCAGACGCGGGGACCGGCCCCGAACGGCATGTAGCTATAGCGTCCGGGTGGCGGCGCGCCGGGCATAAAGCGGTCGGCGTCGAAGCGGTCCGGGTCCTCCCATAATTTCCGGTGCCGGTGCAGCACCCAGGGCGAAACGCTGACCACCGTGCCAGCGGCCACTTTGTGCCCGGCGATGACGTCCGGCGCCAACGCCTCACGCACAATCAGGAATGCCGGCGGATACAGCCGCAGCGCCTCGTCCACATGGGCCCGCATGGCGGGCAGCGACCGCAGCGCATCGGCGGCGCCATCCTCGGACAGATCGACGGTCGCGGCCTCGGCGGCGAGGCGGTCCTGCTGATCGGGCAGGCGGGCGGCGATATAGCAGGCCCAGAACAGCGTGACCGCCGTCGTCTCGTGCCCGGCCAGGATCATCGTCGCGACCTCGTCCCGCAACTGCGCCCGGCCGAAGCTCGCGCCGGTGTCGGGGTCGCGCGCGGCGGAGAGCATGTCCAGCAGGTCGCGCGGTCCGCCGTCAGCCGGGGCCTGCGCCGCCCGCGCGTCGATCAGGCGGTCAATGAACCGCAGCCATTCCGCCCGGAACGTCCCGCGCCCGATGTCGAGCGGGGAGGGGATCGAAATGGGCAGCAGCAGGTCGAGCGCGCCGGGCTGGGCGAATCGCCGTGCATAGTCCATCAGGCGCGCCCGCAACTCCGTCCCGAACCCGGCCATCTCGAGCGAGAACATCGACTGCCCGGCGATGTGCAGCGCCAGGTGCTGCAGGTGCGTCATCAGCACGATCGGCTGGCCCGTCAGCCCGTCCAGCGTCGATTCGGCATGGCGGGAGGCGGTGACGACGTGGCGGGACAGCACCGGCATGCTGCGCGGCGCCATGGCGGGGGCGATGGTGCGGCGCTGGTGCCGCCAGGCCGCGCCCTCCGCCAGGAACAGGCCGCGGCCCAGCAGCGGCTGCAGCACCCGCTTCGCGCCGATGTTGCGGCCGTAATTTTCGTAGTTCGCCACCAGCACGTGGCGGATTGCTTCGGGGGAGTTGAGCATCAACTGCTCGCGGCCTAGGAACCGGCCACCGAGGATGTCCTGTTCATAGGCAGGCGCGCCCCATAGCTCGAGCGGGTTGCGCCGCAGGACGAAGAACGACTCGACCTGGGAGCGCACCCGCGTCGGCATCGGCGGACGCGGCAGGATTGCGGTGGTGATGGCGGCGGTAGCGTGCGGAGCGTCGAGCATTTACAAGATATGGGACGAAACGAGGATCGGACCAGTTCGACATGCGTTGACGCAGCGGCGTTAAGGCCAGATGGTTCAGGACCCAAGGAGAATACGATGCTTGACGGCCCCAATACCCTGGCCTGCGTTGACCTGCGCCGAGTTGGCGCCCATCCCGACCATTGGTATCCGCTGGCGTGGTCGCCCGAAGTCAAGACGGGCAAGGCGCTCGGCGTCCGCTTCGCCGGCGAGCCGATCGTGCTGGTCCGGGGCAAGGACGGGGCCGTGTTCGCGCTGGAAGACCGCTGCGCCCATCGCCAGGTGCCGCTGCACAAGGGCGTGGTCGACGGCGACGCCATCCGCTGCTGCTACCACGGATGGACCTATGACCGGAGCGGAAGCTGCGTCGACGTGCCCTATCTCGGCAAGGGCCGCCTGCCGAACGGCGTGCGCGCCTATCCCTGCCGCGAGGCGGAGGGCCTGATCTTCGTCTTTCCCGGCGACGCCGCGCTGGCGGAGCAGCGTCCGTTGCCGGCGCTCGGCTCGGTCGCCAACCCCGCTTACAAGACCCGGCGCTTCGGCAAGCCCATCGGCTGCCACTACACGTTCATGCATGAGAACCTCATGGACATGAACCACCAGTTCCTGCACCGGGCGCAGATGGGCCAAATCCGCCCGCGCTTCCTGGGCCGCCGCATCGGCGAGGGCTGGTTCGAGATCGACTACACCTTCGCCCGCACCGGCGGCGGGCAGTCGCTGGGCGAGCGCGTTATCTTCGGCAGCAAGCGCGTGGGCGGCTGGGAGAACAACCGCGACAAGATGACGATCCGCACCGAATACCCGTATCAGACGCTCAAGATTTGGGCCGGGGATGATGTGCCGATCATGGATTTGTGGATCGTCTATGTGCCGCTCGACGCGGAGCAGCGCACCAACCGGACCTTCGGGTTGCTGTCAGTGCGTCGTCCGCGCATCCCGGGGCTGATCGAGGCGGTGTGGCCGTTCCTGGTGTTCTTTACCGAGCGCATCTTCGCGGAGGACCGCGCAATTGTGGAGATGGAACAGGCTGCGCACGACCGCCAGGGCGAGGATTTGAACCAGGAGGTATTCCCGGCGATCCAGGACCTGCGTGGGTTGCTCGCGGCGTGCGGGACGACGCTGGGATAGGTATTTGGCGGCAGGCCAACGGCAAAGCTAGGTAACCGAAGGGATGCGTGGTGGCCCCATCCAAGGGTCTGCTACGCTGTCGCCAGTCAGGCGCCTGCATATTCTGGACGGTGACAAAACAGGTGGCGGTCACCGGCCTGGCACTGGTATCCAAGGCAAGAGCAAGTCTCCAGCAGGCTGGTCGGACAACAAGATCGTCACAGAAATCGAAAGCGTCGCCAATGATCCAGCATCCGCCCGCACTCTCCAGCAGAACGGACGGAGCAGCGTGGAGGGAACACGAGACGGGGTTGTTATCCGTGTCATCGTTGATTCGGACAGCTCCATCCGGACAGCACACCCACTCAATACGCCCCGCAATTTCTAAGAGTGGAAATCATGAAAGATTTTGAACACTACAACCGCCTATCCCAAGCCTTTGTTCCCTTACTGCAGGACCTCTCGACCATGTGGCCGAAGGAGGCTCTCCAGTATGTGCGCGAGGAGGTGGACCATAGTGAGTTCGGCGAGGCTTTGGAGAACCTGATTGCTGTTGGCCTACAAAATGACAAAGGTTTCAGCCCTATGCACGTCCGGCAGATCGAGGAGTTGGCTGCGGCGATGGAGATGACGGACTCCCCCTTTTTGCTGCAGCTACGGCAGGCAAGCGGACGGGCAAAGGGTCACGCTGCTGCGTAGGAAAATGGACAGGGCGAAACAGCTTCTTGAGGATTTTGCTGCCGGCCGTTTTATGCTGCGACCGTTCAAGCACGCTATCACTCGGACTGGCGGGACATGCGTGACCGGCACGAGCCGTCTTGCAGTGCTACCGATACCCCGCCGCCTGCAGCTCGAACAGCTCCGCATAGCGCCCGTGCTGCGTCAGGAGCGCGTCGTGGGTGCCGGACGCCTCGATCTCGCCGCCGGCCATTACCAGGATGCGGTCCGCCATGCGCACGCTGCTGAACCGGTGCGAGATCAGCACCGCCGTGCGGCCGGCGCTTAGTTCCTTGAAGCGCTGGAACACCTCGAACTCGGAGCGGGCGTCCAGCGCGGCGGTCGGCTCGTCCAGGATCAGCACGCGCGCGTCCCGCATGTAGGCGCGGGCGATGGCGATCTTCTGCCACTCGCCGCCCGACAGCTCGACGCCGCCGCGGAACCAGCGTCCGATCATCTGCTCGTAGCCGCGCGGCAGCCGCCCGATCACGTCATCGGCCAGGCCGCGGCGGGCGGCGGCCTCGATGCGCGCACGGTCATCCCGCGCCTCTATTCGGCCGACAGCGATATTGTCGGAGGCGGTCAGGTAGTAGCGCACGAAGTCCTGGAAGATGACGCCCATGCTGCCGCGCAACTGGTCGAGATCGTATTCGCGAATGTCGTGCCCGTCCAGCAGGATGCGGCCCTCGTCCGGGTCGTAAAGCCGCGCCAACAACTTCACGAGTGTCGTCTTGCCGGCGCCGTTCTCGCCGACCAGCGCCAGGGTTTCGCCGGCCTGCAATGTAAAATTCAGGCCGCGGACCGCCCAGCGCTCGGTGCCGGGGTAGCGGAAGCCGACGCCCTCGAACACGATGCCGGTCCCGACCGTGGCAGGGAATGGCCGGGGGTGCGGGGGCGACTGGATATCGGGCACGACCTCGAAAAAGGAAAAAAGGTCGTCCAAATAGAGCGCCTGGCCCGCCAGGTTGGAGAACCCGGACAGCAGGCCCTCCAACAACCCGCGCAGCCGCAGGAACGACCCGGCGAGGAAGGTCAGGTCGCCAATGGTGAACCCGCCCGCCAGCGTGCGCCAGGCGAGATAGGCGTAGGCGATGTAATAGCCGACCGTCCCCAGCGCCGCGAGCGCCCCGCCCCAGCCGGCCCGGCGCAACGCAAGTCGCCGGTTCTCCGCCTGCATCATCTCCGAGAGCTGCCGGTAACGCTCGATCAGGAAGCCGTTGAGGCCGAAGATCTTGACCTCCTTGGCCGCGTCCGTGCTGGCGCCGACCAGCCGCACGTAGTCGAGCTCGCGCCGTTCGGCCGTGCGGGCGAAGCTCAGCGCATAGGCCTGGGCGTTGAAATGCGCCTCGCCCACGAAGGCCGGGATCAGCGCCAGCAGCAGCAGGGCGATTAGCCACGGCGCATAGGCCGCGAGCCCAGCGGCGAAGCCGAGGACGGTGACGACGTCCTGCGCCTGGCCGAACATCTGGCTGATAAGCGTCGTGCGTCCGCCGATCTGCCGCCGGGCGCGGTCGAGCTTGTCCTGGATTTCGCTGTCCTCGAAGTCCTTGAGGTCGAGGGTGGCGGCGTGCTGCATCAGCCGGATGCTGGAGGTGTTGGTGAACCGCTCGGACAGCAGGGCGTCGACCAGGGAAACCACCCGGCCCAGCACGTCCGTCGACACCGCGAGGCCCAACTCCGCCGTGATCAGCAGCACGAGCCGCAGCGGCAGCCCGCTGGCCAGCCAGCCGGCGGCGTCGACCGGATGGCCCGGCAGCCGCGACAAATGCACGACCTCGTCGATGATCAGCTTGCCCACGAACAGCGTCGCGACCGGCAGCAGCGCCCGGATCAGCCGCAGTGCCAAGGCGCCGGAGGTGAGGCCGGGGCTGGTGCGCCAGACCAGTGCGAGGAACGGCGGCAGGGTGCGAAGCGCGCCGAGGCGGGCGCGCAGGGTGGGTCGGCGTGGGTCGACGCCCGGAGACGTTGGGGAGGGCATAGGGCTTCTTCGCGCATCGCAGCCTCAAGGCAAGCGTATATTGCTGCCAGCCCCGGGTTGCGCGTACAGAGCGCGCCGTAAAGGATCGAACGCCATGCCCCTTCTGCAACCGAGCGCTCCCTTCAGCCGTGCGGAGACCCGCATCGTGCTGCTGGAGGGCATCAGCGCCAGCGCCGTCGCCCTGTTCGAGGCTGCTGGCTACACCGACGTGCGGCATTACCCCAAGGCGTTGGAAGGGCCGGCCCTGGTCGACGCGGTGCGCGGTGCGCATGCGGTGGGCATACGCAGCCGGACGCAGCTTTCGGCTGCGGTGCTCGCCGGCGCCGGGCCGCTGATGACGGTCGGCTGTTTCTGCATCGGCACCGACCAGGTGGAACTGCAGGCGGCGCGCAGCCTCGGCATCCCGGTGTTCAACGCGCCGTTCAGCAACACCCGCAGCGTCGCCGAGCTGACCGTCGGCGAGATCGTCATGCTGCTGCGCCGCATCACCCCGCGCTCGGCCGAGGCGCATCGCGGCGGCTGGGACAAGTCCGCCGCCGGCAGCTTCGAGGTGCGCGGCAAGGTGCTGGGCATCGTCGGCTACGGCAACATCGGCAGCCAGCTCTCGACCATTGCGGAGGCGATGGGCATGCGGGTGATCTACTACGACCGCACCAACAAGCTGCGCCACGGCAACACCGAGCCGGTCGCCACGCTGGCGGAATTGCTGGCCGGGAGCGACGTCGTGACCCTGCACGTGCCCGACACCCCGGCCACACGCGGAATGATAGGCGCGGACGAGATCGCGGCGATGCGGGGCGGCGCGTACCTGATCAACAACTCCCGCGGCCGGGTCGTGGACCTCGATGCCCTGGCGGCGGCGCTGCGTTCCGGGCATCTGGCCGGCGCAGCGGTCGACGTGTTCCCGACCGAGCCGAAGTCGGCCGGCGAAGCGTTCGCGTCCCCGCTGCAGGGCCTGCCCAACGTGATCCTGACCCCGCATATCGGCGGCTCGACCGAGGAGGCGCAGGAGCGTATCGGCGAGGAGGTCGCGCACAAGCTGCTGGATTTCCTGGATGCGGGGTCGACCGGCGGCGCGGTGAACTTCCCGCATGTCGACCAGCCGCGGGCGCCGGGCCAGGCGCGTTACCTTCATGTGCACCGCAACGTGCCCGGCGTGCTCGGCGAGATCAACGCCGTGTTCAGCCAGCGCGGGCTGAACGTGTCGTCGCAGTTGCTGCAAACGGACGGCGAGCTCGGCTATGTCATGGCCGACGTGGACCGCCGTCCGGAAGTCCGGGCCGCGGCGCTGGCGGCATTATGCGCGATCCCTGGCACCATCCGGGCCCGGGTGCTTGATTAATATAATTTGGTGGACCGATTCAGCTAACGCCCTGAAGTGGGCGTCAGCATCGGACCACTAGCTTGCGTTGGCCCTAGACCAACCTTCACCTATATAAGCCGCACCCACCCTAGGAGCTTACCTTGGCACACTCCAATCGATATGCGCCGCGCGCCGACGACGAAGATCCCGAAGTCCCGGAGCCGCAGGGCCCCGAGCCGAAGGAGCCTGACGACAATAAGACGCTGTCGTCACCGATCAACGAGCTCGAGACGCGGCTGTTCAACACCCGGAAAGTGCTCGTATTCGGCGCGATCAACGACAAGGTGGCCCGCGACGTCACCGGGCGGCTGCTGGCGTTGGCGAGCGACTCGGACAAGCCGATCGATGTCTACGTGAACTCGCCCGGCGGCCACGTCGAGAGCGGCGACACCATCCACGACATGATCCGCTTCGTCGACACCGTGGCGCCCGTGCGGGTGATCGGCACCGGCTGGGTCGCCAGCGCCGGCGCGCTGATTTTCCTGGCCGGCGCGAAGGAGCGGCGGCTGTGCCTGCCCAACACGCGATTCCTGCTGCATCAGCCCATGGGCGGCGTGCGCGGCCCGGCCACCGACATCGACATTGAGGCGCGCGAGATCATCAAGATGCGCGAACGGATCAACCGCATCATCGCGCATGAGACCGGGCAGAGCATGGAACGGGTGGTGCGCGACACCGACCGCAACTATTGGATGAGCGCGGAGGAGGCGATCGCCTACGGCATGGTCGACCGCATCATCACCAGCATGTCAGAACGCTGAGACGCAGCGCCGGCTGGTCCCATCAAGGGGCTAGCCGGGCCAGCGCCGTTTCGATGCGGTCCCATGCGCCGCCGGGGATGCCGAACCGCAGCCACGCCGGCTCCGTGTCGAAGCGGCGCACGAGGATGCCGGCGCGTCCGAGGTGCTCGAAGGCCGCCACTGCATCGGGGGCTTGCGCCAGGCAGTAAAGCAAGGTGCCGCCGATTACGCGCATGCCCGCTTTGGCCAGCGAGGCATGTAGGCGCGGCACATCGCGCTTGAGGCGGGAACGCGCATCGGCCAGCCATGCGATATCCCCAAGCGCCGCAGTGCCGATCTCGATTGCGGCCCCGCTCACCGCCCATGGCCCGAGCGCTGTGCGGACCTCCTGCGCCAGAGCCAGCGGTGCGATCGCAAAGCCGAGCCGTAGCCCGGCCAAGCCATAGGTCTTGCCGAACGACCGCAGCACGACCGCGTTGGGCGGCAGCATTGGCGCGAGGCTGAGGTCCGGCTCCTCCAGATCCGCAAACGCCTCGTCCACGACAAGAAGGTCAAGTAGCCCCGCGAGTTGCGCCAACTCGACGGCCCGAAAGCGTCGCCCATCGGGATTGTTGGGATTGCACAACACCACGGCCCGATCCAGGCCGACCGCTTGGATGCCGTCGACGATCCGCACCGTGCTGCCGCTCGCCGCCCACGCGGCCGCATGCTCCGCATAGGTCGGACCGATGATCGCGACGCCAGCTCGCCGTAGCAGGCGCGGCAACAGGCTGATTAAAATTTGCGTGCCGGGCGCCGCCACCACCATGCGCGCATCGGCCACGCCATACGCCCGCGCCGCCACCGTTTCCAGCCGCAGCACGTCCTCGGGTTCCGGCAGGCGTTCGTAGGCCGCGTGCGGCAGAGGCGGAACCGGGTAGGGCACGGCGTTGATCCCGGTCGACAGGTCGATCCAAGGCTCCGGCGCCCCTGGGAACTGCGCCTGTGCGGCGATCAGCCCGCCGCCATGCGCAATCGCCACATCCCCGTCCGCCATGGTAGCTCCTGCGCGATGCACCCTTTGTCCAACCCGGGCCTGATCGCCTGCGCCCTGGTGCTGGAGGCCGTTGCGGGATACCCCGAAGCTTGGGTCCGCGCCATCGGGCATCCCGTCATGTGGGTGGGTGCGCTGATCGCCCGGCTCGACCGGACCTGGAACCGCGACACGCTAAGCCCTGGCGTCCGCCACCGCCGGGGGATCGGCGCCGTGCTGGTGCTGCTCGCCGCCAGCGCCGGGCCGGCGGCGGCGTTGCAGGCGGCGCTTTCCGCCATGTTGCCGCCAGCGCTCGCCCTGCTGCTGGCCGCCGCGGCCGCCAGCACCCTCCTGGCGCAGCGGAGCCTATGGAGCTTCGTCGCCGCGGTCGGCCAGGCACTGCGCCAGGGCGGCCTGCCCGCCGGACGTGCCGCCGTCGCCCACATCGTCGGGCGCAACCCCGCTACGCTGGATGAGCCCGCGGTGCTGCGCGCCGCCATCGAGAGCCTGGCCGAAAACTTCTCCGACGGCGTCGTCGCCCCGGCGCTCTGGGGCGCGCTGCTCGGCCTGCCGGGGATCGCCGCCTACAAGGCCATCAACACCGCCGACAGCATGATCGGGCACCTGACGCCCCGGCACCGCGAGTTCGGCTGGGCGTCGGCCCGGCTCGACGACCTGATCAACCTTCCAGCCTCCCAGCTCGCCGCGGCCTGGCTCGTGCTGGCCGCGTCGCTGCATCCTGGCGCATCGGCGCGTGGGGCGTTGCGGGCGGTCTGGCGCGACGCCGGGCGGCACCGCTCGCCGAACGCAGGCTGGCCCGAGGCCGCGATGGCCGGGGCGCTCGGCCTGCGGCTCGCCGGGCCGCGTTGGTATGGCGACGTGCTGGTGGACGACGGCTGGATGGGCGATGGCCGGGCGGACGCCAAGGCGGACGATCTCGGCCGGGCGCTCGCGCTGTATCGCACGTCATGCGCGCTGCAGATCGTGGCGGCGCTGCTGCTTTGGGCCGCTACGCTGCGAGGCTGAGCAGCCGGTCCACGTCGATGTGCCGTTCCAAATGCTGCGCGAGCCCGTCCAGCGCCTGCTCCACCGCGTCATCGTGGCGGTGGCCCGAGGGCGCAGCGCCCCAACGCCGCAGCCACGCGCCACGTTGCGCGTCGTCGGCGAACAGGCCATGCACGTAGGTGCCGAGCACCAATCCGTCCGGCGAGCAGGCCCCGTCCGGGCGTCCGTCCGCATGGCGCAGCAACGGGCGGGCGGTCGCGGCACCAGTGGTGCGGCCCATGTGCATTTCATAGCCGCGGAAGCCGAGGCCGTCAGCCGACTGGCCCGCCGCCGCCTCCAGCCGCTTTTCGGGGCCGAGCACAGTCTCGACATCCAGCAATCCAAGCCCGGCAACCCGGCCCGGCGGCCCCTCGATCCCCTGGGGATCATCAATCCACTGGCCGAGCATCTGATAGCCGCCGCACAGGCCAAGAATCCGCCCGCCGCGCCGGTGATGCGCCAGCAGGTCGATATCCCACCCCGTCGTCCGGAGGTCGGCAAGGTCGGCGACCGTCGCCTTCGATCCCGGCAGGATCACCAGGTCGCAGACCGGCAGCGGCGTGCCGAGCGGGACCAGCGCCAGGTCCACGTCCGGCTCGGCAGCGAGCGGGTCCAGGTCGTCGAAGTTGGAGATGCGCGGCAGCACGGCGACGGCGATGCGCAGCTTTGCCGCCGGACGGCGCTCGCCCTCGGCCAGGTCCGCCGCGTCCTCCGCCGGCAACCGGGCCGCCCCGGCGAAGTGCGGCACCAGGCCAAGCGCCGCCCAGCCGGTCCGCGCCGCGATAAACGCCATGCCAGCGTCGAATAACGTGAGGTCGCCGCGCATCCGGTTGACGATGAAGCCGCGGACAAGGCGGGCGTCCTCCGGGTCCAGCACGGCGTGGGTGCCGACTAGGCTCGCGATCACGCCGCCGCGGCCGATGTCGCCAATCACCACCACGGGCGTCGATGTGGCGCGGGCAAACCCCATGTTGGCGATGTCGCCGGCGCGCAGGTTGACCTCCGAAGCGCTGCCGGCGCCCTCGACCAGCACCAGTTCGCACTCCGCGCCCAATTGGGAGAAACTGTCGAGCACGAAGGGCATCAGGCCGGGCTTCATCGCCTGGTACTCGCGGGCGCGGGCGGTGGCGTGGACGCGGCCCTGCACGACGACCTGCGACCCGGTCTCGCTTTGCGGCTTCAGCAGCACGGGGTTCATGTGCACGGACGGGGGCACGCCGGACGCGCGGGCCTGCAGCGCCTGCGCCCGTCCGATCTCGCCGCCATCCGGGGTGACGGCGGCGTTGTTCGACATGTTCTGCGGCTTGAACGGGCGCACGGCGATGCCGCGGCGCAGGCACGCGCGCGCCAGCCCGGCGACCAGCAGCGACTTGCCGACGCTCGACCCGGTTCCCTGCAGCATGAGCGCGCGTGCGGTCAGAACTCGATGCCCTCCTGCGCCTTCACCCCAGCCGCGAAATGATGTTTTATCAATGTCATCTCGGTCACGAGGTCCGCGGCGGCGATCAGGGCCGGGCGGGCGTTGCGGCCCGTCACGACAACATGCAGCCCCGCCGGACGCGCCGCAAAGGCGGCGAGCACCTCCGCCTCGGTCAAATAATCATAGCGCAACGCGATATTCAGCTCGTCCAGCACCAGCAACGCCAGGTCCGGCTGTTGCATCATCGCCACCGCCTGGTCCCACGCCCGGCGGCACGCCGCGACGTCGCGGTCGCGGTCCTGGGTCTCCCAGGTAAATCCCTCGCCCATGGTGTGCCACTCGACCAAATCGTCGAACCGGGCCAGGGCAGCGCGCTCCCCGGTGTTCCAGGCGCCCTTGATGAACTGCACGACTCCCACGCGCCGCCCGCGCCCGGCCATACGCAGCAGCAGGCCGAACGCGGCGGTGCTCTTGCCCTTGCCGGACCCGGTGTGGACCATCAGCAGGCCCTTTTCGATCGTCTTGCCGGCGACCTCGGCGTCCTGCACGGCCTTGCGCTTGGCCATCTTGCCAGCATGGCGCTCCGCGTCAGTCATGGCCGGTCCCCTTAACGCACAGCGGCAGCCCCGCCACCATCAGCACCACGCGGCCGGCGCGCGCCGCGATGCGCTGATGCAGCAGCCCGGCCTCGTCGCGAAAGCGCCGGGCGAGCGCGTTGTCGGGCACAATGCCGCCGCCGACCTCGTTCGAAACCAGCACCGTCGGCGCGGTCCGGTCCAGCACCGCATCCAGCGCGTCCGTCGCAGCATCCACATCCTCATTGCCCAGCATCAGATTGCTGAGCCAAAGCGTCAGGCAATCGACCAGCGCCGGCGCGTCGCCCGCGTCCTGCAGCGCGGCTGGGAGGCCGGTCGGCGCCTCTGTCGTGCGCCATCCCGCTGCGCGCCCTGCCCGGTGCTCGGCGATCCGCGCCCGCATCTCGTCATCGAACGCCTGCGCCGTCGCGATATAGACCCAGGGCGCGGGATGGCGGGTCACCAAAGCCTCGGCAAAGCGGCTTTTGCCCGACCGTGCGCCACCCAGCACGAGGGTCAAATTAGGATTGGCCAGAGCTTTGGATTGACAGGACAAGGGCCGGGACATACTGCACAACGGATGGTCCCGCCACCCGGCGCTTTTCCGGAGGGCGGGTTAAAAGGGAACGCGGTGCGATGCCGCGGCTGCCCCCGCAACTGTAAGCGGTGAGTTGTTCGTCG
The DNA here is from genome assembly GCA_965277495.1 of Acetobacteraceae bacterium. Classification (GTDB taxonomy): domain Bacteria; phylum Pseudomonadota; class Alphaproteobacteria; order Acetobacterales; family Acetobacteraceae; genus CAHJXG01. Next base: position 179,942 of record OZ255824.1, on the reverse strand, counting down.
CATGCCACTGGGGAGCGTCCCCGGGAAGGCAGGCGGGCAGCGCGGTCCCGGACGGGGCCAGATCCGTGAGCCAGGAGACCTGCCATTACTGAAGTAAGCAGCCGAAGGCTGCGCACTTCTGCTGAGGCAAGCGGCCAAAAGCCGCGTGCCTTAACTACGACGCGCGGCCGGGCGGGGTGCCTCGGCGGCGGCGATGGCCGATGGCAGCCCCATTGGCGTCGATCTGCGGGCTTCGTGTTCGCAGGCGCTCGGCACCCCGTGCTTGGCTATGACGCACCGGAGGCTGCCCGATGACTGCGACACCGATTCCTACGCTCCACGTCTGCACGACATGCCGAGCGGGCCAGGTCCTGGCGGATGCCGATCCACGACCGGGACAAGGTATGCTCGACGCGGTCGCGGCCCTGCTCGATCCCCATGCGCCCGTCGTCGACATCAAAGAGGTCGTTTGCCTGTCCAGTTGCGACCACGGCTGCGCTGCGGCGATCTCGGCGCCGGGCAAGTGGACCTATTTGCTCGGACGGCTCGAGCCGGGCATGGCGGCGGACCTGCTGAGCTATGCCGAGACCTACGCGCGCTCCGCCACCGGCACCGTCCTGCCGTCCCGCCGCCCGGCGTCGCTGGCCCGCGTCGTGCTGGGCCGCATGCCGGACCTGACCCAAGGGCGTGCGGCATGAGCACCGGGAAAATCCCCGCGACCGTGATTACCGGCTTCCTCGGCGCCGGCAAAACGACACTGCTCCGCCACTTGATCGAGCATGCCGGCGGACGGCGCCTGGCCATCATCGTCAACGAGTTCGGCTCGGTCGGCGTCGACGCAGACCTGCTGCGCGGCTGCGGCATCCCCGCCTGCGAGGACGCCGACATCGTCGAATTGGCCAATGGCTGCCTATGCTGCACCGTCGCCGACGAGTTCCTGCCGGCCATGGAGGCATTGCTCAACCGCGCCGACCCGCCCGAGCATATCGTGATCGAGACCTCGGGCCTCGCTTTGCCGAAGCCGCTGCTCAAGGCGTTCGGCTGGCCCGGCATCCGTTCCCGCGTCACGGTGGACGGCGTCATCGCGGTAGTGGATGGCCCCGCGGTCGCGGCCGGGCGCTTCGCCGACGACCCGGCTGCCGTCGCCGCGCAGCGTCTGGCCGACCCCGGCCTCGACCACGACAACCCGCTGGCCGAGGTGTTCGAGGACCAGCTTCAATCGGCGGATTTGGTGGTGCTGAACAAGGCCGACCTGCTCGATGCCGCGACGCTGGCGCAGGTGCGGGCAGCGGTGGCCGCCGGGTTGCCGCGGGCGGTTCGGACCGTGGCGGCGCATGAGGGCCGCGTCGACCCGGCGATCCTGCTTGGCTTGCACGCCGCCGCGGAGGACGACCTGGCGGCGCGCCCGTCCCATCACGACGCGGAGGACGGCGCGCACGAGCACGACGATTTCGAGAGCTTCGTCGTGGCGATCCCCGAGACGGATGCGCCCGACGCGCTGATTGCCCGGCTCAAAAGCATCGCCGAACGGCACAGGGTGCTGCGCATCAAAGGGTTCGCCGCAGTCCGCGGCAAGCCGATGCGGCTCGCCATTCAGGGCGTCGGCGGCCGGTTCCGCCAGGAGTTCGACCGCGCCTGGGCGCCCGGCGAGGCCCGGCTCGGCCATGTCGTGGTCATCGGCGAGACCGGCCTCGACCGCGCCGCCATCGAGACCGGCATGGCCGGCTGACGCCATGCACCTGCTGGTCCGCGAAACCCGCACGCTGGATGAGGACGAGGCCGCCTGCGACCTCGGCCAAACCGCCGCGGACGTCGTTGTGCTGTCGTTCTCGGATGCGGACCTGGGCGCGCTGGCCGGCGCGTGGCAAGGCATGCCGGATGCGCCGGGCCTGCGGCTGGCGAACCTCGGGCGGCTACGGCATCCGATGTCGGTCGACCTTTATGCCGAGCAGGTGCTGGCCCACGCGCGCTGCATCGTCGTGCGTCTGCTGGGCGGGCTGGATTACTGGCGTTATGGCACGGACGAGGTCGCGACGCTGTGCCGGGACCGCGGTATTGCGTTTGCCGTGCTGCCCGGCGATGGGCTGGACGATCCACGGCTCGCGGCGCTGTCCACCATCCCACCCGGCGCGCTCGCGCGGCTGGACGCATGTTTCCGTCTTGGCGGCCCGGCCAACATGGCCCGCGCCCTGCGGCTCGCGGCGCATCTCGCCGGGCTATGCCCCGACACGCACGACGCTGCCGAGCCGGTGCCGCAGCACGGCGTCCATGCGCTGGACCTGATCGAGGACCGTCCGCTCGCGGCGATCGTGTTCTACCGCTCGCATCTGCTTTCCGCCGACATCGCCCCGGTCGAGGCACTGGTCGCCGCCCTACGCGCACGTGGCCTGGCGGTCGGCGCGCTCTATGTCCCGAGCCTGAAAGCGCCGGACAGCGCCGCCTATGCGGCTGCGACGCTGCGTGCCTGGCGCCCGGCGGTGGTGCTGAACGCCACCGGGTTCAGCGCCCGGCAGGACAAGGCGGGTTCGCCGCTCGACGCGCCGGGCGCGCCGGTGCTGCAGCTCGTGCTGGCCGGTTCGTCGCGGGCGGCGTGGCAGGCGTCCTCGCGCGGCTTGTCGCAGGCCGACCTCGCCATGCAGGTCGTGCTGCCCGAGCTTGATGGCCGGCTGCTGACGGGCGCGATCTCGTTCAAGGACCCGGAGCCCGCGCACCCGGCGCTGCAATTCGCCCGCGTCGTGCATCGCCCCGACCCGGACGGCATTGCGCTGGCGGCGGACCGTGCGGCGGGTTGGGTGCGGCTGGCCCAGGCCCCGCGTGCGGAGCGGCGGATCGCCATCGTGCTGTCGGACTACCCCGGCATCGGCGGGCAGCGCGGCCATGCGGTCGGCCTGGACAGCTTCGCCAGCCTGCATGCAATCCTGCTTGACCTGCGCGACGCCGGGTTCACGACCGGCGAGCTGCCGTGCCAGACCGCCCTCGTCGATACGTTGTGCCACGCGCCGCCGACGCCGATGCTGTCGCTCGCCGCCTATCGCCGCCTGTTCGCCACCCTGCCGGAGGCCGTGCAGGCTGGCATCCTCCGCGCCTGGGGCGAGCCGCCCGGCGACTTCACCCTCCAGCATCTGCGCCTCGGCAACATGACCGTCGCGATCCAGCCCGACCGGGGCGGCACAAATCGGCGCGCGTCGTATCACGACCCCGATCAGGTGCCCTGCCATGGCTACGTCGCTTTTTATCTATGGCTGCGGCACGTTCACGCCGTCCTGCATCTGGGCGCCCACGGCTCGCTGGAGTGGCTGCCCGGCAAGGCGGCTGCGCTGTCGCCGTCTTGCCTGCCGCGCGCCTTGGCCGGCGGCGTTCCGGTCGTGTATCCATTCATCGTCAACAACCCCGGCGAGGCCGCCGCCGCCAAGCGCCGCCTGGGCGCCGTCACCATCGGGCACCTGACGCCGCCGATCGCCGCCGCCGGGGCGCATGGGGAGGCCCTGGCCCTCGAGCGCCTGATCGACGAATACGCCGCCGCGGACGGTTTGGACCGCAGGCGCACCAGGTTGCTGCGGCAGGAAATCCTGGAGCGTGCGGACGCCGCCGGGCTGCTGGCCGAGAGCGGCGTGGCCCGGAATGCTGCGGAGTCGGCGCAAATGGCTGGTTTTGCCGAGGACGCGCTGGCTCGCCTCGACGCCTATCTATGCGATGTGAAGGACCTGCAGTTGCGGGACGGGCTGCACGTTTATGGCCGGACACCGCCGCAGCGCGGCCGTATGCTGGACGCGCTGCGCCGGTCGAATCCGGGGGCGGATGAACCCCGAAACGAGCAAGCGCTTGACGCTTCGCCAGCCGCCGAACGTGCGGCGCTGCTGGCGGCGCTGGATGGGCGCTTCGTAGCGCCGGGGCCGGCAGGCGCGCCGACCCGCGGCCGGGCCGACGTGCTGCCGACCGGGCGCAACCTCGCCACCATCGACCCGCGCGGCGTCCCGACCCGGTCTGCCCTGGCTCTAGCCGAACGTGCCGCAGCCGAGCTGCTGCGCCGCCATCTGCAGGATCACGGCGAATGGCCGCGCAGCCTGGTCATCGACGTTTGGGGCAGCGCCAGCATGCGGACTGGGGGCGAAGACCTGGCGCTCGCCTTCGTGCTGCTCGGCGCCCGTCCGGCCTGGGACGCGGGATCGGCCCGGGTCAGCGGGTTCGAGGTGCTGCCGATCGCGTTGCTCGACCGTCCGCGCGTGGACGTGACGCTGCGCATCTCCGGCCTGTTCCGCGATGCGTTCCCGGGCCAGGTGGCGCTGTTCGACAGCCTGGTGCGGGCAATCGCCGAACGCGGCGAGGCCGGCGACTGGAACCCGCTCGCAGCGGCGGCGCGTGGCCTGGCCGGGCCGGCATTGCGCCGGGCGACCACGCGCGTATTCGGGGCGCCGGCGGGCCAGTATGGCGCGGGATGGTCCGCCGACGGCTACCTCGCCGCCTCGGCTGGCGCGTATGGCCAGGGCCTGGAGGGCGCGCCCGACCCGGTCGGCCTCGCCGCGCGAGTCGGCGGCGCGGACGCCTTCGTGCATCAGCAGGACCACGCCGAGACCGACCTGTTGGACAGCACCGAGCACGCGGCGCACGAGGGCGGGTTCGCCGCCGCCGCCGCGGCGCTGGGCGGCGCGCCGGCGCTCTATCATCTCGACACGTCCCGCCCCGATGCCCCGCGGGCGCGCACCGTGGCGGAGGAGGTTGCCCGCGTTGTGCGCGGCCGTGCCGCCAACCCGCGCTGGATCGAAGGCATGATGCGGCACGGCTATCGCGGCGCCGCCGAGATCGCCCGCGGCATCGAGGCGTTGCATGGCTTCGCCGCCACGCTCCCCGGCCGGTTCGACGCGCAGTTCGACCTGCTGTTCGACGCCACCTTGGGCACGCCGGAGGTCAATGCTTTCCTGCGCGGCGTCAATCCCGAAGCCCGTGCCGCCTTGGCCGCCCGCTTTGCCGAGGCGCAGGCGCAGGGACTTTGGCATCCGCGCCGCAATAGCGGGCCAGAAGCATGACCATGCCGGACGCAACACTTGGCGCTGCCCCGGCGCAAACGCCTCGTTTCGCCCAGCGTGGCTGGTGCCCCAGCCTGTATGAGCCGATGGCCACCGGCGACGGCCTGCTGGTCCGGGTGAAGCCGCCGTCCGCGCGCCTGTCCAGCGACGCCGCCCGCGCGGTGGCCGATGCCGCGGCGCGGTTCGGCAACGGCGTCATCGAGCTGACCCGGCGCGGCAACCTGCAGGTCCGCGGCCTGTCGGCCTCTGGCGTCCCCGGCTTTGCGGCGGCCATGGTCGCGGCCGGCCTCGCCGACCCCGATCCGGGCATCGAGCGCCGCCGGATCGTCATGCCGCCGCTGCTCGCCGGCGATGATCCCGCCGTGTCGGCAGGCGCCCTGGCGTTGGCCGAGGCGATCGAGGCCATTGTCCCGGCGGGTCTGCCGGCCAAGTTCTGCATCGCGATCGATGGCGGCGGCGTGCTGGCCGGCGCGCCCGCCGCGGACATGGTGTTACGCGTCGGCGGTGCCGTGCCTGCCGTGGACATGGTGGCGCAGGTCCAGCAGCACTTGCTCGCCATGGCCGGAAAGCCGCGCGGCACGGTTCAGCCGGCCCGGGCGCCCGGATCGGCAATCGGCTTCCACCACTATGCCGCGGGCTCGCACGGCGCGTTCGGCCTCGGCTTGCCGTTCGGACAAACCGATCCGGAGGGTCTGCGGCGCCTGGCCGATCTCGCCGACCGTTTCAGCGAGGGCGCGATCCGCACCAGCCCATGGCGCGCCATGCTGCTGGGCCGCGTCCGGGCGGCGGATGTGCCGGCCCTGCAGCGGGCGGCGGCCGAATGGGTCATCGACCCCGCCGACCCGCGCCTCGGCATCACCGCCTGCGTCGGCAGCCCCGGCTGCGACCGTGCCACAGTGCCGGCCCGCGCCGACGCCGCATGGCTGGCGGCGCGCGGGGCAGGGGGGCCGCTCCACATTTCTGGTTGTGCCAAGGGCTGCGCCTATTTCGGGGGGCCAGCCCTTGTCGGCGTCGGCGGACGCTACAGCCGGGTCGACAACTGGCGTGCCGGCACGATACCAGCGCCGCAAGGCCTGACGCTGATCGAAGCGGCGGCATGAGGAAACGCGACTACATCCGCGACGGTGCCGCGATCTACGCCCAATCCTTCGCCGCCATCCGGGCCGAGGCCGACCTATCCCGTTTCACCGCGGCAGAGGCGCGCGTCGTTGTGCGCCTGATCCATGCTTGCGGCATCGTCGGGATCACCGGCGACGTGGAGTTCAGCGCCGGGTTCGCCGATGCGGCGCGTGCGGCTTTGCTGCGCGGCTGCCCCATCCTGTGCGACAGCAAGATGGTCGCGCACGGCATCACCCGCGCCCGTCTGCCGGCCGCCAACGCCGTCATCTGCACCCTCGATGCACCCGAAACGCCGGATATCGCCGCCCGCATCGGCAACACGCGGTCCGCGGCGGCGTTGGAGCTTTGGCGCCCGCATCTCAACGGCGCGCTGGTCGCAATCGGCAACGCGCCCACGGCGCTGTTCCATCTGCTCGACCTGCTCGACGCCGGCGCCCCACGCCCGGCGGCGATCATCGGCATGCCGGTCGGCTTCGTCGGCGCGGCCGAGTCCAAGCAGGCGCTTGCGGAATACGGCGGCGTGCCATTCGCCACCGTCCACGGACGCCGCGGCGGCAGCGCGATGGCGGTCGCCGCCGTCAACGCCCTCGCCAGCGAGCGCGAATGACGGGTACGCTCCAGGTCGTCGGCATGGGTCCCGGCAGCCCGGACCTGCTGACCCTGCGCGCCGCGCGCATCCTGGCCAGCGCCGAGATCGTCGCGTTCTTCGCCAAGCGCGGTCGCCCCGGCCACGCCCGCACCATCGCCGCCCCGCACCTCAACCCCGCCGCCGAGGAGATGCGCTTCGAATACCCCTACACCACCGAGATCGACGTCGACGACCCGCGCTACGAACCCGGCATCCGCGCGTTCTACGAGGCGGCCGCTGCGGCCGTCGCGGCCAGGCTCGACGCCGGGCAGGACGTGGCGTTGTTGTGCGAGGGCGATCCGTTTTTCTACGGCTCCGCCATGTATGTGTTCGACCGGCTGCGCGCCGGCTATGCCACCGCCGTCACGCCGGGCATCACCAGCATGAGCGGCTGCTGGGCGCAGGCGCGGCTGCCGATGACCCATGGCGACGACGTGCTGACGGTGCTGCCCGGCACGCTCGACGCCGAGAGCCTCGCCGCCCGGCTGGCCGGCAGCGACGCCGCCGTTATCATGAAAGTCGGGCGCAACCTGCCGAAAATCCGCGCGGCGCTGCAGTCCGCCGGTCTCGCCGGCCGCGCGATGTATGTCGAGCGCGGCACCATGCCGGACGGCTGCATGATGCCGCTGACGAGCCTCGCCGCGGACCGCGCGCCATACTTTTCCCTGGTCCTGGTGCCCGGGCGGCAGCGCGCACGATGAGCGGGCGGCTGACACTTGTCGGGCTCGGCCCCGGCGCCGCGGCGATGCAGACGGCGCAGGCGAACGCGGCGCTGGCGGCGGCGACCGATCTCGTGGGCTACGTAACCTATTTGGACCGCGTGCCGCATCGTGCCGGGCAGGCCCGCCACGCCTCCGACAACCGGGCCGAGCTCGACCGCGCCCGGCATGCGCTGGCTCTCGCCGCCGCCGGGCGCGATGTCGCCGTCGTGTCGTCCGGCGACCCCGGCGTGTTCGCGATGGCGAGCGCGGTGTTCGAGGCCATCGACCACGGCGACCCTGCCTGGCGCACGCTCGACATCGTCGTCGTGCCCGGCATTTCGGCCGTGTTCGCCGCCGCGGCACGGCTGGGCGCGCCGCTCGGCCATGATTTCTGCGTGCTGTCGCTGTCGGACAACCTGAAGCCGTTCGCCGTAGTGCTGGCCCGGATCACCGCCGCCGCCTCAGCCGGCTTCGTGATCGCGCTTTATAATGCGGCCTCACGCGCCAGGCCCCGGCAGCTCGGCGCGGCGTTGGATGCGCTGCGTCCCATCCTGCCGTCCGAAACCCCCGTGGCGCTGGCGACGGCGATCAGCCGTGCGGACGAGCATGTCGAGATCACGACCCTTGGCGACGTCGATCCGGCCCGCGCCGACATGCGTACGCTGGTGCTGATCGGCACTGCCGCCACCCGGCTGATTGATCGCGACGGCGCGCCGCCTTGGCTTTATGCGCCGCGTTCCCATCCCGGATGCAACGCTTGGCGCGGCCCGGCGGCGACGTGATCCAGCCAGGCCAATGCACCGGCAGCGTCGGCGCAAACGGCTCGTTTCGCCTCGGGCGCTGTCGGACCCAGCGGAGCAGGCGGGCGCGCGACCATCACGACGGGCAACCCCAGCGCCCGTGCCGCCGCGAGCTTGGGCGCGGTCGCCGCGCCGCCGGAGTTCTTGGTGACCAGGACCTCGATCCGTTCCTGCTGCAACAGGCGACGCTCCTCATCCTCCCGGAACGGCCCGCGCGCCGTGACTGTGCGGGCCGTTGGCGGCAGCAGCGCAGGGTCCGGCGGCTCTACGCTGCGGATCAGGTAGCGATGCTGGGGCGCCATGGCGAAAGGAGCCAATTCCTGCTGCCCGACCGTCAGGAACACCCGGCGCGGCTCGCAGCCAAGCATCTGCGCCGCGGCCGTCAAGTCCGCCGCATCGGTCCAGCGGTCGCCAGGGCCAGGCGTCCATGGCGGGCGCAGCACGGTCAGCAACGGCACGCTAGCCATCGCAGCGGCAGCCACTGCGTTCCGGCTGATTTGTGCCGCGAACGGGTGCGTAGCGTCGATCAACGCCGCAATGCCATGCTCCCGCAAATACGCCACCAGCCCATCAACCCCGCCAAACCCGCCCCGCCGCGCCGGAATGGCCGGCAGCACCGGTGCCCGCGTGCGTCCGGCGAGCGACAACACCGGTTGCACCCGGGCATCGTGCGCCAACGCGGCGGCGATGGCCGAGGCTTCGGTCGTGCCGCCGAGGATCAATACCCGCATCGGGTTACCAAAGCATGAACCCGCCCTGGCTGGCCATACTCGGCGTCAACGAGGACGGCGCGCTGTCGCCTGCGGCCCGCACGCTGCTCGCCGACGCGGCCCTGGTCGTGGGCGGCGCACGGCATTTGGCGCTGGCGGACGAGCTGATCCATGGCGAGCGCCTGGTCTGGTCCAGCCCGCTCGCCGCCTCGCTCGACGCCATCATGGCCTGCCGTCCCGGACGCAACGCTTGGCGCGGCCCTCGCCCGGCCGCGGTGCTCGCATCCGGCGACCCATTCTGCTTCGGCGTCGGCAGCACCCTCGCCGCCCTGGTCCCCGCGGCGGAGCGGCTCTGCATTCCTGCGCCGTCGTGCCTTGCGCTGGCCTGCGCGCGGCTCGGCTGGGCCTTGCAGGACTGCGCCGTGATCTCGTTCTGCGGACGCCCGCTCGCCCCTCTGGCGCCGCTGCTGCAGCCCGGCGCGCGCATCCTGGCGCTTTCGGCCGACGCGGGAACGCCCGGCCTGGTCGCCACCCTGCTGCAGGCCCGCGGCTTCGGCCCGTCGGTCCTGCACGTACTGGAGGCGCTGTCCGGTCCGCACGAGCGCATCCGCAGCACCACCGCCGCCTGGTTCCGCCTGGCCGACATTCATCCGCTGAACCTGCTGGCGATCGAGGTTGCCGGCGCACCCGGCGCGCAGCCGATCCCACTCACCAGCGGCCTGCCCGACGCGCTGTTCGAGCACGACGGCCAGATCACCAAGCAGGAAATCCGCGCCATAACCCTCGCCGCCCTGGCGCCCCGCCGCGGCGAACGGTTGTGGGACATCGGCGCGGGGTCCGGCGCCATCGGCATCGAATGGATGCTGCGCCACCCGGCGAACCAAGCCGTCGCGGTCGAACGCCACCCCGAGCGCGCCGCCCGCGCCGCCCGCAATGCCGTGTCGCTCGGCGTGCCGCAACTGCACGTCGTCGGCGTCCCGGCCCCCGCCGCGCTGATTGGCCTGCCACGGCCCGATGCGGTGTTCATCGGCGGCGGCGCGCACGAGGCCGATGTCATCGACGCCGCCTGGGCCGCCCTGCCGCCCGACGGCCGCCTGGTCGCCAACGCCGTCACCATCGAGACGGAGGCCGCGCTGCTCGCCGCCCGCGCGCGGCTGGGCGGCACGCTGTCGCGTCTTTCGGTCGAGCGGCTGGACCGCATCGGCGGCATGCACGCCTATCGTCCGGCCATCACGGTGACCCAATGGCGCGCGGTGAAGCCGTGATCGCCGCCGGCCTGGGCTTCCGGCGCGGATGCCTGGCGGACGACATCGTGCGGCTGGTCCGTATCGCGCAGGACCGGGCAGGGTGCACGGCGGATGCGCTCGCCGCGCCGGATTGGAAGCGTGGCGAAACAGGGCTGCACGACGCCGCGATGCGCCTGGGCCTGCCGATCAGCTTCATCGGACGCGCCGCCCTGGCCGCCGTGCAGCCGCATTGCCCTACCCGGTCCGCCGTTGCCGAGCGCGAAACTGGCGTCGCCTCGGTCGCGGAAGGCGCGGCGTTGGCGGCGTTTGGCGGCCGATTGCTGCTGGCCCGCATCGCGCATGGCGGCGTCACCTGCGCCCTCGCGGGACCATGACGGTGCATTTCATCGGTGCCGGGCCAGGCGCCGCCGACCTCCTTACCCTGCGTGGGCGCGACCTGCTGGCGCGTTGCCCGGTGTGCCTGTATGCCGGATCGATCGTGCCGCCGGCCATGCTGGCGCATTGCGGGGCCGGAACCCGCCTGGTGGATACCGCGCCGCTGTCGCTCGACGCGATCGAGGCCGAGTTCGCCGCCGCCCACAGCGCCGGGCTGGATGTGGCGCGGCTGCACTCCGGCGACCTGTCGATCTACAGCGCCGTGGCCGAACAGCTCCGCCGCCTGGACCGGCGCGGCATTCCCTGGACCTTGACCCCTGGCGTGCCGGCCTTCGCCGCCGCCGCCGCAGCATTGGGGGCGGAATTGACCATCCCCGAAGTCGCCCAGAGCGTGGTGCTGACCCGGTTGCCCGGGCGTGCCTCGGCGATGCCGCCGGGCGAAACACTGGCCGCGTTCGCCGCGACCGGCGCGACGCTCGCGATCCACCTCGCCGTCGACAAGCTCGAGCTGATCGTCGCGGCGCTCACGCCGTTCTACGGCGCGGACTGCCCGGCCGCAGTCGTCGTGCGCGCGACCTGGCCCGACCAGCGCATTCTCCGCGGCACGTTGTCGAGCATCGCCGCCGCCCTCGCCGCCGATCCCGCCGAACGGACGGCGATGATCCTCGTGGGCCGCGCGCTAGAGCCCGGCGGATTTCGCGAGAGCGCGCTGTATGATGCGGACTACGTTCGCCGGTTCCGCGGCGGACCCGCATGAACCTGGACGCGGCCCGACCGGCCCATCAGCATGCCGTTGCGGTCGAACAGCACGACCTCCAGCGCCGTATCCGCCCCCGCCAGCACGTCCGCCGCCGTGCGCCAAGCCGCGTGCGCGACCACATCGCCGAGCGGCACGCCCTCATTTGCGGCGGCGGCGAACGCCTCGGCCACGGTGTTCGCGCCCGCGATCCGTCCGGCCAGCGCCGGGGCGCTCACCAAGGCCGCCAGCGCCGGCATGTCGGCCGAGCCATGCCTGGAGTGCAGGTCGAGCCGTCCTTGCGCCAGCTTGGTCATCTTGGCGACGCCGCCGGCGATGGTGACGCGCGGCACCGGATGACGCCGCAAGTACTTCAGCAATGCGCCGGCGAAGTCGCCCATTTCCAGCAGCGCCGTCTCCGGCAGGCCATGCAGCGCCTGAATTGCCGCCTCCGACGCGCGTCCGGTGCTGCCCGCCACGTGATCGAGCCCGATGGCGCGCGCGACGTCGACGCCGCGGTGGATGGTGTCGATCCAGGCGGCGCAGGAATACGGCACCACGATCCCCGTCGTGCCGAGGATCGACAACCCGCCGACAATGCCCAGCCGTCCGTTCAGGGTCTGCGCCGCCAACGCCTCGCCGCCGGGGATCGACAGCTCGACGACCACGTCTGGCCCGGGGCGCACTTCATCCAGCGCGGCCCGTATCATGGCACGGGGAACCGGGTTGATCGCGGGCTCGCCCGGAGGAATGGGCAGGCCGGGGCGGGTCACGGTGCCCACGCCGGCGCCGGCGCGGAATTGCACGCCACCGCCGGGCGGCCCGGCGGACACGCGCGCGAACACCATCGCGCCGTGGGTGACATCGGGGTCGTCGCCGGCGTCCTTCACGACGCCGGCGATTGCGAAGGCGGGGGCGAAAGCGGGGGCCAGCGCGGTTTCGGCCAGCGTAAACGAAACGCGCTGGCCCCGCGGCAGGCCGATTTCCACCGGGTCCGGGAACTCGCCGGTCAGCAGCGCGGTGAATGCAGCCTTCGCCGCCGCCGTGGCGCAGGCCCCGGTCGTCCAGCCCCGGCGCAACGGACGCAGCTCTTCCACCCGGCGGAATATAGGAGTTTTCCGCCATGACGCCGAGGGGCCTCATCATCGGCGCGACACGGTCGGGGTCCGGCAAGACCACGATAACCCTGGCGCTGATCGCCGCGCTGCGCCGCCGGGGCGTGGCGGTGCGGGCGGCGAAGTCCGGCCCCGACTACATCGACCCCGCCTTCCACGCCGTCGCCAGCGGCGCGCCGGTGATGAACCTCGATAGCTGGGCCATGCCGCCGCCGCTGCTCAGCCACCTGGCGCAACAGGCCGCCGCTGGGGCCGCGCTGCTGGTGATCGAGTCGGCCATGGGGCTGTTCGATGGCGTCGACGGCCCGCCGGGGCGCACCGGGGCGGCGGCGGACCTCGCGGCCCGGCTCCGTTTGCCGGCCCTGCTGGTGCTCGACGTGTCCGGCCAGTCGCAGACCGCCGCCGCCGTCGCCCGCGGCTTTGCGGCCCACCATCCGGACGTTGCCATTTGCGGCGTCGTGCTGAACCGCGTCGGCAGCGACCGGCACCGGCTGGGCGCCAGCGCTGCCATCGAGGCGATCGGCATTCCGGTGCTGGGCGCATTGCCACGCGACCCGCTGCTGGCTTTGCCCGAGCGGCATTTGGGCCTGGTGCAAGCCTCCGAGCACGCCAGCCTGCCGGCCCTTCTGGACCGCCTGGCCGACTGCGCCGAACGCCACTTCGACCTCGACGCCATCCTGCGTCACGCCGCGCCGCTTGATGGCTTTGCCGCGTGCGCGACCGGCTTGCCGCCGCCGGGCCAACGGATCGCGCTGGCCGCCGATGCTGCCTTCAGCTTCGTCTATGCCCATCTGATCGAGGGCTGGCGCGCCGCCGGGGCCGAGATCGTCCGCTTCTCGCCATTGGCCGACGAGCCACCGCCCGATCATTGCGATGTTTGCTGGCTTCCGGGCGGCTATCCCGAGCTGCACGCCGCGGCGCTTTCCGCCGCAAGTGCGTTCATGGCCGGCCTGGCCGCGTTCGCCCGAACCCGGCCCGTGCACGGCGAGTGCGGCGGCCACATGGCGCTGGGGCAAGGCATCGAGGACGCATCGGGCGTCCGCCACGCCATGGCCGGGCTGCTCGGGCACGAAACCAGCTTCGCCCGCCGCAAGATGAACCTCGGGTATCGCGAGGCGACCCTGCTCGCCGACGCGCCCATCGGCACCGCCGGCACGGCCATCCGCGGCCACGAGTTCCACTATGCCAGCACGGCCAGCCCCGGCGGCGACGCACCGCTCGCCACCCTGCGCGACGCCGCCGGACGGGACCTCGGCAATGCCGGCGGGCGGCGCGGCCATGTGACGGGCAGCTTTTTCCATGCGATCGCCCCGTCCGGCTGAGCTTCCTTGACGCCTTTCGCGGGCGTATTGAACGTTAACATGAGATTGCCGTCCATCCCAACGGTGTTTAGCCTGCGTGAGGGCCGAAGCGGCAGCATCCGTCAAGCCCGCGGCAACACCACGGCGGGCCAACCGCCGCAGCATGAGGGAACGAACGTCGATGATGCACCGATTTCATAGGAACTGGGGTTGGACCTACCCGCTGGCCATCGGCTGCGGGATCGCCCTGGCGGCCCCGGCGGCAAACGCGGCGACCGCATGCAGCGTCGGCGCGATCGAGGGCCTGGCGGTCGCGGGCGTGACGATCGTGAGCGCCACCGCGGTCGACGCCGCCGGCACGAACCCCGCCTATTGCGACGTGGTGGGCCAGCTCAACACCAGCGGCGGTGGTGCGCCGGCAGGCTCGGCCGGGTTCGAGCTGCAGTTCCCGGCCAATTGGAACAAGAAGTTCCTGTTCTTTGGCGTCGGCGGCCTCGCCGGGTCGGCCTATGCCGATTTCTCCGCCAACTTCGTCGACCGCCAGGGCGCGCTTGCCAAAGGCTACGCCACGGCGATCACCGACGAAGGGCACCTGGCCGGCAACACGGACGCGAGCTTTGCGCTGCTGGCGCCGGGCAAGCCGGACCGGGCCAAGCTCGCCGACTATTACTTCCGCGCCACGCACCAGGTGACGGTCAGCGGCAAGCTGCTCACCCAAGGGTTCTATGACCAGCAGCCGATTCGGGAGGCCTATTTCGACGGCTGCTCGAACGGCGGGCGCCAGGCGCTGGTTGAGGCGACGCAGTTCCCGGCCGATTATGACGGCATCATCGCCGGCGACCCGTTCCTCGACATCCGCTCCGTCATCGGCGGCGCTCGGCTGGCCAAGCAGCAGCTTTCGCCATCGAACTACCTCCCGGCGACGCTGCTGCCCCTGGTGGACGCGGCGGTCAACGCGAGTTGCGTCAAGACGGACGGGGTGGATGACGGGCTGATCCAGAACCCGGCCGCCTGTTCGTTCGACCCATACAGCCTGGTGTGCCAGCCCGGACAGGAGCAGGCCTGCCTGAGCACCGGGCAGGCGGACACGCTGAATGCGTATTTCAGTGCGGTCCGCAACGTTTATGGCGGCGTGGCGTATCCTGGGTTTTCGGTGAGCAACCTGGCCACCAGCGCGACCGGGGCGCTCACTGGCGGCGGGGCCGACGTTTGGACCACCGGCCTGGCGCCGCCTGCGGACTTCAATGCGCGCGAGCCTTTTGGCAACAGCGGGTTTGCGCCGGCCCCGTATGGCTATCAGTTCAGCGACCACATCATCCAGGACATCGTGAACCAGGATCCGAAGTCGAACCTGCGCGACTTCCCGGTTTCGACGGACGGCTATGTCGACAGCGGCGCGCTCGCGACGTTCGACGCCCGGACGGCGGCTGCGGACGCTTCGGACCCGGCGGGCTATCGCCGCTATATCCAGCGCGGCCGCAAGCTGATTATCTATCACGGCTACAGCGACCCGGCGCTGACGCCGTTCCGCACCATTGGGCTGTATGAGCAGTTGGCGGCCAATGCGGGCGGTTACGGCAAGCTGCAGCGGTCGGTCCGGCTGTTCATGGTGCCGGGCATGCAGCACTGCATTGGCGGACCGGGGCCGA
This sequence comes from Acetobacteraceae bacterium, assembly GCA_965277495.1. Lineage (GTDB taxonomy): Bacteria > Pseudomonadota > Alphaproteobacteria > Acetobacterales > Acetobacteraceae > CAHJXG01. The sequence goes on along the minus strand of OZ255824.1, from coordinate 164,558 downwards.
ACGTGTTCGACACCTTGACGCCGTTGGAGAATTGGGTTGAGCAGAATGTGGCGCCTGCGAGCATCCCGGCGGCGCATTACGTGAACGACGATCCGACGAAGGCGGTGGACCGGACGATGCCGCTCTGCCCGTATCCGACTCAGGCTACGTATGGTGGGACGGGGGATGTGAATGCGGCTGCGAGTTGGAGTTGTGCGCCGAACCAGTTGTTGTTGAAGGTGGGGCCGAATGGGGAGCAGGCTGGGTTGGGTGGGGGGTAGTAAGGATTACCAATCCTTGTAGCTTGGGATTAAAAGACGATTGCTGGTGCGCTCCCCTGGAGCGCACCACTCCGGGAACGCTGTCTGTCACACGAACCTATAAAGAAAAGAGATCATTCAAGTCGCAAAAGCTCCTGAGTGACCTTCGCAAGCCTTTATGACGCAACTGCTTATGGCTTATCTCTGCGTAGTTGTCTGCTCATTGTCGTGAATAGGTATCAACATTGGCGCTCTCGATCAATTCCGACAGCCTCGGCAGGCTTGGTGAGCAGAAATTTGCTCTACTTTGCACCGAGGCTGGTTTGATCGCCAATCGCTCGGCGGATTGGGACCGAACAGGTTGGGACTACCTTGTAGAATTTCCATTCTCACCGCCCACAACGCAATCAACTTTGGACTTCCGCTTGCATCCCCCAGAAGGCAAAGTACAGGTAAAAACAGTCGGACCAGGATCAAACCGAATTAAACTCCGGCTCTCTGCAGCAGAGCGGCTTGTGACGCATCCACAGACTGCGTTTATTTGCGTGTTGGTCGTTGATGCTGCACAAGAATTTACTGCACTTTATCTTTTGCATGTAATGGATGATCTACTCTCACGCATGCTGCTTGAACTACGGAGATGTCAAGCGAAGAATAGCCTACTGATCAACAAGACATTTTTGACATTACATTTTGACAAATATGCTACAAAGAAGTTTGTTTCTGGAGATGGTATTAAGGAAGCAATAGAAAAGGCTTGCGAGCCTAAACCTGATGTATATGCTAAGTTAAAACAAGAACAGCGAGAAAATCTTGGTTTCAGCAACGTACGGTATACTGGACGATTTACAATAAAGGCAGCAAATTCATCAGATTTTGCTCATATCATGTTGGGTATGAAAACGACCCATGTCAACGATTTCAGCGTAAGCGAGATTCGATGGGGAATTACTTGGCCAAAAATAGAGGACTCATCGCCAGCGGAGCTTTCCATCTCTCCTCATCCAATATCAGGTGAATTATCGATCAAGAATAAGGATTTTAGCGAAAACCTTTTGTTAAAGGTAGATGTTCGAGTTCCTCTCAGTTTAGGCTTAAGCTCTCACTATTGCAAAATCCGACTGTCTAATTCTCATTTGGAAATGATACTCGATCCAGAAAGCAATTCTATCTCGTTAGAAAGCGGACTTGGAAACAAGCGCCCATTTACTATTAGGGCACATCTTAGAGTCAATAAACTTCAAAGACTTCTTACAATGAACGATGGAATTTTTGAACTTAAAGTGAGGCATCGCCACGTTTTTCGTGCAGATTTCCAACCGATGCCTTCCAGTATGAGTGAGTCACAAATCCGGTTTGCTCATGGAATATTAACGGGATTACGCAACATTCTGGTCACAGCCGATGCAGAAGAGCTGTCTATCACAATTTCCGAGATTAACGAACAAATCGGCATTATCCAGTTCGTCCATAATTTGATATCTGATCCGAAAGATTTGTCTATTTCAGGTCTTAGCTTGGCTCCAACGTCCGATTTCCCTTCTGATCTAAAAACGTCTGAATTACTCGTGCTTGGTCACCTTACTTTCGGTGCTTCCGCAATAGGGTTTTGCGCGGTGGGGCGAGTCAACATCTTGGATGCTGGAGAGACTAAAACACTTGAGATCTCGGAGCTGAACGCGAGGCAAGTTGAGCAAATTAATGGGGGTTCGGAGGCTGTGGACGAATTCTCAACGCGTATGTCTGGAGAAACTGGGATCGGGTTCGTTCTAAATCTTGGCGGGGGTGCCGCGATATCAAAATCCTCCAATTAACATCAGCGTTCGAGCAATTTGTTGCATTCGACTTTGGCGGAGAGAGTGGGATTCGAACCCACGGTACGCTTGCACGCACACACGCTTTCCAAGCGTGCGCCTTAAGCCGCTCGGCCATCTCTCCAGCGCGGCGGCATCAATAACACCGCCGGGCGATCATGCAACCCAGTCCAGAACTCCTCAGGCATCCATCTTCAGCGCAGCCAAGAATGCCGACTGCGGGATCTCCACCTTGCCGAACTGGCGCATCCGCTTCTTGCCCTCTTTCTGCTTGTCCAGCAGTTTGCGCTTGCGGCTGATGTCGCCGCCGTAGCACTTCGCCGTCACGTCCTTGCTCAACGCTCCGATCGTCTCGCGCGCGATCACCTTGCCGCCGATGGCCGCCTGGATCGCGATCTTGAACAACTGCTTCGGAATCAAATCCTTCAGCTTGGCGCAGATGCTCCGCCCGCGGTTCTCCGCGGCACTCCGGTGCGCGATGAACGACAGCGCGTCGACCGGGTCCTGGTTGACCAAGATGCTGATCCGCACCAGGTCGCTCTCCTCATAGCCGTCCATCGAATAGTCAAAACTCGCATAGCCGCGGCTGACCGACTTCAGCCGGTCATAGAAATCGAACACCACCTCGTTCAGCGGCAGCCGATACACCGCCATCGCACGGTTGCCGACATAGGTGAGGTCCGCCTGCTGCCCGCGCCGCTCGTTGCACAACGTCAGCACGCTGCCGAGATAATCGTCCGGCACCATGATCGTCGCCTTGATCCAGGGCTCGTCGATATGGTCGATCTTCATCGGCTCCGGCATGTCGGCCGGGTTATGCAGTTCCTCGACCGCGCCCTTGGTCGTGTGGATGCGATACACCACGCTCGGCGCCGTCGCGATCAGGTCCAGGTTGAACTCGCGGGTCAGCCGCTCCTGGATGATTTCCAAATGCAGCAGGCCAAGGAATCCGCAGCGGTAGCCGAAGCCCAGCGCCGCCGAAGTCTCCGCCTCATAATGAAAGCTCGAATCGTTCAGCCGCAGCTTGCCGAGGCTGTCGCGCAGGTGCTCGAAGTCGTCGGCGTCGACCGGGAACAGGCCGCACCACACCACGGGAATGCTGGCCTTGAACCCCGGCAGTGCCGCCGCCGCCGGCACCCGGTCGTCGGTGATGGTGTCGCCCACGTTGCAGTCGGCCACGGTTTTGATCGACGCCGTGATGAACCCCATCTCGCCCGGCCCCAAATCGCCGGTCGGGATCATCTTCGGCGTGAACACGCCCACCTGCTCCACGTTGTGCACAGCGCCATTCGACATCATGCGTATCTTCTGCCCGCGCTTCAGCCGTCCGTCCTTGATCCGCACCAGGATCACCACGCCCAAATACTGGTCGTACCAGCTATCGACCAGCAGCGCCTTCAACGGCGCGTCGGCAACGCCCTCAGGCGGCGGCAGCCGGGTGACCAGCGCCTCCAGCACGCCCTCGATGTTGAGGCCCGTCTTGGCGCTGATCATCACCGCGTCGGTGGCGTCCAGGCCGATCACGTCCTCGATCTGCTGCTTCACCCGGTCGCACTCGGCCGCCGGCAGGTCGATCTTGTTCAGCACCGGCACGATCTCGTGCCCGGCGTCCAACGCCTGGTACACGTTCGCCAGCGTCTGCGCCTCGACCCCCTGGCTCGCGTCCACCACCAGCAGCGAGCCCTCGCACGCCGCCAGGCTGCGGCTGACCTCATAGGCGAAGTCCACGTGGCCCGGCGTGTCCATCAAGTTCAACTCATACGTCAGGCCATCGTTCGCCTTGTAGGCCAGCCGCACCGTCTGCGCCTTGATGGTGATGCCGCGCTCCTTTTCGAGCTCCATGCTGTCGAGCACCTGCGCCGACATCTCGCGTTCCGTCAGGCCGCCGCAGACCTGGATCAGCCGGTCCGCCAGGGTCGACTTGCCGTGGTCGATATGCGCGATGATTGCGAAGTTGCGGATGAGATGCAGCGGAGTGTCGGTCATTCCCGTGATGTAGTAGGTTCCCCGGTAAAAGTCAGCGGTTTACCGCAGCGCGCCGCCCGTCGCCTTTGCCACTGCGGCCACCACCTTGGCGCCCACAGCCTCGATCTCCGCGTCCGTCAGCGTGCGCTCCCGCGGTTGCAATTCCACCTCGATCCCCACCGACTTCTGCCCTGGCGGCACCATATCGCCCATATAGATGTCGAATACGTTAACGCCTGATATCGATGCACGCTCGGCGCCGCGCGCGGCCCGCAGCAGCGCATCCACCACGACGTCCCTATCTACTACGAAGGCGAAATCGCGCCGCACCGGCTGGAAGGCTGGCAGGTCGGGGGGCGACTTGCGCCGGCGCTTCGGCTCCGGCACGCGGTCGAGGAACACTTCGAACGCCGCCGCCGGGCCACCCAAATCGAGCGCCTGCAACACGCGCGGATGCAGCTCCCCAAACGTCGCCAGCACCAGGCGTGGCCCCTGCCGGATCACCCCGGACCGTCCGGGATGATAGAACCCCGGCGCGTCGGCCGTGACGCTCAGGCTCTCCATCGGCAGTCCCAACGCCGCAAGCAGTTCCATCGCCGCCGCCTTCGCGTCCATTGCGCCCAGCCCGCGCGACGGCGCCAGCGGATGCCGCGGGGTCGACCCTGCCAGCACCCCGGCCGCCACCACATGCTGCCCCGTGGCTGCGAACGCCGGCCCGACCTCGAACAGCCGCGCCTCGGTCGCCCCCCGCGCCGCGTTGCGCTGCGCCGCCAGCGCCAGGGTCGCCACCGGCGTTTCCCGCATCTGGTCCAGGTCGGACGCGATCGGGTTCAGCAGGCGCAACGCTTCCGGCGCATCCCCGAACAGCGCCGCCTGGCCGTGGTCCATGAAGCTGAACGTCACGCATTCCACCAGGCCCGCGGCCGCCAGCACGCGCCGGGCCAGCGCGGTCCGAATTTGCCGCGGCGTCAGCACCGCCGGCGGCACCGGGGCCATGCGGGGCAACGACACCGGCGGGATGCTGTCCAGCCCACGCAGCCGCAGCACCTCCTCGATCAGGTCCGCCTCTGGCTCGATGACGGCGCAGCCCTCGGCAGCGATGCGGGCACGGCCGGGCGCGAGGCTCGGCGCCTGGTCCAGCACGATCGGCGCGGCGATGTCGTTGCGCCACGATGGCACGGCCACCCGCACGGCGTCGTCCGTCTGCGCCTCGACCATGAACCCCAGGCCAGTCAGCGCCGCCACGGCTTGGTCCGGAGGAACGTCCAGGCCACCCAAGCCGCCCAGCCGTTCGAACCGCATGGTGGCGCTGCGTTGCCACGCAGGTTCGGCGCCGGCGTGCACCACGGCGCTGGCCTCGCCGCCGCACAGGTCCAAGACCATCCGCGTCGCCGCCTCCAAGGCTTGGGGCAGCAGCGCCGGGTCGACGCCGCGCTCGAACCGCTGGCGCGCGTCGGACGCGATGGCGTGGCGGCGGCCCGTCAGCGCCACGTGCACGGTGTCGAACAGCGCGCACTCGATGAACACGTTGACCGTCGCCTCGGTGCAGCCGGTCGCCTCGCCGCCGATCACCCCGGCCAGCGATTGTACCCCGGCGCTGTCGGCGATGACGCAATCGGCCGGGTCCGCCACGTAGTCGCGACCGTTCAACGCGCGAAAGGTCTCGCCCGCGCCGGGCCGGAAGCGCAGCACGCCGCCCTGCACCCGGTCCGCGTCGAACACGTGCAGTGGCCGGCCTAAATCAATTGTAAAGAAGTTCGTGATATCCACGAGGGCGCTGATCGGACGCAGCCCGACGCTCAGCAACCGTCGTTGCAACCACTCGGGGCTCGGACCGTTGCGCACGCCCCGCACGGTGCGGCCCAATACCCAGGAACAAGCCTCCGGCATGTCGATCGCCCAGGACACCATGCTATCGCCTACGCCCGGCACCACCGCCGGCGTCCAGGGCCGCAAGACGCCCAACCCTGCCGCCGCGAGGTCCCGCGCCACGCCCCGCACCGACAGCGCATCGCCGCGGTTCGGAGTCACGCTGATCTCGATGACGGGATCGTCGAGCCCGGCCCAGGCTGCATAAGGCGTGCCCACCGGAGCGTCGTCCGGCAGTTCGACAATGCCCGCGTGGTCGTCGCCCAGGCCCATCTCGCGCGCGCTCAGCAGCATTCCTGCGCTCTCGACACCACGGATTTCGCCCACTTTCAGCACGGCGCCGGTTGCCGGGATGATGCTGCCCGGCGGTGCGAACACCGCCCGCATCCCGGTCCGCGCGTTCGGCGCGCCGCATACGACGGAGACGACGGCGGTGCCCGTATCCACCCGGCACGCCCGCAGCCGGTCGGCATTCGGGTGAGGCAAAGCCTCGATAACATGTGCGATCCGGAACGCCGAAAGCGCCGCGCCCGGATCCTCCACCCGCTCCAGCTCAAGGCCGATCGCCGTCAACCGGTCGGTGATGGCGTCCAGCCCGGCCTCGGTGTCCAAATGCGTGCGCAGCCAGCCCAATGAGAACTTCATGGCGCGATGCCCTCGTGCAGCGACACCGGCGCCAGCGGGCTCGATCCATAATGCCGAAGCCAGCGCAGGTCGCTCTCGTAGAACGGCCGCAGGTCCGGGATGCCGTGTTTCAGCATCGTCACCCGCTCGACCCCCATGCCGAACGCGAAGCCCTGCCACTCGCGCGGATCGAGGCCGCAGTTCGCCAGCACGCGCGGATGCACCATGCCGCTGCCGAGAATTTCCAGCCAGTCGCCGCCCCCGCCGAGCTCCCCGGTGCGCCGGTTCCAGCCGATGTCGACCTCCATGCTGGGCTCGGTGAATGGGAAATAGCTGCTGCGGAAGCGCACCGGCAGCGACGCGATGCCAAAGAACGCGCGCAGGAAGTCGATCAAGCAGCCCTTCAGGTGGCCGAGCGTGATGTCGCGGTCGATCACCAGCCCCTCGCATTGGTGGAACATCGGGCTGTGCGTCGCGTCGTGGTCGGCGCGGTAGGTGCGGCCCGGCGCGATCACCCGCAGCGGCGGCGGCGTCTCCAGCATCGAGATGATCTGCACGTCGCTGGTCTGCGTCCGCAGCAGCAGTGGCCGGCCATCGCGCGTGCCCGGCATATAGAAAGTGTCGTGGTCGGCGCGGGCCGGGTGGTGCGCCGGGATGTTGAGCGCGCTGAAATTGAACCAGTCCGTCTGCACGTCCAGCCCCTCGCCAACCGCAAAGCCCATCGCGCCGAAGATCGCCGCCATCTCCTCCATGGTGCGGCTGATCGGGTGGATCAGGCCCTGCGGCCGTGGCGGCGGGGCCAGCGACACGTCCATGCGTTCGCCAGCCAACCGGGCATCCAGCGCCGCCGCATCCAGCGCCGCCCGGCGCGCCTCGATCAGCGCTGCGAGTTCATCCTTGAGCACATTGAGCTGCGCCCCACGGTCCCGCCGTTGCTCCGGCGCGACCTTGCCGAGTTCCTTCAACAGTCCGGTCAGCCGTCCCTGCTTGCCCAGCACGCCAACGCGCACGGCGTCCCAGGCCCGCAGGTCGGAAGCGGCGGCCAGCGCGGCCTCGGTCTCGGTGCGCAACGCGTGGAGGTCGTCGGTCATGGCTGAATGTCCCAAGAGGTCGGGCAGAGAAAACGTCATATAAAAAAGGGCCGCCCGGTCGGGGCAGCCCTTTGTATCGCGTCCTGTCGCCGGGCGTCACTCCGCGGCGGCAGGCGCCTCGGCGGTGGCCGGCGCGACAGTCTCCGCAGCCGCGGCGATCACGGCCTGCACCTGTTTCACCACTTCGGAAAACGCGGCCGGGTCGTCGTAGGCGATAGCGGCCAGCACCTTGCGGTCCATCTCGATCCCAGACGCCTTCAGCCCGGCGATGAATCGGCTGTAGGTGATGCCATGCTCGCGCACCGCCGCGTTGATGCGCTGAATCCACAGGCCGCGGAAATCCCGCTTCTTCTGCCGGCGGTCGCGATAGGCATACTGCAGCGACTTCTCGAGCCGTTGCAGCGCGATGCGGTAATTGGTTGAACTGCGCCCGACGAAGCCCTTGCTGGCCTTCAGGACCTTCTTGTGCCGGGCGTGGGTGGTGACGCCCCGTTTTACGCGTGCCATCTGCGCGCTCCCTTATGCGATGCCGTAAGGGGCCCACTGCTTGACGGTGAGCCCGTCCGCGTGGGTGAGCGTCTGGCTGCCGCGGTTCGCACGCTTGGCCTTTTGGCTGCGGGCCATAAGGTTGTGCCGCTTCTTGCCGGGGCCGGCGAGCACCTTGCCGGTGGCGGTGATCTTGAAGCGCTTCTTCACGGAGCTCTTCGTCTTCAGCTTGGGCATTTGGGTCTCCTATGGCTGAACCTGTGGGGACCCGGTGGCCTCCGAACAGGCGTCGCGGCCGGGCATGCCCATTCCAGGCCCGGCGCGCAAACGAGAGCGGGGGTTTAGCGGGGGTGGGGAGGGGATGCAACAGCGGGGGCGTTTCAATTCGCTTGGGATGCAACAGCGGGGGCGTTTCAATTCGCTTGCGGCTCGTGCAAAGGAAGCATAGTCGTGACCGAATGATCTCCGCATCCTTCTCGGCTGCAAGCAGTTCTCCTCGTATCTGCTCGAGCTTCGCCCAATAAGCGTCCCACAATTCAGCCCCGGCGGCCTCGCGTAAAATGGCCACCGAGCTTGCCACCGTTTTCGACTGCGCTTCGAACGCGGAAAGTCGCTCGACCCGTCGCGCGAGGTCTTGAACACCCTTTCGAAACGGGGATCCGGGCGCATTTCCGGTCATCCACTTACGCCAATCCGCTGCGCCTTTTGATTGATTGCAAGGGCCACAGGAAGGAACAAGATTGTCCGAAGTATGAAAGTGTCCCGAAGGTCGTCCGCCCTTTACGAGCCCACGGAAATGATCTCTGTCCGTAGCGAGGGCGCCGCAATAGACACATTCATCAGGCTTGATCCCCACTCGTTCGAAAAGCTGCTGCTGTTCTTCAACAACGACGTATCTTGGAATGATCGCATGGACAAAAGCATGAGCAAGTGAGGTAATTCTGCCGCTTATTTTTGGTCTGGCCGACATATTCCAGTTGCTTCCTTTTAACGCGCTACTTCCTTTCGGCATCTCGCTTCGCCGCAGGCTGAGTGAGGGTGACGTCGATTAAAGCATCCACATTACTCTGGTTTGAAACCGTTCTCGGCGGCCCAGCGGTTTCCGAGATGGAACGATCTCCGAAATCCGCTGAAAGATGGTGCAAAGTTGATGGTGCAAAGTTGAGAGCCGCGGCTTGTGCGATCATCGTGCCTTCAAGCCTCTCGTCACAACCCTATCTGCCCCGCATGGGCCGCCAACACCAAGTCAGCCGTCAGGCCGAAGCACACCAACCCGAACCCAACGGCCAACCCCCCTGCGCCCTATGCGGCCGGCACATCCCGCCGCAAGCCCGCTCCTCCCTGCACCACCTCACCCCCAAGCTAAAGGGCGGCGCCCATCTCGGCACCGTCCGCCTGCACCAAATCTGCCACTCGGCGATCCACGCCCGCTACACCGAAGCCGAACTCGCCCGCCGCTTAGCCGCCCCCGAAGCACTCCGCGACGACCCGGAACTCGCGCGCTTCGTCGCCTGGGTGCGCACCAAGCCCGACGACTTCCACGCCCCGACCCGCCGGGCCCGCGGACGAACCGCAAAATGGAAATAACCCTCCCCAACCTGTGACCCCCGTCACAGACAACCGCCGGCCGCCTGCGCCATGCGTGCACTCCGCACCATCGGGGAACCCCGGCCATGACCAACATCTCCATGCTGATCGTCTGCCTGCTGACCGGCATGGTGCTCCGCATCGCCCGGCGCGTGCCGGACAATGCGCACGTCACCATCAACGGCTTCATCATCCATGTGGCGCTCCCCGCCCTCATCCTGGGCCAAATCCACGGCCTCCGCCTCACCACTAACCTGCTCTGGCCGGTGTCGATGCCCTGGCTGCTGTTCGCGCTCAGCGCTATCGTCTTCAACCTGCTCGCCCGCGTCATGCGGCTGCCGCGCAGCACCACCGGCGCCCTCATCATGACCGCTGGCCTCGCCAACACCTCGTTTGTCGGCCTGCCGATGATCGAGACGTTCTACGGCCCCCAGGGCATCCCGACCGGCATCCTCATCGACCAGCTCGGCACCTATCTCGTGCTCAGCACCGCTGGGATCACCATCGCCTGCCTGTTCTCGTCGGGCACCGCATCGCGCCGTGAGATCATGCTGCGGATCGTGACCTTCCCGCCGCTGATCGCGCTCGTGCTCGCCTTCCTGCTGGCGCCCGTCGAGTATCCCGCTGGGTTCGCCGGCATGCTGCACCGGCTGGGCGATACCCTGGCGCCGCTGGCGCTGGTCTCAGTCGGGCTGCAGCTCCGGCTCGATCAGTTGCGCGGCAACCGGGCGCTGCTCGGCCTCGGCCTCGGATTCAAGCTGGTGCTGGGTCCGCTGCTGCTCGCCTTGATCTATGTCGGCCTGCTGGCACGCAACGGCGAGACGACGCAGGTCACGCTGTTCGAATCGGCGATGGGGCCGCAGATCGGCGGCGCAATCGTCGCCATGCAGTACGGCCTCAACCCGACGCTGATTACCCTTATGGTCGGCATCGGCATCGCGCTGTCGTTCCTCACGCTGCCGCTCTGGTATCTCGCAATGGCGGCGGTCTGAGGCGACGGCACGCCGCGGGCCATAGCCCAGCGAGGGCCACTCGCCTATATCCCACGCCAGCATGACCCCGTTCACCAAAGCCCACGGCACCGGCAACGACTTCGTCATCATCGACGAACGCACCCGCCCGCTCAACCTCTCCGCGGCGACCGTCCGCGCCCTGTCCGACCGCCATACCGGCATCGGCTGCGACCAATTCATCACCCTGCACCCGCCGCCGCCCGGCACCGACGCCGACCTGCTGATGCGCATACGCAACCCCGACGGCTCCGAGGCCGGGGCCTGCGGCAACGCCACCCGCTGCGTCGCCGAGCTGCTGTTTGAGGAGAACGGACGGCCCTTCCAAGTCATCCGCACCATCGCCGGGGACCTGCCGGCCGAGCGCCTGGCCGACGGCCGCCAACGGATCGACATGGGGCCGCCCGGCCTCGAATGGTCGGAAGTCCCACTTGCCCGCGCCATGGACACGCTGCATCTGCCGTTGCCGGGCCACCCCGCGGCCTGCAGCATGGGCAACCCGCACGCCACGCTGTTCGTCGCCGACCTCGCGGACGTGCCCATCGCCACGCTCGGCCCGGCGCTGGAGCATGACCCGCTGTTCCCCGGCCGCGCCAACGTCGGTTTCGCCCAGGTACTGGCGCCGGACCGCATCCGCCTGCGGGTCTGGGAGCGGGGCGCCGGGCTGACCCTGGCCTGCGGGTCCGGCGCCTGCGCGGCGCTGGTCAACGCGCACCGCCGGGGCCTCGTGGAACGGCGCGCCACGGTGCTGGTGGATGGCGGGGAGCTGGAGATCGAGTGGACGGCGGCGGGCCGCGTGCTGATGGCCGGCCCGGCCGCCACCAGCTTCCACGGCATCGTCGCCCTATGACACCCATCTCATGACAATCGAGGTCCTCACCTTCGGCTGCCGCCTCAACATGTACGAAAGCGCGGTCATCCAAGGCCTGGCCGCCGGGCAGGACGATGTTGTCGTCGTGAACACCTGCGCCGTCACCGCCGAGGCCGAGCGCCAGTGCCGCAAAGCCATCCGCCGCGCCCACCGCGACCGTCCCGGCGCCCGCATCGTCGCCACCGGCTGCGCCGTGCAGCTCAACCCGGCCGCCTGGGCGGCGCTGCCCGGCGTCGACCGCGTGCTGGGCAACGCCGAAAAGCTGCTGCCCGAAAGCTGGCGGCCGGGCGCCCCGGCCCGCGTGTCCGACATCATGGCCGTACGCCAGGACGCGCCGCATCTGGTAACCGGCTTCGACGGGCGCGCCCGCGCCTTCGTCGAAATACAGCAAGGCTGCGACCACCGCTGCACCTTTTGCGTCATCCCCTACGCCCGCGGCCCCAGCCGCAGCGTGCCCCTGGGCGGCATCGTGCAGCAGGTCCGTATCCTGGTCGCCGCCGGCTACAACGAGGTCGTGCTGACCGGCGTGGACATTTCGTCATACGGGGCCGATGGCGGCCCAAGCCTTGGCGCTATGGTCCGGCGCCTGCTGGCACTGGTGCCCGAACTGCCGCGCCTGCGCCTCTCATCGCTCGACCCGGCCGCGATCGACCGCGACCTTTGGGACCTCATCGCCGACGAACCCCGGCTGATGCCGCATCTGCACTTGTCGATCCAGGCCGGCTCCGACCTCATCCTCAAGCGGATGCGGCGGCGGCACAGCCGGGCAGGGGCGCTGGCGGCGGTCGACCGCGCCCGCATGCTCCGCCCCGGTATCGCCATCGGCGCCGACCTCATCGCCGGCTTCCCCACCGAAACCGAAGCGCTGTTCCAGGAAACCTTCGGCTTCGTCGATGAGGCGGCGATCCCCTATCTGCACGTCTTCGCCTATAGCGAGCGGCCCGGCACCCCCGCCGCCCGCATGCCTGGCGTGCCCGAACCCGACCGCCGCGACCGTGCCGCCCGCCTGCGCGCCGCCGCCACGCCGCACGCGTCCGCGTTCCACGCAGCGCTGCTGGGCCGCACCGTCCAAGTCGTGGCGGAACGCGGCGGCGGCGGCCACACCGAGCATTTCGCTCCGGTCCGCCTCGCCGGCGCGCATACGCCGGGGACCTTGCTGCCGGCCCTAGTCATCGCCGCCGACGCTGCCGGGCTGCGCGCCGCCGCCTTGTAACCGCATCAATCCAGGACAACGCTCATGGCGCTCGGCTTCTTCTCCCGCCTCAAGGAAGGCCTGACCCGCAGCACGCAGAAGCTGACCACCGGCATCACCACCGTCTTCACCCGGCGCAAGCTCGACGATGCGGCGCTCGAGGAATTGGAGGACCTGCTGATCGGCGCCGACCTCGGACCCGCCGCCGCCCAGCACATCATCGCCGAGTTCCGCCGCAGCAAGTTCGGCAAGGACGTGACCGACGAGGAGGTGAAGCAGGCCCTCGCCGAGGAGATCGCCGCCATCCTCGCCCCGGTGGCCCAGCCATTGGAAATCGACCGCACGCTGCGCCCGCATGTCGTGCTGGTCGTCGGCGTGAACGGGACGGGCAAGACGACGACGATCGGCAAGCTCGCTCTGCAATTCCAGCAGCAGGGCCTCCGCCCCATCCTGGTCGCCGGCGACACCTTCCGCGCCGCCGCAGTCGAGCAGTTGCAGGTCTGGGGCAGCCGCACCGGCGCCGCGGTGGTCAGCGGCCCGCGCAATGCCGACGCGGCCGGGCTCGCTTTCGACGCCCTGACCCGCGCCCGGGCCGAGGGCGCCGACGTGCTGCTGATCGACACCGCCGGTCGCCTGCACAACAAGGCCGCGCTGATGGAAGAATTGACCAAAATCATCCGCGTGCTGCGCAAACAGGACCCGACGGCGCCGCATTCCGTGCTGCTGGTGCTGGACGCCACCACCGGGCAGAACGCCGTCGAGCAGGTGCGCGTGTTCAGCGACATGGTGGCGGTGACGGGCCTGGTGGTGACCAAGCTGGACGGCAGCGCCCGCGGCGGCATCGTCGTGGCGCTCGCCCAGGCGTTCGGGCTGCCTGTGCACGCGGTCGGCGTGGGCGAGCAGGCGGGGGACCTGCGCCCGTTCGAGGCGATGGACTTTGCACGCGGCCTGGTCGGCGCCGGTTGACCGCAGGCGAGCTGGCCGAGCTTATCGAGGACTGCCCGACGCTGTATCACGCCGCGGAACGCGGAAGCTGGCCGTCGATCCAACGGCACGGACTGCTGAGCACGTCGGCCCTGCTGGACCTTTACGGCATTCAGGGCGCCGAACGCGGCTTGATCGAGGGCCAGCGCCGGCCCCAGGGTGTGCGTCTCGAAGATCCGCTGCTCGGCAGCATTCTCGTGCGCGACCAGAAACCAATGGACGACGCCGGGCTGCGCAAGTGCCTGCTGGACGCCCTGTCGCCCGAGGACTGGTATCGGCTGCTGAACCGCAAGGTGTTCTTCTGGCTGACGCGCGCACGGCTGGACCGCTTGCTGAACGCACGGCCATACCGAGGCATCGACCACGATGTGCTCGAACTCGACACTGCCGCCCTCGTGGCGGCATACGACGACATTATCACCCTCTCACCGATCAACAGCGGCGCAACCCGGCCGTTTCCGGCCCGACGAGGCCTGGCGACCTTCTTGCCCATTGCCGCTTATCCGTATGGCTATTGGCGGTCTCGCCGGCCAAGGGGCGAACGTGTTGTCGAGCTTGCCGTCGACCGCTGCGTGCCCGACGTCGCCCGGTTCGTGCGGCGGGTGACCGTGATGCGAAGCGACGAAACTGGCGGCGCCACGGTGAATTATGCCACAGCCGCGAAGTAAGTTCATTGCCCGGCCAGAAAAGGCTGGACTGCGGAAGCCGCTCAGGTCATTGTTGATGCGTAATCAGGTTGGATCGTTCATGGCACGATTGCTCTCAGGCCAGGCTGCCTGGACCGCCCTGCCGGTCATCGCGGGATGCGTGGCATCGCTTGCCCTCGGCATCAGCCCAGCCAGGGCCGACGTGTTCAAAATTAGCTTCGAGGCTGCTGGCGTCCAAAGCGCGAACAAGACCGCCCTTTGTGCACAGGCTGGCGCGGGCGTATGCACGATCGGCGTTGAAAGCTTCGATACACGCACCTCGAATGCCGCCTTTACCACCAACTTCGGAACCACCGGCACCATCACCGGCGCCTACTCCACGGTGCAGGTCAACGCGGCAGACCAGTACGGCGGCGCAGGCGGCACTGGGAAGTATGCGGCCGCATTCGGGTCTACCCCCTACAACGTCGCACTCACCACGACGCTCGCGACCGGCATCAACTACTTTGGGTATTGGCTGTCAGCTCTGGACTCCGGCAACCAGGTCGGCTTCTACAAAAACAACATCCTGGTTTATAGTTTTTCACCAAGCAACTTGATAGCCGCGATAGGCGCGTGCAGCGGTTCAAACCCATATTGCGGCAATCCGAATTCGCAATTCGCGAATACTAATACAGGCGAGCAGTATGCTTTCGTGAACTTCCTTGACACCAACGGCACCTTTGACAGTGTCCGCTTCGTCGAAAACCCAGCCCAAGGCGGTTACGAGTCGGACAACCATACGGTCGGTTATGCCACGACCGAAAGCGGCACGAATTTGCCTATCCCCGAACCGGCCTCGTTGGCGGTGCTGGCGTTCTCCCTGGCTGGCCTCGGCATGGTCCGCCGCCGGCACGCTCAATAGCCGCGTTAAGGCATGGTACTCACCTCGGCCCGGGCATAAGCATCGGGACGCGGTATCTCAAGGCGGCTGCCCCTCCCGGGCGACCGCGGCCTCGATCATGTCGCGGTCCACAGTGCCGTATGGGCTATCTGCCCCTGCCAAAAATCGGCGGAACACCGCATAGCGCCCTAGGCTGACCCGGTGCAGCCGGCGCAGTTCCCTCAGCGGGTCCGGATGGTCGTCGGCGCGAATGTCCAAATCGGGATACGGATCGGCCACGCAAACCTTCAACGCCGCACTTTGCCGGCCCCGCTTGTCGCCGCCAACGGCCTCACCGGCCTCCATCGCCGACAGCAACCGCTCGGCCATACCGCCGGCTGAGTTCGCGAAGCCGTCTAGCGTCTGGGCCACCACCTCCGACCCGGCCAGCATGTTGCCCGCGACCGACACATCGGCGCCGCGCACATGCCCGGCCCAGGACACGCAGCCCTCGCCGGTGTGCTGCGCGATCCGCCCCGACGCATCCAGGATATGGAACTGCCGTTGCGCCCGGCCCGGGTCCTCGCCAACCAACGCCGCCAGCACCGCATCCGGCGCCGCACCCGCCCGCAGCCGCGGCATCGCGTGCACGGCATACATCGGGTTCACCAACGCCTGCGTCGCCAGCGCCGCGACCCGACCCTCGACGTGGATGCACAACGCACCCACGGCGAAGAACCGAGACGCGACCGCGGCACCGAGCTCGCCCGTGGCGCTGTCCCGCGCAAGGATCGACCATGTCATGCGCCAGCCTCCCGCGGCCTTGTCGGAAAGGCAACCCTGGACTGTTTTGCTGCAATGCGGCAGAAGCTTCGCATGAGCCTCCTGACCTGCACTGGCGTCACGCTGCGCATGGGTGGCCGCACCCTGCTGGACGGTGCTGACCTCACCGTCGACCCCGGGCGCCGCATCGGGCTTGTGGGCCGCAACGGCGCCGGCAAGTCCACGTTATTGAAGGCCATCGCCGGCGACATAAGCGCCGACGGCGGCGATATCCGCCTGTCGTCCCGCGCCCGCATGGCCCAGGTCAAGCAGACCGCCCCGTCCGGCCCCGCCACCCTGCTCGACACCGTGCTGGAAGGCGATCCCGAGCGCCTCGCCTTACTCGCGGAGGCCACCCGCGCCGAGCGTGGCGAATTGGCCCCGGACCGCGTGGCTGCAGTGTTCGAACGCCTGCACACGATCGGTGCCGATGCCGCTCCGGCGCGCGCCGCCATCATCCTGGCCGGGCTCGGCTTCGACGCCGAGGCGCAGCTCCGATCCCTCGACGAGTTCTCCGGCGGCTGGCGCATGCGGGTGGCGCTGGCGACCGTGCTGTTCTCGGCGCCGGACTTGCTGCTGCTGGACGAGCCGACCAACCACCTCGACCTCGAGGCGACCCTGTGGCTCGAGGGCTGGCTCGCCCGCTTCCCCGGTGCGGCGCTCGTGGTCTCGCACGACCAGGGACTGCTCGACCGCTCCGTGCAGTCCATCGCCCATCTTGACCAGCGCAAGCTCAGCCTGACCCCCGGCGGCTACAGCGAGTTCGTTCGCATCCGCACCGAACACGCCATGCAGCAGGCCCGCGCGGCCGAACGCATCACCTTGCAACGCGCCCACATGCAGGCCTTCGTCGACCGTTTCCGCGCTCAGGCGAGCAAGGCCCGGCAGGCGCAGTCCCGCCTGCGGGCGCTCGAACGCATGCCGGTCATCGACACCGTCATCGAGGCGTCGCCCACCCGGTTCGCCTTCCCCGAGCCGCCCAAGCTCGCGCCGCCGATCCTGGCGCTCGATGGCGTATCGGTTGGCTATGGCGCCGACGTGGTGCTGTCGCGACTATCGATGAATTTTGGCATGGAGGATCGCATCGCCCTGTTGGGCGCCAACGGCAACGGCAAGAGCACGTTTGCAAAGCTGCTGGCCGGGCGGCTCACGCCCATGGCCGGCAACCTGCGCCGCCCGGGCAAGCTGCGCGTCGGCTATTTCGCCCAGCATCAGGAGGCCGAGCTGGTGCCGGGCGAGAGCCCGATTGACCACATGGCCCGCGCCTTGCCGCTCGCCGCCCCCACCCAGGTCCGCGGCCAGCTCGCGCGTTTCGGCCTGGACGCTGACCGCGCCCATACCCCGACCACCAGCCTGTCCGGCGGGGAGCGGGCGCGCCTGCTGTTGGCGCTTGCCACCCGGGACGCGCCGCAACTGCTGATATTGGACGAACCGACGAACCATCTGGACATCGACGCCTGCGACGCCCTGGTCCGCGCGTTGGGCGAGTTCCCCGGCGCCGTGCTGTTGATCACCCACGATCCGCATCTGGTCGAGCTGGTGGCCGACCAGCTTTGGCTGGTGGATGACGGCACGGTGCGTCCGTACGAGGGCGATATGGACGAATACCGGGTGCTGCTGGCGAAAAAGGGCAAGGCGCCCAAGCTGGCCGGCGCGGCCAAGGGCGGCAACAAGAAAGAGGAGCGGAAGGCGAGGGCCGAGGCACGTGCCCGGGCAGCGGCCTAGGCTGCCAGCCTTACATCCCACGGCAAGCCGGCCAGCCTCATGCAGTCGGCGCTCATGCAGTCGGCGGCGGGTATGCGGCGCCCGCAAGCGCCGCCTCCCTCATTGCTTCAGCGCAAGCCGAAAAATGACAGTACCGCAATCACCACGACGACCAACCCAACGATGTAGATGATATTATTCACGCCAACCTCCTTCATTTGTTTGGCGCAAACATCCCGCCTGCGTTGTTAATGCCCGAACGTGGCGGACGTATAAAGGTCAAGTTCGGTTGAACACCGGAAAGTGCTGGATGCGGTGGCTCGGCACGTTATGCGGTTTTATTTGCATCGAACCGACCATGCGGTCCGACGGCGTCGACGCATAACGCGCCCTCTTGACGCACAGCAAGCCATGCATGACGTTCATGGCTACCATGCACATCGGGGTTGGCATTGCGAATGAACCGTTCGGCCGCGTTGCTCCTCTCCGCCACGGCCTTTTGCGCCGCGCCTGCATCGGCAGAACCGTTCAAGTGCCCGCGCATCGGCGGCAACCTGACCTTCGGGCAAGAGGCCAACGTCAACAGCCTCGACCAGCATGCCTCGAACACCATCTCGACCCGCAACATTGCCATGAACATCTTCGAGGCGTTGATGACGCGCGACGAGCAGAACAACCCGATCCCCGACCTCGCCGCCAGCGTCACCGAATCGCCGGACAAGCTCACTTACACCTTCGCGCTCCGCAGCGGCGTGAAGTTCCACAATGGCAAGCCGATGACCAGCGAGGACGTAGCCGCGTCGTTCAACCGTTACAGCAAGGTGGGACTCGAACGCTCGATCCTGACCAACGTCGACAAATGGGAAACGCCGGACCCCGGCACCTTCGTCATCCGCATGAAAAAGCCGCAGCCGACCTTCCTCGAAACGCTTTCCTCCTTCAGCGTGCCGATCGTGATCCATCCGTCCGAAATGCGCGACGACCCGGCGCTCCGGCTGCGCACCGTCGGCACCGGCCCCTTCATGCTGGACGAGTTCGTGCCCGGCGGCTTCGTGCGCATTAAGCGCTACGACGGCTATATGCCCAACACCGCCTACGAACAGCGCAGCGGCTTCGGCGGCTACCGCGTCGCCTGCCTCGACAGCGTCACCTTCCGTATCGTGACCGAGGCCAGCGCCCGGGTGGCCGGGCTGCAAACCGGCGAGCTGCAGGCGGTCGAGGACGTGCCGACCAAGTCGCTCGCGGCGTTGAAAGAGGATCCCAAGATCCGGCTGCTGCCGCTGCCGAACTGGTGGGTGCAGGTCGCGATCGCCAATGTGCAGAAGCCGCCGACCGACAACCTGGCGTTCCGCCGCGCAGTGCAGGCGGCGCTGGATGTCGAGGAGGTCATGGACGCCGCGACCGACGGCAACTTCCGTCTGAACGTCGGCTTCCAATACCCCGGACGCGCTGGCTACAGCGACGCCGGCAAGGCGACCTACAACATCAAGGACCCGGCCCGCGCCAAGGCGTTGTTAGCGGAGGCTGGCTACGCCAATCAGCCCGTCACCATCCTAACCAACAAAGATTACTCATCCATGTATAACGCCGCCGTCGTCATGGCCGAGCAGATGAAGGCCGTCGGCATCAACGCGCAGCTCCAGGTCGTGGACTGGCCGACCTCGGTCAACATGCAGCTCCGTGGCGACACTGGCTGGAACTACTTCCACACCGGCTACGGCACCCAGCCGGCGCTCGGCGCATTGTCCGTCATGGCGTTCTTCGCCCCGCCAACCGCCACGTATCGCCCGCTGGAGGGCCATGACGACCCGGATATCGTCGCCGCCTGGAACGACATGAACACCCTGCCGGACCTCGCGGCGCGCAACGCGGCCTATGCCCGCATGCAGTCGGTCATCCTCGACCGCGCCTACGCCCTGCCGTTCGGCAGCCTGACCAAGGTGCAGGCCAGCCGCAGCAACGTCGAGAACTTCGTGCCCTTCCGCATCCCCCGCATGTCCAACGTCTGGCTGTCCAACTGATCGGCGTCCTCGTCTCGCGCCTGTTCGGCGCGTTGCCGACCCTGCTGCTGGTCAGCCTGATCACCTTCGGCCTCATGCGCCTCATCCCCGGCGACCCCGCCGTCGTCATCGCCGGCGTCTCTGCCACCCCCGCCGACGTGGCGCAAATCCGCACCGATCTCGGCCTCGACCAGCCGCTGCTCGCCCAGCTTGGCCGCTGGTATGCCGGGCTGCTGCATGGCGACCTCGGCCGCTCGCTGCTATTGGGCAGCGACGTGACCGGCGCCGTGCTGGGAAGGCTCCCGGTCACGCTGATCCTCTCGGGTTACGCGCTGGTCCTCACGTTGATTATCGGCATCGGCGCCGGCGTGCTCGCGGCGTTGCGGCAGAATACGATGGTCGACCAGGCCGCGATGCTCGGCGCCATGTTCGGCATCTCCATGCCGTCTTTCTTTATCGGCCCGCTGCTGGTGCTGCTGTTCGCGGTGCACCTCGGCTGGCTGCCGACCGGCGGCTGGATCTCTCCGCTTGCCGACCCCTGGGGCTGGCTGCGCACCGCCACGCTGCCGGCCGTGTCGCTCGCCTTGCTCCAGGTCGGCCTGCTCGCCCGCATCACCCGGTCCTCAATGCTCGAAGTGCTGCGCCAGGACTACGTCCGCACCGCGCGCGCCAAGGGCCTGCCGCCGCTCATGGTCGTCGGCAAGCACGCGCTCGCCAACGCCATGGTCCCGATCACGACCGTCGTCGGCATCTCCGTCAGCCTGCTCGTCTCCGGCTCCGTGGTGATCGAGAGCATCTTCTCGGTGCCGGGCCTCGGCCAACTGCTGACCCAGGCCGTGCTGAACCGCGACTATCCCCTTGTCCAAGGCGGCCTGCTGCTGCTCACCACCGTGCTGGTCGGGGTCAATATCCTGGTCGACGTGCTGTACGCCGCGCTCGACCCGCGGGTCCGCCTTGGCGCTTGACGCCACAATGGACGCTGGGGACCGCCCGGCACGCCCGCTGCGCGATACGTTATGGCGGCTGATGCGGCATCGCCTTTTCCTGACTGGCCTGCTGCTGTTCGGCGTCGTGCTGCTCGCCGCCATCGCCGCGCCCTGGGCCGCCAGCGTCGACCCCGCCCGCATCGCCATGCGCGCCCGCTTCCGCCCGCCGTCGCCCGACTTCCCCTTCGGCACCGACAATCTGGGCCGCAGCCTATGGTCCCGCGTGCTGTGGGGCGCCCGGCTCTCGGTCATCATCGGGGTCGCCGTCGTGGCGCTCAACGCCGTGTTCGGCACCCTGGTCGGCGCGCTCGCCGGCTATGTCCACGCTCTCGACGGCGCGCTGATGCGGGTCAACGACGCGCTGATGGCCTTCCCCGCCATCCTGCTCGCCATCGGCATCACCTCCGTGCTCGGACCCGGCATCGAGAACGTCATCCTTGCCCTTTCTATCGTCTATGTCCCCCGCACCGCCCGCATCGTCCGGGCGTCGGTGCTGGTGCTGCGGGAAATGGAGTATGTGCAGGCCGCGGTCGCCGCCGGGGCCGGGCACCTGCGCATCCTGTGCCGCCACATACTCCCCAATGCCATGGCGCCGCTCATCGTCCAACTCAGCTTCCTGTTCGCCTACGCCGTGCTGACCGAGGCGACGCTGTCGTTCCTTGGCCTCGGCGCAGTGCCGCCTACGCCAACCTGGGGCAACATCATGGCCGAGGGCCGCCAATACCTCGTCGAGGCGCCCTGGATCATCAGCATCCCCGGCGCCGCGCTGATGCTCACGGTGCTCGGCCTCAACCTGCTGGGCGACGGCCTGCGCGACGTGCTCGACCCGCGGCTGCATTTGCAGCAATGACCTTGCTCGCCGTCGAGGGGCTGACGGTCGCCTTCCGCACCGGACGCGGCGAGGTCACCGCCGTCGAGGACCTGTTTTTTACCCTCGGCGCCGGCGAAGTCCTGGGCCTCGTGGGCGAAAGCGGCAGCGGCAAGTCGGTCTCCGCCCTCGCCATCCTCGGCCTGCTGCCCCGTCCGGCCGCCCGCGTCGTGGCCGGGCGTGTGACATTCGAAGGCGCCGCCTTGCTGGCCCTGTCCGAGCGCCGCTTGCGCCGTCTCCGCGGACCCGGCATCGGCATGGTATTCCAGGAGCCGATGAGCTCGCTCAACCCGGTGTTCACCATCGGCGATCAGATCACCGAAACGCTCCGTGCCCATGAGCGCATCGGACCCGCCGCCGCCCGCGCCCGCGCCGTCGGCCTGCTCGACCGCGTCGGCATCCCCTCCGCCGCACGCCGTCTCGGCGACTACCCGCACCAGCTCAGCGGCGGCCAGCGCCAGCGCGTGATGATCGCCATCGCGCTGTCCTGCAACCCGCGCCTGCTGATCGCCGACGAGCCCACCACGGCCCTCGACGTCACCATCCAGGCGCAAATCCTCGATCTGCTGCTCGACCTCCGGGCCGAGCGCGGCATGGCCGTCCTGCTGATCACCCACAACATGGGCGTCGTCGCCGAGACCGCCGACCGCGTGCTGGTGATGTATGCCGGACGTATCGCCGAGCAGGCGCCGGCCGCCGCCCTGTTCGACCACCCGGCCCACCCGTACACACACGGCCTGCTCGCCTGCGTCCCTGCGCTCGACCAGGATCTGCGCCGTCTGCCGGCCATTCCCGGCAACCTGCCGGACCCGGCCCGCCGCCCGCCGGGCTGCCGCTTCGCGCCACGCTGCGCCCTGCACATCCCGGCCTGCGATGACCGCCCGCCGCCGCTATTGCCGATCTCGCCCGGCCACGCCGCAGCCTGCATCCGGGCCGGCGAGGCGTCATGACGCCCCTCGTCGAAACCCGCGCCTTGTCCCGCTACTACAGCCTGCGCACCGGCCCGTTCCTGCGCCGCACGACCCTTGCGCTGCGTGCCGTGGACGAGGTGAGCCTGTCGATCCGCCAAGGCGAAACCCTGGGCCTGGTCGGCGAGTCCGGCTGCGGCAAGAGTACCCTCGGTCGCCTGCTGGTGCGGCTGAACCAGCCGACCGCCGGACGCGTGCTGTTCGACGGCAACGACATGACGGCGCTGGCCGGGCGGGACCTGCTGCGCCTCCGCCGCGAGGTGCAGATCGTGTTCCAGGACCCGTTCGGCTCGCTCAACCCGCGCATGACCGTCGAGGACATCGTCATGGAGCCGCTGCTGATCCACGGCGCGCGCCGGAGTGGCGAAACGCGGGCGAAAGTCGCCGCCATGCTGGCCGAGGCCGGCCTGCCGTCCCGCGCCGCCCGCCGCTTCCCGCACGAGTTCAGCGGCGGCCAGCGCCAGCGGGTCGGCATCGCCCGGGCATTGATCCTGCGCCCCCGCTTCCTGGTGCTGGACGAGCCGGTCTCGGCGCTCGACGTCTCCGTGCAGGCCGGCATCGTCAACCTGCTGCAGGACCTACAGGAGCGGTTCGGCATGACCTATCTGTTCATCGCGCACGACTTGGGCGTGGTGAAGCACATCTCGGACCGGGTTGCGGTGATGTACCTGGGCCGTGTCGTCGAGGTCGCGGATAAGCGCGCCATCTACGCCGCTGCCCTGCATCCCTATACCCAAGCCCTGATCGCCGCGGCGCCCGCCACCCGGCCCGGCGGACGCAAGCGCGCCCGCGTCGGCGGCGACGTGCCCAGCCCGCTCGCCTTGCCAACCGGCTGCCGCTTCCACACCCGCTGCCCGACCGTCATGCCGGTATGCCGGGTGCACGAGCCGGCGCTGACCGAACCCGCCTCCGGCCATCTGGTCGCGTGCCATCTGACCGGAGTGCCGCGATAATAAGCCGGATCGTGCCCGAGGCCGACTTCGACGCCTTGGGCAAGCAGCACGGTGCGCTCCGCCTGTTCCATTCGGCGCACCGCTCGGCTTCTGGTTTCATCCCAATCCCGGTCGGCGCCATCCACGGCGGCCCCGGCCCGACCGCGCCCGAACGGGGCGACTGCTTATTCGGCATGGGAACAGATTGGGTTGGCTAAAATCAAGGATCAGCTGAATGCGAGGAGCGCATCTGTGCAGCCCGCCAAAGCTCGACGGGCAAAGCTCTCTTCGCCCGGGTCTAGGGTTAACGGCCAGATACCGAGCCGAATGTTGCGAGCAGGTCTCCCACCTGCGCCGGGCTCAACATCCGCACCGGCGCCGTGCGCGTCATGAAAAACAGTTTCGCAGCCTCCTCCAGCTCCTCCGCCGCGTAGACCGCGTCCGTCAGCGTTCCCCCGCTCACCACCGGCCCATGGTTCGCCAGCAGCACCGCACGCGCCGTCCGCGCCTGTTCGGCGATTGCCGGCTCCATCGCGGCGTCGCCGGGCCGGTAATACGGCACGATCGGCAAGCGCGGGCCGATGCGCATGACGAAATATGGCGTCAGCGGCGGGATTGGGTTCTCTGCGTCCACGTCGGCCAGGCACGCCACCGCAGTCGCCATCGTGGAGTGCAGGTGCACCACCGCCCCGGCATCCGGCCGCGCCTGATAGAACGCCCGGTGCATAAACACCTCCTTTGACGGCGCATCGCCGCCGACATGCGCGAACCCGGCGTCCAGACGCGATAGCCGTGCCGGGTCCAGCCGGCCCAAACAGGAGTTGGTCGGCGTCATCAAGTACCCGTCCGCTAGCCGCAAGCTGATGTTCCCCGCACTGCCAACGGAGTAGCCACGCACGAACAGGCTCGCCGCCAAGGCCACCAGCAGGTCGCGCAGCCCCGCCTCGTCCGCCGGTGCCGCGCTCACGGCAGTCGCTCGAACGCCTGCATGAAGAAATCCCGCCCGCCGAAATTGCCGGATTTCAGCGCCAGCAGCAGCGGCGCGCCGCCCCCCTCGGCATAGGTCCAGGGCACGCCGGGGTCGATCTCGGCGCCGATCCGCAACCGTTTCACGCCGAGCCGGCCCACCACCGCTCCGCTCGTTTCGCCGCCCGCCACGACCATCCGCCGCACGCCGCGCGCCACCAGCCCGGCGGCGATCCCGGCCATCGCGTCCTCGACCAAAGCTCCGGCCGCCTCCCGTCCCAGCCGTGCCTGCAATGCCGCAACCCGGTCCGGCGGCGCGCTGGCCGCGATCACTACAGGCTTGTCGCCCAGCTTGCCCTCGGCCCATTCCAGCGCCTGCGCCACCAGCGCCGCCGCATCCGGCGTGGCCAACGCGTCGAGTTCCAAGGTCGGCGCTTGATCCCGCACCGCGCCCAACTGGAACAGCGTCGCCCGCGAGCACGAACCGGCCAGCACCGCAGCCGCGCCAGGCGCGTCGGGCAGCGCTCCGGCGTCCTGCTGGCCCAACAGCCCCGCCCGGCGGAAATTTTCTGGCAGCCCCATCGCCATGCCGGACCCACCGGTCACCAGCGCATGGCCATCGACCGCCTCGCCGATCGCCAGCAGGTCCGCCTCGGTCACCGCGTCCACGATGGCATACCGGCGGCCCTGCTCCTTGCAGGCCGACAGCGCCGACCGGATCGTAGCCGCCCCGCGCGACACCGTCGCGAACGGCACCAGCCCCACGGTCCCGTCGGTCTGCCGCGACAGCACCCGCACAAGGTTGGAATCCCGCATCGGCGTCAGCGGATGGTCCTGCATCCCGCTTTCGGACAGCAGCGCGTAGCCGACGAACAGGTGCCCTTGGTGAACCGTGCGGGCATTGGCTGGGAACGCCGGGCAGGCCGCGGCAAAACCACAGCCCAACGCCGACACCAGCGCGTCCGCCACCGGGCCGATATTCCCCTTATCCGTGCTATCGAACGTTGAGCAGTACTTTTGGAACATCTGCCGGCACCCAGCCGCCTGCAGCCAGGCCAGCGCCGCTAGGCTCTCCCCCACCGCCTGCCGCACCGGTGCAGTACGGGATTTCAGCGCGATCACGACGGCATCCACGTCCGGCGCCGGCTCGCCTGGCGCCGGCACGCCGATCAACTGCACGGTGCGCATCCCGCCTTGCACCAAGGTCGAGGCAAGGTCGGTCGCCCCGGTGAAATCATCCGCGATGCAGCCCAGCAAAGGCATGGCCTAACTCCTCAAGACTTGTTCCAGCCGCGCCGCCTGTGCCGGCCACCCCGGCAGAAGCTGCCCGGCGCGCCAAGCCGCCTCCGCCATATCCGCCCGCAACGCCCCATCGAACACGACCCGGCGCAGGCATTTCGACAGCGTCGGCTCGTCCTCCAAAGCGCAGACTGCGCCTGCATCTGCCGGCACCAGCGCGCCGCCGCCTTGGGTCACCACAACTGGCACGCCGCGGCGCAGCGCCTCCGCGACTCCGCTGGCATAACCCTCCCAGCGCGTTGCCAGCGCGAAAACGTCGGCCTGCCGCCACAGCGCGTCCAAGGCCGCATCGTCGGGATCAGCAAGAAGCTGCACCCGGTCGGCTAAGCCAAGTTCCGGAATCATTGCAGCAAGGCGTGCCGCGTATTCCGGGTCCCGATTGGTTGCGCCAGCGATGGTCAGCGACCAATCGAGGTCCGGCAAGCGCGCCAGCGCCCGCAGCAATACGTCGTGCCCCTTCCGCGGCGTCAGCACGCCCGCCGAAAGGATGCGGCAGGTTCCGCCAACGGTCACGCTGCGTGGCAGTTCGTTCGCTCCGGGCTCGATCACGTCCACCACGGCCACGCCGAATTCCTCGATCAATCGTTCCGCCACGGGCTGGCTCGTCGCGACCACGCGCCGCAGCCGCGGCAGCATCCCGCGCATTGCTGCGGCCACCTCCGTCCGCTGCGGCGCACTCCGCCCGGCGGCGGCCAGGGCATGATGGATCAGCGCCACCGCTCCAGCCTCGACCAGCCTGTCCAGTCTAGGCAGCAGATGCGGCAGCAGCAGCCCATCAATCACCGGAACGGCGCCAAAGGGCCACGCGGCTTCGCCGCCTTCGGTCACCTCCGCTGCATGCCCCATTGTCCGCAGGACCATTGCCATCGACTCAGCGTAGCCGAGACCGCGGCCACCCGTGTCAGCGCGATCAGGAAGGGCGAACGCGATGTGCATCGACCGGGCGTACCATACGCTGCGCGGCGGGTCACGCCCGCATATGCAGCGTCATCGCCCCACGGTCGCCGCCGCCACGGTCCAGCGCGGCGGCGCCACCCGCGCCATAGCGCCCGGCCATCTGCGCGACGCCCTGCCGCGCTGCACGGGCCACCATGTCCAGCACCCGGCCCTGCACCACGATGGCTCGCTCGAGCAGCATCCGGTTCTGCTGGGCGAGGTCGCGCAACTGCAACGCAAGCTCGGCCGCTTCCGGATGCCCTGCCGCTGGCCGCACGGACGAGACCTGCGCCAGCCCTCGCGCCGCTGCGAGCTTCTCGTCCAGCAATGCCGCGGCTGCCGGAATGTCCAACGCCAGCAGCGCCGCATTTTCGGCGGCAAGCACGCGGATCAGCCGGGCAGCGGCAACGAAAGGCGTTGTCATCCCTATGCCCCCGGCCGCAACGTCGTTTGCTGCAGGGTCGTGCGCCGCACCGGCGAGCGTTCCAACAGCGTCTGCTCGACTGGCGTCTGTTCCCGGGACGCCTGCGGCGATGGCGCCGCGGCGGCTCCATTATGCGTTTCCTGCATTCGAAGCATCTGATCCATCACCGGGCGCGCCAGGCCCATTCCGCCCGACTTCGCCATCTGCTTGCCGATCTCGTTCACCATCATCGGTTTCCAGGCTTCTTCACCGGAGCCGCCGCCGAACACGCCCTTGGACGCGTCCACCGTTTCGAACATCGGCGCCAGCATCTGGCCCATCGCCATCGCCTCGAAGTCCTGCGCCGCCTTCTGGATGCGGGCCACCTGCTGAGGCGGCAATGTCGTCGAAGCGTGGGCGGGCAACGGTGCTGTGGTCATCGCAGTCTCCTATCGGACAACAAGGTCGGCTTGCAGCGCGCCTGCGGCCTTGATGGCCTGCAGGATGCTGATCATGTCGCGCGGGCCTATGCCCAGCGCATTCAGGCTGGCCACCAGGTCGCGCAGGGTCACGCCGCCCCGCAGGATGCCGAGCCGGCGGTCATGCTGGTCGTCGACCTGGATGTTCGTTCGCGGCGTCACGACAGTCTGCCCACCCGAGAGCGGCTCCGGCTGGCTCACCTCAGGCTGTTCCGATACCCGGATGGTAAGGTTTCCCTGAGCGATCGCGACGGTGCTGATGCGCACGTTGGCGCCCATGACGATGGTGCCGCTGGCCTCGTCGATCACGACGATGGCCGGGCTATCGGGTTCGATGCGCAGGTCCTCGATGCGGGCCAGCACGTCGATGATGTCGCGCCCGGCCAATTGCAGCGACACGGTGCGCGGGTCGGTCGCCCGCGCCGCGCCGCCACCCAGCGCGCGGTTGATCGCATCCGCCATGCGCCGTGCCGTCGTCAGGTCTGGATTGCGCAGGCCCAGCCGCAGCACCGTCTTGCTCGCGAGCTGGAACGCGATCTCCCGCTCCACCGTGGCGCCGTTGGCGATGCGGGCCGAAGTCGGCACCCCGCGCGTGACCGACCCTGCCGCGCCCCGCGCCGCGATCGCCCCCGTCGCCAACGCCCCTTGCGACACCGCGTAAACCTCGCCGTCGGCGCCCAGCAGCGGGGTCACCAGCAACGTGCCGCCAGTCAGGTCCTTGGCGTCGCCTAGGGCCGACACCGCAACGTCGATCCGGCTGCCGCTGCGGGCGAACGCCGGCAGGTTCGCCGTGACCATCACAGCCGCGACATTCTTGGTCTGCAGCTTGCTTTCCTGGTCGCGCGTGTTCACGCCCAGGCGCTCCAGCATGCCCATGAGCGATTGCCGGGTGAAAACAGCGCTGTCCAGGCGGTCTCCGGTGCCGTTCAGGCCGACCACGAGGCCGTAGCCGACGAGTTGGTTGTCCCGCACCCCCTCCATGTCCGCGATGTCTTTGATTCGCACCTGCGCCGACGCGGCGGAATGCGCCAGCCACAGGCCGAACAGGAGGAGGAGAACACTGCGAAATGACACGAGCTATCCTTTGCACGAAAAACATTAGCGAAGCGTAAACTCCCGGCGTGCCATTATGCCGCCATCGAGAGCCTCAATCGCAGCATCGCAAGGCCCGTGCCGTTGCCGAAGGCCAGCAAATGCAGGCCGATCGCTTGCAAGGGCCTCGGCAGGATGTGCCGCGCGGGTCGAAAAGGTAGGTCAGTTTATGAGCATCATCGTCGCATCGACCCAGGCCGCGCCTTTAGCCGGGCGCATCCGCCGCCGAGCTGGCCCCGGCTGCTTCCAGATCGAGGATGACGCCGCCCTAAACCCCCCCGCCGCCGTGCCCGCCCCAGCATCCATCGGCTTGCAAAGCCTGCTCGCACTGCAAGAGGCCGAGGCTAATGATGTGCAGGATCGAGCCGCGCGGCGTCAGGCCGGGTCAATGCTGGCCGAGTTGTCCTCTATCCAGCGCGCCCTTTTGCTGAATGATGGAACCGGGATGGCCGCGTCGCTTGCCCGCCTATCCAGCCTTGCCCGCGACGGCGCTGCTGCCCATGATCCTCGGCTGGCTGCCGTGGTGCATGCGGTCGCTATGCGGGCGGCGGTCGAGGCGGCCCGGCATGCAGCATAATGGCAACACGCTGCGGCCCGTATGTGACAGTATGCCTTCTACTTTGTGCATGAACCCATGAAATCATTGGCTTGCGCAAAGGCAGCCTTGGCAGCGCCGCAGCAGCATAGCTATAAGGCCGGCAACCTCGCCTACGGGGTGATTGTCAGTGAAGGATCCCCGACCATGATGCCTACGCTGCCTCCGGACTACCGGCCCACGGACTCGGAAGAGTTCATGAACCCCATCCAGGCCGAGTATTTCCGTCAAAAGCTGTTGCGCTGGCGTGCGGACCTTTTGCGTGAAGCCGACGGCACGCTGGCGAGCCTGTCGCAGGGTGGCATTCTCGAGGCCGACATCACGGACCGGGCCAGCGTCGAGACCGACCGCGCGCTGGAACTTCGCACGCGGGACCGCGCCCGCAAGCTGATCAGCAAGATCGATCAGGCATTGTCGCGCATCGACAACGGCGTTTATGGCTATTGCGAGGAAACCGACGAGCCGATCGGCCTCAAGCGCTTGGAAGCCCGGCCGATTGCAACGATGTCGATTGAAGCCCAGGAGCGGCATGAGCGGATGGAGCGCGTCCACCGGGACGACTAGCGCGTCCCCTGGGTTCTGAGTAGCCGAAGTTTGGCAGGATAGTTTCTATTTACGGATAATATTAATGCGCGCGATGGCCGGGACGCCTGATCGCTAAGCCGTCTATTGCAGCGTTTGTGCATTGGACCACTGTCGTCGGCGATCTTGAAATTTACTTCCTACTCGGTTTCGTGCCTCGAACTCGCTAGAATTTGATAATGTGTGCTGTATGGTGTCGTTAAAAACTTTCGTTTTGCAGGTAAGATAGCTGCCAGGGAGAAACAAAAGCGAGACTGGACTTATGCGTGAGAACCATCGCGAAGCCCCGGACATCCAGCCGCAAGGAACGACAGGAGTCTGGGAATTGAAAGGGCGTCGCATCTTGTCTTGGCGCAACTGGGAATCTTCGTGTTTCGGCGTCTACGACCGCGGCGAGGGCGAAGGCACTTGGCAGGGCGCCCAGCACCGGTTGGTATTCTCGCTCACGCCATTGCCGCCGCTGGTTTTACAGATTGACGGTGGCCCAACCCGGGATGTGCCGTCCACGCCCGATGCAATTGGCTTCTACCCCGCCGGCGTTCATGTCCGCACGGCGGGCGGCAACTCCCGCTACGCTCAGGTTTGCTGGAAACCGGACCTCTATCGCAGCATCGCACCCGAACTGCCAGCATCGCCGCAGCTCGAGCCCAGGGCGGCATTTCAGGATCCTTTGATTGGCCAACTCGCCCGCGCGCTCGCGCACGAAATCGGGCAGGGCACATTGGACCGACTGCTCGCCGAAAGCCTGCTGGCGGCGTTGGCGATGCGCGTCGCCCAGCGTCTTGGCGCTGAGCAACCGCAGCGCCAGCCGGACCTGGCACGCCTTCGCCTTCGCCGGGTGCTCGAATACATCGACGCGCACCTCGACCAGGATTTGACCTTGGCTGAGCTTGCCAACATTGCTTGCCTCAGCTCTTGCCATTTCAGCCGCAGCTTTAAGAAAGCTTATGGCGTGGGTCCGCAACGCTACACGGTGCAGCGCCGGGTCGAGCGAGCCAAAATGTTGCTGCTGCATGGTGACATCACGCTCGCCGGGATCGCGGCCTCGGTTGGTTTCGCCGATCAAAGCCATTTCACCGCCGCCTTCCGCCGCGAGGCCGGCATGACGCCGGGACGGTTCCGGAACGCAGCCGCATAAACCGCAAAAGCGCAATAAATAACCGCAAGCCGCTTCAAGGCTGCGTGCCGCCGATCCGTTAAGCCCCAGCCTTGATCGGGGAATGACGGTTTCGGCATGGGCGACATCGACATGGCCAGTCAGGCGAAAGGTTTACGCGATCTGGCGACGTGCCTTCTGCAAGACGCGGTGTCGTGCATCGACCCGGCCCGGCGCGACATCTTGCTCAACGAAGCGCTTCTCCGCCTGAACGAAGCCCAGCTCCTTTTAGACAAGATGGAAGCCGCAACCAACAACCGTCGCGCATGCCATATAGCTGCGACACCACACTGATGCTCAAAGTCCTGCTTCTTGCCGACCGTATACCGGGCGGGCTGGACGACTACGACCCTGTTGCCTCCCCTACGCCCGATGCGGTCGCGGCTTAACTTCACAACACAAAGGAAACCCACAATGACCATGTCGCAAAAACTCACGGCCGAGTTCCTCGGCACCTTCTTGCTCACCTTCGGCGGCTGCGGCAGTGCCGTGCTCGCGGCGGCGTTCCCGCAGCTCGGCATCGGTTTCGCTGGCGTCTCGCTCGCCTTCGGACTGACGGTGCTCACCATGGCCTATGCGGTCGGCAACATCTCGGGCGGGCACTTCAACCCAGCCGTCACCCTCGGGCTTGCCGTGGGCGGGCGTTTCCCGACCGGTAACGTGTTGCCTTACATCATCGTGCAGGTGGTGGCCGCGGTGATCGCAGCCGGGGCGCTATACGTCGTCGCCTCCGGCAAGCCCGGCTTCGAGATGGCCGGCTTTGCCGCCAATGGCTACGGCGACCTCAGCCCGGGCAAATACAGCCTGATGTCCGGAGTCATCATCGAAGTGCTGATGACGTTCTTCTTCCTGATCGTCATCCTCGGCGCCACCAGTTCCCGCGCGCCCTCCGGCTTCGCGCCCATCGCCATCGGCCTGGCGCTGACGCTGATACACCTGATCTCGATCCCAATCACCAATACCTCGGTCAATCCGGCGCGCAGCACCGGGCCGGCATTGTTTGCTGGCGGTGCATACCTCGGCCAGCTCTGGATGTTCTGGGTTGCGCCGTTGGTGGGCGCGGTGCTCGCTGGCCTGGCAGGACAGATGCTGTTCAAGGAGCGCGACCAGACTGTGCCGCGCGCCCTGTCCGCACTGCCCGAACAGTCTCCGGTCGCCTAACGCCGATTGCGGCCTGGTGCTCAATGCGGCCGGCCCGCCAAGGGCCGGCCGCACCGTCTAGAGGGAGATACGCTCATGAGTGGGAATTTGAATGCTGACGAGGCTCGGCTGCTGACCGGCGCGGAACAGGAGGCAGTGGCCCTCACCCTGCAGCCAGCCATCGCTGGGCTTTCCCGCCACGATTTGCAGGCGCTGGCCCGCCGCCTGCGGGAGGCGCGCGACCGGGCACGCACCATTGCGGGGCAGCAGCGCCGTGAAATGCGCGGCAAGGCTGAACCGCGCGGCGTCACCCCGGCACGTGACGATCTCGGGACGATCGCAAAGCAGCAAGTGCTCGCGAATGCGCTGAAGCGGGTCACGGAGCAACTCGGGAAAGATGTGGACGCGTCCGACGCGCCAGCAGAGGTCGAGTAGCCCGCCACCGATCGCGCCGCGCCCGCCACCGCTCCCGCGCCGAAGCGGGCTGGGGGACTACCGGCCGCCAGCCGCAGCAAAAAGGCGTCTGTTCCGCATCCCGTGTCAAAGGGAGCAACGGCGAAGCCTAGCAAGGTTTCGACGGTGCGTTCCGATCCGCGTGAGGTAGGCCGAGTGACAAAGTCGGTCATGTCGGCCCAGGCAAGGCGGGACTCAAAGCCGCGGTGGGCCTTGCCGAAGGCTGGAACGGCAGGGCAGGACCGGCCTTGCAACAAACCACTTCCGCCCGTCCTTCGTTCCGCATAATCTCCCTGCCAGGCCCATCAGAGGCCGCTTAGGGAGAACCACATGCTTCGCCGCCGCACTCTGCTGGCAGCCACCGCCGCGCTCGCCGCGCCTGCGATCATCGGTCGCGCCAATGCGCAAAGCGCGTTCGACTGGAAACAGGCGAAGGGCGCCAAGATCGAGGTCAACCTCGCCAAATCTCCCCGTGGCGACGTGCTGCAGGCGCATCAGAAGGAATTCGAGGAGCTTACTGGAATTCGCGTGGGCGCGGAGCAGATCCCCGAACAGCAGCAGCGCCCCAAGGTCGCGATTGAGATGGCGTCCGGACGGCCCAGCTTCGACGTCGTGAACGTCGCCATGCACGTGCAGAAGCGGCTGATCGAGAAGGGCCGTTGGATGGAGGACCTGCGCCCGTGGATCGCCAACCCCGCCGTCACCGCCCCAGGCTTGGACATGGACGACTTCAGCGCCGCCACGATCCGGGCCGCTACCGGGGCCGATGGCCGCATAAACGTGCTGCCGTTCAACCAAGACCTGTTCATCCTGTATTACAACCGCGAGATGTTCGACGCGGCCAAGCTAGCGCCGCCAAAAACCTATGACGAGATCATGGTTGCCGCCGAGCGCCTGACCGACAAGGCGAAAGGCGTGTATGGCTTTACCGGCCGCGGCCTGAAGAACGCCAACGTCGTGCTATATGACAACATCCTGCTCGGCTGGGATCAGGAGACGCTGTCGGCCGATGGCAAGACCCTGCTGACCGACAGCCCCGCCGCAATCGAGGCCGCCGCTTGGTATCAAAAGATCATGCGCGACTACGCCCCCCAGGGCTCGGTCGGCTATAATTGGAGCGAGTGCCAGACCACCTTCAGCCAGGGCCGCGCCGCGATGTGGTGGGACGGCATTGGTTTCTCGGCGCCGCTCGTCGACCCCAGCAAATCGAAGATTGTCGGCAAGGTGGGTTTTGCGCCGATCCCGATGGGGCCAAAGGCGCAGCAAAGCGCCACCTTCATCGACGGCATCGGCATTCCCGCCGCCAGCAAGAACAAGACCGCTGCCTGGCTCTATGTCCAGTGGGCCACCAGCAAGGCTATGTTCCCCGAATGGCTCCGCACCGGCGCCGGCACGCCGCCCCGCGCCAGCTCGTACCAGGACCCCGCCATCGTCAAGGCCAGCGTATTCCCGCAGGAGTGGTTCGACACGACGCTCACCAGCCTGCGCATCGCCCGGTCCGGCCTGCCCGAGATCGTGCCGGTGACCGAGTTCCGCGACACCATCGGCATAGCGCTCACCAACATCGTTGGCGGCGCTGACCCGGCAACCGAGCTCAAGAAAGCGAGCGACGCATTCCGCCCCGTGCTTGCGAAGGAGGCGTAAGCTTAATCCCAGTGAGCGCATCCTAGAACGGCAGCAACACGTCCAGTAACTGCTGCCCATAGCGCGGACGCTGCACGTCCGAGATCTGCCCACGGCCGCCATAGGCGATCCGAGCCTCCGCCAGCCGGTCATGCCGCACGGTGTTGTCGCTGGCGATGTCCTGTGGGCGGATCACGCCGCTGACCTGCAGCTCCCGCAATTCGCTGTTCACCCGCACCTCTTGGCGCGCCGCCACGGCCAGATTGCCATTGGGGAGCGCCTGCACAATTACGCCTGCGAGCCGCAGTGTCACGGTTTCCGCCCGCTTGATCGCGCCGCTGCCAGTCGCGTTGCCCGCGCTGTTGGCCGACACCAACTCTTTCGCGTTCACCGCCTTGGCCAACAGCCGGGGCAAGGCGGACTCGAACCCGAGCAGGTTGGGCAGCCCCATGCTCTCCTGTCCGGTGCGCCCTTCGTTCGACTGGTTCTTGAGATCAGCGCCGTCCGTGATGTTGACCAAGATCGTCACGATGTCGCCAACCGCCGCAGCCCGCTGATCCCGGAAGAACGCGCGGCTGCCTGATCGCCAAAGGCTGTTCGCCTCAGCCGGCGCCGCTTGCGGACGCGGCATCGGCAGGCTGACCGGGCGATACGCCGGATCGGCTGTTGGGTCGCCGCTCGGCGTCATGGTGGGCGGACGCCCAACCTCCGAAAGCCGGGTCAACGCGCCGCAGCCCGGTAGCAGCAGCAAGACCGCCATCAAGGCCCTCATCGCGACGCCACCTGCGACAGGGATCGTGACGCAACCGGCAACAGCCCGGTGGCATTCAAAGGCGAGGTGCCCGGCAGCACCCGCGCCCGGCCCGGCCCAGTGACCTCCGCCTCGACGACGACACGCGAGGCCGGGTTCAGCACATGCACCATCTCGCCGAGCCCTGCCGGCTCCATCGCGACCCCCTGGGCGGTCAACTGGATGCCAGGGCTGTCGAGCGCCAGCAGCATCGGCGTCCCCTTTTGCACCACCATCGGGCGGCCGAGGTCCACGAGCAGGATCGGCTGCCCTGGCTGCACAGCGTGGCGCAAAGCCAGGCCGACGGCATCGCGCATCGCACGCACGACATCGCCCTTTGCCTGGGTGGCCCGCAGCCGGACCCATTCGAGATCGCTGGCCCCAACCACGTCGCCGGGCATCATACGGCGGCGCGGCATCGGCAGCTCGGTCATTTCCAGCATGCGGCCCGACAGGCGCATTTGCGCTGCCGGCGCGCCATCGGCGACGACGCTGACCAACGCGGTGAACCGTCCGGTTCCGCCGTCGAACTCCAATTGCGTCACGTCCGCCGATGCCGCGGCGCTCAGGCCTATCATCGGCGCCGTGAAGCCTGGCAGCTCCAGGTCACCATCCCGCGGCGCACCCGCTGTCGCCAGCGCTGCACGCAACGGCCCAATCACGTCGTCCCGGCCCAACGCGCGGCCGGGCCGGTCCAGCACCACGCGGTCTCCCGCGCTTTCTGGCCGCCACTCGACGCCGAACTGCCGGGCGATCGCCTCCAACTGCCGCGCCTCGACGGTGATGCGCGCGCCGGGTGCGGGGGAGGGGCCGAGTGCCCGGTCGCCGCCGCCATCCCATATGTCCGCCAATGTCACGACCGGGCCGGACAGGGTGGTGAATGGCCGCAACGTGGCCGCTTCCGCCGGAAGCGCGCAACACGCAAGCAGAACCGCCAAGGTTTTCATGACCATCACCGCAAGTTCGTCAACGTGGATTGCATCTGGTCGCTGGTCGTGATCACCCGGCTGTTCATCTCATAGGCGCGCTGTGCAGTGATAAGGTTGGTGATTTCTGATACGACGTTCACGTTCGAGGTCTCGACAAAGCCCTGCATCACGCTGCCGAACCCCGGCGATCCCGGCACGCCGGTGACCGGATTGCCCGACGCCGCGCTGGCCATCAGCAGGTTGTTGCCCTGCGCCTCCAGCCCGGCGTCGTTGGCGAACGCCGCGATCTGCAGGGTCCCGACCGTCTGCGGCGCCGTCGTGCCGTCGATCTTGACCTGCACCTCGCCGCCCGCGTTGATCGTGACGTCGAGGGCGTTGGCCGGCACGGTGATGCCGGGGGCGATCGGATAACCGTCCGCGGTGACGATCTGCCCATCCGGCGACAACCCGAACGTGCCGTCCCGGGTGAACGCCGTCTCCCCGCTCGGCATCGTCACCTGAAAGAAGCCATGGCCCTGGATTGCCACGTCCAGGCTGTTGCTGGTCTGCTGCAGGTTGCCCTGTTCGTTGATCCGGTAAATCGCGGCGGTTTTCACCCCGAGGCCGACCTGGGCGCCCGAGGGCACCACCGTTCCGGTATCGCTGCTGTTTGACCCGACCCGGCGCAGATTTTGATAAATCAAATCCTGGAACTCCGCCCGCCGCCGCTTGAACCCGGTCGTCGTCATGTTGGCGATGTTGTTGGAAATGACTTCCACGTTGGTCTGCTGGGCCTGCATTCCGGTCCCGGCGATGTCGAGTGATCTCATGAAATTGCGTCCCTTATCCTATGTGCTGCGTCAGCTTGTCGATCGAGGACTGCTGCCGGTCGGCCTCGCCCTGCACGAACTGCGTCGTGAACTGGAACTCGCGCAGGTCGGCCATCATGCGGGTCATCTCCAGCACCGGCTGCACGTTGCTGTCCTCAACGGCGCCTTGGATAATCTGCGGCTTGTCCACCGGCGCGGTCGCGGCATCGGCTCGCAACGTCCGCGCACCCTCGGCCGTCATGCGCATCGCGTCCGTAGGCTGCACGACGCCGATGCGGCCCAAACGGCCGTTCTCGCTGCTGATGGTGCCGTCCGCCGCGATGACCACACGGGTATCGGCTGCGCCAATCCGGACTGGCTGCCCGGCAGTGTCCAGCAACGCATTGCCATCCGCATCGCCTAGACGCCCGTCCGTCATCGGCGTGAACCGCCCGGCCCGCGTCAGCCGGGGGCCGCGCGGCGTGTCCACGCTGAAAAACCCGTCACCGCTGATCGCGATATCGAACGGGTTGCCCGTTGCCTGCACCGGTCCGGCCTGCCGGTCCCGATAGGTCGCACGGTCCTGCACGAACGCCACCGTCCGTCCGCCGCGTGGCGCGTCGGCGCCCGTCTGCTGGCTCAACCAGTCGCTGAACAGCACGCGCCCGGCCTTGAAGCCAGGCGTGTTGGCGTTGGCCATGTTCGTCGCTGTGACTTCCAGCGCACGGCTCTGCGCCACTAGCCGCGACAGGGCGATGTAACTCGGCACTTCCATGGTGGTCGGCTCCTGGCTTCGTTGCAGGCTCCGCAATCGTCGTGCCACCTCCAATCCCCAGCAACAACGGGATGGCAGCCGTCTGATCACTCGGCACATCATGCCGACGCGGCGCTTCATGCCGGGTCGTTGCGACGATTATCCCACCAAAAACGCAACGATTCGTTAATAATTCCGGCGCAACATGCCGGCAAGGAGCAACGGTATGACCGCATCAGCAGCGACCACGGACTCAACAGGGGCGGACGGCGCGCCCGGCAAGCCGAAAGGCAAGCGCAAGCTGCTGCTGGTCGCTGGCGTCGTCCTGCTACTTGCAGGGGGCGGCGGCGCTGCCTGGTTCACCGGGCTGCTGCCTCATTCATCGCACCATGAAGAAGCACACGCCGTCGAGGCCAAGGCTGCACCCGCGCCGGTGTTCCTGGACTTGCCGGATATCGTCGCGAACCTCAACGCCGGCCCCCGCCGGACTGCTTTCATCAAACTAAAGGCCAAGCTCGAGCTGTCCCGCCCCGAGGATCAGGCGGCCGTCCAAGCCGCAATGCCCCGCGTGCTCGACCTGTTCCAGACCTATCTGCGCGAAATGCGTCCCGAAGAATTGCGAGGAACCGCCGGCACCTACCGCTTGCGCGAGGAACTCGTCGCCCGCACCAACATCGCCGCCAACCCCGCCCATGTGCTGAACGTGTTGTTCACCGAACTGCTGGTCCAATGAGTGGCGCTTTGCCCACCATGGAGGACACTCCCGGCCGCGTGCTGGAGCAGGCCGAGATCGACAGCCTGCTCGGCTTTGGCGACAACGCCGCCGGCGGCCCCGAGCAGTCCGGCATGCAGCGCATCATCAGCTCCGGGCTTGTTTCCTACGAACGCCTGCCGATGCTGGAGATCGTGTTCGACCGCCTGGTGCGGATCATGAGCACGTCCTTGCGCAACTTCACCAGCGACAACGTCGAGGTCGCGATTGACAACATCGTCTCGCTTCGTTTCGGCGATTACCTCAACAGCATCCCGCTGCCGGCCATGCTCGCCGTGTTCAAGGCCGAAGAGTGGGACAACTACGGCCTGATGGTGATCGACAGTGCACTGATCTACTCGATCGTCGACGTGCTGCTGGGCGGGCGGCGCGGCACCGCTGCCATGCGGATCGAGGGCCGGCCCTACACCACCATCGAGCGCACCCTGGTCGAACGGCTGATCCAGCTCGTGCTGCACGACCTCTCCGCCAGCTTCGAGCCGCTCAGCCCGGTCAACTTCAAGTTCGAGCGGCTGGAGGTGAACCCGCGTTTCGCCACCATTTCCCGATTGTCCAATGCCGCCGTGCTGGTGCGCCTGCGCGTCGACATGGAGGACCGCGGCGGCCGGCTGGAGCTGCTGCTGCCATACGCCACCCTGGAGCCGGTGCGCGAACTGCTCCTCCAGCAATTCATGGGTGAGCGGTTCGGCCGCGACAGCATCTGGGAAAGCCACTTGGCCGAGGAGCTATGGAGCACTGAGGTCGAACTCGACGTCGTGCTGGACGAGCAGGAAATGCGTCTATCGGACGTGATGGCGCTGGAGGTCGGTAGCCGCATCATCCTGACGGCCGGGCCCGGCGCGCCGGTGCAGGTGCGCTGTGGCAACGTTCCGCTGTTTGATGGGCGGATCGGACGTCGCAAGAACCGCGTCGCGGTCCGCATCGAAGACGCGGTGGCGCCGCCTAGCGCCGCGCCGCGCCGCGACCTGGCCATTCAAAACGAAACCTAACCGTAAACATCGCAAGGGATCCCAAAATGGGTGGCATGGACTGGCTGTTGGAGTGCGTTTTGATCGTTTTGCTGGGCTTGACCCTGACGCACGCCGTCAAGCTGGAGCGTGCGTTGGGCGGCCTGCGCCGCGACCGCACGGCGCTGGGGGAGGCGGTGGCCGGGTTCGACAACAGCGCCCGGCAAGCGGAGGCCGGCCTTGATAAGCTGCATAGCGTGACCCAGGAGACGGCGCTGCAACTGGCCCGCAAGCTCGAAGGCGCGGCCGTGCTAAAAGACGATCTCGCTTTCCTGGCCGAGCGGGGCGAGCATCTGGCCGACCGCCTGGAACGGCTCGTCCGTGCGGGCCGCGCGATCGATACCTCGCATACGCGGGAACTCGTGGGCGCCGTGGCCCACGCCGATCCGGACCTGCCACGCCCGCGCAGCAAGGCGGAACGCGACTTGCAGCAAGCCTTGCGGGTGGCCCGATGATGCGGAGGTTCAAGCGGCTGCGTCCTCGCACGCTGCACATGGCAATCGTCGGCATGGCCGGCTTGCTCGCGCTCAAAGGCGCGCACCTGGTAGAGGCTGCTGGCGGTGCGCCCGCGGCGTTGGCGACGGCAAGCCGGGCAATGCTGCCTCCAGCCCAGGCCGCCGCCCACGAGGCTGCTCCGGCAACGCACAGCTCGGAAGGGCACGCCAATCACGCCCAACCCGTCGTGGCCCCACCAGCGCCGCCTCCAGCGCCCCCTGCCGAGCCACCCATCGATGAGGCGGAACGGGCCGTTCTGCTCGACCTTCGTGCCCGTCGCACGGTGCTGGAAGGCCGCGAGCAAGCCATGGCCGCGCGGGAAGCCATGCAGGTTGCGGCTGAGCGCCGCCTTACCGAGCGGGTCACGGAGCTGACTGCGCTGCAGGCCCGCCTGGAACAGCTCGATCAGACCCGGCGCGAGCGGGACGATGCCAATTGGCGTGGCCTGGTCAAGACCTATGAGGCCATGCGCCCGCGCGACGCCGCAACCATCCTTAATGATTTGGAGACGCCCGTGCTGTTGCAGGTGCTGGACCGCATGAAAGAGGCGAAGGCCGCTCTCATACTTGCCGCGATGCTGCCCGATCGCGCCCGGACTGCGACGACGGGGCTTGCGCAAATGCGCAGCCGCTCCGTCGCTGCCCCGAGCCTCGGTCCGCAAGGATGAAGGCCTTTCGCTGGTTTATCATCATACTGCTTGCAGCACCGGGCCTCGCCAACGCCCAAGCCCTCGTTCGCGTTGCCGATTATCCAAACTTCGGACGCGTGGTGTTCGAGTTCGCAGCGCCCACCGCGTTCGAGGTCGTGCAGGAAGGCGACCGCCTGCTGGTCGTGTTCGATGGCGCGCCGGCGGTGGGCGCAGCGTCGCGGTTGCCGCGCAACGTCCGTGCGATCCAAGGCGGCGCCGGGTCGGCGACTTTGGTGATGGCGCCAGGCGCCCGGTTCCGCTCATTCCGGGAACGCAGCCGGGTGGGGATAGACGTGCTGGACCCAGTGCCAAATCGCGGGGTGCACAGCGCTGTTCGCCCTGTCCAAGCCCCGGTCGCAGCCGTGCCGCCCGCACCTGCGAGCGCGGCAGCGCCACCAATCAAGCCCGGCCACCCGGTCATCGGCGCCGAGGCGCCGGAAGCTGCTCCGGCGGCATCCGAACCCCGCGACCCGTCGCCTAATCCTCTGCCGCACGATCCGCCTCCTGCCCCCGCCGCCGTTGCCGTTGCCGTTGCCGCGCAGCCATCCTCTATATTGCTGCCGTTCGAGCCAGGCGTCGGCGCCGCGGCGTTCCAACGGGCCGATGCCGGCCTGATCGTGTTCGACCAGCGCGTGCCGCTCGACCTTGCCCTGCTCGGTGGCGGCCCGGCCTTTGCCGGGATGTCCGTCCAGCTCGGCCAAGCGGCCACCGTGCTCGCCGTCCCACTTCTGCCCAACCAAGCGCTTGCCATGCTGCGGGAGCCTCGGGGATGGCGGCTGACCCTGACCGACGACGCTTCCCCGGCGTCCCCGCTCAGCGTCGAAGCCAACCCGTCCGGATTGCTGTTGAAGCTTGAGCATCCCGGATCGGTCGTGACGATCATGGACCCGTCAACCGGCCTAGCTTTGCTCGTTGGCACCGTCAATCCGGCCGTTGGCGGCGGCCTGGCGACGACGCCGGCCCGCCGTACTCCGGGCTATGCCTTGCTGCCAACCTGGCTTGGCATTGCGATCGAACCAATGTCCGACCTGGTCGAGCTTCACACGGCCACCAATGGCTTCACGCTGACCTCGCCAGGCATGCCTATGCCCAGCAATGCCCCAGCCCCTGCCGCAGTTTCCTTCACCCGGCGTTTCAACCTTCCAGACCTGCCCCTTCCTGCGTTGTTGGAACGGCTCAAGGCGCAGGTTGCCGCCGCGGCTGCCGCGCCGCCCCGTGGCCGCACTGCCGACCGGATGGCCGCCGCACAAAGCCTGGTGTCCCTTGGGCTGGCGGCCGAGGCGCAGGCTGTCTTAGCCCTGATCGCCACCGAAGACCCCAGCGCTGCGGCGGACCCGAACGTCACCGGCCTTCTGGCGATCGCCGCCCTGCTCGCCGGACGCAGCCCGGAGGCGACTGGCCTTGATGACCCGCGGCTCGACGGCACTGACGATATCGCTCTTTGGCGCGGGTTGCGCGGCGCGATAGGTGAAACCGATGCCGAGGCCGGCAAGGGCCTCGCCCGTCTCTTGCCGCTGGCGAGCGCCTATCCGGCCGCGTTGCGCGACCGCCTCCGTCCCCTGGTCATCGAGGCGGCGGTCGCCTCCGGGCAGGCAGCGTCCGTTGCCCCCGCCTTGGCCGAAGCAGGCGACACGACCCTAGACTTTGCCCGTGCCTTGCAACGCGAACGCGACGGTGACGCTCCGGGGGCGCTGGTGGCATTCGACGCGCTCGCGTCCGGGCGGGACCAGTTGACACAGGTGCGCGCTGGCGTCCGAGCGGCCGAACTTCGCCTGCGCGGCGGCTTGCTGACACCCGCACAGGCCGCCGATGCAATGGAGCGCTATGCCGCCATTTGGCGCGGCGACGCCCGGGAGGTCCGGATGCGCCTCCGTGTCGCCGAACTCCGCACCGCCGCCGGCACGTTCCGGCCTGCGCTCGATATGCTGCGCGACACCGAACGGCTGTTTCCCGAGCAGCAGCCTGTGGTCCGCGCGGCCATGGCCGTTGTGTTCCAGGCCATGCTGTCCCAGCCGCAAGCGGTGCCGCCGCTGGAGCTGGTGACCCTTGCCAGCGACTATGCCGCCTTGCTGCCGAACAACGCGTCCAGCAACGTCCCTGCCGTTCTGGCCGACAAGCTGCTGGAGCTTGATCTACCGAGCCGGGCCGGGCCGATGCTGGCAACGCTCATGGCGACGTCTCCGGCTGGTCCGGCGCGCGCTGGCATCGGGGCGCGGCTCGCGCAAATGCAGATCGAGAACGGCGGTTTCCCGGCGGCTGAAACGGCGCTCGACGCCTCCGAGGCGCCTGACCTTCCCAAGGGCCTGGCTGAGCAGCGCACCCTGCTCCGGGCACGCGCCCGCGCCGCGCAGGGAGACCTGCCGAACGCCATAGCCGGGCTGCTGGCGCTTGGCACCGCCGCCGCCGACGACCTGCGCGCGACGCTGCTGAGCAAGGCCGCCGATTGGAAGGGCAGCCTCGCCGCCTTGTCCGATCTCGCCGCGAAAGCGCTTCCGGCTGACGGTCCGCTGTCCGATGCCATGCAGGACATCGTGCTGCGGCAAGCCACTTCTGCCGTGCAGGCCAACGACACGGCACTGCTTGCGGAGCTTCGGCGGCGTCATGGCGCCCGGCTCGCCGGGGCGCGGGCCGACCTGTTCCGCGTGCTGGC
This sequence comes from Acetobacteraceae bacterium, assembly GCA_965277495.1. GTDB lineage: Bacteria > Pseudomonadota > Alphaproteobacteria > Acetobacterales > Acetobacteraceae > CAHJXG01. The sequence goes on along the minus strand of OZ255824.1, from coordinate 121,440 downwards.
TGCCGAGCCGATGCGTTCCCCAACCGACTTGGCACGGTCCGCAAGCGAACTCGCCCTGGCCCGGCAACTGCCCAATCGCCTGCAGACGCTTTCGGCCCAGAATTAGCGATGATTTGGCAATGGAGGGCGGGTATGCGTCTTGGGATTGGATGCATGCACTGAATTTACTTGCGGTAATTGGCCATTGGCCCTATCTCCGCTGGCTCTTGGCCCAAGGGGACGATCCCGTCCAACAGGCCGTCTACTGGTTTGGGGGTACGTGATGAACGCACTTGCTCAACTGGGGATGGTCTCGGAACTTCCGAGCGAAAACCAGACGACGATTGCACACTTTCCGTCCTGTGCGGGCGAGGACGTAAAGGACTACTTCGTTGAGAGGGACGGCATGAAATATGCCGGCACACACCTTCTCGTGGATCTCTGGGGGGCGTCCAATTTGGCCGACCCCGCGCTGATCGACACTGCTTTGCGAGAGGCGGCGGTCAAGGCGGGAGCAACAATCCTTCACAGCCACTTCCATCACTTCACGCCAAATGGCGGGGTGTCGGGCGTGGTCGTGTTGGCAGAAAGCCACATTTCCATCCACACATGGCCGGAGCGCAACTTCGCCGCGATCGACATCTTCATGTGCGGGGCGTGTGATCCGCACGACGCCATCCCGGTGTTGCGCGCCGCTTTCCATCCGGACCGGGTGGATCTCGACGAGCAACGGCGCGGACGCGTCTTCTAACCTCAAGGCGACGCAGCGCGGCCCGATCCGGCATCCAATCCGGGGCGGGCCGCGCTGTGCCGTGAGGCTGGACCTGCGATGATGGATGCTTGGTTCAACGAGACGCTTTATCCAGGCTGGGGCCAGCGGTTCGCAGTGACCCGGATGCTCGCGCAGGTCGCGAGCGAATACCAGGAAATTGTCGTGTTCGACAGCGCGAGCCATGGCCGTGTGCTGGTGTTGGACGGCGCCATCCAGATCACCGAGGCCGACGAGTTCGTCTACCAGGAGATGCTGGCGCACGTGCCGCTTTTGGAGCATGGCGACGCACAGCGGGTGTTGATCATCGGCGCCGGCGACGGGGGCGTGCTGCGCCGCGTGCTGCAGCATCGCACCACACGCCGCGCCGTCATGGTCGAGATCGACGGCGAGGTCATTCGCCTCTCGAAGGAGTTCCTGCCCCAAATCGGCGGCGACGCCTGGTGCGATCCACGCGCCCAGGTCATCGTCGGCGACGGCATCGCCTACGCCGCAGACACCGCCGCCGGTTCGTTCGACGTGATCATCGTGGACAGCACAGACCCGGCCGGAGTGGGAGAGGCATTATTCACCGACGCGTTCTACGCCGATTGCGCCCGCATCCTGACGCCTGGAGGCCTCGTGGTGAATCAGTGCGGCGTCCCGTTCATGCAACCTGATGAACTCCGCGAGACCAGCCGCCGGCGTGCCCGCGCATTCCCATATGCATCGGCCTATGTCGCCGCAGTGCCAACCTACGTCGGCGGCTTCATGACCCTGGGCATCGCTGCCAAGTCGCCTGCGATTGGCAAGGCTTCGCCCGACATGATACGCGCCCGCGCCGATGCCGCCGGCATCCTAGGCGCCACGCGTTACTGGACGCCCGAAATCCACCATGCCGCTTTCCAGCTTCCGCCCTACATCGCCGACCTGATCGCCTAAGGTTGGATTCACCGCGCCTGCTGCCAACCGGCGGCCGGAGGTCAGGTATCGTCCCCCAACGCTCGGCGCCGCAGGTCGCGCAACCGGGCCTGGCCGCCGGGTGTGCGGGGATCGACCTCAAGCAGCTTCTGATGCGCAGCGAGCGCGCCGCGCCAGTCAGACCGGGCCTCGGCAATATGCGACAAATCCTGCAGGGCGGCGAAGCTCCGGGGCTCGCGCCGCAGAAGCTCCTGGATATCCCGCACCGCCCCGGCAGTATCGCCCAGCCGTGCCCGGGCCTGCGCGCGGCCACGCCACGCCTCCAGCAGATCGGGATCCAGATCGAGCGCCGCGTCGAAGCTGTCCACCGCGTCCCCGGCGGACCCCTCATTCAGCTCCCGCGCCCCACGTCCAAGCAGCAATCGAAGGGCCGGGCTCGCCGCCTCGAGCCACTTGGCGCGCACCTGCGCCTCCAACGCTGCCGCCGCCTCCTCGCTCGGCGCGGCACGCAATGCAGCGAGCAAGCCGTCCAACGCCGAATTAGGCCGGTTCTGCGCGAACGCCGGCCCGGCGAGCACCACGAACAGCAGTGCCCAGCGCGAACTCACGCCGGCACGGCCACCGTCGCTGGCACCGTCGCTGGCAACCCGGCCGGCTCCGGCCCACCCGCCATCCAATCCAGCAGCTCCACCGTATGGATCACCGGCGCCCCGCCCGAAAGTTGGGTGATGCAGCCGATGTTCCCGGCGGCAATCAGGTCCGGCCGGGTGGCGGCAATGTTGGCTAGCTTGCGCTCGCGCAGCCGTCCGGCGATCGCCGGCTGCACCAGGTTGTAGGTTCCGGCGGACCCGCAGCACAGATGCCCCTCGGCCGGCTCCACCACGGTGAACCCGGCCCGGCGCAGTAATGCTTTCGGCTGCGCCAGCACGCGCTGCCCATGCTGCAGGCTGCACGCCGCATGATACGCCACCCGCAAACCCGGAGCCGCCCGCGTCGGCGCATAGTCCAGCGTCGCCAGGTACTCCGAAATATCCATCGCCAGCGCCGATACCCGCTCCGCCCGCGCCGCCCACTCCGCAGGTTCCGACCGGAACATAAAACCGTAGTCCTTCACGGTGGTGCCGCAGCCGCTGGTGTTCACCAGAATGGCGTCGAGTCCATCGCCCTCGATCTCGCGCGTCCATCCGGTGATGTTGGCGCGGGCGCTGGCCATGGCCGGGTCGTGCCGGCCCATGTGGTGCGTCAATGCGCCGCAGCAGCCGACGCCGCGGGCGATCACCACCTCGATCCCCATGCGGGTCAGCAGCCGGATCGTCGCCTCGTTGATCGACGGCGCCAGCACGGTCTGCGCACAGCCGGCCAGCAGCGCCACCCGGCCGCGCCGCACGCCTTGGGCCTTGTGCACCTGCGGCGCCTGCATCGCGCTGGAGGGCGGCAGCCGCGGCGGCGCCAAGTCCAGCATCGCGTGCACCCGGTCGCCGAGCGTGCTGCCGCGCGGGATCAGCCGACGCACCGGCCGCGCCACCCGAGCGCCCAAGACCGCCATCCGGAACAGCCCCGGACGCGGCAGCACGAGTTGCAGCACATTCCGCAGCATCCGCTCGTGCCAGGGCCGGGTATACGTATTCTCGATATACTCGCGCGCGTGGTCGACGAGGTGCATGTAGTTCACGCCGGACGGGCAGGTCGTCATGCAGGCAAGGCAGGACAGGCAGCGGTCCACATGGCGCACGACCTCCTCGGTCGCCGGACGGCCGCTCTCGAGCATGTCCTTGATCAAATAGATGCGCCCGCGCGGGCTATCCAGCTCGTCCCCCAACAGCACGAAGGTCGGGCAGGTGGCGGTGCAGAACCCGCAATGCACGCAGGTCCGCAGCACCTGGTTGCTGGAGGCCGTAGCGGGATCGGCAAGCTGCTCGGAGGTGAAATTGGTCTGCATGATGTCGTATGCGCCCCAGCTTTCTTACACGCCGGCGTAGAGACGGCCGGGATTGAGGATGCCGCCCGGGTCCATGGCGGCCTTTACGCGCCGGGTGATGCGCGCCAGCGCGGCGGCCTCGGGCGGCACGACGTCGACGGCGGCGCGCATCGGCTCCGGCGCGCGCAACAGGGTCCAGGTGCCGCGTCCGGCCCGCGCCGCCGCCATGACGCGGTCGTGCAGCGCGACCGGCCCGGCGATCCAGGCCAATCCGCCGCCCCAGTCCAGGAAGCATCGCGCGCCCGCAGCGTCGAGCGCCGCGACCACCGCCGGGCCGTTCGACGGACGCACCGACACGCGCCAGATCGCGTCGCCGGGCTCGGCCCGCAACGGCACGGCGTCGCGGATCGCAAGCCACGCGGCCCGGCTGGCGCCGTCGTCAAGCAGGATGGCTGGGCCAAACGCCGCCAATTCGGTCGTCAGGCGTCCAAGCCGGTATTCGACGCTCTTGGCAAAATCCTCGATGCGCACCAGCGCCACTGCGCCGCGCCCGGTCAGTTCCGGCACCCGTTCCGCCGCGGCGTCCGGCAGCCAAGCGGCGCCCGACACGCCGTAGGGCGACCCCAGCGCCGCCGAAAGCGCCGCGACGCCCCGCACGGCATCCAACCCCGGCAGCAATAGCGACCCCGTCAGTTCCGCCCGCGGCAGCACCTTCAGCGTAACTTCAGTAATAACCGCCAAAGTCCCATAGCTGCCGGTCAGCAGCTTGCACAGATCGAGCCCGGTCACGTTCTTCAACACGCGCCCGCCGGACCGGATCACCTCGCCGGCGCCGTTGACCGCGCGCACGCCCATCACATGATCCCGCATCGCGCCCCATGCGACCCGGCGCGGACCCGAAAGGTTGGTCGCCACAACGCCGCCAAGCGTCTGCGCGCCCTCGGTGCCGAGCAACCCCGCCAAATCAGGCGGCTCCGCAATGATGCCCTGCCCACCCTCCGCCAGCCGCGCTTCGAGGTCCGGGATCGTGATCCCCGCGCCTGCCGAAACGATCAGCTCCTGCGGCGCATAGAGCGATACGGCATTCAGGTTGCGCGTCGACAGTTCACGCGCCGCCTGCACCGGGCGCAGCATCCCGGCCTTGGTGCCGCGGCCCAGCACCAACAACGGCTCGTTTGCCGCGCGCGCCGCCAGGATCGCCTCGACGACCCCGGCTTCGTGCGCGGGCGCTAAAACTCCGCTCACGCCGCTACGGGTAGGACAGCGGGCTCGGGGGCCGGCGTATCCACCAGCGGGAACACCTTGCTCGGGTTCAGCAGCCAATCCGGATCGAACGCCGACTTGATCCGCCGCTGCTGGTCGAGTTCGATCGCAGTGAACTGCACCGGCATCAGGTCACGCTTTTCCACCCCGACGCCGTGCTCCCCGGTCAGGCAGCCGCCAACCTCGACGCAAAGCTTCAGGATGTCGGCGCCAAACGCCTCCGCGTGCTCGAAATTGCCGGGCAGGTTGGCGTCGAACATGATCAGCGGATGCAGGTTGCCATCGCCGGCATGGAAGATGTTGGCGACCTTCAAGCCGTAGGCGTCGCTCATTTCGCCAATCCGCCGCAGCACAAAGGGCAGTTGCCCGGTCGGGATCGTGCCATCCATGCACAGGTAATCCGGGCTGATCCGCCCGACCGCGCCGAACGCGCCCTTGCGGCCCTTCCAGATGGCGATGCTCTCCTCCGCCGACTGGCTGACCCGCAGGCTGATGGGCTTGAACGGCTCGCACAGCGCCGCGATCCGGCTCAGCAGGTCGTCTTGCTCCGCGACGCTGCCCTCGACCTCGATGATCAGCAGCGCCTCTGCATCCAGTGGATAGCCGGCATGGGCGAACGCCTCGCAGGCGTGGATAGCCGGGCGGTCCATGAATTCGAGCGCGACGGGGATGATGCCCGACCCGATGATCGCATCCACCGCCCGCCCGGCCGTCTCGTTGGCGTCGAACGCCACCAGCATCGCCCGCGCCCCTTCCGGCGCACGCAGGATGCGTACCGTCACCTCGGTCACCATCGCCAGCATGCCCTCGCTGCCGGTGAGCAGGCCGAGCCAGTCATACCCGGCGGCGTCGAGATGCGCGCCGCCGATGTCGAGCACGTCGCCCTCCATCGTCACGATCTTAAGGCCTAGCAGGTTATTGGCCGTGACGCCGTATTTCAGGCAATGCGCCCCGCCAGAGTTCATCCCGACGTTGCCGCCGATCATGCAGGCGAGCTGGCTGCTGGGATCGGGCGCATAGAAGAACCCCTCCGAAGCCACCGCCTGGGTGATGCCGATGTTGGTGACCCCGGCCTGCACCGTGGCGCAGCGGTCGCCATAGTCGATGTCGAGAATCCGGTTCATCCGCATCAGCCCGACCACGACGCTGTCCAACATGGGCAATGCGCCGCCGGACAGACTGGTCCCTGCGCCGCGCGGCACCACGCGCACGCCGTTCTTGTGACAGAACGCCAGCACGGACGCGACCTGCTCCGTTGTCTCCGGCAGCACGACCGCCAAGGGAATTTGCCGATAAGCGGGCAACCCGTCGGTCTCGTATGGCTTCAGCCGGAGCGCCTCGCTGATCACCCCGGTTTCGGGCAGCAGCGCACGCAGCCCGGCGATGATTTCGGGACGCCGGGCGATGACGTCGGCTTTGGGCGGCGGTTGCGCGATCATGCTATGTTCCCCCGGTTGCTTTACGCGAACATGGAACCAGCAAGCGATTGCGGCAAGACGAAAAAACACCCCGGAACGAAGGCTCTGGGGTGGGTTCAGCGCAGCGGAATGCCCAATTCAGCCTTGGCGGGCCTTCATGCGCGGGTTCTTCTTGTTGATCACGTAAACGCGGCCATGCCGGCGCACGACGCGGCAGTTTTTATCGCGGAGCTTGGCCGATTTCAGGCTGTTGCGGATCTTCATGACACGACCTTCGGGCCAGATGCAGACAATATGGATGGGATCGCGCTCGTTACCGACGCCGTGGCGGGGTGTCAAGCTGCGCCGCTTGCGCGAAGCCACTGTCGCGGGGCGGCGGCGCCAACCCATATCTGCCGGAACTGCAGGAAAGGCTCCCAATGAACGACCGCGCCGCCTGGACCGCGTTCCTGCTGATGTGCTTTGCGCTCGTCGGATTGTCCGGCCTGTTTGCGACCTACGCCACCACGATCCCGCTTGAACGCGCGCTGATACGGACCGGCACGCTCGACGCGGTCTTGGACGCCGCCCGCGCGCCCGACGCTGCGGTGCGGCTCGCGGCGTTGCGTCCGGCGCTTGGCGACCGTGCCGACGCGGTGCTGTCCGGCCCCGGCGACCTGTGGGACCGGGTTGCGGCCGAACGGGCGGTGGTCCTCGACGAGCAAGGGCGGGAGGCCCGCAGCGTCGTGCACCGCACCCGCGTCCTGGTCATCGTCGTCACCCTGATGGCCAGCCTGGTCGGTTGCGGGATCATGGCATTGGGGCAACGCCGTCCAATGGCGGAGCGCTGACTGATGGTCGGTCGGACGCGACGCATGGGAACCTGCGTCATTAGGCGCGTTCTGATGCGAGGCATTACCCTGAACCAAGGAAACGCATCATGAAGCAGCCCCACAGCGAAGAGACCATCAAGCACACCGACGACGAGCAGAACACCGGCAACCACAAGAAGCCCGGCGCTCCCGATGCTGGCGGCGCCGATAAGCTCGGCGGCACCCGCGTCGGCGCCGAGAACGTGGAGCCTGCTAAGGGCAAGGGCGGCGGCGCGAGTTCGTCCTGATAATATAGGACGGCGGGAAAGCGGCGCGCCCATTCGGGCCGTCTAAGCGGCTCTTGAACCGGGCGGCCGGCCGCGCCATTTTACCTCCATGGTTCAATCCGGCAACCGCACTCCGCCCGTGCTCGACATGGCTCCGGATGGCACTTTTCGCACCAAGCCGTCGGGCCGCACCAAGCCTTTGGGCCTGCGCGCGCCGTTGTCATTCAAACTGTTGCTGGGCGCGACCATCGTTGCCGTGCTGGCCGGGGCGTTCGCGATTGCGGCCCTGGCTCTCTGGGTTGTGGCGTTGCTGTTGCCCGTTGTGGTTATCGCGGCCGGCGTCGCTTTCGCGACCTATAAATACCGTCAATGGCGCCGGGGCGTTTCAACCGGCATACGGTCGATCTACCCGCGCTAAGGCTCCTCAGCAGGAAGCCATTCTTGATGGTAGGAACGTGAACTTTTGAAGCTGCTGGCTCGTTGTCGGCGGTGATGAACGACAATGCAGCCCCACTCACACGCGCTAAGCTGTCCACCGGAACTGCCGGCCTCGACGAGATCGTCATGGGCGGCATCGAGCCCGAGCGGGTTTACCTTATCGAGGGTACGCCCGGGACCGGCAAAACCACTCTCGCGCTCAGCTTTCTGTTGGACGGGGTCCGCAATAACGAAAAGACACTGTATATCGCACTCTCGGAGTCCGAGAATGAACTGCGCTCCGTGGCCGCGAGCCACGGCTGGAGCCTGGACGGCGTAGAGGTTTTTGAACTTGTCACCCACGCTGCCCTCTACTCGGAAGCCGAGCAGTCGGTGCTGCATCCGTCTGAACTGGAACTCGGCGAGACCGCGCGCGCCGTCATGGCCCGGGTGGCAGCGTCGAACCCGGCCCGCGTCGTATTCGACAGCCTGAGCGAAATCCGGCTGCTCGCCGAGAGTCCGCAACGTTACCGCCGCCAAGTCCTCGCGTTGAAACACTTCTTCACTCAGCGGAAGTGCACTGTCTTATTGCTGGACGACCGTTCCTCGGACCCTGTGACCGCCAGCAGCGATCTGCAACTGCACAGCATGGTGCACGGGGTCGTGGTCCTGGAACAAATGACGCTTGAATTCGGCGGCGAGCAGCGACGCCTCCGTGTGGTGAAGCTGCGCGGCAACCGGTTCCGCGGCGGCTTCCACGATTTCTGCATCGAGCCCGGCGGCCTCGCCGTTTACCCGCGGTTGGTCGCCCACGAGCACCACAGCGAATACGATCATACCCTGGTCAGCACCGGCTGTGCGGAATTCGACCAGCTGCTCGGCGGTGGCTTGAACCTTGGGACCAATGCGTTGCTGATCGGGCCGTCCGGCGCCGGCAAGACGACCACGGCCACCTGTGCCATGGCCGCGGCATTGCGCCGGGGTGAGCACGCCGCTTATTTCCTGTTCGACGAGGGCCTGCCGACCCTGTTGGCGCGGTCGGCATCGCTCGGCATGGACCTGCGTCCGTTCATCGCCGCGGGCCAGCTCACGATACGCCAGATCGACCCGGCGGAGATGTCGCCCGGTGAGTTCACCCACCACGTGCGCGTTGCGATTGAAGAAAAGCACACGAAGTTTGTCGTGATCGACAGCATCAACGCCTACATGCACAGCATGCCGGGCGCGAAGTACCTCGTGCTGCAAATGCATGAGCTGTTGAACTATCTCAACCAGCGAGGCGTGATAACCCTCATGGTCTTGGCGCAGCACGGCGTCGTCGGGCAGGTAGCCGTAAAGGTCGATTTGAGCTATCTTGCAGACAGCATTGTATTGATTCGTTACTTCGAGGCTGATGGCGAGATGCGCAAAGCGATTTCGGTCGTGAAAACCCGTACCGCGAACCACGAGCGCACGATCCGCGAGTTCGTCATCTCGCCAACCGGCATCGTCGTGGGTGCGCAACTGAGGGGCTACCGAGGCGTGCTCAGCGGCTCCCCAATGCCCGACGCGCAAGGCATCGACGTGCCATCTTCGGTCAGCCGTTTGGACTGAGATGGCTGGGCTGCCAATCCTGATCCTGGCGCCCCGCGGGCGTGATGCCGAGGTCATAGGACAGGTTTTGGCGCGTGCCGGCGTGGTCCCCGCGTCATGTGGGAGTATCGCCGCGCTGCTCGAAAGGATCGAGGATTGCGGCGCGGTGGTCGTGGCCGAGGAGGCGCTGGCGGACCCTGGCCTGCCGCTGCTGCTCGATTGGGCCGCAAGCCAGCCCACCTGGTCCGACCTGCCATTCCTCGTGCTGGCGACCAAGCAGTCCGGCCCGCGTCCGCCCAGCCACGCCGCCACCCTGGAGCGACTAGGCAACGCCATGCTGCTGGAACGTCCGCTGAATGCCGAAAGCCTGGCCAGCGCCGCCCGTTCCGCGTTGCGCGCCCGCAGCCGGCAGCTCGCCGTGCGCCAACTCAATGCAACGTTGGAGGCGCGGGTCCAGGAGCGGACCCAGGCCTTGGCCGCGAGCGAGGCGCAGTCCCGCGCGGTGTTCGACGCGTTCCCCGAATGCATGTTCGTCGTATGCGTGACACCGGATGGCAGGTTCCTTATCGAGGCATCCAACCCGGCGGCCGAGCGTGCCGCCGGGGTGGGATCGATGGATAGCTGCGGCAAGCCGGCAGAGGCTTTCATGCCCCGCGAGCAGGCAGTCCGCCTCTGCGAACAATTCCGCCGCTGTGTCGAGGCCGGCGTGGGCGTGAGCTTCAGCGATGCGCTGTGTTTTCCCCGCCTTCAAGGTACGTTCGAGGCGACGCTGACACCGCTGCGCGACACCGAAGGGCGCATCGTCCGGTTGCTGGCGGTACTCCGGGATGTGACCGCCCGCAACCTGCTGGAGGCGCGCCTCCGCCAAGCGCAGAAAATGGAGGCGGTCGGCCAGCTTACCGGCGGCGTAGCGCATGATTTCAACAACTTGCTCCAGGTCGTGCTCAGCGGCCTTACGTTGCTCGACCGGGTCAAGGACCCTGATCAACGCGCCAAGCTGCTGGAGAGCGTGCGCCGCGCCGCGCAACGCGGGGGCGAGCTGACCAAGCGGCTGCTGACCGTGGCGCGCCGCCAGTCGCTGCGTCCAGAGGCGATCGATCTTGGCACGTGGCTTGTCGACGGCGCGGGGGAGCTGCTGTCCCGCACATTGCGCGGCGATATCCGCACCGTGCTGCTTGTGCCGCCGGGCCTGCCGCCGGTGGAGGCCGACCCGGACGAGCTTGAACTGGCGGTGCTGAACCTTGCGGTGAATGCGCGCGATGCCATGCCGGGCGGCGGCACGCTGACGATCGTGGCCGAGTGCGTGCTGCAGGATGGCCTGACCGATCCGGACGGACTGGACGGACGCTTCATCCGCCTGTCGGTGACCGATACCGGCGCCGGCATGTCGGAAGCGGTTCAGGCCCGTGTGTTCGAGCCATTCTTCACCACCAAGGGCGTCGGTGAGGGCACCGGCCTCGGACTCGCCCAGGTTTATGGGTTTGCCCGGCAGAGCGGCGGCGGCGTGCGGCTGCAAAGCCGGGTCGGGCAGGGCACCACCGTGTCGATCCTGCTGCCGATGTCCGAGCAGGCCGCGCCTGAAGTCCTGGCGCCGCAAGTGCCGGCTGCCGGGGCTCCGCCTCAGGCTGCCACCGTGGCCGTATTGGTGTGCGAGGACGACGACGATGTCGCGGCGCTGGCGGTCGACATGCTGGCGCAACTGGGCCATGCGCCAACCCGGGTGAGCACGGCGGCGGCTGCGTTGGGGGCGCTGGCGGATGGCCGGACGGTGGATTTGCTGTTCACCGACGTGTTGATGCCGGGCGGCATGGACGGCCTGGCCCTGGCGCGCGAGGCCAGTCGCCGGCGTCCCGGCCTGCCGGTGCTGCTCACGACTGGATACACCGGCAACGGCGCGGCCGCGGTGCCCCCGGACGTGCCGATGCTGCGTAAGCCCTATAGGCTGGAAGACTTGGCGCGGGCGTTGCAGGCCGTTCTGGCGTAGGGTGGTAGCGGACGGGAGCGGATTGGTCCGGGAACCAAGCAATATTGTCCGAAGATCGTCGGTGATATCGACGCTTCGAGCGCCGTCCCTATGCATCCGGCCATTTTCCTCGACTGCATTGCTTTAGTCTGATAACCCTACGCCGTGACGGAGCCAAGCGACCCGACCCTTGATCTGCTGCTCGAACTCGACGGCCAGGTGCTTGTGGTGGATCCGGAGGGCGGCCACTGGGTTCGGTTCGTGGTGACCCGGGTGCCGGTATCACCTGAGAAACCGCACGCGCTGGATTACTCGCTGACGCTGCATGGGCCGGACGGCGAGCGGCTCGTCGGCTTCGACAACGTCCATCCGGTGGGCCGGCAGAGGCGCGGCGAGCCGCAGGACCATAGCCATCGGCTGCGGACGATCAACGCTTACGGCTACCGGGACGCGGCGACGCTGCTCGGCGACTTTTGAACCACGGTGGACGCGGTTTTGCGTGAGAGAGGGATAATCCCATGACGACCCTGAAAGTGGGCATCGCCAGCTACGAAGACATGAAGGCCCGCACCATCGCCGTAGCGCGCGGCGAACAGCGCGTTGCGCCGGACGAGCCGAAGGTATGGTTCACGTCGACCGAGTCCTTTGCCAAAGTGCTGTCGGCGAGCAATCGCGACCTGCTGCGGGTGATTGTGGAACAGGCGCCCGTCTCGCTCGAGGAACTCGCGCGGATCACCGGCAAGGCGAAATCGAACCTGTCGCGCACGTTGAAGACGATGGCCGGCTATGGCCTGGTCTGCCTGGAACGCGGCGACCGGGGCCGGCTCACGCCGAAGGTGACGCATGACCGCGTAGAACTCGACCTCCCGCTGAGCTGGTCGCGGAGGCCTGGCTGAGCCATGATCACAAACGTGGGCGCATCCGGATCGCCGGCGTCGATGATCGCCGCGGGCATCTCCGCGCGCTGGCACAGCGCACCAATGTCGCGGACGAAAAGGTTTGCAGTTCCGTCCCGAAGTGGCGGATGGGGTGTCCGTTTTATATCCGTCCATGGCCGTTCCGGGCTGTTCAGAGTATCGCGAAAGGTCAATAGCTTAGCAGGCCAGTCAATTCGCCAACGTTCCGTATAGGCCTCAGTCATCCGTCGTGCTAACGTCTACCGGAATGTAGACCGGGAAAGTTAGGCGGACGGATGGTAAGCAAGACTTCACCGGTCACGGTGCGCTTTAAAAAGCCGGGGCACTATGGCGACGGCGGCAGCCTATGGCTTAGGATTCGCGACGAAAAGAAGCGGAAGGTAAAGGCCAGGCCCGGCAAGGTGCAAACAGTTAAGACGCCGGATGACAAAGGGCCGGCCATACACCATTCTTGGCTATTCCGGTTTACCAAGCACGGCAAAACCCATTGGATGGGCCTCTTGGGACGGTCGAGGACGTTACCCTGGCCGAAGCCCGCGACAAGGCCCGGGAATGCCGCCGGGCGGTTCAGGCCGGCCAGGACCCAATAGCAGATCGCAAGGCGTCCCGGGTGGCTGCATCGGGCATCACGTTCAAGGACGTGGCAGGTTTGTTCATCAAATCGCGGGAGGCCCAATGGAAGAATCCGGTCCACCGGAAACAGTGGGCGACGACGCTTGAGACCTACGTGTATCCGACTTGCGGGGATCACCCGATTGCGGCCGTCGAAACCGACGACGTGAAGCGCATCTTGGAACCGATCTGGAACACCAAGCCAGAGACGGCCGCACGGGTCCGAGGCCGCATTGAGGCCGTTCTAGACTACGCCACGGCGTCCGGCTGGCGAAAGGGAGACAACCCCGCCCGGCTCCGCGGTCACATCACTAAATTGATGGGGGATCGGCCGAGGGACTCGAAAGCCAAGCATCACGCCGCCCTGCCATGGGCGGAGATGGGCGGCTTTATGGCCGGTTTACGGAGCCAGGGCGGCACTGCGGCGCTGGCGTTAGAGTTCACCATCTTGGCCGCCGCGCGCACCGGAGAAACGCTGGGCGCGACATGGGCCGAGATAGACCTGGACGCCGCGGCCTGGACCGTCCCGGGCGGGCGTATGAAGGCCGGGGTAGAGCATCGAGTGGCCCTGTCCCCCGCCACCTTGGCGGTTCTAGCCAAGGTCAAGCCGTTGGGCGGAGTTTATGTGTTCCCCGGTGCCAAACCCAACGCGCCGCTATCCAACATGACCATGCTCGCATTGTTGCGGCGGATGGACCGTGGCGATCTTACCGTCCACGGGTTTCGTTCGACGTTCCGGGATTGAGCCGCCGAAGCGACGGCACACCTGCGCGAACTGGCCGAGGCCGCGCTGGCCCATACGCTCCGAGTTAAGGTCGAGGCTGCATACCGGCGCGGGGACCTGTTCGAAAAACGCCGGAAGCTCATGGCGGAATGGGCCGAGTATAGCAGCGAGTGTATCTGAATAAGACACACATCTACATTTATATCTTTGCACTATCGGAATGATATTCCGACCGCGTATTGTGTCCGTGGAAGTTCAACCACGGAGGCTATCGTGCAAGCACAGTTCGCAACTATCGAAAAATGGTCCGAGATTTGGGCCTTGGCCGCACCAAGACGTATTATCTGCTTGGCGAGGGTAAGCTAAGCGCCACAAAAGCCGGCCGCCGGACGTTGATTGACGTTGCGGCCGGTATGGCGTGGCTCAAGGCCCAGCCGGCGGCACAAATCCGCTGCACCCGGGCGCAGCGGGCCGCCGCATGAGCGCCCCTCCGCCCGTCCAGGAGGAATACGGCCACCGTGCCGTGTTCATGTCGGCTGACAAACCGGGGTCGCCGGTGTGGTTCGTGCTGACAGTCGAGACGATCCCGCTACGGCCCGACACGCTGACCGAGGCCCGGGACGCCATCGCGACTGGAAGTCACCTGTTCATCATAGCCCGGGATGCGGAGTCCCGGGACGCCGCCGCTGCGGCCGTAACGGAACTGATCCAGGCGCCCGCGGCGTCCATTCACTGATCCCAAAAAAGAAAACCGGCCGCTCTAGGGGAGCGACCGGCCGAACAGGCAGGACTTTTCACCTGAGTATCAATACAATACCCACACAGACAGCGCAACGATTTCCGGCAGTCGGGTTGCTAGAATACGTGGCCGAATCTCCGGCAGCACGGGATGGCATCCGCGTCACGTTTCTGAATGACTGGGCCTTGCATGGCCGGCTGATCGCGATCTACCGAGACGGCTTCACGATGACCACGCCCAGCGGCGGCGCATTCTACGCGATGGCGGCGGCTGTGGCTGCAATCGAGATTCGCCGGGTGCCGTCGTGACCATCCTGCAATCAGCCCTAGAGCTGGTGGCCCGCGGTGTGCCGGTATTTCCATGCCTGGCCAGTAAGGCCCCGGCTTGCTCCGGCGGGTTTACGGCCGCCAGCACTGACCCGGCCGTGATCCGCCGGCTGTTCGACAATCCCGCGGCCGTGCTGATCGGCGTGCCCACCGGGGCGGTTAGCGGCCTGGACGTGCTGGACCTGGACCCGCGGCATGGTTCGGACGCCTGGTGGGTGGCGAATCAGCACCGCATCCCGGTTACGCTGATCCATGAAACCCGCTCGGTCGGCAAACACCTCGTATTCCAGCACGTCACCGGGATGCGCTGTTCCGCCGGCACGCTGGCTCCGGGCGTGGATGTCCGGGCAGACGGCGGATTCACGATCTACTGGCCCGCGGCCGGCTGTCCGGTGTGGCTGGACGATGACCCGCAACCCTGGCCGGCGTGGGTTTTGGCGGGCCTGGAGACACGTCCAGCTACGGCGGAACCCCGCGACCTGGCACACATCGCCCCGCCGTCCGCCGCGGCCGTGGTGGCGTTGCTGGACAGCCTGCCTAACCCGGTATCAGCCGGGCGGGACGAATACGCCCGCGTCATGCTGGCGGCCCGGGGTTGTGAGCAAGCCATACCAGACGATGACGCCGGCGCGATAGCGGACGCGGCCATAGCTTGAGCTGTACGCTGGGACGGATACGACGGCACCGATGAACGCGCCAAATGGGATTCCGACTGGTGCCGTCGCGACGCGCCACTTGCCGGCTGGAATACCCTGCTACAGGTCGCACGCAAGCTGATCCCGGGCTATGTGGACCCGGGAGCCGGAGCCGAGTTCGAGCCGCTTCCCGCGCTCCCGCCGGCGTCGCGCCGCAAGGTGTTCGTGTCCCGGGATTTCCTGGTCAGCCTGAACGAACCCTACGTCATCAAGCACCTGATCGCACCGGGCAACGTGTGCGTGCTGGTAGGACAGCCCGGGGCCGGCAAGTCCACGTTGGCGCCGCACCTGGCTTATGCCGTTGCCCAAGGCCGCCGGGTGTTCGGGATGCGGACCACGCCGGGGCGTGCGCTCTACATCACGGCCGAGGACTTGAAGGGTGTCGAGAAGCGTATCGGTGCCCTTGGGATGCGGCACGGCCATACGGACGACTGCACCGTGATGGGTTGTGGCAACCTTCGCGACCCGGGCGAATGCGCGGCCGTGTTCGGCGTGGTGGCAGACTTCAAGCCGGCGCTGATCGTGCTGGATACCGTTTCCGCCGCATTTGCTGGCATGGATGAACATACGTCTCAGGACATGGGGCAGGTTGTGCAGTTCGCCCGGCGGCTTGCGGCCACCGGCGCCGCTGTCGTGCTGGTACATCACCCGGCCAAGAACGGGGACGGCTCGCCACGCGGCCACGGTTCATTGAATGGCACGCTTGATATGACTCTGACCCTAGAGCGCGTTGACATTCAGGCCTATGATTTGGTTAAAGCTCCTTTTTGGGGAGCGTCGGATGTCGTCGGTTCGGCTGATGTTGAAGGACCAGCAGTGGGAGCGGATGCAGCCGCATCTGCCGGGCAAGCCGAGTGACCCCGGCCGGACCGGCGCGGACAACCGCCTGTTTGTGGAAGCGGTGCTCTGGTTGGCGGGAACAGGTGTCCCGTGGCGCGACCTGCCGGACTGCTTTGGCCGTTGGAACAGCGTGTTTGTCCGGTTTTCCCGGTGGTCCAAGGACGGAGTGTGGGACCGGCTGTTCGCCGCGATGGCGGACGACCCGGACTTCGAATACGTCATGGTGGACGCCACCATCGTCCGGGCGCACCAGCATGCGGCGGGCAAAAAGGGGGGCCTGACGCTCGTGCAATCGGCCGCTCGCGCGGTGGCCTGACCACCAAAATCCATGCCGTCGTCGATGCCCTGGGCAATCCGCTCCGGTTCATCCTGTCGCCCGGACAGGTCAGCGACATCACGCAAGCCGAGGCGTTGATCGCGGGCCTGCCCGCCGAGCACGTCCTGGGCGGCAAGGGCTACGATGCCAAGTCGCTCCGCGAGGCCATCGCCGAACAGGGCGCGGTCGCGGTGATCCCGCCGAGAGCGACATCGCCACAGGTGCATTGTGACTTTGCACTCTATTGCGAGCGCAACCTCATCGAGCGCTTTTTCCCAGAGATCAAGCACTTCAGGCGCATCGCAACACGCTACGAACAGACGTCGCGGGCGTTCCTGTCCATGCTGTCCGTCATCAGCGCATTCATCTGGACCAAATGAATGTCAACGCGCTCTAGCGCTCTGACTGCGCATTGCTTGGTGTGGCTGCCGGCAGTCAAGACGTTACAGAACACTTTCTAAAAAGGATCTTTTGATCAAAGGATAAACATGTAAATTGGAGTCTCAATACGTGCGCTCTGCTCGATATTGCTATGATTTGGAGGTTTCGCCCATGCTGGGGCAGAAGGCCCAAGCACGCGAAAACGCACGGTAAGGAACGAGAACACCGATAGAGTGCCAACGTCTTTGGGCAACCGAGCTGAAGGCTGGCTCGCCAAGGTGCCGAACGGGAAACGGATTGGTAGGCCGGCATGGCTGCATTACCCGGTTCCAAGGAAAGCGCTCAGCGCCTGGCTTACCTTGGCCAGCGTGGCATCGTCCAGCCGGCCAATGAAGCTTCCGGCCTTGGCGCGCGGGATAGTGGTCGCCTTGTCCACCATCACTTGCGACCGCCGCCGCAGCCCGGTGCCCTCGCCCGGCTCCACCGTGACCCGCAGCAGCGGCACGTCGTGCAACTCGCTGGTCAGCGGCAGCACGGTGATGGACGGGTGTTCTGCATAAGCGTCGGTCTGCACGATCAGCGCCGGCCGCGGCTTGCCGTAGTCGCCCGACGTGACGACCGTCACCAGGTCGCCGCGTTTCACGCCGTCCAGCCGTCGGTGTCAGCCACGTCCTCGATCCAGCGCATGACCTCGGCGTCGTCACTGCCCGGATCGGCGGCACGCTCGGCCAGCATGCGGGATTGCCGCTTTGCTTCCGCGGCAAAGGCTCGTTCACGCCGGCGTTCCACGTAGGCTCGCATGAAGTCGCGCAGCACCTGAGCGGCAGGCTTGTCCTCTGCCTCCGTGGCGGTCTGGAACTCGGCCTTGAGCTTGGGGTCGATGCGGAAGTTGAAGCTCTCTTCCTTTGGGTGCTGGCTCTGCCGCGGCATCATGGTTCTCAAAACTGAAAATATTATGCAACTGCATAATACTACACAGCGGTAGGTGGTTCAAGCCTGCCTTCCCGTCCAGCCTACCCATTCCATTTAGCCTCTAGGAAGCCCGCTGAGATCATGCGCTTCGGCTCTACCCGTCCGATCGTGCTGGTCTCTGGTGAGCCGCCTTCTGCTTTATCGTGTCAACTACTTAACGGACCCTGCCTATGCCGGCCGCTTCGATTCCAACCCGCTGCACCTGCCCCATGCTGCCGAGTGAGGTGAGTTGCCCTCTTATGGGGGGTTAAGCGGGGGCCTGGCGTTCCCGCCTACCGATTGGCGGCTGGGACGGATGCAGGGTGATTGCCGCGTCCCCCATCTCCACGCGGGAATCCGGGTATGCCGCGACGGCGGCGGAAAGCGCCTCCGAGAACCTCGGCTTGAAGTGGTACAATTCCCGGTATCCCTCCCCGAACTGGCCGAAAATGGCGGGCCAGGAAATCGGGGTCGCTTTGGTGAGCGTGTGCAGTCTCCAGGCCAGCCACACATACAGGTCCAGGCTCATCGAGCGGTCCCGGAGTTGCCGTATGGCGGCTTCCAGCAGTGGCACCGGATGGTTCGCCAGTGCCTTGAAGAACGCCGGGTCCAACTCCACCCAGTCCTCCCATAGGTTCTCCTGCCCGCCGCTGCCCATCGTGTGGAACCGCAAGCCGGACGTAACGATGCGCCCGGCGGCCCACTCCTCGCCCCCACGCTCGTCGTCGTCCCAGAAAAACTTGAGGCTGCACGCGGAAATCCGGGCCGCCTGCTCGCGCAGGGACCGGGCAGTTTCCCCACCGTAAGCAATTCCCATCCGCTCCAGCCATGCCCGCATCGAACGGCCAAGCTCCACCTCCCGGTTCTGCGTCCGGACGGCCTGGGTTTGCGGGTAAAGGAGAATCATCCTGACACGCGCGCCGTATGGTACGCCGTAAAGCGTCGTCTTGCCCCTGGTCTTCATGCGTCCGGGTTCCACCAGCAGCGAAACCCTATGGCCCTTCTTCTCCCACGGAACATCGTCGGGCAGCTTCTTGTGAGGTAGGCTGGTGAGGCAAAACCCGGTGTAGGAAATTCCGATTGCCTGTGTGTCGTCGGCCAACACCTCAGCTGCAATGTCCACCAGCAACCGCTGCTTGGCGGATACCATCCCCCGTGCGGTTGCGCGTCCGTGCAGCAACCCTAGCTGGCGAACCCCGGATGCTGCGTCTGACACTGCACTTTCCTGCAAGCAACTTTAGAAAAGAGAACCTCCACAGTTCGATGTGTCAACCGAAAACTACTGGGGGGCAGGGCAATCGCTTGAAGGGCGATCACGCTGATTGCCGGAGCAGAGCTTCGAGGTAGGCGGTATCCCAAGCGGCGGATTTCCGGCGGACCTTGAGGCTATGTTTGTCCTTTGGCCGGCGCAGGAGGTTCATCGCCATGTGCCGGACGGTGGCCATGTTTTGCGGCCCGGCGCCGGATCGCAGGCGGTTGAGGTCCTCGTGGAACACGACGTCGAGCACCCAGTGCAGGCGGTTTTCGACATGCCAGTGGCACCGCACGGCGTGGGCGAACAGCTTGGCTTCGAGTGGCATGGAAGACAGGAAGTAGCGCCGTTCCAGACTTGTGCTGCCGTTGCGCTCGACCTCAGCCTCGACCACCGCGATAGCGCGCAGGCCGGGGAAGCGCGGCTCGCCTGGGAAGCGCCGTGCGGTGGTCAGCCAGCCCACGTCGTGGCTGATCCGATGACGGCGGACCTCGATCCGGCCGTGGTCGCCGTCGGTCGTCTCGAAGCGGCTGTGGATGATAGCAGCCGGGTCGTCGAGGTAGCGCCTGATCTCGTCGTGCAGGCTGGGCTGGTTGTCTTTGACCGCGAGCAGGTAGTCGCCGCCGCGGTCGAGGATGGCTTGGGCGATCTTGGTCTGGGTGCCCATGGCGTCGATGGTGACGAGCGCGCCGGTAAGGGCGAGGCGTTCGAGCAGCAGCGGCCTTCAGACCGCTTCGCGGTCTGTCCCTCCGGGGGATCGGCCGAAGGCCGATAGCGGTGATCTCGTTCGACTTGGCCTCGCACGCCTGCTGGCCGAGCACGAGACGCTGACTGCTGGCCCAGGCGGACACCATGTGCAGCGGCCCACGGTCCTTGCTGCGGTCATGCGTGCGTCGCGAGGTCTTGCCGTCGATGGCGACGATCTCGGGGGCGGTGCTGGCCGGGGCTGGCTCGCGCAAGCCCTCGACCCAGGCGGTGAAACACTGGGCAAAGAGCGTCCCGTCGATGGCGTTGATGATGTCGTTCAGGGTGTCGTGGCTGGGGATCCCGGCCTTGTAGGGCAGCAGGCGGCGGAGGAAGTCCTGGTGCATCTGACCCCAGCGCCTGATCTCCACGAAATCCTCAGCCCCGGCCAGCGTGCCGCACAGCACCAACAGAAGGACTTCCGGCAACGGAAACAGAACCTTCCAGGCCTGGCGCGGGTCCTCCAACGCAGCAAAGTGTTCGATCAGCGATGCACCGGACATCGGGAAACCTCCTCAACGAGAGGTCCCCTATGAATCAGACTTCAGACCGCGACAAAATCCCCGAACCGTTCAAGCGATTGCCCTGTACTGGGGGGGGGGTTAAGAGAGGAAGCTAGTAGTAAGCTAGTTGATTCTATTAGTTGTACAAGCACGCTTAACCCCCCCCGGGAAAACGGCGAGTCGCACGCTTAACCCCCCGGACGGGCACGCTTAACCCCCCGGGAAACTGGGCCTGGCTGTGGACCGAGCATTCGGCCTCGCTTACCCCCCCAGAGACCTGGGGATAAAGTTCCACCCAAGTCGTGTGGCTCCCCCTCCTTAACTTCCCGCCGTCAGCTTTTCGCTCCGGGTGTTGGTTAGCTAGGACCGTCTGGACGGCGAGCCACTTTTGGTCGCCTGAGCACCTGAAGCCTCCACTACATATGGGGGGTTAAGCGATAAACATGGTGTGAAGTCACCACCGGTGGTGTTCCTATTTTTGTTCAAAAGTCGAAATGGATAAGTCGACGCTGCGCTTGCAGGCACGGCGTCGAGACCGAAACTTTCCGGGTGCGGCACCTGGAAGAAGTCGGCTCCGCAGGTCCGAAGAGTGGTTGCTCACGCTTCTAGGCCCGTGCTCGCCCGTTTCGCAAGCCGCCTTGGAGCACCATGCCAAAATGGTAAAGCCCACTTCGGGCCTCTCGCCCGGCACGCCCACCCCCCGCTCGGGCATTTACGAGCAAGTCGGCCCGCGAGGCGGAACAACCAACGCGCAGGCCGCCTCCACGCGGGGCAACCCGCTTCCCCCGGCACCTACCGGGAATACGTGGAAGCTGGTCGACCCGGCACACCACAAGGGCGACAGGTAGCCCGAACTAACCAGGGTGGCGGTCGAAAGGCCGCCGCCCAACTCACTTCGAACCTGCGCATGCGGGAGGGAGCATTTGGAAAAACAACAAGTTAGGGGTGCCACTCGGTGCGTTGAACCTTCATCACGGGAAGAGAGGGGTGCCTGGTCCCGGTTCATTGGGCACCCTCAACGCTCCGAAGGCAGGTGCATCAATCAGCACCGCCAACCTCCAATCTTTTGTCGGCGCGTGCCTCGCAGGACGGCTTTCCCCGCAACATCCGTTGCGCCCACGCCGCCCACCAAGGACCGGAAACCCGGCAAGCCGGGGAAGCAAGCCCATGTCTGCACACACAGGAGACTCAATTGAGCATGAACGAAAAAGGCCGTTCTCCCCTCCCAACTCCGGTCCATCCTCGCGAGCGGGTTGCGTTCGGGGATTCGATGAGCACAGCAAATCTCCATGTCCTGGGCAAATCGCTAAGTAGCGCCAACCTGCAATCCCTCAACACCGCGCTCGCGGCGCGGGGCCATGCAGCGGCCCCGGCCAAGCCTGCCGCTCCCACCGACAGCCCGGCCCTGGCCAAACCCGCCAAGTAGTGGACGCCAGCCAGGCCGCGGCCTGGTCAGCTCTGGCCGCCGCCATCTTCTCGGCCGTCGCGGCAGGCGCATCCGCGCTCGTCTCCTGGCGGGCCAAGCGCAGTCAGACCAGCTCGGCTGACTTCGAGGCGTGCCTTGCCGTCGTGAAGCAACTGGGGGAGGCCCAAAGGCACGTCCGCGACGGAGGCGAGCACGTCAAGTTCGAGTTCATCGAATACCTGAACCTCATGGAGGCGCTTGCAACGCTCGTTAACGATGGGCGGCCCGGGTCAACGACGGAGAAGGTGACGGTTCATTACCTCGAAGAGGCGTTGAGTTGGATATCCATCCCCCCGACATTGCAGCCCTGATGAAGGAGGCAACGACCGGGGACGAGACTTTCAACGAATTGCGGAAGTTTAAGGAAATGCGTGCCACTGCCATTAGGCGAACGGCCAAGCACTACAGGGACAAAAGGGATACCGCATAGCTGGCGGTTACGCCAAGAGTACCTGCCTCCCTGGCGCTCTCGGCCTTGATGGCCTGCGCGTCCTCAAGAAGCCGATCGACAATGCGACGGCGAGGAACGATAGCGCCGCTCCGGGCGGCAGTGTCGGTCACACGCCGCTCTCTACGACACGGTAAATGGCCAGATTGATCAACGCCGCCCGGCTCTGGCCCATTCTCTCGGCCATCTCATCGACCTTCGCCAATAAGTCGGGGGCAATGGTCAACGTGATCTGCTGCTTTGTGCCTTTCCGCACCCCTGCCGGTTTCGCATCCGGCGCGCCGGATATGAAGCTCTCGGTCGTCTTGGATTTCACTGCTCTGGTGATCGCCATTTCATATCATCCTGATACTGTTTGAATGGTGATTCATTTTGTAAAAACCATCTTCATGAGAGTTGCCAACTCATTGCAGGCTTTGCTGTCCCGAGGGTGGCACTCCTCAACTGACAAGCCTTGTCCAACGGCATTGGCGAACGCTTTCCTTCGTCGGATTGGAGCGTCTAACCCATCCTATTCAGCGTGCTAAGGTTTATTCCACAAGCTGAGCGGTGGACACGGTTCGACGATACGCCTGTTTCATCGCGATTTCAGTCCAGAGGTGCTGGGCGTTGGGGTTGGCGAGACGGGGCGGTTCCGGGGGCGACGGCCCCGGCGTTTATGGCCCGGCGAGTTGGAGGCTGCGTGCGACGCCGCGGAACAGCTCGGCTTCCGGGCAAGCGGCGGCGAACGCGACGCGGATCTGGGTGGCGGTCTCGGTGATGCGCCCGGCGATCTTGATCAGCCGCATGCGCAAGGTGGCGAACTCGGCTGTGGCGAGCGGTTGGGGTTTGGGAATGGCATCGCGCACCGTCAGCATCAGCCAGTAGGCGGCGGTGTGCAGCACCAGGCGGACCTGGTTGGCCAGGGCGGACCGGCAACTGGTGCGGTCGGAGGCGAGTTGGCTCTTGTGCAGCTTGATCAGGTTTTCGGCCTGGCCGCGCGCGCAGTATAGGGTGTCATAGAGCCATTCGGCGCTGCCGGCGCGCAGGTTGGTCACCACGCAACGTATGTCGAGACCCAGCGTCGTGGCCTCGATCCTGGCTGAGACCCGGCGTTTGCAGCCCCACGACTTGGCGCCGTAGCGGACCTCGGCATAGCGGCGCAGCACGGGCAGCTGTTCCTCGGCGCGCCGGACCCGGACATCGTCGGCGGCCTCGTCGAGCAAGCGGCTCAGCACGGCATTGCCCGGCAGGCCGAAGATGTAGTCGACGGCGTTGGCTTCGCACCACGCCATCACCTCGGGACGACCGTAATGGCCATCGCCGCGGATCGTCAGGCGCGTGGTGGGCCAATGGCTGCGGATGCGGCGCACCAGGCGGCGGACGTGGCAGCGAACCTCGTGTCCGGACGGCGTCTTGCCGGGCCTCAGCAGGATGGCGACCGGCCGCGAGCTGGCGATATCGTAGACGTGGATGGGCATGAAGCAGCGTTCGTCGTGGTGCGCGTTGAACAAAGCAAGCTGCTGATGGCCGTGCACGACGTCGACCGTGTCATCAATGTCCAGCACCACCGCCTTGGGTGGCCTGGCATAGCTGGCGCAATAGATGTCGACCATGGTGTAGCTCAGCCGCACCACCTCGCGCAGGGTCGGCGCGTTCTCCCACCGCGATACGGTCGGCTGCGAGCACAGGTCGCGGCCGCTGTCGGGCAAGCGTCCGCAGGCGAGCTTGAAGCCGGGATCGGTGCGGAGATGGTCGAGGTCGTCGGCATCCTCGTAGCCGCAAGCGATGGCGAGCATGCGGGCGCGCAAGATATCGGCGATGCTGTGCGTCACGAACAATGGGTTGCGCGGATCGGCAATTAGCTCTGCCAGCCGATCAGCGATCCCCAAACGGCGCTCGGCAGCGGCCAACAGCATCACGCCGCCATCGGAGGTGAGACGTCCGCCATCGAAGTCAGCGATGACTTTCTTGCGGCCCACGGCTGGAAACAGGAACGGCGCGGCCGTATCGTCGGACATGGCGGGTGTGGCTCGGCGTGATCGGGTGAATGGATGGCTTCGACACCCAATCCATAAACACGATCAGCAGCTTACGCGACACCCGCCGCCGACTCCCAGCCATGCCCTGAATAAGATGGGCTAAGTGCGTGAGTTGGGTATGATCGGCCAGGGCAGCTGCCGCATCTGCGTTGTCGGCGGAGGCGGTCCCCGGATCGGCACAATTCAGGATCGCATAAGCCTCCAAGCCATCCCGAAGTGATCTCGCTTCCTCGACAAGAGAGGCGATATCCGCAAGCGCCCATACGTCAACCGAGCGGGGCTGAAATGGAACCAGCAGAACGTCAGACAGGACCAACGCCGCCCGGAGGGCTGTCGAGTCCCGGCCACCTGCGTCTATGATTATGTCGTCGAACTTACGCCCTTGCTGCTGGACCTGAGCGCGGAGAACGGGGCCATCAGGGTACTGCGAACAAGCCAGACCGGGCTTCCGGTCGGCTTCAGCTCGAATGGCAACGGCGGTTTGAGAGGTGCCCTGCCGATCGCCATCGGTGAGCCAAACGTCACGGCCGGCTAGCACGCGAGCAAGGGCGATTTGTACCGCAAGGGTCGTCTTACCCACGCCTCCCTTGGTGTTCCCGACCGTTACTATCACCTTACATTGTCGTTCATATTAACCTAATTGTATCCTGAGTGTATAGACACATCGGGTCAATGCGATTCAACGATGCTACCCTGATTCTCCCTTTTTAGCAGCCGTTGCACCTGGGCTGGCGACCAGTCCAGCTTGCCCGCCTGGGTGAGCACGCCGTGCGCGTGCAGCTCGGCCGCAATAGCGCGAAGGCTGTTCGCCCCTTTGGCCTGCACCTGGCGCACCACGGCCAGCACGTCCGTTGCTCGCGCCGCCACTTGGCGGCTGCGCGTCTGCCGGGCCGCTGCCGCCATCATTGCTGTCGCTGGGGTAGGGGAGGGATTGCCAAGGCGGACACCGCGCGCCTTCGCCACGGCCAATGCCGCGCGCGTGCGCTGGCTGATCAGCCCGGCTTCCAGCTCGGCAGCCGCCGCCATCTGCGTGATGAGGATTTTGCCGACCGGCCCGGCCGGCACCGTGGGCAGGTCACAGAAGACAACGCCGGCCTCGCCGCTACCTTCCACCACGGACAGCAGGAAGCGCGCGTTACGCGTCAGCCGGTCCAGCTTGGCGATCACCAGCACGGCGCGGCGAGTCCTGCGCGCGGCCAGCGCCGCGGCGAGCTGCGGCCGATCGGCGCGCTTGCCGCTCTCCACCTCTCGGAACTCCGCCACCACCTCGTCGCCAGCCTGGATGACGTATGCTGTGATGGCTTGGCGCTGCGCCTCAAGACCGAGGCCGGATCGCCCAGGGCAATCGCTTGAACGGTTCGGGGATTTTGTCGCGGTCTGAAGTCTGATTCATAGGGGACCTCTCGTTGAGGAGGTTTCCCGATGTCCGGTGCATCGCTGATCGAACACTTTGCTGCGTTGGAGGACCCGCGCCAGGCCTGGAAGGTTCTGTTTCCGTTGCCGGAAGTCCTTCTGTTGGTGCTGTGCGGCACGCTGGCCGGGGCTGAGGATTTCGTGGAGATCAGGCGCTGGGGTCAGATGCACCAGGACTTCCTCCGCCGCCTGCTGCCCTACAAGGCCGGGATCCCCAGCCACGACACCCTGAACGACATCATCAACGCCATCGACGGGACGCTCTTTGCCCAGTGTTTCACCGCCTGGGTCGAGGGCTTGCGCGAGCCAGCCCCGGCCAGCACCGCCCCCGAGATCGTCGCCATCGACGGCAAGACCTCGCGACGCACGCATGACCGCAGCAAGGACCGTGGGCCGCTGCACATGGTGTCCGCCTGGGCCAGCAGTCAGCGTCTCGTGCTCGGCCAGCAGGCGTGCGAGGCCAAGTCGAACGAGATCACCGCTATCGGCCTTCGGCCGATCCCCCGGAGGGACAGACCGCGAAGCGGTCTGAAGGCCGCTGCTGCTCGAACGCCTCGCCCTTACCGGCGCGCTCGTCACCATCGACGCCATGGGCACCCAGACCAAGATCGCCCAAGCCATCCTCGACCGCGGCGGCGACTACCTGCTCGCGGTCAAAGACAACCAGCCCAGCCTGCACGACGAGATCAGGCGCTACCTCGACGACCCGGCTGCTATCATCCACAGCCGCTTCGAGACGACCGACGGCGACCACGGCCGGATCGAGGTCCGCCGTCATCGGATCAGCCACGACGTGGGCTGGCTGACCACCGCACGGCGCTTCCCAGGCGAGCCGCGCTTCCCCGGCCTGCGCGCTATCGCGGTGGTCGAGGCTGAGGTCGAGCGCAACGGCAGCACAAGTCTGGAACGGCGCTACTTCCTGTCTTCCATGCCACTCGAAGCCAAGCTGTTCGCCCACGCCGTGCGGTGCCACTGGCATGTCGAAAACCGCCTGCACTGGGTGCTCGACGTCGTGTTCCACGAGGACCTCAACCGCCTGCGATCCGGCGCCGGGCCGCAAAACATGGCCACCGTCCGGCACATGGCGATGAACCTCCTGCGCCGGCCAAAGGACAAACATAGCCTCAAGGTCCGCCGGAAATCCGCCGCTTGGGATACCGCCTACCTCGAAGCTCTGCTCCGGCAATCAGCGTGATCGCCCTTCAAGCGATTGCCCTGCCTCATGCCGGAAACCCCTTGCATTAAAACAACTAAGGCTGCATCCTAACATCGTTAGGATGCAGCCTTATGGCCCCTCAATCACCCCGCACCTACCATCATGGCGACCTGCGGCGTAAGCTGCTGGCGAGCGCCCGTCAGCTCCTGGAGGAGGGCGGGCCGGCGGCGCTGACGCTTTGGAAAGCCGCCCGACGCGTAGGGGCGGAAGGCCCATCACTGCGAAAACGTACGTTAGCGTATTGCACGCATGTGTGGACGACCCCGCGGTTGCAAGGGGTCTGCTGCTGAATCTGACAAGCGGTGCGACGGCGGTCATGTGTTCGGCCTTTAACGCGGCATCATGACCGCTGGTCCAGATGGGTTCCGCGAACGAGACCACAACAAAGTCACGGCCTCGACCGGCTATTGCGTGCATTGGGTTCACTAGTTCGTCGGCTCGACTGATCATCATCTCCTGCAGCTCTTCTTGCACCCAGGCACCGGCGAGCGGGTTATGCAGCCGCGGCAGCCCCGGCCGCCTGCATGGCAACCTTCTTGCTGCCCCGATACGCTTCCCCGGTCGCCATCATGGCCCACGCGATGCGGGCCATCTTATTGGCCAAAGCCACCGCCGCGAACTTTCGCGGCTTGCGCTCCAGCAATGCAAGCAGCCAGGCCGAGGCGCTCTTGCTCCCTGGCTTGGCATAGCGGACCACCGCCATCGCACCAACGACCAGCAACTGCCGCAACTGCTCGTTGCCGGCCCGGCTGATGCCGCCTAGGCGTTGGCGCCCGCCGGTCGAGTGCTCCTTTGGTGTCAGCCCCAGCCAAGCCGCGAAGTGTCGCCCCGAGGTAAACCGGCCAGCGTCGATCGTAAGCGCCAGACTCAGCGCGGTGATTGGACCAATGCCGGGCACCTCGGCCAGCAGTTGGCTGACCGGGTTGGCCTTGTGCTGTTGCTTCATGCGGCGTTCCAGCTCCTCAATCCGCTCATCGAGCTGGGCTACCTGGGCGCCCAGAAACGCCAGCATCTCCTTGGCTGCGTCCGGCACCGCCGCCTGGGCCGCCACGGCTTCGAGCAACGCTGGTACATGGCTGATGCTCCTGGCCGCCACGATGCCGAACTCGGCGGCGTGGCCACGTATGGCGTTGACCAGCTGCGTCCGCTGCCGGACCAGCAGCTCGCGCAGTGAGAGCATGATCGCCTCAGCCTGCTGCTCGGCCGCCTTCACCGGCACGCTCGGCATCCCAGGCCGCGACGCCGCTTCGCAAATAGCCTCGGCGTCGTTGCGGTCGTTCTTGCCGCGCCGGACGAACGGCTTGACGTATTGCGGCGGGATCAGCTGCACCCTGTGGCCAAGTGCTGCGGGCCGGCGACCCCAATGGTGCGAGCCGCCGCACGCCTCCAATGCCACAAGCGTCGGCGGCAGTTTGGCGAAGAACACCTCCAACTCAGCCCGTTTGATGTTGCGGCGCAGAACGACCTTCTCGTCGTGGTCCATGCCATGCAACGTAAAGACAGCATTGGACGTGTCGAGGCCAATGCGCTTAAGGTTCATGGGGACGGTCCTTCAGGTTCGGATGTTGACAACCAAACCTTGGCACAAAATGCCGTGGGGCCGTCCACCCCAACAAAGTCATCCCCCGCGTTAGACCCCCCGTTTGCTGCGTGCAATACACCATGTCGAAAGACAATGCTGCGTGCAATGCCGATTGCACGCCATGATTGCACGCAGCAAACAAGTAGTTCAGACCGCCGTCAGAATGGCATTAGCCCTTTTCGCCCGAAATCGGCAGGATCTCACCCGTGTTCTCGTTTCTTACCGTACGTTTTCGCAGCGATGGCCTTCTGACCCACGCTGACCGATCTACAGGCCGAGTATGCTTCCCCGCTTTCCGGGTCTATGCAACTCGCTGTCACAGGCGGCTTTCGGAGGCAGTGCTGGTTCGGTTGGCCGTAGGCGGAGGAGCTTGCAGCCGGGAACGCGCTTCCGCGTCGCCGAGCTCAATGGCGCGGCGATACCAGGTCGCCGCCAAAGTCGGGTCGGCGCCCATGCCGACAGCACCGACTTCGGCTAGAAACGCCGCGTCAAAGGTTTTGCCCATCGCCGTCGCGGCATGGCCAGAGCCCGCAGCTGCCGCGCGCTCATACAGCAAACGGGCAGCCGAAATATCGCCAAGATGCAGCAGAGCGTCGGCCCGGCGAACCATTATCTCGGCCACCATTGCAGTCGACGTGGACGACGGCGCGTTCCCCGGGCTTTGGGGAGCAGCAGTTTTCATGAAGATCTGAGGCTGCGCCATGCTGGCGGGTTCGGCAGGTGACGCCGACGCGCCGAAGTTTTGCGGCGACGGGCCTTGCACCAGGATTACACTTTTCTCGTCCCTTGGCGGAACCGGGGGCACGACGGCAGGAGAGGCTGCCGCAGCTTCCGGCGCGTTCTGAGGTCCATCTGCGGACGTGTCCGGAGCAGTGGCTGAGTTGGCCGGAATGGTCTCGGTCGAGGCGGGCGAATCTTCTGTTGGAACTGATACGTCGCCGCGACGGTTAGGAGCCTCGATATCGGCTTGCAAAGGCGCGGAAGCGCTGATCAATGTGTCGTGGGCAGCCTGCGCAGCCGGCGCTGCCGTTACGTCTGACACGATATTCGTTGTTGCCGCTCCAAGCGGCGCCACCGGTGCTGATAAATTCGCGGCGGGTTGAGCAAGCGTCCCTGCCAACTCCGGCAGGGCACGACTTGGCGACGCCTCTGCTGATACGGTGTCGGCGCGCAGACCGGCGTTGGCCTCGGGCCCAAATCTTTTCAGTCGCCTTTGCAGCTCTGCAATGGCCAATTCATTCTCAGCGATGGCACGCTGCGGGTCGGCATCGGCTGGAGTTTGGACGTCGGCCGCAGCGTGTGACACTCGGGTGGCATCAGTGGCAATGGCTACGGCCTCCACCGCCAAGGATGGCACGTAGCGAGGGATGCCATCTGTCTTTCTCGGCGGATCCGTCGCTACGGCCAGCGCCTCCGCGCCGGGTGCCAACGCAAGATGCCCGGCGCTGAAGAGACCGGCGCGCTCTTTGGGCGGCCCAAGGTATTGCAGAAGCAGGCCGCCGCCGCCGACCACGATCCCCACCAAGCCCCAAAAACCACCCAGACACCGCCCGCTGCTCAGAAGCCGGGCTAGGCGATGCCCCTCAGCCGCATGCTGCCAAACCCGGGCGTGGCGTTGTCGCGGCTGATCGTCCAGGTCGCTGCCAGGCGGTGATTGAGGCGGATCCCTCAGCGGCTCCGCCATGAGGAGACGCTGCACCGTTGCCACCCATGCGTCGCCGTGAGGCAGCGTCGAAGGCGAGTGCTGGCCGAATTCTTGGTCAAGCAACCGGCCAATATCGGGAACTGCCCGCAGAGGCACGCAGAAATAGCGCATCGGCGGATTGCGCTGAAACACAACCTGGAACCCGGCGGCATCCAGCTGCCGCCCCAAGCGTTCCACGGCGTTCGTCGTCGTCGTTCCAGGAACCACATCCAGCAACGCGATCCCGACTTGCGCATGAAGGACGGCATACTGCACGCGAGACGCGGGGCAGGCGCCATCTTCGCCCAGGACGCAGCCATGCAACACGACCCAGCCCGGACGCATGGCTGACGCCGCTTGGTTTAGAGCCGTGTCAGCATAGGCGCTCAGAGTAATGGACGGCACTGGAACGTCCTGCATGGAAGACACATTGCTAAATGTGAAATGAAGAAATTAACTGGTGAAACGGCTTCGTAAGTTGATTTCGTCCGCGCCTGGGTTTCCGACCGGCCTACGGCCACGTTGCCTCCTTTGCATAGCAGTCCAGCACGGACTAACTGCCGTCTGCATCGTGCGCTCTTACAGCTTAAAGTCTTCCAAGCTCGCCGCGATGCGTCGGACATCTTGCGGCTTTCGACGGCGGAACGCTACTGGTCTATCGTAGGTAGTTCCAAATATCCATGCTGCCGGTACGACTAGCCAATCCGCAGAATGGTGTCGGCGCCGGCCATGATGTCTGGCCGATGGGCGACGCTGATGCGGGTGATGTCGAGGCGGCGCAGGCGCCCGTTGATCTGTTTTTCGTTCTCGACGTCGAGATGCGCGGTTCCCTCATCAAGGAACAGGATCTTCGGCGCCTTGTATAACGCGCGCACCAGCAGCACCCGCTGCTTCTGCCCACCCGATAGCGAGCTGCCCATGTCGCCGATCAGGCTGTTGTAGGCCATGGGCATCGCCATGATCTCGTCGTGCACGCCGGCGACCTGCGCGCACATGAACATCCTCTCTTGGTCGAAGTCCGGATCGAAGAAGCAGATGTTGTCGGCGATGGAGCCGGAGAGGAGCTGATCCTCCTGCATCACGGCGGCGATCTGCTCCCGGTAGATCCGGACGCCGATGGTCGAAAGCGGCACGCCGTCGATCAGCACCTCGCCGCTCGTCGGCTCCAGCAATCCAAGCATGATCTTGAGCAGCGTCGTCTTGCCGCCGCCCGAGGGACCCATGATCGTCACGAACTGCCCGGCCTTCACAGTCATGCAGACGTTTTCCAAAATGAAGCGTTCGGTTTCGGCATAGCGGAAGCAGATGTTGCGCAGCTCGATCCCGCCTTGGATCGGCTTCGCATAGGCGAGCGGTCGGTCGTGTCCGCGCTCAAGCGGCGTGAGCGCGATGTCGGACAGGCGTTCGAGGTGTAGGTCGAGCAGCCGGAACTGCAGGGCCTTTTCGACCAGCGTGGATGCCTTCGCGGTGAAGTTGGACTTGTAGGACATGAACGCGAACAGCATGCCGACCGTCATGGCGTTGTCGAGCGCGAGTCGCGCCGCGAGGTAGACGGTGACGATGTTCTCCAGGCCGAAGATCGCGTTGTTGATCGTCGTGAACTGGATCTGGACGCGCCCGAGGTGGACGCTGGAGTTCACGAAATCGGCATGGCGGTTCAGCCATTGGCCTTCGCGGTCGGACTCGCGGTTGAACAGTTTCAGGCTCTGGATTGCCCGCGCGGTCTCAATGAAGTTCGAGCTTTCCATCGCCTGCGCCTGGATGGCGGCCTCGCTGAAATCGCGGAACCGCCGATACATCGCGAGCCGCAGGATTACATAGAGCGCCAGGGCGGCCAGCACGACCATCGCGAGCGTCGGGCTGTAGATAAAGATCATCACCAGGGTCGCGCAGGCCATAATGCCGTCGATGGCGGCGAGGATCAGGCCCTCGGCCAGGGCGTGGCGGATTGGCTCGATCGACTGGAACCGCGAAAGGATGTCGCCGATGTGCCGCTTCTCAAAGAACGTCAGCGGCAGGCGGATGAGATGGTGGAACAGCCGCGCGCCGATCTGGAAATGCAGGGTGTTCTGCACGACGAGCACGATATGCGAGCGCATCGCCGTCGTCGCAACATTGAAAGCCATGAGCAGCCCGAAGCCAAGGGCCAGCGTGACCAGCAGGTCCACGTCGCCGCGGGCGACCACTTCGTCCACCGTGAGCTGCATGTAGAACGGGCCGGCGATGACGAACAGCTCGAGGATCACCGAGAGGAGGAAAATCTGGGCGAGCGGCGAGCCGGTGCCGGGCATCTGTCCCCAGAAAACGCTGAAAGGCAGCCGCGCTTTCTCGTCCTTCGAGGTGAAGCCCTCGGTCGGCGAGAGCTCGAGCGCAACGCCGGTCAGGTGCTTCGACGCTGTGGCGAGCGGGTAGGCTTTGACTCCGCTGGCGGGATCGTGGATGACGATCTCCTTGCTGGTGACGGCCTTCAGCACCACGAAGTGCTGCATGTCCCAGTGCACGATCGCCGGCAGGCGCAGGTGTTTCAGGCCATCGAGCTCGAAGCGCAGCGGCCGGCACGTCAGCTTCATCTCGTTCGCGACCTGGATGAGGCCGCGGAGCGTCACGCCCTTCAGCGACACCGGGTGGCGGCGGCGCAGCGTGTTCAGGTCGATGCGGTGCCCATGGTAGGAAGCGATCATGGCAAGGCAGGCGAGCCCGCACTCGGCCGCCTCCGTCTGCATGATCTTGGGGAGCCGGTGCTGGCCGCCGAAGTTCAGCAAGTCTTGGATCGCCCCTGCGGCGGTCATCCCTGCAGCCTTGCGCTCAGGAGAGGGTTGAGGATCCAGTCCATCAGCGTGCGCCGCTCAAGGATCACGTCTGCTTTGAGCAGCATGTCGGGTTGCAGCGGGATGCGCTGGCCGTAGGCGTCGATGTCTGGTCGGTCGAGGGCGACGACTGCCCGGTAGGCAGGCTCGCGCAACGTGACCGGCGTGGCGATGTCCGATCCCGTCAGGACCGTTTTCGACACGCGGACGATACGGCCATGGTAGGCGCCGTAGTGTTGGTACGGAAAGGCGTCGTAGAGGATGCGGACGTCCTGGCCGACCTTGACGAAGCCGATCGCGCGGGCAGGGATGAAAAGCTCGGCCTGTAGAGCGCTGTCGCCGGGCACGATCTGCAGCTGCAGGCGCTGTGGGTCGGTTGCCTGGCCGAGGAAGGCCTGCAGCGACGAAACATACCCGGCGATCGGCGCGCGGATCGTGTAGGCGCGGCGGCCGTCGACCTCGGCGACGCGCTGCTCGGCGGTGGAGAGCTCGCTGTGCAGACTCTGGATCTTGTCCGCCATGACGGTCGAGAGCTGATCCAAGGCAAAGCTCGTCTCGTTGTGCTGGCCCTGGCGTGCCACGAGCTGCTGAATGAGGCCGCTGAGGCTCTGCCGCTGCGCGAGCACTGCTTCCTCGCGACGGCGCTGCTCGACCTCCGAGACCAGGCCGCGCGCGGCAAGCGGCGCGCCGGACGCCACGAGCCGCTCCGCCAGGCGTATGCGCTCCTGCTGGATGGAGACTTGGGTGGCAAGCTGCGTGATTTCGCCCTGGATCCCTTGGATTTGCGCCGTCAAACGCTCCCGCTCGGATACGGTGCGGCGCTCCTGTGCCACGATCTGGCCGGTAAGCGCCTCGGTCTGACGCGCGAGCGAACGCAGGACGACGACGTCGACGTCCCCGCCGTTGGAGGAAGTATGGCTCGTCATGACGCTTAGGAGCTGCTGCCCGGCCTCGACGCGCTGGCCCTGCTCGACATAGATCGCGCTGATGGTGCCGGCCTGCGGCGCGAACACCTTCGCGGTGCCGGCGGCGGGCGTGAGATAGCCCGTCACGGTCTCCTTGCGGGCATACTGCCCGAGGAACAGGAAGGCAATGGCGGCGATGGCGGCGATGGCGATGAGCCAAACGGTAAGCTTGGCCGGCAGCGACTGCCCCACCACTGCGTTGCCCCACTGCCGGCCGTGTTCCTGGAACTCGACCGCCTCCTGGCGGAACAGGGCGCGCGGCGGCTGCGGCTGCGTCAGCTCACCAGCCATGGCGCCGCTTTGCGGGTTGGGCGCCGAACGGGGCGCAAGGCCGGGCCGCCCGATGGCGGCTTATGGAGGGGAGCTTGGGTAACTGCATTCTTCGCACCACGTCCTCGAATGCCAATTCCCGCGACGCTCAGCGGAAATTGGCAAAGCGGTTTTGTTGACTTGCCGGTTTAGAAAACTAGAATGCCGGCGTTGTTGATGTTCGTCAGCGATCCTCCCTGAATCACTCCAAAGCTCAGGACAGCAACGTTCACTTGATTGTTGACCTGAACGCCAAGCGCTATGTTACCGATGGTAACATTGCCAAACGAACCCACGGAGCCGCTGTAGCCAGCGTAGGAGTGTTTGCCAGCCGCGACAGCGTCAAGCTCGGCGTCGGACAACTCATGAACCGCCATAGTGTCAGAAATTGCCGCAGTGTCAGAAATTGCCGCAGTGATGCAATCGAGCATTGAGATGATCCTTAAATGTTGTGCAAATGCCGCCTGCCGCCTGCGGCCGCCGCAGGCAGCCTTGCGTGCCATGTCCTCGTGCCCCCTCCCTAGGAGTTTCCACCAGGGAAGGAGGCTGAAGCGTGCCGTTCAGAAGTAGAGGCTAGACTGCCCTACCCGCTGATGTTGCCAGCGTTGTTGACGTTACTCTGGTTGCCGCCCTGTCCGGCGCCTGAGCTTTTGTAGGAGACGTTCACCTGGTCGTTGCGCGCAATCTGAAGAGCAAAGTTGCCAACTGCGACTTGGCGGGACGAGCGGTGGTTTCCTGCCGCAACCGCGTCGAGCTCGAGGTCGGACAGTTTGGAGAATATAACTTCAGTGTTCGACATGGGACTTTCCTTTATGATCGGGATCGCGGTGCGGGACCCTGATTTGCGCCTTGGCGCGTGGCGCACCGCTCTACAGCGCCGCGCCACGCTCGACTTTAGAGAAGCGTGTTAGCTGATGTTGCCGGCGTTGTTGGTGTTGCCCTGGTTGCCGCCCTGCAAGGCGTCACGGCTGCGCGACGAGATGTTCACCTGCGCGTTGCTGGCGATCTGGAGGGCGAAGTTGTCGACTGCAACCTGCCCGCGCCGGCCAGCAGCCACAGTGTCGAGCTCGAGGTCGGACAGCTCGGAAATCATCGCAACTTGAGTGTTGGTCATTTTGTGTTCCTTCATGATGGCTCCGTATTGCGGAGCCTTGTTTTGAGGCGTTAATTGTTCCACCCCGCACAGCGCGGCTGCGCTGTACTCCTTGGGCGCCATAGCTTGTGGCTATGATGCCAAATCGTTATCATCCGGCAGCTATACGGCGCCGTGGCACAGCATTGCTGATCTGCTTGCACCGGCGCATCGCGAAGTGCCCTGCATTGAGCATGGCAGTGTCGATAGCGCGTTTCGGCACCTTTCAGCTTTGACCGTTATAAGGGAAGTCGCCTCCTTGCACGCTGCCTAGACTGGCAGTCATTGATTCTTTACAGCGTCGTTTGGCACAATATCAGATTGGACGGGTATCCACTTTCTTTAGCAAAAGAAGTATCGAAGAATAGGTAGAAATTGCATATACATTTTGGAGGCAAAATTATTATGGCATTTTTGCGGTAA
Source organism: Acetobacteraceae bacterium (assembly GCA_965277495.1). Classification (GTDB taxonomy): domain Bacteria; phylum Pseudomonadota; class Alphaproteobacteria; order Acetobacterales; family Acetobacteraceae; genus CAHJXG01. The sequence goes on along the minus strand of OZ255824.1, from coordinate 85,698 downwards.
TTTATTCGAACACATGGCTAATATAAAGCAAAATCTTCGTTGTGCTCTACAACTACAATTCGCTTAGGAGAAGCCAAACTATCCAAGGTTTGGTAGGCATCGACCATTGATGGTTTCTTTTTTCATTTCAGCGTTGCGTTTCCTAAGTAACGTTCGCCACGATAAGGTCATTTCGCGCGGTGTAAAGCGCTGACTTCGGTATCGAACCTGCGCTCGGCGAATAGATTGGTTCGCGTCGTTGATGAAAGTGTCGGTGAATGCGGGACGATACCGCCCCGGCGCAATATGATCATGTCGCGTGCGACTTGAGTCGTCGATAGCGCACAAAATAACTCTTTCCGAAAAGCCGCACGGCTAGAAAACGCACTTTAGCGGCGTGTACAAATAATCGTGATTTCTCGCGATTCCTGGGCTGCCCCATTGTCCAAGCGCTCATCGTTGAAATTTCCTGCGAAAACGCCGATTTCTGGCCACCATTTTGCAAATGCCGGCTTATAAATGGATTAACGTGGAAGCAGGCGCGCATAAAAAAGAGAGGACTCTAATAGCGGGATGTGTCCAATTCCCGCACTACAACCTCTTTTATGGAAAGCACGGGTGAAATGTGCGGCTCATCAAGCGTTTCAGCGACACCCCTTGACGTACTCGATCGCCAGTGGACGTCGAGACCGTCGATTCAGGTCTCCTTTAATGCGCATGCACGCGGATAGCGATCGAACGGCCTTGCTTCCCGCCATCAGCATGAGCCAGTCCGATTTTGTTGCGCGCCTACAGCTTGTGGTTCGCCAGTGGCCGAGCGTTGACCGGCTCGCAAAGGCTGCTCGCGTTTCACCGTCGGCCCTGCGCAAATGGCTCAAGGGAGAAGCCGAGCCAAGCCGTAGCCGTTTGGTCGCGCTGGTGGAGGCAACCGGGGTGACGATGTCGTGGCTGGCCCAAGGCGAAGGGGCGACGCCGGATCTGCTGGATTTAGCTAGCCGCGCCCATTTGGACCAGCCGTCCGAGTTGGCCGGAAATCCGGACGCCGGCCAGTTCATATTCCTGCCCAAAAAAGCCGAGGCCGCCGCAGCCGGCTCCGGGCGGCCCGCGCCAAACCTTCCGGCCGAGTTCCTTGGGTTCCGGCACAGTTGGCTACGATCCACTTTCAACCGTGAGCCCGGCGACCTGCTGTTGGAGGCCGTCGTCGGTGATTCAATGTGGCCCGGCATTCACGACAGCGATCTGCTTTTAGTCGATTTGACGGATCAAAAATTCAGCAACTTCGGAATCTACATCATCGAGGTGCGAGGGGAGCGTTTGGTCAAGCGGGTCCAACGAAAAGTGGACGGCAGCCTTATCCTGATCAGCGACAACAGAGCTTATGAGCCCGAGTCGATCTCGCCAGAGTTGGCCAGGGAAGTGCATGTGATCGGCCGGGTCATCTGGCGGAGCGGCTTGATATAGGCTTGCGATTGGGACGCGGCATTGGGCCATGAGCACTGGCGCCGGTGAGATCGTAGCATTTGCGCTCGCCATCATAGAGTGGGGTGACCGGCAAGCCATTTCCTCGCTCAACCCGGGCCGTGTTGCGCCAGCGCCGCCGGCTCCCAGCTCAGAACGGCGGTGATCGTGTCGCCGCGCGCGACGGCCATGGCCTGCGGCACAGCCGTGCGACCTGAGTGGGCGTCGCCTTTGACGTAGTGAACCGCTTTCTGGAGCTCGGGCACTCGAGCCGGGTCAACCGCGTCCGATCCCAGATTGCGCTGGGGCCTGTACGCCCGCCTCCCTGATCGGTGCATGGCATTAACGATCGCAGTGCGTCGCAGGCTTGCGGACCTAATCGACCTGCTTGCATTTAGTCATAACGAACCAGTTAGAGTATCTAGGCACAGTGGCCTGCATGACGCCATCAAGTTTTTCTGTAACGATTGGGTGCTTGAAAAATTTAACAATGCAACAGAGAAAGACTTAAGAGGATGAATGCGAGTGTGGTTGGGTCCGAGAGCGGCATGAGTGCTGGAAACACGGGTATGAGTTATGATGTAATTCAAATTAGTGGCCTAGCTGTCAAACCAGGTGACGAGATTTTTGTTTATGGTAAAAATAGTTCGCAACCGGGCGGAGGCGTGCTTCTGGGTGCGACCGAGGCTGCTCCGGTGTTAGGTCCGTTCGCTGCCGATGCCGCAGACTACGCATTTACCACCGTGACGCCATCAAACCTGTACTCGAAACCCCAAATCGTCGTTTACGACTACACAGCCAATAAAGTGCTCTCACCTGTCGTGACCGTGACCCACGAACTCGGCGCAACAGGCGCAACAGGCGCAACAGGCGCAACAGGCGCAACAGGTGCAACAGGCGCGACCGGCGGTATCGCAGTTGGATTCCAAGTCAACAATCAGATAAGCATCATCGGCGGAACGGGAAATATCGCAGTTGGATTTCAGGTTAATAATCAAGTAAATATCGCCGTTTCCAGCTCTAACTTGATTCAAGGCGGTGCCCAGTCCAATATTAACAATGCAGGCAATTTGACGATTGGCGCCGCAGGCTCCAGCGCCGGTTCTGGCAAGAGTGGCAGCTCGGTGCCGGCTGGACATACCGGAGCAACTGTCACCAAAGGGGCGCCTAGCCATGCTAGCGCCGTAAAAACCACTGATCATAGGCATCCAAAAACGATCGCTTCAGTCACCCAGAGCACAATCGGCAATGAAAAACACGGACCGGCATTTTTGGCTCATTCCCTCGGGTCAAAGGACAGTGCTGGTCCGGTAGATGGGTCAAGCCATCTTTGTCGGACGCCTCCCTGCCTAACGTCCGTCGTAAACACACCCGCCAGCCTGAGAAGCGTGGCGTTCCTTAAGACACTGGCAAGTGGGCAAGACACTCACTGCGCCGGGCCAATCGCGCCAAACGCGGTCAGCCATCTGGCTGCCGCCAGCTTGCCCTCGCTGCACGGGACTGAGGCGCATGCGATCACGGTAATGCCCAAGCTGAGCTGACGGAAAAGGGTGGTGCCGCCCATGCATCACCCACCCGCCAGGGCCCGCCCACGCAGGTCGTCTGATCCTGGCTATGCGCCAAATGTCGAAAGCCGCAGCGCGAACTGGAGATGGGACTTCCTACCTGCTGTCAAGCGCTTGACGGCAGGTAGGAAGTCCCGTCTCCGCGTTCACCGCGCAACCATCAGCCGTGTCGCCAGCAGTGCCAGGCTATGAGCCCGATACCGCGTCCACCTTATGTCCGCCGAGCTGGCCGTTTATTAGCCTATGAGGTAACTGGGTCAACCAGAGGGTATGACCGCACCGGCGTGCGCTGTTTTCCGCGCAGCGGCCTGTTGCAGCGTGCCTGGGGCAGGACGTGCCAGCAACCCTGGCCTGCCTATCGAACCGGGCCGGTCCGTTGAGAGACAGGTTGCCCAACTCCGGTGCCGGGGATGTCGGGGCTGGGTTATTGACTGGGTCCGATATAGACAGGTTTCAGCGCAGGCCGAGCTGGAAAAGGCCAAGCTGATTGCTCCGACTGGGATGGGGAAGACGAGACCGGCGCGGGCGGCGGGGAGGCGGGTTGCGGCTGGATGCTCACGGTTGGGGAGGGCCGCAGGGCGGGCGGCGCTGGTTCGAACCAGAGCGGCACCAGGCAGCCTCTCCGGTTGTCCTGGACGAACATCTTGTCGCCTTTGCACTGCGCGAGAGCGTCGTCTAGGTTGTTCCACAGCATGAACCTCTGCCACGTCTGTGCGCCGGCCAAGCCGTTGGCGGCAAAGGCGACGCGCAACCCCGCCTCCGCTTCGTGTATCTCCGCCAGCGCCAGCGCCCGTGCGTCCACGAACGCCTGCGCCACCTCGGCCGACAGTCGCATGGCGTCGCGCCTCTCAGTCACCCAACTCGAGCTTAAGAAGGCGATGATCAAGAGCGTGGCGACGCGGGCGCCAGCCTTAAGGTCGAAGTTCCGGGCATGACGCTCGATCCCCTTGCTGGCCTGGCGGACGATCCCGTCGGCGATCTGATCGGTCATCTGGTGCTGCCGGGCGGTCATAGTGGTTTCCATCTGGGCCTCGACCCAACACTTTTGTCATAAGCCGCCACTTCGGATCAGTTGAGGTCGAGCTTGGTGCCCATATCGGGGTCAGGACACGACGGTGTCCAAAATTTCCGGTTTGCACGAGCTAACGTAGCACACGCTCGGACTGCTTTGACGGGCCGAACCACACGATGTCGGGAATGTCCGGAGTATGACCGAGTTGCAGCCATTCCGAGCGGATACGGTTTATAACCTTTAATGGATCCTGGTCTGGCCACGGCTTATAGCCATCAGGGTAGTATGGCGGATCGCCCGCGACCATACCATCGGCGAGCAGGGCTTTCACGACAACTAGGGTTTCTTCTCGCACAACGTCATCGTCAGTACATAACTCTCCAATCCCTTGGACAATAGAAAAGAGCCCGACAATGTCTTCGAAATTTTCAGTGTGGAACTCTTTTACTAGAGTTTTGATCTGATCTTGCGTGAGCATTCTCATTTCGAGCGGTCTGCTGGGAATTTCAACTCTCGCAAACCGGGTATTCCTTTGACATCGATTGTTGGAGGACCGGTCTTCGACCTTGGTCGGTATCCAATGACGACCCCACTAGGTGTTTTAACGACCTTACCGATATGACCAGGACGTGTGATGTTTTCGCTACCTTTGGCTAGAACCTTGACATTCATTTGGTCCAGATGAATGCGCTGATGACGGACAGCATGGACAGGAACGCCCGCGGCGTCTGTTCGTAGCGTGTTGCGATGCGCCTGAAGTGCTTGACCTCTGGGAAAAAGCGCTCGATGAGGTTGCGCTCGCAATAGAGTGCAAAGTCACACTGCACCTGTGGCGATGTCGCTCTCGGCGGGATCACCGCGACCGCGCCCTGTTCGGCGATGGCCTCGCGGAGCGACTTGGCATCGTAGCCCTTGCCGCCCAGGACGTGCTCGGCGGGCAGGCCCGCGATCAACGCCTCCGCCTGGGTGATGTCAGACCCCCTTTTTTGCCCGCCGCATGCTGGTGCGCCCGGACGATGGTGGCGTCGACCATGATGTATTCAAAGTCTGGGTCGTCCGCCATCGCGGCGAACAGCCGGTTCCACACCCCGTCCTTGGACCACCGGGAAAACCGGACAAACACGCTGTTCCAACGGCCAAAGCAGTCCGGCAGGTCGCGCCAGGGAACGCCTGTTCCCGCCAACCAGAGCACCGCTTCCACGAACAAGCGATTGTTTGCACCGGTCCGGCCAGGGTCACTCGGCTTGCCCGGAAGATGCGGCTGCATCCGCTCCCACTACTGGTCCTTCAACATCAGCTGAACCGACGACATCCGACGCTCCCCGAAAAGGAGCTTTAACCAAATCATAGGCCTGAATGTCAACGCGCTCTAGTCGGCACACCCCGCCCTGCGAAGTGCCCGGATGTGGTCCGCGCTGCGTTGGGCGCCCAAAACTTCGCTGTTCAGGTTTTCGAGCACGGGAGCACGCCTAGCGGCATCGTGGGTTTGGCCCCCGGCGTATCGACGGACGGCATCAAACGTGCGGAAGCGCACTTCAACGGCAAGCATACCGGCAACCGGCGAGTCCTGTTCATGCAGGTTGGCGAGACTTTCACGCCCTTGGACGTGACCCTAGAGAACTCACAAAACCTTGAATCCCGTCGCTACTCGGCCGAGGAAATCGCGCGGGTGTTTCAAGTGCCAGCGATCTTGGCCGGCATCAACGATCACTCTACCATGTCGAACAGCGAGACCAGCGGCCGATTTTTCGCTCAGCATTGCTCGGCAGCATGGGCGTTGCGGATCGAGACCGCCATTGCCCACGCGCTGTTCGAGCCGAACAGCGGCTACAGCCTCAAACTTGATATGACGGCCTTGCAGCGTGGCTCCGACACAGAACGATGGGCTTGCCGGGCAATCGCAATCGCCAAGGGCGTATTGTCCCCGGCAGACGTGCGAACTGCCGAGGGCTGGTCAGGCCCGCCGCCCGCCGCTCCGGCCAGTACAGCACCCACGCCGCCGGTGATCGGGGCGTAGGTATAGCGGCCGGGCATGGTTCCGTAGCTGTTTCCCAGCCTAGCCGTGCCTCATACAGAAACCGCGCCGGGGTTTGATACGCCTCCGGTGTGGCCACCGACGGCCGGGAGTGAGGGCTAGACATTCGCCCGGCCGCCGCTTCAATCCCATATCCTTTCGAAAACCTAACAACGCGTATACGACGGCATCCGCATAGAAGGATATCGACTTGTGCTCATGACACCCGCGGATGTTGCCGAGCTTAACCAACTCTATGCAGATTGGCCGGCGGTCCGGGATCACATCATGACGGAACTTACGGCCGAGCCGCCGGCATACCGGGTAACGCCCGAAAGCCGTACCCGCCTGGCGGAAGCGGAACTGGCGGAGCTAGCTATTCGGCAGCGAATAAAAGCACTGTTGGGTATGCCGCCTCGACTCAGCGACGGCCTCCCCGCAAGCCATCCAGCGCAACCTACGAAAGACTAGACCGATAACGACTCGTATACCGAGTCGTATACCGTATTTCGCAGATCTGAAAATCTTGAGCAAACACAGTAACTTACGGAACAACCTGGCGGATGGGGTGGGATTCGAACCCACGGAACGCTTGCACGCTCGGCGGTTTTCAAGACCGCTGCCTTAAACCGCTCGGCCACCCATCCTCCGGGCCTCCCTACACGCGGAACCGCGCCCGCGGCAAGCCGGCTCGAGGAATTCCCGCGGGGTCACCGTATAGGACCATTCAACGGGTTCGCGGCGCCCGCCGAGCCGTCCGGTTTGCGCCGGGCGTCCAAAAGGACATTGGCGAAGGGCGTGCCCTGCCAACTCGGCGCGGCCTCGACCGTGAAGCCTGCTGCCTCCAGCAGGCCGCAAAGGTCCGCCACCGGCGTCGGCGCCACATGCCGCCCGGATGTCGGCCAGCCCAGACGGGCCAACCGTTCAAGGCCGATGGCAAACGCGCTGCGGCAGCCAAGCGCGGGGTCCAAGGTGCGCACCAGCACCCGGCGGCGCGCCGCCGCCGCAGCCTTCGACAACAGCCGGGCCGCAGCATCGGGACCGAGCTGGTACAGCACGTCGATCAGCAGCGCGGTGCCGCATGACGGCGCCTCCGGGTCGGCCGCGAAGTCCTGCGCATGGGCGGCATACGGCAGCCCCGCCGCTGCCGCCTGCGCCTCGGCGAGCGCCGGTCCGGACCAATCCAGGCCGGTCACCCGCGTGGCGAGCCCGGCTTCGAGCAGCAGCAGCCCGGCCTGGCCGCGCCCGCAGCCCAGGTCCGCCACCGCCCCATACCCGTCCGCATCCGCGCGCTGTATCAGTGCCGCGTGCACGGGATCGCGCCGCAGTTTGGAGGCGACGTAGTGTCGCGTGAAAGGGCGGCAGCCACGGTAGCGGCGCGCCGTGTGGGCGACGGCGAGGCGGACCAGGCGGCTATTCCCATCGGTCACGACGGAGCCGCCGTGCTGGCCGTTTCTGTTTTGGCGATGCTGGCAAGCGGCGGGCTCACATGGCTCGCGGCGGCGGGGTGGATCGTGCTGACGGCTTGCCGCACAGCCACGGCGTCCGCCGCGGCGCATCGCGCGATCGTCGTGCTCGGGCATCGTTTGGAGCCGGATGGCGCGCCGTCCCACGCCTTTCGCGCCCGGCTCGGACGGGCGGCCAGCCTGTGGCGCGCGGCGCCGGAGACCGGACGCGCCGTTCTCCTCGCCCAAGGGGTGCCCGGCGGTTGCATCCATGCCGAAATGCGCTCGCGCCACACGCTCGAGAACCTGCGCAGCCCGCGGGCCGCGCTTGCCGAAGGCCCGCGGACGCCGGTGACCCTCATGACCAGCCGCCCGCATCTGGCGCCGGCCAGGCTGATGGCGCGCGGCATGGGCATCGCGTGCAAACCGTGCGCCGCCGAGCCGGGCCTGGACGGCCCGGCGCTCGCGGCCGTTTCGCGCGAGGCGTTCTTGCTGCATTGGTATGTCACCGGACGCAGTGTCGCCTGGCTGTTGAACAACCAGAAGCTCGCCTCCCGCGTCACGTAGCGCCGTCTCAAAAAAATCGCGGCGCCGTCGCCTGCCTACAAAACGTGACTATTGCTCGGCTAGGCAGCCCGGCGGCGGCACTTACTCTCTGGCGCATGATGCTGAATCCTAGCCGATCGCATGATGCTGCGCATCCCGCTGCCGCGAGGCGATCTTGAGCGGCTGGCGTCCGACATCCTTCAGCGCTGCCGCATTGACGCTCCATGCCGCCGTGCCTCCTTGGCTGCTGCTGGCGCCGGCGGATTGGCCGCGGGCGCTTGCGGCGATGGCCGGCAGCCATGCGCTGCTCGGGCTCGCCGCCTTGTGGCCGGGCAACCAAATGGTCGGTCCCAGCATCACCTGCCTGCCGGGCCGTCCGCCGGGCCTGGTCTCGCTGTCGTTCGACGACGGGCCGGATCCGGACGTGACGCCATCGGTGCTGGACCTGCTGGATCGGCACGGGGCGCGCGCGAGCTTTTTCATGATCGGAGCACGGGCGGCGACGCACCCGGCGCTGGTGCGGGAGGTGGTCAGCCGCGGCCATGAGGTGGAAAACCACACCATGCGGCACCGCCTTGGTTTCGCGTGCCTCGGAATGGGCGGCCAGCGGCAGGAGCTGTTGCAGGCGCAATCCATTCTGACCCGGCTGAGCGGACGGCCACCCCGCCTTGCCCGTGTGCCGGCCGGGGTGCGCAGCCCGCTCACCGACCCCGTGCTGCACAGCCTCGGCTTGCGCCACGCGGCCTGGACACGGCGTGGCCTCGATACGCGCACGCGGGACCCGGACCTGGTGCTACGGCGGCTCACCGCGGGGTTGCAGGACGGCGACGTGCTGCTGTTGCATGACGGCAACTCGGCGCGCACCGCCGCGGGGCGCCCGGTGGTGCTGGAAACGCTGGCGCCTTTGCTGCGGCTGCTGGATGCGCGCGGGCTGCGCTCCGTGCCGATAGCGCGGACGCTCGGCGAGCCGGCCTGCGTTGCGCGGTCGCCGCTGCTGGAAGCCGGGGGTCACCGCTCGATGAGTTCCGGACCGCGGAACCCGGGACGGCCGGCATCGGCAAGCTCCGCCCGGTAATAGGCTTCAAGCCGCGCTGCGAACATCGACGCCGGCCTTTCGGGCGCAAAGCGCTCGCCGAGCCGCGCACGGTAGCGGAGCGGCAACGGAGGCATGCGGAGCAGCGGCCAACCCTTGCGCAGATAGGGCGAGTTGCTCTCGATGAACACGGTCTGCACCGGCGCACCGGCGAGCCCCGCCATCAACGCGAAACCCGGCTTGAACGGACCCAGTGTGCCCGGGACGACGGTGCGGGTGCCTTCGGGGAAGATCAGCAGGTTGTTGCCGGCCTGCAGCCCGGCGGCTGCGCGCCGCACCACGGCCTGCGGCGCATCGTTGCGGATATAGCCGGCGAGCCGGGCACAGCCGCCGAGAAATGGGTTGTTCCAAAGCGAAGCCTTGATGATGCAGACGACCCGCGGCACCCGCGAGGCCACCAGCACGATGTCCAGCAGGCTCGGATGGTTCGGAGCGATGACCAGGCCGCGCGCGTCCTGCAGCGCGTCCAACTCGGAGAGGTCGCAGTGGAACAGCCCGGTTATCTTCATGCCGGCGAGCATGAAGCGAAATCCGTTGGCGACGATCGCCTGGCCGGCCGCTTGCCGCCGCGTCTTCGGCAACACGAATATAAGCAGCGCGCCGGCAGCGCTGGTGGCCATGAACGACAGTGCGAGCAACGCCATGACATATGCGAACGCCAGCACGCAGTAAGCCCGGCGCAACGCCGTCCAGAGTCGGTCGGCAGCGCTGCTTTTCACGATCCTCGGCCTAGCCAGGTCCGCACTCGCCATACCAAATACATGGCGCATTTTAGGAGGTCATCCGCGATGCACCGCATTTTCGCCGCCATTGCCATCCTGACCATCCCCAATTGAGCCATTGCCCAGCGCGCGCCAGGGGGCAGGCCGCCCACAGTCTCCATCGGCCAGGTCGTGGACCAGCGCAGCGACCACAGCAACCGCATCGGCACAATCCGCAGCCACATGGGCATCCCGATACGCAGCGTGGACAGCGACGTGCCGATGCTCCAGGCGGTTGCGGGCGTATTTGCCGGCGCGTTGCAGGCGCGCGGCCTGCTGGCGCCCCAGGGCGACGGACGCTATCGCCTCGACATCGTCATTCACCGGTTGGAGGCCGACAAGCTGCGGCGCAGCGAGGCCCATGCGGATTTCGACGTTGCCCTCATCAGCTCCCCGACCGGCGCGGCGGTGTATCAGGACAATGCGATGGCCGACACCATGACGGGATCGGTCATGAGCATCGACGCGGGTGTTTTCGCCAACTCCGGAGACATGAAGCAGCAAGTGCAGCAAACCATCGCCCAGGCGGCGGAGGCGGCGTTGAGCAAGCCGGGCTTTGCCGCAGCGCTGCGCCGCTGAGCTCAGCGCACGGTCGGTGCCGCCGACCCCGGGGGGTATCACATTCGGAAGCTTGCCGGTAACTTACGGTTTCGCACCATTGCAGGACCAGACATGCCGTTTTCGAAATCCACGACCGGGTTGATCGCACTGTTGCTCGCCTCCATGCCGGCTCGCGCCGAACCGCCGCAGGACCCGGCGGGTATCTTCACCCTACAGATCGAAAACGACGCCGTTTCGACGTTCAAAGGCACCTCCGACCAATATTACACCAGCGGCCTCCGGCTCGGATACACATCGGGCACCACTGCCGTGCCGGATTTCCTGGCCGGAATTGGCCACGCCGTATGGGGCGACGGAGTGCAGCGGGTCAGCTTCGACATCAGCCAATCCATCTTCACGCCCCGCAACACCCAGCTTGTCCGGCCCGATCCGCGGGACCGCCCTTACGCCGGCTATTTGAATGCGACGCTCGGCCTGCTGCAGGACACTGACAACACCCGGAGCGTGCTGGCGCTGAGCCTGGGGGTGGTGGGGCCGTCCGCATTGGGCCGGACCGTGCAGAACGGCTTCCACGACATCATCGGCGACACGCCAAACCGCGGCTGGCACTATCAGCTACAGGACGAGCCGGCGTTCGAAGTGCTGGCAGGACGGACCTGGCGCCTGCCGATCGCCCAATTCTCTGGACTGGAGGCCGACGCGCTGCCGTCGCTCACGGCCGGGGTCGGCACCGTGCGGGACTATGTCCAGGCCGGCGTGAGTTTCCGGCTTGGCCAGGGGCTCGGCAGCGACTTCGGCACGCCGCGCATCCGCCCGGGGATGAGCGGATCGGACGCCTACACGCCCACCCGGCCGTTCGCGTGGTATGTCTTCGCCGGCGCCGACGGCCAGGGCATCGCGCGCGACGTGTTCCTCGACGGCAGCACGTTCCGCAGCCACAGCCCGTCGGTCACCAAGCGGCCCTACCTCGGTGAGCTTGAAGCTGGGCTCGCCGCGATGTTCTACGGCGTCCGGGTCACCTACACGCAGACATGGCAGACCGAGTCGTTCACAAGGCAAAAGAGCGGCCTGTTCAACTTCGGCTCACTGGCCCTTTCGGCGCGGTTCTGACGCATCAACCCGCCGTCTCCGGCACCAGCTCGGAAGCTATGCCCTCGGCCGTCCCCGTTTCGGTATCCGTCAGCATGCGCCAGGCGCCCTGCACCAGAATCTCGCAAGGGCGGAAGCGCGCCTTGTAGGCCATCTTGCGGCTTTCCGGCACCCAATAGCCCAAATAAACGTAGGGCAGGCCCTCCCTGCGCGCGCGGTCGATCAGCCACAGGATCGCGTAGGTGCCCAGCGATTGGCGCTCCAGCTCCGGGGCGAAAAAGCTGTAAACCGCCGAAAGCCCGTCGCCAAGCCGGTCGGTCAGGCAACCGCCGATCAGCCGGTCGGCGGCGCCGCGGAATTCGGTGATGGTGGTCTCGATCGGCGTATCCTCGATCATGGCGCGATAGTCGTAGAAACTCATCGTCGCCATGTCGCCGTCGCTGTGCCGGACCTGCTGATAGCGTTGAAATAGCTGGAACTGTTCCGCCGTGGCGCGCGCCGGCACGTCGAAACCCTCCACCCCCGCATTGGCCCGGCTAATCCGGCGCAGGCCGCGGTCGGGCACGAAGGTGGCGACGGGGATGCGTATCGGCACGCAAGCCTGGCAGGATGGGCAGACCGGGGCATAGGCAATGTTGTGGCTGCGGCGGAACCCGGCGCGGGACAGCCGGTCGTGCAGATGATCGGCGTCCGGGCCGGTAATCTCGGTAACAACCTTGCGCTCCGTCCGCCCGGCGACATAGGGGCAGGGCAGCGGCGCGGTGGTGTAGAAAAACTGTGGTCGGCGTGGCGGCTTGTAGGTCATGCGTAAGGGGATCCCCGCTGCATGTTCCCGAAACCGGGGGGCGCGGTCAATGTGCGATTCAATACGCTGCTGCGCACCACGACCACGCCGGAAACCAGGTCATGCAGCGCGCGATGCCGGCTCGTGAGCAGGGCCGCCGCCAACCAGACCACGCCGGCGCCGAGCGTCACCCAGAGCCCCACGATGAAAAGGACCGCCTGCAGCAGCGACGGCTGGCCGAGATCGTGGTCGCGGCGCACCACCAAATCCATCAGCACCTGGCCCGGCGTGGCGCTGCGCGAGCCCGCCACAAACAGGACATGATACAGCAGCGGCACGACCGGCAGCAGCCCAAGCAGCGGCAATCCGAGCCCAAGCGTCAGCAGCCCAAATCCGACCAGCATGACCCACAGCACCATGACGATGCCGCCGACTAGCAGCAGGTCGAACAGCCACGCCCAGATACGGCGGAACATCACGCCATCGGTCAGTTCGGCGTCGGAGGCGTAGTCGGTGAAGCTCGCGCTCATGGGGTCAATCCTATGCTGTCGGCCACGGCGGGATGGGGACCGAGCACGATGCCGGCACCGTCCCGCCAGCGTGTCATCAACGAGGTCGCCAGGCGGCGGAACGGATGGCCCGATTGCCCCGGGGTGAGCGCAAACAGGCTGCGGTCGAGGTCTTGCAAGTCATACACTCCGCGATAACCGGCGCCATGCACCGATGCCCAGCCATTCTCGCGCGTGCCGCCGCGATACACCGTCGTATCATCGCCGGGCTGTGCGATATAGGACGTAGTGAGCCAGCCGAGAACCGGCAACGCTCCCAGCAGCGGATGCGCAAATATAGCCCGGTGCACCGCGCCCCACAGCCAGCCGCGCGGCGCCGGGCCTTCGGCAGCGTTGATCTCGGCCATGGCGGCCTGCAGCGAGCGGGACAGCAGCGGCCCGCAATCGCCGCCGCACCAGGCCGCGCCGGACGGCGACAGCGCGCGCGCCACCAAGTCGTAACGCGCTCCGGCGACGCCGGGCGGCACGCCGGCGCGATCCAGCACCGCCCGCTCGAACTGCCGTACCCAGGCGTTGAAAATAAGCGGCTGCGGCAGGCCGGCCAGCATGGCGCCATGCCAATCGGGCAGCAGCGCGAGGCCCTGTCGAGACGGCTCATCAAGCGGGTGCGTGGCCAGTAGCGTCGGCAACATCTGCACGGCAAAGCTGCTGGTCGCGTCCACCTGCATCGCGGCAAAGCCTTCGGGGCTGTAGGCGTCCGCAGCGTCCAGCATCTGCCGGATACGCTGCGCCCGCCAGTCGCCGAACCAGTCGGCCCCCATGAACACCGGAAAGTCCGGCCCGGCCACGCGCTCGTTGGCATTGACCAGCCGTCCGCTCGCGGGTCCGACGATGCGGGGCAACGCGGCGCCGCCGGCGAAGCCCGTCCAGTCATGCGCGCCGTCCGCACCGTCGACCGGCAGGCTGCCATCGCCGGCGCGGCGGATCGGCACGCGTCCGGTGGTGAACTGCGCGATCCCTGCCTGGTCCGCCACCAGCAGGTTCTGCACGGGCGCCGCGATCAATTCGGACGCCCGCCCGGCCTCCGCGACGTTGGCGGCGCGGTTCAACGCCAGCAGGCCGGCAGCGGCGCTGTCCCCCGGCGCCAAATTCGCCATTGCGACGGCCAGCACCGGGCCATGCCGGGTTTCCCGCACCGTCAGCACCTCGTCGGGCGCACCGCGGATGCGGATGCGTTCGTCCCGCTGGCTGAACGGCCGCGGGCCATCGGGCGTTTGATAGTTGCCGTCTGGAAGGACGGTCTCCATGAACACGTCCTGCGTGTCGGCGCCGGTGGTGGTGAAGGTCCAGGCGATGCGTCCGTTATGGCCCATGACCAGGAACGGCACGCCCGGCGCCGTAGCGCCCGCCAGCACTCCGCCGGGCGTCTCGATGCGCGCCAGGTACCAGATGCCGGGCAGGCTGAAGGCGAGATGCGGATCGCCGGCCAGCAGCGGCTTGCCGGATACGGTTTTCGAGCCGTCCACCGCCCATTCGTTGCTCGCCGTGGCCGGCAGGGTGAACGGCTCCGGGAAATCCGGCACCGCCGCAGCCAGGCGCGGTCCCGCAAGCAGCAGGCCTGGCAGCACGCGCGCATCCGGCCGCGGAGTGTCGTCCTGCGGCGGCCACAAATCGCGCAGGCGGGCCGGCGGCAGCTTAGCCTGCAACGCCGCGCGGGCCAGTTCGGACCGCCAGTTGCCCGAGAGATACAGGCCCATCGTCTTGCCCCACAGCAGGCTGTCGACCGGCGTCCAGGGTTCAGGCGCGCCGAGCGGGATGAACTCCGGCGCCGCGAACCGGCCGCGTGCCACGATCCAGGCGTTCACGCCGCGCGCGTAGGCGTCGAGCGTCGCCCGCGTATCGGCGTCGAGCGCTTCGAGGTCGGCCGTAGCCCGGATGCGCAGCCCAAGCACGCGCATGGTGCGGTCCAGCCGGAGGGTCAGGGAGCCGGCAATCTCGGATAGGCGCCCGGACGCCGCACGCCGCATCAGGTCCATTTGGAACATGCGGTCTCGGGCATGCATGAAGCCGAGCGCCGTTGCGGCATCAAGGTCCGACCTGGCCATGATGCGCGGAATGCCATCCGGGTCCACGGTGATTGCGACCGGCTTGGCCAAGCCCGATATTTGCAGATGCATACCGGTTGGCGGCAGCGACTCCCAGAATAGGATGGCGAGCATTGCAATGGCCAAGGCGGCAAGCCCGAACGCGATCGCCAACAACCGACTGAGCACCCTCCCGGCTCGTCCCAGGAAGCTTTGGGCCGGGCCACCCCGCCGGCGCGTCCGCCAGCGCATCGGCTAGGTCCAGCGCCTAATGCAGTTGCGGCGACTTCAAATGCTTGGCGCGGTCGATCGAGGTCACGGTGATCGCGGTGGTCCGGTTGCCGCGTCCGAGCCTGACCTGCACCGGCGCACCGGCCGGCCCGGACGCCCAGACCGCGCGCCATAGGCCGGGGAGGTCCGGCACGTCCTCGCCATTCACGGCCAAGATGCGGTCCCCGGTGCGGACGCCGGCTTGGTCGGCCGGGCCATTATCCGCCAGGGCGCCGACGACCAGGGCCGCGTCGTCCTCCATCGCATACAAGCCGAGCCACGGACGCGGCGGGCGGTTGACGCGCCCATACGACAGCAGGTCGTCGAGGATCGGACGCAGCAACTGCACCGGCACCACCATGTTCATGTCTTGCCGCTTATTGCCCGAGCCCTGCTGCAGCACCAATGAGCCGATGCCCAGCAGCCGCCCGTCCTGGCCAATCAGCGCTGCGCCGCCCCAGAACGGGTGCGAAGGCGCGGTGAAGATGGCGTCGTCGAGCAGGTACTCCCAATAGCCCGCGAACTCCTGCCGGCCCGCGACCCTGGCGGCCACGCATTGCCGGCGGCCCCCGGCGGCGGCGAAGATCACCGGCTCGCCCACCCGCGCACGCTCGCTGTCGCCCAGTTCCATGATCGGCACATCGAGCTTGCCGAGCGCCTGCACCAGCCCGAAGCCGGTGTCCTGGTCATAGGCCATCGGATAGGCGGCCACGGCGCGCCCATCGCCGGCGGACAGCCAGATCGACTCCGCCTCGGTGATCAAATAGCCGATCGTGAGGAACAGGCCCGGACGGATGTGCACCGCGCTGCCCGCCCGCTCGGTGCCCAGCGTGTTGGCGGTGAACGCATCCTCCGGCACGCCCGCGCGCAACGCCACGATGGAGCGCAACGCCGCATCGAGGTCAAAGCCGTATTCCGTGGCCTTGGGCTGCAGGCTCGCCGGGATCGTCTGGTCAGTTTTTGGCATCGGTTTCCGTATGCTTCGTTAGCGGGATGCTGGGTTAGCCGTAGTTCACCATGATGGTCTTTTTATGCATGAAGTGTTCCAGCATCGACTCTAGGCTGGCCTCCTTGCCCAGGCCACTACTCTTTACGCCGCCGTAAGAAAGATTGGCCTGCACGACGAGGTTCTGGTTGATCTGCACGAGCCCGGCCTCGAGCCGGTGCGCGAGATCGAGGCCGACGCGGAGGTTGTTGGTCCACAGCGACGCCGCCAGCCCATATTCGGTGCCGTTCGCCGCCGCAAGCGCCGCCTCCGCATCGTCGAACGGGAACACGCACGTCACCGGCCCAAAGATCTCCTGTTGCACGAGGCGGCTGTCGTCCGGCAGGTTGGAAAAGATGTAGGGGCGGATGAACAGGCCCTTTTTCATGGCGGGGTCGGCGGGCATGGCGCTGCACGCGCGCCCGGTGGCGCCGGCGGTCGCCAGGCCCTCCTCGATGAAGCCGGACACCTTGGCGAACTGGTCCTTGCTGATGATGGTGCCGATGTCGGTCGCCTCCTCGAGCGGGTCGCCCATCACCATGGCGTCGACCTTGGCCGCCAGCGCGTCGACGAAGCGGTCGAAGATCGGGCGCTCGACATAGATGCGGCTTGCGGCGGTGCAGCTCTGCCCTTGCCGGGTGAAGCGCATCGAGGTGACGGCGCCCAGCACGGTCTTCTCGAAGTCGCAGTCGGCGAACACGAGCATCGGGCTCTTGCCGCCCAGTTCCAAAGTCACGGGCACGAGCTTCTCAGCGGCGGCCTTCGATACGATGCGGCCGACCTCGACGCTGCCGGTGAAGGTCACCTTGCGCACCAGGGGATGCGCCACCAATGGCGCGCCGCACTCCGGCCCGAACCCGGACAGCATGTTGAAACAGCCCGGCGGCAGCACGCGGTTCATCAGCTCGCACACCCGCAGCACCGCCAGCGGCGCCTCCTCGGCCGACTTCACCACCACGGTGTTGCCAGCGACCAAGGCGGGCGCGACCTTCAGCGCCATCAGCAGCATCGGCACGTTCCATGGGATGATCGCGCCCACGACGCCCAACGGCTCGCGCACCGTGACAGACAGCACGTTGGGGGCGAACGGGACGGTTTCGCCCTTCAATTCGCCGCCAAGCCCGGCGTAGAACTCGAAGATATCGGCGACGACCTGCGCCTCCACCCGGCTCTCGGTGCGCAGCGCCTTGCCGGTCTCGAGCGCGATCAGGCGGGCGAGTTCCTCCACATGGTCGCGCAGCAGGGCGGCGCATGCTGCCACCATGGCGCCGCGCTTGCGGGACGGGATTTTCGCCCAGGCCTTCTGCGCCGCGTCGGCGTCCAGCACCGCAGCCTCGACGTCGGCAGCGTCGCCATCCGCCCCGCGCGCGACCTCGATGCCGGTGGCCGGATTGACGACGGCAAAGGTCTTGCCGCCGCGCGCCGGCACGAAACGTCCGCCGATGAAGTGCTTGCCCGACAGCGCCGTGGCCAGCGCCTGCTGGTCGAGCGTGGGGGCCTCGGGTGTGGGATGCGGTCGGTCAAGCATTCGCTTTGCCTCGGGATGCAGGGTGCATATAACGCTTTGCCCACAATGGACCCGCCGATGGGCCTGAACAAGTGCGAGGAGGCCGACCCTGACATGACCCGCTCCCAACCATCCGGGCCGCTCGCGGGCCTGACCGTCTTCGACCTGACGCGCGTGCTGGCCGGGCCGACCTGCGTGCAGATGCTCGCCGACCTCGGCGCCGACGTGATCAAGATCGAGAAGCCCGGTTCCGGCGACGACACCCGCGGTTTTGCCCCGCCGTTCATGCCGGGGACGCAGGAGAGCGCCTATTTCGTGGGGGTGAACCGCAACAAGCGGTCGGTGACGCTCGACATCGCCAAGCCCGAGGGCCAGGCGATCGCGCTCGAGCTGATCGCCAGAAGCGACATCCTGGTCGAGAACTTCAAGGTTGGCGCGCTGGCCAAGTATGGCCTGGGCTACGAACAACTGCACGCGCGGTTCCCGGGCCTGGTGTATTGCTCGATCACCGGGTTCGGACAGACCGGGCCGTATGCGCCGCGTCCGGGCTACGACAGCCTGATCCAGGCGATGGGCGGCATCATGAGCCTGACGGGTGAGCCGGACGGCCTGCCGCAGAAGGTCGGCGTGCCGGTCGCGGACTTGTTCGCCGGGCTGTATGGCTGCATCGGCGTGCTGGCGGCGCTGCGCCACCGCGAGGCGACGGGGCAGGGGCAGCAGGTGGATATCGGCATGCTGGACACGCACGTGGCGTGGCTGGCGAACCAGGGCATGAACTACCTTGCGACCAACGAGAACCCGGTGCGTCTCGGCAACCAGCATCCAAACATCGTGCCGTATCAGGTGTTCCCGACCGCCGACGGCTATCTTGTGTTATCAATTGGCAATGACCCTACGTTCAAGCGATTCTGTGAAAACTATGGCCTGGCACACCTGCTGGAGGACCCGCGGTTTGCCACCAACGCCGCCCGCGTCGGCAACCGGCAGCTCGTGACCGATACGTTGACGCCGCTGATGCGCCAGCACCCCACGGCGTGGTGGGTCGAACGGCTGGAGGCGCTGAAGATCGGCTGCGGCCCGATCAACACGCTCGCGGAGGTCTTCGCCGACCCGCAGGTGCAGGCGCGCAACACGGTCATCACCATGCCGCATCCGGCGAGCCCGGATGGGGTCAAGGTCGTCGCCAACCCGGTGCGCCTGTCGGAAACGCCGGCCGACTACCGCATGGCCGCGCCGACCCTCGGGCAGCATACCGACGAAATATTGGGGGAACGCCTCGGCATGACGCCGCAGCGGTTGGCTGAATTGCGGTCGCAAGGCGTGATATAGCGAGCTTCAGACCCAAGATGACGCTGCAAGCCGCCGCGGCGCCGGACCCAAGCAGGATCACCTCATGAACGAACAATCCCCCACATCCAGCCTCCACCGCTTTTTTTCCGCCAATCTCGCCGAGACCGACCCGGAGCTCGCCGCCGCCATCGGCGCGGAGCTGGTCCGGCAGCAGGACGGCATCGAGCTGATCGCCAGCGAGAACATCGTTTCCGCCGCCGTGCTGGAGGCGCAGGGGTCGGTGCTGACCAACAAGTATGCCGAGGGCTATCCCGGACGCCGCTACTACGGCGGTTGTTTCGAGGTCGACAAGGCGGAGACCCTGGCCATCGACCGTGCCAAGGCTTTGTTCGGCTGCGAATACGCCAACGTGCAGCCGCATTCTGGCGCGCAGGCCAACCAGGCGGTGTTCCTGGCCCTCTTGCAGCCCGGCGACACCATCTTGGGCATGAGCCTCGCGGCCGGCGGCCACCTCACGCATGGCGCGGCGCCAAACCTATCGGGCAAGTGGTTCCGCGCCGTGCAATACGGCGTGCAGCCGGAGACCGGCCTGCTGGACTACGAGGAACTGGAACGCCTGGCCCGCTCCGAGAAGCCGCGCCTGATCATCGCCGGCGGCTCGGCCTATCCGCGCGCCATCGACTTTGCCCGCATCCGCAAGGTGGCGGACGAGGTCGGCGCATGGTTCATGGTGGACATGGCGCATTATGCCGGCCTGGTGGCGGCGGGCGCCTATCCCACGCCGCTGCCGCACGCCCATGTGGTGACGACGACGACGCATAAGACTCTGCGTGGCCCGCGCGGCGGCATGATTCTGTCGAACGACCTCGACCTCGGCAAGAAGTTCAACTCGGCCGTGTTCCCGGGCCTGCAGGGCGGACCCTTGATGCACGTGATTGCCGGCAAGGCGGCGGCGTTCGGCGAGGCGCTGCGCCCGGAGTTCCGCATTTACCAGCGCGCCGTGGTCGACAACGCCCGGATGCTGGCCGAGACGTTGATGGAACAGGGCTGCGACATCGTGACCGGCGGCACCGATAGCCACCTTATGCTGGTCGACCTGCGGCCCAAGGGCGTGACCGGCAAGGCGGCGGAGGCCAGCCTCGAGCGGGCGCACATCACCGCCAACAAGAACGCCATTCCGTTCGACCCGGCCAAGCCCGCGGTCACGTCGGGCATCCGCCTGGGCACTCCGGCGGCGACCACCCGCGGCTTCGGCGTCGCCGAGTTCCGCGAGATCGGGCTGATGATCAACGAGGTGCTGGATGGCCTGAGCCGCTCGAACGACGGCAGCAACGACTTGGCCGAGCGGGCTGTGGCGTCGCGGGTGCAGGCGATGTGCGCCCGCTTCCCGATCTACCCGGCCATGCTCGGCGGCCACGCCGGACCTTAAAACCCATGCGCTGCCCGTTCTGCGGCCATGACGACACGCAGGTGAAAGACAGCCGGCCCACCGATGACGGGTCGGCGATCCGGCGGCGGCGGTTCTGCGGCGGCTGCGGGCAGCGTTTCACCACCATCGAGCGCGTGCAATTGCGTGAGCTGACGGTGTTGAAGGCCGATGGCCGCCGGGTGCCGTTCGACCGCGAGAAGCTTGGCCGCTCCATACGCATCGCGCTGCGCAAGCGCCCGGTGCAGGAGGAGCGGCTGGAGCGCATCGTCAACGGCATCGTCCGCCAGCTTGAGGCGACGGGCGAGAACGATATCCCGAGCAAGCATCTGGGCGAGCTGGTGATGGATACGCTGAAGGAGGTGGATGCGGTCGCCTATGTCCGCTTCGCCAGCGTGTATCGCGACTTCCGCGAGGCAAAGGACTTCGAGACCTTCCTGGGTTCGCTTGACGAGCCTACATAGCGTCTAATGACCGAACCTTCTGCAAAGGACTGGGAGCACATGCGCGCCGCACTGGCGCTCGCCCGGCGCGGGCTGGGCGGCGTTTGGCCGAACCCGTCCGTGGGATGCGTGCTGGTGCGCGATGGCCGGGTGGTGGGGCGCGGCGTGACCGCGCTGGGCGGACGGCCTCATGCCGAGGCGGTTGCGCTGGCGTTTGCCGGCGACCTCGCGCGTGGCTCGACCGCGTATGTGACGCTGGAGCCGTGCAGCCATCATGGCGAGACCCCGCCCTGCGCCGATGCGCTGATCGCGGCCGGGGTGGCGCGTGTGGTCGTGGCGCTCGGCGATCCCGATAGGCGGGTTGACGGCGCCGGGATCGCGGCATTGCGGGCAGCGGGGGTGGAAGTGGCCGTGGGCACGCTTGCCGCCGAGGCACGGTCGCTGCAGGCCGGCTTCCTGTCGCGGGTGGGCCTTGGACGGCCGATGGTAACTCTGAAACTGGCCAGCACCCTCGACGGACGCATCGCGACCCGCACGGGGGAAAGCCGATGGATCACTGGGCCGGCATCGCGGCGTGCGGCGCATGCGTTGCGTGGCCGGCACGACGCCGTGCTGGCCGGGGCAGGGACCGTGCAGGCGGACGATCCCGACCTCACCTGCCGAATTCCCGGCTATCGCAAAGTCGCCGACCTGCGCATCGTCGTGGACAGCCGCCTTCGCACGCCAACGACCGCGCGCGTGGTCTCGGCCGCGGCGCCTACTTGGTTCCTGCACGGTCCGGATGCCGGCCCGGACCGGATCCAGGCGCTGAACGACGCAGGCGCGCGGCTGTTCGCAGTTGCCGGCGCGGAGGAGGGCATCGACCTCGCGGCGGGGATGCAGGCGTTGGGCGCAGCCGGGCTGACCCGGGTGTTGGTCGAGGGCGGCGCGCAGATCGCCGCCGGGTTGCTGCGCGCCGGGCTGGTCGACCGTATCGCCTGGTTCCATGCCCCCGCGGTCATGGGCGGCGATGGCTGGCCGGCCGCGCAGGCGTTCGGCACCGCGGCGCTGGAGGGAATACCGCGCTTCGTCCGCGTGGACTCGCGCCCGATGGGGGATGACATGCTGACTGAATTCAGCCGCTGCGACGCCGGGGGAGCCGCCTGATGTTCACCGGGATCGTGACGGGCATGGGCGAGGTGCGCAGCCTGCGGCCCATCGGCGACGGACAGGACATGCGGCTGGTGATTGGCGCCCCGTGGGCGGACACCGGCCGCATCGCCGTCGGCGCGTCCATCGCCTGCGGGGGCTGCTGCCTGACGGCGGTCGAACTCGGCCCGGATTGGTTTGCGGTCGAGGTATCCGGCGAAACGCTGTCGAAGACCAAGCTGGGCGGCTGGACCGTCGGCAGCCGCATGAACCTCGAACGCTCACTGCGGGTCGGCGATGAGCTCGGCGGCCATATCGTCTCCGGCCATGTCGACGGCCTCGGCAAAGTAATGTCGGTGACGCCGGAGAACGGCTCATGGCGCGTGCAGGTCGAGGCGCCGCGCGAGCTGTCCCGTTTCATCGCCAGCAAGGGCAGTGTCTCGATGGACGGGGTCTCGTTGACGGTCAACGAGGTTGATGGCGGCGTGTTCGGCGTCAACGTCATCCCGCATACCTGGAACGTGACGACGCTGGGCCTGCTCAAGGCCGGGCACGCGGTGCACATCGAGATCGACATGCTGGCGCGCTATGTCGCTCGCCTGGCGGAGGTTCCATGAGGTCTGCTGTCCTTTCCGACTATTTGTGCAGCGCCGTCGACCTGATCGAGGAGGCGCGGGCCGGGCGCATGTTCGTCCTGGTCGACGACGAGGACCGGGAGAACGAGGGCGACCTGGTGATCCCCGCGCAGTTCGCGACGCCCGACGCCATCAACTTCATGGCCCGGCACGCGCGCGGGCTGATCTGCCTGGCGCTGACCCGCAGCCGGGTCGAGCAGCTCGGCCTGCCGCTGATGAGCCAATCGAACAGCACGCGGCACCAGACGGCGTTCACCGTCTCGATCGAGGCGAGGGACGGCGTCACGACCGGGATCTCCGCCGCGGACCGGGCGCTGACCATCGGCGTGGCGATCAACCCGGAGGCGGGCCGGGACAAGATCGTGACCCCCGGCCATGTCTTTCCGTTGATGGCGCGCGAGGGCGGCACCCTGGTGCGCGCCGGGCATACCGAGGCGGCGGTGGACATCGCTCGGCTCGCTGGGCTGACCCCCGCCGGGGTGATCTGCGAGATCATGAACGACGACGGCTCGATGGCCCGTTTGCCGGACCTTATTGGATTTGCGCAGCACCATAACCTTAAGCTCGGCACCATCGCCGACCTGATCGGCCATCGCCGCCGCACCGAGCAGTTGGTGCGGCGGGTGCAGCAGGGCACGCTGCAGCACCTCGAGGGCGGCGAGTGGAAGCTGAGCGTCTATGCCAACACCGTTGATTATGCAGAACATTTGGTGCTGATCAAGGGCGACTTGACCGGGCCGCAGCCGGCGATGGTGCGTATGCACGCCGTCGATCTCGTGAGCGATATGCTCGGCGGGCCGCACTGGTCCACCCTGCACGGGGCGATGCGGATGATCGCGGCCGAGGGGCGGGGCGCCGTCGTGCTGATCCGCGACACCAGGCCGACCGCGGTTTCGGAACGGGTTGGCGCGCTGCATGCCGACATCCGGCCGCAACCCTTCTTGCGCGATTATGGCATTGGGGCGCAGATCCTGCTGGATCTTGGCGTGCACGAGATGATCCTGCTGTCCAATACGCACCGGACCGTGGTCGGACTGGAGGGATACGGCTTGAATATCGTCGAGCAACGGCCCATTGAAGGCGCCCCGGCGGAATGAGGCAGGCCCGATGAGCACCATCGATGCACCCCTGCCGGCCGCTCCCAGCGTGCCCGGCGCGCCGCCACGCCTGCTCATGGTGCGTGCGCCGTATTACCGCGATGTCGTCGATGGCATGACAGCCGGGGCTGCGCGCATCCTGGGGGACGCCGGCGCCGCCCATGACGTGATTGACGTGGCCGGCGCGTTCGAGTTGGCCCAGGCGATCCGGCTCGTGCTGCGCGGCCCCACGGGGTTCGACGGTTTCATCGCGCTGGGCTGCATCGTTCGAGGGGAGACCGACCATTATGACCATATCTGCCGCGAAAGCATGGCTGGCCTGATGCAGGTCGCGCTGCAATACGGCTTGGCGATGGGCACTGGGCTGCTCACCGTGCACGACATCGGGCAGGCCATCGCCCGGTCCGGTGCCGATGGCCATAACAAGGGCGCCGAGGCTGCGTCGGCGGCCCTGCGGCAGATTGCGGTCGCGCGCCAAGTGGGAGCCGCCTGATGGCCCGGTCCGAACGCCCGCCGAGCCGTCCGCGCACTGCGTCCCGTGTGGCCGCGGTCCAGGCGCTGTTCCAAAGCGAGCAGGGCGGCGAGGCGGCCGAGGCAGTGATCGAGCAGTTCGTCCGCCACCGCCTTGGCGAGATGCCAGGTCCGGAGCATCTGGGCGGCGGCGGCTTCGAGGAGGGCCGGGTGCCGGACGCCCACGTGCCGCTGTTCACGCAAATCGTGCGCACGGCGGTTTTGCAACAGGACCGGCTGGATACCCTGATCGCCGCCGCCCTGCCGGCGGATTGGCCGATGACCCGGCTGGACCCGGTTCTCCGCGCCCTGCTGCGCGCCGGCGGCGCAGAGCTTTCGATGGCCGATGGGCCGCCGGCCCGTGTGGTGATCAACGAGTACCTGGATGTGGCGCACGGGTTCTTCACCGGAGAGGAACCCCGTATGGTCAATGGCTTGCTGGATCGCCTTGCGCGGGAACTGCGGCCCAACGACTTCCCGGCGGAGGCTGCGCACGCGACCTGAGGATCACGCATGACAGACGCCGGGCCGCCCGCTGAGTTCAAACTGATCGCACGGCACTTTCGTCCGTTGGCAGGCCCTGGATCGCTCGATGTGCTGGACGACGGCGCGGTGCTGGCCCCGCCGCCGGGCCGCGAATTGGTGTTCACGGCGGATGCGATGGTGGCCGGCGTGCATTTCCTGCCCGACGATCCTGCCGGAATGGTTGGCGCCAAGCTGCTGCGGGTCAATCTCTCGGACCTCGCCGCAATGGGTGCCGAGCCGCTGGCCTATCTCATGACGGTTTCTGCGCCCCGGGACACTGCGGACGCCTGGTTCGCCGCGTTTGCCGACGGGCTGGCGCGGGACCAGGCGCAATTCGGCATCACGCTGCTCGGCGGGGATACGACAGCGACGCCGGGTCCGATGACGCTATCGCTGACCGCGATCGGCCATGTCGCGCCCGGCGCAGCGTTGCGCCGCCGCGGCGCCATGGCGGGCGACGAGGTTTGGGTGACCGGCACGATCGGCGATGGCGCGCTGGGCCTGTTGGCGTTGCAGGGCCGGCTCGCCGACATCGATGGCTTCCTGGCCGGACGTTACCGGATGCCGCAGCCCCGCCTCGGCCTGGCGCTGCATGGCGTGGCGTCGGCCTGCATGGACGTGTCGGACGGGCTGGTGCAGGACCTTGGCCACCTGTGCCGCGCATCCGGGCTTGGAGCGGTGATCGAGGCCGCGCGAGTGCCGCGCTCGGTGGCGGCGCTGGCAGCCGGGGAGGCGTGGCTGCCGACGTGCTTAACTGGCGGCGACGACTACGAGCTGGTCATGGCGGTGCCGCCCGGCCGGGCCAGGCTGCTGTTGGACGCGGCGTCCGCTGGAGGATGCGCGGTAACCCGGATCGGACGCTTCGAAACCGGAAACGAGGTCCGGGTCTTGGATGCGTCGGGCGCGGCAATCAGCCTGGAACGTCCAGGCTGGAGCCATTTCTGAAGGCTACAGGCCGTTGCTGGTCGCGGCGCCGCTGCCGCCTGGCGTGGCTCGCGATCCTCCGGCCGCGCCGCCAGCGCTGAACTTGCCGACGTTGCCCAGCAGTTGCTGCAGGAACGAAGCCTCGCTGCCCGGCGACGGGGTGGTGCGGCTGACGATGGAAACGTCCTTGCGGTCGTCCTGATCCAGATGCTTCACGTCGCGCAGCACGCCGGCCTGATCGAACGTTAGCACGACGACGTCCTGGGCCAGCACACCGGGCGACCGTCCGACCCGGGTGCGCGTCGTCTCGCTGATGTAGACCCACGTATTGTCATCGAAGGCCGCGCGCGTGGTCGGCGAGCCGAGCAGCGAGGTCGCGTCGGCACGGGTGGACGTTCCAGGCACGAGCTCCTTGAGCTGGTCGGCGTCCACATGGTTGCCGCGCAACTGCCTCGGCGCATCCAAGGCGTCGCAGGCGGACACGGACAACAGGAGTAGTAGGAATAAAACGCGCACGCTCGGGTCCAGTCTGGATGACGCGGCAAGCCGGCGGAGCGCCGGGCGCATTGACCGGACGCGCTTGCCGCCTATTTGCAATGGCGTGTCATGCCCGTCCGGCCTTGTCAATCTGGCGGGCCGCGGCTGGCCGGACGAGATGAGGGCTAAATGGCATTCCTGGGTATGTTCGGACGCAAGCAACACGAGCGCGCGGGGTTCGAGCTTTACACCGCCGCCGTGCAGGCCGCCCGCGATCCCTATATCTTTGAAACGTTGCGCGTGCCGGACACCTTGGACGGACGATTCGACGTCATCGGGCTGTATGTGTTCCTGGTGGTGAACCGGCTGCATGCCGAGTCGAAGGCTGGAAAGGACTTGGCGCAAGCGATCTTCGACGCGATGTTCTCCGACATGGACATCAACCTGCGCGAAATCGGCGTCAGCGACATGCGGATCGGCAAGCGGGTGCGTGCGATGTGGGAGGCGTTCAATGGCCGGGCCAGCGCATATGCCGCCGCATTGGAGGCGGACGACATCGCGGCGCTGACCGAGGCGGTCGCCCGCAACGTGTGGCGCGGCCATGCGCCCGAGGATGCTGCGGGCGCATTGGCGGCATTGGCGCTGGAGCAGGCGGCGCACCTGCGCACGCAGCCCATTTCGGCGCTGGCAGCCGGCCGGGTGGATTTCCGTCCGGCCCGGATGGCGGCATGAACCCCGAGCTGCATCGTCCCGTGGCGCTGGACCGGATCGGCCCGCAGGGCACGGCCTTCGACGTCGATGCCAAGCCTGGCGAGTTGCCGGCGATCGCGGCCCGCCTGCGACTCGTGGCATTGTCCAGCCTGCATTGCGCGTTCAAGCTGCGCCGCGTCGGCATGACGACCATCGAGGCCGAGGGTGCGTTGCGCGCCCGGGTGAGCGAGACCTGCGTCGTCACGCTCGACACCTTCGAGCACGACGTGGACGAGGCGTTTACCGTGCATTTCGTCCCGGCGGGCACCGAGGATGACGACCCCGATCCGGAGGCGATCGATCAAATCCCGTTCGACGGCGGCGCGGTCGATATCGGCGAGGCGGCGGTGGAGCAGCTCGCGCTGGCGCTTGACCCCTATCCGCGCAAGCCCGGCGCCGCATTGCCGCCGGATATCGCCGCCGAACCGGACGGCCCCTTCGCCGCATTGCTGGCATCGCGCCCACGGCAATAGGCTGTCGCTTGCAGCCGCAGTGCGGCTCTGCTAAATCGCGCGGCTCGTTAATGAACCTGTTGACCCCGGTGCGCCGCCCTGTTGCCGCGCGCCATTTAGCCCGGAGGGGCGCTGTCCCATGGCTGTTCCCAAGAAGAAGACCTCGCCATCCCGCCGCGGGATGCGCCGCAGCCATGACGCGCTGCGGACCGAGGCGCATGCCGAATGCTCCAACTGCGGCGAGCTGAAGCGTCCGCATCATCTGTGCAGCCACTGCGGCCATTATGACGGACGCGAGGTCATCGCCGCTGGCAAGGCGCTCAAGGGCGCTGTCCGCGCCTGATTGGGTTTGGCGTGCCGCCGGGCCGCTTGGGCGTGATGCCATGACCGAGCCGTTCAACCTGGCTATCGACGCCATGGGGGGCGACCACGCGCCGGACATGGTGGTTGAAGGCATCGCGATCGCGGCAGAGCGGCATCCGTCGGCGCGCTTCCTGCTGGTTGGCGACGAGGGACTGTTGGCGCCGCTGGTGGCGAAGCGGAAGCGCGCGCAGGCGTCCTGCACCATCCGGCACGCACCGGAAAGCATCCCGAGCGAGATGAAGCCGACCGCGGCGCTCCGGGTGCGCGGGTCGTCCATGCGCATCGCCATTGACGCCGTGGCCGGCGGCGAGGCTTCGGGCGTGGTTTCGGCCGGCAATACCGGTGCGTTGCTGGCCTTGGCGAAGATCGTGATCAAGACACTGCCGGGGATCGACCGCCCGGCGATGGCGGCCATCGGCCCCTCGGCCCGCGGCGACGTGGTGATGCTCGATCTCGGCGCCAACGTGCAATGCGACGCCCGCAACCTGGTGGAGTTCGCCATCATGGGCGACGTGTTCGCCCGGACGGTGCTGGGGCTGCCCGCGCCGACGATCGGGCTGCTTAATGTTGGCTCTGAGGAGCTGAAGGGCGATGAGCGCGTGCGCCAGGCCGCCGACATCCTGCGCGCGAGCCATATTGCCTCGCAGTTCCATGGGTTTGTGGAGGGGCACGACATCGCCGCTGGAACCACGGACGTGATCGTGACGGACGGGTTCACCGGGAACGTGGCGCTGAAGACGGGGGAGGGCGCGCTGAAGCTGGTGGGCGACCTGCTGAAGCAGATCTTCCGCAGCAGCCTGGCGGCGAAGCTCGCCTACCTGCTGGCGCGGCCGGGGCTCGACCGCATGAAGCTGTGGCTGGATCCTCGGCGCTATAATGGCGCGGTCATGCTGGGATTGAACGGCGTCGTGGTGAAGTCGCATGGCGGCACCGACGCCGAAGGGTTCGCGCACGCGGTGGACGTGGCGATGGACATGGTCGTGCATCGGTTCAATGACAAAATCCGCGACGGCCTGGCCCTTATCGAGGCATTGAAGCCCGGCAATGGCGGGCCGCAACTCTTGGCGGCGGTCTGAGCCCGATGGCCATGCGTCCCGTGATCGCCGGCGTCGGCGGCTACCTTCCGAAACGGATCGTGGGCAACGATGAACTGTCCCAACGGATCGACACCACCGATAGCTGGATACAAGAACGCACCGGGATCAAGCAGCGCCATATCGCCGGGCCAACCGAGACCTGCGCCTTCATGGGCGCGCGTGCGGCGGAGGCCGCGTTGGCGGATGCGGGGTGCGGCCCCGGCAACGTCGATGCGGTCATCCTGGCGACCGCCACGCCGGACCAGGCGTTCCCCGCCACGGCCCTCCGGGTGCAGGCGGACCTCGGGATCAGCCGCGGATTCGGCTTCGACGTGTCCGCCGCCTGTAGCGGCTTCGTCTACGCATTGTCGATTGCTGACGCGATGATCCGGTCCGGACAGGCCTCGGGCGTGCTGGTGATTGGGAGCGAGGTTTATTCCAGGATCATGAACTGGGATGACCGCGGCACCTGCGTGCTGTTCGGCGACGGCGCCGGGGCGGCGTTCGTGCGGTCCGGCACCGATCAGGATGGCGCGCGCGGCATCCTGTCGACCCACCTGCACGCGCAGGGGACGCTGGGCGACCTGCTCTATGTCGATGGCTCCGTCGGCCAGCCGGCCCGGCCCGGCTACCTCGTGATGAACGGACGCGAGGTGTTCCGCCACGCCGTCGTGAAGCTGGCGGAGGTGGTGGACGAGGCCTTGGCCGCCAATGGGCTCACCCACGCCGACATCGACTGGCTGGTGCCGCACCAGGCGAACCGGCGGATCATCGACGCGATGGGCCGCAAGCTTGGGCTGCCGTCCGAGCGGGTCGTGGTGACGGTCGAGCGCCATGCGAACACGTCGGCCGCGTCGGTTCCGCTCGCGCTGGCGGAGGCGCGGGGCGATGGGCGCATCAAGCGCGGCGACCTGGTGGTGATGGAGGCGCTGGGCGGCGGCATGACCTGGGGCTCGGCGCTGGTACGCTTTTAGACCTGTGTTTTTGACGCACGAGGTTTTGAGGCGGCGGCGCAACAGTTTTGCGATAATTGTTTAAGGTCAGCGGCTTCGCTTGACGTGCCAGCAGCGCGTGCATAGCGTGTGGCAATGAACACCGTAACGCGAGCGCAACTGGCCGAAACGATCTATGCGCAAGTCGGTCTGTCCCGCAACGACTCGGCCGACCTGCTCGAGACGGTGCTGGAACGCATGTCGCGGGCGCTGGAAGCTGGGGATTCGGTAAAGATCAGCGGTTTCGGAACGTTTTCGGTGCGGCAGAAGGGGCGCCGGATCGGGCGCAATCCTAAAACCGGCGTCGAGGTGCCGATCCTGCCCCGGCGGGTGCTGACGTTCCGGCCAAGCCAGGTCCTGAAGGCCCACGTCAACGGCACGGCAATTCCGGCGGGCGACGACGAATGAACGGACCCGATGACGCCTCGGCCGACGATCTCGGGCCGGATGACGCGCCATCGAATGCCCTTGGTCCCGATGACAGCCGTCCGCGGGCCAAAAAAGCGCCCAACGCATTCCGTACAATCAGCGAGGTTGCCGACGAGCTTCATATCCCACAGCATGTGCTGCGGTTCTGGGAGACGAAATTTCCTCAAATCAAGCCGTTGAAACGCGGCGGCGGTCGGCGTTATTACCGTCCGGACGACATCCTGCTGCTGCGCCGCATCTCGGACCTGCTTTATATTCAGGGTTACACGATCAAGGGAGTGCAAAGATTGTTGCGTGAGGGTGGGGGCCAGCTATCCGAAGATATCCCGCCGGCAAATGCCGCCGAGCGCGCTGCCGCCGAGGTGGAGCAGGCGGTGACGCCGATGGTCGCTGCATCTGGCCTCACCAGCCCGACGCTGGTGCCTGGACCGGATGATGCGGCTCGGCTGCGGGCGGTATTGCAACATGCGCTCGATGAGCTGGTGGCGCTGCGGGCCATGCTGAACTGAACCATGCGCCGCGCCGTTGCAGCCAATGTGGCGGCCTGCTAGACCTATTCCGTGTCGGAGCGTAGCGCAGCCTGGTAGCGCATCAGTCTGGGGGACTGGGGGTCGTGGGTTCGAATCCCGCCGCTCCGACCAAGATTTCCGCAAACAATTATGTGGCCAACAAGACCGTCACGACCGCCTGGGCCGCGATCCCCTCGCCGCGTCCGGGAAAGCCAAGCCGTTCGGTCGTCGTAGCCTTGACCGAGATGCGTCCGGCCTCCACGCCCAGCAACTCGGCCAGCCTCGCCTGCATGGCTACGGCATGCGGCGTAATCTTCGGCTGTTCGCATATTAGCGTGATGTCGGCATTGGCCAGCCTTCCGCCGCGCGCCGCGATCCGTCCGGCGGCGTGGACCAGGAAGCGGGCGCTGTCGGCGTCCTTCCAAGTCGCCTCGCTCGGCGGAAAATGGCGGCCGATGTCGCCTTCGGCCAGCGCGCCATAGATCGCGTCGCATAGCGCGTGGATGCCCACATCGGCGTCGGAATGCCCGGCCAAGCCATACGCATGCGGCACCAATACGCCGCAAAGCACCAACGGACGGCCCGGCGTGAGCGCGTGCACGTCGAACCCGGTGCCAACGCGGGGCTGCACGGCGGGCGCCAGTATGCGTTCGAGCCGCACGAGATCCTCCGGGAATGTCAGCTTGATGTTGTCCTCGGCGCCGGGGACCAGCTCGACGGCATGGCCGGCATGTTCCAGCAATGCGGCATCGTCGGTCAGGCCAGGCAGCAATGCGTGCTCGCGGTGCAAAGCCAGCAGGTTGGCGAAGCGGAATGCTTGCGGCGTCTGCGCACGGAACAAGGCTTCCCTGGGGACGGTCGCCTTGATAAGGCTTCCCTGCGCGCGTTTCAGCGTGTCCGCGACGGGCACGGCGGGGATCGCCCCGGGCACGCGGGCCAGGGCGGCCAGCAGGGCAGGGATGGTGTGGCCGGGCACGTAGGGACGCGCGGCGTCATGGACCAGCACCACGTTGGGTTCGAACGGCGCCAAAGCTTCCAGTCCGGCGCGCACGCTGTCTTGGCGGCCGACGCCGCCGGGCACGACGGGAAGATGCGCCACACCCTCCAGCGCCGCGCCGAGCAGGGCCGGATCTCCGACCGGTTGCAGCAGATCCACGAACGGTGACAGGCACTCCGCCGCCCAGCGTGCGACAGGCTTCCCGGCGAGTTGGGCATACTGCTTCGGCTCGCCGCCGCCAAACCTCGATCCGGAGCCGGCGGCGACAAGGATGGCGGCGACACGCATAATGCAGCAATGGCGGCGGGCCGGCGTTGCGTCAACCCGTCCAACTCTTGCGGTCTATGATTGCGCAGGGCGCAAGCCGGCGGTAGTTTGCCCAAATGATGGGCAACCCAAATACCACAGGCATGGTCGGCCCGCTTACCCTGGGGTCCGGGCGCTATGCGGTGCGCATCGACGCGCCGGTTATCCTGGCCCCGATGTCGGGCGTCACCGACCTGCCATTCCGGCGCCTGGCGAAACAGCAAGGCGCCGGCCTCGTCGTATCCGAGATGATCGCGTCCTGGGCCATGGTGCGGGAGAACCGGGTCACGCTGCGCATGGCGGAGGTCGACGGCTGCGGCGGCCCCAGCGCGGTCCAGCTCGCCGGCTGCGACCCGTCCGCCATGGCCGAAGCGGCGCGCATCGCCGTGGGCCACGGCGCCGACCTGATCGACATCAATTTCGGCTGCCCGGTGAAAAAAGTCGCGGTTGGGCAGGCGGCCGGGTCCGCGCTGATGCGGGACGAGATCGCGGCGGCCCGCATCCTGGAAGCGACCGTCCAGGCGGTGCCGGTCCCAGTCACGCTTAAGATGCGCATGGGATGGGATCACGCCAACCTGAACGCGCCCAGCCTGGCGCGGATCGCCGAGGCGTCCGGCATCCAGATGGTCACGGTGCACGGCCGGACCCGGCAGCAATTCTACACCGGCTCGGCCGATTGGCGGTTCATCGCGCGCGTGAAGGCGGCGGTCGGGCTGCCGGTGATCGCCAACGGTGATATCCTGACCGAGGACGACGCCGCCGAGGCGTTGCGCCAGTCCGGGGCGGATGGCGTGATGATCGGGCGCGGCTGCTATGGCCGGCCCTGGTTCCCGGCCCTGGTCGCGCGATTCCTGATGACAGGCCAGCGCCAGGCCGAGCCGCCGCTTGCGGAGCAGAAGGCCACCATGCTGCAACACTACCACGCCATGCTGCGGCATTTCGGCGAGGACGCCGGGGTGCGGGTGGCGCGCAAGCATCTGTCCTGGTACTCGCGCGGGCTGTTCGGATCGGCGGAATTCCGTGCGGCCGTGAACAAGCTTTCGACCCCAGCGGCGGTCGAGGCGCTGATCGACGGGTTTTTCGATCCGCTGATCGGACGCGACGCCGTGCGGACGCCAGAAGCGCCGGACGGAGCGCTCGCAGCGTGAAAGGCGCGCTGACCCGAGGGCGCCTGGCGTTGGTGGAAAAGCTGTCGCCCCGCCCGACGCCGGCGTTGCCATTGCCGATACCCGTCGACGGCCAGGCTATCCTGAGCGCGCTGCCGGTGCCCGTCGTGCTTCTGGATGCCGATAACCGGTTCCGCTACGCCAACCAGGCGGCCGAGCAGTTCCTGGGCGTATCGCTGCTGCAACTGCGCCAGATGACGCTCGCGACGCTGCTGCCGGATGACAACCCGCTGTTCGCATTGCTTTCCCAGGTCCGGCACGAGGGGACGACCATCTCGGATCATGACCTGACGCTCGAGAGTCCGCGCCTTCATAAGCGGGGCACGACCGTGCAGGCGACGGCCTTGCTCGAGGAGCCCGGCTGCGTGCTGCTGACGTTGCAGGACGGCTCGGCGGCGCGGGCGCTGGACCGCCAGATGCTGTTCCGCGGCGCCGCGCGAAGCGTCACCGGCATGTCGGCGATCTTGGCGCACGAGGTGAAGAACCCGCTCTCGGGCATCCGCGGCGCCGCGCAGTTGCTGGAGGCCAGCGTGGGCGATGGGGACCGCGAGCTCACGGTGCTGATCCGCGACGAGGCCGACCGTATCCGCGACTTGGTGGACCGCATGGAGGTGTTCGGCGAGAAGCCCATCGAGCGCCGGGCTGTGAACATCCACCGGGTACTGGAACACGTGCGGCGGCTGGCCGGCACCGGCTTTGCGACGCATATCAAGATGACGGAGACCTATGATCCGTCGCTGCCGCCCGCCTGGGCCAACCGCGACCAGCTCGTGCAGGTGCTGCTGAATTTGGTGAAGAATGCGGCCGAGTCCATCGCCGGCGACCCAGAGCTTTGCGACCGCAACGCTGGCGAGATCGTGCTGACCACCGCCTATCAGCAGGGCATGCGGATCGCGGTCGCCGGCAGCAATCACCGGATGCATTTGCCGCTGGTCGTGACCGTCCGCGACAACGGGCCGGGCATCCCCGAGGATATCCGTCCGCATCTGTTCGAGGCGTTCGTGACCAACAAGCCGACCGGCAGCGGCCTGGGCCTTGCACTGGTGGCGAAGATCATCGGCGACCATGGCGGTTTGATCGAGGTGGACAGCCGTCCCGGCCGGACGGAATTCCGCATGTTCCTGCCGGTGATGACCGAGACCGAGGGAGACGCCCTCTGAAGGATCGAAGATGACCCCGCCCACCGTTCTCGTGGCCGATGACGACCGCTCGATCCGCACGGTGCTGACCCAGGCGCTGGGCCGGTCGGGATACCAGGTCCGCTGCACCGGGAACGCCGCCACGCTTTGGCGCTGGGTGGAAGACGGGGAGGGCGACCTGGTGATCACCGATGTCGTCATGCCGGACGAGAACGGGCTCGACCTGATCCCGCGCATCAAGCGCATCCGCCCGGAGCTCCGCATCATCGTCATGAGCGCGCAGTCAACGCTGATGACCGCCGTGAAGGCAGCGCAGCGCGGGGCGTTCGAGTACTTGCCTAAGCCTTTTGATCTCAAGGAGTTGCTAGCCGTTGTCGGTCGCGCGTTGCAGGCGCCGGCGCCGCTTGCGGATACGCCGCCGTCCGAGCCGCGCGACGCCGAGGAGCGGTTGCCGCTGATCGGGCGCAGCGTCGCGATGCAGGAGATCTACCGCAGCATCGCCCGGCTGACGACGACCGACCTGACGGTCATGGTGAACGGCGAGAGCGGGACGGGCAAGGAACTGGTGGCGCGCGCGCTGCACGATTATGGCCGCCGCCGCACCGGGCCGTTCGTCGCGATCAACATGGCCGCCATCCCGCGCGAGCTGATCGAGAGCGAGCTGTTCGGCCACGAACGCGGCGCGTTCACCGGGGCGATGAACCGCAGCCAGGGCCGGTTCGAGCAGGCGGCCGGCGGCACGCTGTTCCTCGACGAGATCGGCGACATGCCGGCAGAGGCGCAGACCCGCCTGCTGCGCGTGCTGCAGGAAGGCGAGTTCACCACCGTCGGCGGCCGGCAGCCGATCCGCGCCAATGTCCGCATCGTCGCGGCGACGCACCGCGACCTGCGGCAGGCGATCCGCGCCGGGCAGTTCCGCGAGGATCTGTTCTATCGCCTGAACGTCGTGCCGATCCGGTTGCCGCCATTGCGCGAGCGGCTTGAGGACATACCCGTTTTGGCCCGGCATTTCCTGGAAAAGGCGCGGGAAAGCGGGCTGCCGGCAAAGTCGCTCGATCAATCCGCGGTCGAGCGCCTGCGCCAACACCGCTGGCCCGGCAATGTGCGCGAACTGGAGAACCTCATGCGGCGCCTGGCGGCGCTGTATGCCCAGGAGACCATCACCGACGAGGTCATCGGCATCGAGCTGCTGGAGACCGGGATCGACGCCGAGCAGCCGCATTCCGGCAGCCCCGAGCCGCTGGCGCTTGCGGTCGAGCGGCACATCCGGCAGTTCCTGGCCGCCAGCCGGGACGGGATGCCGATGCGCGACATCTATGACCAGGTCATCGCCGAGGTGGAGCGCCCGTTGATCCAGATGACCCTGTCGGCCACGCGCGGAAACCAGATCAAGGCGGCGTCGATGCTTGGGTTGAACCGCAACACGCTGCGCAAGAAGATACGCGACCTGGATATCCCGGTCGTGCGCGGGATCGGCTGAAGGTGAACGCGTCCAGCAAGCCGGAGGCGCTGCGCCCGGCGGGTCCGGAGCCGCCGCGCCGCTCGCTGCTGCGCCGCATGACGGACGCGCTGCTCGGCAAATTCATTACGCTTCTGCTGGCAGCCTTTGCCCTGGCCTTGGGCATTTCGACGTTTGCGATGATGTCCGGCGGCGTGTCGTTGACGCCGAACCTGATGTTCGCCCTGGTGCTGGCGAACCTCGTGGTCGTGTTGCTGCTGGGCGCCGTGTTGGCCGGGCGGATCACCCGCGTCTGGGTCGAACGCCGGCGCGGGTCGGCCGGGTCGCGGCTGCACGTGCGGCTGGTGCTGCTGTTCAGCGTCGTGGCGGTGACCCCGGCCATCGTCGTGGCGGTATTCGCGACCATCTTCTTCAACCTCGGCATCCAGTCGTGGTTCAACGACCGTGTGCGCACCGCGCTGAATGAAGGCCTGGAGGCGTCGCGCGGATACCTCGAGGAACACCGCAACAACATACGCGCGACCGCACTGGGCATGGCCAACGACCTGGCGCGCGACGGGCACTTCGTGGGAACCAACGCCTATACCTTCGGGCAGATACTGCAGACGCAGACCGTGCTGCGCGGCCTGACCGAGGCGATCATCTATGATCCGGTGACCGGCCTCGTGGTCGCCGGCGTCGGCCCCATGTCGGGCTTGGAGGTGGAGCTGCCGCCCGCTGAGGCGACGGAGCTGGCGAAGACCGGCGACGTCGCGGTGATCGGGTCGTCCGACGAGAGCCGGGTGCGCGCGGTGGTCCAGCTCAACTCCACCCCGAGCTACATGCTGCTGATCGGGCGTCCGGTGGACCCGGAAATCCTCGACCACATGTCGCGGACCGAACACGCCGTCGCCGAATACAAGCAGTTGGACGAGAACCGATCCAGCCTGCAGGTCACGTTCGCGCTGATCTTTGCGCTGGTGGCGCTGCTGGTGCTGTTCGCGGCGGTGTTGATCGGGCTGGTGCTGGCCAACCAGATCGCCCGGCCTGTCGGACGCTTGATCCTGGCCGCCGAACGGGTCCGGGCCGGCGACCTGTCGGTGCGGGTCCCCGAAATCCAGAGCCAGGACGAGGTTGCCGGGCTGTCGCGCGCCTTTAACCGCATGACCGGCCAGTTGGCGGCGCAGCGCACCGAGCTGATGGACGCCTACAGCCAGATCGATGAGCGCCGGCGCTTTACCGAGACGGTGCTGGCGGGCGTGTCGGCCGGAGTGATCGGGCTGGACTCGTCCGGGCATGTCGAGCTGCCGAACCGGGCCGCAAGCGAACTGGTCGGCATGGACCTGATGGCGGCGATTGGCCTGCCGCTGGGCGAAGTGGTGCCGGAATTCGCGGCCCTGCTGAACCAAGTCGACGACCAGCCCGAGCGTGCGCGGACCGCCGAAGTGCAGATCGGCCCGCCGTCGCGCCGCCGCATCCTGTTGGTCCGCATCGCCACGGATTTGCGCAGCAGCCAGCCGGATGGCTATGTCGTGACCTTTGACGACATCACCGAGTTGCAATCGGCCCAGCGCAAGGCCGCCTGGGCCGACGTGGCCCGGCGGATCGCGCACGAGATCAAGAACCCGCTGACGCCGATCCAGCTCTCGGCGGAGCGGCTGAAGCGGCGCTTTTCAAAGGAGATCACCTCTGATCCAGAGACGTTCGTGCAGTGCGCCGACACCATCGTGCGCCATGTCGGCGATATCGGCCGCATGGTGGACGAGTTTTCGGCGTTCGCCCGAATGCCGCAGCCGGTGCTGCGGCCCGAGGATGCCGGGCGCATCGCGCGTGAGGCGCTCGTGCTGCAGCGCAGTGCCCGTCCGGAGATCGTCTGGACCACCGATATCCCGGAGCGCGGTCCCATGACGGTATGCGACCGCCGCCTGGTCGGCCAGGCGTTGACCAACCTGCTGCAGAACGCGGCCGATGCGGTGGCCATGCGTCCGCGGCCCCCGGGGGAGCCGGTTGGGCACATCGGCATCTCCGTTCATGCAGTCGACGCCCGGGTGATGTTCCAGGTGCGCGATGACGGGGTGGGCTTGCCGGAGAAGGATCGCGAGAGCCTGACCGAACCCTATGTGACGCATAAGCCCAAGGGCACGGGGCTTGGTTTGGCGATCGTGAAGAAGATCATGGAAGACCACGGTGGAAGCTTGGCGCTGGACGATTGCGCCGACGGGCCCGGCGCGATGGCGACGCTGTCGTTGCCGCTGCTGGTGGCCGCAGCGGTGAAGGCGTAGCAATGGCAAACGAAATCCTCATCGTCGATGACGAACCCGACATCCGGATGCTGATCGAAGGCATCCTGGAGGACGAGGGCTATACCGTGCGCCAGGCCGCCGACTCCGATACGGCGCTGGCGGCGTTCCGTATGCGGCGGCCCTCGCTGGTGATCCTCGATATCTGGCTGCAAGGGTCGCGGCTCGATGGCCTCGGCATCCTGAAGGGCCTGCTGTCGGAAGAGCCGCATGTGCCTGTCGTCATGATATCCGGCCATGGCACCATCGAGACCGCGGTCGCGGCGATTCAGCTCGGGGCCTACGATTTCATCGAGAAGCCGTTCAAGTCGGACCGGCTGCTGCTGATCGTCCGCCGGGCGCTCGAAGCCGCGCGGCTGGCGCAGGAGAACGCCGAACTGCGGCTTCGCGCCGGTTTCGAGTCGAACCTGACAGGGCACAGCCCAGCGATCACCTCGTTGCGCGCCGCCCTGGAGCGGGTGGCGCCGACCGGGTCCCGCGTATTGATCAGCGGCCCGGCGGGATCGGGCAAGGAGGTCGCGGCCCGCATGGTGCACGCGCGCTCGCGCCGGGCGGACGGGCCGTTCGTGGCGTTGAACTGCGCCACCCTCAACCCGGCGCGTTTCGAGGAGGAGCTGTTCGGGGTTGAGGCCGGGCCTGATCCGCTGGCGACGCCGCGCCGGGCCGGGGTGCTGGAACGCGCGCACGGGGGGACGCTGCTGCTGGACGAGGTTTCGGACATGCCGCTCGAGACCCAGGGCAAGATCGTGCGCGCGCTGCAGGACCAAACCTTCGAACGGCTGGGCGGGTCGTCGCGGGTGAAGGTCGACGTGCGGGTGCTGGCCACCACCAACCGCGACCTGCAGGCGGAAATCAGCAGCGCGCGGTTCCGCGAGGACCTTTATTACCGTTTGGCCGTGGTGCCGATCCGCATGCCGAGCCTGAAGGAGCGGCGCGAGGACGTGCCGGAGCTCGCACGCTATTTCCTCGAACGTTCGGCCGAGACGTCGGGCATGCCGGGGCGCGAGCTGTCGACCGACGCCACGACGGCGCTGCAGGCCTATGACTGGCCCGGCAATGTCCGGCAGCTTCGCAACCTGATGGACTGGCTGTTGATCATGGCGCCGGGCGGGACCGCCGACAGCATCCGGGCGGAGATGCTGCCCGCCGAAATCAGCCAGGGCGCCCCGGCGCTGTTGAACTTCGACCCGACGGCCGACCTCATGGGACTGCCATTGCGGGAGGCGCGGGATTTGTTCGAGACGCAGTACTTGCAGGCGCAATTGCTGCGGTTCGGCGGCAACATCAGCCGCACGGCCGGGTTCGTCGGCATGGAACGAAGCGCGCTGCACCGCAAGTTGAAACAGTTGGGGGTCAACTCCGACGACCGCGGGGCCGCTTGAGCCGGATCGCCTACGTCAACGGACGCTACCTGCCGCAGGGCGAGGCCAGCGTGAACGTCGAAGACCGCGGCTACCAGTTCGGGGACGGCGTTTACGAGGTCGTGCACCTCTATCGCGGCCGGTTCATCGACAGCGAGCGGCATTTGGGGCGGTTGGAGCGGTCGCTCGGCGAAATCCGGATCGCGATGCCGATGCCGCGGGCAGCGCTGCTGCACGTCTTGAACGAGGTCGCACGGCGCAACCGGGTGCGCGACGGTCTATTGTATATGCAGGTGACGCGCGGCGTCGCCCGGCGCGACCATGCATTCCCGTCCGATGCGACACCGCCGGCCGTGGTGGTCACGGTGCGCCGCATCCCGCCCTATCCGACCGACATCGACGCCTGGACAGCGAGCGCCATCACCTATGCCGACCAGCGCTGGGCACGGTGCGACATCAAATCGACCAACCTGCTGCCGAACGTGCTGGCCCGGCAGGCGGCGCGGGAGCATGGGGCGGTCGAGGCCATCCTGATTGACGCCGGGGGCATGGTGACCGAGGGCGCCGCGACCAGCTTCTGGATCGTCGACGCGGAGGGCCGGTTGCGCACCCGCCATCTGGACCAGGGCATCCTGCCGGGCTGCACGCGCGATGCGTTGCTGGCGATCATGCAGGACGCGGAAGTCGCGTTCGAGCAACGGGCGTTCAGCGAAGCCGAGATGCGTGCGGCGCAGGAAGCGTTCATCACCAGCGCCACCAGTTTCGTGAAGCCGATCGTTGCAATTGACGCGCAGCCGGTCGGCGACGGCCAGGTTGGCCCGGTGACCCGAAGGCTATTCGCGCTGTTTGCCCGGCATGTGAATGGGGCATCCAACGCCGCGTAGGCTGTCGTTGTTCTCGCTGGCGCGCGGGCGGCGTGCGCGAGCTTTCCCGACAAGCTTGGAGCTGACTATATGAAGCATCATGACACCCCAATTCTGAGTAATCACGCGGTTGACAGCAATCAGGCGCAAGCTGGCGGCGAACCCTGATGCTCGACTGGACGCCGGGTCCATCGTCAGCGGCAGTTTGCCCTTGTTGTGGCAGCAGGGGGCCGCATTCCTTAGTTGTCAGCGCGAACAACTCTTGGGCGCTCGGCGAGGTGCTGCATTACTATAGATGCGCTGCCTGCCAGTCGCTCCTCGTGCCAGAAGGCACGTTCCACGAGTTCAGCAACGACCACTCCTCCCCACTCGGCTGGCGGCATTACGTTCAGCTAGGCGCTGGCATCGATGCAATGATCCACCCTGCGGAGCGTGCACGCAGCCCGGGCGCATCGCGCCTGCTCGATGTCGGCTGCGGTTTCGGCTTCACCCTCGATTATTGGCAGAGCGTCGTCGGCGGCGAGGCAGTTGGGGTCGAACCGTCCGAATTCGGACGCCTTGGCGCAGAGATGTTGGGTGTCGAACTCCATGTGGCCCTGCTGGCAGAGGTTCCGTCCTTGCAGAAGCAGCTTTTCGACGTAGTGCTTTCGTCCGAAGTGATCGAGCACGTACTCGATCCAGCCGCCTTCGTGCAGGAGCTCAGGCAGCATCTCGCGCCGGGCGGGACGGTCGTGCTGACCACGCCCAATGCCGGATACGTCATGCCGGAAAGTTCGCTCAGTTTCGTGCTCTCCACGCTGTCACCAGGCCTCCATAAGTTGCTGCTGAGTCAGGTCGCGTTGGATCGGCTGCTCCGAAGCGCAGGGTTCGCGCATGTGCGAGTGGATGCGGCAGGGCAGCGGCTGATTGCCTGGGCTTCCGATGCAACGCTCAAGCTGCATGATGATCCCGGAGCGCTGCGCCGCGGGTATATCTCCTATCTTGAACGCCGGTGGGCTATCAAAGCGATGGGGATCGATCTGCGGTTCGGGTTCGGATATCGCCTATTGAAGGAGCTGGTGAATGACGGACGCCTGAAAGACGCGGTGCCTGTCGATGCTGAATTGCAAGAATTAATCCAGGAGCATTACGGCTTCACGCTCCGCGATCCAGA
This sequence comes from Acetobacteraceae bacterium, assembly GCA_965277495.1. Taxonomy (GTDB): domain Bacteria; phylum Pseudomonadota; class Alphaproteobacteria; order Acetobacterales; family Acetobacteraceae; genus CAHJXG01. The sequence continues at coordinate 44,287 of OZ255824.1, read as the reverse complement.
AGCAGTGCGGAAGGCTATATTGCCTGTTTCGGGGCTCGACACCTACATGGTAGCGGCACCGTTCCCGCTTGGCCCTATCTTGTTCTATCGTGCCATGGCCGCAGCGCAGGGCGCGCTGCCCGGAGAGGTTGCGGCTGCTGGATTTGCCCTTGCGCATGAAATTTTAGCGCACAGCATCCGTGTGGCGCCAGACTACTTCCAAGAAGCGACGGTTCTTGTCTGGCCAGCGTTGTTGGAACAAGCCGGGGCGCTATTGCGAGCCGGTCAGGCCGAAACCGCCGCTTTCTGCTTAGCCCAACTGGCCGCGGCTGAAACAGTGTCTCAATCAGGCCGAATGAGTGCAGTGCCGGCCGACGTTGCCGAGCGTGCCCAGGCGTTGAGCCGCGAGGTCAACCAAGTGCTCGCCCAGGCAATCGTTCCAATCGAAACTCCAAAACCTGAGCCGCAAGAACGGAAAAGCATCTTTGCCGCTTGGAGACGTTTACGTCGACAATAGCCAACAAGTAGTTTTTACAACGTGAATAGGCCGGCATATCGTTAAATCACCAATCGTAAAATGCACCGATCAGGCTCGCTGCTATTCTATCGTGGGACGCTTCAGCCTGGATTTCGTGTGAACGCAGGCGCGCCCTGGTTGAAGGCATCAACCGACCTTATTTCCCAAATAGCAGATCTTCACCGACGCAAGGCCGCCCGCGGCATCGCAGCCCAGATCGCCATGCGAACCCAAGACAAGGGTGCAGTTAGAATTGCGGCCATGCGCCTTCGCAGCTTGCTTGATCGGGCGGCGTTGCTAGGATCAAGAGGCCGGCCCATATCCGGGTTTGCGGCAATGCCTTTGCGGAGCCGGCGGAATGCGCGGCCCGCAACAACAAAAAGGACACGAACGTGGCCACTGAGAAATCGCAGAACGTTCAGGACGTGTTCCTGAACCATGTGCGCAAATCCAAAACCCCAGTAACGGTATTCCTGGTGAACGGGGTCAAGCTCCAGGGCATCATCACTTGGTTCGATAACTTTTCGGTCCTGCTGCGCCGGGATGGGCATACCCAGCTCGTCTATAAGCACGCGATCAGCACCGTGATGCCGGGCGCGCCGATCCAGCTTTTTGACGCGAGCAAGGTCGAAGCCGGCGCAACGCAGGAGGCGGATTCTGGCGGTAGCGGCGGCTGATACCTCTGCGCCGCCAACCCGCGCGGCGGTCGTCCTGCCATGGGAAAAGCCCTTCCGGCAGGACGCCTCGCGCGCGGCAGACGCCCAATTGGCCGAGGCGGTCGGGCTCGCGGCGTCAATCGGGCTGGTGGTGGTGCACACCGCCATCCCGCCGCTGCGGACCCGGCGGTCGGCGACATTGCTGGGCCAGGGCCAGGTCGAAACGCTCGGCCAGGCCATCAAGGCCGAGGACGTCGCCGTGGCCGTCGTAGACGCCCAACTCAGCCCGGTGCAGCAGCGCAACCTGGAGCGGGCCTGGGATTGCAAGGTCATCGACCGAACCGGCCTGATCCTGGACATCTTCGGGGAACGCGCCCGCACCAAGGAAGGCGCCATGCAGGTCGAACTGGCGCACCTCGAATACCAGCGCAGCCGGCTCGTGCGGTCCTGGACACACTTGGAGCGGCAGCGCGGCGGCTTCGGCTTCCTCGGCGGCCCCGGCGAGACGCAGATCGAGGCCGACCGGCGGCTGATCGGCGACCGCATCGTGCGGGTGAAAAAGGAGCTGGAGCAGGTGCGGCGGACCCGCGGGCTGCACCGCAGCGCCCGGCAGCGCGTGCCGTATCCCATCGTCGCCCTGGTCGGCTATACCAATGCGGGCAAAAGCACGCTGTTCAATGCGCTGACCGGGGCGGAGGTGCATGCGCAGGACCAGCTTTTCGCGACGCTCGACCCGACAATGCGCGCCATGCAGCTTCCGTCGCACCGCCGGGTGATCCTGTCGGACACGGTGGGGTTCATCAGCGACCTGCCGACCGAACTGGTCGCGGCGTTCCGTGCGACCCTGGAGGAAGTCAGCCAGGCCGACATCATCCTGCACGTGCGCGACGTGGCGCATCCCGACAGCGCGGCGCAGCGGGCGGACGTCGTCCAGGTGCTCGACGGCATGGTGAAGGACGGCACGCTCGACGTGGATTGGCCGTCGCGCACGATCGAGGTGCTGAACAAGGCCGACCTGATGGGCGGGTCGGCCGCCGTCCCCGTGCGGGAGGGCTGCATTGCGGTTTCCGCCATCACTGGCGACGGCCTGCCCACGCTCTCCGATGCGATCGACGCCCGCATCTCAGCGGGAATGGAGGTCGCGGACTACTTGCTGCCGGCCTCGGATGGGGCACGGATGGCGTGGCTGTATCAGCACGGCGAGGTCATGGAGCGCCGCGACGGCGAAGACGGCGTGCACATGGTCGTCCGCATGATGCCGGCCGACCGGGCGCGGTTCGAGCGTGGCGCTTGAGCGCTGCGGCGTTCGACCCGGCGGAGGTCGTGCAGTTGGTCCGAGCCGTCGCCCGGACCGAAATCATGCCGCGGTTCCGCAACCTTGCGCCGGGCGACATTCAGGCGAAATCCGGGCCGCTCGATCTCGTCACGGCCGCCGACGAACAGGCGGAACTGCGGCTCGCGACCGGGTTAAGCCGGCTGTTTCCGGGCTGTGCCGTGGTGGGGGAGGAGGCTGCCTCGCGCGACAACGGGCGGCTTGCGGCGATTGCCGATGCGGAGTTGTGTTTCGTGGTGGACCCCATCGACGGCACCGCAAATTTCTGCGCCGGGCTGCCGCTGTTCGGCACCATGGTGGCCGCGCTGCGCCGGGGCGTGGTCATCGCCGCAGTGATCCATGATCCCGTGGGCGACGATACTGCGGTGGCCGTGGCCGGGCAGGGAGCCTGGCTGGAGGATGCGTCGGGCGCACGCACTGCGCTGCGGGTTGCGGTGCCGGCGCCCTTGGCCGAACTGGCTGGCTCGGTGTCCTGGCGCTACATGCCGGAGCCGCAGCGGTCGACGGTCTGCCGGAACTTGCCTCGGCTGGGCGCGGCTTGGGACTACCGCTGCGCCGCGCATCAATACCGGATGCTGGCGGCCGGGCACTGCCACTTCGTGGTTTACCATCGGCTGCTGCCGTGGGACCACGCGGCAGGCTGGCTGCTGCATCGGGAGGCCGGCGGATGGTCGGCGCGGCTCGACGGCAGCGCGTATGACCCGGCGCAGACCACCGGCGGCCTGATCTGCGCGCCCGACGAGGCGACTTGGCGCACGCTGCGGACGGCGTTGTTTGAGCACTGAGCTACTCGGTTTTTTTCACCGCCACCCAGTGCGCCTCCATCGTTTCGAGCGTGGCGTCGCCCGGCGCTTGCCCATCGGCCGCAAGCCGTGCCTCGACCGCATTGAACCTGCGCGTGAACTTAGCATTGGCTTGCTGAAGGCAGCGTTCGGGATCGAGGCCCAGCTTCCGCGCGAGGTTTGCGACGACGAACAGCACATCGCCGAGTTCATCGGCCAGCCTCGCCGGGTCGGATTTATCCAAATCAGGGCCGGGCAGTTCGGCGCGCAGTTCCTCGACCTCCTCATCGAGCTTTTCCATCACCAGGGCCGCGTTGGGCCAGTCGAAGCCGACGCGGGCGGCGCGGGCTGTGACTTTCAGGGCGTGGGTGAGGGCGGGCAGCCCGGCGGGTATCCCGGCCAAGGTCCCAGTCTCGGCCCGAGCCCGGCGCTCGATGGCTTTCTGTTCGTCCCAGCCCTGCGGACGCGGCGTGCTGTGTTCCGGCGGAAAGATGTGCGGATGGCGGCGGATCATCTTGTCGGTTATGGCGCGGGCCACGTCGGCGAAGCTGAACGCGCCGGCCTCCTGCGCCATTTGGGCGTGATAGACGACCTGGAACAGCAGATCCCCGAGTTCGTCCGGCAAGGCCGCCATATCGCGGCGCGCAATGGCGTCGGCGACTTCGTAGGCTTCTTCGACGGTATAGGGGGCGATGGTGTCGAACGTCTGCACCTGGTCCCATGGGCAGCCGGAGCCGGGGCTGCGCAGCGCGGCCATGAGGTCGAGCAGGCGGGCGGTCTGGCGTTGGGCGTCACTGTTCATTGCCGATAGATGCTCTCATTGGCCGGCGCTGCAACGCTCATTGCCATAGGCGGCCCCCGTACGCCAACGTATGTCCCAGCAAGATTTCGTTGCATAACGATCTTTATGCGTAAAATAACTCAGGCTGGATGACGCATGTTCGAACAGACTTTTAAGAACATCGATGACGTGCTGTGGAAGGAGGCCGGCTGCACGACCGAGCTGGACTACACGGAGCAGACGTCGTGGATACTTTTCCTCAAGTACCTGGATGACCTGGAGGAGGCCCGGGCGATGGAGGCCGAGCTTGTCGGCAAGCCCTATGCGTTCATCATCGACGCGGCCTTCAGATGGTCGGCCTGGGCCGCGCCGAAGCGTGCCGGAGGCGGGTTCGACCATGACAATGCGCTGACCGGCGACGACCTGATCGAGTTCGTGAACCGGCGGCTGTTCCCGTATCTGCAGGGTTTCAAGCAGCGGGCGACCAGCCCGGACACCATCGAATACAAGATCGGCGAGATTTTCGGCGAGGTGAAGAACCGGTTTCAGAGCGGCTACTCGCTGCGCGACGCGCTGGAGCTGGTGGACGAGCTGCGCTTCCAGTCGCAGCGGGAGAAGCACGAGCTTTCGCATCTGTATGAGGCGAAGATCAAGAACATGGGCAACGCCGGGCGGAACGGCGGAGAGTACTACACGCCGCGCCCGCTGATCCGCGCGATGATCGCGGTAATAAAGCCGAAGATTGGCGAGCGCATCTATGACGGGGCGCTGGGGTCGGGCGGGTTCTTGTGCGAGGCATATGAGTATCTGCGCCAGGGCGAACTGACGACCAGCCAGCTTCGGACGCTGCAGACGCGGACGTTCTACGGCAAGGAGAAGAAGAGCCTGGCGTATGTGATCGCGACGATGAACATGATCCTGCACGGCATCGACGCGCCGAACATCGTGCACACCAACACGTTAGCGGAGAACCTGAGCGACGTTCAAGAGAAGGACCGGTTCGACGTGATCCTGGCCAACCCGCCGTTTGGTGGCAAGGAACGGCCGGAGGTGCAGCAGAATTTCCCGATCAAGACGGGGGAGACGGCGTTCCTGTTCCTGCAGCATTTTATCAAGCATTTGAAGGCGGGTGGCCGGGCGGCGGTCGTGATTAAGAACACGTTTCTTTCGAACTCGGACGGCGCGGCGCGAGCATTGCGACAGGAGCTTCTGGAGAGTTGCAATCTACATACCGTCCTGGATTGCCCCGGCGGGACGTTCCTTGGGGCAGGGGTGAAAACGGTTGTGCTGTTCTTCGAGAAGGGTGCCCCTACCCGCAAGGTCTGGTTTTACCAGCTCGATCCAGGCCGGAATATGGGAAAGACGAATCCGCTGAATTACGAAGACCTGAGGGAGTTTGTCGCGTTGCAGGAGCGTTTTGCAAACTCTGAAAAGTCTTGGACAATCGATGTGGCCGAAATTGATAGGCCGACTTTCAATCTTTCCGTAAGCAATCCCAACAAGGCCGAGGGAGAGGCTTCACGCGATCCAGAGGACATCATCGCCGAAATTTCCGCGCTGGACCTAAAAAGCACTGATATCCTTGAACGCATTCGCGTGCTTTTATGATTAGCGGATGGCAAACCAGAACTCTTGGAGAGTTGTGCGATATTCTCGACAGTAAGAGAAAACCTATCACTAAATGCGACCGTATTTCCGGGGAGTTCCCCTACTACGGAGCGACCGGTATTCTGGATTGCGTAGCGGGCTATATATTTGACGAGAAGCTCGTCTTGATCGGAGAAGACGGAGCAAAATGGGGAGCTGGGGAGCGCACGGCATTTGGTGCTGAAGGAAAATACTGGGTAAATAATCATGCACATGTTATTCGGCCACGCCGAAATCTAGTTACAGACGACTGGATTGTTCATTACCTCAAATGGGCCGACTTATCATCGTTCATTACAGGTCTAACAGTCCCGAAGCTTAATCAAGCAAGAATGCGGGATATTCCTATTCCTCTTCCCTCGCTCGCCGAACAAAAGCGCATGGTCACCATTCTCGGAGAGGCGTTCGAGGGGATCGACACGGCGGTCGCGAACGCCCAAAAGAACCTTGGCAATGCCCGCGAGCTATTTAACAGCTATTTAAATTCTATATTTACTCCGGATAGAGAAGATTGGGCTAAGCTTAGTCTGGAACAGGCTGGACAACTTCAGACAGGCACAACACCAAAGACGTCGCAAACGAATAATCTCGGGACCCATATACCGTTTATCAAGCCTGGCGATTTCAGAGAGGATGGCTCGCTGAATTACGAAAATGAAGGGCTTAGCGAACTGGGGTTGACGCAATCGCGTCTTATCCGGTTGGGATCAGCGGTGATGGTCTGCATCGGTGCGACCATTGGAAAAGCCGGTTTTGCGGAGCGAGACATATCCGCCAATCAGCAGATCAATGCAGTTACCCCACGCCAAGGAATAGCCGGGAAGTTCCTCTACTACCAAATGATCTCCGACGAATTCCAAAAACAGGTGATGGTGAATTCGGCGCAGGCGACCTTGCCGATTATCAACAAGACGAAATGGGGCGGACTGGCCCTGCTGTTGCCTCCTACACTCCGAGATCAGGAGCAGCTTGTAAGCAAACTTGACCAGCTATCTTACGAGGTTCAACAGCTTGAAGAGACATATCGGCAGAAGCTGACAATTCTCACAGAGCTGAAGCAAGCCATCCTGCAAAAGGCGTTTGCCGGCGAGCTGACCGCGCGGTCAGCGCACGCGGTGCAAGAGGCCGCAGCATGAACGAAGCTGAAACTCGCGCCGAGCTGATTGACCCGGCGCTGCAAGCCGCAGGATGGGGCGTAGTGGACGCAAGCCGGGTGCGCCGTGAGGTCATTACCCTCGGCCGCCTGCAAGGCGCTGGCCTACGCGCCTCCCAAGACATCGCCGACTACGTGCTGACCTACCGAAACCACAAGCTCGCCATCATCGAGGCCAAGCGGCGGGACCTGCCGGATACCGAGGGCGTCGCCCAGGCCAAGCAATACGCCGCCAAGCTGCAAGCCCGCTTCGCCTACTCCACCAACGGCCAGCGCATCTACGAAATCGACATGGAGACCGGCGCGGAGCGCTACGTCGAAACCTATCCAACCCCGGACGAACTCTGGAACCGGACCTTCGCCGAGCAAAACGCCTGGCGCGACCGCTTCGCCGCAATCCCGTTCGAGGACAAGGGCGGCCAGTGGCACGCGCGCTACTACCAGGACATCGCCATCGACCGCACGCTGGAGGCGATCGCTGCCGGGCGCGATCGCATCCTGCTGACGCTCGCGACCGGCACCGGCAAGACCTTCATCGCCTTCCAGCTCGCCTGGAAGCTGTTCCAGAGCCGATGGAACCTCGCCGATTGGCACAGCGGCGGCGAGCCGGCCCGGCGCCCGAGCATCCTGTTCCTCGCCGACCGCAACATCCTGGCCGACCAGGCCTACAACTCGTTCTCAGCCTTCCCCGAGGACGCGCTGGTGCGGATCGAACCGGACATCATCCGCAAGAAGGGCAGGGTGCCGAAGAACGGCAACATCTTTTTCACCATCTTCCAGACCTTCATGAGCGGGAGCGACGCGGCCGGGCAGCCGGCCCCGAGCTTCGGCGACTACCCGGTGGATTTCTTTGACCTCATCATCATCGACGAGTGCCACCGCGGCGGCGCCAACGACGAGGGCAACTGGCGCGGCATCCTGGACTACTTCTCGCCCGCCGTGCAGCTCGGCCTGACGGCGACGCCGAAGCGCCGGGGCAACGTCGACACCTACGCCTATTTCGGCGAGCCGGTGTTCGTCTATTCCTTGAAGGAAGGGATCAACGACGGCTTCCTGACGCCGTTCAAGGTGAAGCAGATCGCCACGACGCTCGACGACTACGTCTATACCAGCGACGACGAGCTGATCGAAGGCGAGGTCGAAGAGGGCAGGCGCTACACCGAGAGCGACTTCAACCGCATCATCGAGATCGCCGAGCGCGAGAAATACCGCGTCCGGCTTTTTATGGAGATGATCGATCAGACCCAGAAAACGCTGGTGTTCTGCGCCAAGCAGGACCACGCGCTCGCCGTCCGCGACCTGATCAACCAGATGAAGGCGAGCAAGGAGCCGAACTACTGCGTCCGGGTGACGGCCAACGACGGCGAACTCGGCGAGCGGTTCCTGCGCACGTTCCAGGACAACGAGAAGGCCATCCCGACCATCCTCACGACGTCGCAGAAGCTCTCGACCGGCGTCGATGCGCGCAACGTGCGCAACATCGTGCTGATGCGTCCGATCAAGTCGATGATCGAGTTCAAGCAGATCATCGGACGGGGCACCCGCCTGTTCGACGGCAAGGACTATTTCACCATTTATGATTTCGTGAAAGCCTACGAGCATTTCAGCGATCCCGAGTGGGATGGCGAGCCGATCGACCCGGTGCTCCCAACTCCGACGGCGGACGGCGATACGCCGATACCGCCGGGCGGCGACGAGGGCGAGGATCCTGAGGACGGGGAGGGCGGTCCGCCGCCGCGCCAGAGGCTGCGGATCAAGCTCGCCGATGGCAAGGAGCGCACCCTCCAGCACATGACGGCGACGACGTTCTGGAGCCCCGATGGCAGGCCGATGTCGGCGGCGGAGTTCATCACGCGCCTGTTCGGCGACTTGCCGGCGCTGTTCAGGGACGAGGACGAGCTGCGTGCAATGTGGAGCCAGCCCGGCACCCGCAAGGCGTTGCTGGATAGCCTGTCGGAAAAGGGCTATGGCCGCGAACAGTTGCGCGAAGTCGAGCGCATGATCGGCGCCGAGGATAGCGACCTGTATGACGTGCTTGCCTACGTCGCATTCGCGTTGCCGACGTTGACCCGACGGGAACGTGCGGATGCCAGCCGACCGGGCATTTCCTTGCAATACGATTCGAAGCTGCAAGCCTTCCTCGACTTCGTTCTGCAGCAATACGTCAAGGAGGGCGTCGGCGAACTCGACGAGGCCACGCTGCCGCATCTTCTGCAGTTAAGGTATCGAGCCATCAGCGACGCCGCGGCCGAACTCGGCGGGGTGGCGAACATACGCGGCGCGTTTGTAGGATTTCAGAAGCACCTCTATTTGTAGGACCTTACAATGCTCACGGCCACGAGTCTCATAATGCATATTATGGAAACTCACGGCGTTCACGCACCAGCAATCTCCAGTACCATGCCGTCATGCGCCGGCTCCATGTGCGGCGGCAGTCGTCGCCGCAACCAGGCCCAATCAACGTCATAGCCCATATGCGTCAGCACGACCCGGCGTGGCTGCAGCCGCTCGGCCCACTCCAGCACCTGATCGACGTTGGCGTGCGTCTTATGCCGCTGGCGCTGAAAGCAGTCGACCACCCAGGTGTCGATGCCGGCCAGCGCGGCAAACGCGCTGTCGTCCAGGGTCGCCACGTCGGTCGAATAGCCAAAGCTGCCGACCCGCAGGCCGAGAGTCGGCAAAAACCCGTGGTCTTGCTCAAACACCTGAATTCGCAGCCCGGCGGTCTCGACCGTCTGGCCGGGCTCGATGGCACGCGGCACCAGCACGGGCCGGAAGAAATACGGCTGCATCCCGCTGGGAGCGCTGCTCCGCAGCCAAGGCTGGAACGCATAGTCGAAGCGCTTATCGAGCTCCGCCAAGGTCCGCGGCGTGGCAAACGCGTCAATCGGACGGTTCACCAGCCGGTTGAGCACGCGGACGTCGTCGATCCCGAGAACGTGGTCGGCATGCGCATGGGTGAACAGGATCGCGTCCACCCGCGGCACCCCGCATGCCAGCAATTGCATCCGCATGTCCGGCGAAGTGTCGACCAGCAGACGTTCGCCCGTGCCGCTTTCGATCACGATGCTCGACCGCGTGCGGCGGTTGCGCGGCTCGGACGGGTCGCAGGCGCCCCAGTCGCCGAAACCGTCGGCACCGCCGATCTGCGGCACGCCCGCGGAGCCGCCGCAGCCCAGGATCGTCACGCGAAGCACGGCTACGCCATCCGCGCGAACAACGTGCGGACGTTGCGAGTTGTCAACTCCGCCAGCTCGTCGAACGTCATGGCGCGGACCGTGGCCAGCGTGCGCGCGGTCTCGACGACATAGCCGGGTTCGCAACGCTTTCCGCGGTAGGGCACCGGGGCCAAATAGGGCGCGTCGGTCTCCACAAGCAGCCGGTCCGCCGGCACGTCGCGGGCGATGTCGCGCAATTCCGTCGATTTCGGGAATGTCAGCATGCCGGAGAAGCTGACATAGCCGCCCAGCCGGAGCGCCGTTTCCGCCAAAGCCCGGCCCGAGCTGAAGCAGTGCAGCAGCATGGAAAATGGCCCGCCGGCGTCCCACTCCTCGGTCAAGATGACGGCAATGTCCGCGTCGGCGTTGCGGGCATGGATCACCAGCGGCAGCCCGCAAAGCCGCGCGGCACGGATATGCTGCCGGAAGCTCGCCTGCTGCACATCGTGCGGGGCCTTGTCGTAGAAATAGTCGAGGCCCGACTCGCCGATGCCCACGACCCGGTCATCAGTGGCTAGGCCCGCGATGGCCGCGGCGTCGGCGGCCGGCGTTTCGGCGACGTTGTGCGGATGCACGCCGACGGTGCACCACACGCCGGGATGCCGGGTCAGCGCGATCAGCTCCGCGGATTGGGCGAGCCGGGTGCCGATTGTGATCATCTCCCCTACCCCGGCCGCCGCGGCACGCGCCAAAACTGCGTCCAGCTCGGCACCCTCAAAATAGTCCAGATGGCAATGTGAATCGATCAGCATCAACGCCCTAACTGCCTTCGGCAATGTAGCGCGGGAAGACGCCTTTGGGCGCAGGCAACGCCGTGCCCGGCGAAAGCGGCGCATTGAGGTCGGCGAGGCCGCGCTGATCCTCACGCGCGCCGACCTGATCCAGCATCGCCGCCATGCTGCCCGGCATGAACGGCTGCAGCACCGTAGCAATGCAGCGGATCACTTCCACGAGCACATTCAGCACGCTCGCCATACGCGCTGGGTCGGTTTTACGCAGCGCCCAGGGCGCCTGGTGATCGATATAGGCGTTGGCCGCGCGTATCACCTTCCACACGTCCTCCAGCGCGTCATGGAACGCCAGGCGGTCCAGCCGGCTTGCCACCATCTCGGGCAATGCCTGCGCCGCCTCGATCAGCGCAGCGTCCTGCACGGACGCAACCCCGCGTTCGGGAAGCAAGCCGCCACAGTTCTTCGCGATCTGCGATAGCGTGCGCTGGGCCAGGTTGCCGAGGTCGTTCGCGAGCTCGACGTTCGTGCGCCGTATCAGCGCCGCGTCGCTGTAGTCTCCGTCATTGCCGAACGGCACCTCCCGCAACAGGAAATAGCGCACCGGGTCGAGGCCGAATGTGTCAACCAGGCGGGCGGCGTCGACGGCGTTGCCCAGCGACTTGCTCATTTTCTCGCCCGCCGCCGTCCACCAGCCATGCGAGAACACGCACCGCGGCGTCGGCAGCCCGGCCGCCATCAGGAACGCCGGCCAATACACCGCGTGGAACCGGATGATGTCCTTGCCCACGACATGCACGTCCGCCGGCCAAAACGGCCAGCGCGGCGCGTCGGTGTCCGGGAAACCCACGGCGGACAAGTAGTTCGTCAGCGCGTCAACCCAGACATACATGACGTGAGCGGGCTGCGGCGCGCAAACCACTTGGTTTCGCTGAGCACGCGCAGTTCCATCGGAACTCGCTGCGCTCCCAGCGGGGTCGTCCGGTACCGGCACGCCCCAGGTGAAGCTCGTCCGGCTGACCGAAAGGTCGTTCAGCCCGGCACGGACGAAGCTCATGACCTCGTTGCGGCGGCTGGCGAGAGCGACGAAATCCGGCTCGTTCTCATACAGCGCCAACAGGCGATCCTGCCAAGCGGACAGGCGAAAGAAGTAGGAAGGCTCCCTCACCCACTCCACCGGCGCGCCGGTCGGCGCCATCAGTGTCCCATCCGGCCAGGTGGTCAGCTCGGATTCGCTATAGAACGCCTCGTCGCGGACAGCGTAATACCCCTCGTAATGGCCGAGGTAGATGTCGCCGGACGCGCGCAGCCGGCGCCAAAGCTCCTGGCAGGCGCGCTTGTGCCGCTCCTCCGTGGTGCGGATGAAGTCGTCGTTGGACAGGCCCATCAGCGCGGATAGGTCCTGGAACTTTGCCGCGATCCGGTCGGCGAACTCCTGCGGCGCCAGCCCGGCGTCCTGCGCGGCCTTTTCCACTTTCTGCCCGTGCTCGTCCGTGCCGGTCAGGAAAAACACGTCATAGCCGTCCAGACGCTTCCACCGGGCCAGCACGTCCGCCGCGACGGAGGTGTAGGCGTGGCCGATATGCGGCGCGCCGTTGACGTAATAGATAGGAGTGGTGACGTAGAACCGCTTGGTCATTGGGCGTTGAGCATATCCAGCGCCGAGACGATCGCATGCCGCTTGTCCAGATTGAACCGCTCGGTATCGTCCTGCAGGCACCTGAGCGCGTGCCACAAATTGCCCCATTCGGCTAGGGGTTTCAGCCCCGCCAGCCGCTGTTGCCCCGCGTCGGCCCGGCCGCGCGCCGCACTGCGCGCCACGCCGCCGACCGCATCCAGCAGCAGGTCCATGAACGCCGTGAACCCGGTATCGCTGCGCGCCAGCTTGTCGGCGACCTCATACGCCCGCAGCACCGGCAGGTCCGGCGTCGCCCGCAACACGTCCGCGACCACCGCGGCGATCTCGACGCCCTGCTCGTCCGCCAGCGCCACCGCCCGGCCCGGCGCGCCGCCAGCGAGCGCCGCCAGCTTCGTCCGATCCGCCGGCGGCGCCTCCGGCAGGCACTGCGCGAGTGCCTGCTCCATGTCGTCCGGCCCAAGCTCCCCAAGCCGCAGCCGCCGGCACCGGCTGCGGATTGTCGGCAGCAGCCGGCCCGGCGCCGCGCATACCAGCAGCAGCACAGCACGCGGCGGCGGCTCCTCCAGCACTTTCAACAGGGCATTGGCGGCGTTGCGGTTGAGGTGCTCGGCCCCGTCCACCACGACGATGCGCCAACCGCCCTCGGCTGGGGTCAACCGCAGGAAGTCGGCAACGCTGCGGGCGCTGTCCACCACGATCTCGGACCGCAGCCGCTTGCGCTTGTCGTCCCATTCGCGCTCGATTGTCAGCAGGTCGGCGTGGGTCCCGGCCGCGACCCGCCGGAACACCGGAAAAGCTGGGTCGTTCGCGGTGGCGGCGGGCACGTTGTGGCCGGCCAGCAGCCGCCGGGCGAAACGATAGGCCAACGTCGCCTTGCCGACGCCCTCGGGCCCCGTCAGCAACCAGGCATGATGGATGCGCCCTGCATGGACCGCATCGTCGATCACCGACTCAGCCGCGGCATGACCCAGCAGCAATGGGTTCTCGCGCGGCGTCAGCGTCATGCCGAACGGGCCCGGCGGCTGGCAACGGCATCGAGGACCGCGCGATGCACATCCGCCATCGTACCGTCGGCCGAGATGACGACGCAGCGTTGCGGCTCGGCGGCGGCGATGGCGGCGAAACCGGCCGCGACCCGCGCGTGAAAGCCCGCGTCCATCGCCTCATAACGGTCGAGAGCCTGGTCCCGCGACGCCATCCGCTGTGCGGCAATGCCCGGCGACGCCTGCAGCACGATCGTAAGGTCGGGCTGCACCGGCAGCAACCGGCAAAGTGCGGCGATCAGGGCGCGGCCGGCGCCAAGGCCATAGCCCTGGTACGCCATCGTCGAGTCGGCAAACCGGTCGCTGACCACGACCGCGCCCCGTGCCAGCGCCGGTTGTATGGTTCGCTCGATGTGCTCGGCGCGCGCGGCGAAATGCAGGTAGATTTCGGCAGTCCTCGACCAATCGCGGTCGCGCGACAGCAACAGCCCGCGCAGCAGTTCCGCGTTCGGGGCGCCGCCGGGTTCACGGGTGCACAGCACGGCATCGCCGGACGCCGCCAAAGCCGCGGCCAAAAGCTTGGCCTGAGTCGACTTCCCGGCCCCCTCCCCGCCCTCGAACGTGATGAACACCCGGCCTCAGGATCCCCTGACGTAGCGGCTCATCACCGCCACGGCCCGCCCAGGCAATCCAAGCCGCGGCACGTCGGCGCCGGCCAGCAACGGCACCTCCATCGCCGGCACGCCTTGTCCGGACACGACGAGCTTGCCGAGCACGTCGCCGCGGATGACCGGCGCTGGTACCGGATTCTCATACTCCACCTCGATCTTGGCCCGCTGGCGCCACTGCCGCGGCATGGTCAGGACAAGGTCCTCGCCGCCGACCAGCGGCACCGTCGGATGCGCGCCCAGCCAGACCTTCGCCGCCTCGACCGTGTCGCCCGCGGTGAACAGCTTCACGTTCTCGAACTCGCGGAAGCTCCATTCCATCAGCCGCTCGCTCTCCTCGGCGCGCTGATGCATCGACGTCAGGCCATTCACCACCACGATCACCCGCCGTCCGCCGCGGGCGCTGCTGGCCACCAGGCCATAGCCGCCCTCGTCGGTGTGCCCGGTCTTCAGCCCGTCCGCCACGCCCTTCTGCACCAGGGGGTTGCGGTTCTGCTGCTCGATATTGTCGTACTTGAACGCCTTCTCGCTATCATAATGATAATACTCGGGAAAGTCGGTGATCAACCGGCGCGCCAGCGTCGCAATGTCGCGGCACGACATGCGCTGCTGCGGATCGGGCCATCCTGTGCTGTTGCGGAAGTTGGACGCGGCGAGGCCAAGCTCCTTGGCCCTCGCGTTCATCAGGTCGGCAAAGCCCTCCTCCGACCCGGCGATCGCTTCCGCCAGCACGATGCAGGCGTCGTTGCCGGACTGCACGATCACGCCGCGGATCAGGTCCTCGACCTTCACCGTGCCGTTCAGCGGTACGAACATCTTCGACCCCTGCATGCGCCAAGCCCGTTCGCTGACCGGCAGCTCCTGCGTCAACGTCAGGCGTCCGGACTTCAGCATGCTGTAGACGATATAGGCCGTCATCAGCTTGGTCATCGAGGATGGCGGCATCGCCACGTCGCCGCTTTTGTCCAGCATCGTGGCGCCGGTGTTGAAATCCATGATGAGCGCGAACTTCGCCGCGGTGTCGAGCGGGCCAAGCGGGGTGGCCGCCGGGCTGCCGGTCGGCGCCGCATCATGGTTCCGCCCGCGTGGCGGCGTGTGCCGCTGCTCCGCGTGCAACCCTGCCCCCGGCAGCACAGCCAAGGCCGCGCCGGTCATCAGGACATAACGTCGATTCAGCATGGCACGGCGCTCCCTATTCAACCACGATATGTGCATCGGTTACTCCGGCCCCTAGCGCCTGGTCTAGCGCCAAGTCTGCCTGGTTTACGCTGGCAAACGGCCCTGCCCTCACCCGGTAGGTGTCGAAGCGCCCCTGCCGCACGCGCTCCACCGTGCCGCCGAGCCGAACGAGGCGTGCCTGGACCTGATTGGCGTAGCGGGCCTCGCCGAACTCACCGGCCCTGATCCATAACTCTCCCGGATGCGCCTGCACCTGGACGATCGTGTCGGGCAAGCTCATTGGCGCGACGGCGCCGGACACGTCCGATGCCGTCGCCGCACGGGATACGAGGGCGACGCGGCCGCGGGTTGATCGTTGCAGCCCAGGCGGGGGCGCCAGCTCCTCGGACGCCACGCCCTCCCGCGGCGCCCGCTCGATCTCGAGGCTCGGGCTGCCCCGCAGCATGTCGCGCAGCGCCCGGCTCGGTCCGTCTTCGACCTGTATTCGCACCCGCGTTGCCGCGTCCGGCGTCATGCCCAATCGGTCCGCCGCGTGCCGGGTCAGCCCGATCAGGCGGCCAGGGCGGCCGGGGCCACGGTCATTGATCCGGATCGATGCCTGCAAGCCGTTCTGGAGGTTGGTGACCAGCGCAACCGCCGGAAGCTGCAGCGTCGGGTGGGCACCGGCCATCGCCATCGAGTCCTGTGCCTCGCCATCAGCCGTGCGCCCGGTCCGTTTCGGCAGCACGATGGCCAGGCCCGTCGTGTCCAAACTGAAATCCTCCTGCGGGTAAAACCACACGGCTCCGGCCTGGTAGGCGGGTCCAACGACATAATGCGGCTGCGTTCCGGCCTTATCCGCCGGCCTGGAGAACAGGCTGCACCCGGTCAGCAGCAACGGCACGAGCGAAACCAGCAGTCGCGCGGCACGGCGCATCAAGAAGCCGCTTCGCCCAGCAAGCCGACCGCGAGGGCGTAGAAATCGGACGGATTGTAGCGCCGTATCACGTTAAAGTTGGCATAGGTCATGAACCCCTCCCCCGGCGCCGCCCCACTTGGGACCACGACCGCGCCTAGTGCATCGGGCCGCCCGAACTCGCGCCCATTCGCCAGCCGCACGCCCGCGCGGGTCCATTCCCCCAGGCTCCGGCGATTATCGCGGCTGGCCGACGCCGTATCGAAGTCGGCAGGCAGCCGCACCGCCTGTGCCCAGGGCTCGTTCCGGCGCCAACCGTTCTTCGCCAAATAGTTTGCGATCGAGCCGAATACGTCAGCCGTGTCGTCCCAAATGTCGCGCCGTCCGTCCCCGTCAAAGTCCACGGCGTAGCGCAGATAGGAACTCGGCATGAACTGCGGCTGCCCCATCGCCCCGGCATAGCCGCCGGTCAGCCGGGCAGGCGTCACGTCGCCCTGATCGAGGATGCGCAGCGCGTTCATCAATTCGCCACGGTAATACGCGCCCCGCCGGCCCTCCCAAGCGAGTGTCGAGAGCGCCTCCACCAGCCGGTAGTTGCCCTTGTTCGACCCAAATGCCGACTCGACGCCCCAGATGCCCATGATGATCAACGGATCGACGCCGTAGCGTTGTTCGACCTGCGCCAGCAATCCGCGCACCCGCGCATAGTTCTCCCGCGCGGCCTGCATGCGGCTGTCCGGCAGCACGCGGGCACGATACTCCGGCCAGGTCAGGGTGAACTCCGGCTGCCGATGGTCGAGCTCAATGACACGCTGGTTCGGCTGCACGCCGGCAAACGCCTGTTGCAGCGTCGCCTCCCGGATGCCTGCCCGGCGCGCCTCGGCCTTTACCCCGCCCACGAACGCGCCAAAGGCGTCTTGCCCCCGCGCCGGCCAGGCAAAAGACGCGGTGGCCGCAGACAGAATCATTACGCGACGGTTCAACATGAAGCACGTGTGCCACAATGCGGCCCCGTCCGGCAACGTGCTTGGACCGCAGGCCGATCTGGGGCAAGATAGGCGCAAAGCAAACGGGGGCGACGAGCATGGGCATTACGCACGAGCTATCCGCATTCAGCGCCGGCATCGCGCTCCCTGCCCTGCCGCCACAGGTCGTCGAACGCGTTCGCTTCCTGGTGCTCGACCTGGTCGGCAACATCGTGCGCGCCCGGCATGACGCCGAGAGCACTGCGCCGATGCTGGCGGCGGTCCGCGCCTTGGGCATGGCGTCCGGCAACAGCGGCGTGTTCGGCGATTGCGCCCGCTACACCCCGGCCGGCGCGGCGTTGCTGAACGGCGCATTGGGGCACTCGCTGGATTTCGACGACACGCACGCGGCCGGGTCGCTGCACCCGGGCTGCCCGGTCATCTCGGCCGCCTTCGCCGCCGGGGAGATGACCGGCGCGAGCGGGGCCGAAGTGCTGGCGGCCATCGTCGCCGGTTACGAAGTCACCTGCCGTGTCGCGCTGGCATTGCCGGCCGGCGACCATTACGCCCGGGGGTATCATCCCACCGCGACCTGCGGCGTGTTCGGCGCTGCCGCCGCGTCCGGGCGCATATTTGGGCTGGACGCGGACGGCATCGCCTCGGCGCTCGGCATCGCGCTCAGCCAGTCCGCCGGCAGCCTGCAATTCCTGGCGAACGGCGCCTGGACCAAGCGGTTCCAGGTCGGCTGGTCCGGCATGGCCGGGCTTGCCGCCGCGACGCTGGCGCGGGAGGGGTTTAAAGGTGCGGCCGACGCGCTGGAAGGCAAGCATGGCTTTCTGAACGCCTATGCGCCGGCGCCGGACGCGGCCCGCGCCGTCCAGAACCTTGGAACCGAGTTCGAGCTGATGCAGACGGCGGTGAAGCCGTATCCCTCGTGCCGCTACGGCCATGCTGGGATCGACGCGGCGCTGATGCTGCGCGCCGAACACGCCATCGACCCGGCCGCGATCGAGCGGGTGACGCTCGGTTTGCCGGAGGCTGGCATGCGGCTGATCGGCGCCCCTGCGCCCAAGAAGGCCGATCCGCAAAACGTGGTGGACGGCCAGTTCAGCGGACCCTTCGTGATCGCGGCGGCATTGGTCACCGGCGGCATGGGCTGGGACAGCTATGAGTTGCTGCAGGACCCAGGCATCCGCGCCCTGCTGCCGCGCATTGCCTGCGAGTGGGATGCCGACGTCCAAGCCGAGTTCCCGGCCAACATGGCGGGCAAGCTGACCATCGTGACGGCGGGGCAAACCTATGAGCGCTTCGTTCAGGTGCCAAAGGGCGAGCCCGGCAATTTCCTGACGCAAGACGAGCTGCGGCAGAAGTTCATGGCGCTGAGCGGCGCAGTACTCGGCGAGAATCACGCGGCGCATCTGGCCGACGCCGTGCTGGCCATCGACACGGCGCCGCGGGTCGGCCCGCTGCTGCGGCTGGCGGCGCCGATGTCCGGGGCGCGGCTTGCCGGCGATTAAAGCCAGTGTCGCCTCACGCTTGTCTTGACAACGATTGCGCCGGGGCTGACCGACGCTTAACTCTTTCGTATGAGCAAGAAAAGCAGCACTCCGGGCGGGCAATCACACGCGGCTAGATTTATCCCGTCCCAAGCGCGCAGCCAGGCCGCGCCAGAAAAGCTTCGTGTTCCGGCGAACGGAGTCCAGCAGCGCACAGATAGATTTATCTACATCTGGCAGGATGCAGACGATGGGCGAGGTGTTCCCCGCTCCGGAACGTACGCGCAGTACACGCGCCGGCAAACTATGGGCAAGGCGCGCCTTACCGCGATCGTCAAGCCGAACAACGCGAAATCTCCGCTGACCAAGGGAACGGTCGTTCGGGAAGACCGGGTCGGAGAACCGGTCTTGCAGTGGGTGATCGAGGCGCACTCGCCTGCATCTGCCGTGAAAACGCTCACGACGGTGGCCCAGGCTATGCGCGCCGGGAAGCCCGAGAAACCTTCAGAGCGCGCCGGGACCGTTCCTGTCGACCCCGAGCTGCTGAAGTCGGCCGGCAAGGTGACTGGCATCATGGACCCGGCCGAGCTGGTCCGCTTTGCCCTCTCACTGCTCCTGCAACCGGATCTGTCCGGCGATGTGATGCGCAAAGAGCGTGGGGCAGCGCCCGGGTTCGAATTGGACTACTGAAGGGGAACACTCACACTGCCAGCATGTCCCTCGATCTTGCGACGCATCTGCGCCGGTATGCGCCCGAGCGCCACATTGCCCAGTTGTATCCACGGTCCGATGCCGACCTCGTGCAGGCGCTCCCCAACGCTGCGCGGCAGATCGTCTTGGATACCAACGTCTATATCAACAACTACGCCGGACGACTCCCGAGCGGCGCTGCGGCGCTGTTCGATAGTGCACTCCGCTATCACTCTTCCGTCTGCCTCGGAGAACTCGCGGTAGGTCTTGCCAAGCGCGCCCAGGGCACTGCAGAACTCGCCAAGGGACGCGCACATTACACGCGGGTCCTGGCGGGCATTCCTAAAGGGCGCGTGCTGACGCCAACGCCCGACATTTGGACGGCAGCGGGGCTGATTGCGGGGACGCTTGCACGGACGCAGGGATTTCAACCGTATCAGCATAGAGCGATGCTCAACGACGCGCTGCTCTACCTCTCCGCCGCGCACCAGGGCTTGCCCGTACTCACCAGCAACAAAAGCGACTTCGATCTCATCCAGCAAGTAGCCGGCTGGGGGCAGTTCATTCACTATGAAGCCACTTAACGTCGAGTTTGCCTGCTGCCCCAAGTGAGGCACGTGGCAGCTTCCGTTCTCGCGAAACTCGGAAAACTATGTGCGTCGGGTGAATGCGCCAGCGCCCTAGCTGAACCGCCCAGTCTTCGGAAACCCGTTCGGCGGCAGCCGGCCCATCTGGCCGCGCGTGCCGATCCAATCCCGCAGCGCCGTCTCGGTCCGCGTCTTCTCGCCCAGCTTCCAGGTCAACCCATCCGCCAGCCGAAAGACCTTGGCATCCGCCAGCTTGCCGTCCCGATGCTTCTGCAGCAGCACGCCGGACCCGCGGGACAGTTCCGGCACCTGCGCCAACGGGAACACCAGCAGCTTGCGGCTGGTGCCGATGACCGCGACATGGTCGCCGTCGGCGGGGACGCAGAGCAACGCGGCCTCGTCCGGCTTCACATTCAGCACCTGCTTGCCGGTCCGCTTTTCGGCTACTAAATCCGCGGCTGCGACGATGAAGCCGCGGCTCGCGGAGCTCGCGACCAAATAGCGCAGGCCTTCGCGCCAGACGAACAAGGCGGCCACGTCGTCATCGTTGCCCAGCTCGGCGATCACCCTGATCGCCTGCCCGTCGCCACGCCCACGCGGCAGATCGCCGGCGCGCAGCGTATGCGCCCGGCCATTGCTGGCGAACAAGCATAACCGGTCCGTCGTCTGGCAGGGCACCAGCAGCCGGAGCTTGTCGCCTTCCTTGAACTTCAGCTCCGCGCCGTCTGCCACGTGGCCCTTCACCGCCCGTATCCAGCCCTTGTCGGACAGCACGACCGTGATCGGCTCGCGCTCGATCAGGCTATCGGCGTCCACCTCGATCGCCAGCGGCACCGAGCCCAGCACGGTCCGCCGGGCGCCCAGCGCGCCCTGGCCAAACTTCTCACGCACTGCCGCCAGCTCGGCCTCGATACTCCGCCACCGCTTGGCCTCGTCCTTCAACAGCGCCTCGACCTCGCGCCGCTCCCGGGACAGGGTCTTGTGCTCGCGGCGTATCTCCATCTCCTCCAGCCGCCGCAGCGAGCGCAGCCGCATGTTCAGGATCGCCTCCGCCTGCAGGTCGGTGAGGGTGAAATGGGCGATCAGCGCCGGCTTCGGGTGGTCCTCTTCGCGGATGATGCGGATCACCTCGTCGAGGTTCATGAACACCGCAAGATAGCCGTCCAGCACCTCCAGCCGCCGTTCGATCGCGGCCTGGCGATGGCGGGAACGGCGGACCAGCACCTCGTGCCGGTGATCGAGCCAGGCGCGCAGCACCCCGCGCAGGCCGAGCACCATCGGCGTGCGGTCGGCGGTCAGCACGTTCATGTTCAACGGAAACCGGCTCTCGAGCGCGGTGGCGCGGAACATGGTTTCCATCAGCACCTCGGGCTCCACCCCACGCGACTTTGGCTCCAACACCAGCCGGACCAGCTCCGTGCTCTCATCCCGGACATCGCCGAGGAACGGCAGCTTCTTGGCCTCCAGCAGCTCGGCGATCTGCTCGATCAGCCGCGCCTTTTGCACCTGATAGGGTATTTCGGTGACCACGACCTGCCACTGGCCATGCTTGCCGCGCTCGACTTCCCAGCGGGCGCGCGCGCGGAACCCGCCACGCCCGGTCTCATAGGCGTGCAGTATGGCGGCCGGGTCCTCGATCAGGGTGCCGCCGGTCGGGAAGTCCGGGCCGGGCATGTGGGCCAGCAGGTCGGCGGTCGTTGCCTCCGGATGCTGGATCAGGTGGATGGCGGCGGTGCAGACCTCCCCCGCGTTGTGCGGCGGAATGCTGGTCGCCATGCCCACCGCGATGCCCGCGGCGCCGTTGGCCAACAGGTTCGGGAACCCGCCCGGCAGCACCACCGGCTCGTTCTCCTCGCCGTCATAGGTTGCGCGGAAATCCACGGCGTCGTCGTCGATGCCGGATAGCAGGGTCTGCGCGACCTCGGTCAGCCGGGCCTCGGTGTATCGCATGGCGGCGGCATTATCGCCGTCGATGTTGCCGAAATTGCCCTGCCCTTCGATGAGCGGGTAGCGCGCGGCGAAGTCCTGGGCCAGCCGCACCAACGCCTCGTAAACCGCGCTGTCGCCGTGCGGATGGTATTTGCCGATCACGTCGCCCACCACCCGGGCGCACTTCTTGAAGCCGGACGCCGGGTCGAGCTTGAGCTGGTGCATCGCATAAACTAGCCGACGGTGCACCGGCTTCAAACCGTCGCGCACGTCCGGCAGGCTGCGCGACATGATCGTGCTCAGCGCATAGGCCAAATAGCGCTCGCTGAGCGCCTCGGCCAGCGGCGTGTCCGCAATCGCCCCGGTCAGCTCGTCAGGCATAGTGTCTCCATCCCTGGAACATATAGCGAACTAAGCCGCCGCCGCCAAGGCCGCAACCCGGTCATAGAGCATGTGCCGGGCCGCAGGCAGTGGACGGTGCTGCTGCCCAAAGGCATCCCGCGCCAGGAAATGCCCGGTCAGCTTGAGGCCGTCCCGCCAATCCGCCGCGGACGCCATATTGCCGCCCACCAGGAACCCCGGCAGTCGCAGCAGGCGGTCCCGCCACTCCCCCGCGGCCGCGTCCGACACCGCCCGGCCCGTTTTCGGCGACACCCAAGCCAGCCCGGAGACTACGCCGGTCACCGTGCAGGCCGACAAATCGAGACCATAGCCGAGTTCGGCCAGCAGCGCGCCCTCCCACCGAACCAACTCGGTCAACGCATCCGGGCCGCGCGCCAGCCCGGCAATCAGTTGGATCAGCCCGGCGAACACCTGTGGATGCGGCTCGCGTTCCGGCAGCGCCCCGTTCGCCACCGCGCAGGCCGAGGACAGGATCGCGAGCGACAATGCGTCGTCCATCGCCAGCGCGGCGCCGGGGTGGACCAGCTCGGCGGTGATGGAGCCAAGCTGGTCCGACAGCCGGGCCACCCATCGCGCCTGGATTACGTTGCCGGGCTGCCAGGTCGACGCCCGTGCTCGCGAACCGCCGCCGCGGACCAGGCCGCCATGGTTGCCATGCGACTCCGTAAGCACCGTCACCAGCACGTCGCCCTCGCCGTAGGGACGCGCGGCCAGCACGACGGCGGGGGCCTCCCATTCCAAAGCCTATGCCGTGTCGTCGAGGCCGATGGCCCGCAGCCGCGCGCCCTCTTCGTCCCAGCCGGCGCGTTCCTTGACATTCAGGAATAGGTGCACCGGGCGTTCGAGCAGGCCGGTCAACTCCTTGCGGGCGCGGGCGCCGATCTCCTTGATGCGGCTACCCCCGGCGCCGATCAGGATCGCCTTATGCCCGGCGCGCCCGACATAGATTGTCGCCTCGACCCGCACCGACCCATCCGGCTTCTCCTGCCAATTCTCGGTCTCGACCGTGGTGCCGTAGGGGATCTCCTCCTGGATTTGCAGGAAGATCTGTTCGCGCACGATCTCCGCCGCCAGCAGCCGATCCGGCAGGTCCGTAAGGTCGTCATCGGGATAGAGGTGCGGACCCGCCGGCACGCCCGCCGCCAAGGCGTCCAGCAGACGGTCGAGCCCACCCCCCGTGGCGGCGCTGACCATGAAGGTCTGCTCCGCCGGCAGGATGGCGCTCAACTGGGCGGTCAGCGGCAGCAGGGTATGGGCCGCGATCAGGTCGATCTTGTTCAGCACCATCCAGGCCCGGCGCCCGCGCTCGGCGATCTGCCGGGCGATGCCCTGCACGCCTTCGGTGGCGCCAGCCTTCGCGTCAACCAACAAGAGCGTAAGGTCGGCGTCCTCCGCCCCGGTCCAGGCCGCCTTTACCATCGCCCGGTCCAGCTTGCGGCGTGGGCGAAAGATGCCGGGCGTGTCGACCAGCAGAATCTGGCTCGGCCCCCGCATCAGGATACCGAGCACGCGGAACCGGGTCGTCTGCGCCTTTGGGCTGACGATCGACAGCTTTGCGCCGGTCAGGCGGTTCAGCAGCGTGGACTTGCCGGCATTCGGCGCGCCCACGATCGCGACGAACCCGCAGCGCGGCTCCCGGTCCGCAGGCAGGCCGGACGGGCTCGGCTGGTCGGTCATGATGCCAATCTTTCAAGCAGCTCAGCCGCGGCCGCGCGTTCCGCCAGGCGTTTGGTGCCGGCGCGCCCGGTGCCGACCTCGCCGCAGGCCGACACGGCGATGACGAATTCCGGCGCATGCGAGGGGCCGCTGCGCCCGCTGAGCTGATACGCCGGCAGTGGCAGGCCACGGGCCATCAGCAACTCCTGCAAAGCGGTCTTCGGATCCTTCGGCGGCAGCACCAGCGCGTCCATCGAGGGCTGCCACGCCGCGCGCACGAACCGCTGCGCCCCATCCAGCCCGGCATCGAGATACAGCGCGCCGATCGTCGCCTCCATCGCGTCGGCCAGCACGTTGGCCAATTGCCCCACCCCCGCCCGGGCCTCGTTCGGCGCCACCGCCAGCGCGTCCGACAGCCCGGCCGTCTGGCCGATCATTGCCAGCACCTTGCGGGACACCAGATGGGCGTGCCGCGGCCCCAGTTCGCCCTCCTGCTCATCGGGGAAGCGCTCGATCAGCCATTGCGCGATGATCAGCGCCAGGACGCGGTCGCCTATGAACTCCAGGCGCTCGTTCGAGCCGACGCCGCGCCGTTCGCCCCGGCGATGCTGGCCGCGGCGGCCATGCGCGGCCGACCGATGCGTCAGCGCCTCGTGCAGCAACGCCGGACGGGCGAACTTATGGCCCAGGATGGCTTCGGCCACGCTGTATTGCACGGCCGGGTCCGGCTCATTCCCGAGCGGCGCGTCGGTCAATTGATGCCGTGCAGCAGGCGGTTCCAGCGGATCTCGAATGGCCATTCCCAGACTTCCCACCAGGGCGCCAAGGCATCGACCGAGAAGAAGATGAACTCGGCCTTGCCGATCAAGTTCTCGACCGGAACGAAGCCGACGCCCGAGCCGTCCATCACCCGGCTGTCCGACGAGTTGTCGCGGTTATCGCCCATCGCGAACACATGCCCCGCGGGAACCTTGAACTCCGGCGTGGTATTGAGCCCGCCCTCGTCGTACATTTTCAGTATCTCATGCTGCCGTCCGTTCGGAAGCGTCTCGGCATACAGCCGCGCGACCGTGCGCGAACCCTGTTCGTCGGCGGTGTAGTTGCCCTCGCCCTGGCGCGGCACCATGGCGCCGTTGATATATAGCTGGCCGGACTTCATCTGAATCCGGTCGCCAGGCAGCCCGACGATGCGCTTGATGTAGTCGGTTTGGTTGTCGCGCGGCCACTTGAACACCGCGACATCGCCCCGGTCCGGCAACCGGCCGAAGATGCGCCCATTGAACAGGTCCGGCGCGAACGGTATCGAATAGTGTGAGTAGCCGTAACTAAATTTCGATACGAACAAATAGTCGCCGATGAGCAGGGTCGGGATCATCGAGCCGGAAGGAATATTGAACGGTTCGAACGCGACGGTGCGGATGCCGACCGCGATCAGGCCGGCATAGATGATGGTCTTGACGTTATCGATCAAGCCACCCGGTTTCTGCTTCGCCATTATAGGGAGGTGATCCGGTCTACTGAGATGGCGGGATGAAGCCGACGCAGGCGCGCCGTGTCAAGGAACCCCGGCCATGGGCAGCGCCGAAATGACCACCTGCGCGAATGCATACGGATACTCGTCGGTGACGGTCAGCGCGACCGACGGATGCATCCCGCCCGGCGTCAAGGCCAGCAACCGCGCCTGCGCCCCGCCGGTGAGCGCCATCGTGGGCTGGCCGGACGGCAGGTTCACGACGCCCATATCCGAATGGAACACTCCCAGCCGGAACCCGGTGCCGAGCGCCTTCGCGCAAGCCTCCTTGGCCGCGAAACGTTTGGCGAGGGTCGGCGCTTGCAGGCTCATGGTGCGGCGGCGGGCGCGGGCACGCTCGGTCGGAGTGAATACGCGCTCCAGGAAGCGGTCGCCGAACCGCGCCATCACCGCCTCGATCCGCCGTATGTCGCAAAGGTCCGAACCGAGTCCCAGAATCAAGATAATGCCATCAAGATAGTGCCATCAAATCAACCTCTTGCCCGCTCGACCTGCGTGACACCGCTCGCCGCCCGCAGCCCAGCGATCACGTTCGACAGATGCCGGAGGTCCCGCACCTCGACGTCCAGCAACACCTCGAAGAACTCCTGCTGGCGGTTGGTGATCTTGAGGTTGATGACGGCACCATCGTATTTCGCGACGGCGTTGGTCAGGCTGGCGAGGGTATTGGGCTGGTTCACCGCAATCGCGCTGATGCGGCCGGTGTGGGTTGCCGGCTTGCCGTCGGCGCTGGACGCCGGCGTTTCCCACCCCACGTCGATGAAGCGCTCAGGCGTCGCGGCGAAGCTTTCCAGCGTCTGGCACTCCCGGGTGTGGATCGTGACGCCCTTCCCCGTGGTGACGATGCCGACGATGTGGTCGCCCGGCAGCGGATGGCAGCACCCGGCGTAGTGCACCGCCATGCCGGCGACCAGCCCAGTGATCGGTATCCCGCCATCGCGCCCCGAAACCCGTCCGGGTCGCGGCGGCAGGCTCGGCATCATGCGCGGCGCACGCGGGGTCTGCCGCAGCTCCGGGTATGCTGCGTGAACAACGTCCTTCGGCCCGACGTTGCCGTTGCCGACCGACACATACAGGTCGTCCAGCGAGGCCGCTTTCAGGCCTTTCAGCCCGGCCTCCAGCACCTTCTCCGACCCGTCCAAGCCTTCCTGGCGAAACGCCTTGGCCAAGGCGGCCCGGCCGGCATCGACGTAGTTCTGCCGCTGCTGCTGCGCGATATAGCGGCGGATGCGCGCCCGGGCCTTCCCGGTGACGACAAAACGCTCCCAAGCCGGCGACGGCACCCCGTCGCGCGCGGTCATGATCTCGACCTGGTCGCCATTCTGCAGTTCGTGCCGCAACGGCATCAGGCGCCCGTTCACCTTGGCCCCGACGCACTTGTCGCCGACTTGGCTGTGCACGGCATAGGCGAAGTCGATGCTGGTCGCCCCCCGCGGCAACTCGATCAACTGCCCCTTGGGGGTGAAGCAAAACACCTGGTCCTGATAGAGCTCGAGCTTGGTGTTCTCCAGGAACTCGTCGCCGTCCTGGGAATTCTCCAGGATTTCCAGCAGATCCTGCACCCAGCGGAACCGCTGCAGCTCGGTCGCCGACGCATCCTGCTGCTTATACAGCCAATGCGCCGCAACTCCGTTCTCGGCGACATCGTGCATGTCGGCGGTGCGTATCTGCACCTCGATCTTCTGGTTGCGCGGCTCCCGCAGCGTCACCCCGGTGTGCAGGCTGCGATAGCCGTTCGACTTCGGTGTCGAGATGTAGTCCTTGAACCGCCCGGCGATGACCGGAAAAGCCGCATGGATGGCGCCCAGCGCCATGTAGCAAGGATCGCGGGACGGCATCACCACGCGGAACGCCATGATGTCGGACAATTGCTCGAAGGCGACGTTGCGCCGCTGCATCTTTTCCCAAATCGAGTAGGGCGACTTCTCCCGTCCGGTGATCTCGATCGGCTCCGCGCCACCATCGGCGCACACGCGGACCAGCTCCTCGCGCACTTCCTCGATGACATCGGCGCCCTGGCCGCGCAGGAAGTTAAGCCGGGCCTGGATCGTATCGAACGCCTCGGGCTCGAGCTGCGCAAACGCCAGGTTTTGCAGCTCGGTTTTCAGCGCGTCCATGCCGATCCGCTCGGCCAGCGGCGCGTAGATCTCCATGGTTTCGCGGGCAATGCGCAACCGGCGCTCGGGCTTTTGCACGTAATGCAGCGTCCGCATGTTGTGCAGCCGGTCCGCCAGCTTCACCAGCAGGACGCGGATGTCCTTGCTCATCGCCAGCACCAGCTTGCGGAAGTTCTCCGCCTGCTTGGTGCGGTCCGATTGCAACTCGAGCCGGGTCAGCTTGGTGACGCCGTCCACCAGCCCACCGACCGCGGGGCCGAACCGCCGTTCCAGTTCAGCCAAGGTGACCGGCGTGTCCTCGATCACGTCGTGCAGCAAGGCCGTCACGATGCTGGCGGTATCGAGCCGGTATCCCGCCAGGATATCCGCCACCGCGAGCGGGTGGGTGATGTAGGGATCGCCATTTTCCCGGGTCTGCTGCCCGTGCGCCTGCATGGCAAGCACGTAGGCGGCGTCGAGCATCGCCGTATCCGCCTTGGGATCGTAGGCCCGGACCTTTTCGGTCAGCTCAAACTGACGGATAACCGGAACGTGGCCCAGCTTGCCGGTGTCGGACGACGCCGTGCCATCGGGCGCACGGGTAAAGTACGAGTAACGGGCGCTCATGCCCGCTGCCCGCGCATCAGGTTTGGCCTATCGGCGCGAACGGCCGCCAAGCTCCGCCTCGATCGCCGCCTCGATATCGTCGGGCGACAGGTCGCCAACCGGCATCGCCGACGCCTCTTCTTCGGCCGACACATCCTGTAGGCCAAAGATGTTCTGGTCGGTCGGGATCAGGTCGAGCACCTCCTCGTCCGCCGGCTCCGGCTCGGGCGAACGCGATAGCGACTTGATCAGGTCCTGCTCCAACCGCGGCAGCTCCACCGTTTCCCCAGCGATCTCACGCAGCGCAACGACCGGGTTCTTGTCGTTGTCACGGTCGATGGTCAGTTCCTCGCCCCGGCTGAGGTTGCGCGCGCGCTGGGCCGCCAACAGGACCAGCTCGAACCGGTTCGGGATTTTCTGAACGCAATCTTCTACTGTGACACGCGCCATGCGTTCGTTCTCCGTGCAGATATCGTTTAATTGAATTATCTAAGCTGCAACAGTGCATTCGGCAAGTGCAACCGCCTAAAGCCGGTGCACAGCCTGGTCCGGCAGCATCGCGAGCAGTTGCCCGGCATCCAGGCCAAGAACTGGATGGCGCCAGCCCGGCAGGACATCATGCAGCGGCACCAGCACGAAGGCGCGTTGCTGCATCCGCGGGTGCGGCAGCACAAGCCCCGGCGTCGAAAGGACCAGGCCGTCCATCGCCAGCAGATCCAAATCCAGCGTGCGGGCGGCGTTCGGCTCGGTGCGGACCCGGCCCGCCGCCGCCTCGATGCCATGCAGGGCTTGCAGCAGCCAATGAGGCTCGGCCGCACCGGCCAGCACTGCCACGCCGTTGATGAACGACGGCTGGTCCGACTCTGGAACCGGCCGCGTTGCATACCAGTGCGAAACAGCGCGAAGGCGAAGGCCCGGCAGCAACGCAAGCTGTTCGACGGACCACCGGCAGGTCGCCAGCGGCGTGCGTCCGTCCGCCGGCAGGTTGGCGCCAACCGCCACCAGGATGGCCTCAAACATGATTTATACTTTCCGTAAGGCTTCCGTCGCCTATGTTGATTTCGGCGCTCCTGTCACGGTGGCGCTACAGCACGACCCGCAATTGCCGAACAAGGCCCATCCTTTGCTGATCCGCGACGACATCCCCCCGGCTGCCATCACCATCGAACAGCCTCCGCATGACTGCCCGCTGTGCCCGCGGCTGGTGGAGTATCGCCGGGCCAACCAGCACAGCCATCCCGACTGGTTCAACGGCCCCGTTCCCAGCCTTGGCGCCCTGAACGCGCCGATCCTGATCGTCGGCATGGCGCCGGGCGTCAAGGGCGCCAACCGGACCGGGCGGCCATTCACCGGCGACCATGCCGGCGTGCTGCTCTATGAAACCCTCATCCGCTTCCATCTGGCCACCGGCGCCTATGACGCGCGCCCGGATGACGGCATGGCGCTTACAGGCTGCCGCGTCGTCAACGCCGTGCGCTGCGTGCCGCCGGCGAACCTGCCCCAACCGGTCGAGGTCCGCACCTGCAACCGTTTCCTGACCGCCGAGCTCAAGTCATTGCCGTATTTGCGCGGCGTGCTGGCGCTTGGTGTCCTGGCCCACGCCGCCGTCCTGCGCGCCTGCGGCATCCCCGTCACCCGCATACGGTTCCAGCACGGCCAGATCGTCCAACTGCCGGACGGCCTGCTACTGGCCAACAGCTATCACGTCTCCCGCTACAACACGAACACCGGGCTGCTGACGCGGGAGATGTTTGAACAGGTGGTGCTCGACCTCATGCAGCGCGTCGCTGCGGAGACGCCTGCTAAGCCTGTTTGACCGCGTCCTCGATCGCCGCCGCCAGCCGGCCTTGGTCCGGCAGGTCATCCGAGCTGAATGTGCCGAGAATGGCGCCGTCCCGCCCGATCAGCACCTTATTAAAGTTCCACCGCGGCTCCCACCGCCGCTGCTCGCGCACCCATTTATAGAACGGCGCAGCGTCGGCGCCCCGGACATGGCCGATTGCCGCCATCGGGAAATCGACGCCGAAGGTCGCCTCGCAAAACGCCTTCACCTCGCCGTTGGTCCCGCTTTCCTGACCGAAGTCCTGGCTCGGCACGCCGATCACCGAAAAGCCCGCGGGCGACAGGCGCCGCTGCAGCGCCTCCAACTGCCGGTATTGCGGGGTGTAGCCGCAGAACGACGCCGTATTCACCACGAGCAGGACCTTGCCCTGGAACTGCGCCAGCCGCAGCAGCCCCTCGTCGATCGACGGGAACTCGAATGCCCAAGCCGTCGTGGGAGGCGGTCCGGCCGCCAGGCTGGCAGCGCCGGCCAAGGCCGCGCCATAGGCCAGTGCCCCCCGTCGTGAAATCTCCATGCCGCCGGTCCCCCTATCCTGCCCGCCCATGCATGTGGGCGCCGGTGTCACGCCGGCAACTAGGTGGCGCCGCTGCGCTGGCGACGGTCAGCCCTTCGCCCGCATCAGCCGGGCCTTGTCGCGCTGCCAGTCGCGCGCTGCAATCGCCTGCCGCTTGTCCTGCTTCTTCCGTCCCTCGCCGACACCGAGCAGCACCTTGGCCACGCCGCGGTCGTTGAAATGAATCTGCAGCGGTACCAGCGTCAGCCCGTCACGGTTGGCGGCACCGATCAACTCGCCAATCTGCTTGCGTTTCAGCAACAGCTTGCGCGGCGCACGCGGCTCGAACCGCGAGAGCACGCCCGCCTGGTATTCCGGGATATAGCAATTGAACAGGAACAGCTCGCCGTCCCGCTCCCCCGCCCATGCCTCGGTCAGCGTCGCGCGGCCATGGCGCAGCGACTTCACCTCGGGACCCAGGAGCACCAGCCCGGCCTCCATCGTCTGCTTGATGGTGTAGTCGAACCGCGCCTTCCGGTTTTGCGCGGCGATGCCGTGGGAAATGAGGCCCGACTTCTTCTTGGTCTTGGTATCCGCCACCCAGCTTGGCCCTAGTTCAGCAGCCCGGCGCCGGCCATCGCCGCACGCACCTGCGCCCGCGTTCCGTCCGAAACCGGCGCCAGCGGCAGCCGGCAGTGCTCGCTGCCATGGCCCAACAGGCTCGCGCCATACTTGACCGGGCCGGGGCTGGTCTCGACGAACAACGCGTCGTGCAGTGCGAGCAGCCGGTCCTGGATGCCCATCGCCCTATCCGTGTCGCCGTCCTGCCAGGCGCGGTGCATCTCGCTGCACAGCCGCGGGGCGACGTTGGCAGTGACGCTGATGCAGCCATGGCCGCCCGCCGCCTTGAACGCCAGCGCGGTGTGGTCCTCGCCCGACATCTGCACGAACCCGGCCCCGCAGGCGCGGCGCGTGTGCAGCGGACGCGCCAAATTGGCCGTCGAGTCCTTCACGCCGACGATGTTCCGGTGCTGCGCCAAATGCGCCATGGTCTCGACGCTCATGTCCACCACGCTGCGCGACGGGATGTTGTAGATCACGATCGGCAGGTCGACCGCTTCGGCGATGGCGGTATAATGCAGGATCATGCCCTGCTGGGTCGGCTTATTGTAATAGGGCGTCACGATCAGCGCCGCGTCGGCCCCGGCCTCCTTGGCGTGCTGCGTCAGCTCGATCGCCTCCGCCGTGCTGTTCGACCCGGCGCCGGCCAGCACCGGCACCCGTCCCGCAGCGACCTCCACTGCAATCTCGACCACCCGGCGATGCTCGTCATGGCTCAGCGTCGGGCTTTCCCCAGTCGTGCCGACCGGGACGATGCCGTTGGTGCCTTGCTGGATCTGCCAATCTACGAAGGCGCTGAACGCGGCCTCGTCCAGCGCGCCGTCGGGGCGCATCGGCGTGATCAGGGCGACGAATGATCCCTGGAACAGGGGACTGGACATGGCGGGCCTCTGGCAGACGGGGACGCCGAGCCTAGGCACATGGGGGGTGCGCCGCAAGGCCAGGCCGTCCTATAACGCCAAATGCGCCGCGCCGTCTTCCTATTTGTGCTGTGCCTGCCCCTGGTCGTGCCCGCAGCCGCCGATGCTGCTGGGACGGCGCAGGACATGTTTGCCGCGGTCCGTGAGGAGCGCTGGACGGATGCAGACGCCCTTGCCGCGGCGCTGCCGGAGCCATTGGCGCGCAAGCTGGTGCAGTATTTCCGGCTGCTTGCCCCGGGCGCCGCTCATGCTCCTGAACTCGCCTCCTTTATCGCAGGGAACCCGGCCTGGCCGCAGCAGGGATTGCTCGCCCGCCGCTTGGACGAGGCGCTGGCGGCGGATGGCGACGACCAGGCGCTGCTCGAACGCTGCCAGCGTCCGCCGGTCCCGTCCTACGTCATGCTTCGCTGCGCCGAGGCCGCGAACCGCACCGGGCGTGCAGCCGAAGCCGAACAGGATGCACGCGCCGCCTGGGTCAATGGCGTGGAACCCGCGGGAGAGCTCGCGTTCATACGCGCATGGGGCCGCGTGCTGACCGCGGAGGACCAATGGCGGCGTTTCGACCGCCTGGCATGGACCGATTCCGGCCTGCCGGGCAGCCCCGCCGCGCGCCAAGCCGTTCGGGTCCGTCCTGCCGACCGCCCGGCTGCCGAGGCGAGGCTGGCATTGCGGCGCGACGACTCCTCCGCCGCCGCCATGGCCGCAGCGGTCGCGGGCCGCGCCGATCCGTCCATGGTTCTCGACCTGGCGAAATGGCATCGCCGCGCCGGCCAGGACCGCGCGGCGCTGGCCGTCTGGGCCGGACGGGGCGCAGGTGCGGAGGCCAGCGCCCCGTCCGACCGTCAAAGGGCGTTCTGGGACGAGCGCAACCTGCTGGCCCGGCGCATGTTGCGCGCGGGCGATCCCGCCGCCGCGTACGCCCTGACCAGCGGCCACCACCAATCCGGCGAAGCCGCGATGGATGCGGAGTTCCTTTCCGGCTGGATCGCGCTGCGCCGGCTCGACCGGCCCGCCGAAGCCGCCCAGCATTTCCAGGCGCTTGCGGGGTTGTCGCATGCGGCGATCACCCAGGGCCGGGCCTATTACTGGATTGCCCGGGCGGCAACGGCGTTGGGCGATGCCGCGGGCGCTCATGCGGCCTACGCCCAGGCTGCCGCGTGGCCGACCACATTCTACGGGCAACTAGCCGCGCGTGCCCTGGGCGACGACGAAACTGCCCTTACCACCCGCATAATGGCCGCGCAGGATCCGGCTTGGGACGCCGAACAGGCCACAACCTTCACCTGCCGGGAACTGGCGCGGGCGGCTGTCTTGCTGGTGGCGTGGGGCGAGCCGCGCCGGGCGCGGGCATTCCTGCAGCGCCTCGACGAGACCGCGCCAAACGCGGCCGAGCGGGCGATGGCGGCCCACATGGCGCTGGGCCTCGGGATGCCGGACCAAGCGGTGGCGATCGCCCGCCGCGCCGGGCGAGACGGGTTGATGCTGCCCGGCGCAGGGTGGCCGGTGAGCGCGGAGCCGCCGACCGGTTCTATCGAGCCTGCGGTGGCGCTCGGCCTCATCCGGCAGGAGAGCGGCTTCGACGTCGAAGCGGCCAGCCCGGCCGGCGCCCGCGGCCTCATGCAATTGATGCCGGCGACCGCCGCCAGCGTGGCGAACCGGCTGAATGAACCCGTCAGCGTGCCGGCACTGACGACCGATGCGGGCTATAACATGCGGCTCGGCACGGCGTACCTTCAGGGATTGCTCGACCAGTTCGGCGGCGCGCTGCCCCTTGCGGCGGCCGCCTACAACGCCGGGCCGAGCCGGGTGCAGGAGTGGATCGCGGGATATGGCGATCCATTGGCCGGGACGGTTGGGATGATCGACTGGATCGAGCTGATCCCGTTCAACGAGACTCGCAACTACGTGCAGCGGGTCATTGAAAACGTGGTGATCTACCGTGCCCGCTATGGCAGCGCATTGCCGCACCCGCTGGCGCCATGGGGCGGATGAGCCGGCTGGTTGCCAGCTTTTTTGGCGTCGGTTTCTTCCCGGTGGCGCCCGGCACGGCAGGATCGGCGGTGGCATTGATGGCCGGCGCAGGCTTGATGGCGGGGCCGCCCTGGTTGCTGCCGCTCGGCGCGGCGCTCGCGTCCGTCGCTGGCTATGTGGCCATTCCACGCGCCGTGACCGATCCACGGGCCGACCCCGGATGGGTCGTGATCGACGAGGTCGCCGGCCAATGGATCGCGCTGCTGGGGCTCGCCGGCGTTTCGCTTCCCGGCCTTGCCGCAGCATTCATCGGCTTCCGCGCGCTCGACATCTGCAAGCCCGGCCCCGTTGGCTGGGCCGACCGGCAGCCGGGCGCGTTCGGCATCATGGCCGACGACATCCTGGCCGGCGTCGGCACAGCATTGATTTTGTATGCCGCCCGGCATGTAGTGCCCTTCTGAAAGCAGGTTCAAATCGGATGATCACCCCCGCATTGCTGCAGGCCGCGACGGCCTTGCTGTCCGAGTGCAGGAATCGAGGCTTGATGCTGGCGACGGCGGAAAGCTGCACCGGGGGGCTAATCGCCGCCGTGCTTACTGAAATCGCCGGGTCCTCGGACGTGGTGGACCGCGGCTTCGTCACCTATTCCAACAATGCCAAATCGGACATGCTTGGCGTGCCGCCTGAGCTGATCGAGGCGAACGGCGCGGTGAGCGGCCCGGTCGCAGCCAGCATGGCGTCCGGCGCATTAGCGCGTTCAAACGCTCACCTGACGATTGCGGTGACCGGGGTCGCCGGACCCGGCGGCGGAACCGCGAGCAAGCCCGTCGGAACCGTCTGGTTCGGCATGGGCGTCCGCGATGGCGTCAGCACGACCGAGCGCCAAGTCTTCCCCGGGGACCGCGCCGCGGTGCGGGAGGCAACGGCGATGCGCGCGCTGGCGATGCTCGGCGCGGCGGCCAGAGCTCGGTAAGGCTACGCCGCTACGGCATCCCGGATCGCCGATGCAGCCTCTGCCACCTGCGCCGCCGTCACGTCGAGATGCGTGCAGGCGCGCGCGCGATACTTGCCCATCACCGAGATCAGCACCCCCGCGCCACGCACCCGCGCCGCAAGCTCATCTGCCGTCAGCCCGGACGACGCAGTGTCGAGAAATACCAGGTTCGTCTCCGGCGGCTCGACAGCCAGGCCCGGCACCTGCGCCAGGCTGCGGGCCAGCATGCGCGCGTTTTCGTGGTCATCGGCCAAGCGGTCGATATTGTGGTCCAGCGCATACAGGCACGCCGCCGCGCATATCCCTCCTTGCCGCATCGACCCGCCCAGCCGCTGTTTCCAGCGCCAGGCAGCGTCGATGAACTCCGCCGAACCGGCCAGCACGGCCCCAAGCGGCGCACCAAGCCCCTTGGTGAAGTCGAGCCACACCGTGTCATACCCGGACGCCATCTCAGACGCCGGCACGCCCGCAGCGACCACGGCGTTCATCAGCCGGGCGCCGTCCATGTGGGTGACCATGCCATGCGCATGGGCGGCCTCCGCCACGGCATGCAGGGTCTCGAGCGGCCACACCGCGCCGCCGCCCAGGTTCGCGGTCTGCTCAACCTCCACCATGCGTTGGGCGGGCGAATAGCGGGACACCGGACGAATGGCGGCCGCCAGCCGCTCCGCCGAGAAAATGCCGTTGCCGCCTTCGAGGGGCGAGACCTGCACGCCCGCCAACGCCCACGCGGCGCCGCCCTCGGAGGTCGCGATATGGGCAGTGCCATGCGCCAAGATCTCGTCGCCTGGCCGGCACTGGGTAAGGATGGCGACCTGGTTGCACATGGTCCCCGACGGCAGGAACATCGCCGCCTCCTTGCCAAGCAGCGCCGCCATCCGGTCGCACAAGGCCCAGACCGTCGGATCGGCGCCGTGCTGCTCGTCGCCGACCTCGGCCTGCATCATCGCCTGCTTCATCGCGGCGCTGGGCTTGGTCTGCGTGTCGGAATAGAGATTAACCCGGACCGGAATACCGGCGTCAAACCGCAGCGGGGCATAGGTCATGGCGACGCTTCCCGCTCAGGACTTGGCCGGAAGGCCGGTTGGCGGCGTCACCGCCACCGTGGCGGCCGGTGCGCCATAGACCTCGCGCGCCCGCTTCAGGAACGCGTTCACCATCAGCTTCACCGCATTGTTGAACACGACTCCGATAGCGGCCTGCAACACGCGGCTCTTGAACTCGAAATCGACATAGAATTTGACGTTGCAGCCTTTTGGGTTCGGCTCGAACGTCCATTGATTATTCAAATACCGGAATGGACCGTTCTCATACTTCACCTGCACCTGATGCGGCCGGTCCAGCGCGACCCGGCTGGTGAAGCTCTCCCGGAATGGCCCGAACCCGATGGTCAGGTCCGCCACAAGCTGGGTATCGCTGTGCGATTTCACCCGTGCGCCCGCGCACCAGGGCAGGAACTCCGGGTATTTCCCAACATCCGCGACGAGATCGAACATCTGCTCCGGACTGTAGGGCAATACCTTGTGCTCGGCGTGAGTAGGCATCTCAGGCAGGCACCAGCGCAAGCTGCCGAGCGCGGGCGGCGCGCAACTGTTCGAAATCGGCGTCCGCGTGATAAGAACTGCGGGTAAGCGGGGTCGCGCTGACCATCAAGAAGCCTTTCGACCGCGCCATCGCGGCATAATCCGAGAACTCGTCTGGCGGCACGAAACGGTCAACCGCTGCATGCTTCACGGTCGGCTGCAGATACTGGCCCAGCGTCAAGAAATCGACATCGGCCACCCGCAAGTCGTCCATGACCTGCATGACCTCCGCACGCCCCTCGCCCAAACCGAGCATCAGCCCGGACTTGGTGAAGACCGTCGGGTCCACCATCTTCACCCGGTCCAACAGCCGCAACGACTGGTAATAACGCGCGCCGGGCCGAATGGTCGTATAAAGCCGCGGCACGGTCTCCAGGTTATGGTTGAACACGTCGGGCCGCGCCTCCGCGACGACTTCGAGTCCGCCGGGCTTGCGCAGGAAGTCGGGGGTCAGCACCTCGATCGTCGTGCCCGGCGCCGCGTCGCGCAGCGCGCGTATCACCGCCGCGAAATGCGCCGCGCCGCCGTCGCGCAGGTCGTCCCGGTCGACCGACGTGATCACCACGTGCCGCAGCCCGAGCTTCGCCACCGCCTCCGCAACCCGGCGCGGCTCGTCCGCATCCAGCGCGTCCGGCTGGCCCGTCCGCACGTTGCAGAAGCTGCAGGCGCGGGTGCAGGTGTCGCCCATGATCATCATGGTGGCATGGCGCTGCGACCAGCACTCGCCGATGTTCGGGCAGGCCGCTTCCTCGCACACCGTCACCAGCCGGTTCTCGCGCATCAGCGCCCGGGTCTCGTGGTAGATCGGGTGGTTGGGCGCCTTCACGCGTATCCAGTCCGGCTTGCGCTGGATCGGGTTATCCGGGCGGTTCGCCTTTTCTGGGTGCCGCAACGGCGCGCCGGGCGCCCCAAGGCGATGATCGATTACAACACGCGTCGCCATGCAGGCTCCCGGACAGAGGCGGAGACGATCAAGTGGATGGGAGCCGCCCGCCCGTCAAGCGACGCCCTAAAAGTGGATGGCGCGCCCATAGGCGTCCAGCACCGCCTCGTGCATCGTCTCGCTGACGGTCGGGTGCGGGAACACGGTGTGCATCAGCTCGACCTCGGTCGTCTCCAGCGTGCGCGCCACCGCATAGCCCTGGATCATCTCGGTCACCTCGGCGCCGATCATGTGCGCGCCCAGCAGTTCCCCCGATTTCGAGTCGAACACCACTTTCACCATGCCCTCCGGCTCCCCCATCGAAATCGCCTTGCCGTTGCCGATGAACGGGAAACGGCCCACGCGCACGTCGTGCCCGGCCGCCTTGGCCCGAGTTTCCGTCATGCCGACCGACGCGATTTGCGGGCGGCTGTAGGTGCAGCCGGGGATATTGCCGATGTCCAGCGGCTTCACGTCGTTCTGCCGGGCAATGCTCTCGACGCAGATAACGCCCTCGTGGCTCGCCTTGTGCGCCAGCCACGGCGCTCCGGTCACGTCGCCGATCGCATACACGCCGGGCTCGCCGGTGCGGCAGTATTCGTCGATGACGATATGGCTGCGCTCGACCTTAACCCCGGTTCCCTCGATGCCGATATCCTCGACATTGCCGACGATTCCCACGGCGGAGATGACCCGGTCCACGGTGATCTCCTGCGTCTTGCCGCCCGCCTCGATCATGGCCGTCACGCTGTCGCCGTTCTTCTGCACCTTCGTCGTCTTGGCCGACGTCATGATCTTGATCCCCTGCTTCTCGAACGACTTGCGGGCAAACGCGCTGATCTCCTCGTCCTCGACCGGCAGGATGCGGTCCAGCATCTCGATGACCGTCACCTCGGCGCCCATGTTGCGGTAAAAGCTCGCGAACTCGATGCCGATGGCGCCGGAGCCGATCACCAGCAGCGACTTCGGCATGGCCGGCGGCACCATCGCCTCGCGGTAGGTCCAAATAAGCTTGCCGTCGCCCTCCAGCCCCGGCAGTTGCCGCGCCCGCGCGCCGGTCGCCAGGATGATGTGCGGCGCCGTCAATGTCGCGACCTCCTTGCCGTCCTTGGTGACGGCCAGGGTATGCTTGCCCGCAAGCTTGCCCAGCCCGTCGAACACCGTCACCTTGTTCTTCTTCAATAGATGCCCGACGCCGCCCGCCAACTGCTTGGCGACCTTGCGCGACCGCGTCACGATCTTCGGCAGGTCGAACTGGATATTGTCGGCGCTGAAACCGAATTCGCCCATGTTGTGCAGCAGGTGGTTGATCTCGGACGAGCGCAGCAGCGCCTTCGTTGGGATGCAGCCCCAGTTCAGGCAGATGCCGCCCAGGTTCTCGCGTTCCACCACGGCGGCCTTCATGCCGAGCTGCGCCGCGCGTATGGCCGCCACGTAGCCGCCGGGTCCGCCGCCGACGACGATCACATCGAACTTAGTTTCCATGATGTATCCTAAAGCATTAGGCTGAGCGGATCCTCGACGATGCCCTTGAACACCGCCATCCACTCGGCGCCGAGCGCCCCGTCCGCCACCCGGTGGTCGACGCTCAGTGTGCACGTCATCACCGTCGCGACCGCCAGCGCGCCGTCCTTCACCACCGGACGTTTCTCCCCGGCGCCCACGGCCAGGATCGCGGCCTGCGGCGGGTTGATGATGGCGGTGAACTGCTTCACCCCGAACATGCCGAGGTTCGAGATCGAGAAGCTGCCACCCTGGAACTCCTCAGGCTTCAGCTTGCCCGACTTGGCGCGGGCGCCCAGGTCCTTCATCTCGTTGCTGATCGCAGCCAAGCCCTTCTGGTCGGCCTTGCGCACGATCGGCGTGATCAGCCCGTCCGGCATCGACACCGCGACGCTGATGTCGATGTCGTCATAGACAATCATCGCGTCCTCGGTGTAGCTCGCGTTCACCTTCGGAACCCGGCGCAGCGCCACCGCGGCAGCCTTGATCACCAGGTCGTTGACCGAGAGCTTGAACGCGCCCGGACCCTCCTTCGGTGCCCGCGCATTCAGATCGGCGCGCAGCTTCAGCAATGCGTCGATCTCGATATCCATCGTGACATAGAAGTTCGGCACGAGCTGATGGCTCTCGAGCAGCCGGCGCGCGATCACCTTACGCATCGTCGAGTTCGCCACGAGCTGGTGCGGCGCGGCGATGGGTGCCGCCGGGGCAGGTTTCGGCGCCGGCTTCGCCTCAGGCTTGACCTGCTGCACTGGCGCTATCGGCTCATTGACCTCGCGGGCGCCCGCCTGCGCCTCCATGCGGGTCGGCTGCCCGGCGTCCGGCGCCTGCCGGGCCTCGATATCGGCCCTGATGATGCGCCCATTCGGGCCGGAGCCCTTCATCGACGACAAATCGATATTGGCCTGCTTGGCCATCCGCCGGGCCAGCGGCGAGGCGAAGATACGGTCCGCCTCGTGCCCGCCGGCCGCATCATGCCCATTGCTCATCGGCGCCGCCACAGCCGGGGTCGGGCCGGCAACCGGAGCCTTCGGCGACTGGGCCGGCGCTGCCGGGGCCTCCGCGGCCTGAGCCTGCGCCGGTGGGGCCGGCGGCGCGGACGCCTCCTCCCCATCCGCCGTCAGCACGGCGATCGGCGCATTCACCTTCACCCCGGCGGTCCCGTCCGGCACCAGGATCTTGCTCAGCACGCCCTCGTCGACGGCCTCCACCTCCATGGTGGCCTTGTCCGTCTCGATCTCGGCCAGCACGTCGCCCGAGCGCACCTCGTCGCCTTCTTTTTTCAGCCAGCGGGCCAGCGTGCCCTCGGTCATCGTCGGCGAGAGCGCCGGCATCAGGATATTCGTCGCCATGCTGCGCGCCCCTCAGACGATCTTGGCCACGGCGTCGACCACCCAGGACGGTTGCGGCAACGCCAGTTTCTCCAGGTTTGCCGCATAGGGCAGCGGCACGTCCAACCCGTGCACCCGCACCGGCGGCGCGTCGAGCCAGTCGAAGCAGTGCTCGATCACTTGCATTGCGAGCTCGGCGCCGATGCCGGCATAGGGCCAGCCCTCCTCGACCGTCACCAGCCGGCTCGTCTTCTTCACGCTCGCGACGATGGTTTCCGTATCGAGCGGACGCAGGCTGCGCAGGTTGATCAC
Organism: Acetobacteraceae bacterium; assembly: GCA_965277495.1. Lineage (GTDB taxonomy): Bacteria > Pseudomonadota > Alphaproteobacteria > Acetobacterales > Acetobacteraceae > CAHJXG01. The sequence goes on along the minus strand of OZ255824.1, from coordinate 3,678 downwards.
CTCGGCCTCGATGCCCCGCTCGGCCAGCGTCTCCGCCGCCTTCATCGCCACGCCGACCATGATGCTGTAGGCGACGATGGTCACGTGCTTGCCCGCCCGCTCGATCTTGGCCTTGCCGATCGGCACGACGAAGTCCTCATTGGTCGGGCACTCGAACGTCTGGCCGTAGAGAATCTCGTTCTCCAGCACGATGACCGGATTGGGGTCGCGTATCGCGGTCCGCAGCAGGCCCTTGGCGTCGGCGCTGGACCACGGCGCGACCACCTTCAGGCCCGGGCAATGCGCATACCACGACGCATAATCCTGGCTATGCTGCGCCGCCACCCGCGACGCCGCGCCGTTCGGCCCGCGGAACACGATCGGGCACCCCATCTGGCCGCCGGACATATACAGCGTCTTGGCGGCCGAGTTGATGATGTGGTCGATGCCCTGCATGGCGAAGTTGAACGTCATGAACTCGACGATGGGCCGCAGCCCATCCATTGCGGCGCCCACGGCCATGCCGGTGAAGCCGTGCTCGGTGATCGGCGTGTCGATGATGCGGCGCGGCCCGAACTCGTCCAACAAGCCCTGGCTGATCTTATAGGCGCCCTGGTATTGCGCCACTTCCTCGCCGATCAGGAACACCCGGTCATCGGCGCGCATTTCCAGCGCCATGGCATCGCGCAACGCTTCACGGACGGTCGTGGGCTTGGTCGGGCCCCAGTCACGCTCCGGCGCACTGTCGGCGAGCGCCACCGGCGCCTGTTTTGCGGTCGCCTTGTCGGCGATGCCCTTGTAATCCTCGGTCGGTTCCGGCGCAGGCTGCTTCGCGGCGGCCGGCTCAGGCGTGGGCTGCTTCGCCGCGGCGGCCGGCGCTGGGGCCGCCGCCTCGCCGTCGGCCAACAGCACGCCGATCGGGGTGTTCACCGCGACGCCGTCCGTCCCCTCCTCGACCAGGATTTGCGACAGCTTGCCCTCGTCCACCGCCTCGACCTCCATGGTCGCCTTGTCGGTCTCGATTTCGGCGATCACGTCCCCGGCGCGCACCTCCTCGCCGACCTTCTTAAGCCAGCGCGCCAGCTTGCCCTCAGTCATGGTGGGCGACAGCGCCGGCATCAATATCTGGGTCGACACGCCCTCAGCCCTCCACGAGGATATTGGTCCACAGTTCACTCTGGTCCGGCTCGGGGCTGCTCTGGGCGAAGTCCGCCGCCTCCTGCACCCGCGCCTTCACCGCGTTGTCGATCGCCTTGAACTCATCCTCGCCCATGCCGGACGCCTCCAGCAAATGCCGCGCGCCCTCGATGCAGTCGCGCTCGGTGCGCATCTTCTGCACCTCCTCGCGGGTGCGGTATTTGGCCGGGTCGGACATCGAATGGCCGCGATAGCGATAGGTCTGCACTTCCAGCAAATACGGCCCGGCGCCCGAGCGGCAATGCGCCACCGCCACGTCCGCCGCCGCCTTCACCGCCGTCACGTCCATGCCGTCCACCTGGACGCCCGGGATGCCCCACGCCGCGCCGTTCTTCGACAGGTCGTGCGACGCCGAGGCACGCTCCAGGCTGGTACCCATGCCGTATTTGTTATTTTCAATGACATAGATGCAGGGCAGCTTCATCAGCGCCGCCAGGTTGAAGCTCTCGTAAACTTGGCCCTGGCTCGACGCGCCGTCGCCGAAATAGGTCGCGCACACCCGGTCGCTGCCGCGATACCAGTTTGCCATCGCCAGCCCGGTGCCGAGGCTCACCTGCGCGCCGACGATGCCATGGCCGCCGAAAAAACGCTTCTCCTTGCTGAACATGTGCATGGAGCCGCCCTTGCCCTTGGAGTAGCCGCCGCTGCGCCCGGTCAGTTCCGCCATCACGCCCCGCGGCTCCATCCCTGTCGCCAGCATATGGCCATGGTCGCGATACGACGTGATGACCTGGTCGCCGTCCGACAGCGCCAACTGGATGCCGACGACCACGGCCTCCTGGCCGATATACAGGTGGCAAAACCCGCCGATCAGGCCCATGCCGTAGAGCTGCCCGGCCTTTTCCTCAAACCGGCGGATCAGCAGCATGTCGCCATACGCCTTGACGAGCTGCTCCCGCGTCATCGCCTGGTTGGTGGCCTGCCGCGGCGCCTGGCTCTGCGGCTCGGCTTGAGGAGCCTCGATGTCTTTGCTGCGCTTCCGTGTCTCGGCCGCCTGCGCCATGCGCGTCGCTCCATTTCGGACGTAAGGTATGCACAAGCACACCTAGCGCCCACGCCATGGAACGACAAGCCCGAAGCCAGAATAACTGTTATTGTGCAATGCAATAGAGCACGTGTTTCAGTTCCGCACCGATGCCGGCCGGCGCACCCGGCGCCCACGCTCTCAGTCGTCAGTACAGCCGCTTGCCCGGCCCATAGGGCAGCACGAGATCGGTCGGCGCCGCCACGCTGAGCACCGCCCTCGCCCGCTCGTCCAGAGTGTCGAGATCGAGCCGCTGCTCCCGCAGGCCCGCCACCCGGCGCTCCCACATATCGCGTTCAGTTGATACCCGAAGCAACTCAGATTGCACCATCTTCAACTGTTCTTGGCGGACGGCGTAGGCCTGCGAGCCCCGTTCGCCCTGGGTGGCGTTCCAGCCAAAATAGCTCGTCAATGCCAGGAATATGACCGGCGCCACCGCTGCCTTCGCTTGCCGCCGCAACACCCGGCTCCAGCCCATGACGTCATCCTCGATTGCGATGTCGTCGACATTAGCCGATGTCATTTCGATTTCCTAACTTCATCCGCGCCGCAAGCCATCCCGCAATATCGTCCGCCCGGCATAGCGCGCCGCCGGCCCCAGTTCCGCCTCGATCCGGATAAGCTGGTTGTACTTCGCCGTCCGGTCGCTGCGGGCCAGGCTGCCGGTCTTGATCTGCCCGCAATTGGTTGCCACCGCGAGGTCCGAGATCGTCGTGTCCTCCGTCTCGCCGGACCGGTGGCTCATCACCGCCGTGAACCCGGCCCGCTGCGCCAGCTCCATCGTCTCCAGCGTCTCCGTCAGCGTGCCGATCTGGTTCACCTTGACCAGGATGGAATTGGCGGTCCCCTCCTCCAGCCCGCGCCGCAGCCGCTCGGCATTGGTCACGAACAGGTCGTCACCCACCAACTGCACCCGCTTGCCCAGCACGTCGGTCAGATGCTTCCAGCCCGCCCAGTCGTCCTCGGCGCAGCCGTCCTCAATGGAGACGATGGGATAGCGTCCGGCGAGCTCCGCCAAATAGGACACCATCCCGGCCGCGTCGAACCGCTTGCCCTCGCCGTCCAGGCGGTACTCCCCCCCGCTTGTCCCATTGGCCCCGCTTGCCCCATTGGCCCCGCTTGCCCCATTGGCATGGAAGAACTCGGTGCTGGCGCAGTCCAGCGCGAAGGTCACGTCCTCGCCGGGCCGGTAACCCGCCTGCTCGCAGGCTTGGGTGATGAAGGCCAAAGCCTCGTCGGCAGATTTCAGGGTGGGCGCAAAACCGCCCTCGTCGCCCACATTCGTGTTGTGCCCGGCCGCGTGCAGCTTCGACTTCAGCGCCTGGAAGATCTCGGACCCGATCCGGACCGCGTCGGCAAAGGTCGGCGCGCCCACCGGCTGGATCATGAACTCCTGGATGTCGATCGGATTGTCCGCGTGCTTGCCGCCGTTCACGATGTTCATCATCGGCACTGGCAAGGTGCGGGCGAACACCCCG